>JAJFHE010000043.1 GCA_021775755.1 Hyphomicrobiales bacterium | reverse complement strand
CGCAGGCCGGGTGCTTTTACCCTCCAGCAGCGTTGCGTACTGCTTACGGTACCTGTACCGCGGCGCAGTACGCGCCTCGCCGGAGGGTAAAATCATCCCGGTGAAACGGGTCAATAACTGCCGCCCTTGGTATCAGACAGTCCGGGATGTGCCAGAAGCAGCCATCGCTGCATGCGGTCAATGATTCCTTGATTTGGTGCTGGCCGCATTGCCTGTGGCTGATCTAGAATTGGTGCACACGGCCTTTTTTGCTGTGTGACCTGCCGGCAGATGTTGTTGCTGCCGGCGCGCAATCAGATCGCAACCCCTGATGCTCCATGCCTCTTTGGCGTGAAAATGCAAGCCATGCATGCGAACCCGCATACCCGCCCGCCCGCATCACGCGCTCTAACGCCTTGGTTGCAGGAAGCCCGCGTGACCATGACGCTGGCGGTGCCTCTGATTCTAACCGTGATCGCCCACATGGCGATGATGACGACCGACAGGATTATGATGGGCTGGCTGGGGTCGGAGGTTCTGGCCGCCGGTTTGCTGGGTGGTCACTTGTTCGCCACCTTGGAGCATGCCGCGATCGGCGTGCTCGGCGCCGTCGCACCCGTCCTGTCTCAGCATCTGGGTGCCCGCCGGTTTCGCCAGGTGCGGCCGGCCTTTCGTCATAGCATGTGGATGGCGGCGATTACGTCGCTTCCCTGCATGATCCTGATTTGGCACGCGGGGGCAATACTTGTGCTCCTCGGGCAGGACCCAGAGCTGGCCTCTGCGGGGCAGACCTACGTTCGAGCCATGGTATGGGGTTTTCTACCTATTCTGTGGTTCGTGGTTCTGAGCCGGTTGCTGGCGGCCCATATGCGGCCACGTGCGACACTGATCGTCGTGGTCTGCGGTATCGGCACAAATGCGCTCGCCGACTACGCGCTCATGTTCGGCCAATTCGGCTTGCCGCGCTTGGGCCTGGTCGGCGCTGGCATGACTACCGCAATTGTCTCGGTACTGATGTTTGCAGTGCTGCTGGCCTTCGTACTGCACGACCGCCGTCTGCGCCGATATCGGCTGCTCGGCCGTTTCTGGCGCGTTGACAGGGCACAGCTTCAAGAATTGGCCCGCCTCGGCCTTCCCATTGCCGTGACCAACATTTCCGAGGTCGGGATATTCCTTGCTTCAACCCTGCTCATGGGGCTGATCGGGGCCGCCGCGCTGGCGGCACACGCTATTGCCCTTCAATGCTCAGCTCTCGTCTATATGGTGCCCTACGGAATTGCCCAGGCAGCGACGGTGCGTGTCGGTCGCGAGGCGGGCGCCGGTAATCGCGACGCTACTGCGCGAGCCGGGTGGACCGCACTGCTGCTGGGCGTCGGTTTCTCAATTCTTCCGGCTGCCGCCTTCTGGTTCTTCGGCGGCGCCATTGTCGATATCTTCCTCGACCTAACGCGCCCGGAAAACAGGACAGCAATTGACCTCGCTGTCTCGTTCCTCGCCATAGCTGCCGCGTTTCAGATGGCCGAAGCCGGCCAGGCCACGGCATTGGGTGCGTTGCGCGGGCTGAAAGACACGCGGGGTCCAATGCTGATTGCACTGGCCGGTTTTTGGGGGGTGGGTTTCATATCCTCTGCAGTGTTCGGCATTTATCTGGGTTTCGGGGGGCACGCAATCTGGATCAGCCTGGCTGCGGCGCTCACCGTGGTCGGCGTCCTTCTTGTGTGGCGCTTCTTCACCCGGTCTCCACTCCTGATCAACCGGGCGCTGCATTCGTCTTGAACCAGCCCATCATCGAACAGGCAACTCCTATATATCGCGCTGCTTTCTTGACCTCACAGATCATCCTCCCATAGGATTTGCATGTCCTCTTTGGATCATTTTTCCGTTTTTCAGGCTGGAGAAGTGACGGCCAACATTCACCCGAATCCGGACATTTGGGCAAGCAAGTTGCCGGACGCTGCACGATTGTGACTCAATCTTGCGGGAGCTTCGAATTATGCGGTGTGAGCCTACCGACCTTGATCGGCCGATCATCCGTCCTGTTGTACCCGTGAAATCTCGAGGTGTTCCGCGCTTATGAATCCATGCCCTAGCCTCCGGCCGGCTTTGCCTCGATGGCGAGCGCGTGCACGGGGCCGCTAAGTTCATCCGCCAGTGTGTCGTTGACTAGGCGGTGGCGCGCGACAAGCGTCAGCTCGTCGAAGTTGCCCGATACGATCTTGACGCGGAAATGAGTTTCGCCCTCGGGCCGGGCACCCGAGTGTCCCGCATGCAGATGCGATTCATCGATCACGTCCAGTATTTCAGGTGCAAAAGCACGCGTTAACTTCTCTATGATCTCTTGTCGGACGCGTCCATCGGCCATTGTCGGGCTCCTGCTGGCGGTAAAGGTGATGCGCTCATACAACATCGCGGTGGAATATGCGATGGCGAAGCAGGCGCCACCTTGTCAGTCAGCCCCGTGACACCCATAATTGCGCAACATGAAGCTTAATTCGAAAATATTCGACAGCATCCGCGTCAAGCCCGACGAAGACCGGCTTTTGCGCGACCAGTATCCGTGCTGCGAATGGGCCGGCTGCGAAGCGGCGGGCACGCACCGCGCGCCAAAGGGACGTGGCCGCGACGGCGAGTACCTGCAGCTCTGTTTGGCACATGTGCGCCAGTACAACAAAGGCTACAACTATTTCGAAGGCATGAAGGACGAAGACGTCATCGGCTATCAGAAGTCGTCGCTGACCGGCCACCGGCCGACTTGGAAACTTGGCGTCAATTCGTGGGCCACGGGCGAGGCCGACAAGCCCGGCGGCGACGATCCGGAAATCACCGACCCGTTTGGCCTGTTCAACGGCGGCAGCCGGGCAAACGCAAAGCCGCGCCGCACCGTGCGTAACGCGGAACGGGCCGCGCTTTCGGCGCTTGGCCTCGACATCGATGCCACGCCGGAGCAGATCAAGCTCCAATACAAGACCCTGGTAAAGCGCCACCACCCGGACGCAAATGGCGGCAACCGGGAGTCGGAAGACAAATTCCGCGAGGTCATCCAAGCCTATGACTACTTGCGGTCCGTGGGATATTGCTGACTGGATACTCGACCGGAATGAGTGTCGAAAAGCGCCTAAGAACCCGATCGGGCTTGCACAGACAGGCCAAGGCGGATTAAAGAACACTCTTTCGGCCAACGCGCACGTTCCTTCATGGGCATTTCCTGACGATCGGCGCGGCCTCGACGTCAATTGTGCAGTGCCAAGGGCACGCGCATTTCGAAAGCGTGAGTGGAATGACCGTCCAGACAAATGGCGAAACCGCCGGCCTCCCCGACATGCACATCTCCGTGCGTCAGGTTTTTGGAATCGACTCCGACCTTGAGGCTCCCGCCTACTCGGAACGAGCAGAGCATGTGCCGGACGTCGATCAGGACTATCTGTTCGACCCGGAGACGACGCTTGCCGTTCTCGCCGGCTTTTCCCACAACCGCCGCGTCATGATCCAGGGCTATCACGGCACGGGCAAGTCGACCCACATCGAACAAGTCGCCGCGCGCCTCAACTGGCCGTGTCTGCGCATCAACCTGGACAGCCACATCAGCCGCATCGACCTCGTCGGCAAGGACGCCATTGTCATCAGGGACGGCAAACAGGTGACGGAATTCCGCGAAGGCATCCTGCCCTGGGCGTTGCAAACCAATACGGCCCTTGTGTTCGATGAGTACGATGCCGGACGCCCGGACGTCATGTTCGTCATCCAGCGCGTGCTTGAGGTCGCCGGCAAGCTGACCCTGCTCGACCAGAACCGAGTGATCCGCCCGCACCCGGCTTTCCGGCTGTTCTCGACCACCAACACGATTGGGCTCGGCGACACTTCCGGCCTCTATCACGGGACCCAGCAGATTAACCAGGGCCAGATGGACCGCTGGAGCATTGTCACGACGCTCAACTATCTGCCGCACGAACAGGAATGCGGCATCGTGCTCGCCAAGGCGAAGAGCTACGATACCGACGAAGGCCGCCAGGCGGTCGACAACATGGTGCGTGTGGCAACGCTGACGCGCAGCGCCTTCATGAACGGCGACCTGTCTACCGTTATGAGCCCGCGTACCGTCCTCACATGGGCGGAAAACGCTGAAATCTTCGGCGACATCGGTTTCGGCTTCCGCGTCACTTTCGTCAACAAATGCGACGAACTCGAGCGCGGTCTGGTGGCGGAATTCTATCAGCGCTGCTTCAACGAAGAGCTTCCCGAATCGACTTCCGCCGTGACGGTCGGCTGAGCGGCACGCGCAGACAGCAGGTCCGGGAAGGTCGCGACATGGCCCAGAGCAAAGAAGACCCGACAGCCGCCTTCAAGATCGCGCTGACCGACACCATGCGCGCCATATCCGGTGACGACGAACTGACCGTCGAGTTTGGCGTGGAAACGCCGAGACTGGACGATCACAAGGCGCGTCTGCCGCAGATCGACCGCGAGCTCACATCCGATGTCGCATCGGTAGCGCGTGGCATATCGGATGCCTTCGCGCTGCGCATCGCCCGCCACGACGACAAGGTGCATGCGCGCATGCTCCCCGAAGGCCGGAACGCACGCGCAGTTTTCGAAGCCGTCGAACAGGCGCGCGTTGAATCCATCGGCTCGCGCGCTATGCCCGGCATGGCCTCCAATCTTACCGCCATGCTCGATGACAAATACGAAAAGCAGGGTGTGGCTAACCTGCGCGACCGCGAGGAAGCGCCACTGGAAGAAGCGCTGTCGCTCATCGTGCGCGAGCGCCTCACCGGTCAGAAGCCACCGCAGAACGCGGGCCTTCTGGTTGATCTGTGGCGCCCCTGGATTGAAGAAAAGGCGAGTGCCATTCTCGACGATCTTGAACAGCGCATCGACGATCAGCGCGCTTTCGGCGAACTGGCCCGCGAACTCATCGCCGCCCTCGACATGGCCGACGAGCTGGGCGATGCCGACGACGATGCCGACTCGGACGGCCAGTCGGAAGAGCCCGAGACCGGAGACATGGACGCCGACGCCGACGGCGAAACCCAGGAAGCCGACGGCTCGACATCCGCCGACGTCGAACAGGGCGAAGGCGACACCGAAGACGGTGAGCAGGATGCAACCGACATGGATGTCGACGATGTCTTTGACGACGCCGACGCGGAGGACGCACCGGACGGCCAGGAGCCCTGGCGGCCCCAGACACCGTTCTCCAATATGCCGCCGGAACCGTTATACAAGGTTTTCTCCGAAGCCTTTGACGAGGTGATTGCGGCCGAGGACCTGTGCGAGCCGGAAGAACTTGCACGGCTGCGGGAGTATCTCGACAAGCAGCTCTCCAATCTGCAGGGCGTCGTGGCGCGCCTGGCTAACCGGCTGCAGCGGCGGCTGCTGGCCAAGCAGAACCGCTCCTGGGAGTTCGATCTCGAAGAGGGGCTGCTCGACGCCGCGCGGCTGTCGCGCGTCGTGACCGATCCGATGCACCCGTTGTCGTTCAAGCACGAACTCGACATGGATTTCCGTGACACTGTCGTAACGCTTCTGCTCGACAATTCGGGCTCCATGCGCGGGCGCCCGATAACGGTTGCCGCGACCTGTGCCGACATTCTCGCACGCACGCTGGAGCGCTGCGGCGTCAAGGTCGAAATTCTGGGCTTTACGACACGCGCCTGGAAAGGCGGGCAGGCGCGCGAACAATGGCTTGCATCCGGCAAGCCGGACACGCCCGGCCGCCTCAACGATCTGCGGCACATCATCTACAAATCGGCCGATGCCCCCTGGCGCCGCGCCCGCCGCAATCTCGGGCTCATGATGCGCGAGGGCCTGCTGAAGGAAAACATCGACGGAGAAGCATTGTTGTGGGCGCATAGCAGACTGCTGGCACGCCATGAACAGCGCCGCATCCTGATGGTAATTTCAGATGGTGCCCCGGTCGACGATTCAACATTGTCGGTAAACTCCGGGAACTATCTTGAGCAGCATTTGCGCCGTGTCATCGAAGAGATCGAAACGCGCTCGCCGGTGGAACTCATCGCCGTCGGCATCGGCCACGATGTTACACGCTACTACCGCCGGGCAGTGACGATTGTCGATGCGGAGGAACTCGGCGGCGTCATGACAGACAAGCTGGCGGAACTGTTCGATGAAACCAGTGGCCCGGCAACCCGGCATGGGCCTATGCGCCGACCGAAGCGCACGCTTCATTGATGCCGGCAGCCGGTCTGCGACGCTTGGTGACACCCGCCATAGCAGTGGCGCTACTATTCCCCTCCAACCTGCCCGCGATGGGAGACGCCGGCGGGCGCGACGTGGCCGTCGAAACGGTTGCCATCGAGTTTGACGTTCTGCAACCCACCCGCATCCTGTTCGGCGCCCTGCGCTTTGCCGGTGGTGTCGAGCTCCTCAGCGATGACCCGCAATTTGGCGGCTTCTCCGGGCTTACCGTCTCAGGCGGCGGGAAGAAACTCATCGCCGCGAGCGATCAGGGCCAGTGGCTTACCGCCGATATCGTTTATCGAGCCGGCAGGGTTGAGACCGTAACCAACGCACAAATGGCGCCCATGCTGTCAGCAACGGGACGGCCGTTCGCTTCGAAGGACGAGCGCGACGTTGAGGGTCTTGGCCCCGTAACATCCGGTACCGGTACGGGAAGCCTGCTGGTCGCACTCGAACGCCGCGAGCGCATCCTCATCTACGACCTCGAGACATTCGGGTTTCTGGCTGAGCCAGCAAGCATCCCCCTGCCCGAAGCAGCCTCCGCAGCCCCCTTCAACAAGGAACTCGAAGCCGTCGGCATGTTCCCCGACACGTCGCCATTGAGCGGGACGGTGATCGCCGTCAGCGAGGCGTTTCTCGATGATAAGGGCAATGTGCGCGGCTGGTTGATCGGCGGCGGCAGCCCCGGCGGGTTCACGGTGCGCCGGTCGAACGATTTCGACATCACCGACTTGGATATCCTGCCGAACGGCGATCTTGTCATTCTGGAACGCAGTTTCTCTCCGGCGACCCTTGCGGGCATGCGTCTGCGCCGCGTGCCGGCCGCGGAGATCGCCCGCAATTCAGTACTTGAAGGAGAGGTTTTGCTGAGCGTCAACCAGCCGCACTACACCATAGACAACATGGAAGGCGTGGCGGCACATTATGACGCCGATGGCACGCTTCGGCTGACGGTAATTTCCGACAACAACTTCAATGCGATGCAGCGCACACTGCTGCTGCAGTTCACGCTCGAAGAATAAGTTGCAGTGGGATCAGCCCTGCGCGCGCTCAATCGACCGCTTGATACGGCGCGCCTTCAAGGAGAGATCGCCGTCGCGTGCCTTCAGCAGGAATGCGTCAAGCCCGCCGCGATGCTCAACCGTACGCAGCGCGCCGGCGCTGACGCGCAGCCGGTAGGTCCGCCCCAGCGAGTCGCTGATAAGGCTCACATTGCACAGATTGGGCAAGAACCGCCGGCGCGTCTTGTTGTGCGCGTGGCTCACATTGTTTCCTGATTGAACGCCTGTGCTCGTCAGTTCACATCGCCGGGCCATTGGCTACTCCGTAACGTCGGTGTTGGGTTTATGCACCATTCGCAGCCCTGCCAGCTTACCGGCAGCCGACACGCGCGGCGCAGAAATTCGCGCGATGCTATAAGCCGGGACGCCGGTTGCGTCAAGGCCTGGGCTGTGAGCCGGCAACACAATGACTGCGCCATTAACACGATAATGTGCGTCTGCAAATCGCAATCGAGCCCTCGCGACGGCCATCGGCGCCGCACATCTGCCCCAATTTGCTACTAGTGGCTTGGCGAAACGGGCCTTTTGGCACGCGTATCTCACATGAGGAACACGCAACACTTGCCGGAACGACCCTGCGATAATAAATCATGGGAAACGGGTTCACATAATGAATGACCAAGCTTGCGAGGCATAAGAACCATGACCACCCACTCCTCGGGAAAATCACCTGCATCGGCGCTGCGCGCACTTGCGTTTGCCGCCGTCATGTTTGTGACCGGCGCCGCGGCCCTGATCGCAACCACCGCCGCATCGTTTGCCAGTGAAACGATCTTTCTGAAATACGACCTCTATGCGCACGGCATCCGCATCGCAGTGTTGAAATTCGACATCCAGCTTTCCGGCGACAGCTACACCATAACCACCAAGATGAAGACCAAGGGTATCGCGGATCTGTTCTCCAGTTCTTCCTTCGGCGCCTCAACGCAGGGGACTTACTCCGCATCCGGCGCCGACCCTTCCCAGTTCGCCCTGCAGACCGAGGCAAGCGGACCGGACCGCTCCACGGTGGTCACATGGGGCGGTTCACAGCCGCCGCACGCGGAACGCAACTATCATGTGGACGCCTACAAACTTGAAGACGTCGCCAGCGCCCTTGCCGCAAATGTAATCGATCCGGTGAGCGCGTTGCTGGGCATCATGCTCGGCAGTCCCGCGAGCCTGTGCAGCGGCGGCAACCGGGTGCACGATGGCAAGCTCGTTTACGATCTGACATTCACCCGGCTGCAGCGCGACGACTTCGGCAGTAACGATGCCGGCGTCTACCGCGGCGAGGCGCATCAGTGCCAGATCGAGTATCTGCCTGTCGCCGGCCTGTCCCGCGACAAGCAGGAAAAACTGCGCGCTGAAAACTCCAATGGCCTTGAAACCCACAAACTGTGGCTGGCGCCGGTGCAATCGGCCACTCTCGGCCGCACGATCTTCATACCGGTGGGTGCCGTGGGCGTTGCCAGCGGTACGCAGGTTGTTCTGTATCTGAACGGCGCCACCATTTCCGGCCAGCCTCTCAATTCCCAATCCGTCGCACAGCGCTGATCCGGCGCCGGCTTTTGCATGTGTTCCCATTTGGGACACATGCATTAAGTCCGGCCATGAGCGTGCGTAGTTTTCCAGGCTCTTTGGCGGCAGGCCCAATCATCCATATGTCAGTACTTGTGGCGCGCACGGTGCTGACTACAACATCTGGCAGGGAACAAAACACGAAAAACCGCCGGTAAGTGATTCGGGCCGGGTTTGTTCCCGGTGTATTCGCTTCGTTAACGCCGAGCCCCGCCGTCACGGCAGATCAGGCAACGATTTGCTAACCTGTGACGCCCGGCATTAACCATGGCACATCCATGCGGCACACCCTGCAAGAAGTAACGCGGCTTTGGACACAACCGTTCATAGGCATGAGGTATGCAGATGAAAGAGAACAAATATGGAAGCCGGCGCATGTCAGTGATTCGGTCGGCTTTTGTTCGCATCCCGTTCCGCCGGTAAACGACGTGTTTCATAATGGCGCAAAAAGTGCTCTACCAAGGTCGAACTTGCGGCGCCAGCGCCCGGTCAAACGTTTCCATATGAAGGTGAAACGGTCTAGATAACTCACTGCCATGAACCAGCCGACCCCACCATCTCCGCAGCATCCCCGCGCCCGCAATGTCACCGTTGTCCTCGGGCCGACGAATACCGGCAAAACCCATCTCGCGGTTGAGCAGATGATCAGCCACGACACCGGCATGATCGGCCTGCCGCTGCGTTTGCTGGCGCGCGAGGTCTACGACACGGTATGCAGGCGTTGCGGGCCCGAACACGTCGCCCTGATTACGGGCGAGGAAAAGATAGTACCCCCGGCACCGCGCTATTACGTCTGCACGGTGGAAGCCATGCCGCGTGACGTAAAGGTCGACTTCCTTGCCATCGACGAAATTCAGCTCGCCGCCGATTTCCAGCGCGGCCACATATTTACCGACCGCCTGCTGCACCGGCGCGGCGATACGGAAACGATGATCCTCGGTGCGCCGACCATGCGCGCGGTTATCTCGCAGCTTCTGCCTGGAGCGAATTTCGTCTCCCGTCCTCGGTTTTCCCGCCTGACCTATGCCGGCCAGAAGAAACTCACCCGCCTTCCCGCTCGCAGCGCCATTGTCAGCTTCTCAGCCGATGCCGTTTACGCCACCGCCGAGCTCATCCGGCGCCAGCGCGGCGGCGCTGCCGTTGTTCTTGGCGCCTTGAGCCCGCGCACCCGCAATGCGCAGGTCGAGCTTTTCCAGTCCGGCGATGTGGACTTTCTGGTCGCCACCGACGCCATCGGCATGGGCCTGAATATGGACGTCGATCACATCGCCTTTGCCGCGACGCGCAAATTCGACGGTCACCGTATTCGCGATCTGGCGGACGATGAACTGGCACAGATAGCCGGGCGCGCCGGGCGCCACATGAACGATGGCACGTTCGGCGTTACCGGCGAGGCCAGCCCGTTTACCGCCGAGACAATCGAACGCCTGGAGACGCATAGTTTTGAGCCGGTGAAGGTGTTGCAGTGGCGCAACCGCACCCTGGACTACTCATCGCTAACGGCGCTCGCCGACAGTCTCGCGCGCGCACCGGACATCAAAGGCCTGACCCGTGCCCGCGTCACCGACGATGCCGCGGCGCTCGATTTTCTGTCGCGCGACCCCGACATTGCCCGCATTTGCGAGGGCAGCACGGAGCGGGTGCATCTTCTGTGGGATGTCTGCCAGGTACCCGACTACCGCAACATCACCGGCGGCGACCACGCCGCCCTGCTGGGCCGCATCTTCGCGTTCCTGACAGCAAATGGAAACGCCATCCCGGCCGACTGGTTCGCACACCAGGTCTCGTTTGCAGACAATACGGATGGCGATATTGACACCCTTTCCACCCGCATCGCGCATATTCGCACCTGGACATTCGTTGCCAACAAGCCGGACTGGCTGTCTGATCCCGCGCAATGGCAGCAGCGCACACGCGCGATTGAGGATAAGTTGTCGGATGCCTTGCATGAGCGCTTGACACAGCGGTTCATCGACCGCCGGACCAGCGTTCTGATGAAACGCATGAGAGAAAAGGAAACACTCATGTCGGCCGTATCGAACGACGGAGACATTACGGTTGAGGGCCAGTTCGTCGGCCAGCTCAAGGGGTTTCATTTCGTCCCTGACGCGGCGACGGACGATGCGCACGGGCGCGCGCTGCGCAGCGCCTCGTTGAAGGCCGTGGCATCGGAGGTATCGGCTCGCGCCAGGCGTTTCGCCGCCGTGCCGGATCAAGCCCTCGAAGTGACCTTGCAGGCGGGCATCGTCTGGGAGGGCGCGCGCATTGCCCGCCTCCAGGCAGGCGATGACGCTTTGCGGCCACGCGTCCAGCTCATTGCCGACAATCAACTGAGCGGAGACGACCGCCAGCTCGTCCAGAACCGGCTTGATACCTGGCTTGCAAAACAACTTGAAACCCATCTGGCGCCACTGCTTGCGCTTGCCGCCTCCGAGGGGCTGGAGGGCCTGTCGCGCGGCATCGCGTTTCAACTGCTTGAAGGGTTCGGCATTCTCGTGCGCGACGACGTCGCCGGCGAACTCAAGCAGCTTGAGCAGTCCGCGCGCGCCGACCTGCGCCGCGTCGGCGTGCGGTTTGGTTCGGTGCATGTGTTCGTGCCGCTTCTCCTCAAGCCCGCCGCAACCCACTGGAAGCTGGTCTTGTGGGCATTGCAGCGCGAAAAGGACGGTGCTCTTGATCTGGAACAGCTGCCCGAACCGCCGCAACAGGGGCTGACTTCGGTTCCCGCCGATAAAGACGTTCCGGACGGCTTTTACCGCTCCATCGGTTTCAGGGTGTGCGGCAGCCGCGCGGTACGCATCGACATGCTCGAACGGGTTGCCGACCTCATCCGGCCACTGGTATTCTGGAAACCGGAAAAAGCGGACGATGTCCGACCGGAAGGATCGGTCGAGGGCGGCGGCTTTACCGTCGTTCCGGACATGATGTCGCTCGTCGGATGTTCGGGCGATGAGTTCGCCGGCATTCTGCGGGCGCTGGGTTTTCGGGTGGACCGGCGCCGCGTCGCTGCATCAACAGATACCTCCGCCGACGAGCCGGAGACCTGCGCGCCCGCCGGCGCGGACGCAGTGCCCGAGCCGAAGGTGAGCGAAGGCGGGCAGGAACCGGCAACGGCACCACCGGATGACGAAGGTTCGCAAGGTGCTGAAGAGGCGTCTGAGCCGCAATATCTAGAAGTATGGCGGCCCAGACCCAAGACGCCGCGCCAGGCGAAGGGGCGCGAGGCGGGCACCGCTCGGTCTGAGCGCAAAGCAGGCGGCAAGCAGCGCCGTTCCGACCGCAAGCCAAAGCAGAAGAAGCCGGTGCAGCGCACGAGCGCGGGCCCGCCGCCGAAGCCGGAAGATTCCCCGTTCGCCGCCCTGGCCGCTCTGCAGGAAGGCTTCAAGACAAACAAATCCGCCGACAGTTGATGTCGCCGCCGGGAGCATCGCGCGCAGACGGCCAGCGCATCGACAAATGGCTTTGGTACGGGCGGTTCATTAAAAGCCGCACGAGCGCGGCGCGGTTTGTCAGCGACGGCAAGGTCCGGGTCAACCGGGTGCGTATCGCAAAGCCCGGACATCTTGTTTATGTCGGCGATGTCATCACGTTCACGGCGCACCGCAAACTTCATGTCGTGCGGATCGTTGCGCCGGGAACGCGGCGCGGCCCTGCGCCGGAGGCTCAACTGCTTTACGAGGATCTGAGCCCGCGGACTACATCCCCGAAGCCCGAGGGCGCAACCGGCACGCCGCAGGCCCAGGCAGTGCGCGAGGAAGGCTCCGGCCGCCCGACGAAAAAGCAGCGGCGCGAATTGGAGTCATGGCTTGAACAGGAGCGGTGATCCGTTGTGGCATGCCAACCGCGCAATTTTGCCACACTATGAAGCCGGGGCTTGATACAAGCCTGAAACTTTATGATATAGGAGGCCGCGTCCGGACGGCATGTCCGACTGGATACGTCAGTTTGTGAAATGACCTGGCCGCGCGGCGCGCAATCCGGAGACTAATATGACCTACATCGTCACCGACAACTGCATCAGATGCAAATACATGGACTGCGTCGAGGTGTGTCCGGTCGATTGCTTCTATGAAGGCGAGACCATGCTCGTCATCCACCCGGATGAATGCATCGATTGCGGCGTCTGCGAACCGGAATGTCCCGCCGAAGCCATCAAGCCCGACACTGAAGACGGTCTTGAGGAATGGCTGCGGATCAACACCGAATTCGCCGACAAATGGCCGAACGTGACGATGAAGCGCGACGTCTATCCCGACGCCGAGGAATACGATGGCAAGCCCGACAAGTATAAGGAATTCTTCACCGAGGCACCGGGCGAAGGCGACTGAAAACAGTGTCCGCCGTTGGTTCGCCCGGCTGTTGTATTAACCCTGACGCCAAAGTTCTGCGCCCAAGTGGCGATTTCGCCGCGCAAATCGGGCTGCAAACCTTTAAAATGCGTAAAATTTGTGCTATAAGGGATCCATCATCATCGCGATGAGAGATTTCCGTAGAGGCCGGCCCCTTGGAGCGCGGGCCTTTTTTTCGGGATAAGTCGAGTAAGACGGCTCGTCAGCGAATGTCAGCCCACATCGGGCGGGCCGGAGATTACCCGACGCCGGAGATTACCCGACATTGTCGGCTCCATCTGGAAGATCGACAAAGAGAGCACATCGCCATCATTGCTGCGCAACCCGCACCTTCGGACACAAGAGTACCGTTCGGCGTTACCGGCACAGCAATGTCGCAAACACACCTGATCGCTCAAGCGGCGGACCACTAACGAAAGGCATACCCGCGCATGACTGCAAAGAAAAGATCTGCAAAGCTGGACTTCAAGACAAACGAATTCGTTGTCTACCCCTCGCACGGGGTCGGCAGGATTACCGAAGTCGAAAATGAAGAAATCGCCGGCGCGCAGCTTGAGCTCTATGTCATTATCTTTGAGAAAGAGAAGATGACCCTGCGTGTCCCGACCGCCAAGGCCAAGGCTGTCGGCATGCGCAAGCTTTCCGACGACGATATTATCGAAAAATCGCTGAAGACCCTCAAGGGCCGCGCCCGGGTGAAGCGCACCATGTGGAGCCGCCGTGCCCAGGAATATGAAGCCAAGATCAACTCGGGCGATCTGATTTCGATTTCGGAAGTCGTACGCGACCTCTACCGCTCCGACCGCCAGCCCGAGCAGTCCTATTCCGAGCGTCAGCTCTATGAAGCGGCACTTGACCGTATGGCGCGCGAAATCGCGGCGGTACGCAAGACCGACGATGCAACGGCCGTTGCCGAGATCGAGGCGATCCTCGACAAAGGCGCACAGAAAGCCGAGCGCGAAGCCGAGAAGCAGGCCGAGAAGCAGGCCGCCGAGGCCGCCGCATAGCGTCGCCCGCACACAAGTTTATACAGCACCATCACTTCGCCCGGCTCTCTTTACGAGGCCGGGCGTTTTTTCTTGAGCACGTTACGATGGGATGCGGTCTTATACCAAGGGCGGCAATTACTGACCCGTTTCATGGGCCATTCCTGCTCGCTCGAGGAGGCGCGGGCCGCAGTGCGATGCGGTGTATCGGACAAGGCCCGCAACGCGGTCGACGGGCCGGAATGGCCCACCGCAGGCCGGGTGCTTTTGCCCTCCAGCAGCGTTGCGTCCTACTTACGGTACCTGTACCGCGGCGCAGTACGCGCCTTGCCGGAGGGTAAAATCATCCCGGTGAAACGGGTCAATAATTGCCGCCCTTGGTATTAACCCGCTGCGTTTTAGTGGGTAACGATCTTGACGCGCTGACCGGGCTCGAGTTCCTGCTCGGGGCCCAGGCCGTTCAGCACGCGAAACCGTTCCACCCGGTTGTGGTCGAACGCCATGCGGCGTGCCACCCGGGCAACCGTTTCACGCGGCTTCACCTCGACAACACGCAATGTCAGAGACTGGATCTGGCGCGCTTCGCGTTCCGACAACCGTTTGAAGCTTCTGATCGTGTTGCGGAAGCCGCTCTCGTACTTGGCTGTCGCCATGGGCCGCGTGATGAACAAGAACCGGTAGACGACATTTTCGGAGTGCCGCACCACGACCAGTTCATGGCCGAAACCCTTGTGCAGGGTCTCGCCGCCCACCGCTTCCATGCCGTTCAGCTTGAAGCTGCGTACATTGTGCAGATCCAGGCCCTCGCCCCATTGCTCGATCATGTGGTTTTCAAGCGACATGCCCGCATCGAGTTCGGCGCCATCGAATATGATCACCGCATCTTCCGGCCCGCGCGCCAGCACCGCATCGTTGCGGTTGATGAGTTCAAAGCCTTCCGGTACGGCAAATCTGAAACGCAGCACCGGGTGGCTGAACGTGCGCCTGTCGATCACCCCATGCACCGGATTGCCGGCATAGGGCAGGCCGTCGATCATATCGAGATAAACGTCGCGGTTGCGGACATATCCGGTCGTCAGGTCGCCGACGGCAAACGCGCGAGCACGGGCGCTCTGGATGCGCTCTTCGGTGCTTGGATGGGTCGACAGCAGACTGGAAACGTCGGCGCCGCGTTCGCCTTGTGTATTTGAGCGCTGAAGTTCGAAGTGGCGGTGCAGGCTGGTCAGAAATGTCGACGCGGCGAACGGATCGTAACCACTCGCCACCGCATAGCCGATGCCAAGATCGTCTGCACCACGCTCCTGATCGCGCGAATAGGCGGCGACGTAACTGGCACCCGACAGCGACAGGGCCTCCGCCAGATAGGGGCTGCCCGACAAGGTGCTCAGGACACCGTTCAGCAACCCGACGCGCGATGCCACGGTCTGACGCTCGGTACTGTGGTGAGAGGCGACATGGCCCAGTTCGTGCGCCAGAACGCTGGCAAGCTCAGCTTCGTCATTGGCAAGTGCCAGCAGGCCGCGTGTCACGTAAAGAAAACCGCCGGGTGCTGCGAACGCATTGACCACGGGCGAGTCCAGCACCGTCACGCGCACATTCCCGCTGCCGCGCCCGCTGGACTGCGCAAGGCGTTGCGTCAGGCGGTCCACATAGGCATTAAGCTGTGGTTCGCGATAGGCGCCGCCGAACTGCGAGACAATCTCACCATGGGCGGCAGCCCCGATGCGCGCCTCTTCTTCAGGCGTGATCGGCGCGTCCTGGGTTGGCGACAATGACGTGCACGCAACCGCAAGCAGCGCCACAAGCACGGCGGGCGCCACGCGCAACGCTGTCGGCAGACGGCGCTGCCAGTTGATCGGTAAAACGCCTGTTCGCATCACTGTTTACTTACCCGGCACGCATAACTGCCGGTCCTGTAGTCACCGGTCGCACACGATTCCCCGATAAGGCCCTCAATACAAGACAGAAACGACAATTTCGCCTTCTGGTCGCCATATTGTGACATATCGGCACCGGCACCGGTTGCACGAAGCCCCTCCTGACGGTCAAATTAGCCGCGCACCGGTTACGCATGGTTCGATATCTGGAAAGGAAAGTCTCATGATCCGCGCCGCCGCCGACGACTGATACGTAACCCGCAGCGCCGGCGGCGATGTCACCTATATCGGCGAACCGCACATCAAGGAGTTCTACCGCTGTAACATGTGGCATATCCGCGGCCGCGACCGCGACCTGCTGATCGACAGCGGCATGGGTGTAGTGAGCCTGCGCGAATGGGTTCCGATCGTTACCGAAAAGCCGTGCATTGCCGTTGCAAGCCACACACATTTCGACCATGTGGGCTGCCATCACGAATTCGAAGAGCGTTACGTGCACGCCGATGAGGCCGGTATCATGACCGCGCCGACCCGCGCCAACACGCTCGCGGACCCCTATGTTACCGACGAAATTTTCACAAAGCTCCCGCCGCTACCCTATGTATCCACGGAATATGCTGTGAAGTCGGCGCCGGCCACCCGCATTCTCAATGACGGCGACAGCGTCGATACCGGCGACCGGCATTTTGAGGTGATCCACACGCCCGGCCATTCGCCGGGCGGCATCATGCTGTTTGAGCGGGCGACGGGAATCCTGTTCTCCGGCGACATCGTCTATGACGGCCCCCTCATCGACGACACCCCGGACGCCCACATCCCGACCTACATCGCCACCATGAAGCGCATCCACGACTTTCCGGTTCGTGTCGTGCATGGCGGTCACTTCCCAAGCTTCGACGGATCGCGCTACCGCGAACTGATCCAAGAATATCTCATTGAGAAAAGCGACTAGCCCGGCGGCGGTGTGAGCACCTCGATCTGCTCGGGCACGCGCACCTCGATCATCGGCCCATTGAAATTGCGGATCCAGCCGCGTACCCGCACACGTGCACCGGTAAGGCCGAGAAGGTCGGTCCCGGCCTCGGAGAACGCCTCATAGTCGCGCGCCTCGACCATCACGGTGAAATCGTCGCGGTAGTTCCCGCCGAAATTGAGGTAAAGCCGCCGGCCGCGCTCGGCGACGGAGAGGACCGTGCCTTCAACCAGATGAAAATGGTTGAGCAGGACGGAGATGTCGTCCGGCACGCCGGCATCGCGCACTCTGTAGTGGCGGCCCCGCCACAGCCCCGCACCACCGGCGCGCGCTTCCGCGTCGAGCACCAGCAAATCGCCGGCACACAGGCGGCTGTCACTCCTCGCGGCCGCACGGGCCTGACCCGCGGCAACAAGCGCACCTTGAACCCAGACCGCGTCGGCGGCGGCGGTTTCTCCCACAATCACCTGCGCCACGAGACGGCCATGACGGTCGGTGTGAAGCTCGCCGGCGGCAACCGCCACCTGCTTTTCAAACACCAGGCGTTTCAACGCCGCTTCGGCATGCTCCGCCGCATGCCATTGCGCCCCTTCGTCCAGCCACAGCGGCCGGCGCGGCGATACGATGCCGGCAAGCCGCACCACGCGGCCATCATCGAGAACGAACGTCTCCGCATCGAGGATTTCAACGACACCGCCCCCCGACTCCAGCTCCGACTCCAGCTCCGGCTCAAGCTCCGGCAGACAGGCAGCTTCTGACTTGACCGCGCCCACTGCGCACAGCACGATCGTGAGTAAGGTAAAACGCCCCGGCATCGATCCGTTCTAGAACACATCGCGATTATGAGCGAACTCAAAACCCAGCCGACCGGTAAAAGCGCCGACGCATTTCTGGCCGGTGTCGCCGATGACACCCGGCGCACAGACGCGCAAACCGTGTGTGCGATGATGGCCCGCGTCACCGGCTGCACGCCGAAGATGTGGGGCGAGAGCCTCGTCGGCTTCGGGCGGTATGAATACACCTACGCCAGCGGCCATTCCGGCGCCTGGTTCCTGACCGGCCTGTCGCCGCGCGCCCGCAACCTCACCGTCTACATCATGCCGGGTTTCAGCCAGTACGCCGATCTCATGGCGCGGCTCGGCAAGCACAAACACTCAAAGTCCTGCCTCTACATCACCAACCTCGCCAGTATCGACACGGCCGTGCTTGAGGAACTCGTGCAGCGCTCCGTCGACGGCATGCGCGCCCGCTACGAAACCTCCGAGAAGACGTGAAAGGGTCTAAGTGCAAAGATAGCGGCCGAACACCCAGCCGACAGCGCCGTTGCTCAACTCGACCTTGCGCCAGTTGCCCTCGAAATCGATGATCAGCACCTGCGTTCCAGGCCCAAGCCGCAGCATCTCGCCGCAACCGGTGCTCGGGCAGGTGCGGAACGACAGATAGTTGTCGCCATTGGGGTTGAGCCGGCAGACGGTTGCCCAGTCGTCCCAGCCTGCCAGCGCCGTCGTCGCCAGACCGGCCGCCATGGCACCCGCACCGAGCGCCACGGCAAGTCTCCGTAACCAAGCGAACATGATGATCTCCCTGTTTGATCGCCCATCCTCACAAGACAAAAGCCTACACCGTGTCGGGATGGGTGCAAAGGTACAGAACGGAATGCGCGGGGCCTCAAGCATTGCCGGGGGGCGGAGCTGAGGGGTCGTGCGCAGGCTTTGGGAGCTCGCGACAATCAGAGCAGCGCCGGCAAACGGACCCAGCGCGCCTCATGAGCCAGATTCGTCGTCCTCACACGGCTCCCGGCCTGTTCCCCCGACACCACCATCGGTCTCCTCGGTATCTGCTGAACGGCAATCTGTATCGGTCTCCGGCGGCTCCAGGCTCGAACAGGCAGTCACCAGGAATATCAAAGCCATAACCCAAAGTGCGCGTTTCATTGTTCTTCTTCCTTGCCGTTACCGCCGCAGGCACCGGGAGGGCTTTCCTCCACATAAACGAAAGCGCCGCACCGGAACCTGCCACCCGCGTCGGCTGTGCCTGCATCCATGTCCTGCAGCGCCGTTGCCTTCTCGGCGATGATTTGCAGCACATCCAATTGAAGCTTGCGCGCCAGCCGGTCGAGCTCACCAAGCGAGCCCGGGCTCAGTTTGTTGAAATGCGCCGCGCGCTCGAAAAACGGCGGCTTGTAACGCGCGAGAACGTTCTCGACAGCCGCGACGGCGTGATCACCGAGGTTCATCCCCAGATAATCGGTCTGCGTTTGTTCGTGCTTTGGAACGTAGCTGTTGCCGACTAGCATGACCTCGCCGGTATCCCCATCAATCTCCGCCAGATGCTCGGCGAGAAGCGCATCGAGGACCGAACGCGGATGAACGTCCCGGCTCACGGCGGCCACCAGTTGCTCAAACGATTGCGGGCCCTCGCCGCGTAGTTGCAGGCGCAGCGGTTGGCCGTCTTCGTCCTGCCATCCCGGCGCCATCATCCAGCGCGCGATCACCCGGGGTACCGGCCCCATGGTCGCAGGCGCCCGCGGGGCCGCCGCGTCACGGAGCCGTCTCACGTCGCGGCGGTGCAGGCCGGTGAGCAGGCTGACACGGCTGTCGGTCATCCGCTTTCCGTCGAGCTGGAAGTGACGCTCGGCCTGCTCGACGTAGAGCGCCTTCAAATGTTCCGTCAGCGCCTGCATTCCTATGCCCTTTGAGATCATCAGCTTGATGAGGGGGCGCAGCACACGGGCGAGTGCCGTTTCAAGGTATCCATTCATAAATGGAATATTTACACATTTTTTGCTGGACGACAAGATCGCATTCCGCTAAACATGGGAAATTATCACATTTATGGAGATTGCTATGCGTATCGCCGGAATTGCACTTTGTGTATCGCTCACCGCCAGTTTCCTCGGAGCCTGCGCCGGTCACGATATTCAAACCACGTCGGGAGCGGATTACCTGGCCGCCTACCAGCACCAGCCTCTGCCCGCATCCAGTGGCGCCAGCTCGCTTCCGTCCGGAATTGACGAAAGGGTCGCGCAGATTGCCGCGGTGGAGCCGGACCTGCGCTTCCCGGGCCGGTTCGGTGTGGCCCGGATCGTTAACGGACAGCTATCGCCGATCCCCGATGCCGAAGCGGAATTGTGGGCCGGGCTTGCCGAAAGGCACCCCGATCTTGGAGCATTCCTGCCGATTAGCCCGCTCGTCGCCGAGCTTGCCTCGCGCAGCGCCGGCCGCTCATCCGGCGCCAGGTCGCAAAATACCGGCTACGTCATCGAGACGATCCGTCTCGGCGCGGCGCGTCAGCATGTCGATGCCGTGCTCATCTATGAAGTCGGCGCAAGCTCAACAAAGGATCCCTCCGTGCTGGCTTTTGCCGACCTGACTATTATCGGCGGGGCGTTCCTGCCAACCCGCGTCATCACCGCCGAGGGTCGCGCCGCGGCGTTGTTCGTGGATGTCCGCAACGGATATCCTTACGGCACGGCAAATGCGTCGGCGGATCTCACCAGCTATTTCATGTCCTGGGGGTCGGACCGCGAAACCGCGATACGCCAGCAGGAAGCATCGCGGACGGTCGTCGAAAACCTTGTCCCGGAAGTCGAGGCGATGTTTATCGAGCTGAAGGAGGCGTTCCCGCCAGCCGCATGAAAATCATACGATCAGATGCGGTCAGCACCCCTTGCCGCCGCACGACGCGCCACCGGAGGAGAGTGGCGGTTTTGCCGGTGGTGGCGCGGTGGCGGCGGGGGCAGGGGCAGCCTGTTGCGCGGCCAGCCCGCGAATGCGTTCCAGGGCGCTCGGGTAATAGCTGACCGGGCCGTCCAGCGCGATGGCCTTTTGAACATCGGACAACGCCCGGCGGTAGCGGCCCAGATCTTCGTTCGACCGGGCCCGGTTGTAGTAGATGGCTCCGTCGCCGGGATCGAGCTGGATCGCCTTGTTGAAGTCGCGGATCGCCTTACGGTAACGGCCCATCACATGATAGGTCACGCCGCGCGCAGTATAGGCGGAGGACAGGTTGGCGCCGCTCCAGCCCCATGTCTCGATGACACGTGTACACGCATCAACGCTTTGCCGGCCGCTCAGCTGATAACAAACGCTCTGGTCGCTGGCATGCGCCGGCGAAATACTGAAGCCCATCAGCGGCACCAGCAGAACCCAGCCAAGAATCATAACGTGGCGCTTCATGCGTAACCTCGCGCATAACTTGCGATGGGATTATTTTGCACGTCTAGTGCACAAACACAACATGAAGCAAACTAAGCCTCCGGCCCCGGCCGGCCGGCGAGCCGCCCTTGCCGCCGCGACCGTCCGCGTTTTAGTGACGGCACGCGCAGTTCCGGGGCAGAAGACGCAGCACAGGGTCCACGGACTGGAGCAAACCATGAAGAAACATCTGGGCGCTGCGGTTCTGATCGCAGGGCTTCTACTGTTCGGCAGCATCGCCACCATCGAGAACGGCTTCGGCTTCTACATCAAACGCTCGCCGGGCCGCGATCACATCGCGATCGACATGGGCGGCCCGCCCTACGATCTATCCGGTTTGCTGCTGATGACCCGCCAGCGCTACATCATGATGGTCGTCGGCTACACCGAAAGCTCCGGCCTCAGGCGGTTCGAACCGGCTCCGGTGCTGCCTTAGGGCGTGGCCGCGCGCGCACCAGCGTCCATTCCGTTCACATGTGACATGGCGACCCCGGCAGGATTCGAACCTGCGACCCTCAGATTAGGAATCTGATGCTCTATCCGACTGAGCTACGGGGCCGTTGGCGTTCTTCATACAGGCAAAGCGCGGCGAAGCTCAAGCGGGCGCTGCGGTCGATCAACGAATTTGCCGCAGCGTTTCATGCAATGTTTCAAACCAAATGCGAAACGCTCTAGGATGACCGGGACCCGTCAGGCCAGATGCGAGATTGCTCCGTGACCCATACGCTTACCGTGTTTTATGACGGCGATTGTCCGCTCTGCCGGCGCGAGATCGAAATCTACCGGCGCCGCCAGGGCGCCGAACGGATCGAGTGGCGCGATCTTTCAACCAGCCCCGATCGCGAGGCCGCCCCGGGACTCAGCCGCCACGATGCGCTGACACGCTTATATGTAATGACGGCGGACGGCCGCGTGGTTTCCGGTGCCCGCGCGTTTGCGACTCTGTGGCACGCCCTGCCGGCAACACGGCGTCTCGGCCAGATTGCCGGACTGCCGGGCATCGTGCACCTCGGCGAGGCGGTATATCGCATTTTCCTCAAAGCACGCCCGCTGTGGCGCCCGCACACCTGCAACGACGGTGTGTGCGAGGTCTAGCGTTCGAACGCCTCTGCGATAAATTTCAGCGCCTTCGGCGTCAGGAGATGACGGCCCCAGCCGCGTGTCGCCAGTCCACCAGCCGCCACCGGGTTGGCAATGAGAGCGACCGCGGCACCAAGCACGGGCAGGGCGGCGCGCAGGTCTCCCCGGACCGGCGTCAGCTCTTCTGAACTTTGCGCATAAGGGCCGCTGCCCCGGATGAGCTGCCACGCCTCGGACAAGACGGCGCGCCGCGACCTGGACCCGAGCGCCGCGCCGAGCAGCACCTGAAGCGAGAGATGCGTCGCGACGCCGTCGGGCGCGGCCGAAAGGCGTTCTGGGTCCGTCTCGAGCGTCACCCCCAGCAGCGCGCCCATCAGATCGGTGCCGGCAAGTGCCGCGCTCATCGGCTCCACGAGGCGCGGGTTGCCGTCGATATATTTCGGCAGGCCGTCGCGCTCATCGCGCACGTAGTCGAGCGACAGGGCACCGTGCCAATGTAGATGGCGGCCGAGCCCGGTGACATGCTCGGCCACGTCGCCTGGCGTGTCGCTGACCTTGCGCGACGGCCCGCCACCGGCTCCCGCGGCAAGCTGGCGGTAGCCGTGCACCGCAACAAGGGCGCCATTATCGAACACCGCCTGAACATGGCCGAGCGCGCCGCGCACAAACTCCTGAACGATCACCCCGCGCTCATAGGCGCAAAGCTCGTCAAGCCGCGCCAGCACCGGCTCCAGAGCCGCGGGCGCATCGACGATCCAGACGCCGCGACTCGCGGTCGCCACCGGCAGCTTCAGGACAACCGGTCCCTCGCCGATGGTTTCGATTTCACCTGCCGATCGAGCGACACGCATCTCAGGCTGGGGCAGGGCGGTCTCACGCAACACCTCCGCAAAGCGCGACTTGTCGAGGACACGGCCATAGGTTCGCGCGTCCGGCAGCGCAAACGCCGCGAACTGTCGCAACCGATCACCCGCATGGGCGATGAGATACCCCTGCTCGTGGATCGGCAACAGCACGTCGAATACGCCCTTGCCCAGTATCTCCGCCAGCGCTTCGAGAAAGCCTCCGGGATCGAGCCCCATGCCGGGCACCGCGTGAAGGCGCGCGGTGTGCCGCGAAAACCGCGCCAGGCAGTGACGGTCCGGATCGCACACTTCGACATGGTGACCCTGCCGCCCGAGCAACGTGACAGCTTCGCGCGCCGACGTGCTGGAGCCTTCCGTCAACAGCACGCGCAGGGGCGTGAGCGCGCGCGTCATGTCGTCATGACTCCCTTACCTCACTGATCCATTTTCTCACGAACCCATTGCCTCATGAGCCAAGGCGCACCTGCGCCGAAAACTCCGGATCGTCGAGGCTCAGGCCATCGGCGTGAACGCGGGCGCGGACGCGGATCGTTTCCAGCGGTGCGTCCTGGGCAATGACATTCATGTCATAGGCAAGCGCATCCGCATGGCCCGGCAGGTAGAGCCGGTAGTCGAACCAGTGGCGCCACCAGGGCAGGAGATCTGAGTGGCGCAGCAGGCCGCGCGTGCAGTTGTCGAGCAGCGTGTTGTAGAATTTCGGCCGTGCCGCCACATCCGACACGTCCGCCATAAAGTCGAGGAACAGGCGGCGCACCCGGTCACGTTCCAGATTGAGCTTGTAAAGATAGACCGCCTCATTGCGCCAGTGCGTGCGCAGTCCGACGATATCGCGCTCGTCGGCAAGTACATAGGAAAGCTCGTAATTGCGCATCAGCCCGGTGACCGGATGATAGTTTTCATTCGCTTCCAGACGCGCTTCGATCGACAGCGCCAGATAGCGGCCATCGGAAAACTCAAAGCTCAGAAATGTGTGCGCAAGGCCGAGATCATGGAAGTGCGACACCCCGAACCAGATATCGCGAAGCTGCGAAAGATCGTACTCGCGCGCCTCCCAGCGGGCCTCAGCCACCTCGTGCGCACCTGCATAGGAAAAATTCCGAAGATTTCTGACCGCGATCCGGTCACCGTCGATCGCCACATCCGATAGCCGTTCATACATCGCATGCCAGTTCCGCTCATGGCTCGGCGATTTGGTGAAAGCCATGGCGCCAAGCCCGACGATAACCACGCTGACCGACAGCGCAAACCATCGTACCGTCCGCCTAATCCGCCCCGTTCTGGCCATTCCGTTCCCTGACTTGTTTCCGCGCCGGCGACCCCGTTCACAGCTCGGTGACCGCGAAGACAACCACCGCAAACTTGCCTATGATCATATCACTGTCTGAGCAATGCCGCATGCGCGCGGCAAGGGATGTTAGCGAGCGATGACCAATCTGCTTTTCTATCTCGGCGTCGGCGCCGTCATCGGAATGGGCGCCTACATAATTTCCTGCGTCCTTGTGTCGAAATTCATCACCTGGTTCGGCACCGTCAACTCCCGGCTTTTCGATCTGCAAGGTGCGTTTGCGCCGCGCTATTTCTTCATCGGCGCAACGATCGGCATTATTTGCGCCGGTGCAATGTTCGTCGGCCCCATGAAAGCCGGGCGAATGGCGCTGGCCTATGACGACCTCTGCCTGACCCTGCACCGCTCAAGCCTCGCCGATGTCATCGGCGACGACTATGCCGATGGCATAACCGGACAGTATCTCGACAGTTCGTTCGAGGCGAACTGCCGCTACTGGCGCCAGTCCGAAGGGCCCCGCTAGCCCCGGCTTTGCATCGGCCCATCCTGCGAAATCATGTCGCTTTTGACCGTCACGGACATTGCCTAACGCGGCATTGTCGCGTATGCGCACGACCGGCCCCCGTAATCCGGCGGCGGCCGGGACAAAAAGAACAGGGGATATTCCGGGATCATGGCAACTTTGCGCGAAAAACTCGGGCGCGGCGATTTCGTCATAACGGCGGAGATCATGCCGCCGCTTTCAGCCAGCGCGGGCGATCTGCTTGAGCGCGCGGCGCCGTTGAAAGACCTCGTCGACGCCATCAATGTTACCGATGCGCCGGGCGCGCGCGCCGCCATGTCGAGTACCGCATCGGCGGCCCTTCTCGCCGCCAACGGTTTTGAGCCCGTGCTGCAGCTGACCTGCCGCGACCGCAACCGCATCGGCATGGCCTGCGATCTCCTGGGCGCCGCCGCACAGGGCGTTGAAAATCTTCTCGTCCTGCACGGTGACGATCCCAAAGGCGGAGACCAGCCCGATGCAATGCCGGTCTACGATCTCGATTCGCGCGGCGTCATATCCCTGGCAAGGATGATGCGCGATGACGAGAAACTTCCCTCGGGCCGTGAGATCAAGGGCCACCCTAATTTCTTTCTAGGCTGCGCCGACACGCCGTTCGATCCGCCGGCCGATTTCGAGCCTACGGGTCTACGCTCGAAGATCGAGGCCGGCGCGGAGTTTTCACAGACCCAGTTCTGCTACGACCTCGACGTCGCACGGCGTTATTTCGCACGGTTGCGCGAGCACGGCATTACCGAGCGCCTGCAATTCATCGTCGGCATCGGCCCGCTGCTCTCGGCGAAGTCGGCACGCTGGATGGATGAAAATCTGTTCGGCGTCACCGTCCCCGCCGCCGCCATCGCGCGCCTTGACGGAGCAGAAGATGAGAAGGCCGAGGGCCGCGCCATCTGCGTCGAAGCCATTCACGGCCTGAAGGAAATCGACGGCATCTGCGGCGTGCATATCATGGCGCCCATGCAGTCCGCGGCGGCGATTGCGGAAACGGTGCAGATGACGGGGCTTCGTTGATGTAGGGTGCAGCGCATGACCGCCGCTGAATATTCCGCCGCCCCCCGCAACGAGCACGCGCTTGGCGTTGTGCTGGCGCTCATGGGCGGCGCGGTTTTGTCCATCGGCGGGCCGCTCATCCGCGTTATCGATCAGGCCGACGGCTGGACCGTTCTGTTCTACCGCGGCGTCTCGTTCTTCGCGATGCTGTTCCTCATCGTCCTGTGGCAGAGCAGGGGCCGCACGCTCGACCGCTATCTCTACATCGGATGGGGCGGTTTCTGGATTGCCGTGTCGCTCGGCCTCGGGTTCATTTCCTATCTTTTCGCCATGCTGCACACGACGGTTGCCAATGTCGTGTTCGTGGTCGGCGCAAGTCCGCTGGTGACCGCGTTTCTGGCCTGGATCATCCTTGGCGAGCGGTTGTCGCTCAGATCTTGGGCGATCCTGCTGCTGGCGCTTGGCGGCATCGGCCTTATGGTCGGAGACGGTCTGGCGTCCGGCCGGCTGCTCGGCAATCTCATTGCGCTTGGTGCCACGCTGACCTTTTCATTCCTCGTCATTTTGCTGCGCATGAACCGCGACACCGACATGCTGGCGGCAACCTCTCTCGCCGGCCTCGTAAGCGCCGTAATCTGCCTGCTGCTTGTCGAAACCCTGTTCGTTTCGCAATGGGACCTTGCCGTCTCGCTGGCGCTCGGCGCCATTCAGATCGGCTTGGGATTTACGTTCATCACCTACGCCTCGCGCTACATTCCAGCCGCCGAAGTGACACTGCTGACGCTCATTGAAACCATCCTGGCGCCGATATGGACCTGGCTCGTTGTCGGCGAAGTGCCCGGCCTTGCGACGGCGGCGGGCGGTGGCATGGTGCTCTTGTGCGTCGGCATATTCGCCGCCCTGTCGGTACGCGTGGACCCGGCAATCGGCCAGCGGCACTAGCGATCGGGAGGCCTCGGTGATCGAGAAACTTGCCACCTACGTAAACGGCAACGACGCCCTGGTACGGCGCGGACGCCATATTGAGTGCTCTCTTCTGGTCGGTGTAGGCGACAACGACTTCATTATTGAGATCAAGGGTGGACGCGTAACAAATGTGCGGCGGCGCGCGATCGCCATCGAGTCCGGCTGCTTCGCGGTGCGTGCATCGGCGGACGTCTGGCACGAGCACTGGAGTGCGTTGCCGAAACGCGATCACCACGACTTGTTCTCCATGCTGGCGGCGGGACATGCCGAAATCGATGGCGATCTCCTGCCCTTCATGCAGAACTTGCTTTACTTCAAGGCCCTGCTCGCCGCACCGCGCGCGGCCAACGAGAAAGCCTAGGCGATGCCCGATTTTGAGCCGATCACCGGCCGCTACTTCACCATGAACGTGGCGGGCGACGACGTGCGTATTTATGTCGAGGAGGCAGGTGCCGGCATTCCTCTGGTCTGCCTTCATACGGCAGGTTCCGATGCGCGCCAGTTCCGCCACCTGATGTGCGATCGCGAGGTCACCGCCCATTTCCGCGTGATGGCATTCGACATGCCCTGGCACGGCAAGTCGAACCCGCCCGCCGGCTGGCAGGATCGCGAATATCAACTCACCACCGAGCTTTACAGGGAAACGGTGCTCGCATTCTGCACCGAGATGGAACTTGAAGATCCCGCCATAATGGGCTGTTCGATGGGCGGGCGCATTGTCCTGCATCTCGCGCTTGAACATCCAGAGGCATTCCGTGCCGTCGTCGCGCTTGAAGGTGCCGACCGGCTTGAACCTTATTACGACACCGACTGGCTTCACCGGGGGGACGTTCACGGCGGCGAGGTTTGCGCCGGCTACGTCTCGGGTCAGGTCGCTCCGCAAAGCCCCGATGAGTATCGCTGGGAAACCCTGTGGGCCTACATGCAAGGCGGCCCCGGCATCTTCAAGGGCGATCTTTACTTCTACTGGGTCGATGGTCATTTCGATGACCGCTCGGGCCTGATCGACACCGGCCGCTGCCCGGTCTACCTGCTGTCGGGCGAGTATGACAGTTCCTGCACGCCCGAACGCGCCATTGCCACGGCGAAACGTATCAAGGGCTCTCGCATCACTGTCATGGACGGCATGGGCCATTTTCCCATGTCTGAAAATCCCGAACTGTTCCGCCGGCACATTCTGCCTGTCCTGGAAGATATCCGAAACCGCGGCTAACGGGGCCTCAGGAGACCAAGACAATGCCCACGCTTTACGAATTCGCGCTCTCGCCATTTGTTCAGAAAGTAAAGATCGCGCTGCGCGAAAAGGGCGTGGCCTTCGAGCGCTGCAACGCCTTCGCACCGGAGCACCGGGCCGAACTGGAGCGCCTGAGTGCCCGCGCGGAAGTTCCGCTTTTCGTTGACGGGGACACGGCGATCTCCGACTCGACCATCATCCTCGATTATATCGACGAGCGCTGGCCCGATCCTTCACTGATGCCGGAACGCCCGGCGGCCCGCGCCGAAACGCGCATGCTGGAAGAACTCTGCGACACGGAACTGGAAGCCGTAAATTTCTGCATGGCGGAGGTCTTCTTCATCCCGTGCGGCGAAGACGATGCTGTCCAGGCGGTGCTCGAATTTGGCCGTTCCGGGATCAAACATCTGCACGCGGAACTGGAAGGCCGCCTGGGGGACCGGGAGTTTTTTGGTGGGGATGCGGTGAGCCGCGGCGATATTGCCGTGCTGCCGCACCTGAACGCCGCACGCGTCATGAAAAACGGACCGGTGTCAGAGACGCTTCTGGCCTGGATGGATCGCATGAATGCACGCCAAAGCGTTGCCGAAACCGTCGCGGAAGTGAAGGAGGGCCTGGCGCTCTTCAAGAAACTGATCGAAGAAGTAAAAGGCGGCGACGCCAAACGGCAGATTCGTGACAGCCGCCTCGACTGGCTGATCCGTGCCGGCGGCGCGCCGATCCTGATGCAACGTCTCAAGGCGGGCAATGTCCGCTTTTCGCAGATTTAGGGTATCTCCGCCTTCTCCGGCTTGTGAAGCGAAGGTACGTACCTATACTGACCGTCCAACACCCGCCCGCAATCTGATTGCCGGTTTATTTTCGGTCCTTGAGGAGAATGTGCATGTATCGTTTTTCCGCCTTCTTGATCGCAACATCTCTCCTCGCCGCACCGGCACTGGCCGAAGAGTGGTCGTGTAGCAATGAAGCGGCGGAAATCACCTGCGGTGCAGAGACGTGCGAAGTCAAAACGGGCGACGACTTCACGCCGTCCCGTTTGACGGTGAACGCCAACGGCGAAGTTTCGCTGTGCGCCTATTCCGGTTGCTGGGAAGGACAGGCCGTCAGCATGGCCCGCGTTGGCCGCTACGTCACCGCGGTCGGCCTCGACCTTCCGTGGTCCGCACCCGCCAACCCGGCAGCCAGCATCGCCGCGACGATCGACACGCAGTCAAACGTCGCGGTCCTTCTCGCCGACGGATTTGCCCATCCCATGACGTGCACAACCCGCTAGGGCTTGTAACAGCTCGCCCAGCCCTGCACCGAAAGGGTAGCGCTGGAATCTGAGCAGAACGCAGAAAACTGGCAGCGGTCGTGTGGCTGCGGATTGGGCTGACCCGATGAATCCGTGCTGCCGGCAAAGACACGGCCGAGCGACGTACAGGTGTCGCCGGAGCTGAGATTGCCGAAACTGTGCGTACAATTGAGCACTTGCTCACCGGCCGGACATACAGCGGAACATTCGCCGTAGCCGACCTGATTTTGCACCAGACAGGACGCGGAACTGAGGTCTTGTGCCTGCGCGGGAAGAGCTGCAAGGCTGAAGAGAAGTGTGACAATAGCGAGTGAGTGCTTCACGGCTTGTTCCTTTTGTGATTTTGCCAGATTATCAATATTCTCCCCGGTCCAAACAGACTTGCTCTCATCAGCGGTGCGATCACCACGCAAACCGTGGGCGCGCTCAACTCTGTGGCTTATTCCTGATCATTAAACGCCCAGCTGCGACCGGCCCGTCGCAAAATCCAAGATCCACTCTGAAGATCAGATTACCGTCCTCAAGCGCCGTATTGGTCCAGGAAAGATTGCCGTAGAGTTTGTGTTCCTTGCCCAGATGGTCGCGCATGAAATCTGCCGGGCAGTCCTCGCGCAGTGCCTCGTCGGGGGTCCCGTTACTGACCCAAAAGCCATCGAAGGACCGTTGTTCGGTGATAATCGGATTGTCTGTGGTGAGCGTGACGTACACGGCCTCGCGATCGACGTAGAACATCAACCCGTGGTCATCCATTTCCAGGAGGGCGTAAGGCACACCCCGGGTGTCCTCGACATCGCCAATAATCTCCAGCAGACCGAGATACCCGCCCTGGAGGTCGTACATTTTATCTTGGCCATCGGCGAACGCCGCACCGCTCAGGGCAACGGACACCGCCGCAGCCGTTAGGAGTTTCCTGATCATCATTGACAACGCATGGCTCCAAATAATTGTCTGTCCAATCAGTGTGATGACGAACCGGGGCGTTGTCCAATCGTTTCTTGCAGGGTGCAGATTGCGCACCGCTGACGCGCTGTTGTCGCGGCGGCGGAGAGTATTGGTCCGAATTGCCCGTCGCCAACTTCACAGAGACCGCGTTCGTACGCTCGTTTGTGGCCCGGACCGAAAAGATCAACTTCAAGGCCGGCGCGGCTGGCAGCCGTGCATGGGCGCATTGAAAAGCCGTGCGAAAACAGGTTAGCTACCGCCCATGCCAAAAGCAGACAACATTGGTGAACAAAATTACGACGTGATCGTCGTTGGCGCCGGGTTTGCCGGCATGTACGCCCTGCACCATCTGCGCGGTCTCGGTTTTTCGGTGCATGTGCTGGAAGCCGGCGGCGATGTCGGCGGCACCTGGTACTGGAACCGCTATCCCGGCGCACGCTGCGACGTTGAAAGCATGTCCTACTCCTATTCGTTCGACGACGATCTTCAGCAGGAGTGGACCTGGTCGAAACGCTACGCCGAACAGCCCGAAATCCTCGCCTATGCAAACCATGTCGCCAACCGCTTCGACTTGCGCCGAGACATCGCCTTCGATACGAAAGTAAAGTCGGCCCGCTTCGACGAGGCGGCCGGGCTGTGGCACATCGAAACCGGCAAGGGTGGGCGCCTTGCCGCCCGGTTCTGCATCATGGCTACGGGCTCGCTGTCGACGCCGAAACTGCCGGAAATCGAAGGCATCGGGCAGTTCCGGGGCGCGTGCTATCACACCGCCGCCTGGCCACACGAGGAGGTCGCGTTCGCCGGCAAGCGGGTTGCCCTCATCGGCACCGGCGCCACCGGCATGCAGGCCGCCCCGGTCATCGCACGCGACGCGGCGCAACTCACCGTATTCCAGCGCACTGCCAACTTTTCCGTGCCCGCGTGGAACCATGACCTCTCCGACGACGAGATCACGGAGTGGAAGGCGAATTACGATCACTGGCGCAACCGCGAGCGCTCGACACACTCGGGCTTTCACAATGAGGGCGGCCATCCGTCCATCGAGGATCTTGACGAGCATGAACGGCTGGATGTTCTGGAGGCGGGGTGGCAGCGCGGCGGACTGCTCATGTGGAACGTCTTCTCCGACCTCATGACAAGCCGCGAGGCAAACGACGCGGCAACCGCATTCATCCACAATAAGATCCGCAAGATCGTCAATGATCCTGAGACCGCCGAGCTGTTGTGCCCGAAAAGTCATCCCGTGGGTTCCAAACGTCTCTGCGTCGACAGCGGCTACTATGAAACCTTCAATCGCGACAATGTCTCCCTTGTCGACATCGGATCCGAACCGATCGAGCGCATAACCGAAAACGGCCTCGTCCAGGCAGGTGCGGAGCACGGGTTCGATATCATCGTCTTCGCCACCGGATTTGATGCAATGACCGGAACCATGCTGCGCATGGATGTTCGCGGCCGCAACGGCATCGCCCTGCAGGAAAAGTGGCGCGACGGCCCGGCGAGCTACCTCGGCATTGCGATTTCCGGTTTCCCGAACCTTTTTACGATCACCGGACCTGGCAGCCCATCCGTCCTCGCCCATGTCGTGATGTCGATCGAGCAGCATGTCGACTGGATCGCCGATTGCCTCGTCCACATGCGCGCCAATGGCCTTGATGCCATCGAAGCATCCCCGGAGGCCGAAGAGGCCTGGACAGCCCACGTCCAGGACGTCGCGGCGGGAACCTTCTATCCCGAGGCAAGTTCCTGGTACATGGGCGCGAACGTTCCGGGAAAACCACGCGTCTTCATGCCCTATACCGGCGGCGCCCACAAATACCGCAAACGCTGTAACCAGATTGCGGCGGCGGGTTATGAAGGGTTCGTATTGTCGCCGCAAGGAGAAGAATCCGACACACAAGTATTGGCGACAAGGAGATCGGCTCAATGATCCATACTGCAAGCAAATACGCTCTGGCAGTGCTTTTCGCTGTAACGGGTTTGTGGCTGTCCCCGCAAATCTCATCCGCCAGCGAGTGCGCGCAACTTGACCGCCTTCAATGCGAGACGTCTCCGGAATGCATGTCCGTGAAAGATGCTGACGGTAACGCAGCGGCCTATTTGTGCGAGCCCGCGGCCAATGCGTGCGAAGCCGACTTTCAGCAGATGAGAACGGTTGTGATAGACGGACTGGTCGACGAGGATCAGTCCTACGATGCCACTGCCGCCTGCGAGGCAACACCGGGTTGCGGCATTGTTCCCGCCGGCGCCTGCTACTGCCCCCCGCTTGACCAAATCAGCTGCGTGTGCGGCGGTGGCGCGCCGTTAAGCTGCGCTCCCAAACCCTGACCGGCGCTCAATGCTCGCGCGGCGGCCGTTCGCGGCGGTGGCGCAGGCGTGCCGCGCCGACAAGCAGAGGCACGAACCACGGCCGGCCGGTATAGAGCGGGATGGCGTTGAAACCGAGACCGTCGAATGCGGTCGCGGCGCCCTCATTGCCAAGGATGCGAAGTGCCGACTTGTGTCCGAGATACGTTCCCATCGGCAAGCCGGCGCCGTTCATACCCATGGCGAAATGCACACCATCGCGCACGCCGATATGAGGCAGGCGGTCGCGCGTAAAACCGATTTGCCCGCTCCACAAATGACTGACGCGCGTGCTTGCCAGTTCAGGAAAGGTTTCCACCATTTCGCCATGCTGCTCCCGCGCCGCGGATTCGGGATCGCGATACTCAACTCCGGTGCGGCCGCCGAACAGGACGCGCGTGCCGTCGGGCGAGGCGCGCCAGTAGCTGAACATGGCGCGTGTGTTGAGATTTGTGCGCGCGCCGGGCAGCAGCATCGCGACAAGTTTCGGGTCGAGCGGTTCGGTGGCGATCATCTGCGCGGCAACCGGCAGCAGCCTGCGCCGGAACCACGGCGTTTCACGCCCGGCATAACCATTCGTTGCAACCAGCACATCGCGCGCTTCAATGGCCCCGCGCACCGTCTCTACCCTGTGACCGGTTGATGCGGCCGCAATGCTCTCGACCGCCGCATGCCCGACCACCGTTGCGCCTGCCGCCTCCACGCGCTCGAGCAGCCCCTGGTGATAAAGGGCGGGATGCAGCGCGCCTGTCTCGGGGATCACAAGGCCGCCGCAATACTGCCGCGAGCCGGTTTCCCGTGCCATGGCATCGCCGTGCAGGATTTCTCCCTCTTTGCCGAGATGGGCGCGCATCGCCTGAAACTCATGCTCAAGCCCATCGAGCTGTGCTTGCGTATAGGCCCAGAACACCCTCCCCGAACGGAAATAGTCACAGCGAATCTGTTCGCGCTCGATCAGGGCTGTTGTGTAGTCGAACGCCGCCTTGGCCTCGCCGTACCAGGCTACGGCGCGCGAGGCACCGTACTTGGCGATGAGTTGGGAGAACGGCGCGAGCAGCGCCGAGCCGACATAACCCGCATTGCGCGAGCTCGATCCAAAGCCCGGAGAGTCCCGCTCAAGCACCACCACCTCGCGGCCGGCGCGCGCCAGCGTGAGGGCGGCGGAAAGGCCGGTATAGCCCGACCCGATTATCGCAATATCGGCTTTGCGCGGGACGTCACTAGCGCCACGCTGCCGGCGCGGTGCGGCATCCCACCAATAGGGTTCGGCCTTGAAATCACCGTGAATGATGTCGGCGCTTACCCCATCGGCAACGTGTCTCCTACAATGTGCCGGCCACTGCGTTGCAGCCGATCTCGGCATATTGCGCCTGCGTCAGCGCGATCGGGTTGCCTCCGGCTGAAGGATCCTCGATTGCCGCCGCTGCAATAACGTCCATCTTGTCGTCGCCGATACCAATATCCTGAAGCGTGTGCGGCGAGGCGATCGTTGTGCGCAATTCGAGCACCCAGTCGACGAAGCCCTTGTAGCCGCCGGCAATATCGAGATAACGCGCGGCGTCGGCGATGATGTCTTCGATGGCCGAACGATTTGCCTTCAATACATAGGGCATGAGAATGGCGTTGAGCGTGCCGTGATGCGCATCGTAGTGGCCACCGAGCGGGTGGGCGAGCGCATGAATGCCGCCAAGCCCGCGCTGGAACGCGGTCGCCCCCATGGACGATGCCACCAGCATATGCGAGCGCGCTTCTATGTCGGTGCCGTCCGCCACCGCCGCCGGCAGCCAGTCCTTGACGAGCCGCATGCCTTCCAACGCAATGCCGACCGCCATCGGGTGATAGCCCGGCGCACAGAAGGCTTCGAGATTGTGCGACAGCGCGTCCATGCCGGTCGCCGCCGTCAGCCGGGCGGGCAGCCCGACGGTCAGTTCCGGATCGTTGATGACAAGAGACGGCATCAGTTTCGGGTGGAAGATAATTTTTTTCTCGTGTGTGTCTTCCTTGGTGATCACCGAGGCACGGCCGACTTCCGATCCGGTACCCGCCGTCGTCGGCACGGCGATGATCGGCGGAATGGCATCGGCGTCGGCGCGCGTCCACCAGTCGCCGACATCTTCGAAGTCCCATATCGGGCGGTTCTGGCCGGCCATCAGCGCCACGGCCTTGCCGACGTCTAGCCCGCTGCCGCCGCCGAGCGCCACGACGCCGTCATGCCCGCCTGAGCGGTAGACCTCAACGCCGCCGGACACGTTCTCTTCCACCGGGTTCGATTTGACGTCCGCATAAAGCGCAACGCCGAGCCCCGCCGCCTTGCACGAAGACACCATCTCATCGACCATCGGGAGTCCGGCAAGCCCCGCATCGGTAACGATCAGCGGGTTGTCGATGCCGAAACTTTTGCACGCCTCCGGCAGTTCAGAAATACGGCCTGCGCCCATACGCATTGCGGTGGGGTAATTCCAGTTTCCAACAAGCTCCACGAGACCTGCTCCTCACGAAAGTTTTGTTCGCAAATGATATGACTTCGGACGTGTCAGCGCTTCATAGCCGACCCGCGACAAAGTGCAGCCGCGGCCGGTGTTCTTGACGCCGGTCCAGGCAAGCGCCGGGTCGAGGTAATCGGCGCGGTTCATGAACACGGTTCCGGTTTCGATCCGGTCGCCGATCTCGCGGGCCGCCGCCTCATCGCGCGTCCAGATCGATGCGGTCAGCCCGAATTCGCTGTCGTTCATAAGCGCAACGGCCTCGTCGTCGCCGGACACTTTCATGATGCCCGCCACCGGCCCGAACGTCTCTTCGCTCATCACCGCCATCTGGTGGTTGACGCCGGTCAGCACCTGCGGCGCGAGGTAGGGACCTTCTCCGATGTCGGCGGCAAACTCGCCGCGTTTGATGTGCGCGGTCGCGCCGGCGCGCTCGGCGGCGGCAATCTGCCCGCGCACGAACTCGGCCGCGGACGCTTTCACCAGCGGTCCAAGCGTCGTTTCAGGATTGAGAGGATTGTCCAGAACGTAGCCGCGCACGAGATCCACGAAGCCCTCGACGAACTGGTCGTAGACCGCTTCGTGCACGTAGACGCGCTCGATGCCGCAGCACGACTGGCCGGAATTGAAATAGGCGCCATCGGCGACGTTCTCGATGGCATGGCCGACATCGACGTCGGCGCGCACATAGGCCGGATCCTTGCCGCCAAGTTCGAGCCCCATCGCCACGAAGGTGCCCTGCGCCGCGGCCTCCATGGACCGGCCGCCGTCCACCGAGCCCGTAAAGCACACCATGTCGGCGAGCCTTGTGGACAATATGCGTGCGGTCTGCCCGTGCGACAGTACAAGGTTCTGGAAGAGACCCTCCGGCAGCCCCGCCGCATCGAATGCCTGCTGGAAACGCTCGCCGACAAGCAGCGTGTGCGAAGCGTGCTTGAGAACCACGGCATTTCCCGCCATGAGCGCCGGAACGATCGAGTTGACCGCGGTCAGGTACGGGAAGTTCCAGGGTGCGAGCGTGAACACGACACCAAGCGGTTCGCGCTTGATATAGAGATTGAAACCGTCCTTCTGCTCGGGAATGACGTCTGCGAGCGCATTGCCGGCAATGGCGATCATGTGCCGGGCACGCTCTTCGAAGCCGCCGAGTTCGCCCGCGCCGAACCGCACCGGCCGGCCCATTTGCCAGGAAAGCTCGGGCGCAATTCCATCTCCCATGGCGAGCATGGCATCGACGGCGCGGGTGCAGTATTCCGCACGCTCCGCAACGGAGGCCTCGCGCCACGCCTTCTGTGCTTCGCGGGCCGCCGCAAACGCCTTGTCGACAGCCGCGTCTTCGGCCACGGGTCGCTCCACGTAGAGCGACCCGTCGACCGGTGAAATACTCCTGATGACCGGCATTGCTATATCCTCCACCCCGAAATTGGACGTTATGCGCGCTCGAACCCACGGGCAACTTCCCAGTCGGTGACCCGCCGGTCGAGCTCTTCTTGCTCCCACCTTGCGGCATGCACATAGTGATCGATCACCTCATCGCCGAACGCCGCGCGCAGCATCTTCGATTTATTGAGTGTTGCGGTCGCATCACGCAGGGTTTTCGGGATCTCGCGCAGCCGGCGCCCGCTATATGCATCGCCGGTAAAGGGCGCCTCAAGCTCAAGCTTGTTCTCGATACCGTCGAGGCCGGCGGCAAGCATCGCCGCATAGGCGAGGTAGGGATTGAGGTCGGCGCCGCCGACCCGGCATTCGACACGCACCGCCTTGGTGCCCGCACCGCACAGGCGGTAGCCGGCCGTTCTGTTGTCGAGCGACCAGATCGCCTTGGTCGGCGCAAAGGTGCCCTCCATGAACCGCTTGTAGGAGTTGATGTAGGGCGCCAGAAAATAGGTGATTTCGCTGGCGTGGGCGAGCAGACCCGCAAGATAGTGATGCATCGTCTGCGACATGGCGTTATCCGCGCCGGCATCATGGAACAGTGGCGTATCGTCGTCGATGCTCGCCAGCGATTGATGCACATGGCAGGAATTGCCTGCAAACTCCGTGTCCCATTTCGCCATGAACGTCGCTGAACGCCCCTTGGCCCAGGCGATTTCCTTGATGCCGTTTTTCATGATCGAGTGCCGGTCCGCCATGGTCAGCGCGTCGGCGTACTGGACGTTGAGTTCCTCCTGGCCGGCATCGGCCTCGCCCTTTGAATTCTCCACCGGAATACCCGCGCCGTGAATACCGTTGCGGATGGCGCGCATGACATCTTCCTCCTTGGTCGTCTGGAAGATATGGTAGTCCTCGTTATAGGGACTGATGGGGTTCAGGCTGCGGTAACCCTTGCCGTGCGCATCCGAATAGCTGTCGCTGAACAGAAAAAACTCAAGCTCGCTCGCCATGAACGCTTTCATGTTCATGGCCTCAAGGCGCGCGACCTGTGCTTTGAGTACGGCGCGCGGTGTGTGCGGCACGTCTGCGTGAGTGTGATGATCAAGCACATCGCATAAAACCAGCGCCGTCCCCTCAAGCCAGGGGATACGCCTCAGCGTGGCGAGGTCCGGTTTCATGGTATAGTCGCCGTAGCCCGCCTCCCAGCTTGTCGACTTGTAACCGGGGACCGTTTCCATCTCGATGTCGGTTGCCTGCAGGTAATTGCAGCTGTGCGTTTCCTCCCAGGCACTGTTGCAGAAAAACTCCGCCTGAAACCGTTTGCCCATGAGGCGGCCCTGCATATCGATCTGGCAGGCCAGAACCGTATCGATGCTACCGTTGGCAACCTCTTGCCGGAGCTCTTCGAGACTCAGCATTCCCGTCATGTTGTGCTTCGCATTGTCTGATGTGAAAGAAAACGGGGCGGGCCCTGAAGCCCACCCCGTCCGGTGTCGTCGCGATCAGCTGTACCGGTACGGCACGCCAACATTTTCCATGACCGAGTTGTACTCCTTGAAGACATCGATCACTCGCGCCGCGCGCGGAGATTCGGAAGCCAATTCCTCCCAGAAGCCCTGAGCGTCGGCAACGACCGTATCCCATTCATTGGCCGGGATCGTGGTCAGTTCCATCTTTTCGCCCTTCACGCGCAACTCGGCCTCGCCGCCCCAGTACCAGACCTGGCGGTAATAGTGAGACTGATCGATCGTGATCTTGAACAGCTCCTGCAGATGCGGGGGAACCTTGGCCCAGCTCTCGGAGTTGGCGAAGTAGGACCCGCACCACGCGCCCGTCACGTTGTTCAACAGCGCATAGTTGCAGACGTCCGCCCAGCCAACTTCATAGGCTTCGGTAAAGCCGCACCAGGCGACGCCGTCGAGATCGCCGGTCTGGATCGCAACTTCCACATCTTCCCACGGCACCGTGACCGGGATGAGGCCATAGCGCGACAGGAAGCGGCCCGCGGTCGGCACGCCGAACACCTTCTTGCCGTTCATGTCGGCAAGCGAGCGGATCGGCTCTTTTGTAAAGATGTGCAGCGGATCCCACGCACCGGCGCTGATCCATGTGACGTTGTCGACTTCACCATAGGCTTCCGCCCAGATCTCGTTCAGGCCATAGCGGTCGAACAGCACGGGCAGATCGAGACTGTAACGTGTCGAGAACGGGAAATAGCCGCCGAACACGTTGATATCGACCGGCGAGGCCATGGTGGCATCGTCGGACTGCACCGCATCGATCGTGCCGCTCTGCATGGCGCGGAACAACTCATCCGTCGGCACCAGCTGATCGGCATAATAGAGTTCAATTTCCATTTCGCCGTTGGCGGCTCTGTTGAACGCTTCGATCTGCGGCTTGATCACATGCGCACCCAGCGGAGCACCGGAATAGGTCTGCAGGCGCCACTTGATCGTATCCTGTGCACGCACGATTGCCGGAGCGGCCAGCGTCGCTGCACCCGCCGCGGCTGCGCCGGTTAGGACTTTACGTCTGGTGGTCATCATATCCTCCTGTTTGGTTTTGCACTTGGTTATGGTTGCGGAGAAAGTGCCCTCTCCTTTGGGGTAATTCACTCGTTGCACCGCCCTCCATGTCACTTGCCGTACACGTAATTCGGCAACCACAGGGCGATCTGCGGAAACACAATGATCAGCGCCAATGCCAGGATCATGACAAAGACAAATGGAATGATTGAAGTGTAGATGTCCTTCAGCGCAATCTCAGGCGGTGCCATGGCGCGCATAAGGAAGAGATTGTAGCCGAACGGCGGCGTCATATAGGCGACCTGCGTCGTGATCGTGTAGAGCACGCCGTACCAGATCAAGTCGAATTCAAGCACCTTTACCAGCGGCACGTAGAGTGGCGCGACGATAACCAGCATGGCGGTATCGTCGAGAAATGTTCCCATGAGCAGAAACGACAGCTGCATCAGGATCAGGATGACCCAGGGATTGAGGCCGAGCTGTTCGGTAAAGAGATCGTCAATCGCCCGCACCGCGCCGAGCCCGTCAAACACCGCGCCAAAGGCAAGCGCGGCAAGGATGATCCACATGAACATGCACGATATGGCCAGTGTCTGCCGCACGGTGACTTCAAACACATTGCGGTTCATCCGGCCGCGCAGTACCGCCGCCAGGAACGCGGTACCCGCCCCGATGGCCGAGCTTTCGACAAGGCTTGTCCAGCCGTTAACAAAGGGAACGATCATCGCCACGAAGATGGAAAATGGCAGCAGGCCCGCGAGCAGAAGCTTCATCTTCTCCCGTGTCGACACGTTGCGTTCCTCTTTCGGCAGCACCGGGCCCAGTTCGGGCTGCAGACGGCAGCGGATGGCGATATAGAGAATGAACAAACCGGCCATCATCAGGCCCGGGAATACGCCTGCCAGCCATAACTGCCCGACCGGCTGACGCGCAATCATGGCGTAAAGCACGAGCACGACGGACGGCGGCACAAGAATGCCGAGCGACGATCCAGCTTGTATGACGCCAGTCACCATGCGTTTGTCGTAACCGCGTCGTAAGAGCTCCGGCAACGCGATCGTCGCGCCGATTGCCATACCCGCAACCGATAGCCCGTTCATCGCCGATATCAGCACCATCAGGCCGATGGTACCGATCGCCAGGCCGCCCGGTATGGGACCCATCCAGACGTGGAACATCTTGTATAGATCGTCGGCGATCTTCGATTCAGACAGCACATAGCCCATGAAGATGAACATCGGCAGCGTAAGCAGCGGGTACCACTTCATGAGTTTCATGGCTGCCGAGAAGGGAATGTCCGTCGAGCCGGTACCCCACAGGCCGATCACGGCAATGGAGGCGACCGCACCAATGGCACCGAAGACGCGCTGACCGGTGGCCAGCATCAGCATCATCGATGAAAACATCAAGATCGCGATTAACTCGTACGACATGGAACTTCCACTCCGCGAAGCTTGAGAACGTCTTTGAAGAATTCGGAGATGGCCTGCAACAGCATGAGGAATATGCCCGTCACCATGATCGCCTTGACCGGCCAGATATAGGGCCGCCAGTAGCTCGGTGCGCGCTGCCCGTACTCTAATGAGTAAATGGTCGAATCAATTCCGCCATAGAGGAGGACGCCCAGATAGAAGATCAGGAAGAGGACGGTAAAGACGTCGAACCATGCCTTCTTGCTGTCGGACCACGCACCATAAAACAGATCCATCCGGATATCGGCCTTGAGCTGCATGGAATACGGTCCGCCGACGAGATAGTAGGCGACCATCGCGTACTGGGCCATTTCCAGGGTCCACAGTGCCGGTGTCTGAAAGAAAAAATCGATTTTCGTGATCACCGACCAGGCAAGAATTCCAAACATCACGAAGATGCCGTACATCGCGGCACGCCCGATCCAGTAGTTCATGCCGTCGACGATGCGGACATAGCCAAGCAGAGCCTTCATGACACCGCCTCGGCATCCGCACCCAGCGCTTCGTGGCCGGCGGCAATCCAGCCGCACAACATCTCGGACATCTGCAACTGCGCTTGTTTCGACCTGATGAGATCGCTTCGAATTTCAAGCATCACGTTTGCCAGCCCATTGCCTATCGCGTGCCGGTTCAATGTGTACGTCACACCGTCCTTGGGAGAATACGGTTCATTCCGCCTGACGAGATGATTGCTGTGATCGCCCGCCAACGCAAGCATCTGGTCGGCCAGCCGAGCGTCCGTATCGTGCAGAATGCCGATTTCCACCTCCCTGTGTACGCCGTAGTACACCGGAGTGAAACTGTGCACCGTGACAAGGACCGATTCCAGCCCTTTGGCCCGCCGCGCGCTCAGCACTTCGTCTACCGCGTCGTGAATCGGCGTGTGGAATGTTGCGATACGGCGCTCGCGCTCTGCGTCGGCGATATTTTCGTTGCCTGGAATGGTTATGGTTTCGCTGGAGCTGAGTATTGCGCCGGGCGATCGCGGCGGCCTGTTGCAGTCGATGACAAGGCGCGAATAGGGCTGCAGCAGCAACGGGGCATCGAACCGAACGGACATGTTCCGGGCGAGAGCCTCGGCACCGGGATCCCATGCAATATGGAGGTCGAGCTCAGCCTCGCTCAAGCCGAGACTGTTCATGGACGCCGGAACGAGCCGACCGGCATGCTCACATACGAGAATAAAGGCGGATCCACCGCGCCTGTTAACGAATTCGACAGGACGGGCTTCGTCGTTCTGCAACATGCCTCCCCTTGCGACTTTTCGCTTAACTGCCGCTGTATGGCAGTGTCAGGTGATCGCTTTGTCGGTATCATTACAACGATACTTGGGCATGTCAAATTCTTTACAAAGCAGAATCCGGCGCCTACGCTGCCCCTGTCCCTGTCCCCGTCCGTGCAGCTATGGACCGGCAGCACCTGGGTTTACCAGGCCTTCGAAAACGCTTTATCGAGAGCGTAAGCCGGGGCTGCACTTCGGGACCGCCCCAGGGCATCTGGAGCACATATGAGCAAGCTTCCTAAAGCAACAGACACGGTCGCCGAGCTGATCAGGATACGGTTCGACAAACTCACCCGTTCCGAGCGGCAGCTTGCCAATGTTCTGCTCGGAGATTATCCGGTTGCCGGGCTGAAAAGCATTACGGAGTTTGCCCGTTCCGCCGACGTCTCCGCGCCTACTGTGATACGCACGGTGCAAAAGCTTGGGTTCTCCGGATTTCCCGAATTCCAGACGCAGCTGCGCGCGGAGCTTTCAGCACAGCTTTCGACACCCTTGACGCGCCATGCCCAGTGGGCCGTGGGCGCGCCGGAAGGACATATGTTGAACACCATGGCCGCCGCCGTCGTGGACAACCTCCAGCACTCGTTGAAACTGATCGACCACAACGAATTCGATGCCATCGTGGAACTGCTGAGCGACACCGGCAGAGGCGTTCACCTGATCGGCGGTCGCGTCACCCGCGTCATGGCCGACTATCTTTACAACTATCTGCACGCCATCAGACCGGGTGTGCGGTCGTTTCCGGCCTCGGCCAGCCACTGGCCGCAGCATCTTCTTGAGGTCAACGAAGGTGATGTGTTGCTCGTCTTCGATATTCGCCGGTATGAGCGAAATCTCTATGAGCTGGCCAAGCTTGCGCGCGGCAGAAACGCCATTCTCGTCGTTCTGACGGATCAGTGGATGTCGCCGATTTCCTCGATTGCGACCCACACGATCCCGGTGCGCATTGAAGTTCCTTCCAGCACCGACAGCGCCGTTGTCACCATGTTCATGGCCGAGGCGCTGCTCGCCGCTGTCGCAAAGAATCTATGGCAGGGTTCTGAGGACCGCATCAAGGAGCTCGAAAGCCTGTTCGACGCCACCGGCCGTTTCGGCAAGGGCACTGCGCGCTAAAGTGGGGCCGCGCTAGATTTCCGTGAACTGACCGGGGAAATAGTCTTCGCAGGTTCCTTCCCGGTAGACATCGGCCGTAGCGCAGTGCAAGGCCCCGCCGAACGCATAAGCGTCGCGGAACGGAACCGGCACAACCTCAAATCCGAGCTTGTCGAACTGGTCGAGCTGGTGCACTTCGGACGCCTCGACGCAAATGGTTTTCGGATCGAGCACCAGAACATTCATCGACAGCCACACGCTTGAGTAACACAAAGGTGGCGGCGCGTTGTGCGCCGGCCGGGCCGCATCGATGATTTCCCAACCGTTCTTTTCAAACAACCCTCGCTGGTCATCTGGAAGCCGGCGCTCGGGATTATTCAAAATGAGACCGGGACGCAGCGGCGTAAACGTCGCATCGATGTGGATCGGATAGGGGTCGCCGGGAAAGTTCACCGCATGAACCCGGTGCTCTGGAAAATGGCGCGCAATCCAATCGATGCCTTTGAGGTTAGTGGTAAAGCCATGCTGCACCACGAGATCCCTGCCGAACCGCAACACGTCGGCGGCATCGAACAGAGGTTCTTCGTCGGTGGTGACGAAGAACTTCTCCGCCGTCCACTTCAGCCGTTGTTCAACACCTATCTTGTCGGACAGATAGTCCAGCCGGTAATCGGCATCCGTCAGGCGCGGTTTGGGTGCCGCCTCGTGGCGCATCTTAGGGTCTTCGTCGTAATAGCGCTGCAACAGCGGCCGGTAGCACAGATACTCAAACCACCGGCACCGGTAGGACATGGTGGCTTCGAGGATTTCCGGACCGAGGGTCAGCAGAACGTCGCGCGGCGGCATACAGCCGAACATCGATTCGGTTTTCCAGTCCGGAGTTGCCGAGGCCTGGCTGAAATCGATGGGATCGGGACGGTCGACGCGGATGCCGCGCGCTCCCATAATTTTCGCAAAATTGTCGAGCTGTTCATTGGCTTTGTCGACCGTATCCTGCGGCCGCGGACCCCACTGCCCGCGCATGTCGGAATCTTCTGGAACTTTGGCATCGAGCGCGGGTTCGGGCGGAGGAATATGGCACCCGTCGGCACGCCCGACGATGACATGCCGCAAGGGATCCCATTCGTTCCAGGAGTTGACCTGTGTCCTGTCAGGAGACCAATTCATAACCGCCCTCGACTTTGTTGCCCGAAGCCCCCATTTTCGGGGCGCCGCAAGCTACACGCTGGCGTGTCTGAATGTAAAGCGGCGAGACGCGTCCGCCCGGTCGTCTTCGCACGGTTCAAACCGGCGGCGCCATGTCATAAGATGGCGCGCTAATCTGGAAAGACTCATGTGGAAAAAATTTACGGCGCTGCTCGAAGGTCTCGATACCGCCAGCAAACAGAGCGTTGCCACCGAAGACGGCATGCGCACGGCCGTTGCGGCACTGCTTGTGCACGCCAGCCGCATCGATGGCGGCGAGGATGTGCGCGAGACAGATGCGCTGCACAAGGTTCTCAAAGACCGCTTTGGCCTGTCGGATAACGAAACCGGCCGCCTCATCGGCACCGGCCGGACCGAGGATGCCGAAGCGGTCGATCTCTACCGTTTTACCCGCGTCCTCACGGATGAGCTCGACCATGAGGGCCGTGCGCAAATCGTTTCCATGTTGTGGGAAATCGTGCTCGCCGACGGTCAAATCGACGATTTCGAAGCACATCTGGTGTGGCGCGTTGCGGAATTGCTGCATATCCCAACGCGAGAGCGCGTTACATTGCGCAAGCAGGTAGCAGACCGCCTGGAACTCAAACTATAATGGCGGCGATATTTGCGCTTGCGGAGTGGATGCCCGATGCAACAGCAAGATGACACGTTTCCCACCGCCGTGGTTACCGGCGCCTCAAGCGGCATCGGCGAAGCGCTCGCCCATGAACTCGCACAGGATGGCTATCGCCTGGTGCTGGTCGCGCGCACCAGTGACGAACTCAATCGTGTCGCCGGTGTCATCGCCACAAAGTACGATGTTCCAACGATCGCCATCCCGAAGGACCTATCAACGCCAAGTTCAGGCGCCGAACTCGCCGCGGAGCTGAAACGGCGTGAGCTGGAACCCGACCTTCTGGTCAACAATGCGGGCTTCGGCGTGATGGGGGAGGCGGCATCGCTGGATCTTGAGGAGCAACTTGAGATCATTGATTTGAATGTCCGCACCCTCACCGAACTGTCAATCCGCTGCGCCCGGACAATGCGCCGCCGCGGCCGTGGCGGCATCATGAATGTTTCGTCTGTTGCGGGCACACTGCCGGGTCCCAATATGGCGGTCTACTACGCCAGTAAAGCCTACATCACCAGTTTCACCGAAGCGCTTGCGGTCGAGCTTAGGCCCTACGGTGTCACCGTGACGGCGGTCGTCCCCGGGGTCACCAAAACGGACTTTCACCGCCGCGCCCGAATGGAACACGCCCGGCTGTTGAAAAGCACGCCGGCGATGACCGCCGAGCAGGTTGCACGCATCGCATACACCGGCCACCGCAAGGGCAAGCGGGTTGTTGTGACCGGCGCTTACAATCACTTTTCCTCCTGGTGCTCCTGGCTGATTCCAAACGCCATATTGCTGCCGATCGTGCGAAAGCTTCACACCTGAACCCAACACTTCATTACTGAACCATACGGGGAAACCGCCCATGAGCAGAGTTCACGGCAAGAAGGCCGTCATCACGGGTGCCGCCCGCGGCATTGGCCGCGCCTGCGCGCAGATGCTCGCGCGTCACGGGGCACAAGTCGCCCTGGCCGATGTCGACACCGGCGGTGCGGAAGCGGCGGCGGAGGCGATCAACGCTGAGACCGACGGACGTGCGCACGCGGTGGCGCTCGACGTAACCGATGCGGCGCAATGGGAACACGCGCTTGGCACGGCACACGAGCACATGGGCGGCCTCAACATACTGGTCAACAATGCCGGCATTTGCATCACCGGCAATGTCGAAGAGCTAGATATCGACGACTGGCAGCGCACTCTCGATGTTGATTTGAACTCGGTATTCTACGGTTGCCGCGCCGCCTTGCCGCTGATGCGCGATCACGCGCCCGGCTCGATCGTCAATATATCGTCGATTTCCGGTCTTATCGCCGGCCACAACCTCGCCGCCTACAACGCCGCAAAAGCCGGCGTCTGGCTCGTCACCAAGTCAATCGCCCTGCACGCCGCCCGCAAGGCCTACAACATCCGCGCAAACTCCATTCACCCGACATTTATAGATACTGACATGGTCGATGAGGTGGTCACCGGCCTCGACCCGGCGGAAGCCCGCGTCAAACTGGCCCGTCAGGTACCGCTCGGGCGCATCGGCACCGTCGACGACGTTGCCTATGCCGTGCTTTACTTGGCAAGTGATGAATCGCAATTTATGACTGGTTCGGAACTCAAGCTCGATGGCGGCATCTCCGCCATGTAACGCCTCTATGGAGCAAGGCCGGCGCCAGGACATGACTGAAAAAATCCTCATCATCGTGCACCAGGAACGCTCCACGCCCGGACGTGTGGGAGACATGTTGAAAGAACGCGGCTTTCAGCTCGATATCCGGCGCCCGCGTTTTGGCGACCCGCTGCCCAGAACAATGGATGAGCATTTCGGCGCGATAATTTTCGGCGGCCCGATGAGCGCCAACGACACCGACGCATATGTCCGCCGCGAGATCGACTGGATCGATGTACCGCTGCGCGACAAGCGGCCATTTCTCGGCATCTGCCTTGGCGCGCAGATGATGGCGCTGAACCTCGGCGGCAAGGTGTTCGAACACCCCAAGGGCGCCGTGGAAATCGGCTTTTATCCACTCGAACCAACGGCTGAGGGCCGCGACGTCTGCGACTGGCCGGAATATGTCTATCACTGGCACCGCGAAGGCAGCGACCTTCCCGCAGGCGCAACGTTGCTCGCCAAAAGCCGCGACTTCGACTGCCAGGCCTTTCAGTACGGCGACGCCGGCTTTGCCATTCAGTTTCACGCCGAGGTTACCCTGGCCATGTTGCACCGCTGGACCGTCCACGGTGCGCCGCGCCTGAAACTCAACGGGGCCCAGTCGCGCGGTGTTCAGTTCGCCGGCCGCGCCATCCATGATCCGCCGCTCAAGGCCTGGCTCGGCAACTTTCTCGATTTGTGGATCGCCCGCGGCCGCGCGGCTTAATTTCGCCCCACTGCTGGCTCACCGTCATCTGAGGTTTTGCAATTTGCAATGCATATTGCGAACACTGCAAGGCGGGAATTTCAACATAATGTGGCCCAATGTTCGCCACCTACAATATGTAGTGGTTTGTCACCATTCGAGAACTGGCACAGGTCTTGCGAATCTAGGGGCAGCGCTGACGTAAGGTACTGCGTAGTCAGCCACGGATAAGCAGGGGGAGGCGGTTATCGACCCCTTCAAAGCGTCTCCTCCTGTTTACTCCCGCATGCGCCAACGCGGGACGGGCGTTTACCTCTGCTTAAGGCGCTCAAGCCTATTCTTCCGATCATGAGTTCAGCTCTGTCCATTGCCGCCGGCGGTATTCAGGTCGCGGCGCGAAGTTTCGAACTTGCCGCCCGCAATGTCGTAACGGCGGGCGCTGCAACCACGGCCCAGGTGGCGGCCGGTTCGCAAAACGTGCAGGCTGTGCCGGGTTCTTCTGGTGCGCCGGTATCAACGCCGCATTTCGAACTCCCCGACCTCACCTCAAGCCTCATCGATCTGAAGCTCGCGGAAATCAGCTACAAAGCACAAATCCAGATATTCAAGGCCGCCGATCGTATTCAAGACCAGGCGCTCGACCTCATCAGCTAGACCGTTTCTCGTTCATATGGAAACGGTGTAGACGCACGCTCACGCGTCAATCACCGCCACCGCCCGTGTCCATCCTGCCGATGCCGCCTTGATCTTGACCGGCAGGCAGATGATCTCGAACCCGGTTGACGGCAGCGCCTCAAGATTGTGCAGTTTCTCAATATGGCAATAGCCGATGTCTCGCCCGGCCCGGTGGCCCTCCCAGATAATCGAAGGATCGCGGGTTTTCTCCCATCGTCGCGCCGTGTGGAGGAACGGCGCATCCCAGGACCAGGCGTCTGTTCCGGTGACGCGAACCCCGCGCTCCAACAGATAGAGCGTCGCCTCGCGACCCATGCCGCAGCCTGCATGAACGTAATCGTCCGCACCATGAACGCCACCGGCGCGGGTGTTGACGACGACAATGTCGCCGGCGGCCGGTTCATGACCAATACGGGCAAGCTCCGCCTCGACTTCTTCCGCGTTGACGACATGACCATCGTCGAGGTGCCTGAAATCCAGTTTGATACCGGCACCCATGCACCACTCCAGCGGCACCTCATCGATGGTCATCGCGCGCGCGCCGCCGTCCATGGTGGAGGCAAATTGATAGGGAGCGTCCAGATGCGTGCCGTTATGCGTGCTTAATCGCACCCGCTCCACCGCCCAACCTTCACCGTCGGGCAGGTCTGCGGCGGTGAGCCCGGCGAAAAACTCCGCCATCTGCGGGGCGGTCTGGCGGTGGTTGAAGTATTCGATCTCGGGCTTTAGCTGCGGCGGATCCGAGATCACGTCGTTATCCAGTGCAATCGACAGGTCGACAAGGCGGCGCGGCATCCAGGTTTCCTCCCTCGCGCGGAATGAGTACTCTTTGCTCCTACAATGCCAGCTGTTCGCCCCAAAGTCCTTATTGCCGCGCTTGCCGCCATTGCGCTCTTGTCGTGCACGGCCGGCGACGCCCCCGCTCAGGATGCGGCGATTCCCGTCGAACTCGTGCTGGTGCTCGCCATCGACACGTCGGCAAGCGTCGATCTGGAAGAATTCGAGCTGCAATACCGGGGCCTTGCCAACGCCTTCCGCGACCCCGGCGTCATCGGCGCCATCGAGCAGGTCGGCGGCAACGGCATCGCCGTCATGGTGATGCAGTGGGCGGGCCCTTACTCGCACTATATCGCGGTGCCCTGGTACCATGTACGCACTACGCAGGACTCGCACGGGCTCGCGGTGGCAATCGACAGCGCCTACCGGGCATTTCTGATCGACGTTACCGCCATCGGCGCGGCCATCGACAAGGCGGTTGAGTATGTGTCCGAAAGCCCGTTTGAGGGCCGCCGGCGCGTTATCGATGTTTCCGGCGACGGCAAAAGCAATTTCGGCGGCGAACCGGGTCCCGCCCGCGACCGCGCGGTTTCATCGGGTGTCACGGTCAACGGCCTCGTCATTGTCGGTGACAATCCCGATCTGGTTGATCACTACCGCAACGAGGTGATCGGCGGATACGCCGCCTTTCTGATCGAGGCCGACGACTTCCGCGACTATGCGGTCGCCATCCGCCAGAAGCTCATCCGCGAAATCGCAGGTCCTCCTGTGTCGCAGCGTGATCCTGGCGATGACATGCTCATCGTACCCGCCAGCGCCATCGCTCAGTAGATGACGGGGGCGATGTCGCAGCACGACCGGGCCGTTAGCGCGTCACGGACGCCGTCCCGAACGTTTCCGGGTCCATACACCCGATAAACGTCCATTGCGACGGCGTCACCTCAAGCTTCGCACACAAAGTCATGGATGGCGTGTTGTCCGCCGTAACGCCCGTGTTGAATGACCGCGCTCCAAGTTTCTCCCACATCCAGACGATCGATTGCGCGCCGAGTATCTGAGCGAGGCGCTTGCCTCGCCAGTCGTCCCGCGTCGCCAGCATGCCCCAGAACGCATCCGTGCCGCGCGGGCTTGTCGCATGATTGCTCATGTAAGCCGACGCTGTGGCGACAGCACCGCCTTGCGCATCAACCGCCGCCAGACAGATGCCGTCGCGGCTTTGCCCCCGCATGGCGGAACCTGGAACCGGCATGACGCCGCAGGCGATGGAGAGCTGCGCGATGTCGGCAACGAGTTCGGGCGTCGTTGTGCCATCGACGGCATGAACCGTGAGGTCATCCGGCGGCTTCAGGTCGGAGAGTATGCGTTTGCTCGTTTCGTAGGCTTTGCGCCCACCGCGGCACTGTTCGTATCTGTCGGCGCGGAGACCCTGATCGATTAGCCGGTTGCGAAAGCCGTCCGCGTCCGAGGCCGGGTAGTACTGGCAACTCGTCGCACCCTGAAGTCTGGCGAGGGCTGCTGTTCGCTCAACTGCGCTCTCGTCAGGTTGGCACAGCGACACCATACGTCCGTAGAAGGAGTAGCGGGGATCGTCCCGGAGCAGCGTCCAGAGCTGATTGCCCCTCTCCATCAGCATGATTTGTTCACGGCTACCGAACACTTCACCCAATTCAGGCATGGCGCTCAATCCCGTGTGACCGCATGGACGGTTTCGCGAAGGTCGCGAATTACGATTGTAACCTCGCCGCCTTCGGCACCGTCGACGATCAGCCGATATGTGCCGGCGGGCAGCGAAACCGGCGCGCTACCCACATGCCCCCGGGCGAAAACCGTTCCGGAACCATCGAGGACCGAAAACTCCGCAGCAACGGCCGAGCGCAGGCTAGCCAACAATGCCGCGGCGTTTCCTGCATCGTAATAGGCGCCGCCGCCGTCTTCCGCCAGTTGTTTGAGAAATTCACGGGTTACGCTGTCGGCGATGTCAAACCCGATCACATTGACGGTAACATCGATCCCCGCCTCAAGCAGGCCTTGCACGACAGTTGGCGGGAAGTGGGCATCGCCGGGCTCGGGATCGCACGTCTCGATACCGTCCGTCACGACCACGACAACCAGCCGCCCTTCGGTTTCCGGCAGATCCGCCGCAATTTCGTGCAGCGACAGACCGATCGGCGTGTAACCGCGTGGCGTTATGCCTTCAAGCGCACGGTGGAGGAGTGCACGATCGCCGGAGCCGAATGGCACGAGCAATTCCGTATCCTTGCAGCTTCGCCCCTTCGAACTGCGCCCGACTCTGTGCCCATAGGCACGCAATGCGATATCGATCGCAACCGGCAAGCCGTCGATAAGGGCCGCGAGCGCCTCTTTCGCCGCGACGATCTTCGCAACATCGCCGCCAAGCCGGCCCCACATGGAATTCGACGCATCGAGAAGCAGCACCGCATGCGATGGCAACGCCTCGCCGTCCGCCGAAGCATCGGCCGCCGCCACTCTCAGCGTCCCGTTGCAGCCGGCACCGGGCGGCACGGACGTGAATGCCGCCTCGGCATGCCCCACAACCTGCGCGTCGCGCAATGCCGTAACCTGAAGTCGATGTTCTCCGGGATCGGCCAAATTCCAGGCCAGCACATACTCTCCCCCGCTAGTCGGCTCGGCAGCCGTGCCAATGTCGGCCCCATCCACGGAAAATCGCAGGCCGGTGACGTCATCGCCGGCGACAAGACGCGCCGTCAACTCGAAGTCGCCGTCCACGCAGCCCGGCGGCTGCAGGGCGATTTCGACGGCGCGGTAGGAGTTCAACAACGCGATCACCGGCCACATCGTCGCCGCGAACTGGGAGTTGTGTGCGCTTTGCGTGGTGCGCTGCGGCCACGCGCCAGTCCAGCCCTGCGTTTGCATGAGCCATTCCATACCGCGCTGATAAACCGCCGTTTCCGTATCGAAACCGGCAACGCGCAGCGCGTATAACGCCTGCCCGGTCGCGTAGGCATTCGGCCCAAGTTCCAGCGTTTCCGACCAACCTCCGTCTTCGTGCTGCCGCGCGACAAGCGCATCGACGGCGTTTTGCAGCTGCCCGTCCGTTGCACCCGCCTCCCGCCATGCCGGACTGCCAAGCCCGAGTATGCGCAAGGCATGGTCCTGGTTGGTTTGCGGCTGCGCGCCGCGCAACCAGTCCCGCGCCCGTTCCGCCGCATCGACAAGTGCCGTACGTGTGTCGCCGGTGGCGTGGCGGGCGGCAAGCTCGAACGCAAGGCGCGCATTCGCGGTTGAGATGATATCGCCCTGGCTCACCGGCGGCTCAAGGTGATCCATGGGCAGCCTGCCGCTTGGCTCTTGAACGGCGCGAAGATAATTTACCGCGTCATTCAGGACGTGGCTGCGCAGCCCGCCGCCCCGTTCACCCATCACGGCAGCCGCCATGGCGCCAAATTGAGTGGAGGCATTGTGGAAACCGTCGTGCCATGTTCCGCCGGCATTTTGCAGGGAGGATATGCCGTCAAGGAGTTCCAGCGTCACCTCGCCGGAAACACGGTATCCCTTGTCGCGGGCAATGCCGGCCGCAAGCAGCGCTTGCGCCTGCACATGGCAGCCATAGCAGCCATGCTGGCGCTGCCAGTTTCTCGATGTCGTCAGCAGCCACTCAAGACCAACCTGCGCGGCCTGGCGTGGCTGGCGCCGCCAGGTTCGCTCCTCGCCCCGGCTCAACCGCTCCGCTGGAACTTCGCGCCACTCTTCGGCATCGCCAAACCGCCAGAAAAGCGAAGAACCGGCTGCATCGGGCGCCGCCGCCTCGGGTTCGCGCCGTTGCAGTATCGACGCTATGCGCAGACGATGCCGCCCGGGGGCGAGCGCCAGGCCGCGTTCAAGGTCCGGCGTCTGCGAGCAATCCGTGACCCCTTCCTCGGTGCAGGGCACATAGGAAAGCTCGCGAACACCGTCCAAATAAAGATGACCGCCCGACGGCGCCGCAAGCCGCAAATGCACACCGGTGCGCTGGCGCATGCCGGTGTCAACGACGCTGGTAAAGAGGTCTCCAGCCTCGATACCCGCCGCAGCCCCTTCGCTGTTCTCCGCAACATTCATAACGCAGAGACCGGCGGCGGTTTCGACAAGTATCAGACCGTGCTCCGCGCCCTCGGGCAGCAGCAATTCGCGCTCCGAGGCCGGCGCGGGCACATCTATGAAGCCGCTCCACTCGGCCCATGCCGCACGCGGTCCGGCGGATTGCGCGTCACCTGGCATCACTGTCTGCACCGTTTCCTGCTCGATCAGGCGGTTGTAACCATCGGCCGCGAAATAGCGCACCGCAAGGCCGTTCGCGCCTTGTTGACGGGCCGCGTCGGCAGAGCCCTGGGTGCCAACGCGGTATCTGTGGAGAAACTCGCCTCTAAGCAGGCTCAGCACCACGGGCTCCCATGTGCCGGAAACCGCCTGTTCGAAGGACCGGGCCACATCCGAAGTGCGGTCGCCAGCCGGCGTATCGAAGAAGATGCCGGCAACGACGGCGTTCCATCCCGCGGTTTTCAGAAACCGGAACCGGACGCTTCCCGACAGCTCATATGTCGCGTAGAGCCCGCCATTGAATTGAGAATAGCTGCGGCGGTCGAGCAGCTCGTCGCTCGCCGCATCGTGAACGCTCACCTCCTGGGCGCGGTCGGTGCTGTCCCAATCGAGAAAATAGAGCGACAGACGGTAGGAGGCCGGGGCTGTCGCCGTAACGGTAAACGACCAGTAATCGCCATAGGCAACAGACGCGGTGCGCTGCTCGCCGAGTGTCTGCAGCGCCCTTTGATCAGACGTCCGCCAGGCCCAGACATGCTGGGACGTTGCCGCATTGAAGTCGGCGCTCCCGACATATTCCGGCAGTAAAGTCGCGTGGACCTGATCGCCATTGTGATTAGGCAGCAGATATCCATCGCCCCCGTACTGTTCCTGCCAGTTCCCTCGCGTTCTGGAATCCGTATCGACAAACCACGCTTGCGCCCCGGACGGCACGGCTTCCGCATCGCACACGGCGGCAAGCGCCGGCGGCACGGTCGCACAAGCCGCAACGGCCAGCACCGCCGCGAGCAACGTCAAACGGATAGGCTTGCCATGGTTCCACATGCGATCAGCCCGAAAGGCGCGGCCGGCCGTCACTTTGCAAATTCAGGTATTGCGCGTCGCGGCCGTTCCGCCCAAAACACTGCAGTGGCAATGCTAGACCGTTTCCCGTTCATATGAAAACGTTTGATGGACTGGCGACAACACGGTGCCTGGAAAACCTGGTGGAGCCGAGGGGAATCGAACCCCTGACCTCTACGTTGCGAACGTAGCGCTCTCCCAACTGAGCTACGGCCCCAGGCGGTCTGTGGCGCGTATGTAGGCGCGCGGCCCCGGTGCTGTCAAGCAGGCTCGGGCGGACGCGGATCGCACATCATCGTGGCCTTGCCGAGCTTGCACATTGGCGTCTTGGCCGTTACATGTGCAGCACTGGAAATCGCGCCCTGGGAAGCCCTTCATGAACGCCGTGTTCTGGTTGATCACCACAGTCATCGACATCGCCATCTGGATCATCATCATTCAGGTCATTATGAGCTGGCTCATTGCCTTCAACGTGCTCAATCTGAACAACCGCGTGGTGTACATGATCTACGACGCGGTGAACCGTCTGACCGAGCCGATGCTGGCGCCGATTCGCAAGTTTCTGCCCAATCTTGGCGGCATCGATATTTCGCCCATGGTGCTCATCCTGGCTTTGATGTTCATCCGCAATTTCATCATTCTCGACGTCGGCACGGGACTATAGGTGGCAGCCGCCGCCCGGCAGCCCTACGCTGCCTGCGAGGGGGGCCTGCGACTGTCGCTGCGCGTCGTTCCCAACGCCCGCACCAATCACATCGACGGTCTGCACGCCGCCGCGGACGGCTCCCGGTCACTCAAGCTGCGTACTACCGCGCAGCCCGAGAAGGGGCGGGCAAACAAAGCTGTTATTGCATTTCTTGCAAAAAATTTGCATATAAGGAAATCACAATTCACCCTGGTGAGCGGGCAGACCGACCGCAACAAACAGGTTGCGATCGAAGGTAATTTCGGAGACCTTGCGCGCGCCATCGACGAACTCTGTAAAGCGCACGGAACTCAGGATCAGGAACGGGACGCATGAGCGAACAAACTGCGACAGTCATTGACGGAAAAGCCTTTGCAGCCGGCCTGCGCGAACGCGTCGGGGGCGCGGTGACGACACTGAAATCGGAGCACAATCTCACCCCGGGCCTGGCTGTGGTTCTGGTCGGTGAGGACCCGGCGAGCCAGGTTTACGTGCGCAACAAGAACAAGCAGACCCTTGAAGCCGGCATGAACTCCTGGGAGCACCGCATGCCCGCAACGGCATCCGAAGACGAAGTGCTGGCCATGGTGCGCCAGCTGAACGACGATCCGGCGGTGCATGGCATTCTCGTGCAACTGCCGCTGCCCGATCAGATCGATTCAGAAAAAGTCATCAACACCATCAATCCCGACAAGGACGTCGACGGCTTTCACGTCATCAACGCGGGACGGCTGGCCACCGGTCAGGACAGCCTCGTGCCCTGCACGCCGGTCGGCTGCGTGCTGCTTGCCAAAGATCAGCTTGGAAGCCTGAGTGGGCTCGAAGCGGTCGTCGTCGGGCGCTCCAACATCGTCGGCAAGCCCGTGGCTCAACTCCTCCTGCAGGAACACTGCACGGTCACTATCTGCCACTCGCGCACCCGCGACCTTGGCGAAGTATGCCGCCGCGCCGACATTCTGATCGCCGCGGTGGGGCGGCCGGAAATGGTCACTGGCGACTGGGTCAAGCCCGGAGCCTGCGTCATCGATGTCGGTATCAACCGTATTGAAGGCGAAGGTGGCAAGACCCGCCTCGTGGGCGATGTTGACTACGCAAGTGCGGCCAAGGTCGCAGGCTCGATCACCCCGGTGCCCGGCGGCGTCGGACCGATGACCATCGCCTGCCTGCTGCGCTCGACCGTGCTTGCCGCCTGCGCGCAAGCAGGTGTCACGGCACCGGATATCTAAATCTATTCAGCCGCCTTCTCGTTGTGGCGGGCGATCGACTGGCGCACGAGGTCCACGGCTTCCTCCGCGCTTGCCCAGCGCACGATTTCGACCCACTTGCCGTCTTCGAGATCCTTGTAGTGCGCAAAGAAGTGCTCGATCTGGTTGATCAGAAGCTTGGGCAGGTCGCGGTAGGAGGAGATGTCCTCGTAAAACGGCGACAGCGCGTCGACGGGGACCGACAGGATCTTTTCGTCTCCGCCCGCCTCATCGCGCATCATCAAAGCGCCGACCGGCCGCGAGCGCACCACTGCGCCCGGCACCACCGGCACCCGCCCCGCTACCAGAACATCGATGGGGTCGCCGTCTTCCGACAGCGTGTGCGGCACAAAACCGTAATTGCAGGGATAGTGCATGGCGGTGTGCAGGAAACGATCGACGAACATGGCGCCCGATGCCTTGTCCATTTCGTACTTTACCGGAACGCCGCCAAGCGGCACTTCGACGATCACATTGAGATCGTAAGGCGGCGCTTCGCCGACGGGGATCTGGTCAATCCGCATGATCGGGACCTTTCGTTCAGGAATTGACGCCACAAACCTCAAATTTCAGACCGGCGCAATGCGTCTTTGTTATAAGTCGGATCGAATCGATGCTCTGAACAGCCATGCAGGGACTGCGTCCGCCATGACCCCGGAACGCCGCTCAAGCGGCTTTGAAGCTGCCGTCTGGCTGCGCATCGGCCTGTTGAGCTTTGGCGGCCCCGCCGCCCATATCGCGCTCATTCAGAGCGAGATCGTCGACCGCCTGAAATGGGCCGACCAGCGCACCTTCCTGCAGGGCCTGAGCTTTGTCACGATGCTGCCCGGACCCGAAGCCCAGCAACTCGGCACATATCTTGGCTGGCACTATGGCGGATTGAAAAGCGCGCTCATCGCCGGCCTCGGCTTCATCGTGCCGGGCGCGGCCTTGATGATCGTACTGTCGCTCGCGCTGGTGGAACTGCACGATACCGGCCTGATCGCTCACATGCTCGCCGCCGTCCGCCCCGTGGTCGTGGCGCTTATCGTGGCGGCTCTGTGGCGCCTGCGCGGTGTCATCCTGGCAAGCCCGGCCTGCACCGCGCTGAGCGTTGTGTCATTTGCGGCGATACTGACCCTCGATCTCCCGTTCCCGGCGGTTCTTGCAGCAACCGCGGCCATCGCTCTTGCCGCGCCACGGCTCTTCGCCCCGGCGCAAGCCCACGATGAGCCGGACCCGCCCGCGCGCCGCCGCGCAACGCCGGGTTGGCGGCACGCCGCGCTCATCGCCGCGGCGGGCATTGCGGCCTGGCTTGCGATTGCCGCGGTGACGGCAACCTCGTTCGACGCGGGCTTTGCCGCCGCCGCCCGGTTGATCTCGGTTGCCGTGATCGTCATTTTCGGCGGTGCCTACGCGGTGATTGGCTATGTCGCCGATCAGGCGGTCGGCGCCCTCATGTTGTTGGACGCGCAACAGGTGGCAAACGGTCTGGCGCTGTCCGAAGCCGCGCCCGGACCGCTCATCCTGTTCAACACCTATGTCGGCACGCTTGCCGCGAGCAGCGGCGCATCCGGCCTCGCAATGGCCATCTATGGTGGCATCATCGCCACCTTGCTGACCTTTCTGCCATCGTTTGTGCTGGTGCTGGCCGGCGCGCCCTATGTTCACCGCCTCGCCCGCTTTGAACGCGCACGTGCCGTGCTCGCGGCCATATCGGCAGCGGTCATCGGGCTGATTGCAAACCTGGCGGTCATCATCGCCATGTCGGCATTCTCGCTCGCAAGCCAGACAAACTGGGAAGCCATAGCCATTACCGCCGCCGCCCTTGGCCTGCTTGTGGCCGCCCGCGCGCCAACTCCGCTGGTCATACTCCTGGGGCTCGCCTACGGCGTTTTGCGTTGGACTCTCATTCCCCTTTAGCCGAACATGCCGTCTTGAATTCGATTGGGGAGATGTTTGCCGATGGCCCGTGTGGCTCTTTTTGCACTTGTGACACTGATGTTTTTTGCACCCACCGGTGTGCCGGCCGCTGACATCGAGAGCGCCTACACATCGCTCGATCTCGACAAATGCCGGAAGCTCACTCCGGCCGGCGAAGCCGAGGCGCAGCAGGGCGCGGAGTGGGTCTGTCCCGGCTACAATGGCCGCGAAGTCTGGGTCGCGGAGGGCGACCTGCGGTTTTTCGTGGGCTTCGGGCCGGACGGCGACGAGCAGTGTTCCTACAGCCAGACGCTGTCGCGCTTTCACAATATTCACACAACTCTGGAGTGGCGATTGCGTCGGCAGAACGGCCGCATGGAACCTTTCGCCACGATCCTGCGCTATTTCGTCGAGGCCGATGGCGTCAAGGAACAGTATCTTGTGGTAAGCCGTCTCGATGGCGACCAAGCCTGCCAGATGGCCTTCATCTCCACCGGCCAGCCCAATGCCAATCAGTTGGCACGAGATGCCGCGGACCGGTTCGCACCAGGTTTTGAGTGCGGCCTCGACCGCGCCTTCAACTACACCAGCGCAGGCGCCAACGGAAACGAAACGCCGTCCGGCAATCCGGAGTGCCCGGCACCTTAAAAATTGCGGCTAACGGAAAGGAGTTCCTCGCATGAGAACGCTTAAAACCGCCATTGCCGTTGCGGCCGTCCTGATCCCAACACTCGCCTTCGGCCTCGAGGCGCCCGAAGGCTACACGCACGTCTTCACCAAAGCCGAACAGTTCGAGTTCGAAGGCGAGAAGGTCGATATCCCTTTCGACATCTGGGTAAAGCCGCGATTTGAGGAAGGCGCCGCCTTTTTCGACCTGTGGGCAGATGTCGATCTCACCGCCATGCAGGAACACGCCCCCGCCGTCATGGCCGGGTCGAACTCGCACGATGCCTGCGGCGACCGGGTTCAGGTTTCCAATGTGACGCTCGAACCGACCGCGCCGCGCGCTGAACTGTGCGCCCGGGTCAACTATCAGAAATGGCAGTGCGTTTACGCCATGCTGCCGGTGATGAGCGGCTTCACAGTAACGTTGAAGAAAACCCTGACCGCGAAAACCAAGCTCGTCGACCAGACCGCCCGCATGTGCGCCGACCTGTGGCCGGAAGTCGAGGACGAAGGCGCCGCCGTACGCCTGCAGGGCCGCGTCACCTCCACCTCGGTGAGCGGCAATTCCGGTTTGCTCGGCATTCTCGTCGACGTGCGCGGCCAGTTCCGCTCGCGCCTGCGCAGCGAGGTCAATTCCGCCCTGTCCGACCTGAAGCTTTTGATGCCCGAAGCGCTGCAGCCCTTCGACCCGGTGGTTGAAACCGCCGAATTCACCGAACGCGACGATGGTACGCTCGGCCTGGTCATGACGCTCGCGGTCAGTGTGACACCAGAAGATGTCGCGACAATCCTGCAGATGCTGCTGGCCGGGGAGTCCGAGGACTAATACCAAGGGCGGCAATTATTGACCCGTTTCACCGGGATGATTTTACCCTCCGGCAAGGTGCGTACTGCGCCGCGGTACAGGTACCGTAAGCAGTACGCAACGCTGCGGGAGGGCAAAAGCACCCGGCCTGCGGTGGGCCAATCCGGGCCGTCGGCCGCGGTGCGGGCCTTGTCCGATACACCGCATCGCACTGCGGCCCCCGCCTCGTCGAGCGTGCCGGAATGGCCCATGAAATGGGTCAATAATTGCCGCCCTTGGTATAAGACACCATTAAGCTCCTGTCCGCGCCACAAAGTCTTGACCAATATCAACAAAACACTCAGGCCATTGCCAAATCTCCGCCATAACGCTTCAATAGTCCGACCACGAAGCGAAAGGCGCGATGCAATGACAACAGTGCAACAGCTGCTGAACGACAAGGGCCACGACGTTTCGTCCATCGATGCCGGATCAACGGTGTTCGATGCCATCAAGCAAATGTCGGATGAGAATATCGGCTCCCTGATCGTCATGGACGACGGCAAGCTTTCCGGCATCATCACCGAACGGCACTATGCGCGAAATGTCATCCTCAAGGGCAAATCGTCGCTCGAAACGCCGGTGCGCGACATCATGCACACCCGCGTTGTCTGCGCCCGGCCCGACCAGACGGTCGCGGAATGCATGGCGGTCATGACGGAGCGCGGCGTGCGCCACCTCCCCGTACTCGACCAGAAACAGGTGGTTGGCATGATCTCCATCGGCGACCTCGTCAAAAGCACGATCGCCGACCAGAAGTTCATCATTGAGCAGCTGGAACACTATATTCAAAGCTAGAGCATATTTCGATCACACTGAAGCACTTGACCGGTTTTTCGCGTTTGCTGGCGAGGCGGACACTGCGCCGTGGTCTGGCCGACCACAAGCAGTGTCCAACACTGTCCAGTAGGCGCGGCGGCGCTGCTGGAAGCAGGCACCGGAACGGGCATTCTGGGGCCCATACTGACGGCGCTCGGCTACACTCATATCGTCGGCTTCGACGCCTCCGAGGGCATGCTCGGCCATGCCGTTGCCAAGAACATCTATCGCGATTTGCGGGTTGCCCGGCTTGGGGAGCGTCTTGACTACGATGATGATTGTTTCGCGGCCTCCGTGGCCTGCGGTGTGTTCACCGAAGGCCACGCTCCGCTCGACGGCCTCGACGAACTGGTGCGCGTAACACAGCCTGGCGGCCACGTCGTGTTTTCAATCTCGCGTTCCTATCTGGGCGAGACCTTTGAAACCAAGGCAAAGGCTCTTGCAGAAGCCGGCAGGCGGCTAAGGGCCGGCGCCTCCGCGATCTATGATTCCGCGCCGGGCGGCGACAGTGTTCTGAAATCGCAGGCGCTCGCCTTCAAGGTTTGCTGACCACCGCTATCGCCGCAACAAATGGGTCGAATACCGTTTAAAACAATGACGGGTTGATCGGCGAGGCGGCCGTCAGACCGCCATCGGCCACGAAACACTGTCCGGTGATGAACGCGGCGTCATCCGATACCAGGAACACGGCAAGCTTTCCGATGTCGCGCGGTGTTCCAAGGCGCCCGACGGCGTGGCGCGCCAGTGCATCGGTTTTCGCCGCATCCGGGTTGGCCGAGAGCGCGAACGCATCGTCCACCATGCCGGTCGCGATCCAGCCCGGCGAAATGGCGTTGCAGCGAATGCCGTCAACGCCGTGATCGACGGCAACGGAGCGCGTCAGCCCGTGCACGAAAGCCTTGGACGCATTGTAGAGGGCCATGGAGGCGTCCGCCTGATTGCCGCTCACCGAGCCGATATTGATGATCGCCCCGCCACCGCTTTTGCGCATCCGCGGCACGGCCCCGCGGCACATGACAAACACACCGCGCGCGTTGATATCCATGAGTTCATTATAGTCGTCGTCGCTCATGTCCTCGACGGTCTTTTCGATCTGGATACCGGCATTGTTGACGAGAATGTCGAGCCGGCCGAATTCTCCCATGACGCCGGAGAGCAGTTCATCGGCGTCCATCGCATCGGCGACATTGCAGAGCTGCCAGGATATTCCCTCGCCGAACGGTTCGCCAGGCTCTGAACGGCTTGCCGCAACGACCCGCGCACCCGCATCCGCCAGACATTCCGCAATGCCGAGGCCGATACCGCGTGTGCCACCCGTTACGATGGCGATCTTACCGTTAAGCGTCATGCTGCTTCCCCCGCTGTCTGCCCGCTCAGGCATGGGAATTTGCCACGGAGCCGAAGTGAAAATCCACCGTAATCGGTGCGCGGGTACCCGAAGGCACCACGGCGGGCAGGTGGGCTTCCGTTAGCCGAATTCACGGAAACCTGTGACGGAAATGCTTTGTCGCATTCCAATTCCGATTTAGTGTCTCTCCCGAAAGCGAGGCTGTTTCGCCCATGGTTGCGTGGTTCAAGCAACGGCGTCTCATGTCACGGTCGATCCTCTTTGGGGTACCGCCGCTGCTGATTGTCAGTGCAGTATTTTATCTGTACGCCACCGGCGGCAGGCACGTGACAACTGAGAACGCCTACGTCAAGGCCGACGTTGTAACGGTTAGCACCAATGTCGATGGACAGGTGGCGCAGGTCTTTGTGCGCGATAATCAGGTCGTCGAAGCCGGCGAGCCCTTGTTCGCGCTCGATCCCAGGCCGTTTGGAATTGCCGTTGAGGCGGCGCGCGCCGAACTGGCCGCGGCCAGCACCCGGGTCGCATCGCTTGGCGCCCAGTACGATCAAAAGCAGATGGAGATCGCCGCCGCGCAGGAGCGTATCCGCTATTTCGAACTCGCCCATGAACGCCAGCAGAACCTGCTCGATGAGGGTGTCGGCACCCGCGCCCGTTTCGACGAAACCGAACACGAACTGGCGCTGTCGAGGCGCGGCCTGAGCGTTGCCGAGCAGGCGAACTCCATGGTGATCGCGGAACTCGGCGGCGATCCTGAGGCACCCATCGAAGACCACCCGCTTTATCTGAAGGCAAAGGCGGAGCTTGCCCGCGCGGAACTCAATCTAGAGTATGCCACCGTGCTTGCGACAAAGCCCGGCGTCCTGAGCCGCGTCACGCTGGAGCCTGGTGAACACGTGGAAGCAGGCGATGCGCTGTTTGCCCTCGTGGTCAGCGGCGAAACCTGGATCGAGGCCAACTACAAGGAAATTCAGCTGACCCATGTGCGCGTCGGGCAGTCCGCGCTGATCACCATCGACAGTTTCCCCGACCGCGTCTGGCGCGCCACGATCGAAAGCATTTCGCCCGCCACCGGCGCGGAATTCGCCATCCTGCCGCCCCAGAACGCCACCGGCAACTGGGTCAAGGTGGTGCAGCGCATTCCGGTTCGGTTGACCTTCGACGAAGGCCTCGACATCGATCTCCTGCGCGCGGGCATGACCGCGACCGTCAGCATCGACACCGAGCACGAACGCGATGCCGCCGCCCTTTTCCGCGACGTCTTTGCCGAGGGCCCGGGTGAGTGAGACAGCGGCCCCCCCTGTAACGCCTGACGCCGACCGCATAACCTGGCGCGCCGTCATGACCGTTCTGGTGTCGACGGTCGGCACCGGCACCTATTCCTTCACCTGGTATTCGGTCACTGTCGCCCTGCCCCACATGCAGGGCACCTTCTCCGCAACCACCGACCAGATCGCCTGGGTGATGATTTCCTTCATCATCGGCTCGGCCATGATGACGGCGAGTGTCGGCTGGCTCGCAACGCGCTTTGGCCGCAAGCAGGTCTATCTGTGCTGCATTGCCGGCTACGCCCTGACGCTCATCGGTTGCGGAACGGCAACGACGTTGGAGGGCGAAATCTTCTGGCGCTTCGTGCAGGGCTTCTGCGGCGCGGCCATGCTGCCGCTCGGCCAGACCATCGCCGTCAACGCCTTTCCGCCGGGCCGCTACAGCCAGGCGACGTCGCTGTGGGCCATGGGCTTCGTCACCGCAAACGTGGTGGCGCCCGTGGCATCGGGCTATCTTGTCGAACATTTCACCTGGCCCTGGATCTTCTACGTCAATATCCCGGTGGCGCTCGGCGTCATGATCGGCGCCTGGCTGCTCATCCCGAAAAGCGAAAAAGAGCCCAAGCGCCTCGACTGGGTTGGCTTCCTGACACTGCTCGTCGCGGTTTCGGTGCTGCAGCTCATGCTGGCGCGCGGCGAGCGACTCGACTGGTTCGAATCGAGCGAGATCATCATCGAGGCGACTGTTATCGCGGTGATGTTCTATATCTGCCTCGCCCACACATTCACCGCCAAGGAACCGTTTCTCGACCGGCGCATGTTTGCCAGCCCGAACTTCGCGGTCGGCCTGTTCTTCGTCTTCACTGTCGGCTCGGTGCTGTTCCTGCCGATCCTGCTGATGCCCTTGATGCTGCAGCAGGTCGCGGGCTACAGCCCGATCGAGACCGGCACTTTGCTGGCGCCGCGAGGCATCGGCTCGATCACCGGCCTCATCGTCATGACCTATCTGCGCGACCGGGTCGACTTACGTCCGGTGCTCGTCATCGGCCTGTTGATGACGGCGCTGTCCTCCTATCAGGTCTCCACCTGGACCGTCGATGTACAGCGCTCCGATGTGATGCTTGCCAATCTCCTGCAGGGGCTTGCCACCGGGCCGGTATGGGCGCCGATGAACGGACTGACCCTGGCGCGGCTCGACAAGCGCGTCCAGAACCAGGGCTTTGCGCTGTTTTACCTGAGCTTCGATGTCGGCAACGCCATTGGAACGGCAACGATGATCGGCCTTTTCGCGCGCCTGTCGCAGGTCAACCACGCGGTACTGACGGAACACATCTCGCCCTTTGCCAACGCACTGCGCTACAGGCTCTCCGGCGACATCTGGGACACCGGCGAACTGGCGGGCCTTTCCGCCCTCGACAACGAGCTGTCGCGCCAGGCCGCCATGATCGCCTACAACAACTGCTTCCTCGTCATCGCCGGCCTGCTCATCGTCCTGATCCCGTGTGTTCTGCTGTTCAGGAAGCCGGTGGCGCGGTGAGACCTGACATTTCCGGTTAGCATTCCTTACAGCCCCCTTCCCTCGGCGCACTGAGCGGGTACACTCAGCCCCGGAAGGATGGCGCGCCGGGCTCGCGGTGCAACGCTGTGTGTACCGATGCGCGCGGCGCTCCTTCGGTTGGCCGCGCCGCAGCACACCCGCGCAAGGCGCTTTTGAAGGAAAGACCGCGATGGCGCTCAACGACATTAGAGGCGTACCCACATCCGCCGACGATCCGGCGCTCCTCGACATTCTCGAGAAAGCCACGGAAGAGTTTCTGGCTTTCGACGGCGACTGCATCGCGACCATCGAGACGGCGCTTGAGCGCGATCCGGGCTTCGTTATGGGCCATTGCTTCAAGGCGGCCATGCTCACCCAGTCCATGGAAACGCGCATCTACGGCCAGATGGTGGCGGCGGTCGAAGCGGCCGAAGCCCACTGCGACCACGCCAACGACCGCGAGCGCGGCCATATCGAGGCCCTGCGCTGCTGGATCGAGGGCGACTTTTTCGGCGCGGTGCAGAAGTGGGAGGCGGTGCTCACCTATCACCCCTTCGACCTGCTGGCCCTGTCGCTCATTCACCTGACCGACCTGCTGCTCGGCGATGTCGCCGGTCAGCGTGACAGCGTGGCGCGCGTTTACGCCCTGTGGGACGAGGCGGTGCCAGGCTATGAATTCGTGCTCGGATTTTACTCCTTCGGCCTCGAAGAGGGCCGCGACTTCTCGCACGCCGAAGAACTTGGCCGGCGCGCCCTCGCCATGCGCCCGAACCATCCTTATGCGATCCACGCGGTCGCCCATGTGCTGGAAATGCAGGGGCGCCAGTCGGGCGGCGTCTGGTTCATGAATTCGCGCCGCGACCAGTGGGCCAATTCCAATTTCCGCAACCACCTTTGGTGGCATTTGTCGCTGTTCCATCTGGATGTCGACCAGATCGGCCAGGTGCTCGATATTTACGACAATCAGCTGTGTTCGAGCGATCCCTCCTTCGACAAGTACGAAGAGCTCGACGCCGCCGCGCTTCTGTGGCGTCTCAAACTCCTCGATGTTGACGTCGGCGACCGCTGGTCGAATCTTGCCGACAAGTGGCAGCCCGCCGCCCAGGACACGCTTTATGCCTTCAACGACGTGCACGCCATGATGGCCTTCGTCTCCGATAACCGGCGCGATGCGGCGGAAGAGCTGCTGAACGCCAACGAGCGCTACATCAACCATGCGTCGGACGCGAATGTCGCCATGAGCCGCGAGATCGGCATCCCGTTCTGTTGCGCGCTGCGCGACTTCGCCGAAGGCGGTTACGGCGCCTGCGTCGACCGGTTGTTGCCGGTACGCTACCGCACGCACCGGCTCGGCGGCTCCTTCGCGCAACGCGACATCATTGGCTGGACGCTGCTCGAAGCGGCCCTCAGGGCGCGCCGGTTCGAGCTTTCCCTGGCGCTCGCCAACGAGCGCTGCGCGCTCAAACCTTCGAGCCCGCAAAACTGGAAATATGTCGCGCGGGCGCATAAAGGTCTGGGCGATCTTGCGCGCGCGGAAAAAGCCGAAGCCCGCGCCATCTCCCTGCGCGCCGCCTGACCTGACCCCAAGGAGCAGACCAGACACATGTTCGAAATGACCCAAAGCCAGGTCGACCTGCAGGCTCGCGCCCGCGCGTTTGCGCAAGACCACGTCGCCGGCCGCGCCGCCGAAATCGACCGGACGGAAGAGTACCCCTGGGACACGATTGAAAAGCTTGCGGGCGAGGGTTTCATGGGCATGACCGTGCCTGAAACTCACGGTGGCGCCGGGCGCTCCTATCTCGACTGCGTTCTGGTCATTGAAGAGATGGCAAAGCAGTGCGGCATCACCGCGCGTATCGTCGTTGAGGGCAACATGGGCGCCATTGGCGCCATCATGCTCTATGGCACGGACGAGCAGAAAGAGATCGCGGCGCGCCACGTGCTCTCCGGCGACAAACCGGCGATCTGCATCACCGAGCCCGACGCGGGCAGCGCCGCCACCGATATGACGACGACAGCGGTCAAAGACGGCAACGGCTATATCGTCAACGGCACCAAGCACTGGATCACCGGCGGCGGCGTCTCGAAACTTCACCTGATATTCGCCCGTCTGATCGAAGACGGCGAAGACCGGGGCATTGCCGGCTTCATTGCGTTCAGAGATGAAGACGAGGGTCTTGTCGTCGGCAAACGCGAACCCGCCATGGGCTTGCGCGGCATCCCGGAAACGAAGATGCATTTCAACAACCTGAAGCTTGGTGCCGACCGCATGATCGCGCCGCCCGAAGGCACGCAACGCGGCTTTGCCGGCCTCATGAACGCCTATAATGCGCAGCGCGTCGGCGCCGGCACCGTGGCGCTCGGCATTGCCGCGGGCGCCTATGACGTGGCCCTCGACTATACCAAAAGCCGCGAACAGTTCGGCCGCCCGATCGCCGAATTCCAGGGCCTGCAGTGGATGATGGCCGACATGGCGATCGCCCTTGACGCCGCCCGCTTGATGATCTGGCGCGCCGCGGCAAGCGCGGAAACCTCCGGCACCGGCTTCCCCGACCCGCTGCTCGCGGCGCAGGCCAAGGTGATCGCGTCTGAAACCGCCATCAAGGTCACCAACGATGCGCTGCAGATTCACGGCGCCATGGGCTATTCGCGCAACCTGCCGCTTGAACGCATGGCGCGCGACGCGCGCATGTTCACCATTGGCGGCGGCACCGCGCAAATGCTACGCAATCTCATCGCAGGGCGGATACTCGATATGAAAACTCCGCAGACCCGCGACGGCTATTTGAAGCTCGCGGAGAAAGAGCGTACATGACCCTGAGTACTGCCGATGTCATCGCCCGCAGGCTTTATGCCGCGGGCTGCCGCTATGCCTTTGGCATTCCAGGCGGCGAGGTGCTCGTGCTCATCGAGGCGCTTGAGCGCGCCGGCATACGCATGGTGCTGACCAAACACGAAAACTGCGCCGGTTTCATGGGCGAAGGCGTGCACCACAAGGACGGCGCACCGGCCATTCTGGTCGCCACCATCGGGCCGGGCCTTGCCAACGCCGTAAACGTCATCGCGAACGCCCATCAGGACCGCGTGCCCATGGTCGTGCTGACGGGCTGTGTGTCGGCGCCGCACAGCCACACCTACACACATCAGGTCTTCAACCACGTAGCGCTTGTCGAACCGGTGACCAAGGCGGCGTTCCGGGTCGAGCTCGGCACCGCCCCGGCAATCGCCGACAAGGCGGTGGCCATCGCCACCGACCCCCAGCCGGGACCCGTCCTCATCGATGTACCGGTCGACATGCAAAACCAGCCGGCCGGCGGCGAACGCCCGCCGAGGTCACGGCCCTCGCCGGTAGCACCGGCGCCGGGTCCCGACCTCGACACCGCCCGCAAGTGGCTCAGGTTCGCAGAGCGCCCCCTCGTCATTGCCGGTGTCGATGCGGTGAACGGCGATGCCGGCTCGGCGGTTGCCGATTTCTGCCGCACCCATCGCGTTCCGCTCATCACCACTTACAAGGCAAAAGGCCTGCTGCCCGAAGACGATCCCCTGGCGCTTGGCGGTGCCGGGCTGTCGCCGCGCGCCGACACGCATCTCCTGCCGCTCATCAAAAAGAGCGATCTCATCGTGCTTGCCGGATACGATCCTATCGAGATGCGCGTCGGCTGGCAGGACCCGTGGCTGCCGGATGCCCGCGTCATTGAACTGACATCGGTTGCCAACACGCATTTCATGCACAATGCCGGTCTGAGCTTTGTGTGCGATATCGCGTCCGGCCTCGCCATGTTGCGCGACCCAGTCGAGCCGCATGCGACGTGGACCGATGGCGAGCCCGCCGAAGTGAGAAGTGCTCTGAAAAGCGCCTGCGATCCGAGCGAGCCCTGGGGCCCGGCGGGGCTTGCGAACGAGTGCCGCAAGGCGCTGCCGCGCGACACCATCATTACGGCGGATTCCGGCGCGCACCGGATCTTGCTGAGCCAGGCCTGGGAATGTTACGAGCCGCGCGGACTCTTGCAGTCGTCGGCACTGTGCACCATGGGTTGCGCGGTACCGCTTGCCATGGGCCGCAAACTCGCCGAGCCCGAGCGCCCTGTCGTGGCGTTTGTCGGCGATGCCGGCCTGGAGATGTTCCTCGGCGAGCTCGCCACCGCGCGCGACCTTAAGATTGCCATCCCCATCGTTGTGTTCGTCGACGAAAGCCTCGCCCTCATCGAAGTGAAACAGCGGGGCATGCAGCTGCCCAATGCCGCCGTCGATTTCGGCGCGACGGACTTTCCGGTCGTTGCCCGGGCACTCGGCGGCCATGGCATCTGGTGCGACAACCGCACCGAACTTCGCGGCGCGCTTTCCGCCGCGTTGCAGCGTGACACTTTCACGGTAATCGCCGCCCGCATCGGCCGCCGCGCTTATGACGGACGCCTGTGAATAACTTGACGACCGTCAAGATACTGTCACGACACTGACAAGAAGCTGCGGAAATCTGGGCGATTCAGTTTGTGCTCGGGCGCTCGGCGGGATATCGGTATCGTCTGATAATGCGGCCGGTGCGGAGGCCCTGATTGACACAATCTGACACTCCAGAAGGCGCGTCCCCGCACCAGTTGAAAAAAGAGTCCCTCGACAAGGATCTGACCAAGATCGTCCGTGTCGAGGAGGCGACGCACGATATTGCGCGCCAGCTCTTTGCACCCGGACTGGCTATTCTCTTCCTGGCACTCGCCGGTGTGTTCGCAAGCGTTTATGTCGGCGACCAGCCAAACGCCATATTTATCGTCGTGGCTGCCACTCTCGGCGGCTATATGGCCCTTAACATCGGCGCCAACGACGTTGCCAACAATGTTGGCCCGGCGGTCGGCTCCAAAGCCCTGACACTTCTTGGCGCCCTGATCATCGCCGCCGTATTCGAAACCGCCGGCGCTCTGATTGCCGGCGGCGATGTCGTCTCCACAATATCGAAGGGCATCATCGATCCTTCGCTCGTCGCCGACAGCCAGACCTTTGTCTGGGCCATGATGTCGGCGCTGCTGGCCGCGGCACTGTGGATCAATCTGGCGACGTATATCGGTGCACCGGTGTCGACTACCCATTCCGTGGTCGGCGGTGTCATGGGCGCGGGCATAGCGTCTGTCGGCTTTAACGCGGTGAACTGGCTCACCATGAGCAAGATCGCCGCAAGCTGGGTCATCTCGCCGCTTCTCGGCGGCATCGTCGCGGCAATGTTCCTCGCCTTCGTGAAGATCAACATCATCTATCAGGAAGACAAGATTGCCGCGGCGCGGCGGTGGGTGCCGGGGCTCATTGCGATCATGGCCGCGGCATTTTCCTGCTACCTCGTCATGAAAGGCCTGAAGCGTGTCTGGCGGCCGGACTACTACACCGTCATCCTGCTCGGTCTGGCCATGTTCGCGCTGGCTTTCGCCATCCTCAAACCGATTATCCGCAAACAGTCCGAAGGCATGGAGAACCGCAACGAGTCGCTGCGCTCGCTGTTCCACCTGCCGCTCATCTGTTCCGCCGCCCTGCTCTCCTTCGCCCATGGCGCCAACGATGTCGCCAATGCCGTCGGTCCGCTCGCGGCGATCTTCCATTCCATTCAATCAGGCACCATTGCGGCGAAAGTCGACATCCCGCTGTGGGTCATGCTGATCGGCGCCTTCGGCATAAGTCTTGGCCTGTTCCTCTACGGGCCGAAGCTCATTCGCATGGTCGGGCAGCAGATCACGAAGATGAACCCGATCCGCGCCTTTTGCGTGGCGCTGTCCGCGGCGATCACCGTGATCGTCGCATCCGCGCTTGGATTGCCGGTAAGCTCAACCCATATCGCCGTCGGCGCGGTGTTCGGTGTCGGCTTCTTCCGCGAATGGTACACCGGGCGCTCCCGGCGGCGGCGTGAGTACATCAAGAAGCACACTATTAATGCCGACCCCGAGGCACCGGCCAAACCCGATCAAGAAACCCTGCGGCGCCGCAAGCTGGTGCGCCGGTCGCATTTCTTGACCATTATAGCCGCCTGGCTCATCACCGTACCGGCAACGGCAATCCTTGCGTCTTGTATTTTCTTCATCTCAGAAATAGCGCGCTGACGCCCTGACAGAGCCGCCGTTCCGCGATAAGGTTTCCCGCCAGCCGCGTCCCGCTCGCGCGGCACCGCAAGGGAGCTTGAAACATGGCGCTCATCACCGCTGAAATGGAAGACATGATCGCGAGCACGGCATTGTGCTACGTCGCCACCGTCAATGCGGACGGTACGCCCAATCTCTCGCCCAAGGCGTCTCTTGCAAAGATCGATGGCAACACGCTCGGGTTCTGCAATGTCGCCTCACCGCAAACCATTGCCAATCTTCGCGCCAATCCTTCGCTCGAAGTCAACATCGTCGACATATTCACCCGCCGCGGCTTCCGCTTCAAAGGAACAGCCACCCTGCTTGAGGAGGGAGATGAATTCGATCTCGTGGCAAACCGCTTTCTGGACCGCGCCGGCCCGGATTACATCATTCTGCAGGTCGTCAGAATCGCGGTGGATCGCGCTCTGCCAGTTAACTCGCCGCTCTATTCAGTGTATCCCGACTCCGATATTGATGAGGTCCGCCGAACTTACATGGACGTCTACATGAAAAGCGCCGGCTAGAGCCCATTTGATGAATTCGGAGTCACTTTGATGGACCAAAGGCCGGGTTGTCTTGCTGCGTGGCGGCGTTGCGCTTCTTATGAGATGTCCCGCATCGCATTGCGAAGCGCGCCTGACCACGCAACAAGACAACCCGGTCAAAGTGGCTCCGAATTCATCAATTGGGCTCGAGCGTGAACCGCAATGGCCGACTTCCCCGTTGCCGACCCTGCCTATCTTGAAAACCTCTATGCCCTGTGGCGGAACGACCCCGGCGCCGTCAACAGCCAGTGGCACGAACTGTTCGCGGATCTGGCAGACGACAAGCCGCGGCATCGCACTGCAGACATGAACGGTGCGCCGGCGGCACTCGATCTGGTCACGGCGCGAACGCCGGCTGAACAGCTCCTCATCAACGCCTATCGCATGCACGGCCATCTGCAAGCCGACATCAACCCGCTCGGTCCGAACGACAACGCGCAGGCACATCTGACGCCAAAGACATTTGGGCTCGACGCGGCCGCGGCCGCGCCTCTTGCGGGGCAGTTGCGGCAGGCTTATTGCGGCACGTTGTCGGCAGAGTTCATGCATCTCGACGATGCCGGACCGCGCGACTGGCTGGCACACGCCATGGAAAGCGGAACCGGCGCACCAGCCCCAGGCGAGTGCACCGCAATCCTTGATGAACTGCTCCAGGTAGAGTGTTTCGAGCAGTTCATGCAAGTGAAGTTCCCGGCCTCCAAGCGCTATGGAATGGAAGGCTCGGAGAGCCAGCTGCCTCTCGTGGAACAGCTACTCCGCGCCGCCGCTACCGCCGGCGTTGACGACATCGTCATCGGGCCGATGCATCGCGGCCGCACCACGTTCATGGCAACCGTCATGCAGAAACCGCTGCCCGCCGTGTTCGCGGAGTTTGGCGGCACGCCCTGGCAGCCCGATAGCTATGGCGTTGCCGGCGACGTCACCTATCACATGGGCTGGTCGGCGGACCGCGTCATTGCCGGCCGCAACGTTCACATTTCCATGGCGAGCCATCCCTCTCATATCGAGACGGTCATTCCGGTGGCGCTCGGCAGCGCGCGGGCGCGCCGCATGGTTCGCGGAACGGAAAACCGCAACAGCGTGCTTGGCGTGATGATGCACACGGACGCTGGCTTCGCCGTCCAGGGCATCGTTGCCGAGTGCTTTCAGCTGTCCGGCGTGACGGGTTACGAGACCGGCGGCAGCATTCATATCGTGGCCAACAATCAGGTCGGCTTTACCACCAACACGCGGGACGCGCGTACATCGCGCTACTGTTCGGACATGGGCAAGATCGTTCAGGCCCCGGTTCTGCATGTCAACGGCAACGATCCGGAGGCGGCTTTCAGGGCCGCGAATATTGCCTTCGCCTTCTGGGCGAAATTCCACCGCGACATCATTATCGATCTCGTGTGCTACCGCACGCGCGGCCACAACGAACTCGATGAGCCACGTTACACACAGCCGGAGATGTATTCGGTTATCGACAAGCAGCCATCACCGCCGCAACGCTACGCCGCGCGTCTGCGCGATCGCGGCGACGTTTCTGAAGAATGGATCGCCGAGCGCCGGGACACCCATCGACAGCACTTTGAGGATGGATTTGCCGCGGCGCAAACCCACCGACCCAATCGTGTTCACCGGTTTGCCGGCCGCTGGTCGGGCCTGCATGCGCATCTCGACGCCGCACCCGCGCCCCAGCCGGATACCGGCGTGGACGCGAGCATCCTGCGGGAGGTCGGAACGCTCGTTTACGGCGCTCCCGATGGCTTCGCTCTCCACGCCAATCTGGCACGCCAGTTTGCGGACCGCCGCAAGGCGCTTGGTGCAGGCGCGGGCATCACCTGGGCGGCCGCGGAACTGATGGCGTTTGGAACCCTTTTGCGCGAAGGCGCCGGTGTGCGTCTCACCGGTGAAGACTGCCGGCGCGGAACCTTCTCGCAGCGCCACGCCGTCCTGTTCGATCAGAATACAGGCGAGATTTACACGCCCCTTGCACAGCTTGCCGTCAACCCCGACGCTTTCGAAATCCATGACAGTCCGCTATCGGAAGAAGCGGTCCTCGCGTTCGAGTACGGCCTCAGCCTTGCCGACCCGCGCCTTCTCGTCGTTTGGGAGGCGCAGTTCGGCGACTTTGCCAATGTGGCGCAGCCCATCATCGACCAGTACATCGCAAGTGGCGAAGAAAAATGGCTCATGACCAGCGGCCTCGTCCTCCTGCTGCCGCATGGAATGGAAGGCGGCGGGCCGGAACACTCATCGGCCCGACTTGAGCGCTTCCTGCAGCTTTGCGCCAAAGGCAACCTGCAGGTTGTCAATTGCACGACGCCGGCAAATCATTTCCACACGCTGCGCCGGCAGCTGGCGCGCGACTACCGCAAACCGCTCGTTGCCATGACGCCAAAGCGCCACCTGCGTCATCGCGACGCCGTATCCGATCTCGCGGCGATGGCACCGGGGACACGATTTCAACCGGTTCTCGGCCCCGATCCTGTCAAAAACCCCAAACGCGTATCGCGTATCCTGCTCTGTTCCGGCCGGATTTTCTATGAGCTCAATGAGTTTCGCGCGGCTGACAAACGTCTCGACACGGAAATCATCCGGCTTGAGGAGCTCTATCCGTTTCCGAGCCGAGAGCTATCGGCCGCGCTCGAGCCCTACCGTCATGCGACGGTGGTGTGGTGCCAGGAAGAGCCGAGCAATATGGGCGCCTGGAATTTCGTCGACCGCCGTCTTGAGGCGGTTTTGCGTGAGCTAGACTTCAAGGTGCCAACGCTCGAATATGCCGGACGCGATGCCAACCCGTCACCTGCACCCGGCACGCGTCGGCAGTATGAATGTGAGCAGGCCGACGTTATCGCGGCAGCGTTCGGCTAACCCAGCATTTCTACAGCGCGATCACCTAGAAAGAGGCTTGAGGTCAGCCCCGGCGATTCAATGCCGAAGAAATTGACCAGCCCCTCGATACCATGCTCGGCCGGGCCGTCGATGCGGAAGTCCGCCACCGGATCGGAGGTGGTTTTCGGCCGGATGCCCGCATACCCAGGTTGCAGCGCGCCATCGGGAAGTCCCGGCCAGTAACGCCGTACCGCGGTCTCGAACGCCGCGCGTTGCGCGGTGCCCACGTTGTAGTCGATCTTGTCGACCAGTTCCGCATCCGGCCCGAACCGCGCCTCGCCGGCAATGTCGAGGGTGAGATGCACGCCAAGCCCGTGCGCAATCGGCACCGGATAAATCAGGCGGTTGAACGGCGCACGTCCCGACAAAGTGAAATAGCTGCCCTTGACCATAAAGAACTCCGGTATGTGGGCGGGTGCCAGGTCTTCGGTGCGCCGGGCGATCTCCACCGCACCAAGGCCCGCGCAATTGACGACTTCACGCGCTCGCATCGCAAATGCCTCCTCGGCGCCGCGCGTGTGAAGTTCAAAGCCTCCCTTTCGCACAACGATCCGCTCCACGGCCGTGTTGAGCGCCAGTACCGCTCCCCGGTCTTCCGCATCTCCCAGCAAAGACGTCATATAGGTGTGCGTGTCGATGATGCCGGTCGAGGGCGACACCAGCGCGCCGGTGCAGGACAACGCGGGTTCAAGCTCAAGAGCCTCGGCCCTTGAAATGATTGTCGTGTCATGCACCCCGTTTGCTTCCGCCTGATGGCTGATCGCCCCAAGCCGCGACAGTTCATCGTCATCGCTCGCCACAACGAGCTTGCCGCAGCACCGGTGAGGCAGGGCGCGTTCTTTGAGATAGGCGTAAAGTTGCGGCTTGCCGGAAACGCAGGCTTGTCCCTTCAGACTGCCGGTCTTGTAATAGAGGCCGGCATGGATCACCTCGGAATTGCGCGAACTGGTCTCGCTGCCGATTACCGGCCCGCGGTCGACGATGACACACTCGCGGCCCGAAATCGCCAGCGCCCGTGCGGCGGCAAGGCCCACAACGCCCGCGCCGATGATGACACAATCCGTTTCAAACACCTGAGGAGGGCCTCCGGTCTAGGCAGGCGTAAAGGCCCGCCGCGAGTCGCCGTATCAACTGTTGACCTGCTTGTAGTACGTGTCCTTGCGCGAGACCTGGCCACCGCGAAACTCCCACAGATCGCATCCCCGGCAATCGAGCCGGCCGCCGCCGGGCAGCGTGCCGCTGACATGCCACTCCGAAAGTCCCTTGTCACCGAATACCCAGCTTTCTCCGTCGAGCCACTGGATATCCGGCACCGCCGCAAAGCGTTCGCGCAACGCGGCGGCAATCGTATCGCGGCCTTTGAAGAGCTTGCCATCAGGGTCCGCGCCCGCAGCGAGCAGAAACTCCCCGTCCTCGGTGAAATGGCTGACAATTGTGTCGACATCTTTGGCGTTGAACGCGGCCATAAGCGTGTCGAGCAGTGCGAGTTTGGCTTGCCGGTCGTCTGACATGGGGCCTCTCAGTTTGCTGCGTTGAAAACCACGGGGAACTCCGGCGCATCGAAGGGCGCGCCATCTGTGAACTGGAGATCGGGAAACGGCGGCGAAGTACGGCCCGGCCGTTGCGCGAACACTGCGTCATCGCCGACCCAGCGCACCGAGATCACGCGGCGCCTGTTGGCGGAATTGTTGGCCGGTGCGCCATGCAGAGAGCGGAACGAAAACGCAACCGCATCGCCCGGCTCCATCTCCCAGCCGAGAATCTCAAACTCATCGCGCCGCGCATCCACATCAGGTACCGTTTCGGCAGCGTCACCGGCGTAAAGGCTCGTGCCGTCGAACCGCTGTGGCCGGTAGGCCCGGCCCCACAAATGCGACCCGGCGACATATTCAATGGCCATGTTCCGGGATATGGGGTCGAGCGGCACCCAGAAGCTTACCGACTGCTCGCCGTCGACCAGATAGTACGGCTGGTCCTGATGCCACGGCGTCACAACACTGTTGCCCGGCTCCTTGACCAGCACATGGTCATGGAATATCCGCGCGGTTTTCGACCGCATCAGTTGCGCGGCAAGCGCGCCCGCCGGCGAATTCAGAACGAACTCGCGGTACTCGTCGATGCGCGCCCAGTTGCAAAAATCCTGGAAAAACGGAGCCGATCCGTCTTCTGGAACATAGGTTCGCTCAAACGGGCTCGGCGCCGCCTGGTTCTTGGCAATGCCGGCGCGCAAAGGCTCCACCCAGTCCGCGAAGACACCGCGCAGCACGGCGGCGCCCTTTGTCTGAAATGACTCCACATCGTTTTGTGGAAGCAGATGCGATAACTCCGCCATTGGGTTCTCCCGTTTCACGGCTCAGGCCGCGACATTCGCACCGATATGCCATCTATTGCAAGGTGTCCCGCGGACTGCAAAACTCCGCCGCGAAAGGGCTCGCCGGATACCATGAAACTTCCCGAAGAACAGCCCCGCGTCGGTGCCTATCTCTGGCATTGGGCGAGCGAAACTCCGGACGCGGAAGCTGCCGTCCTAGATGATGTGCGCTATACCTACCGCGAGTTCGCCGGGCTTGTTGAGCTACTGGCACGTGGTCTGCTGGCTGCCGGCATCGTGAAAGGCGACCGCATTGCCATGCTGTCAACGTCGCGGCCGGAATTCATGGCGCTGCTTATCGCGGCCACCGAAATCGGCGCCGTCTGGGTTGGCCTGCACCCGCGCTACCGGATCGCCGAGTTCCGCCACGTGACGTCCGAGAGCACGCCGCGCATGGTGTTTGCCCTGCCGTCAATCGATGGGCGCCGCTACGACAAAGAACTGCGCACGCTGCGCGAAGAATTTCCCCTTATCGAACGCTTTGTGGCGATCGCGGGCACGTTCGAAGGTGCCCAGCCCTGGCCTGACTTTCTCGCATCCGGCAAACACACCGGCGCGCGGCTTGCCGAGGCGCAGGCCTGCGTCAACGCCGACGACACGGCGGCCATTATTTTTACCTCCGGCACCACGGGTACGCCGAAGGGTGCCATGATCAAGCATTATGGCCTGATACGCGGCGCCCTTGTCGAACATGAGCGCTGGCCGTCCGCCACGGGATTGCGGCTGTTGCACAACATGCCGGTCAACCACATCGCCGGCGTCGGCATGATGGGCCTCTACCCGGTCATCACCGGCGGCTGCCTCGTCTTCATGGACAGGTTCGATCCGGGTGCCATGCTTGAGGTAATCGAACGCGAGCGCGTGACCTTCTGGCTGCAAGCGCCGACGATGTTTCATCTCGCCGTCACTCATCCGCGGTTCGGGAGCTTCGATCTGTCTTCACTGGAATACATCATCTGGGCCGGCGCACCGATGCCGCGCGATCTCGTGGCAACGCTTTACGATCTCGATGCAACGCTTGCCACCGCTTTCGGCATGACCGAACTCACCGTTTATGCCACCTATTCCGACCTAGACGCCTCATTCGACGTGCTTGCGGAGACCATCGGGCGCCCCGACCCGCACTATGACATTCGGCTGGCCGATGACCGCGACAACCCGGTCGGACCTGGTCAACGTGGTGAAATTCAGGCGCGCGGACGATGGCTAATGAACGGTTATTTCAATAACCCGGCAGCAACCGCCGAAGCGTATACGCGGGACGGCTGGTTCCGCACCGGCGATGTGGCGGTGCTGCGCGAAGACGGCAATCTCACCATCGTCGGACGCACCAAGGAGATGTACATCTCAGGCGGCTACAACATCTATCCGCGCGAGATCGAAATCGCCATCGAGGCGCATGCGGCAGTGGCCGCGGCCGCCGTTGTCGGCGTGGAAGAACCGGTGTTCGGCGAGGTCGGTTACGCGGCGGTACAGCTTGAGCCCGGTGCGACCCTCAGTGCGGAACAGATCCTATCGTGGTGTCGCGACAGGCTTGCCAATTACAAGGTGCCGAAGACCATCGAAATCGTTGCGGAACTGCCGCGGCTGGCGATCGGAAAAATCGACAAGCACTCTCTCAGGGAAAATGTGGTGAATGCCGCGTTAGGCCGATAGTGGCATTCCGGAAGCTTCCAGTTCGTCGAGCGCCGAACCGGCGAGGCCGATGTTTCGCGCAGAGCCTTCGACTGCCGCGGCGACATCGCGTTGCATCACTTCCAGTTGCTCCAGCACCTGGTTGAACGTGCCCACATGTGTGTCCATTTGCCTGGAAATGTCGTGCACGGTTGCGACCGAAACCTCGACGCGTTCGGCAATCTCGTCGGAACGGGCCATCGTTGCCTGACTGTCCTGCGCCGCCGCATCGATGGTCCCTGCAAGCTGGTCGATCGCCGACTGCGTGTGGGCAATCGATTCCGTCATGGTTGAAAGCAGTTCGGTTATGGAGCGCACCGAGTGGTCGGTGGATGCTGCAAGCTGCTTCACCTCTGCGGCGACCACCGAAAACCCGCTGCCCAGTTCTCCGGCGCGTGCCGCCTCAATTGTCGCATTCAGGGCAAGCAGGCGCGTGTTTGCGGAAATTCTCGAAATCTCCTCCGCCAGCTCCTCGATCGAGTGGAAGTCCCGCCTGAATTCGTTGACCGCGTCAGCCACGGCCGTGTGCAGAGACACTCCGGTGTCGGCACGTTGCGACAATTGCCGCGCGCCATCCTTTACGTCGCGCAGCGCCTCGTGCGCCGCCGTCAGTTCGGTATGGCTGTTTTCAGCACGGCTATGCACATCCTCAAGCGACGTCCTCAGGAAGCTTGCGGTTTCGATAAGTTCGTCCACCATCGCCTTGCGCTCAATAGACGACTGGTTGACGCGCTCCGCATTGCTGCGGATTTGACGGATCGTCCCATGCGCCGCCTGCACGCGCTCATGGCCTTCCAGCAGGTCGAGAGCGGCTGGAGCCTGTACGTCAGGGTTCATTTGCGCTGGCGCATCGGTTAATAGCGTTTCGCCAGGGATGCCGTCGTCGGACGGGGCCTCGCTTGCAGCAGCCGGTTCAGGGGAACCCCCGGATGCACGCGCAGTGATGACGCTTGTGGCAAAGGATACGCAAAATGGCACCGCGAATGTCAGAACCGCCGGTAAAATGGAAAACTGCGCATCCGCGCTGAGCCACGGCCATTGATTGACAACGGTCAGGACCGGCCCGACCACGCAGGACGTCACAAGCGCCCGCAAAACACTGCGCCGGTCAATCATACAGTTACCCTGGAATGTGCCCCACTACCCATTCTCCGCATATTGTCGAGACACGGTAAACGAGAGATTAATGCCGGAACACCACCTTACGCGCGAATGCAACTTGTACGAAACAAACTACGGTCTGTTAGCAGTGACGGCACATTGCTGCTAATATATTGAATTCTTTGTTATAATTCCCACTACCCATTGCCTGACTCACGATCCGGCGGCATCATTGCTGTGCAGGATCCAAATGGAGGAGCAGCATGCGGAAACGGGAAATCGAACTCCAGCTCAAGGGTTACGGACTAACGACCGCCCACATCCTTTATCACCTGCCGGATTATCCCGCGCTCCTGCAATCCTACATCTGGCAGGATTACGACCTCGCCCCCGAATTTCCCGAAATGCAGAAGTTCCTGACCTTCTGGCAGGATACGCTCGATGGACCGTTGCATTCGGTGCAATACGCCCACAAACGCCTCATCGGCCCCGGCGAATGGCAAAGCGTCGACGGCCAGTTCGTCCTGAACTGACCGCCGCAACGCCTGATCTGAAGGGGCTCACTCCGCCGCGGCGGTCGATGCCGTGTGCGTCTGGAACGCCGGCATAACCTCGTCGATGAACAGCTTGAGCGACTTCTTCTGCCATTCGAGCGGCACATTAAAGCTCGCGTTGTAGCAGAAGTAATCGACACCCAGCGCCTCATACTTCCTGAGGTGTTCGATCGCCTGATCCGGCGTGCCGAACACGAGATTGCTGAGTGCCGTTTCCTTGGTGTATTCGCCCTGGTTGTTGAGGAGGCTCGGATCGGGAGCCTGCGGGAAACCGTTAACTACCGGAGCCAGTTTGCGAAACAGGTTCTCGAACTGAACGCCTTGCCGCTTCAGACTGTCAACGTAGACATCCGCATCCTCGGGTTTGTCGTAAATCGCCGTGTGACGCATGGTCATGAAGCGCGGGCGCTTGACGCCGGGGTTCTCCGCAAGCGCATTTTCGAAGTGGCTCATATAGAGTTCAACTTCGGAGAACGGCCGCGTCAGCCCCCACGACATGATGTCGTAACCTTCCTTGACCGCCGCCTGATAGGTGCCCGGATCGCGCGCCGCAACCCAGATCGGCGGATGCGGCTGTTGCAGCGGTTTCGGACAGGATGTTGATGAAGGGAATTGCCAGTATTCCCCGTCATGCTCGTAGTCGCCCTTCCACAGGGCTTTCACCGCGGGCAGCATTTCAAGCATCATCGGCACGCCGATATTCTGATGTATGCCGCCGGCCATACGGTCGAATTCGCGCTGGTAGGCGCCTTTGCCGATGCCGAACTCAAGACGCCCGCCCGACAAATGATCGAGCAGCGCCGCTTCGCCCGCTACCTTGATCGGATGCCAGTAGGGCGCAACCACCACGCCGGTTCCGAGCCGGATACGGTCGGTATGCGCGCCCCAGTGCGCGAGCAGCGAAAAGGGGTTCGGCGCAATGGTCATTTCGATCGCGTGGTGTTCCGCGGCCCACACGATATCGATGCCGCCCTCATCGGCCATCTGCACCATTTCGGTGGTGTGACGGACGATTTCCTGCATGTCCTGATCGTCGGACGCGCGCTCCATGTTGATGACGAAATTGAACCGCATGAGCCCTTGTCTCCTCCATTGCCGTGCCGTGCGCACGAACCGTTTCCGACGACCAGCTTCCGGCCGCAAGTTATGCCGGCTCAATATGACGCTGAAGGGCAGCCCTCTGTAAACTTGAAAAAGGTTTCGTTTTGCGTAACATTTTCTTCATGCGAAATTTGCGCACCAGATTGCCGCCGATGAACGCTCTTGTCGCCTTCGAAGCCTCGGCGCGACTGTTGAGCTTCACGCGCGCCGCCGACGAATTGAACGTCAGCCGCGAAGCCGTGAGCCGTCACATCCGGATCCTTGAAGACCATCTGGGCGCGCAACTCTTCCAGCGGCTGCACAGGTCGATCGGGCTCACACCGGCGGGCAAACAGTTCGCCGCCGTGGTGGCCCGCGGTCTCGCCAATATCGCCGCCGCGGCCGAAACCGCGGGCGGCAGCACCACGCAGCGCATTTCCGTCACCGCAACCGTCGCAATCGCGTCGTTCTGGCTGACACCGAGGCTACCGGCGTTCCGCCGGGCCCATCCGGACGCGGAGCTGCGCGTGACCGTTTCAGACACCCCCCGAGACATGCTCGCCGAAGCCATAGACATCGGGCTTCGATACGGCGATGGAGACTGGCGGGGTCTGGATGCGGTGCGCCTGTTCGACATTCGCTCGACACCCGTTTGCGCGCCCGGCTACCTCGATACCGCTCCGCCGCTTGAAAGTGTCGGCGATCTTGCAAACCACGTTTTGCTCAATCTCGACGGCGCCGCCCACGCCGCAGAAGACTGGCACTGGTGGCTGGAGGGCATGGATGTTCTGGGCGCAAGCACCATGCGTACGACGGGCTTCGACAACTACGCCAACGTCATTCAGGCGGCCATGGACGGTCAGGGTGTGGCACTCGGGTTCAGCGGCATCGTAGAGGGCCTTGTGCGTTCAGGTCAGTTGATCCACCCGCTCGATACGCACCTTTCCAAGGGGCTGGCGGTTTATCTGGTGACGCCGCGCGATGCCACGCTGTCACCCATCGCGGCACGCTTCCGCGATTGGGTAACCGCGGAAGCCGCCGTGCCTTCCCAAACGCCTACTTCCCCTTGAACTGAGGTTTCTGTTTGGTTGCGAAGGCGTGCACACCGTGCAGCCCGTCATGAGTGCGCGACATGCCCACGATGCCCTGCGTTTCGGCTTCAAGCTGGCGCTCAAGGCTCGCCTCGTAGGCCGTCAGCAGCAGACGCTTCGTACCGCCCAGCGCCTTCGTCGGCCCCGCCGCGAGCTTGCCGGCAACCGCCATCGCTTCATCCATCAGCGTATCGCTGGCGACGACCTTGTTGACGAGACCCCACTCGAGCGCTTCCTGTGCACTCAGCATGCGGTTCAAAAGGGCGAGTTCCTTGGCACGCAGGAGCCCGACGTGTTTCGCTACGAAATAGGTCGAGCTTCCATCCGGCGTCAGCCCGGAGGCTGTGTAGGCGGAGACAAACCGCGCCGTGTCGGCGGCGATCACATGATCTCCCGACAGCGCGATGGAAAAGCCGGCGCCCGCGGCCGTGCCGTTCACCGCCATGATGACGGGCGCGTCCATGTGCTGAAAGCGCGTAATGGCGTTGTGCAGATTGGTCGCCGTTGCCGTGATGAAGGCAGGCAGCTCTTCGCCCGCCGCATCGAACGTCTTGAGGTCGCCGCCGGCGCAGAACATGTCGCCGGTTGCCGTCACCACCACCGCACGCACATGCGCGTCGCAGTCACAGCGAACGGCAACATCGAACAGCTCAACCGCCATCCGCTTATCAAGCGAGTTAGCTGCATCCGGCCGGTTGAGCGTGATGACGCCGACCCCGTCGCTGACTTCGAATTTGATTGTTTCGTAGCTCATCCACTTTTCCTTGCGATGTTTACTGCGGACTGTAGGCAACAACTTCGACCTCGACGCGAATATCGACGAGAAGCTGGTTCAACACGGCCGACCGGGCCGGAGGTTCGTTGGGAAAATACTCGCCATAAACTTCATTGAACCCTGGAAAGTCCTCCCGGTCCCGCAACCACACCATGGCTTTCACCACATCGCCAAGCGAGCAGCCGGCCTCGTCCAGAGTACCCTTGATGAGATCGAGCACAACCCGGGTCTGCTCCTCGATCGAGCCTTCCGTCATTGGCGCGCCATCGCGCATCGGGATCTGGCCCGAGAGATAGACGAGATCCCCCGCCCGCACTGCCTTGGACAACGATAGCGTGCGGCCATTAATCACCAGGGGACCGCCTATGATCTGTTTTTTTCTGGACATCGCGAACCGCTTCCCTTTCACTTCGCGCCGCGCGCACGCGGCCATCCGCCTTGATCGGGGCGCAGTGTGCGTGAACAAGAGGCGCAGGTAAAGCACCTCGGCGCCACCGCAGTATCGTGATAACAGGGAGCCCGCACGATGACCGATCTCAAAAGCTACCGGATGCTGATTGACGGCGAATGGGTCGACGCCGAAGACGGCAAGACCTTTGAAAGCATCAACCCCGCGACGGAGCAGCCGTGGGCTTTGATCCCTGAGGCAACCGCCGGCGATGTTGACCGGGCGGTCAACGCGGCACACCGCGCATTTACCGAAGGTCCCTGGTCGCGAACAACCCCATCGGAACGCGGTAAATATTTGAGAAAGCTTGCAGATCTTCTCGCGAATAAATCTGAAAGTCTCGGACGCACGGAGTCCGTCGACACCGGCAAACTGCTCAAGGAAACGCGCTGGCAGGCCGCCTACATCGCAGAGTTCTTTCACTTCAATGCCGGCCTTGCCGACAAGGTGCACGGCAGCACTCTGCCCATCGACAAGCCGGACCTCACAGTGTTCACGACACGCGAACCGCTCGGCGTCGTCGCTGCCATCGTGCCATGGAATTCACAGCTGTTTCTGGTCGCCGTAAAACTTGGACCAGCGCTCGCCGCCGGCAACACCGTGGTGCTCAAGGCGTCCGAACATGCCTCCGCCGCAATGCTCGAATTCGGCGAGCTCATACAAGAAGCGGGCTTTCCCGAAGGCGTTGTCAACATCGTGACCGGGCATGGCGATCCTTGTGGCCGCGTCCTTACAACACACCCGTTGGTTGCACGTATCAGCTTCACCGGCGGCCCCGAATCGGCTCGTCACATCGTGAGAAATTCGGCTGAGAATTTGGCCGAGCTTTCGCTTGAGCTTGGCGGCAAATCGCCGGTCATGGTGTTCGAGGATGCCGATCTGGAAAGTGCCGCAAACGGCATCGTTGCCGGCATATTCGGCGCCAGCGGCCAGAGCTGCGTCGCCGGCTCGCGGCTCTATCTGCAGGACTCCATTGCCGATCAGGTCCTTGACAACCTCGTCGGCCAGGCGAGCCGGATCCGCATCGGCGACCCGCTTGAGGACGACACCCAAATGGGACCACTCGCCACCACCGGCCAGCTCAGGCACATCGAAAACCAGATCGACATCGCGCGCAGCGAAGGCGCCGAGATACATCATGGCGGCGGCCGGCCAGCGGACCTCAATGCCGGCTGGTACTACCAGCCAACCATTGTCGGGTGTTCCGATCAGAAAATGACCATTGTCGATACGGAACTCTTCGGACCGGTCCTCTCCGTCCTGCGGTTCAAGGACGAGGCGGAGGTTCTCGCCCACGCCAACGACACCAAATACGGCCTTGCCTGCGGGATCTTCACTCGCGACATCGGCCGCGCTCACCGGCTCGCCAAGGCGACACGTGCGGGTATTGTCTGGATCAACACTTACCGGGTGGTCTCGCCGATTGCCGAGTTTGGCGGGTTTAAGAATTCAGGTTATGGCCGCGAAAGCGGATATCAGGCGATCTACGATTATACGCGGCCGAAAACCGTGTGGATCAACACCTCGCCGGACCCCATTGCCAATCCCTTCGTGATGCGCTGAGCGCGGAGGCGCGCTTTGTAGGCACGCAAACGATGGATCTTGTGTGTACCGCGCGCTGCGCGGACGGCAACCTGCGTGCAATTTGGTTAACCTTAATGCGATCTTACCGCGCCCGCCCGCGCCTTTGGCCCGTGCGCGGCACCGAACTTGCGAGCCACATCCTGCAAGGCAACAAACAGAACAATAAAAAGGCGTATCGAAATGGCTCTTACCCTCATGCTGGTGGCTCTCGGGTTCGTGTCCGCGTGTCTCGTAGCACTGCTCGTCGTCCCCTATATCTGGCGCCGAGCTGCGAAGGTTACGGCTCATCGCATGGCGAGTGGCCAGCCGATGCTGTCAAAAAACGTGGAAATCTCAGAGGAATCAGTGCGGTCCGACCATGCGTTGACGACCCGCAAGCTCGAAAACAAGCTCAAGGAGCTCAAAGAACGCCTCGCCAAACAGGCGGTAGACATGGCCCGGCAGAATTCTGAAATCGAGTCCCTCAACGAGCGCCTTGCCGGAAAAGACTCAGAGCTTGCCGCACAGTGTGCCGAATTGGAACAGATCAAAGCCAATCTCTCGCCCATGGAAAGCGAGCTGGTGTCCCGGACCGAGGCAAACAGCCAATTGCGCGAGCAGGTTCGGATGCTGGAATCAAAGATCACGGAGAAGCAGGCCGAAATCGCCGAGCAAACCGGCACTTATGAAGCAGCGCTCAAGAAGGCCGACGAAGTATCCGGCATCCTTTCGACAAAGGACGCCGAAATCACTTCGCTCAGCGCACGTGTCGAAGAGGCCTCCAAAACAGCCGAAGCGCGCGTCGCCGACATCGCCGTCCTTCAGGCTGCGGTAGAGATGCGCAACGAGAAACTTGGCGAACACGAAGCCGCCCTGAAGTCCTCCGTCGAAACCGTAACCCGGCTTGAAACCGACCTGGCCGCTACCCGGGCAACACTGGCCGAGCGCGACACGGGCTTTGGCGACCAGGCGTCGAAAATCGAGCAGCTCGATGCAGCGGCCCGCGAAAAAGAGGAACAGCTGGCGTTTCACGCAAGCACCATCGCTTCCACACGCGAGATCGCTGCTACGCGCGAGGAACGCATCGGAGTACTCGAAGCCGAACTGGCCGAGACCCGCGAGGCTTACGCCCGGATTGAAACCAACGCCGGCGATCTGCGCACCGTGCTCGCGGAGCGCAATGCGGTTGCAGAAGTCACCGGCGCTGAACTTGCGGAATTTCGAACGGAAACACAGCAACTGCGCGAGCGCCTCGAACACACCCAAAGCTCGCTGGGCGAACGAGACACGACGATGCGCAGTACCTCCGGCCGCATGCAGGAAATGGAAGCACGTCTGCAATCGCAATCTGATGAAAAATCGAAGCTTGCAGGCGAACTGGCAGGCCTTCGCGAAGAGCTTTCAAACCGTACTGCGGAGCTTGCACGGCTTACCGGGGAAAACGACGCGCGCGGCACCCGCACCACCGATTTGGAACAGACCATTGCCGCCCTCAAATCGGAGCTCGAACTCCTGCGGTCCAATCATGACAGGGCCGATGGAGAGTACAGGACGCGCATTGCCGAATTCGAAGCAGAGCGCACACGTTTCGCGGAGGATCTGAACCAGGCCTACGCAAAGACGTCGGAGCTGGTGGATGAGTTTGACAGCCTGGAACGCTCAGCGCAGCCGGAAGCCGCAAATCCGGCAGCGTCGACGGTGCATGCTCCGAACGGGACAAAGCCGCCATGTGCTGTGGCCAACGGCAAAGGCAAAGGATCGCTGGCCTCAATCATCGAAGCGGCCAGCTTGACCCCGGATCTCCACGAACAAGACGGCGAGCCGGACGATGACGCGAACGCGATGAACGGCGATACGGCCAACGGACATGCCGCCGGACACATCGAGCCTGCAACAAACGGCCATGACGCGGACACGAGCGCCTTCAAGACGCTCGCATCGAGAATTCGCGAACTGCAGGAGCAGTTCATCTGATCCTGACAACCAAAAGTTCTGGTGGCTGGTGAGCGGCGCCCTCCGGGGCGCCGTTTGCTGTTGCGGTACAGCGCGCATTCTTTATCGCTTCACCTTGGCCGCGCGGTCGGCTCCCTCTTGCCGAACTCACAAATGCCTAGTAGGGCTTTTGGAGCATCTCGAAACCGGTTGCGGGGTGCGGCATTTAACCGTCCATGATCCAGCCAGTTGAGGTTTGAAATGTCCGTGCGCCACGGCCGCCCCGTCTTAAGCATTCCTGGTCCGACTACCGTTCCCGACGAGGTGCTGAACGCTATGCACCGGCCGGCGGTGGATATTTATTCCGGACCGCTGCTGGAGGTTACGGACAGTTGCCTGGCGGACTTGCGCACTGTATTCGCGACCGAAGGACGGACCTATATCTACGCGGCAAACGGCCACGGTGCCTGGGAAGCCGCGCTCACCAATGTCCTCTCGCGCGGCAACAAGGTGCTCGGCCTTGAAAGCGGGCGGTTTGCGCTCGGATGGGCCGACATGGCAGCCGTGCTCGGCGTTGAAACCGAGATGCTGCCCGGCGACTGGAGCCGTGCCGTCGACCCGGCGGCGCTTGAAACACGCCTGCGAAACGACACGGACGGTACCATTTCAGCGGTACTCGTTGTGCAGGTCGACACCGCGTCGGGGGTGCGGAACGATATCACCGCCGTCCGCAAGGCGATCGACGCGGCGGGTCACGATGCCCTTCTCATGGTCGACGTCATTGCCTCGCTCGGCACCATGCCGTTTGAAATGGACGCGTGGGGGGTCGATGTGGCGGTCGCGGGATCCCAAAAAGGCCTGATGATGCCCCCGGGCCTAAGCTTCAACGCCGCCGGTCCGAAAGCGGTGGCGCGCCACGCCTCCGCCGACCTGCGCACCGCCTACTGGGACTGGACTACGCGCGAGGGCGAGCAGCACTACATGAAGTACTGCGGCACGCCGCCCGAACACCAGCTTTTCGGTTTGCGTCAGGCCATCGACATGCTGTTTGCCGAAGGGCTCGAGAACGTCTTCGAACGCCACCGCCTGTTGGCCGAGGCGGTCCGCCGCGCGGTTGCGGTATGGGCGGAGGGCAATGCCATCTCCTTCAACATATCGGAGCCCTCGCAGCGCTCCGATTCCGTCACCACCATCCGCGTCGACGGCGGGCACGATGTTGCCAGCCTCATTCGCTATTGCGATGAAAAATGCGGCGTCACCATCGGCGTCGGCATTGGCGGCATTGAAGACACAGCTTTCCGCATCGCCCATATGGGCCACGTCAACGCCCCCATGGTACTGGGCACTCTCGGTGTCGTCGAGACCGGGCTCGGGGCGCTCGGCATCCCGCACGGTCGTGGAGGTGTACAAGCGGCGATTGACTGGCTGGCATCGGAAGTCAAGGCCTGACGTACAGTGGCGGCTCCACCCACAAGGCTCGTCGAAACGCTGGCGGCACTCACGCACGATATCGGGCGCATGGCGGTCTCAAACGCGGTGCTCGAGGTTGCCGGCACGGCAAGCAGAAGTCGGAAGAGGCCCTGCCCGCCGGCTTGACGCGCCGCGAAATGCACGTTCTCGTGCTTATCGCCCAGGGCCGCACCACCAGGGCGATTACCGAACGGCTCGCTATTTCGCCGAAAACCGCCGATCACCACATTCAGAGCATTTACACCAAGACCGAGGCCAGAGGCCGCGCCGCAGTTTCCCTGTTCGCGCTACGGCACGGCATTTTCGCACTTTAAGGTATTGTCATGCCATTCCAGCCCGGTGGGTTCCACTCGCTTAGACCATGAGGTCGTCGGTTGTCATTTCCGCGCTGGTCGCCGTGCTTGCCGGGTTCGGCAGTTCCGTGGCGATCATTCTGTCCGCGGCAACGGCCGTCGGAGCAAGCCCGGAGCAGACATCGTCATGGATCGCCGCGCTGTGCATTGCGATGATGGCAACGACTGCGATCCTGAGCATTCGTCACCGCATGCCAATTGTAACCGCATGGTCGACACCCGGCGCGGCGCTGATCGCCGGCGCTTCGGGGGTAGCACTCCAAGCAGCTGTCGGGGCGTTTTATCTCGCCGCGGCACTGGTCCTGCTCACTGCCGCATTTCGCCCCCTGGCCGTATTGATCGAGAAGATCCCCGCCGCCATCGCCTCGGCAATGCTTGCCGGCGTGCTGTTCGGGTTTGTTGTGGCGATATTCGATCACGTGCACGCCTCACCCGTTCTGGTGCTATCCCTTTTATGCGCCTTCGCCCTGTTGCGATTGTTCTCTCCGGTGTGGGCGATCGTTGCCGTTCTTATACTCGGTGTTGTTCTTGCCTATGTCCTCGGGCTGACACAACCGGTCGAAGGCTTCACGTTCTCACGCCTTGTCTGGGTATCTCCGCAGTTCGATCCGGCAGTGTTGCTCGGAATGGGACTGCCTCTCTATCTCGTCACCATGGCCTCGCAGAATCTTCCCGGCTTCGCCGTCTTGCGGGCTGCCGGCTACACTCCGCCAGCGCGCTCCATTCTCACCGTCACAGGAATTGCTTCGCTGTTGAGCGCGGCGGCGGGCGCCCACACGTCCAATCTCGCCGCCATCACCGCATCTATCTGCACCGGCACCGATGCTCATCCCGACAAGTCGAAACGCTGACTGTGCGGCCCGTTCTATGCGGCAGGCTACGGCGTCCTGGCGGTGTTCGGCGCTTTGTCGGCAGGCCTTGCAGATGAGGGCCAGCGGTTCACCGCGGTCACGACCTTCGTCGTCTGTGCCTCCGGCATGAGCGCTTTCGGAATCGGTTGGGCATTCCGGGGACTGGTCGCAGGACTCGGCGTGTTTGGACTTGGCACCCTCGTTGGGCGCTGGAAGGATCGACGGCCTCGATAATTCCGCGTGTTTCAGGCGATGCGAATGAGATCTTCCGCCGGCGCCTGCAGGACTTCGACGCCGGCTTCCTCCAGTGCCGCGGATAGCGGGCCCTCGGGGCGTTTGTCGGTAATGATCCGGTCAAACCCGTCCAGTTCGCAAACCTTCACGAGACCGGTGCGGTCGAACTTCGAATGGTCGGTTACCACCGTCGACATCTCTCCGCACGTCAGCACAATACGTGCAAACTCCGCTTCCTCGAGCTTGTTGTCCATGGCACCGTCGTGAGCATCCATCGCACCGATAGAGATCACCGCATGGCGCACGGAAAACCGGCTGACGAATTCGATGGCCGATGCGCCGAAAGCCGCCCCGTTGTCGCCACGCAGCTCACCGCCCGCCATATAGACCGTGTTGTCGTTGACGGTGGCAAGCGTGCGCGCGACGTCGGAGGAATTGGTAACGACGGTCAGTCGGCGTTTGGCGACAAGTTCGCGTGCCAGCATGCTGGTCGTTGTACCGGTATCGAGCATGACCGAATCGCCGTCGTTGATGTAGCTCGCGGCGAGCTTCGCAATCGCCCGTTTCGACGCCGCGTTCTCGCGCATGCGCTTTTCAAACGGCGCTTCGCCTAGATGATGCGGCAAGGTCACCGCGCCATGCAGCTTGAACAGTTCTCCCATTTCAGTAAGCGGTTTGACGTCGCGGCGGATCGATTCCTGCGACACGCCGAACAGCTCCGCCAGTTCCGCGATCGTACAGGTGCCTTTGTCACGCACGATGCGCAGAATATCGGCATGGCGCTTTGCGTATCGCCGCTCGTCGTTTCCGCTCAAAATGCCGGCCTCACTTCACTCATATCAACATATTGCACAAGATAACCACAAAAAACAAACAAATCAGGTGTAAAAATCACAAATTACCACATTTTTTGTTGACACTTCCCCGAACGAACGCAAAACTCCCGATCAGCGAAGCTTTTGAAAGCGCGCCGGATAGGGCTTTGGAGCCCGTCAAACGGCGGCAAGGGCTTTCGCGTTTGGGAGGAAATCTATGTCAAACATTCTTCGTCATTCCAAAATGCTCTTGGGCGCACTTGCCCTGGCCGCAACAACGGCAACCACCACCCCCGTCTGGGCGGAAGCTGAATCTCAGGATCCGATCAAGATTACACTTCATGACTGGACCGGCCAACTCATCACCACCCAGATCATGGGCGAGGTGCTGATCCGCAACGGCTACAACGTCGAATATGTGACGGCCGACTACATTGCCCAGTTTGCCGGCCTGAAGACCGGTGATCTGCATGTCGCCATGGAGATCTGGGAAACCACCGGCCGCGACGCAATGGATGAAGCCACCGCTACCGGCAATGTCGTCAATCTCGGCGAGACCGGTATGCAGGCCATCGAGGAATGGTGGTATCCAGCATACATGAAAGAACGCTGCCCGGGCCTGCCGAACTGGGAAGCCCTGAACGACTGTGCGGAAGCGTTCTCCACCGCCGAAACCGCCCCCAACGGCCGCTATCTTGGCGGGCCGGTCACCTGGGGCGGCTATGACGATGAGCGCGCCGAAGCGCTTGGTCTTGAGTACGAAGTCGTTCATGCGGGAACCGATGCGGCGCTGTTCGCCGAACTCGAATCCGCCTATCAGCGCCAGGCGCCGATCCTGCTGTGGGTCTATGCCCCGCACTGGGCACCGGTGAAGTTCGAAGGCGAATGGGTCGACTTCCCGGCCTATACGGCCGAGTGCTATTCCGACGAAAGCTGGGGCTCGAACCCCGACGCCGCTTATGATTGCGGCAAGCCGCGCGGCCCGATCTGGAAAGTCGCATGGGCCGGCCTTGAGGACAAATGGCCAGGCGCACACGCGTTGGTGTCGAACTTCAACATCAACAACGATGAAATGGGCGCCATGGTTGCCGCCGTCGACCTCGAAGGCCGTTCCGTGGACGACGTGGTCGGTGAGTGGATGAAGACAAACGAAAACCGCTGGTCCACCTGGAGCCAGTAACATCGAACCGGGCCGGGAAAAGGCGGCAGTTGAAACTGCCTTTTCCCGCCCAATCGCTTAGACTCCCTATCCTGAACTGCGTCAGAGGCAACGATCGGCGTCCGGCGGGATGATCCCGTTCGGCGTCGCGGGAAGAGCGATATGGCTGAGAACGAAGCGAAACTCGTCTGCAAATCTGTCTGGAAACTGTTCGGGCCCGGTGCGGAAGCGGCGCTGGCGAACAATCGCGGCATGTCGATGTCGGATCTGCAAAGCGCCGGTCTGATTGGAGCTGTCCGCGATGTTTCGCTTGAGGTCTCAGACGGTGAGATCTTCGTCATCATGGGACTGTCCGGCTCGGGCAAATCGACACTGGTCCGCTGCATGTCGCGCCTCATCGAGCCGACGGCCGGAGAAATCCTCTTCGAAGGCACCGATCTGCTCAAGGCAAGTGCGGCGGAGATGATCGAAATTCGGCGCCACCGAATGGGCATGGTGTTCCAGCATTTTGCGCTGCTGCCGCATCTCACCGTGCTCGGCAACGTCGCCTTCCCGCTCGAAGTCCAGGGCATTGCCCGAGGCGAGCGCGAACGCCGCGCCCGCGAAATCGTCGAACTTGTCGGCCTCCAGGGCCGGGAGAACTACTATCCGCGTGAGTTGTCCGGCGGCCAACAGCAGCGCGTCGGCATCGCCCGCTCTCTCGCCGTCGAACCCGAACTGTGGTTCCTCGACGAGCCGTTCTCCGCGCTTGACCCGCTCATCCGCCGTGAAATGCAGGACGAGTTTCTGCGTCTGCAGAAGCTGCTGCAAAAATCCATCGTGTTCATTACCCACGACTTCGACGAAGCCATTCGCCTTGCTGACCGCATCGCCATCATGAAGGACGGCGCGGTCGACCAGGTCGGCACGCCGGAAGATCTCGTCATCCGCCCGGCAACCGACTATGTCGCCGAATTCACACGCGACGTATCGCGTGCCAAGGTCTTGTCGGTACGCGCGATCATGGCGCCGCCACCAAAGCGCCCGCCACGCGGCGGCTATGCAGGCGAGGTGCCCGCATCCGCCAAGATCAGCGACATCGCCAACGACCTAAACGGGGCGGACCGGGCGTTCGCGGTCACCGACGCGACCGGAAAAACGGTCGGCCAACTGACACGCGACGACGTTATCGCGATCTTGATGCAGGGGTGAAGCGATGACCGACATCCCGACATCGACGGACCCGTCTCTTAAAGAAGAGCCAGTCCCGCGGCGTTTCTTTCAGCGGCCCTTGGTGATGATCTGGTGCGCGGCTCTTGCCGCCGCCGTGACCTTTGCCACCTTCGCGGAACCTTATGCACCATGGGCATTCAAGTATCCCCGGGCCTGGCGCCTGGAGCTCTATTTCGATGGAAAATTTATCGAGCTGAAGAACTGGATCTCCAAGGTTGTGGACTGGCTGATAAGCGATGCGAGCTTCGGTCTGTTTACTTTTACCGAACTCACTCGAGGCGTTTCATGGATTATGGAACGCCCCTACATTCTCGCTAAAAGCCTTCTCTCAACAGGGTTTCTGGAAGGCCAGGGATCTGCTGCAATTCAGATCCTGCCGCCGCTTTCCTGGATCGCCGTCATTGTCATCATCGTTGCGATGGCACGCTTTGCCCGCGACCGGAAACTCGCTGCGCTGGTCGGCGCCTGTTTCCTCTATCTGGCTCTTTTCAATCAGTGGTCGAGCGCCATGGTGACGCTGTCGTCGATCGTCATCGCAGTGCCGTTCGGTGTCGCCGGCGGACTCTTGATCGGTATCGCCGCGCATCGCAGCCGCATTGTTAAAATGATCGTTTCGCCCGTCCTCGACCTCATGCAGACGGTGCCGGTATTTGCCTATCTCGTGCCGATCCTCGTGTTGTTCGGCTTCGGCCCGGTCTCCGCCATCATCGCCACCATCATCTATGCCATGCCGCCCATGGTGCGCATCACCATGCTGGCACTGAAGCAGGTCCCAGGCGAAATCATTGACCTCGGCAACATGGTCGGCTGCACCAGAAGACAAATGACCTGGCGCGTCATGGTCCCGTCTGCCATGTCGAGCCTTATGATTGGCGTCAATCAGGTCATCATGCTGTCGCTCAATATGGTGATCATCGCCTCGATGATCGGCGCCGGCGGGCTGGGCTATGACGTGCTTGCCTCGCTCCGCCGCCTCGACATCGGCGCCGGCATCGAAGCAGGCGTCGGCATCGTCGTTCTGGCGATTGCGCTGGACCGCCTGTCCCAGGCTTTCGCCAGCCGCGAACCGAGCGAACACCGCGAGGAGCGGCCCTCCGCGCTTTGGCGGCGTTTTCCCTATACCGCCGTCTGCCTCGCCGTGGTGCTCGCCACCGGCATTCTCGGCCTGTTCTGGGGTTGGGCGCAGGCGTGGCCCGCAGCCTGGTCGATCACCACCGGCGACTTCTGGTCGGAGCTCGTCAAGTACATCAACATCAACTTTTTCGACGAACTCGAAACATTCAAAAACGCGCTGCTGCTGAACGTCCTGATCCCGTTCAAGCGGTTTTTGATCGCCATACCCTGGCCCGTTGCCATGGCACTTCTCGGCCTTGCAGGATACTCGCTCGGCGGCTGGCGGCTCGGAGTGTTGTGCGCCCTGCTGTGCCTGTTCGTGGCTTCCGTCGGCCTGTGGTCCAAGGCCATGGTCACCGTCTACCTCTGCGGCATCTCGGTGATGTTCGCCTGCCTGATCGGCATCCCCGTCGGCATCGCGGCGGCGGAACGCGAGCGCGTCTGGCGCGTCGTTCGCGTCGTCATCGACACGCTTCAGACCCTGCCCTCATTCGTCTATCTGATGCCTGTCGTCATGCTGTTCCGCGTCGGCGATTTCACTGCAATGATTGCCGTTGTCGCCTATGCGCTGGCACCGGCGGTCCGCTATACCGCGCATGGCATCCGCCAGGTCGATCCGCAGCTTCTCGAAGCCGGTGTGGTTTCCGGCTGCACACCCGGGCAACTCTTGCGCAAGATCAAGCTGAAACTCGCCTTGCCCGAGATCATGCTGGGGATCAACCAGACAATCATGCTGGCGCTTTCCATGCTGGTCATAACCGCTCTCGTCGGCACCCGCGAACTCGGCCAGGAAGTCTACATCGCCCTCACCAAAGCGGATATCGGGCGCGGCCTCGTCGCCGGGTTCTGTGTCGCCTTCATCGCCATCATCGCCGATCGTCTGATAACCGCCGGCGCCCAGCGCGCAAGAGCGCGCCTCGGGCTTCAGTAGAACGAAAGGTCAGTTGCTCATGTCGTCCATCGATCGCCTAAAGGCGCTGCCGTTGTGGTCCGGTCCCGTCGAGCCCGACCCGCTTAAAGGCGGTTTGAGCAACGAGAGTTTCACCGTGGCCGATGCGGGCACCAAGTACGTGGTGCGCTTCGGCGAAAACTTCCCCGTGCATCACGTATCGCGTGAAAACGAGGCAATGGCCTCAAAGGCCGCGCACGATGCAGGTTTTGCCCCGGAACTGGTCTACACCGCACCCGGCGTCATGGTGTTCCGCTTCATCGAGGCCAAAACCTATGACGATGCGGACGTGCGGGCCAACCTGGAGCGCATTGCGATGTTCGTGCGCGACTATCACAACAACATGCCGCGGTTCGTCACGGGACCGGGGCGCCTGTTCTGGGTGTTCCATGTTATTCGCGACTACGCCGCAACGTTGAAGGCCGGAAACAGCCGGATGCTCGAACATGTGCCCGGCTACCTGTCGCTTTCCGATGAGTTCGAAAAGGTTCAGGTGCCGCTGCCGATCGTCTACGGCCACAGTGACCTGCTGCCCGCCAATTTCCTCGATGACGGATCGCGTCTGTGGCTGATCGACTATGAATATGCCGGCTTCGGCACAGCGATGTTCGACCTTGCCGGCATCGCATCCAATGCCCTGTTCTCACCGGAAGAAGACGAAACTCTGCTGTCGGTCTATTTCGGCGCCAAGCCCGATGCCGCGTTGACGCAAAGCCTTGCCGCCATGAAATGCGCCTCGCTCCTGCGCGAAGCTATGTGGAGCATGGTCTCGGAAATTCATCTCGATGCTCCAGGTGTCGATTACGTCGCTTACACGGCGGAAAACCTTGAGCGCCTCGACGGCGTGCTTGAACATTACCGCTCCACCTACGGAAGTGCGGCCACATGACCCTTCCCGCGCAAGCCCAGATCGTCGTCATCGGCGGCGGCATTGTTGGCTGCTCCACCGCCTACCACCTTGCCCGCGACCACAAGGCGAACGTGGTGCTGCTCGAAAGCGGAAAGCTCACCAACGGCTCGACCTGGCACGCCGCCGGTTTGGTCGGCCAGTTGCGCTCGTCCGCCAGCATCACCCAGGTGCTCAAGTACTCCGTTGAACTCTACGAAGGCCTTGAGGCCGAAACCGGTCTCGCCACGGGCTGGAAACAGAACGGCGGCCTGCGTCTGGCCTGCAACGAGGAGCGCTGGACGGAGATCAGACGCCAGGCCACCACCGCACACAGTTTCGGTCTGGAAATGGAATTGCTGACGCCGGCGGAAACCAAAGCCATGTGGCCGTTGATGGACGAATCCGATCTCGTCGGCGCGGCATTCCTGCCGACCGACGGCCAGGCATCGCCCTCCGATATCGCGCAGTCGCTCGCCAAGGGCGCACGCATGCACGGGGCGAAAATCTTCGAAGGCGTGAAGGTCACAGGCTTCGATGTCGAAGACGGCGAAGTGCGCGCCGTCCATACCCATCAAGGCAGCATTTCCTGCGAGAAGGTAGTCAATTGCGGTGGCATGTGGGCGCGTGAAATCGGGCAACTTGCCGGCGTCAGTGTACCGCTGCAACCGGTTCGCCACCAGTATATGGTGTCGGAGCGGATTGACGGCGTGGCGTCGGACCTGCCGACGCTGCGTGACCCTGACCGGCGCATCTATTTCAAGGAAGAGGTCGGCGGCCTCATCATGGGCGCCTATGAGCCCAATCCCGTTTCCTGGGCCGACGACGGTTTGCCGGACGGGTTCGAGTTTCAATTGCTGCAGCCGGACTGGGATCACTTCGAGCCGACCATGGAGCAGGCGTTGATCCGTCTGCCGGCCTTTGAAACGGCAGGCGTAAAACAGCTGATCAACGGACCGGAGAGTTTCACCCCAGATGGCACCTACATCATGGGCGAAGCGCCGGAAGTGCGCGGCTTCTTTGTCGGTGCGGGGTTCAACGCCTTCGGCATCGCGGCGGGTGGCGGCGCCGGCTGGACGCTGGCCGAATGGGTCATGAGCGGCGAACAACCTCTCGACCTCTGGTCGGTCGACATTCGCCGGTTCTCATCGCTGCACCATGACGCGGGCTGGGTCCGCGAGCGCACGCTCGAGGCCTATGGCAAGCACTACACCATTGGCTTCCCGCATGAGGAATATGAGAGCGGCCGCCCGCGCATCGTGTCGCCGCTCTATGACCGGTTACAATCACAGCGCGCCTGTTTCGGCTCCAAGCTGGGGTGGGAACGGCCCAACTGGTTCGCGCCGCCAGGGGTCGAACCGCGTGATGTCTATGCCATGGGTCGCCAGAACTGGTTTGAGCATGTCGGTGCGGCGCATGCAGCCTGCCGCGAGCGTGTCGCCCTGTTCGATCAGTCGTCGTTCGCGAAATTCGAGATCCGCGGCGCCGATGCGGAAACCGCATTGACCTGGATCTGCGCCAACGACATTGCCAAGCCACCGGGCCGCCTGACCTATACGCAGATGCTGAACAGCCGCGGCGGTATCGAATGCGACCTGACCGTTGCGAGACTTGCCGATGACCTGTTCTACATCGTGACCGGCACCGGCTTCCGAACCCATGATGCAGCATGGATACGCCAGCACATCGCGCCCGGTCTCGACGCACGGCTGAGCGATGTCACGGAAGATTTCGGCACGCTCTCGTTGTTCGGCCCGCATGCCCGCGACGTCCTGGCGGGGATCACGGAAAACGACGTCTCCCATGAGGGTTTTCCATTCGGTGCGGTGCGCGAAATCGAAATCGCCGGCCACGGGATCCGCGCGCTGCGCATCACCTATGTGGGCGAACTCGGCTGGGAGCTTCACATGCCGATCGGTGCCACCGGCGATGTATTCGATGCATTGTTCGCCGCCGGGCAGGAATACGGCATCGCGCCCGCCGGTTACCGGACAATCGAATCGTTGAGGCTTGAAAAGAGCTATCGCGCCTGGGGGTCGGACATCACGCCCAACGACATGTCCATCGAAGCGGGTCTCGGCTGGGCCGTGAAGCTGCGTTCCAACGAGGCGTTTCTGGGCCGTGAGGCGTGCGAGCGCGCCGCTTCTGCGCCTCTGCGCAAGCAGCTTGCCTGCTTCACCGTGGACGATCCTGAAGTCGTGCTGGTAGGGCGCGAAACCATCTTGCGCAACGGCGAACCGGTCGGCTATCTCACAAGCGCCGGCTTTGGATACACGGTCGGCAAATCGATCGGCTATGGCTATGTGCGCAATGACGAAGGTGTCACACGCGATTTTCTTGAAGACGGCACCTACACCCTCGAAGCCGCAACCGAGATGGTGCCGTGCCGCCTCCACCTTGAGCCTCTCTACGATCCGGAAATGAGCCGGATCAGGTGCTGAACCGGAAAGAGCGATACGAATGAGCAACGACGACATCGCAGACGCCCGCGCGGCGATCGCATGCCTTGAGATGTTCTCCGGGATCGACGCGGCAACGGTGCCCGTTACGCGCCTCGGCGGTCTGACCAATCTCGTGTACCGCGTCGACACGGGCGGCGAGGCGTTGTGCCTGCGGCTGCCCGGGAAAGGCACGGAAGAATATATCGACCGCGCGGTTGAAGCGCACAACGCCCGCGCCGCAGCCACGGCAGGCGTCAGCCCGGAGGTGCTCTACACCAACGCCGGGACCGGCATCATGGTGTCGCGCTTCCTCGATGGCTTTGCCACCATGTCGCCGGAACTCTTTGTATCCACGTCAGGCTCCCCGGGCCGGGCCGCACGCGCCTTCCACGCCCTGCACTCGAGTGGTGTGAGTTTTGAGTTCCGCTTTGAACTCTTTGCCATGATCGATGAATACCTCGCCCTCCTCGCCACCAAAACCGTCGACTTCCCCGACGGCTACTCGGATGTGCTTGAAGAGGCAAAAGGCGTACGCGAAGCGCTCGATGCGCATCCGGCCGCCCTTGCGCCGTGCCACTGCGATCCCTTGTGCGAAAACTTTCTCGACGACGGATCCCGCATGTGGATCATCGACTGGGAATATTCCGGCATGAACGATCCCCTGTGGGATCTGGGAGACCTTTCAGTCGAGGCCGGGTTCACGGCCACCCACGACGAAGAGATGATGAACGCCTATTTCCCCGATGGCCCGTCCGATGCGCAAATGGGCCGCATGGTGATCTACAAGGCGATGTGCGATCTGCTGTGGACATTGTGGGGCCTGATCCAGCACGCCAATGACAATCCGGTGGAAGATTTCTGGGCCTATGCGACGGGGCGTTTCGACCGCTGCAGGAAACTCATGGCGGACCCTACATTCTCAGGCCATGTGGATGCCGTACGCCGCGGCTGATTTTCCAGGAGCAACACATTCATGACTATCAAGGCCGTTACTTTCGACCTTTGGGACACGATTGTTCATGACGATTCCGATGAGCGGAAACGCGCTGCAAAGGGCCTGCGCACAAAGCGCGAAGAACGCCGCCACCAGGTGTGGGAGGCTCTCAACGAACAAGCGCCCATCGATCCCGGTCAGGTGTCTTTGGCCTATGACACGGCCGAGGCGGGTTTCAACGTCGTGTGGAAAGAGTGTCACATCAACTGGACCGTCGATCAGCGGCTGCGCGTCGTCCTGAACGGGCTCGGCCGCAGCCTCGGCGAAGAAAGATTTGCAAGGCTTGTTGAAGCTCACGGCCGCATGGAAGTCGAGGTGGCGCCGGACCCGATCGAGGGTATCGGCGAGGCGCTTGAGGATCTCGCGGGCCGCTACAAGCTTTCTATCGTATCGGATGCCATCGTCACGCCGGGAACGGGCCTGCGCGAAATCCTCGAACAGTACGACCTGAAGAAACACTTCTCCGGCTTCGCCTTTTCCGATGAGGTCGGCCACTCCAAACCGCACCGCTCGATGTTCGACACGGCCGCTGCACAGCTTGGCGTCGACGTCACCGAAATCGTTCATATCGGCGACCGCGATCATAATGACGTCAAGGGCCCGCATGCGATCGGCGCCAAGGCGGTGCTCTTCGTTGCGACCCGCCCCGACGACCGCGACAGCACGACAGCGGACGCGATCTGCGAGCATCACAAGGACTTGCCGGACATCATCGACCGTATCGCGGCGCAGGCCTGAGGAGACCCCATGACTGACGCACCACGCTTTCTCGTTCTCGATGGTTACGCCCGCGCCGGGCGCGAGGATCTAGAGGCGGGCGGCGCCACGACCGCCGGCAGGCTTTATGAGCGCATGCTGCAAAGATGCTGCCCCGGCGCCCGTGTCGACATCCTATATCCCGCCGATCCTGATGCCACATTGCCGACCGGCGCCAGCATCTCGCAATATGACGGCATCGCCTGGACCGGCTCGAGCCTCACCGTCTACAAGGCCGACAAGGATGTCCTCAACCAGATCGAGTTCGCCCGTGCCGTGTTCGAGGCCGGCGTCCCAAGTTTCGGCTCCTGCTGGGCCGCGCAGATCGCCGTGGTCGCCGCTGGCGGCACCTGCGCCGCCCATCCCAGGGGCCGCGAAATGTTCATGGCGCGCAAGATCGCGCTGACCCCCGAAGGCCGCGCCCATCCGCTTTATGTCGACAAGAAATCCGTCTTCGATGCATGGATCAGCCATGACGACGAGATCACTCACCTGCCGCATGGCGCGGTGTTGCTTGCGTCAAACGACTACACCCATGTGCAGGCGGTCTCGGTCACCTGGAAGGGCGGCGTCTTCTGGTCGGTGCAATACCATCCCGAATACGACATCCACGAGATGGCGCGGCTGATCTACTGCCGCAAAGAAAAACTCACCCGGCTTGGCTTCTTCGCCGACATGGACGCCGCACAAGTTTTCGTCGACAGGCTAGAGGCCCTGCATCAGGACCCCGCACGCAAGGATCTAGCCTGGGCGCTCGGCATCGACGACGACATCATGAACGACGGCATCAGAACCGCGGAAGTCCGCAACTGGATCGAGCGGCTCGTACTGCCGAACATGCGGAGATAGCGTCTAGTTCAGATCCCAGGTGCCCTGCCACGTTATGACGGTGCGCCCGTCCGCCGCCTGATGCAGCGTCGTCGTGGTGCCGCCGCCGGTCATGCCGGCAAACTTGCCGGTACCGCCGATGATCTGCCACGCACTTCCCTCGCCCTCGCCCTCGCCGCGCCACCATAGCGACCAGGTATCGCCGTCGCCATCCATCGCAGTGCAGTGGCCCGACGCGCCCGCGGCACTGCCGTCGGCGTTCAGCACGGCAGCGTTCATACAGTTCTGGCTTGCCATGTGAAACGGCACGCTCGCGTCGTCGGCAATGATGACGCCGGCGTTGAGCGCGTGCACCAGTTTACCGCCATTGGCGAGCGCGGCTTCATGTCCCCGTATGACCGTATAGGTCACACTGCCGCCACCGGCCCGTTCTTCCGCATGGGCAAGTCCCACTGGAATGGCGCACGCCACCAGTGCACCGATACATTTGCAAGCAAATGATTTTTTCATCTAAGTCCTTCCAAAGCCCCGCATAAGGCTAACAGAGGGGCGGCGGCGTGTTCCAGTCAAAAAAAGTCCCGGGCACGATGGCCCGGGATCAGGTACTTAAGGGAGGATGACGCCGGCGGACACGTCCACCGGCACCGGGTTTGCGTCAGCTGAGCTTGTAGCCTTCGCGGGTGAGGCCGTCGGTGACCTCGATGATCGATTCGCGCAAGGCATCGACCATGATGTCGATCTCTTCACGCGTCAGAATGAGCGGCGGCGACATGACGTTGAGATGCGCGATCGGCCGCACGATAACGCCGCGTGCTTCGCAGGCATCCGCAATGCGGTCGCCGATGGCAACCTCCGCCGGCAGAAGCTCCTTGGTTTCTTTGTCGGCGACATTCTCCACGCACATCATGAAACACTTGCCGCGCACATCGCCGACCGTCGGCAGATCGCGCAGGCTGTCGAGGCGCTCTTCAAGGTAAGGCCCGACCTCGCGGATATGACCGGGGATATCGTCGCGCTCCATGATCTCGATATTCTTGAGCGCCGCGGCACAGCACACCGGGTGACCGGAATAGGTGAACCCGTGCGTGAACATCGCGCCTTCGGACTGCGGCACCGAGATCACGTCGTAGATTTCATCGGACAGCATGGTTGCCGAGAGCGGCTGATAGCCCGACGTCAGTCCCTTGGCGGTGTTGATGATGTCGGGCTGGTGGTCGAACACGTCCATCGATGCAAAGAAATGGCCCACGCGGCCGAACGCAGTAACCACCTCGTCGGAGAGATAGAGCACTTCGTACTTTTTGCAGACTTCAAGCGTGCGCTTGTGATAGCCCTCCGGCGGCACGATGACGCCGCCCGCGCCCATGATCGGCTCGGCAATGAAGCACGCGACGTTTTCCGGGCCGAGTTCGAGGATCTTGTTTTCAAGATCGGCGACGCACTTGTCGAGAAATTCCGCATCGCTCATGCCGGAGGGGGCACGATAGGGATTGGGAGCTGGAATATAGTGCACGAGATCCGGCGCCAGATCGAAGCCCTGATGGTCGAACTCAACGCCGGTCAGCGACATCGCCAGATAGGTCGAGCCGTGATAGGCATCGACGCGCGAGATGATCTTCTTCTTCGTCGGCTTGCCGAGCCGGTTGAAGTAGAAATGGATGATACGGATCGCCGTATCGTTGCCCATCGATCCGCCCGTGCCGTAGAAAACATGGTTGAGCGGACCCGGCGCCAATTGCGCCAGCTTCCAGGAAAGCTCCGCTGCCGGCGGCGTCGTATGATGGCCGAACGACGAGTAATACGGCATGAGCCGCGCCTGGTCGGCAATCGCTTCGGCAATTTCATTGGAGCCGTAGCCGATATTGACGCACCACAGACCGCCAATGCCATCGAGAAACTTATTGCCCTCAGAATCATAGACATACGCGCCTTCGGATTCTGCAAGAACCATAGAACCCTTCTCTTTGAAGGAAGAGAAATCGGTCCAGGGGTGGACGAAGTGATCCCGGTCCTTGGTCCACAGATCTTTCGTGTCATACACGCGATTGGTCCGCATGGCGCATCTCCTTCGGGCGTTTCGGGCAGCTGGAATACTGCACATCTGAATGAATGGTAGCAGCCGCCAAAGCGCTGGCAATACCACCGGCGGGGTAGCGGCAATCGCGCCGTGCATTCGCACCCTGCCTTGCTATAACTGTGCGTGAACATTTCACATGGAGGCTGTGATCGTGAGTGAAGTCCTGTCAGGCGGCGAGGCCATCGTGCGCCAGGTTGCGGCAAACGGCATCGACCTGGTGTTCGGGCTGCCGGGTGCGCAGATGTATCCGCTGTTCGATGCGCTTGAACGCTCCAACGCCATGCGCACGATCTGCACGCGCCACGAACAGGCCGCAGCCTATATGGCCTACGGTGCCACCCAGTCGACGGGTCGCCCGAGCGCCTTTTCCGTGGTGCCGGGACCGGGCGTCCTCAACACCACGGCTGCACTCTGCACCGCATGGGGTCGCAGCGCGCCGGTCATGTGCCTCACCGGCCAGGTGCCGTCCGCCTATCTCGGTAAGGGCCGCGGCCATCTGCATGAACTGCCCGACCAGCGCGAAACGCTGCGGACCCTGATCAAATGGGCCGAACGCATCGACCGGCCCGAAGACGCCCCGGCGATCGTCAACGAGGCTTTCTCGCAAATGATCTCCGGACGCCCGGGTCCTGTGTCCGTTGAAATGTGCTGGGATGTGATGGCGGAAACGGCGGAGACCGAGCTTCTCGCCGCCGCTGAAGCCGACGCACCGCCGCAAGCCGACCCTGACGCCATCGCCGACGCGGTGAAACTCATCGCCGCTTCCCGCAATATCATGATCATGGTCGGCGGCGGCGCCCGTCACGCTATCGATGAAGTCCATGCGCTGGCCACCCGGCTTGGCGCCTGCGTCACGTCCTTTCGTTCGGGCCGCGGCATCGTGCCGGACGGCCATGATCTGGCTCTCTCCACCGTTGCCGCCCATGAACTGTGGCCCGACACGGAAGTGCTGATCGCCATCGGCTCGCGCGCCGAACTGCAATATATGCGCTGGACCGGCATGCGCGAGATCGTCGAGGAACCGCAAGCGCCGCCACACTTTATCCGCATCGACATCGACGCAGACGAGATGACCCGCCTCAAGCCGCATGTCGGCATTGTCGCCGACGCGGCAGCGGGAACGCGGCAACTTCTCGACGCTCTGGATGCCGCCTTCGAACCGGACCTTGCCTGGCGGGGGCGGTTCGAGGATGCCCGCGCCTCGGCACGCCGGCGCATCGGGAAAATCCAGCCGCAGCTTTCCTATCTCGATGTCATTCGCGAGGTTCTCCCGCGCGACGGCATTTTCGTCGACGAAGTGTGCCAGGCGGGTTTCACCGGCTATTTCGGCTTTCCCGTTTACGCGCCGCTGACCTACGTGACATCTGGCTTTCAGGGCACGCTCGGCTTCGGCTACCAGACGGCACTCGGCGCCAAGGCCGCGAACACGGACAAGGCGGTGGTCTCGATCAATGGCGACGGCGGCTTCATGTACGGCGTGCAGGAACTGGCGACCGCCGCCCAGTATGGCCTCGGCGTCGTCGCCATCGTCTTCAACAACAATGCCTTCGGCAACGTCAAGCGCGATCAGCAGCAACGCTACGATGGCCGCCTCATCGGTTCGGAACTGCGCAACCCGGACTTTGTCGCGCTGGCGGAAAGCTTTGGTGTCGATGGCCTGCGCGCCGCCTCGCCTGAGGAACTGAAACCTCTGCTCGCCAAAGCCATCGACAACGACCGCCCGGCCCTCATCGAGGTCCCCGTTGCGCCGGACAGCGAAGTCTCTCCCTGGGAGTTCATCGTGCCGCCGCCGCCGGGCTCGGACAGGTCTTACTGAAGGTGAACTTCAAGATCCCGCCGCGCCTTCAGATGCCGCTGTGACACCTGCTCTTTCGGTTTCGATTACGCTGCAGATTTCACTGATGCACGGTTCATGCATCAGTTCGATATGGCCCTGTGTGCCTCGAACAACATGCTCGTTCACGTTCGCGCCGGCGGCCTTGCTCCAACGGGCACCGGTCGGCACCGCGGCCTCGTCGGGCACACTTTCCGGCAAGAACAGCAACACGCAACCCCCATGCCGGGGATGACCATAGCGCAGGGCCGCCTCAAAGAGCATATCGTGCAAGCAGGTTTTGATACTGGCCGGCGCAACATTCCGGCCTGCCGCGATCGCCTCGAGCAGATGTCTCCGGCGCTGCGCAAGGGCCCGGCGACGCTTCAGTCTTTGAATGACACCAAGTAGTGGAAATTTCGATCTCACTGTCTCTGAAGAGTTGGTCGTACTGGCGTGCGTCGGATCAATGAGCGCGAGGACATCCAGCGCCTCTCCCGCCGCGGTCAGCCGGCGGGCAATTTCATAGGCCACCAGACCGCCGAACGAAAATCCCATCAGTGCATAGGGCCCCTGCGGCTGCCGCTCGCGGACCGCGCGCAGGTAATCCTCCGCCAGTTCCTCGACACTGAGCGAGGGCCCGAGCACCCGCCCGACATTGAACCAGGCGCAGTGCACCGGCTGGTCCGCCGGGATCGCCGCGATCATGCCATCGGGGTGCGGATTGAAGCAGAAGATGGGCGGCCGCGAGCCCTTCGGATTGACCGTTACGATTTCAAGCTCGGTCAGCTGGCGGCGTGTAAGCGTGTTGTCCGGACGGGTCGTTTCGCCGACACCGCGCAGCGAAACAGCAAGCCGCCCAACCGTTCGATGGCTGTAGATCGCATCCGCCGCGATCTCCCGCCGCAGCGCCGCTTCCATCGCAATATGTGCCCGCAGCGCCGACAGGGAGTCGCCGCCAAGCGCAAAGAAGTCATCCGTGGCAGCGACCGTTTCGGCACCAACTGCCTCCCGGAAAATACCGCAAAGGGTCTTCTCCAACGCATCGCGGGGCCCGCGGCCGCCTTTATTCGGTTCCGAACCGGCTTCGGTGCCAATTGCCGCCGCCGTACGCGCGAGCGCCTTACGATCTATCTTTCCACCCGATGTGAGCGGCAGCTCGTCGACATTGGCGACACGCGACGGGATCATGTAGCCGGGCACCCGGTCTTTTAGGAATGCCCGCAAGGCCGCAACCGACAGCGGTTTCGATGCGACGAGGAAAACCGCTAGCGCCGAAATCTCGCCAGCCACATATCTTACGACCGCCGATTGGCGCACATCGCGATGACGTGCCAGATGCGCTTCGATTTCTCCAGGTTCGATGCGGAACCCGTGCAGCTTGATCTGCGCATCCATACGCCCGACAAATTCAAGCGCGCCATCGTCGCGCAGCACGGCGAGGTCGCCTGAACGATAGAGTCGTTTGTCCGATGTCCCCGCGGCTTCGGTTTTGCCGGCGGGGTCGGCGGCAAACCGTTCCGCAGTTTGATCGGGGCGGCCAAAGTAGCCAAGTGCCAGACCATCGCCGCCAAGACACAGTTCACCCACCACACCGCGCGGCAACGGCTGCAACTCGCCGTCCCGGACAGATGCCGTGCCGTTCGAGATGGCCCGGCCGATGGGAACGCTCGACGCTTTTTCGGACAGTAGTTTCACCTCATACCACGTGCTGAATGTCGTTGCTTCCGTCGGCCCGTAGCAATGGACAAGCCGCAGGGGCAGTTTGGCGTCGAGCAAGCGCCGGACATTTTCGACCCTGGCAACCTCACCGCCGAACAATAACGTGCGTAACGGCGCCAACCCTTCCGGACACTCTGCCGCCATGAGATCGAACAGCGAGGTCGTCAGGAACAGCGTCGTGATCTTGTGTCTCTCCAGTTGCTCCGCCAGCAGCCGGGGCGAGAGCAACCTGGCATCGTCGAGGACAAACACGCTCGCACCGTTGAGCAAGGCGCCCCAGATTTCAAACGTCGATGCGTCAAAAGCGAGGCTTGCCAGTTGAGCCACCCGGTCGTCGTCGCCAAGCGTTATGTAGTCGCCGCCAACGGCGAGGCGCACGATGCCGCGATGCGGAACGGCCACGCCCTTCGGGTCGCCGGTCGAGCCGGAGGTATACATGACGTAGGCGGGATCGAGTGCTGCACTCTCGATTGCCGGTGCGGTGGCCGGTTCCGACGCGATCGCGGCGGCACTTCCGTCCAGTTCGCAAACAGGCAATCCTTCCGGCAGCCCTTGGGTCAATGCGGACGTGGTGACGATCAAGCGCAGGTCGGCATTCGCGGCGACGGCGGCCGTTCGCGAGGGCGGGTCGGCGGTGTCGAGGGGGACGTAGGCAGCCCCCGCCTTCACAATCGCCAGCACCGCCGCAATCGCATCGATACCGCGCTCAAGGCGCAGGCCGACCCGATCACCGGCGGCAGCGCCCCTGCGAACCAGGTGATGCGCCAGCCGGTTCGCCCGCGCCTCGAGTTCCCCGTAAGACACACGAACATCGGCGTGAACAAGCGCAACTTCATCGCGCCGCCGCAACGCCTGCGCATCGAACAGCGACGTCAGGTTTGCATCTCTTGGATAGCCGGTTCGCACCTCGCACATAGCTGGCGACTGTGGAACCTGATCCCCACGCACAAGGGATATCGACGCAAGCTCCGCTTCAGGATTTTCTGCAAGCGATACGGCCACATGCTCCAGTTGCCGCAACAGTTCGACGGCCAGGTCGTGCGTCAGTCTTGGTTCCTCGTAAAGAGCCCGCAGCTTCAGCGTCTCCTCGCCAAACGTCGTGACAATCGAGAGCGGATTGTCGGGGCGCCCGAGCGAGCGCACATGCGTCATCCGCAAACTGTCCGAGAGTTTGAGATCCGCATACGGGTGCTGAAAAGCAAGCAGGGTCGCGAACACGGATTGATCGCCCGGGATCGCGCTCATGCGCTGTAGCCGCGCGGGCTCGACCCAGGTGTGGGGCCGCGTCTCACTCTGCATGGCTTCGATGGCTTCAAGCCACGCCGGCGGGCGGGCATCGGGCGGCAGGGCGACACGCACCGGAATGCCATTGATCATCAGACCGACTATGGACTTCGCGCCATCGAGATCGCGCGGTCGGGTCGGGACCGTCAGCCCTATGACCACGTCGCGGGATCCGGCATGGCGCGCGCATACCACCGCCCACGCACCGATAATCAGGGTTTGCAGCCGCAATCCATGCTCTGAGAGGAAGCGATTGATAGCCACAACGTTTTTGGGCGCCACCTCCACCGTGACCTCCTCCATGCGGCGACCGGCACGCGCCTCCCGAAGCGGGTACGGCAGAGGCGTGGGCTCAGCCAGCGTGCTCAAAATCCGGTTCCAGTGCGTCGCCGCCGCCGATTCGGTCCCCTCGAACGAATCGCGCTGTTGTGCAAGCCAGTCGACGAACGTGCGAAACGGCACCGGCGCCTCTTGACACGCGAGCTCCACTTCCGCCGCACGCCTCATTTTCTGATCGTCTTCGGACGCCACGGCAACCGCTGCAGAATAGGCGCGGCAGATGTCGTCCACCACCATGCCGTAGGAGTGCGCATCAAGGACTGCGTGATGATAACTGCAGACGAGTTCGTACAAGTCCGAACCGATGTGCGCAACCGCGCAGCGCAGCAAGGGAGGTTGGAAGAGGTCGAAACCGCGGCGATGATCCTGACCTAGAAACCGCTCTCGGTGCTCATCGACGGACGGTACATGTTCATCCCCCACATCGGCGCTCCAGTCGAGCAGCTCGCAGGGGAGTTCGACACCCTCATGCACTACCTGCTCGACACTACCGTTGTCGACGCGAAACGAGGTGCGTAACACCGCATGACGGCGCGCAGCGGCCCACAGGGCGGCCCGAAACGCACCGGCGTCGAAGGGCCCGCGCAACCGGTACGCTTCGATGGCATGGTAGTAGCCTGCCTCAGGCTCGCGCAGCGACAGCAAGACCATGCCCTCTTGCAGCGGAGTTACGGGGTGGACCTCAGGAGTAGGCACGCTCAGACATTCTCCGGAAAATTTCCAAGTCAGCGGAAATCATGATGGGACTTCGGCAGCGGGTGAATTTCCTCGGGCGCAGATTGCGACAGGCCACACGGGGGTGCAACTGTTCAGAGCGTCGGGCTGCGGTCAAGAAAACGTTATGCCCCCCGCCTGCCGACCGGGCCGGCTTGCAGACATGTGACCCATTTGCAACAGCGCAAGCAAATGTGCAAAACCACATGCACGCCAATTGTAAATCGCAAGTTCGCCGGGCATAATTGCTGCAAATCACGCGCGGTCGTGCGATGGGGTATCGCCGCCGACGTCATGAGCAGGGGTTGGCATGAAACTTTCAAGAACAGCCAGATGGGCACTTTTCGGCGTTTCTGCAATGGCGCTGTCACTCGGCGTTGCGGTCAGCGATCAGGCACGCGCCGGCAGCCTGTTCGGCGACATGCTGAACGCCCCGCATGACTGGTCGGGACCCTATATCGGCGGGCAGGCGGGTTATGTCCACGCAGACGCCGTGTACCAGGCAGGGGGTGTTGAGGCGGATGTAAACGGCGAAAGCTTCCTTGGCGGTGGCCATATCGGCTACAACTGGCAGAATGGAGATGTCGTGTTCGGCGTCATCGCCGATGCGAATTTCGCCAATATGAACAACACCAATTTGGTGCTTGGCGTAGCCATAGATGTCGAAATCGATTTTACAGCTTCCCTGCGAGGCAAATTCGGCATCGCCGTAACCGACCGTGTGTTGCTTTACGCGACCGGCGGCCTGGCAATCGCAGAAGCCGATCATGCTATTAACACTCCGGCAGCCGTTTTCGGCCCCATCGTGACACATACACCCTTCAGCAACACGCATCTTGGATTTACCGCCGGCGGTGGCATTGAAATGGCCATCACGGAGTGGATTTCGGCATTCGTCGAGTACCGCCTCTCGCAATATGGCGGCGAAAGCCACGGGACCAAGATCATACCGGGAGGCACTGTCCTTCCGCATGATTTCGGCTTTACCACGCATCAGGTTCAGGCGGGTCTCTCGATCCACTTCAACAGCTGGCTGAGTGGTGGCTCCTAAGAGCACCGTGTAATGCAAGGTTCAAGCGGCGCTTCGGCGGCGCTTTTCGATTCCACCGGCGCCGAGTTCAGCGCCCGTCGAGTCCCCGCTTCTTCAGTACCTTGTCGATGAGGTCGCGCGCGGTGCCCGGCCGGGTAAAGCAGCCGGCGATGTTCGCGAGGCGGCTGTCGATGCTGATGGCCGGAAACCCGAGCGCCGTCATATCCTCACGCAAGGCCGCCGTAACGTGGCCTAGAGCGGGGGCGTCATAGCCTTCTTCGTCCCGCAGCCGCAGAACCGCTATGCAGTCGGAGATACTCTCATTCATCAGATGTTCCGGCCCGTTGCGCGGCGGGTGCGGCCGATCGACATCGCCGGTCTGATGGTGAGCACACTCATGGCGGTCGACAAAGCTCTGAAACTCAGGCGGCGCGGTGGCGTAATTCGACCTGAAAACCACCGGCCCGCCGTCGGGTGAGCGAGCGGCCATGCCCGCCGCAAACTCGCCACCCTCTGCACCGCGCTCGATAAAACGAACGGTTTCGCCTTTGTCGTTGCTGCAGGCCGGCGGCGCGACGATATCGGCTAACGTCTGCCTATCCACCTCTTGCGCGAGCGTACCAGTAGACACTGCGACGGCCAGGGCGAACCCTGTCACGACCGCCAAACTTCGCCGAGCAAAGTACAGCCGATACATGCGCTGTTGTATCGCCGGGAATTTTGGCCAAAACAACACTGCATGAATCCTCTGGCAAATTCTCGTTGAAGTTGATAATTCAATCAAACACACACATTGTGACACACACAAAACGGCTAAGCCACGCATATGGCACGAACATCTACCAGTAGTAGAAAAAACACGTACGTACTGCTATTCGGCCTGTCAATTTTGCCAATGACATACTGGCTGTACACGTGGCTTACACTGCCACGCCTGAGGTGCCACATCCCAAGTTTGGCATGGGAGCACGTTGGGTATGAGGCGACTGCATATTTCTTTATCTTCGCGAGCGGCGTTTTGATACTCAGATTCGGAGCCGTGGCACTGAGAGAATCCGACCATTACTGGGAGAATGGGATCGCTCTGGCGCTCGCATTCTCATTTAACGTTTTTGCGTTCGCTCTAGTCTATTACGTCTATGGAATGGAAGCGCCGTCGGTATATTTCACAAGTTTGCCTTGGGAAACAAGCGGGGTCGCCGGCACAATCGTCCAAGAAAATGGAGCGTGGACCGAATTGCCGGTTGAGGTTTTCGAGCAGCGGCGAGAAATGGTAAGGAGCCCGTGGAACTACCTTGCATTTTCACTCTCCAATGCTGTTCCAGGGGGCAACGCGTTCAACTACGAGATTTGCAAGAGCGCGTCCGTGTTTGTCCTTCTGCAAAGCATTCTCGGAATAGGCTTCACACTGATGCTGACGCTGTTTGGGGCAAAAGTCAGCCGGATATTTTCTTAGAAATGCTGCTAAATGGATGGAACACGGCGCCCAAAAAACCGTCGAGTTGCGTCGGTTGATCACTCGTCAAAAACCAGATGTCTTCAATGTACATCTGACCATCGGCTGTATCGACGTAGGAAACCATTTGCTCCAGCCCATAGGTTCCAATTTGAACACTGTATTTTGTTGGTATGGAGGATATCTCATACACCGAGAGTTCAAGGATTTCAGTGCTTTGCATGATGGCATCTCCATCGTCGCGCCACAGTGCGAGCCCTTCCAACTCATTGCCGTTGACTGAACCATCGGAGTTCGTATCCAACGTGGCTAGTTTCTCAAACCCGTTCTCAAACCATTTTCCGTTTTGATCTTCACCCGCCGCAAACAAATGAACACCGCTTGCTGCCTCTGGAATGCCGTTTCTCAGATCCACCAGAAACGCGTCCTTTCCACCTTCAATCCAATCCACCTGAATCGGTGTACCGGTTCCGAATATGTCGAACTCAACATAGCTTCCAACGGAAAACACCGTATAAAGCTTTTCTCGGGAAGAGTTATGGCCGGTAATGTCAATTATCCCATTTCCGCTTAAGTCGAAAACGATGGGAGTCCCGCCCGCATTCAGTTGTTTCACAGTTCCAACGTACAACATTACTGCAAGTGCGGGAAAACCGAACACAACTAACAGGCATTCCCGTTCATAGCTGAACCAGTTTACAAACCGACTACGAAATTGGACAATGAAGTTGCGCATCTAGTCCCTCCAGATCGCACGAATCGATGCAAGAGCGCTATGCAAACTAGCGCACAATTGCATTTATAGAAATCTCCGCTTTCGATTGAAGGGAGTGCTGGCAGCCAGTGCGGGCTACTCCGCCGCCATGCGCGCCTTCGGGATCGCGCCGTCGACATCGCGGGCGGCGCCTTCCGATGCCGATGTGGCAAAGGCCGCGAACACCTTGAGAGCCGGTGTCACGCGCCGTTCGCGGACCTCGGTCGGCGCCCAGGCGGCATCGCCTCTGGTTTCCATGGCCTTGCGGCGCGCCACGAGCACGCCCGGCTCGACGTTGAGATGCAATCGCCGCTCTGAAATCGAGATCTGGATTTCATCGCCCTCTTCGATCAGGCCGATGGCGCCGCCAAGCGCCGCTTCCGGCGAGATGTGGCCGATGCTGAGACCCGACGAGCCACCCGAGAACCGACCGTCGGTGATCAGCGCGCATTTGCGGCCAAGCCCCACTGCCTTCAGATAGGACGTCGGGTAGAGCATCTCCTGCATGCCGGGCCCGCCACGCGGGCCTTCATAGCGGATGACGACCACATCGCCTTCGGCGACCTGTTTGCCGAGGATCGCCTTGACGGCACTGTCCTGGCTTTCAAAGATCCGCGCGGTGCCGGTAAACGTCAGACACTCCTCCGGCACACCGGCGGTTTTCACAACGCAGCCATCTTCTGCGATGTTGCCGTACAGAACCGCAAGCCCGCCTTCCAGCGAATAGGCATGCTCGCCGGAGCGCACGCAGCCGTTTTCCTGGTCGCGGTCGAGGTCTTTCCAGAGGTTGGTCGAGGAAAACGCCTCGATCGTGCGCACGCCGCCAGGCCCCGCACGGTAGAACTCTTCAACCTCGGCAGAAGGCGAGCGCATGATGTCCCATATGTCGAGCGCTTCAGTGAAGGTCGCCGAATGGACCGTCGGCCGGTCGTTGTGGATGAGACCCATGCGATCGAGCTCGCCGAGGATCCGCATGATGCCGCCGGCACGATGCACGTCCTCCATGTGATAAACCGATGTCGACGGCGAAAGCTTCGACAGATGCGGAACCTTGCGGCTCATTCGGTCGATGTCGTCCATGGTGAACGGCACCTCGCCCTCGCGCGCCATAGCGAGCAGGTGCAGGATCGTATTGGTCGAACCGCCCATGGCAATGTCGAGCGTCATGGCGTTTTCAAAGCTGCGGAAATCGGCAATACCGCGTGGCGTCGCGGTCACATCGTCTTCTTCGTAGTAGCGCCGCGCCAGCTCAACGATGGTGCGCCCCGCCCGCTTGAAGAGATCTTCGCGGAAGGCGTGCGTTGCCAGCAGCGAGCCGTTGCCGGGGAGCGCCAGACCGAGCGCTTCGGCAAGGCAGTTCATCGAGTTCGCGGTAAACATGCCCGAGCACGAACCGCAGGTCGGACAGGCCGAGCGTTCGGTCTTTTCGGAGTTTTCGTCCGAAACATCGGGATTGACCGCATTGATCATGGCATCGACCAGATCGACCTTGGTCTCCTTGCCGTCGAGCACCACCTTGCCCGCCTCCATCGGCCCGCCGGACACGAAGACCGCCGGGATGTTGAGGCGCATGGCGGCCATCAGCATGCCGGGTGTGATCTTGTCGCAATTGGATATGCAGATCACCGCATCCGCGCAGTGGGCGTTGCACATGAATTCGACACTGTCGGCGATGATTTCGCGGCTCGGCAGCGAATAGAGCATGCCATCATGGCCCATGGCGATGCCGTCGTCGACGGCGATGGTATTGAACTCCTTGGCAACGCCGCCGGCAGCCTCGATTTCGCGCGCCACGAGCTGCCCCATGTCTTTCAGGTGCACATGGCCCGGCACGAACTGCGTGAAGCTGTTGGCGACCGCGATGATCGGCTTGCCGAACTGGTCCTCCGACATGCCGGTGGCGCGCCACAAAGCGCGCGCGCCCGCCATATTGCGGCCATGGGTCGAGGTTCTGGAGCGGTATTCCGGCATGGTTCTGTTCTCCGCATTGCGCGTCGCAGTCTCGCTCAACACGCGTTTAGGGGAGCCGCGCAGAACGAGACACAATAACTCTGCCGCACTATTGGCCGAACAATCGCCAGGGATCAAGATGCGACATCCAAATAGTCGGCGCGGGTTCAGGCATCGCGCAGCCGCTCTGGTCAGCGCGGACAACGCGTGGCACGCTCATGGTTCGTGCAGACCCGCAGCATTGGAAACTCGATGACCTCACATGCCAGAGCCTCCCAACCGATCTGCGGCCAAGCCGTTGTGGTCGGTGCGGGCATGGCCGGACTGATGGCCGCCGCTGTGCTGGCGGAGTTCTTCTCAAAAGTCGTGATAATCGAGCGCGACACGCTCCCCGACACGCCGGCATTGCGCAAAGGCGTTCCCCAGGGCGCACATGTGCACACGTTTCTGGGCTATGCGGTCGAGGCCATGGAGAAGCTGATCCCCGGTATCATGGAGGAGCTCTATGGTGCCGGTGCCGTGCGCATTCGCCGGAACCACGACATCTGGTTTCACGATGCCGACGGGCCGACGCCGATCCGTGACGTCGGCATCCTCACGCCGTCCGTCACGCGGCCGCTGCTTGAACATCGAACCCGCGAACGGGTCGAGGCTCTGGCAAATGTAAAACTGAGCGACGGCACCCGGATGCTGGGCTTTGAGACCGGCGCCGGCGGGAGCGTCGCGGGCATCTCGGTCAGGACGAGCGGGGCGGATGCCGAGACGATACCGGCCGATCTCGTCATCGACTGTTCCGGGCGGGGAAGCCGTCTGCCGGCCTGGCTTGAGGACGAAGGCTACGGCCCGGTGCCCGAACAGACCCTCGATATTGCGATGAGCTACACTTCCGGCCTGTTCCGGCCGCCGGCCGAGTTGCGCGGCGACAAGTGGGCGTGTCTGATGCTTGCCATCCCGCCATCGCTGCGCGCCTCCTATCTCACCCCGGTCGACGGCGGATTATGGCTGGCAACCATGTATGCCCGCGCCGGCGACACCGCGCCGCGCGATCATGAAGGCTTTGTCGAGTGGACACGCGGACTTGCGCACCCGTGCATTCACGAACGCCTTGTTCAGGGCGAACCGGTGAGCAAACTGAGTTCTTACAACATCCCGAAGGGCACCTGGCGCCGCTTTGACCGGATGGAACGTTTCCCGTTGGGCGTGTTGCCGATGGGCGAGGCGTTTACGAGTTTCAATCCAATGTATGGACAGGGCATAAGCCTTGCAGCCGGTCAGGCACTGTCGCTTCGAGGAACGCTGCAACGTTGCGCCGAAGCCGGATCGGAGGGCCGCATTGCGGCGTCTTACTTTTCGGGTTGCCACGATCTCAATGCCACCGGCTGGTCGGTTATGGAAACGCGCGATCTCGCCTATTCAAGCACCAAGGGGCCAAGGCCCGCCGACCTCGAAGAGCGCTGGCGCTTCGGCCGGGCCATCCGCGATCTCGCCGAGCAGGACGGAGAGGTTCACACACTGATGGTCCGCGTCACTCATCTGCTTGATCCTCCCGCCGTGCTTCGGGACCCCGCCATCGTCAAGCGTTCCGAGGCAATTGCGGCGGGCACTTGAGCCCCGCGCGCACCGCTCACATGGGGCTCGGGCGCCCGCGTCTGAGTTTTGGCCCGCGCGCCTGGCTGAGTTCGATGAGGGCCCGCAGCACCACCGCGAAAATTACCAGCGCCCCGCCAAGGATTGTCCAATGCCCCGGCACCTCGTTGATGAAGAGCCAGACCCATAGTGGCCCGAGCGCAAACTCCAAAAGCATGAAGAGCGTCAGTTCCGCCGCCACCAGATGCCGCGAGGCGGCAACGAACATGGCGTTGCCGAACCCGGACATCACACCTCCCCACAGAATACAAAGCAGAATATCGTGCACGGAAATTTCAAGCTCGCCCCACCGCACGATCGCCGAAACGGCGGTAATGATGATCCCGGACACCATGAGCGCCGGCAGCATGTCGACCTGCCGGTTACGCCGCACAATGACGGCAAAGCCGGCAAATCCGAGCGCGGTGAGAAACGCCATGGCGTTGCCGTAAAAAGAACCGGTGCCAATGCCTTCGGCGACCATGATGACAATGCCGGCGGCGGCGAACACCATAGTTATGAGCGTCGCTCGGCGAATGCTCTCCTTGAGGAATACAAACGCCAGCAGCGCCGTGATGAACGGGATCGCACCAAGCGTAAACAGTGTGTTGGCGATAGTCGTATTGGTGATCGCCTGCAGGAACGAAATTCCAGCACAGCTCAACAGCGCGCCTGCCCAGAGCCCTGGCCAACCGATGCCGCGCACCTTTTGCACTGCTTGCGCCCGGTAGCGGTACGCGAGGATGATCGCGATTGCCGCGATCAGCGAAAGCGAGCGGTAAAAGTTGATCTGCCAGGCATCCGCCGTTTCCATCGAGCGCAGCACGAGACCGCCAAAACTGATGCCGACGGAACTCACGATCAGCAACATCATGGCAAAGCCGCGGCGCGGTGTTTCCACCGCGGACCCAACGCCTTGTGCCACGCTGTTGTCGCTCATTCCGGTACACTCAAGATTCTATCCGAAGGCCGGCAATGTAACGGCAACGGGGTGCAGCCGTCGCCAGAATTCCATTCAGCCTGCCACACAGGAAAGAGCCTTTGCCGGCACCGGCAAACTCGCGATAGGGTGCGCGCCTGATGAAACGGCATGGCACACGATGATGCGAACGCCTCCCGCCAAACCCGGCGACCGTCTGGACAATGTCGATACGCCGGCGCTGATCGTCGATCTCGACGCCCTTGAGCACAATCTCGATCGTATGCAGGAGATTGCGGACGCCGCAGGCGTCGTCCTGCGCCCGCACGCCAAGACCCATAAGTGCCCGACGATCGGCGGCTGGCAGGTGACACGCGGGGCGGTCGGCCAATGCTGCCAGAAGACGGAAGAGGCGGAGCGACTGGTCGAGGGCGGTGTTGAAGACGTCTATGTTTCCAACGAAGTGGTGGGCGCTACCAAGCTCGCCCGTCTGGCCAAACTGGCGCGCCACGCAAATATTTCCGTCTGTGTCGACGACGCCCGGAATGTGGCGGACCTCAGTACCGCGGCATCCAAGGCCGGCTCCACGCTCGATGTGCTGGTTGAACTGGAAGTCGGCGGCGGGCGGTGCGGCGTGCGCAACCCGCAGGCCGCCGCGGACCTTGCAATTGAGATCACCGGCGCACCGGCACTCCGGTTTGCCGGCCTGCACGTCTACAACGGGAGCATTCAGCACGCCCGCACACGGGCTGAAAGGCTGGCCGCGGGCCACGTACTCCAGCACAAGGTCGGCGAGACCCTCGAAGCGCTTTCCGGCAAGGGGCTCGAATGCCCCCGCATCACCGGCACCGGAACCGGTTCGTTTCGCGAAGACATCGAAGTCGGCTGCCTCAACGAGTTGCAATGCGGTTCCTACGTTTTTATGGACGCCGATTACGGCCGCAACCTTGGCGGCGGCGATGCACCCATCAGCGACTTTCGCCAGAGCCTCTTCGTTCTTGCCACCGTAATGAGCAAACCGGAACCCGGTCTTGCGGTGCTCGATGCGGGCCTCAAGGCGCTGGCCTTCGATTCCGGCCCGCCGTTGATTGACACAAGCCCCGGCCTCACTTATCTGGCGGCCTCCGATGAGCACGGCGAGATTTCGGGCGCCCCGGAAAGTCTTCCGACCTGGGGCAGCAAGATCCTGCTCGTGCCAGGTCACTGCGATCCGACGGTCAATCTGCATGACCATTATGTCGGCGTCAGAAACGGGGTCGTTGAAAAAGTATGGGCAATCGCTGCAAGAGGAGCCGGTACGTGACAAACAACCTGCCCGATCGAATGACCGCCGTATTGCTGACCGGCCATGGCGGATTCGACAAACTGGATTACCGAACAGATGTCCGCGTGCCTGAAGCCGGCCCTGGCGATGTGCTGATCCGCGTTGCCGCTGCCGGCGTCAACAACACCGACATCAACACGCGCACCGCCTGGTACTCAAAATCGGTCACCGGAGATACCGGCGCGGGCGGTGCCGAGGGCTTTGCGGACGCCGAGGACAGTGACGGCAGCTGGTCTGGAGAACCGATTGGCTTTCCACGCATTCAGGGCGCCGATTGCTGCGGCCGCATCATTGCCGTAGGCGATGGTGTCGACCCGGTCCGCATCGGCGAGCGTGTGCTCGCGCGCACCATGCAAAGACCGATGGAAGGCAAGAACCCGCTGGAGTGCTGGACGCTTGGGTCGGAGTGCGACGGCGCGTTCGCGCAGTATGCGGCGCTGCGGGCAAGCGAGGTCTACAAGGTCGAGTGCGACTGGTCGGACGAGGAACTCGCCTCCATCCCCTGCGCCTATTCGACGGCTGAAAACCTGCTGCACCGCGCCTCCCTCGGAGCCGAACGCGTGCTGATCACCGGCGCCTCCGGAGGTGTCGGATCCGCCGCCGTACAGCTCTCCCGCCGGCGCGGCGCCGAGGTCGTTGCGGTGGCGGGGGCGGCCAAGGCGGACGATGTGAAGGCCCTTGGTGCGGCGACGGTTATAGACCGTGGCCGCGATCTCGTGCACGAACTCGGCCGCGACAGCATTGACGTCGTCATCGACCTCGTCGCCGGCCCGCAATGGCCGCAGCTGCTCGATATCCTGCGCATCGGCGGTCGCTACGCCACGGCCGGCGCCATAGCCGGGCCCATCGTCGAACTCGATGTGCGCACTCTCTACCTGAAAGACCTCACGTTCTTCGGGTGCACTTTTCAGGAGGCGGTCGTGTTTGAAAACCTTATCGGCTATATCGAACGCGGCGAGATCAGGCCGGTCGTGGCGAAGACCTATCCCCTCAAGGACATCGTATCGGCACAGGAAGACTTCCTCGCCAAGACATACACCGGCAAGCTGGTGCTCGTGCCGCCGAAGGAGTGAGTGCCGATGAAGATCGCCAGGATCGATGTGTTCCAGGCTGACCTGCCCTATCCGGGCGGTGGCTACCGGCTCTCCGGCGGTCGGGTTTATGAGAGCTTCGATGCAACGGTTGTGCGCGTGGAAACCGCCTGCGGCATTGAGGGCTGGGGCGAGTCGACGCCGTTTGGCCCCAACTACATCGCCGCCCATGCCCGAGGCGTGCGCGCCGGCATCGAAGAAATCGCACCGCATCTCCTCGGCCTCGATCCGCGCCATGTCGACCGCCTGAACGATGCCATGGACCGGGCGCTAACCGGCCACGCCCATACCAAAGCGCCGATCGATGTAGCCTGCTGGGACATCTTCGGCAAAGCGGCGCATATGCCTGTATGCGCGCTCCTCGGCGGTAGCACGGGCTATAGAATGCCCGTCGTCTCGTCGATCTATGCCGGCGATCCCGAAGACATGCGCGCCCGCGTCGACGCCCATCGCGCGCAAGCCTATCGCGGCCATTCGGTGAAAATCGGCGCATCGGACGCCGAGGGCGGCCCACGCCTCGATGCGGAACGCATCACAGCTGCGCTTGCGGATGCTCAGGCCGGCGAATATTTCATCGCCGATGCCAATGGCGGGCTCTCGGTCGAACACGCTCTGCGCATGCTGGGCATGCTGCCGTCGGGCCTCGACTTCGTGCTCGAAGCACCGTGCGCCACCTGGCGTGAAACGGTAGCCCTCAGGCAGCGCTGCACCGTGCCGGTCATCCTTGACGAACTCGCCACTGGCGATGCCTCGATCGCACAGATCGTTGCGGACGATGCCGCGGAGGGCATTTCCCTGAAGATCTCAAAGGCGGGTGGCCTGACGCATGGGCGCCGCCAGCGCGACATCTGCCTTGCCGCGGGTCTTACCATGAGCGTTCAGGACACGGTCGGCTCGGAGATCGCCTTCGCCGCCATCGTTCATCTCGGGCAGACGGTGCCGCAACACGCGCTGTCGGGCATCCTCGATACACGCGGCATGACGGAAATATCGCTCGCCGGATTCGACGCACCGGTGCAAGAGGGCGGCGTCATGGCGCCGGACAAACCGGGACTTGGCATCGAACCTGATTTAGAAGCCCTCGGCGAGCCGGTCGCGAGCTATTCCTGATCAGCACATAATCAGGTTTCACTCAAATAGACGACCACGTTGTGGACTTGACGCCTCGTTCATGACTTTCGACCAACCGAGACCGTGAACTACGCGAAGCAACTCGGCAGTACACCGCACAAACAGTGGCGTTTGGTGAAATAATTCCCGTTGCGGTGAGCTAACCGGGTTCAACAGTGGAAATTAATCGTTAATTTGGTGAAATACGGTGAATAAAACGCAATGTTCGTGATCAAAAGTATGAATTTTCAACAAAATTCAGGAATTCCGCTTTTGTTCCTTCCCCGAACATGCGATAACAGTGAAGCTTTGGCTTGCCCCTTCCACTAGGGCATATACACCACCAAAGCTCCCTGCACCACAAAATGTGGCGCCGGGAACAATAAAAAGAGGAAAGGATTAGCGAGATGACTAGCGAACTAGCACTTGCCTTTTTCTATCTCCTCATCGCTGCTGTACACTTCTTTGCCGTCGTGGAGGCAGCCTCAAAGTGAGAAGATAGACTAAAAGGGGTCGGCTTCCAAAACCGACCCCTTCCTTCCTTCTACCACTCACAAACGATGCCGTAAACATAAATATTGTTCTGCTCAGGGGGTATTTGCTATCTTGGAACAGGTGAAATAATGATCGCAAACGCTAACGAAGCCTCAGATCGAAACGAAGTTGCGAATGGAGTGAAAGAATTAATCGCAGCGATGATGGCTGCCAAACGCCTGAAGTACAAAGACATATCAGAAGTGTCAGGTGTATCTGTTGATAGCATAAAACAATTTATGACAACAAAAAGAATTAGAGTAAATAGTACAAATAAAACATACTCAAACTTGCTAAAATATATATATAAACACAAAGAAGATTTTGAGGAACATTGCTCAATAGAATATGCCAGAAACAGAATTATATTTGCGCCATATGAAAAAATAGATGAAAATGAGATTAGAAAATATCAAGAACTTGTAATTAAATCTTACCAGCAAATATATAGAATGCTTAAAATTAAGGATTCTTCCCTAAAAGAAAACTGCGAGAGATTGCAAGGACGGTATAAATGTTACAGGTACTCCGAATCTAAGGAAAATTTAATAAGAAGCGAAATAATTGTAAAAGAAAAACTCAAAAACTCTAACATTTGGGAATATGAGCATACTAAATCTGGATTCATGAAAGAATTAATAAGAAGTGACGGGCCAGTTCTATCCATTGATAGGGGTATATATTTAATTGGTGACATCGAAAATGGCGGTGGAATAGAAGTATTTCACTTAAAAGCACCTCTTTCAAATACATTTAGCGTTGTTGTTGGTTTAGTATTGACATTAACATATACAAATGAACCTATAGCAGCGAAAGTCGTATTACATAAATGTGACGAAGGAGAAGATGAAATTCCAAAAACTATAGATGCTAACGACTTGTCAGACTCTGAAATAACAATTACAGAAAAATTATTACTGAGAAATAATTTGTCACATGGTGTTGTATTAGCTAATCATATTTAGAGGTAATTTCGGGAATTCTATGATTTTGTATTTTACATACCCTTTTCGTTGCGCCTCCTCGGAGACCCGGTCGCGAGCTACTCGTGATCAGGTCAAGGGTTCGGCGCCGCCTTCAGCGGTGCGGCGTTCCACGTAGGCATCGACCGCCTCGCGGCAGGCCGGGTCCATCGCCGGTGGTTCGTAAGTCCTGAGCGTTTCTTTCCAGATCCGGTTGGCGCGCACATCGGCCGGTGGCGAACCGGCATCGCGCCAGTTCTCGAAATTGCGCCAGTCCGAAACGAGCGGCTCATAGAACGCGCTCGCATAGCGTTCCAGCGTATGCGCGGCGCCGAAATAGTGCCCGCCCGGCCCCACCTCGCGCACCGCATCGAGCGCCAGTTCCGCTGTGGAGCAGTCAAGCGGCTGAAATACCTCCGCCATCATCTGAAGCATCTCGATATCGATGATGAACTTCTCCAATGACGCGGTGAGCCCTCCTTCCAGCCAGCCCGCTCCGTGCATCAGAACATTGCAGCCGCCAAGCAGCGCCCCCCAGATCGACATCTGCGCCTCGTAGGCCGCCTGAGCGTCCGGAGCGTTGGAGGCATTTGCGTTGGACGAGCGCCACGGCAGGCCGTACTTGCGCGCCAGCTGACCGGTCGCCATCGCCGCCTTGACGTATTCCGGCGTGCCGAAGGCCGGTGCGCCGGACCTCATGTCGACATTGGAGGTGAACCCGCCATAGGCGGCAGGAGCGCCCGGGCGCACCATCTGCCCAAGCGCAATGCCCGCCAGCGCTTCGGCGTTTTGCTGCGCCAGAGCACCCGCCACCGACACCGGCGCCATGGCGCCGGCAAGCGTGAAAGGGGTCAGCACCACAAGCTGCCCGCGGCGCGCAAACTCCATGATGCCATGGCACATGGGCACATCGAGCTGCAGCGGTGAATTGACATTGACCACGGTGAAACAGCTCACCGTGTCATGGAACTCCGCCTCGTCGAAGCCGCGCGCCAGCCGGATGATCTCAAGGCCGTCCGCCACCGGGCTCGGCCCGCGTGCGGCGACGAACGGAAACTTGTCGGTCAGCATCACCTCCGCGCGCACCACCTCAAGCTGGCGAAACCGCAGCTCGATATCCATTGGCTCCACCGATGGTCCAATCATGTGAATGACCTCGAAGCTCTGGCCAAGCTTCAGAATGTCTTCAAACGCGGCGCGCGTGCCGGGCCGCCGACCGTCGTCAAGCGTTGAGAAATTCGCCGGCCCTCCGACCGATGAGAAAATCGTGTTCCGTCCGCCGATCCGGTAGGGCGTGCCACCGCGCACCGTGAGGTCGATTTCCGATGGCGCCCGGCTGACCGATGCAAGGACCAGTTCATCGTCGAGCCGCACCATCATCGTGTCCTCGGACACTTCGGCACCGGCCTTGCGGAAAACATCGCGTGCCTCACTGTTGAGCACACGAATGCCAATCTCGCGCAGCATAGTGAGCGATGTCCGGTGGATCGCCTCGACCTCATCGCCCGACAAAAGCTCCACCGGCGGCAAGGTATTGACGATGTGACGGTAGTGCGGTTTCGACGCCGCCTGACCTGCTCCGTTCGCACCGGCATCATCAAGGTGCCGCGAACGCCCGCCGCGCCGCCGCCCGGTCACTGTCGTGCTGTTGCCGTTATCTGCCACACTGCACCTCCCCGTCTGCGCCGAGATTACGCGCTGACCGCCACGTTTGTCCCCCCATATACGTTTCGCAATCCGGCAAATCGTATTCGCGGACGCGCGCGGACTTGCCACCGGGCAGTGGGTGCCTTTAGCTGTCGCCTGAAAACCGCGCACGAGAGCCCGCATGAGCGACGACACTCACATGTTTCTTGAATTCGCCGCTGCCTATGTGCGCGGCGCGCGGCCCGACCTTGTGCGAAACTGCGCCGCCGAAACGGTCGATTGCGGGCGCGCGGGCGGCCTCAAGCTATATCCGTTCAAGCGGTCCCAGGTCCTGCCGCGCGTGCGTGCCGTCATCGGCGTGTTGCACGGCCTGCAGCCGCAATCGCTGCTCGATGTCGGTTCAGGGCGCGGCGCGTTTCTGTGGCCGCTTCTGGAAACATTTCCGCAATTGCCGGTTACCGCAATCGACATTCACGAAGCCCGTCTCGCAATTCTGAACGCCGTCGCCAATGGCGGCATCGCGCGGCTCTCGCCGCACGTCATGGACATTTGCGCCACTCGGTTCGACGACCGCCAGTTCGACATGGTCACGATTCTTGAGGTACTTGAACACCTTGACGACCCCGCTCTTGCCGCCCGCGAAGCGCTGCGGCTCGCCCGGCGCGCGGTGATCGCATCGGTTCCCTCCAAGGAAGACGGCAATCCCGAGCACGTTCGCCTCTTCACCAAGGCGAGCCTCACGGAACTCTTCGAGAATGCCGGCGCCGCCAACGTCAATATCTCCTATGTTCTCAACCACATGATCTGCGTGGCGACGCTTTGAATGGCGGATTTGCTCAAATTCCCGCGCACGCCGCATCTGGAGGGATCGCGCCTGCAGCCGGGCGATGAGGATCTCGACGCCATCCCGTTTTCCGGCATTGAGGGGCTCTACATCGTTGCGGAAGAAAAGGTCGATGGCGGCAACTGCGGTATCAGTTTTTCCGCCGCCGGCGATCTGCTCCTGCAAAGCCGTGGCCACTATCTGACCGGCGGCGCCCGCGAAGCACAGTTCGCGCCCCTGAAAGCGTGGGCGAACCGGCACCACGCAATGCTGCGCGATCTCCTCGAAGACCGCTACGTCATGTATGCGGAATGGGTCTATGCCAAGCACACGATTTTCTATGACGCGCTGCCGCACTATTTTCTCGAGTTCGATCTCCTCGACCGCATGACCGGGGTGTTCCTGTCGACGGCAAGACGCCGTGAACGCCTTGCCGGCCTGCCGGTCTGTTCCGTTCCCGTACTCTTTGAAGGGCCGGCGGCATCGCTCAAATCGCTGACATCGCTGATCGGCCACAGCACCTTCAAATCGCCGGATTGGGCCTCGGCGCTCAGAGAACAGGCCGTTGAGACGGATCAGGATCCCGAACGTGTCCTGTCGGAGACCGACGGCCGCTCCGAGATGGAAGGCCTTTATATCAAGGTTGAGGACGGTGAGCGCGTGATCGCACGCTGCAAGTATGTCCGAGCCAGTTTTCTCGATACTGTGCGCAGTTCGCGGAGCCATTGGATGGACCGGCCGATCCTGCCCAACAGGCTCGCTCCGGGAGTGGACATATACAAGGATATTGACTGACTATGCCGGGCCGTTTCACCCCAAAACCGCCGCATTGGCGCGTCGACTGGGATGCCATCGATGCGGAGTTCGACTGCATCCGCGCGCTTGCCGATTGCCCGCAGGACCCGATCTACCATGCCGAAGGCAATGTCTGGATCCACACCCGCATGGTGTGCGAGGCACTTGCCGCGGCACCCGGCTGGCGCGCGCTCGAAGAGCCGGCCCGCGACATCGTATTCTGGGCAGCCATACTGCACGACATCGGTAAACCGGCGCGCACAAAGGAAGAGGCGCACGGCCGCATAAGTTCACGCGGCCATTCCAAGACCGGTGAAATCATGGCACGCGCGCTGCTCTGGCGCGCCGGTCTGCCGTTCGCGATGCGCGAGACGATCTGCGGCATGATCACCTATCATCAGGTACCGTTTTTCCTGCTGCAGCGCGATGACCCGACGCGCCTTGCCGCGGAGATCAGCTATGCGACCCGTGCCGATCTTCTGGTGCATCTCGCCCGTGCGGACATCGAAGGGCGTACCTGCGATGACAAGGACGAGCTGTTCGATCGCATTGATCTGTTTGGCGAATACTGTGATGAAAAGGCCTGCCTCTCCGGGCCGTTTCCGTTCGCCTCCGATCACAGCCGCTTTGAGTATTTCCGCCGCAAGGGACGCGCGCCCGACTATGAAGCCTATGACGATCGGATCTGCGACGTCACCGTCATGTCCGGCCTGCCGGCAAGCGGCAAGGATTACTGGATCGCGGCGCAGGGCGGCCACAACGAGGTCGTATCGCTTGACGACATCCGCCGCGCATTGCGCATCGACGCGGGCGAGGATCAGGGCAAGGTTGTCACCGAAGCCCGCGAACAGGCACGCAAGCACCTGCGTGCGGGGCGTGATTTCACCTGGAACGCGACCAATGTGAGCCGCCAGCTGAGAACGAAAGCCGTTGGCCTCTGCGCCGACTACAAGGCGCGCGTTCATATCGTCTATGTCGAGGCGCCGCACAATGTCGTGCACACACGCAACAGGGCCCGGGAGCGCCCGGTGCCAGACAAGGCCATGACGCGCATGCTGGAGAAATGGGAAGTGCCCTCCCGCACCGAAGCGCATGACGTTAAGTGGGTTACGGCCGATGACTGACGCAACGGTGACGCGCCACCGGACCCTGCCGGATCTTATCGACGCTCAGGCCGCGGCACTGGAGGGCAAGCCAGCGCTTATCGAGGGCGAGCACGCAATGAGCTTCGCCGAGGTCGGCAACACGAGCATGCGCCTCGCGGCAGGGCTTGCCGGGCTCGGTATCGGCAGAGGAGACCGCGTCGCCGTCTGGCTGCCGAACACCATCTGGTGGATTGTGACGCTTGCCGCGCTGGCGCGACTCAGTGCGCTCGCCATGTGCGTCAACACCCGCTTTCGAAGCGCTGAGGTCGGCGACATCCTTAAGCGTTCCGGCGCGGTCGCGCTGGTCTATGAGCCGGGGTTCAAGGATATCGGTTTCGAAACGATCCTTTCGGAGATCGAACCGGAGGCCTGCGCGGCGCTGCAACACATTATTGCCTGCGGCACGCCACGCACCACGCCGGAGGGTTTGCCTGATGCCTTGCCCATCGGCGAACTGTGCAACGCCAATACATGTGACTTCGAGGCCGTTTCCGGCGATGACGGCGTTGTCATGTTCACGACATCGGGGACCACAAACAGGCCGAAATTTGTGCGGCACACGCAACGATCCATCGTCTGTCACGCACAGGATGTGGCCTGCGGTTTCGGCTACGACCGCTCAGGGGCGGCCCTGCTCCAGGCCCTGCCGCTCTGCGGGACCTTCGGACTGGCACAGGCGATGGGAGGGATTGCTGCCGGTACGACGTCGGTCCTTATGTCCGCGTTCAATGCCGCAGGGGCCGCACGGCTCATCCCGCGCCACCGCATCACTTCGTTCAACGCTACCGATGAAATGGTGAAACGTCTGCTTGAACCCGCTTCCGCCAAAAACCTGACAAGCGTCGATTGGTGCGGGTTTGCCTGCTTCAACGAGGCGCGCCCGGCCGAGTTCGTCAAAGATGCCGAGGCCCGCGGCCTCAGGCTGCTTGGCCTCTATGGTATGAGCGAGGTCCAGGCGCTCTATGCCCGCCAATGCGAACGGGCGCCGGCGGAAGATAGGGCGCTTGCCGGCGGCACGCCGACGTCACCGCATGCAGCGGCACGCGTATGCGACCCCGAAAGCGGCCGTGAACTCCCTCCCGGAGAGGCCGGAGAACTTCAACTGTCGGGCCCGAGCCTCTTTGAGGATTATTACGGCAATCCGGACGCCACCGCCTCCGCCCTTACCGATGACGGTTTTGTGCGCACCGGCGATCTCGCCCGCATGACGGACGAGCACCATTTCGTCTTCGAGCAGCGCATGGGCGACAGCATGCGGCTCGGCGGATTCCTCGTGAACCCGGCGGAGATTGATGCCTGGATCGAGCAGGACGCGTCCGTGCATGCCGCCCAGACTGTCGCCATTGACGTCGGCGGACGGCAGCGTCCCGTAACATTCGTCATTCCCGAAACCGCCGGCACTCTCGATGAGGACCGTGTGATAGAGCACTGCCGCGACGGTCTCGCCGGCTTCAAGGTCCCGGCACGGGTGATCGAACTCGACGCATTTCCGGCAACCGACGGCCCCAATGGCCGAAAAATACAGCGTGGCGCACTGCGCGATATGGCGCTGGATCACACGAACGACGAGGCCGGTTAGCGCCCCTTCCAGACGGGCTCGCGCTTTTCTGCAAAGGCCGTCGGCCCTTCGAGGAAATCTTCCGACGTACACATACGCTCATAGATGTCCAACCCGCTCTTACCAGGCTTGGTGAGCTTCAGCGCGTCATGCACCGACAGCGTCTCGATACGCTGCAACACTGCCTTCAACGACTGCAGGGCAAGCGGTGCGCCTTTGGAGATCTCCCTTGCCATCTCGCGCGACGCCTCCATGAGATCGCCATGCGGCACAACCTTGTTGGCGAGCCCCCAGCGTTCCGCTTCGTCCGATTCCATGCGTCTGCCCGAGAGCAGCATTTCGACCGCCACGTTCTGCGGTATCTTGCGCGGCAGGCGTTGCATGGCGCCGGCATCGGCGAGAAAGCCGCGCTGCATTTCGGGCAACTGGTAATAGGCATTGTCCGCCATCACGACGACATCGCAGGCGAGCACGATTTCAAAACCGCCGCCGATCGCCGCCCCGTTAACCGCGGCAACCACCGGCTTCATGAGGTCCTCGAACTCGGTGATTCCGGCAAACCCGCCGGGCCCGTTACCGAGTTCGGGATGCGAATCGAGTTCCGGGTCATACCCTTCACTGGCAAGCTCCTTCAGGTCCCAGCCGGCGGAGAAGATGCGCTCGCCATTGGCGGTGATCAGGCCGACGCGCAGGTCCGGATCGTCCTGCAGTTCACGCAGCGCCGCATAAATGGCGCGGCTGGCCTCCCGGTTGATCGCATTGGCCGGCGGCCGGTTGATCGTGATTTCCAGGATCGGACCGTCCCGCCTGGTGGAAACCATCGCCTCGTCGCTCATTTCAGTTCTCCTGTTTCACGCGGCATGTGCGGCGCAGTTTTCGCCTAATTCTCATCGCGGGTCGAGCCCCCGCACAACCGCGTCTACGGCAATACAACCGGTTTCGGTAACGATCACCGGGTTTACGTCAATCTCGGCAACATCCGGCGCGGCGGCAATAAGTTGCGATACGCGCACGATGGCATCGCACAGCGCGTCCACATCGCACGCCTCGCTGCCCCGCACGCCCGACAGCAAGGCGGAAACTTTCGTGCGACCGATCATGGCGAGGGCCGTAGCTCGGTCAAGCGGCGCGAGCTCAAACGTCACATCGTCGAGTACTTCGACCAGCGTACCGCCTGCTCCGAACATGACCGCCGGTCCGAAAGGCGTCGCGCCAACGGCACCGATGGCAGCCTCCACACCCTTAAGCGCCATCGCGGCGACGGTAACCTCAGGACCGAGACGCCCGGCCATCTCCGCATAGGCGGCGGCCACTTTGTCGGAGGTCTTCAGGTTCAGAACAACACCGCCCACATCCCCCTTGTGCAGATGCCCGGCGGCGGTTTTGAGCGCCACCGGCCCGTCAATCTTCTCAAAGGCCGCTTGTACGCCCTCTATCGTTTCGGCTGCGAAACAATCTGCCGTCGCGACCCCTGCCGCCCGGAGGAGCGCCAGCGCTTCGAACTCGCCTCCCGAACACGCTGCACGCACACGCGCTTCAACTTCGCCCGTCAGTTTCGGCGCGGAACCCGCGGAATCGCGTGCACGCTCTCTGCGGCCAAGCAGGTTGGTAATCGCCGCAACGGACGCCTGCACGCCATCCAGTACGGCAATACCCGCATCATCCAGCAATCTGAGATTGTCCGGATAGAAATGCCGGCTTGAAAACGTCATGGCGATAACCGGCTTGTCGGCACGCTGTGCCGCGGCGATACCAGCCTGCGCGAAACACTCCACGAAAATATCCGTGTTCGACGAGCCCAGTTCGGTGAAAACGGCGGCAAGCGCGGTGTCGGGATCGTCAAGCGCTATGTCGAGACAGGTCCCCACATGTTCAACGATATCTTCCTCACCCCCCCACATGTCGATGGGGTTGTTGTCCGGCAGATCAGGCGCGAGCACCTGGCGCAGACGTGCGCGGGTCGCATCGCGGAAATCCGCCAGAGGCAAACCACGGCGCTCCGCCGCATCGAGCAGCAATGAACGCTGGCCGCCGGAATCCGTAACCGCCGCAAGGCCTCCAGGCCCCGGAACACCCACTTTCGAAAACAGCAGGACCGTTGAATAGAGCTCATCCGTCGTCTCCACGCGCACCACGCCATGGCGCCGGAACAGGGCATCGAAGATGCGGTCGTCGCCAGCCAGCCGACCGGCGTGCGTGGCGATGGCATCCGCCGCCCGCGCGCTGCGGCCAGGCTTGAGCACAACCACCGGCACGCCTTTCGCGTCCGCAAGTGACAGTGCGGCGGCAAACCGATCCGGGTCGCGTACGGTTTCAAGATAAAGACCAATCACTCGGGTCTGCGGCATTGCCAGGGCATATTCCAGAATTTCAGCCGTACCGAGACCTGCCTCCTGGCCCGGGTGAATGGTGAAACAGTTACGCAAACGAGGGTCGGTGTTGTTGCAGTAACAGTAAAGGGCGCCCGATTGAATGATCAGGGCGATGGAGCCTGGCGTAATGTGGGCGGGTTCGGGCGGCACCCATGTCGCGGCACGCGACGCGGGATAGTTGACGTAACCGATGGAACCGGACCCGAGCAGCGGAATGCCGGCCTCCGCCGCCAACGCTCCGACCCGTTCGACCGCAGAGACGCCGCCTTGCTTTTCATGCGACAGCGTTGCGAAGATCAATGCGGCGCGGGCACCTGCCGAAACAGCACTTTCCAGAAACGCCGGCGCGCGTTCCGCCGCACCGGCAATAACCGCGAGGTCGACCGGTCCCGGCGCCTCCGCCAAATCGGCAAAGCAGGTAATCCCCTCGATCTCTTCATAGTTTGGCGTAACCGGATAGATCGGCCCGTCGAACCCGTACGAAAGCGCTGCGCGGATAACCGCAAGTCCCGGCCGGTGCGCGCGCGCACTGGCGCCGATGACGGCCATGGATGCTGGATGCAAAAGCGGTTGCAGCCGCTCCAGTGTTGCATTCTCGCTGCCGGGCACCCGCCACCTCACCTGCCGTATCTAACCAAGGCGGCATCTTCAGTGGAACGGCCCGCGCGATCAAGCATGCAGTTTCCGGTGGCACACAATCGCCAACTCGGGCAGGATTTATGCGGTTCAACAACGAGAATGCCCATGGCGCTGTCTCCAAACGACATCCCGAAAATGTTCGGCGACGTTCCGCCCTTCATGGCGGTTGAACATCAACCCTCGCTCGCCGGCGAGACCGCGGACGCTGTGGTGGTGGGCATGCCCTATGACGGGATTGCGACATTCCGCGGCGGCGCTACACGGCGCGCTCCCCAGGAAATCCGAAAGTTCTCGCTGCTCTTCGGCAGCTATCATTTCGACTGGGACATGCACGCCCTCGATCATGTACGCGTGCTCGATTGCGGCGACGTCGATGTGGTTCCAGGTGACACGCCGGAAAGCTACCGGCGTCTGGAAACGCGCATCGGCGAAATCCAGGGCGCGGGTGCGCGCTCGATGATGATGGGCGGCGACCACGGTGTTACCTATCCGGCCGTCAAAGCGGTGGCGGAACACGTGGGCGGCCCGTTGGGCTTTCTGCTGTTCGATACCCATCTCGATCTTTGCGAAAGCTTCAACGAAGACCGCCTGACACGCGCCTCGCCGGTCATGCGCATCTGCGAACTGCCGCAGGTGGATCCGAAGCACATCGCCATAATCGGACCGAAGGGGCCGCGCAACCTGCCCGAATGGACACCGCTCTACAAGGAACTCGGCATCACGGTTTATTCCGACCGGACCGTACAAAAGCGCGGCATAGAGGCGGTTGTCGAAGAGGCGCTGGAGATTGCCTCGCCGCAGGGACGCCCGCCTTATGTCAGTGTCGATATCGACGTCATCGACCCCGCCTACGCACCGGGCACCAACTCCATCGAACCAGGCGGATTTACCAGCCGCGAGATCATCAACGGCGTGCGTTTGGCCTGCGAGAACGGGTTTGCCGGGTTCGATGTCGTTGAGGTCTCGCCCGACTTCGACTCCAATAGCGGCACGACATCGACGCTTGCCGCGCGCCTCATGGTCGAAGCGGTATGCTGCCTTGCCGCACGCAAAGCCGGCTGTGTCCGGAGCTGGGACGCGACATGACCCGACACATCAGCCGGAGATCGTTTATCGCCGGTGCCGGCGCCACCGCGGCATTTCCAGTGCGCGGCCGCGCATCGTCACCCGCCAACCCGGATGTCATCGTCATCGGCGCCGGCGCCGCGGGGCTTGCCGCGACCCGTGCGCTTCGGGCCAGAGGACTCGGCGTTGTCACCATTGAAGCTTCAAACCGCATCGGCGGGCGCGCCCATACGGACACCTCCATCTTCGGCGTTCCTTATGACGTCGGAGCGCACTGGCTGCATTCGGCGGAAGAAAACCCTTTCGTCGAATACGCCGAAGAGAACGGCTTCGACGTCTATGAAGCACCGGAAGAGTTCGACCTCTACGTTGGCAACAAGCGCGCCACGGAAGAACAGGCGGAGCGCTACTACGCCGCCTATGAAGCGGTTGTGCACTCAATCGCACGGGCCGGGCAGGCAGGCCGCGACGTCGCGCCAAGCGTGCTGGTGCCGGACGGTCTTGAGTGGCACGCCCTGGTGCATCTGGTGCTCGGCGCCTACTCCATGGGCAAGGACTTCGACGCGTTCTCCTGCGTCGACTGGTGGAGCGGCAATGACGGCACCGACTTTTATTGCCGCGAGGGCTTCGGAACTCTGGTGGCCCATTGGGCGCGCGGTATCGATGTGGAACTCGGAACCCGGGCAAGCCGCGTCGTATGGGACGGCAACGGCATCAGCGTCGAAACCTCCAAAGGTACGATTTCCGCCAAAGCCTGCATCGTCACCGTCTCCACCGGCGTCCTCGCGGGTGGCGGCCTGCAATTCACACCGGCGCTGCCTCTCGCAACCCGCGAGGCGTTCAACTCGATCTCCATGGGCCTCTACAACCACATCATGCTGCAGTTTGCGGACAACGTGCTCGGAACGTCCGATGACCGCTATGTGCACTATCTGATTGATCTTCAGGGCGATAAACCACCGCGCGGCGCCGGTCTCCTCACGAATGTCGGCGGCTCGGCTCTGACGCTTGCCGACGTCGGCGGCGGCTTTGCACGCGAGCTGGAGACGGAAGGCGCGGCGGCATCGATAGATTTCGCACGCGGCGAACTGCGCCGAATCTACGGGTCCGGCATCGACCGTTCCTTCATCAAGGGTCACGCCACTGCCTGGGGCCGCAACCGGCTCACCGCCGGCTCCTACGCGTCCGCCGAACCCGGCGCCTTCGCCTACCGCAAGGTGCTGCGACAGCCGGTCGGCGAGCGCATCTGGTTCGCCGGCGAGGCCTGCAGCCGCCACAACTGGGCGACAGTGGCCGGCGCGCGTGAAAGCGGCCTCGACGTCGCGGCCAAAGTGCGGGCGGCGCTATAGGTCATGACCTGAATGAGCTGCTCAATCGGTGCGCACCCATTGCGTTTTCACCGCGGCCGTATGTTAGGGTGCTGGCGACATCGGCCATCCCGCCAATCGGCGCGGTCATGGTTGCAGCAATCAGGGGAAGAGCATTCGCATGGGTCAGAACGTACACTGGATTCTGGAAGTCGGCATCAAGGACGGCCAGCTTGAAAACTTCAAGACGCTGATGGGCGAAATGGTCGCGGCAACCTCCGCCGACGAGCCGGGGACCACACATTATGAGTGGTTCCTCAGCGCCGATGAAACATCCTGCCACATCTATGAGCGCTACGCCGATTCCGCCGCGGTGATGGTTCACCTCGGCAATTTCGGCTCAAAATTCGCCGGACGGTTCATGGGCTGCGTGCAACCGACAGGCCTTACGGTCTATGGCGATGCCGACGCCGAAGCGCGCAAGGCGCTTGGTGGCCTGGGGGCGGTGCATTTTGAACAGATCGGCGGCTTCGCGCGCTAAGCCGTTACGCTGGCCGCCGTGCCAGCAGCGACAGTGCGGACGCCGCAACGCAATAGGCGGCACCCGCACCGCCTATCCATGCCATCGTATAGCCGGCATCGATCAGGAGGCCCATGGCGCCCGGTGCAAGCCCGGTGGAAAACACCATGGCCGCCTGTCCGAACGCCTTGATGGTGCCGAGATGCGTAACGCCATAGAGCTCGGCCCAAAGCGCACCGAGCATGACGAGTGTGATACCCGAGCTCAGGCCGAGCACTCCAAGAAACACATAGACGCCGTACCAGGCATCGACGAAGACGAGGCTGAGGCACGAGAGCGCCAGCGGCAGGAGAAACACCGGCACCAGCCGTGTCGCGCTCACTCGGTCGATCAGGATGCCGCCTGCAAGTGTCGCAAAAACCGCCGTGACCGCATAAAGGCTGTAGGCGGTTGCGAGATCGAGCACCGGCCATGCCTTCTCTTCCGCCAGATGTATCTGATGAAAGATCAGACCGGTAAACAGAAACGACGGCGCCAGCAGCGCCGGGATGCGCAACCACAGGCCGATATCCCGTAGCGCCTCGCTAAGCGTACTGTCCCGGCGGATTGCGGAATCTGCCCTGTTGTGTTCCGCCGAAGCGGCTGCACGGGCATTGCCACTGGCGAGCAGCCACACCACCACGGGGATCGCCAAAATCAGAAAACCCGCCGCGGCAAGCCACGCTCCGTGCCACGCCATGACGGCAAGCGCTGCAACCACGATCGCCGGCAACACCGCTTCGCCGATCGTGTAGCCGAGCGAGGCGATGGAGATGGCGCGCCCCCGCTCGGCGCGAAAGAACCGGGCCATTGTTGTTATGGCCGCATGGCTCGTCAGTCCCTGCCCGAAAAAGCGCAGGCCGAAAATCGCCACACCAAGCCACAGCGCATTCGGCGCGAACCATACGATCACGCAGGCTGCCGCAAGCCCGATCAGCACCCCGGTGCAGTAGCGCGCAAGATCCATGCGGTCGATGAGCACGCCACCCCATATCAGCAGTGCCGCGCTGACGAGGGTCGCGGCCGAGTAAATCGACCCGAACTCACCGTGACTCAGCGAAAATTCCGCGCGAATTTCTCCCCCGAACAGCGATATGAAAAACGTCTGTCCAGCGCTTGAGAGAAAGCTCATGAATACGCCAAAGCTCAGGAGCCTGGCATTCTGGCGCAGGAATATCAGTGGAATCATGATGTTAGCGCATGATGAACGGGTCCGCGACCGGCTCGCCGGAAGTGTCGATGAGGATCGATTTCAACTCGGTAAAATCGTTTATCGACTCTATTCCCGCCTCGCGCCCGTAGCCTGAGCGCTTGAAACCGCCAAACGGCACCTGCGCCGAGGTCACCCGGTAAGTGTTGATCCACAGGCGCCCGGCTCGGATGCGGCGCGATACCCGCAGCGCCCGCGACACGTCCTTTGAGAACACACCGCCGGCAAAGGCAAAATCGCAATCATTGGCGATCGCCAGCGCTTCTGCCTCGTCCTTGAACTTGAGAACGCTCAGCACGGGCCCGAAGAGTTCGTTGCGCACAACGGGGAGTTCCTGATGGTCGCAGTCGACAATGGTCGGTTCAAAGTACCAGCCCTTGTTGAATGCCCGCGGCCGGGAGCCGCCGGTGAGGACGCGCGCGCCCTGGTCGACCGACTGCGCAAGCAGATCTTCAATGCGGTCGCGCTGCTGATAGGTCGCAAGCGGGCCCATCTGCGTTTCTTCATCGAGCGGGTCGCCGATACGTATGCTCTCCGCCTTCGCCACAAGCCTCTCGACAAGCTCATCGTGGATCGTGTCCTGCACGATCAGGCGTGAACCCGCCGCGCAACTCTGACCGCTGGCGCCGAATATGCCGGCGACCACTCCGTTGGTGGCACTTTCAAGATCGACATCGTCGAACACCACCACCGGAGACTTACCGCCCAGTTCAAGCGACAACCGCGCAATGTTGTTCGCGGTGTTTGGAATAACCCGGCGCGCCGTCTCCACGCCACCGGTAAACGTAATGCGGCTGACCAACGGATGGCTCGTGAGCGCCTGGCCGCATGGCACGCCGCCGCCGGACACGATGTTTACGACGCCTGGCGGAAGGTCGGCATCGGCGATGGCCCTGGCGAAATCGAGCAGCGCGCACGATGCGTGTTCCGATGCCTTGATGATGATCGAGTTGCCCGCCGCAAGCGCCGGGGCGATTTTGTAGGCGGCCAGTTGCAGTTGCGAATTCCACGGCACAATCCCCGCCACGACACCGACCGGCTCGCGCACCGTCATTAGGAAGGGATCGTCCGGGCCGGTCATCGGCGTATAGCCGTGCACCTTGTCGGCGAGCCCCGCATAAAACTCATAAACGCCTGAAACGTTTCCTGCCTGCCAGCGCGTCTCGCGCAACAGCTTTCCGGTATCGGTGGTCTCGGTACGGCCGAGGGCTTCCGCATACGGGCGCACGCAGTCAGCCAGCCGTCGCAGGTGCCGCGCCCGTTCGGCGGGTTTCATGCGCGGCCACGGCCCTTCCTCAAACGCCCGGTGTGCGGCAAGGACAGCGTCATTCACATCCGCTTCCGTTGCCTCGGGAACATCGGCCCAGGCCTCTTCCGTCGCTGGATTGACCGACTTGAACGTCACGCCGTCGCTGGCGTCGCGCCAGCCGCCATCGATAAACATCTGATAGTGCGTGTCAGCCATGGCGCCCGTCCTGAATTGTCGTGCTGCCAGCGTTCTTCGCATGCGTCATCCGGCCATGCAAGTGCGGACGCGGGGCCCGGGTAGCGCCGACTCAGGTGCCTTGCCGCCTCAAATCGGCGGTCGCCTTGAGGGTGGCGACAATGAACGCATCGCGCTCCTGCGATGCGGCAGCGACGTCTGCCCCGCCGGCGGCTTCCGCCACACCGTCCGCAAGTTGCCGGATAACTTCCGGTGTCAGCCGCGGGCTGCCAAGATCGTCCCACCAGCGATGAAAGCTGTCGCCATAGCGCTCGCAGAACGCTCCAAGCCCGCCGGGACCGGCGGCCAGATGAAACAGCATATGCGGGCCCATGGCGGACCATCTGAGGCCCGGCCCCGCCCAGATCGCCTTGTCGACATCTTCGACCGAGGCAACGCCCAGCGCCACCAGATTGATCGCCTCGCGCCACAGCGCCGCCTGCAGCCGGTTCGACACATGCGCCGGCACTTCGCGGTTCACCCTGATGGTCACTTTGCCCACGCCGGCATAGAACGTTTCGGCGGCTTCAAGCACGCCGTCCGCCGTGCGTTCATTGACAAGCAGTTCAACGAGCGGAATGAGATGCGGCGGATTGAAAGGATGTCCGAGCAGAAACCGCGCCGGATCGCGCCAGCCCTTTTGCATCTCGCTGACCATGAGGCCCGACGCGGACGAAGCGACAATGGCTTCGGGGGCAAGATACGGTTCGATATCGGCATACAGGGCATGCTTGATCTCAAGCCGCTCAGGCACGTTTTCCTGAACGAACTGCGCATCGACCACCGCCGCGGACGGCTCGCTGTGAAAGCGTACACGGTCCGGATCGCCCTTCTCGGTCATCCCCAGGTCTTCAAGTGCGGACCAGGCGCGTAGGACATAGTCGCGAACCTTGCGTTCCGCGCCCTCCATCGGATCGTAGACATCGACCTCCAGGCCCGCGGCGAGAAACAGTGCCGTCCAGCTCGCACCGATCACGCCTGCTCCGAGTACGCCGGCACGCTCGATTTCACCCATTGCAAGGATCCTCTATGTGGAATGTCATGAGAGCTCGAGGGCGTTCTCCGCCCGTTTCTAAAGTTTCATCTGCTGCACCTGCGCCGACAACCCGCCGTCGAGCACCCAGAGCTGGCCCGACGCGTAGCGTGCTTCATCCGATGCCAGCCAGTTGACGAGATTGGCGACATCTTCCGGCGTGCCGTATGTGCGCAAGGGGTGCACGTCGCGCACCGCCTGCTGCAGCGTATCGATGTCGCCTGAATCCTGGAAAAAACTCTGCAGCATCGGCGTATCCACATAGCCCGGGCAGACCGCATTGACGCGCATGCCTTCCGGCCCGTAGTCGCAGGCCATGGCGCGGGTCAGGGCGTGCACCGCGCCCTTTGTGGCGCAGTAGGCGGCAAGACCGGGATCGGCAATGAAACCGTCATAGGAACCGAAATTGATGATGCTCGCACCGCGCGATTTTCGCAGCAGCGGCAGGGCGTGTTTACAGGTGAGGAACATGCCGGTGACATTGACCGCAAAAATCCGGTTCCACTCCTCAAGAGAGGTATCCTCGATCGTCTTCTCAATCTCGATACCGGCGGCGTTGACGAGGATATCGAGTTTCTCCCAGGACCGGCCGAGTTCCGCGAACGCACCGCTGACGCCCACCTCGTCGGTGACATCATAGCGGAGCGATCGCACACCGTCGTGAGATGCCGGCAGTTCGCTCAAGTCGGCGGCGATCACCTCCGCCCCCTCCGCCGAAAAGCGCGCGCAGATCGCCGCTCCGATACCGCCGGCTCCGCCTGTGACAAAGGCGGTTTTTCCCTCAAGCGCACCCATTACGCGCCAAGCGCACTTGCATAGGCGTCCAGTACCAGTCCGTGGAAGTGATGAACCGCGTGTTCCGACATGCCGGAACCCTCCGGGTCGTGCACAATGCGGCCTTGCGTAAAGGCGGGCGTTGCCATGCCGCGCTGTACGCTTTCAACAATGGCGATGTCTTCAGCCTGCAGCACTTCGTCGAGGTACCGGATCGCTTCGACTTCCGCATCATTCGGATCTGTCGTTTCGAGAAAGAAGTCGTAAGTCTCAAGCGTCCGGTCGGGGCCCATCGGAATGACGTTGAGGACGATAAAATTGCCGCGGCCGGGATAGCGCATGAGGCACGTGTTCGGCCACAGCCACCACACCGCGTGATCCTTGACCGTTGCGTCGTCGACCGAATAGGCGGTGTTTCCGATCTTGCCCGCTTCCGCCATGTGGCTTGAATAGATGCCGTGCGTGGTCACCTTGTAGGTGTCCATGTCTACCAGCGTACAGAAATCCTTGTGCGCGGTCGGGCAGTGGTAGCACTCAAGAAAATTATCAACGATATTCTTCCAGTTCGACTTGATGTCGTAGGTCAGGCGGTGTGCGAATGTCAGCCGATCAAGATCCGGTGCCCATTTCGAAATCTCAGCGCCCAGATCGCCACTTAGCTCGGCCAGCGGAGCGGCGGTCGCATCGAGGTTCACATAGACAAAACCGCAGAACTCTTCCACCTGCACCCGGTCAAGGCAGATGTCGCTGACCGTGAAGTCCTTCAGGCTTTCCGTTTCCGGCGCGCGCCTCAGTGTACCGGTCAGATCGTAAGTCCAGGCGTGATAGGGACACATGATGCGGCTTGCCCGGCCCTCGCCTTGCAGCAGTTCATGTGCTCTGTGTTTGCACACATTGTAGAATGCACGCAGGTCACCTTCCTTGTCCCGGACAATACAGATCGGCTGTCCGGCAATGTCGATGGTCACATAAGATCCCGGTTCACGGAGCTTCTCGATATGGCAAACCCACTGCCAGGTGCGTTTGAACACCGCGTCATATTCGAGCGCCATCCAGGATGGGTCCGTGTAGGCCTCCGCATTGAGGGAATAGGCCCGCGCCGGATCGTCATCGAAACCTTTGGCGATACGTGTGAAGTCCTGTGCGGATGGCCTCACTGTCATTGGAATTCTCCCGTCAGCGTTTCAGGGGTGGAAAGCGGGTCTTTGCCGCCGCAACCGTCCAGTCCATGTGGTTCCGGACATATTCCTGCGACGCATCGCGCGGCGGATCGTAGTCCCATGAGGTCAAAGTGCCCGCCTGCATCGCCGAATGCACAGCGCGGCGTTGCTTCTGGGTCAGAATTACATCGCGCCGGATCGTTTCGCTGTCCCAGCGCTCAGAAACCTCCGCGGCAAACGCGGCCGCGGTGTCGCAATGTGCCGCGTCGCCGGCCAGGTTCACCCGTTCTTCCGGGTCAGCTTCAAGATCGAACAGCATCGGCGGGTCCGCGTCGCAATGAATGTATTTGAACCGGCCGCGCCGGATCATGAAAACCGGATGCCCGGCCATTTCAGCGCAATATTCGCCGATTGCTTCGTCGCCGTCATCCCTGCCTCCGGTGACCAGAGGCCACAATGAGCGGCCATCGATGGGCTGACCGAGCAGCGGCTTTTCACCGCCGCCCGCAGCGCCGATATCGAGCATGGTCGGCAGAATATCGACCAGCGAGCAGGCGTTCGCGCTCGTGCCTGGAACAACACCGGGCCCGGCCATGATCAAAGGCACCCGGGCGGAGTGTTCGAAGAAGTTCATTTTGTACCACAGGCCCCGTTCGCCCAGCATGTCGCCATGGTCTGACGTGACAATCACCACGGTGTTGTCGAGCTGGCCGGCCTCTTCCAGGGTCGCGACAAGTTCGCCGACCTTGCTGTCGAAATAGGACGTGTTGGCGTAATAGGCGTGGCGCGCGTTGCGTACTTCTTCATCGCTCACCGAAACCGCGCTCGCCTCGATGCCATCCATCAGCCGTTGCGAGAAGGGGTCCTGGCCAGCACGCTCCAAAACATGTGCGGGCATGTCGACGTCCGATGCATCATAAAGATCCCACCACTCGCGCCGCGCCACATACGGGTCATGCGGATGGATGAAGCTTGCCACCAGACAGAAGGGCCCTGATTGCTCGCGTGCATAATCGAAGATCTTGCGCTTGGCGAAAAACGCGACCTCTTCGTCATATTCGATCTGGAATGTCGTCGCCGCGACGCCGGCTTCACGCACGGAATCCATGTTGTGGTACCACTTGTCGATGCGTTCATCGGCAAGTTCCCAGTCCGGCGTCCAGGCATAGTCGGCGGGGTAGATGTCCGTGGTGACGCGTTCCTCAAACCCGTGCAGCTGGTCCGGCCCGACGAAATGCATCTTGCCCGACAGGCACGTCCGGTATCCCATTTGCCTCAGATAATGCGCAAAGGTCGGAACGGCGGCCGGAAACTCGCTCGCATTGTCATAGGCCGCAATGCGCGTGACGAACTGACCCGACATGAAACTGAAACGCGACGGGGCACATAAGGGCGCGTTGCAGTAGGCGGTGTCCATACGCCGTCCGCGCGCCGCCAGCGCATCCATATGCGGGGTTTTCACGAGAGGGTGGCCATAGGCGCCGGTAAACTGCGGCGCAAGCTGATCGGCCATGATCAAGACAATGTTGGGAGCCTGATGGGTCATCGCTTTGCCCTGGTAAAGATGTCAAAACCAACCTGACAGGGATTGCAGCGTAGCGCCGCAAAATCGGAAGCGCGCGATGTTTTTCGACATAAGCTATGCAATATTCGACGGAAATGGCGTTGTCACACACCTCAGCTACCCGGCCCGCACCACCGGCTGCCAGCGCGTGCACACTCGCCATGCTGCTGTTGCCCGGGTTTAATTCCATGGCCGCACACGCCTTCATCGACCCGTTCCGCGCCGCCAATTACCTGCAGGGCGCAACCATTTACAGATGGCCGTTTCTGTCGCTTGACGGCGCGGAAGTCTTCGCCAGCAACGGGGTCGCAATTTCAAACGCGGCCACGATCGCCGACACGACCCCCGCTCCCGATTTTCTAGTTGTCAACGCAAGCTGGACGCCTGAGCAGTTTCGCGCGCCCGAACTGCAGAGCTGGCTGCGGCGCCTGGCGCACAATAGCGTCGTCATGTGCGGCATCGATACCGGTGCCTTCGTGCTCGCCTATGCCGGGCTGCTGGAGGACTATCGTGCCGCGGTCCACTACGAGCACATCGCCGGTTTCCGCGAACTCTTCCCGCGCACCCGCATGGATGAAGCGCTTTTCGTCTTCGACCGCGACCGGCTGACCTGCTGCGGCGGGGAGGCGGCCGCCGACATGGCGCTTGAGATCATCCGCCTGCAACAGGGCATCGATCTTGCAAACGCCGCGGGGCGCTATGTGTTCCATGAACGCTTGCGGCCGGGCGATGAAGGCCAGCTACCAACGGCACGCGAGCCGGTCGGTTATGCGGCGCCGGACCTCCTCCGCGACGCCATCATTCTCATGGAACGCCATCTCGAACAGCCCCTGCGACTGCCCGAAATCGCAAGTCGGCTGGCGCTGTCACAACGCCAGCTTGAACGCCTGTTCCGCCGGCATACGGGCGTCTCCCCGGTGCGCTACTATGTGGATGTCCGCCTCGACCGCGCCCGTGGGCTCGTCACCCAGACGGAACTGCCGATCGTCGAAATTGCAGCCGCCTGCGGCTTCGGCTCGGCGGCCCAGTTCACCCGGGCCCACAAGAAGCGCTTCGGCCTGGTGCCGAGCCGGGACCGGACCGATGGCCGCGTGCCGTTTCAGTTCAGGTCGTTCCCGAGCCACGCGGGGGTTTAGACTGCTTATACCAAGGGCGGCACTTTCAATCGGAAAGCATGCAGCCGCTCATAATGCGGCAGACAGGCCTCGTGAATCTCCTTCACGCGGTCAGGGGCGTCCGTAATATCGATATATCTGCGTTTCTGCGACTTGAGGCCGTCTGAATTGCGCAGGTTCTCGTGAAACGACCCGCCATCCCACCAGCTCACCTCGTCGCGCGCGCCGGGCTCCCAGCTGAGCGAGTCCGGCAGGTAGGGGATTCCGACCGCATGGCTGTAGGCCTCGACAATGCCATGCGGGTCCTCCAGAAGGTCGTCGCTGTCGATGACCGGTGGCGCTTCGCCATGCTTGTCGGCCAGCCTGTCGAACAACACACGTTGTTCTTCAAAACCCACTTCCTTTGCGTGAAAGTCCGGCCAGTGCTTGTACATGGACGTGATGGTCTTTGCCGGGTCGCGGATCAGGAAACTGTGCGTGAAGTGGTCGAGGAAGTCGTCCGTCCACTGGTGATCTATGTAGTGCGGGAAGTCCTTCGAAAATACACGCCCCTTGCGCGCTTCGGCCTGCACCATCGCCCATACGCTTTCAAACGTGAGGCCCGGAGTACGGACACTCGAGGCCTGAAGCCTTGGCCACATCGGTTTCTCGCCCTGATACCACGCCTCGCCGAAGGGTTCGTGGAAGCAGGTCATGTCGCCACGCACCCGCATCATCCATTCGAAAGCGGTCGAGGTCGAGCGGGGCACCGCCCAAAGTGCAAGGATCTTGTGCATGGGGTCTGCCTTAGTTGAGTGTGGAAAGCAGCCGGCCATGAGCGCCCGCGGACGAGAGCCCAAGGGTTTTCAGGATGCGCCAGTAAAGCGCAAAGTCCGATGCAACGACCGGCAGGCCGATCAGGTCCTCAATACCCGCCACAAGCGACACCATGCGCTGCGGCAGTCCGTCGGCGCGGCGGAAGTTCGGCATGCCGTTGACGACGATAACATCCGCCTCGGACGCGCGCTCCACGGTCCGCTGCATGGAGGTCACCGCGGCATCACCTGGAAAGATCCAGTTCAGATCGTTGACCTGCTCTTGCGTGTCATAGAGCCCGAGGTCGACGAAATTGCCGTAGTAGATGAGATCGAAACCCGCCTGTTTCAAAAACCGCGCAATGCCGTCCCGCCAGTCCGGCCAGTAGTAGACGGAGTTGAGAGCGATCTTTTCCGCCCCCAGTTCATGCAGCGCCTCGACCAGACAGTAACCCGCCATGTGAAACGGCGTTTCGTAGGTATCGGAGAGGCGCGCGCAGAAATCGGCAATCTCTTCGGGCGTCGTGCCGTTGCAGTGTACCCAGTTCGTCCCCACCTGCCCGGTCACGTCCGCACCGTTATTCGCCATGCAGTGCACGAACTCCTCCAGCAGATTAAAGTTGTCGGTGCGCTGTTTCAGTTCATGGGCATAGGTCGGCACGTGCAGCATGCGGCCGTGCACGCCGACCCCTTCGGGAGCGATTTTCAGGAAATCGGTCGGTGCCGCATCGAAGTCATGTGGCGGCGCCGTAAACCCGACCTGGTAGGGAAACAGCTTGCTTTGGGGATCGCCCCACCGTTCGGGCTTCTTGTAGTCTGCCATCTGTCACCCTCTCCGGACCGCCAGCGCTGTGCGCGCCAAATCAAATCCGGCATATCCTGCACTCAGGAATAGTGACCGTAAACTGCTGTTTCGACATGATATGGATATCAGAAGTGATATGACCTCTTCCGCTCATGCCACACAATGGTTCGCCACCGCGAGCTTGCGGAAAAGGTGCGGCTTTGCCACTGCACTTTGCGGATAGTCCTGAATGCGCTGTTGAAACTCCGGATTCATGAACGCGTTGCGGAAGCTCTCGACGTCCTGCCAGACGGCATAGTTTATAAATGTCGAGCTGCCCTCGATGCCTTTGTGAAGTTGGGTGGAGATATAGCCCGGCTGTGCCTTCATGAAATCCGCATCACGCGCCCAGGCGGCAAGTAAAGCCGCCTCGTCCGCCGGCGCGACGGTAAACACGTTGATCAGCACAATCGGCCCGCCATCGCCCTGCATCTGTTCTCCAAGGGTGACGGCGCCATCAAGTTCTTCAAATCCCGGCATCGTGGGGGTCCTTTCCCGTTCAAAGTTCAGTCTGTTTTCAATTCTTCGCAGCGATCGGCGATCATGGCGATCACCTCGACCGCACGCCGCAAGTCCGCTTCGCGCATGGTTTCCGCCATCACGTTCGCCCAGTGCCCTTGGACCGCGTCGAGTTTTTCCAGCGTCGCAACCGAGGCCGGCGTGAGGACGATGTTTCTGGAGCGTTTGTGATCGGGATTGTCTTCAAAGGTCACAAAACCAAGGTCCTCAAGATCGTTCGCAATGCGTTGCACGTTCTGCCTCGACACTCCCATGCGCCGCCCGATTTGCGCGACGGTCAAAGGGCGGCCTTCCGTCTGTAGCGCCCCAAGAACCTGCCAGCGTGCGCTGGTCAGGCCAAGCGGCTCGGTAAGCCGGTCGCCTTCGACCAGAAGCTGGCCGTTGAGCCGGAAAACCTGCAGGATCAAATCCGTGAAAGCCGCGCCTTGCGGCGTATGCGTAGCGTCAGTGTTCATGACACCTATATGCTAATAAGACAATACATTGTCAATATGTAACATTGAAAAACAATGCAGTTCGCAGAAAGCTTGACCCTCCACCCGCTTCGGTCATTCTCTGGTTCTGACACCGCGATAAGGACTGCCGCATGCCACACGCCCTCACCGCCACTTCGACATACTACGAACATCACGGTCATGGCCCCGATGTGACGCTCATCCATGGCGTCGGAAACCGGTCTGACGACTGGGAGGCGGTGATCTCGCAGTTTCGCGGGCGGTTTCGCACCCTGCGCTACGATCTGCGCGGACATGGCCGTTCCGCGATCCTGCCCGGCCCTTACGAGATGGCGGACTTCGTCGAGGATCTGCGAGAACTCATGGATTCGCTGGACATAGGAAAGACCCATCTTGTTGGATTTTCACTGGGCGGGCTGATCGCACAGGCCTTCGCCCTCACCCACCCGGATCGACTGGATCGTCTGGCGATCCTGGGCTCGGTTTCAGGCCGCACAGAAGAGGAAAAGAAACGTGTGGCCGACCGGCTGGAGTTCATCAAGACCAGCCCACCGTCGGACTATTTCGCGCAATCCGTCGAACGCTGGTTTACCGAGCCGTTCCGCGCCGCGAACCTGGACCTCGTGGAGAAGAAAAAGCAGTTGATTTCGGCCATGGACCCGGCCGCTTATGCCGCCGCCTACCGGGTTCTCGCCACCAGCGACTTCGCCGACCGCCTGCCGGAAATTTCCGCCTCGACGCTTGTCATGACCGGCGAGAACGACATCGGCTCAAATCCGCGTATGGCAGCGCTCATGCATAAACGCATCCCCAACAGCCGGCTGGTCATTCTGCCGGCACTGCGCCACAGCATCCTTGTCGAAGCGCCCGAAGTCGTTGGCGGCATTCTGCGCGAGTTTCTGTCGTGAAAAGTCAGGCCGGCACCCGGCTGAGCGCCTGGCTCAGGCAGTGCACGCCGCCACCGCCCAGCGTGAACATCGACATGTCGGGATCGAAGACCTCAAAACCGCGCGCGCGCAGCGTCTCGTTCAGACTGGGCGATCCGGCCATGGAAAGGATACGGTTGTCGCCAAGCGCCACCAGATTGACGCCGAGCGCCTTGGCTTCCTTGTAGTTCACGTCGATCAGTTCGAAATCGCGGGCACGGAGATAGTCGACGACCCAGTCCTCAAGCGCATCGACACAAGCCACCGCGAGCTTTGCCGCGATCGGCACCAGCAGTCCGTCAAGGTGAATGAAATGCGCCGGGATTGGCACGACCTCCGCCTGCCAGCCTTCCTCACGCACCCAGGCCGCGACCTGCTCGGCACCGGCCTCTTCGCTGCGCTCGCCGCACCAGCCGACCATGACCGTGCCAGGTTCCAGAATAACAAAATCGCCGCCTTCGAAATGCCCGGCGGTAGCGAACTTCCAGATCGGAATATCGTTCGACTGATAAAACTGGATCGCTGTCACATAATCGGCGCGGCGGCATTTCAGCTGCATGTGGCAGATAAGCGCGCCCCAGGGTGTCATGGCGCTTGAATCGCGGGCGAAGAAATTGCGGTGCAGCACCGCATCCGGTTGCAGATAGTGGCAGTTGACGCCTGCCTCTTCATAAAGGCGCACCATCTCAGCATGCTGCGCCATGGCCGTCTGGAGGTCGAACGTCACCCCCATCTTCTCCGCATTCTTGAGCGTGCGCTGCGTGATCGCTCCGGCATCGACCCAGCGGAAATATTCCGGCTTGCCGAGCAGCACGTCGTTCAATCGGGTGTAGTCATTGTCGATGCCCCAGCGGGCGCCATTGCTTCCGGCCATGACTACCCCTCAATCGGCAGTTCGCGGATCCTGTAGACGTGATGCAGCCGCCGTGCCAACACTGGATCTTCAAGCTCGATCTCGAACGCTTCGGAGTGCCGTACGCCGCCGTGTACGGCAAGCGTGCCACAGAACATCGCAAATCCCGGCGTCAATGCCTGATCCTCAGCCGCGGCGCCTTTGTAATCCGCCATAAGATCGAGCGGATCGCGCATGGTGGTGACGGGGCCCTCTTGATAGAGCGCCCGTTCGCCGCCCTCAACCGCCCACGAGCGCAGCACAAGCTCATCCCAGTGGGCGGCGACGTCGTCGTGTTTCCACACCACCGGACATATCGGCTTCTGGCAGAGCTGCTTTGAGATGGTGACGCCGGCCTTTTCCACTTCCCGGTCGGTATGGTCCGACCCGAGCCCGACGAGGAGGCCGTGCGCGCTCGGCAGAACGACAAATTCGACCTCTCCGCTTGATGTGATGCCGGGAACCTCAATCTCTTCCGCCGTGGTCAGGTTGGCACAACCGACGCGGTAGTAGGTCGGCATGCGGGCGGGTCGCGCAATACCGATTGCTTCAAGCTCCGCCACATGCGCTTCCATGGCATCGCGGTTGCGGCCCGTCCACCCGGCAATGACGAGATCGTCTATACCGGCCTCAAGGGAAATTTGTTCTCCGCCCGTCTCTAGCGTGAGCGGCAGCGTTACACGCGATGACATTGAAGGCTCTCCGCTTACACAGGGTCGTAATAGTGGATCTCTAACAGGACGCAACCGGCTTTCGATTTGAAGGGCCCGTGATAAGCACCCGGCGGCCGGCAGGCGTAAGTGTCGGGCGAGAAGGCCTCTCCGCCTTCGCCTTTGGCATCGTTGCCGACGGTCAGATCGCCCGACACCAGATAAACCTCTTCCCAATAGTCGTGCACGAAGGGAGCGGTGGTAAACACCCCCGGCGCAAAACGCAAAAGCCGTGTGCGTGTGCCTTTGCCGGTATCTTCGTCGAGCGCGCCGGAGAGGATTTTCTGCTCGATGCCCTCCGGGTATCCCGGCGGCACATGCCAGCCCGATCCCATGTCGACGGCATGAAACTCCTTGTGTTCCTTGTTAACGCCCATCGTTATGAAGTCTCCGTGTATCCAGTGTTATTCCGTGGCGCCACGATTGCTCCGCGCGACCTCTTCGTCAAGGTCGTATCCGTCCAGAACGTCATCGACCATTGCTCCCGCACGCTCCCAGTCGAACGTGCGGAACGAATGGTTTTTCGTAACGAAGTTGGCGCCGGCGTAAAACATCTCATATTGCGTATGGCGGGACGCGAACTCCGAGCCGACCGCGTCCCAGGCAAGCTTGAAAAACTTTACCCGTCCGCGCGAATCCGTGGCCGGCGACTGCTGCGTGCGGTCGATCAGCCGGGCGAGCTCGGGATTGGCGAAATCTTCCAGCGACGAAGGCAGCATGATCAAACCGCCGCCGGCCAGTTCACGCAACGTCGTCACGACCTGCGGATAAAGCTGCTGCGTCAGAACCTGCGCGGCATAGAGCGTGTGCCGGTCGGGAACGAAGTAACGGCCCTGCATGCAGCCCTTCACTTCCATGGCGTGCACCATGGAATCGACCATCGCAGCGTGCGCCGCGACCTGCCCGAGAGCTTCGCGCACCTGCGGGAAGTTCGTCGTACCGTTGGTGTCGGCGATGCGCCGCGCAATACCGGCGAGAAACCGCATTTTGACCATGAGGCGCACCTGCGCCTGGTAGTTCTGGTAAACATGCGCGGGCGTTTCGTGAAACTGCTTCTGGCACATGGCGACATCGCGGTCGATGAACACCCTCTCCCAGGGCACTTTCACATCGTCGAAATAGAGCACGGCATCGTTCTCGTCGAACCGCGCCGCAAGCGGATTGTCAAACACGTTTGGGGCGTGCTCTTCATAGGACTTGCGCGACAGGATCTTGAGGCCCTTCGCGTTCATCGGTACCGCGAAGGAAAGTGCATAGATTTCATCGCCGGGCTGCAGCGGTTGAATGCAGTTGACAAACACCTCGTTTGCCATGATGCCACCGGTCGCCAGCATTTTGGCGCCGCGAATCGTCAGCCCCTCACTGTCTTCGTCGACCACACCGGCCGACAGGTATTTATCGTCCTGCTCATGCGCCGGCTTGGAACGATCCGCCTGCGGGTTGATGATGACGTAAGTAAGGTAGAGATCGCGGTCGCGGGCATATTCATAGTATCCCGCAAGCGCCGACGCCCGCGCACTGTCATAGGCCTCGAAAACGTCAAGCCCCATATACATGCCGGAAATGCACGAAGCTACATGGTCGGGCGAGCGCCCGAGGAAGCCGCAATGCAACCCGTGCCACGCCTCAAGCGCGGTGCGGCGCTGCACCAGCTCATCGTAGGTTTCGGGAAGATGCCAGATGCGGTTGCAGAGATTGCCGCCGCCCGCATCGTAGGTCATGAGCTCGGCATTGGCCGTGTCGGACACAAAATCATAAAGCTTGCCCGATGTTACGATCGAGTTCGCAAACGCCTCATGCGTCGTAACATCGCCGACCCGACCGCCGTTCAGATAAACCGCCCGCTCATCCTTAAGCGAACTCATGTGCTCCACACCGGATTTCAGCATCGATACTCTCTCAGTCTCATAGGTCCTCCGCGCCGCCGCCAGTCGGCGATTTCGTCAGCAATTGCCGTGCCCGCGCGCATCGCTGCAGGGCGGTCAAATGCGTGGCGATGGCGAACAGCCACAGACCCGCCATCAGGACCGTTTCCGCCGGTCCACCAAGAAACGCCACCGCACCGTGCACGATGAGCAGTGCACAGACAACAATGACCCGTTCCAGCCGCTCCAGAAGGTCCGGCCATTCGGTATTGCTGATCGGCATTTCGATTGCCGTGCGGGCTTTCGTATAGCTCGTCAGAAAAGCGCCGGTCAGCGCCAGCATGGCCGCGAGCCACTCATCGTGAATGTAGGCGATCGTGAAGAACACCACCGCTTCCTGGTAGCGGTCGATAACCGCATCGAGGTAACCGCCAAACCGCGACGCCTCATTGCGCAGGCGCGCCACCGCGCCGTCCAGCGAATCGGCGGCGAACGAGACCGCAAGGCCGATGCCGAGCGCCATGGACGAGCCATGCCAGAAATAGGCGGCGCAGTTTGCCGCCACCAGCACAAGCCCGAGGATCGTAACCTGATTGGCTGTCAGGCCGAGACGCACCAGCAGTTTTGCCGGGCGGATCCACAAGGGATCAATCAGATGGCTGTACAGTCCGTCGAGCATTCCCGCCGTCCTCCAAACTATTCGGCTCAACCGCCGGGCGTCGATCCAGCACCTGATTGTGACGCGCCGCCTGCCGGCGGAACAGCGGCGCAGTACGGCGGTAGGCATATCGGAAGTCCGACATGCGTTCATTGAAATAGGCATGACGTTCAGCGTTCGGCGCAAACACGGTCTGGCTCTTGCTTGTGCCGTTTCCGTCACTCTCCCACGGCGTCTCAATCCACCCAAGACCGGCCGCCGCGACCCGTGCCGCACCGCGCACACCCGCAAACCCCGGATCGTCTCCGACGGAAATCTCCCTGCCCAGACAATCGCTCAGCATCTGGCAGAAGCCGTGATGGGCGGCGAGACCGCCGGCAAGTCGCACCGGTCGATCGCGTCTGACGCCGGGCTCGCGGTTCACCCATGAAAATGTCCAACGTGTATTGAGCGCAATACCTTCCAGAACGCCGCGCACCAGCCGGCTTCGATCATCGTCAAGTGTGAGGCCGAGGAACGCCCCGCGCAGGCGGTTGTCATCCACCGGCGTGCGTTCACCGGCAAGCCACGGCAGAAACAGCGGCGACTCAACATCTGTCGCCAGTGCTTCATCGATCAGTTGCGGAATTGAGAGCGCCGCGTCGTCGGAGGACTGCTGCACAAGATCGGAAATCCATTCGATGCAGGCGCCGGCCGATTCCTGCGTCGCAATGAGCAGCGGGCGCCGCTCCACCGGCCCGGTGATCGTGGCATAGCGCAGGAACGGATTGAGTCGCCGCCAGTTGAAAAATCCGCCGATCCAGCTGCTCGTTCCAAGATAGATGTGAAGTTCGCCGTTCTCGTGCGCTCCCGCACCGAGTGCTGCGGCAAACACGTCACCACTGCCGGCAAAAACGGGGGTCTCCATAGGCAGCCCCAGTTCGCCCGCCGCACGCTCCGTCAGTGTGCCTGCCACATCGCCCGCGTCGGTAACGCGCGGCAACTGCTCGCGTGTCACGCCAAGGCTGCGCATGAGGGCCGGCGACCAGTCGCATCGATGCTTCCTGGAATCGAACATCCAGGTCAGGCTGGCACAATCGGCCGTCGTGATGCGCTCACCTGTGGCGCGCATGACGAGCCAGTCGCGCATATCGAGAATGTGCTCCGTTCGCGCCCACACGTCCGGCTCATTCTCACGCAGCCACAAGATCTTTCCCGGCGCTTCGGTGCCGCTGACCGCCGGCGCGCCATTGCCGAGATAAAGCCATCGCAAGCCCTTGAATGCGTTGTAGCCCAGCACGGTCGGGAACCCGCCGACATAGCGCCGCGTCAAACCAGCGGCGCGCTTGTCGCGCCAGATCAGACAGGGACGCAAGGGCTCGCCGGCCGCATCGGTGCACACCAGGCCGCACATCTGCGCACAGAAGACAATGCCCGCAACCCGCTTCTCATAATCAGCCACACCGGAGGCGGCACGCTTCACCGTTTCCGCGAACGCACCCCACCAGTCCTGCGGGCGCTGTTCGGCACCATCGCGAACCGGATGCAGTGTTTCGTATGTCCCGCTCGCCCGGCCAGCGATCTCACCGTCAGTCCCGAGCAGCGCGACCTTGACGCTGCCGGTGCCGAAATCGGCCGAGATAATGAGGTTTTTTTCAGATGCCACGGGTCCGTGTCCGGTTACGTTCACGCAAGACAGAATTAATATTGGCGTATGTCGACAGCCATTGAAACAGCCAGGGCAGAACAGGGCTAACGCGCTTTGCCGCCCACCTTATGCCGCTCTATGGCGCGGGCGTAAACGGCTTCAATGCGCGGTGCAACCTCGCGCACATCAAACTGACGGGCATGCTCAAGCCCCCACGCACGCAGCCGCGCGCGTTTTTCAGGGTCTGCGGCGAGGTCAAGGATCGCCGCCGCCATGGACTTCGCATTACCGGCCTCGAACAAACACTCAGTTCCCCTCCCCGTCATGACACTGGAGTAGCCGTCATTGTCGGCCGCCAGAACCGGCGCTCCGCTCGTCATCGCCTCAACCAGTACGAGGCCGAAACTCTCCCCCCAGGGCGAGGTGGCAAGAAAGATATCCGCATCTCGCAGCCTTTGCGATACGGCGTCCCGCGTCATCGCATCGACCAGCTCAACGGTTCCAGGCTCGACCTCATCGATCATGCGGTGCACCTCATGTGAAAGCTTGCCATAGCCCGCAATGGTCAGGTGAAGCTTCGGCAGCGAACTGTCGCGCCGCCGCGCCGCGTCGACCAGACGCCAGGCGTCGAGAAGGTAGGGCAGGCCTTTGCGTACTTCGAGCCGCCCCACGAACAAAAGCCGGACCTCATCGCCGGGCGGTTTTCCCTTATCGCTTTGCCGCAATTGAAAGGGCGCCAGATCGATGGTCGGCGGAATGATCTCCGGCACCACACCATGGCGGCCCGGACGCAAATGCCCGGCCGGAGCCCTTGAAACCGTGATCGCCCCATCGAGCCTGGAGAGCAGCATCCAGCTCATCCCCTTGAAGAGCGTCCTCAAGCTATTACCCGTCAGCGTATCGGGCGGCATATCGTGAAAAGTCGAGACGGTCGCGCCCTGCCAGCATGAAAAAAGCTGAAGTGGCATGAGCGGCGTCCACATGGTGTGGAAATGGACGATATCAGCACCCCAGTCGCGCAGCCGCTGCGCCACCTCGCGCACGGCACCGCGGCGCGCAAGCGTGATCTCAAACCGTGTGGCACTGAACCCGATCTGCTTGTATCTGCCCAGAGGAATGATCTCGTAGCGCTCTTCGGTTTCCGGCTGAACCACCGGACCTGGAGCGACAATCTTGACTTCGTGTCCGCGGCGCGTGAACTCCTCCGCCAGCGAGCGCATGTGTATCTGCACTCCTCCGGGGCGGTGGAAGTCATACGGGCAAACCTGGACAATTTTCATAATGGTAACAACGTGATGATCACTCACCCGCCGCGCAACACCTCTGGTGAGCGTGCACCTATCCGCCGCACACCTCTTTGTGCACCTTTGCAATAAGCGCAACCGCGTCATCCAGTTGCTTTTCGGTGTGCGATTGGGTGATGAAGAAGCGCAGCCGGGCGAGCGATTCCGGCACCGCCGGGAAATAGATCGCCTGGGCGTTGACGCCCTGTTCGAAGAGCCGGTTCGACACCCGAACGGCATTTTCCGAGCTGCCGACGATGAGCGGCGTAACCGCATAGCCTTCGCTGTGGCCGGTATCGAGGCCTAGCGCCTTCAGGCCTTCGTAAAAGCGCCGCCCGTTCCGCTGGCATTTCCGCGCACGTTCGGGTTCCTCGCGCATGATTTGCAGCGCTTTGAGAGCGGATGCAGCGTTCGCGGGCGACAGCCCGACGCTGAACACGAACCCCGGCGTGGAGTACCGCAGGTACCGGACAAGCGCCGTACTCGCCGCGATATAGCCGCCACAGCTGGCGAAAGACTTCGAGAGCGTCCCCATGGTGATGTCGATGTCGGAACGGTCGATGCCGTATTGTTCGGCAAGGCCGCGGCCGGTCTTGCCGAGAACCCCTATCGAATGCGCCTCATCAAGGAACAGAAAGGCTTCAAACTCTTCTTTCAGTTCCATAAGCCGGGGAAGATCGGGCGTGTCGCCGTCCATCGAGTAGAGCGCCTCGACAAGGATGAAACAGTTCTTGTACTTCTTGCGGTCGGTAGTGAGCAGTTCCTTCAAAGCGTCCAGATCGTTATGCGCAAACGGCATACGCTGCGCTCCCGACAGGCGCGCGCCCTCGATGGCGCTGCGATGCATGTACATGTCGTACAAAATGAGATCGCCGGGGCCGGCAATGTGACCGAGAACGCTCTCGTTTGTTCCAAATCCGCTGACCATCGCCAGCGCGTCCTCGGTTCCGAAGAAAGACGCAAGCCCCCGCTCAAGCTCGGCATGGAGTGGGCGTTCGCCGGACGCGATGCGGCTTGCGGCCACCGAAGTGCCCAGCGCCCGGATCGCTTCGCACGATGCTTCCTGCACCCGCGGATCGCACGACAGCCCGACATAGTCGTAGCTTGAAAAATTAACGACCGGCCGCCCGTCGCTTTGCATCTCCGCCCGCATCGGGCCGTCGAATACTCTGAAAAACGGATTCTCTTCACCAATCGACACGTGCCACTTGGCCTGCTCGACCAGAATGGCCATGCCTTCGTCAAGGCCGACGGAGGGAATGCCTCCGGCCTTGGTCTGTCCGATTTTCTTGCCTGACGACTTGGTACGAAGCGAGGTGTATTTGTCCGCCTGCTTCGCTCGCTTCTGGAGAATTTCGGTCAGCAGGCGCCGCTTGTCCGCGGGCGAGAGATCTTTACTGGATGAGGGTTTCGTCATGGCCGCTCTCTGCTGCAGGCAACAACTCGTCAAGAATCATTTCGACCTGTTCGTCAGTGAGCGACTCGACATCAAGATCATCCGGGCTGGCAACATGTTCAATGGCTTCCGCCGCTTCGATGAGGCCCGGCTGGCTGGCTGCAATGCGCTCATAAATGGTTTCCGACAGGCCAATGATACTTAGCTGCATATCATTGATCGTCAGATTCATATCCACGCCAGTGGACTGTTCAAGCGCTATTTGCAACTCCACTACCATCAAAGAGTCAAGACCCTGCATGTGCAGGGACCGTTCCGGAATGATGTTATCCACATCGCGGCCGGTTACCCGGGCAAGTTCCGCGACGATGAATTCCTGAATGGCCGAGATCGCGTCGGACTGCGACATGCCGGCAACCCGGTCGGCAAGATCGCTGCCGGTGCCGGTGCCCATGGCCCGGGCAACGACCGGCCAGAGCGGCTCGCCCTTTTCGACCTTGATCAGGCGGCCAAAGGTTTCCCAGTCGATCTCAAACAGGCACGTGTTCACCGTGCCGCCGGCGATAACCGGTGCTGCTGCATCGAGCGCGCGGTCCGCCTCGACCGGCTTGATGCCGCGTGCCTCGAGAACACGGGCCACCGCCTCGTCGCGCTCGAGCATGCCCGCATCGCCGATCGCGCCCCAGGCGATACTCACTGCAGGCAGCGCCTTCTCGCGGCGGTGCTCGGCGAGCGCATCAAGATAGGTGTTAGCCGCGGCATAGTTGGACTGGCCGACATTGCCGATAACACCACTTATCGAGGAGTAAAGGACGAAGTAGTCGAGATTGACCGCAAACTCCCGCGACGCACGGTGCAGATTGTAGGCACCGATGGCCTTGGCGTGGAACGCGGTTTCAAAAGTCTCTAGCGACTGATCGGGCAAAAGCGCGTCGGCCAGAACCGCCGCCGCGTGGAAGATGCCGCGCACGGCGGGCAATTCCTCGACATCGCGCGTCAGAAGCCGGCGAACCTCGCTGAGACGGCCGACATCGCAGGCAACCTCGGCGACATGCGCGGAACGCTCGGCCGCAAGCTCGCGCAACGCGGCCAGTTCTTCCGACACGCGCGGCGTACGGCCAACCAGAACGACGCATCCCGCACCGTTTCGCACAAGCCATTCGGCAGTCTTCAGACCAAATCCGCCGAAGCCGCCGGTTACCACATAAGAGGCATCGGAGCGCGGCGCCGGGCTGCGCGTGCTCATCGGCAGGACGTCGTCGGGCGCTTCTGTGAAGTCGACGACATGTTTGCCGATGTGGCGGCCGTCGGCGAGTTCGCGGAAGCAGTCGCGGATATCGGATGCCGGCCATGTTGTGACCTGGCTTGGCCGGTAGTCGCCATTGGCAAAGCGTTCGCGGATCTCTTCTGCAATTTTCAGGCAAAGCTCCGGGCTACTGCTCGACATGTGGTCGAAGTCAACGGAAGCAAACGTGAGATTGCGTTCAAACTCCGCAAGCGGCAGACCTCGGTTCATGCCGATGTCGAGTTTGCCTATCTCGACCAGCCGACCGAACGGCCTCAGTATCCGCAGGTTGGCGTGCAGCTGCGCATCCGGCAGGAAGTTCAAAATCACATCAACGCCACGGCCCGATGTCGCCTTGAGTACCTGCTGCTCAAAATCGAGCGAACGCGAGTCGAAGACGTTCTGGACGCCGAGCGAGCGCAGATAATCCCTTTTTTCCGGCGTTCCCGCCGTTGCAACAATTTCCGCACCGCGCGTACGGGCAACCTGGATCGCCGCATGGCCGACACCGCCGGCGGCGGAATGCAGAAGGACGGTTTCGCCCTTTGCCAGACGCCCCACTTCCAGCAGGCCGTAATGCGCCGTGAAAAACACGATCGGAATGGATGCTTTTTCCGCCGAGGTAAACGGCAGGTCGCCCCATCGCAGCACAATCTCGTTACCGGGGCTGAGGTTGACAAACTTGCGGAAACAGCCTTCCCGCGCCATGAAAATAACCTGCTCGCCCGGCTCGTAATCCGTCGACGCGCCGGCGCGGACCACCGTGCCAACCGCCTCCAGACCGATCGAGCCGCCGGAGAACGTTCCCGACATGGTCTGGTCGGTCAGGCGGCCATAGACCTTCAGGATGTCCTTGAAGTTGATCGACACCGCATCGACGCAGATCTCGATTTCGTCCGCCTTGGGTTTGCGCCGCTCGCTCATGCGGAAGCTCAGACCGTCGATCCCGCGCTTGCTGTCGGTTTCGAGATCCCAGCCGAACCGGTCCTCCGGTGCCACCGGCACGGGGACTTCACAATTGCGGTCGTGGGCTTCCTCGCTGTCGTCGAGCTCCCAGAAATGCGTCTTGCCCTGACGGATCGCCACTTCCGCGTTTGCGGGAAGCAGTTCCAGAACCGACCAGAAGTCTGCAAAACTCTCCGGGTCTTCATCGAAATCGACGCACAGCACGTCGACAAGGCCAAGTTCGTTGCGCAGCGAGCGCGCCACGCCCCACAGCGCCGCATGGCCTGGAGCACTGTGATCGTCACCGGCCACACGCCAGGCGTTTCTCGTGCACACAACGAGACGGGTGTTTTCGTCATTGGGCAGGTTTCGCGCAAACTCCGCCAACCGCCAGGCTTCTTCGGGTGACGGCTCTATGCCAGACTTGTCATCGGCGCACCAGACGACAAACTCTTGCGGTTCGTCAGCCGCTGCATCCTTTACAGCGGCGGCATCTTCAACTGCCTCGCCATCCGCTTCGCCGTTTGTGACGGAAACACCCTCGCCCGCGGACGCAACAACGGCCTTGTAGCGGCGCGACGGCGTTGAGGTCGGGGCTTTTTCCTGAATAGCACGTACCAACGCACCACCGGCACCGGCATAGGCAATCGCAATTCCGGGCGATTCGTCGGCCTCTTCCGAAGCGTCGTCAGCCGCCTCTTTGGCGCCATTCCCGTTCGAAGAACCATTGCCGTTCTGCGCGTGCGATCCGTTGCCGCCATTGCCAGCCTGCGCCTGTCCGGCGGTGGCTTCCAGAACACCATCCAGATCCTCCACATCGCCGATCAATTCATCATGCTCGCGCCAGCGGAACGCAAAGCTTGATAGCTTCGCTCCCGTCGCACTTGCCTGCGGCAAACGGATGGGACGAGACTGAATGCCCGACAGCTCCATAAGCGGGCGACCCTCGTCGTCGAGGAACAAAAGACGCGCACCGGGAACACCGGAGAGGTTCCACTGCAGCTCGCCAACGACATTAACGGTCTCGGGAAGCTGGTCAGTAAACATGCTGACGAAAGATACCTGAACCGGCAGCGGCGCTTCGGTCTGATTTTCAAACACCAGCGCGAGAAGCTGCAATCCGCCGTCGAACAGGGCGGGCATGGAGCGCAGACCTTTGATCTCGCTCGCCTTCGGGCCCATGGTCAGAGTGCCTTCGACACCGCCCTCATAGATGCATACGCTCTCGATCGTCTGGAATGCATCCTTGTACTCCAGCCCCATTTTGGCGAGACGGCGATAGGCTTCATCGCGGGCAAACCGGCGCAAGGGATCTGCGCGGTCGAACACCGGCATCCACACACTGTCGGCGGTGCGTTCCTGACGCACGAGACGTGCCGCCGCGAACTGGCGCCATTCGCCATCGGCGGCGACGGTCTTGGCGTGGAACGTCATGCGATCGTCGGCAACGGTCGTGCGCACTTTCAGTGTGTCATTTTCGGGAATCGGCAACATCGCCTCAAAGCGAACGTCACTCAGGAAATACGGTTTGTCCGGCGACATGGCCCCGCAGACCGCGAGGAAGGTTTCAACATATCCCGCTGCTGGAAATATCGCATTGCCGCCAATGACGTGATCGGCGAAGAAACTCAGGATCTGGCTGGGGAAGAGGACTTCCCAGGTCGGCAGCGGTTCGGCAAGCCTGATGCCCAAAAGCGGATGTTCGTTTTTTCCAGTCCGGTAGATCTGCGATGCCCGGCTTTCACGCCAGTGACGGGCACGCTGCCAGGGATAGAGTGGCACCAGATTGTGCCAGCGCTTCTCGACATCGGACCACTCGATGCGGCTACCGTTGCACCACAATTGCGCAATGGAACGCATAAGGCCGTCATGCTCCGGCTTCTCGCGCAACAGCGACGGAACGGTCGTAACGCTCGTGCTGGAGGCTTCTGAGAAAATTTCCCGGATGGCTGCGCCGAGCACTGGATGCGGTCCGATTTCGATAAAGTTCCTGTAGCCTTCTTTGGCAAGCGCCTCGACCACCGAACTGAACTCAACCGGCTGCCGGACATTGCGCCACCAGTAGCCGGCATCATGTACCTTGCGCTTGATTTCGCGGCCCGTGACCGATGAGAACATGCGAACGAGCGGCTTGCGCGGCTCGATATCATCGAGCGCCACCGTCAGTTCGTCGCGCAGACCATCCATCTGATGGCTATGATAGGCAACCTCGCCAACGATAAACCGGTGGAACGTTCCCTGATCCTCCAGTTCGCCGGCAATTTCGGTCAGCGCATCGAAATCGCCCGACAGTGCCATCGAATTCGGGGCGTTGATCGCCGCCAGCGAAACGGTGCCGCTGTAAAGTTTGACAATCGACTTTGCGGTCTTGTGGTCAAGACCGGTCGCCAGCATACGGCCCTGGCCGGCGCGCATCTGCTGCACGCGGCTGCGGTGATAGGCGACCTTTGCCGCATCGTCGAGCGTCAACGCTCCCGATGCCGCGGCTGCTGCAATCTCTCCGACGCTGTGTCCGACGATGAGCTGAGGCTTCACGCCCCAGGACGCCAAAAGCTGCGTCAGCGCATGCTGCATAACGAAGTTCGCGGGCTGCGCTATCTTGTTGCTGGTCATGGACGAGGCTTCTTCGTCCTTCAGCATCTCCTCAAGGATCGACCAGCCCGAATGTTTGGCAAACAGCGCGTCCGCCTCTTCAATCGCGCTCTTGAACACCGGTTCGCTTTCATAGAGCTCGCGCCCCATGCGCCACCACTGCGGCCCCATACCGGTATAGACAAAGACAACATCGGAGCTGTCCTCTGCGGCCATGCCCTGTTCAACGCCCGGGCCTTCGGCCGCCTCCTCGTCTTCGCTTGAGAAGGCGCGAAGTTTTTCAAGCGCTTCCGCCGGCGTCGACGCGGCAAATGCCAGGCGGCGCTCCAGATGCGACCGGCTGCGCTGCAACCCGTCGATCACATCCACATAGCGCTCAGGCGCGTTTTCGATAACATCGGCCGTCTGAGCAGCTATCTGCCGCAGCGCGGTGTCGCTGCGCGCCGACAAAACCACCATGTTCAGAGGTGTTCTGGTCTGCTCATCGTGATGCTGCACTTTCAAGCCATGGGCACTGCCCAGAACCGCGTGCGCATTTGTTCCACCATACCCAAATGAGTTGACACAGGCCAGTGCCTGCCCCTTCGCGTCGGGCAAAGGTTCCGGCTGACTTGGGATCCTCAAGTGACCGTCTTCAAGACTGAGATCTGGGTTAAGCGTATTCAGATTACACTGCGGCAGGGCTTCTTCGTTGTAGAGGCAAAGTGCCGCCTTGATAACGCCGGCAATACCCGCGCCGCCTTCCTGGTGGCCGATATTGCCCTTCACGGAACCGACAAACCGCTCCGCGTCGTCGGACCGCTGGCCGAGCGCACGCGTCAGCGCCGAAACTTCCGTCGGATCACCGATCGCCGTACCCGTTCCGTGAGCCTCCACCAGCACAACATCGTCGCGCGACAGCTTGAACTCTTTGAACACGGAATCGATCAGCGCTCTCTGCGCCTCGCCGTTGGGCGCGGAGATACCCATTGTGCGGCCATCCTGATTGACGCCCGCACCCTTGATTACCGCGTAAACCCGATCATCGTCCTCAAGCGCCTTGTCAAGCGGCTTGAGCACTATGACACCGGCGCCCTCACCACGCGCATAGCCGTCGGCATCCGCATCGAACGTTCTGCAGCGCGCATTCGGCGACAGAAAGCCGCCCTTTGACATGACATTGAAAATCGTCGGATGCAGTTGCGCGTTGACACCCGCCACCAGCGCACCGTCCGTTTTGCCGTCCCAAAGGTCCCGGCAGGCATAGTGCAGCGCCACAAGGGACGAAGAACACGCCGTGTCCATCGTCAGCGAGGGACCATGGAAATTGTAGAAGAATGACAGCCGGTTCGACATCATGACCGACGTCGCGGCCGCGGCACTCGCGGCACTTACGAGGCCGGCATTCATCGGATCGTTCAGGATCAAAGAGTTGTCCAGCGTGAACGCGCCGACATAAACGCCGATATTGCGTCCCCCCGGCGTCACCGGCTTGATGCCCGCGTCTTCGAAGGCTTCCCAACTCGTCTCGAGCAGCAGTCGTTGCTGCGGATCGAGCGCTTCGGCTTCACGCGGTGTCAATCCGAAAAACTCGGAGTCCATCTCAAACAGCCGACGCTCATCGATCAGCGCCGCCTCCCGCACCGTGCTTCTGGCAGGCGTCGTCGGGTCGGTGTCCGTAAATCTGTCCAGATTCCAGCGTTCTTCCGGTATTTCACGGAAGGCATCGCGGCCGGACCGCAACAGCTCATAGAATTCTTTGGGCGTATCGGCATCACCGGGATAACGGCACCCGATTCCCACTATCGCCAAGTCTCGACGCTTCATAAAAACTCAACTGCCCCAACTAGGTTGGGGCGCAACGCGTGAGAAACCACGACTTGAGTTTCCCCCCGCCACGCCCTTGTGCCAAACCGGACGCCGCCTATAGCACATGTTATCAGCGTGTCCAATGGCAAGTCTAGGGGCTCCTTTGCCACTCGCTTCAAAAGAACCTGACCGGCAAAGGCTATCTCCCTACCGTATACAGTGCAAGCCGAAGCTGCATGAGCACGAGCACCAGGGCAAGAATACTCACCCCCAGCCACCCCGAAAGGGCGGGCGGTGCAAAGCCCAGCTCACCCAGGGCCACACTCGCCTTCATAAATACATGCGCCAGATACCCCAAACTGACGATCGACAGATAGACCAAGGCACCGACCATCTTGCCGACGGCGAATACCGCCGCCGATGCAGCGAGCGCCGCCATGAGAAGCGGATAAAACACGCGCGAGTAGGTATGGTGCAGGCGCGTTTGATAGTCGTCCAGGAGAAATTGCGGTGCGCCGTGTTCAAGCAGCCCGTACATGGTGGCGGGCGACAGAAATACCGCATCCACATAAACGAATTTCTGCAAAATGGGATCAAGGTCGAGTTCTATCACCTCGCTATCGCCACGCTCCCGGTCAAGCGTCGAGCCACTACCCGTACGATCGTTTCCCGCGATTGCCGGCAGACCGCTATAATCCGGCGACGACGAGGACAAATACCATTTGGCCCCTTTCAGCCGCCATAGCCCCGACTGCGGAATATGCGTGGCTGAATCCGCCTTGACGACATGGCGCAGACGACCGTCATTGCTGAGCCTGTAGAGCGTCAGGTCGACAAGCATCCGCGATGCAAAGTCAAACCGCGCCGAGACGATACCTGCCTCTGAAATCGCCCACCTCAGTTTATCGGTGGAGCGTCGGTCAAAGCGCTGCCCGCTCTTGCCGAGACCGCTGTCCATTTGAATTTCTGTCACCATCGGTCGCAACCAGGCATCCAGACCGAATTGCACCGGCGCGAGCAGCAGGCCGAGCACCAGGGCCGCGGACAGGCTGCGGGCGGGCGAATCGCCGCTGTTCCAACTGGCGACCCGCTGCCCCGTCCGGCTTTGGATGATCTCCCACCACAGGACGCCCAGAAATACGCCCATGCCCATCATGTGAGCGGCAATATCCGGCAGGCGGATCAGCACGTAGTACCCCATGGCCAGGACAAGATTGCTGCCTTCGCCCTCGGCAATGTCGGCCACCTGTTTCCAGAAATCGGCGAAATCGACACCCAGCGCCAGTGCGGCCAGGCAGGAGAATGTCACCACGACGCGCGTCAGATATCCGATCAGGTGATAGCGAAGCAAAATGAGGGACGGCCGAAACCCCGCTCCAAGTGCCGGGCCTTGCCCGGATCCGTGTTCAATGTTGGCGCGAACGTCGCTCATCAATCCTCCAACTGGGGTTTGATGAATGAGGCATGACCGGAAATCACCCAGGCCGCGACCCAGCCCAGCATGATGAGGAAGCAGACAGCGACCGCCGACAGAACAACGCTCAAAATACTGAACGCAGGTACTTTTGATATGACGTGCTGGACGATGAAATCGATGAACAGGATCTGCCCGCAGGCAACCGGCAGCGTGACAATCTGGGTTCTCTGCCAGGTTAACGCCAGCGCGAATACAGCCAGCACCGGCGCGAGAAAACACAAAAGCCCGCGTACAATTCTCACCGCCGCCTCCCGCAGGTGCGCGTCCGTCTGCCTCCCGGGCGGATCGAAATTGAGCAGTTCGGGCGTCGACCATTCTTCTATGAAGCGCCGGCGCGGTGGGAAATTCAAAAAGCGGCTGAGCGCCACCTGATAGACCAGCCGGTTTGCCTCCCAGGTCCGCATCGTATCGAACATGCCCTCGCGTTGGTCGTCCGGGCCTTGGTCTTCCGGGCCTTGGTCTTCGGGGATGGTGTGCAGCAGGAAATCACGGATGTGAAGGCTGTAGTCGCCGGCCGGGTCGGGCCCTGCCAGCAATGACCGTTCAGCGGTGATCACACGGTCCGGATTGCCCGGCACCTGCTCAACCAGAAACAACCGGTGTATGCCGTCGGCGCGGTCCTTGGCGCGGTTTATCACCGTGTTGGTTCCAAAATGGAAGATCTTCTCAGCCGGCAGCCCGCCGCTAACCGAGGCGTGAAACAACTCAAACACCTTGCTGCGGTATTCGTGCCGTGTGGAGGGCTCGAGAAACCCGGACACCGCCAGAGTAAGGCTTGCGGAAATGCAGGCGCCGATTGCAAGCAGACGCAGGAAATGCTGTGCCCCGACTGAAGACGCAGCAAGCACGACGAGCTCTCTTTGCTCGCGCGCTTCGAGCAATATCCGATACATGGCGATCAACGTCGCCAGCGGCATCGCCACATCCAGAATATTAGGTGCGATCAGCGCCAGCATATACCACAGCGTGCTGACTGCCGCCTGCGCTTCTCCAATGAGGCGCAATAGCCCGACAAGTTCTTCTGTAAGATAGATGCCGACAACAATGAACGCACCGACCAGCAACGCTGTGATGAGTTTTGCGATGACATGGATGCTGTAGGACCGGCGCACGGCTTTCCCATTATCCCCCGGAGTGCAGTGTCGGCGGAGCCGTCCCGGCTATGGGCAGGGCACTCAACGCCGCGCCGCAACATTAGAACGTTTCCTCTTCATATGGAAACGTTCTGGGACGGTGGCATCCTGTGGCGCAATTCAGCGCGCGCTGCCGCAGTGACGTTTTACCAACGCGGCAATAGAAACACGGCGATTGCGCCAAAATGACGCCGCACCGCTGCTTTTGTTCAGCCCATGTGCAGCTTGGCCGTGGAAGCTGAAGAACTTTCGGTCGGGTTTGTCACGGGCGCAATACAGCCAGTTGCAAATCCGGCCGGTCCGGCGGCCCGGCCGGGCCGCTCGAAACCGGCGCGGGTCCGCACCCCGGCTCAAGGTCGCTTTCACTTTGGTCTATGGATGGACAAGACGGGCTATTGGTGGCAAACGTAATGGGCGCGAACCGGCGCCAGACAAAATGGTCAAACCAAATTGACCGGTGCAACAGGTGTGGCCCGGAACGAATGAGCGCGTTGTCGCATATGGGGAGCAGTATTGAGTCATGAGTTTGATCCGCACCGCCGTTGTTGGCGTCGGCAATTGCGCAAGTTCGTTGGGACAGGGAATTGCATATTGCCGCGCCCATCCCGGAGAAGCTGTAGGCGTACCCTTTCCGGTGCTCGGCGGCTACGCGGCGGAAGATGTCGACATCGTCTGCGCATACGACGTGGACTCCCGTAAAGTCGGCAGGGACTTTTCAGAGGCAATCTTCGCCGCACCCAACTGTACCCAGCGTTTTTGGCGTGACGTGCCAAACTCGAATGTGACGGTGCGGCGCGGTCAGACCCTCGACGGCGTTGCCGACCTTATGCATGAACTGGCTGCCGACCGCTCGTTCGAACTAAGCGATGCACCGGAGCCTGACGGCGAAGAGGTTGTCGCCGCCCTCAAGGAAAGCGGCACTGAAGTGCTGATGAACTTTCTCCCGGTCGGCTCCCAAAAGGCGAGCGAGTTCTATGTTGAATGCGCGTTGGAAGCGGGTTGCGCCGTAGTCAATGGTATCCCGGTGTTCCTTGCCAGCGACGATGCGTGGTCGGAGCGGTTCGCCAAACGCGGTGTGCCGATCCTCGGCGATGACTTCAAGGCGCAGATCGGTGCCACCATCGTGCAGCGCGTACTCGCGCAACTGTTTGACCTTCGCGGTGCCCAGCTCGACCGCGTTTACCAGCTCAATATCGGTGGAAACACCGACTTCTTGAACATGATGGATGGCTCACGTCTGTCATCGAAACGGGAATCAAAAACCGAAGCGGTGCAGTCAGCGGTGCGCGAGCGCCTCGCCGACGACGATGTCCGCATCGGCCCTTCCGATTATGTGCCGTGGCTCAATGACCAGAAGGTTGCCTATATGCGGCTTGAGGGTCAGTTGTTCGGCGCGGTGCCGACGAACATGGAAGTTCGACTTTCCGTTGAAGATTCGCCGAACGCAGCGGCGATGGCGCTGATCGCAATCCGCTGTGCACGCATCGCGCTGGATCGTGGAATTGGCGGTGCGATACCTGATGTATGCGCGTTCCTCTTCAAACACCCTCCGGTTCAGATCGAAGATCACGAAGCCTACCGGCTTCTGGAAGCCTTCGCGACCGATGTTCGCTCAACGAGCGAGCGGATACGCCGTGCCTGATGTCGTCCCGCGCGGCATCTCCGTCTTCGAACTCTCCTCACGCGATCATAACCGGCGGCAGCAGCGGGATCGGTCTGGCACTTGCACGCCACCTTGCAGCCAGGGGAGCGCGGGTGTCGCTGATTGCCCGGGACCTGGCAAGGCTTGAGCAGGCTAAACGGGTCCTCTGCTCCGGTGGCACGGCGCCCGAAGCAGTTGCGGTCCGGTCGGCGGATGTGAGCGATGCCGCTGCTTGCACAAAGGCTGTGGAACGCTGCGTCGAGGAATTCGGCCCACCCGCGTGGGCCATTTCCTGTGCCGGCATCGTTGAACCGGGCTTCCTAAATGAACTTACCGTGGCCGATGCGCGGAGCCAGATGGATGTCAATTACTTTGGCGCGGTGAACTTCGCAAAGGCCTGCACACCGTCAATGGTGACCCGGGGCAGCGGCCGTCTCATGTTCATCGCATCCGCAAGCGCCATTATCGGCATCGCCGGCTACGCCGCTTATGGGGCCTCGAAATTCGCTCTGCGCGGGTTTGCCGAGAGCCTGTGCGTCGAACTCGCGCCGCACGGCATTGCCGTATCCATCGCCTATCCACCCGACACCGACACGCCGCAGCTCGAAAGCGAACTCGCGCAGCGCAGTGAAGCAACAACCCGGATCGCCGGCTGGGCCGGGCGTTTGAGCGCCGACGCGGCCGCCCGCAAAATCCTGTCCCAGGCCGGATGGGGCCGCTTCGCGCTGACGCCGGGTTGGCGTCTTTCACTCCTCTATATGTGGCACAGCTTAATTTCCCCGTTCTTCCGGTTTTTTCAGCGCCGCGCGCTGCGTGCCGGGCGCGGCTGAAAGGGGTGATCCAGATCATGCCGGACAACACGGCACTCGTTCTCGTCGCCTGGGGTCTTGTTGCCGCGGGATGCCTCGGTCTTGCCTTTCTGACAGCCGTTCGGGCCTTGCGCGGGCAGGCCCGCGAACTTTGGCTGCTGATGGGATCGGAGGCCTTGATCGTTGCATGCGCCACGACACCTTTTCTATTCGGTCAAACGGTGATCGCGCTGGCACTTGCGGCACTCGCTGCGCGCACCGGCTGGGAAGCCTCCTGCGTATCGTTCAAGACACCCTCGCGGGACGCGGGGACGTATGCACCGCTCCTCGGCAGCGCAATGGTGCTGGCATTCGCGGCATTCGGCTGGTTCGCTCCCACATACTGGGTGGTCATGTTCTGTGCGGTCGTGCTGCTTGCGACATTGGCGTGCAGCCATTTGATGGCGGACACCGCCAACGGCCCCGAACACTCGGTCAATGCGCTTGCGCGTGTCGCGGCGTTTCCGGGCATTGCGCTCGCGCTCTATGCGTTGTTGGCGCGCGATCCGAATTTGCACGTCTACGCGCTGCTTGGGTTTATTCTTGTTGAAGTGTTCGACAGTCTTGCTCTTTTTGGCGGCAAGCTCTTCGGCAGAACTCCGGCGTTCCCGCGCCTGAGCCCGCGCAAGACCGTTGAAGGGCTGGCGACCGGGTTTGGCGCACTGCTGGTTGCCTCCGCGGTCCTCAACTACTTCATAGTGGGCATGGCCTGGGGTCCGTGGCTGGCACTTGTCAGCGCCATCGCGGCCGCCGCCGTGCTGGGCGATCTCGTCGCCTCCGCGGGCAAACGCCGTGCAGGCGTTAAGGACTATCCGCCGGTACTTGCCATTCAGGGCGGCGCGCTCGACATTGCCGATGCCTGGCTCGTCGCCTCACCGGCCGGCGCCGGCATCATCTGGCTGGTTATCGGCTAAAACAACAAGCCGGCCAGACGCAGCACGAGAACGGCCGCAACCGCGGCAAGCGCATCATCCAGCATAACGCCCCAGCCATCGTGCGTGCGATCATCGGCAATGCTGATCGGCCAGGGTTTGGCAATATCGAAAAACCGGAACATTATGAACGCCGCGATCCACCAGATCGCGCCCTGCGGCACAAACACCAGAACCGCCGCCATGCCGAAAGTCTCATCCCAAACGATCGAGCCGTGATCGGGTTCTCCAAGTGCCCGGCCGGTCGCGTTTGCGGCAATGACACCGGCGGCAAACATCACGGCAAGAAGAACCGTCTGGAACAAAAGACCCAGCGGCATCATCGCCCAGTAGAGCGGAAAGGCGACAACGGCACCGACCGTACCCGGCCACGCCGGCGCAAGCCCGGCACCGAAACTCAAAGAAAGAATGTGGTGCGGCCTGGACAGCATGAACGACAGCGTTGGACGCATCGGCGTACCGCTCATTGTTTACTCGTCTCCATTGTGGCGCCCATAGACATCATCGAACCGCTCGATGTCATCTTCTCCGAGATAACTGCCCGATTGCACCTCTATCAGTTCAAGTACGGTGCTTTCCCTGTTTTCGAGCCGATGAACGGCACCTAGCGGAATATAGATCGACTCATTGCTGCACACCTCTTTTTCCTCATCGCCAATGCGCACGAACGCCGTGCCGCGCACCACGACCCAGTGCTCCGCACGGTGGCGGTGGCTCTGCAGCGAAAGGCGGCCTCCCGGCACCACGGTGATACGTTTCACCAGGAACCGCTCTCCGGTATCCACCACTTCAAAGCTGCCCCACGGCCTGAAAGATTTCGGATGCTCGTTCACCTCGATGCGCCGGTCGCTGTCGAGAACTTCCACTAGGTCCTTGATGTTTTCAACTTTGTCGCAATGCGCGATCATGACGGAGTCACGGTTTGCCACGACCACCAGATCTTCAACACCGATCGCCGTGACGAGGCGATGATCGCTCCGCACGTATGTGTTACGGCTGTCGAGCACATGAACGTCACCGCTTTGCGCATTGCCCCGTTCATCTTTCTCGGAAAGCGCGTGGACCGCCGTCCAGCTTCCAATATCTGACCAGTCGAAACAGGCTTCGACGACCGCTGCACGTGATGTCCGCTCCATGACCGCATAGTCAATGGAGATCGCCTTCGCACTTTCAAAACCGGCACGGTCGAGGCGGAGAAAATCGAGATCCCGCCGCGCACCGTCCACCGCCTGGCTCACCACAGGTACGATGCTCGGCTCATATGCGTTCAGCTCCTGAAGAAACACTTCTGCGCTGAGTAGGAAATTTCCCGTGTTCCACAGAAACTTTCGCTCGATATACTCACACGCCGTGTCCGCATCCGGCTTTTCAACAAAGGACGCCACATGGCGCGCGTCGCCCGCTGCAACCTTGTCCGCCGGTGCGATATAGCCATATCCCGTGGCGGGATGATCGGGTCTGGCGCCGAAGGTAACCAGATAGCCCGCGGCAGCCGCATCCAGCCCGCCGCGTATGGTGGCGCGGAAGCCATCCGTATCGCGAATCCGGTGGTCTGCGGGGATCGCCAGAACAATCGCATCCTTTTGTTTCTGTAACGCGATCAGGCACCCCGCGCACAGCGCCGGTGCAGAGTCTCGTCTTGCCGGTTCGAGTACAACCGCCGCGTCAACGCCGAGTTCATTCAATTGTTCCGCGACAACGAACCGGTAGTCTTCGTTTGTGATGCAAATCGGCTTGGCAAACAGCTCGCGGTCACTAACCCGAAGCACGGTTTCCTGAAAAAGCGAATGCTCGCCAAACAGCCTGAGAAACTGTTTCGGACGCGCGCGCCGTGATGCCGGCCACAATCGCGTGCCGGCGCCGCCGCACATGATCACTGGAACAACGGATGACATGGAGCTCCTCTGGCGGGTCAGATGCCGCACTGTCCTATCGCAATTGTCGAAGCGGCATGCAACAGGATAACTCAGGTCGCCAGGAGTTCGGCCAGCGCATCGTCCAGGAACGCCGCAAAACCGGCATCGTTTCCCGGACTGGCAACACAGTGACCCCAGTCCGTTTCGTAAACTCTTAATTCCGCGTTCGCCATCCCGGCCACTTCGATTTCATTGTCTTTAGGCGGAAAATAGAGATCGCTTGAGCTTGGCATGACGATCGCGCGTGCCGATATCGCCGCCAGGGATTTGGCAAAGTCTCCGCCGTAAAGCACATTGGCGCTGATATCCCCCATTTGCCAGGCACGCAGCTTAACGAGCAGATTGTTCGCATCCCAGTTGTCGACGTGATCGTTTTCCCAATCGACCAGCAGCTCCTCCACCGTCTCGAACCCGAGGTTTTTGTATAGCCCGTTGCGGTACCAGGTTTGCGAGAACGCCCACCCCGCATAGACCCGGCCAAACGCGCGTAATCCGCGTTCGGGTTGGGCATCATAATCGCCGTTGTTCCATGTCTGGTCCGCCTGCAACGCCGCCTTTACCCCTTCAAGAAACACAATATTGTGCGGCGATGTTTTCGTCGAAGCACAAAATGGAAGTATCGCATCGACCATGTCCGGATACTGCGCGCCCCACTGGTAGGATTGGCAGCCAGCCATCGACCAGCCGGCGACCAGCCGAAGACGCTCGATGCCGAGATGCTCTGTCACAAGCGTGTGCTGGGCGCGGACATTGTCCCACAAGGTGACTTGCGGAAACCGGGATCCGGACTGCCCATCAGGCGCATTGCTCGGCGACGACGACAGCCCGTTTCCGAACATGTTAATCGAAATGATGAAGTGGTGTGCCGGGTCGAGCGCACGCCCGGGTCCGAAGAACCCCTCGTTGCGCCAGTGCGTGCCAGTGTAGAATGTAGGCAGAACCACCGCGTTGTCTTTTGCCGGATTGAGCGCGCCGTAGGTTTGATAGGCGAGCCGACCATCGTGCAGGACCTCACCGCTGTTCAGATCAAAACGCCCAAGGTCGAAGGTTGGGTAACCCAGCGTCATATCAAGCCTCACATCGCACTCAATGGAAACGGTTCTATCGCACCGCGGATCCAGCTATAAGCGGCCTCGCCATCATGTACCAGAGCAAACCCCTCGCCGCAGCGTGCCGCTTCAGGCAGTAACATTCAATAACGGCTACCCATGACCTGGAAAATCGTTTCGCTCAATGTCGAAGGCGACCGGCATCTGGACCGCCAGCGGGCATTCCTGCGCACCGCCGATTGCGACCTGATCGGCCTGCAGGAAGTGTTGTTTACCGACTACGAAACGCACCGCACCGACTTGCGCATGGATGGCCTGTTCGAGCCCATGTGCAAAGTGACCCGGCGCGACGGCACGTGGGACATGCTGGGCGTCGCCATTCTGACGCGCCTGCCGTTTCACTCCCCGCACCGCCATTACTATCGTGGCGATGGCCAGCCGCTTGCACGCTTCAAACCGCGTGTCACCGCGCAATCGGTTATCAAGCGGGCACTGCTCGCAATAACCGTGAACGACGGCAAGGCACCGCCGTTCACATTTGCCACCACGCATTTCACCTGGACGGGAGACGGCCGCGCCAACGACGAGCAGCGCGAGGATGTCGCCAAACTCATGACGCTTCTCGCCCCGCACCAGCGCCTCGTTCTGTGCGGCGACTTCAACGCGCCGCGCGGCGGCGAAATATTCAACCAGATCGCGGCGCGTTACACCGACCACATTCCACCGCATGTGTCCTCAAGCATTGATGCCGGGCATCACTATGCCGGCGATCTTGACATCATGATCGATGGCCTGTTTACGACACCACACTTTGATGCCGGCCATGTCGACCTCGTCGCAGACGTCAGCGATCATCTGGCCGTCAGCGCAACACTTGCAGAATCCTGCCGGCTATAGTTCCATCTCCGTTGCGCAATACGGTCTTGAGGTGAAGGAGACAACGATGCTCGAAGAGGCGAAACAGCGAACAGCTGCCTTTCAGGCCCGGCTTGAGCGTCAGGGTATCGAGGTCGCCGTGCTCACCGATGAAAGCTCCATTGCTTATCTTGCAGGCTTCTGGGGGTATCTCAGTGTCGAGTTCGGGCGCCCCACATTTCTCGTCGTGCGGCCGGACGCACCGCCCACCGTTGTGACACCGCTGATGGAAAGCGAAATGGTTCGTGCCATGACATGGGTCGATGATGTCCGCACATGGGAGGATGCCGGCGCGAATTCATGGAGCGCGGTTCTGGGCGGCGTCATCGGTTCAGCTCCCGGCGGCATTCACGTCGAGCTCGATCACATCCCCGCCATTGTCCGCAATTATCTTGACGACGCCTATGCGGCAGTGCCGCTTCATGACATCGGCCCTGAACTGGGCGCTATGCGGATGATCAAATCTCCAGCCGAGATCGCCGTAATGAAAAAAGCCGGCGAGATCGCCGGCGCCATGATGGCCGCTGCCGAAGGATCGCTCTCCGAAGGTGCGCCGGAGTACGAATCCGCGCTGGCAGTCATGTCCGCCGGCACAAGAAAGGCCGCCGATTTCCTTACCGCACGCGGGTGGGAGGCTTTCGTCTCGCCGCTCATCCACAATCTGCAGATCCTGCAAAGCGGAACCGACACATCCATGGTCCACCGCCGCGCCAGCGTAAAGCTCTACGAGCGCGGCGACCCGGTCTATTTCTGCTTCTGCAATATGGCCCAGTTCAAACAATACAAACTCGGCTTCGACCGGCTGTTTCATGTCGGCGATATATCGGACGATGCCGGGCGCGTTCAGCAGGCCGCGATCGACGCGCAGCAGGCCGCGCTTGCGGCAATCCGACCCGGCGTCACCGCGGAATCCATCGCCGAGGCGGCCAACGTGGTGTATCGCGAGCGCGGCTACGAAACCAGCTACAGGACTGGCCGTTCCATCGGCATGGCGTATCTGGAAGCGCCGGAGCTCAAGGCCGGCGACAAAACGCTTCTGCAGCCCGGCATGACCTTTGCCGTCGACGGTGGCATATCGATGGATGGCGATCTCGGCGGACGTATTGGCGATTCCATTGTTGTGACCGAAAACGGTTTTGATTATCTGACGGAATACCGGCGCGAAATTATGGTGGTTTAGCCCGTGCTGGATGCTGGAACACATGACTTCACGACACATTTGACACACCCGTGCGCGGTTTGTCGCAGTGCGGGCACAGAACGCGGCTAGCCTATTGAGGCATGCCGGGGAATAGGCAAGAATAGGCGGTCTTTCTTGCTGCGGCCGTTGGATATCCTAGGGGGACTATCGAATGGAATTTGTTACGAGCGCCTGGCGTTCGTTTCGCATAGCGTCGAACTGGGTTGTGACGGCCACTCCTGAGGAAGTGGCTGAAATTCTGTCTGAGCCACTTGCAATCACACGCTGGTGGTCGTCCGTGTTCATGGACGGCGAGCTCATTGAACACGGCGACGAACTCGGCAAGGGCTGCACTGTGCGCCTTTACACCAAAGGACTGCTGCCGCACACATTCCAGTTCATCGCCCGTATTATCGATTCCGACGCCAAGTCGTCGATAATTGTCGAGACCTGTGGAGACTTCAACGGCCGCGGCGAGATCACGCTGACACCGCACGGGCGCAAGCTTCACGTTCACGTGCTGTGGACAGTGGACGTCAAGCAGCCCTACATCCGGCCGTTACTGGGTCTGTTCAAGCCCATATTCATCGCCAATCACCGCTGGGCGATGCGGCGCGGGCGTATCGGTCTGACGGAAGAAATTCGCCGCCGCCGCTTCGTGCGCTCAGGCCGCCGCGTTCCAGCACCGCGCCAGGCGCCGACGTTTCCGCACAATCTTGCATTCATTAAAAACCGCTTCCGCTGGAATTCAAAAGTCGCCGCATGGAAAGACTGACAGCGGGCGCTCTGCGCCACCCGCCCACGACCATTCTTCTGGCGCTCATGCTCACCGCTCTCGCTTTCTTCGGCCTGACGCGGCTGTCGTTCGACGATGGCATGCGTGCGGCGTTCCAGTCCAATTCGGACGATTACGCCCTATTTGAAAACACCCGTAACGCATTCACATCGCCTGAGTCCGACATCCTGATTGTTTTCGAAGCGGAGGACTTCGCCGACCCTGTAGCCTTGGAGGCGGTTCGTAGTTTCGTGCTCGAGGTGCAGTTCATTGACGGTATCGATCATGTCATGTCGATGTTTTCGCTACGGCGCATTGATGCGGCGGGAACCGGCACCCGGCCTTTGTTTCCAGACGAGCTCGAAAACACCGGCGCCCTCGAACGTCTCCTGGACAATGGCCGGTCGCACCCATTGGGTGGTGACCGGTTCCTGTCCGCCGACCACCGCCGGATGCTTGTTGCCGTTGCGCTGGAGGCATCGATCGTCGACATCCCGACGGCACGCGTGGTGCGTGAGGGCATAGACGAGACCGCCCGGGAGACCATTGACGGCACCGGCGTCCGATACTCCCTGACCGGCATGCTGCCGGTTCGCGAAGCGATTATATCGGGATTGCTCAAGGACCAGGTGACGCTCAATTTCCTCGGCGCGGTCGCCGGTTTCCTGATGTGCATTGTGGTGTTCCGTTCAATTCCGCTCGCTCTGCTCACCGGGCTGCCGGCGGTCGCCGCGCTGATCTGGGTTCTCGGAACACTTGGGCTCACAGGCGTCAGCGTCAACACGGTCACCAATGCCCTGCCGGTTCTGATCTTGGTGCTCGCCTTTGCCGACAGCATGCATCTGTCCTTTGAACTCTGCCGTCAGATCGAAAGCGGCGTGGATCCCGACGAAGCTCTCAAAACGACATTTCGCAACATCGGGCCCGCCTGCGTGCTGACGTCGATTACAACCGCCGTCGCCTTCGCTGCCCTGTTACTGTCAAGTTCCGCCCTCGTACGCAGTCTCGGTCAGGGGGGCACGATGGCCGTAATGATCTCGCTCGCCGCCGTGCTCATTGTGCACCCGCTGTTGTTCAAGCTGGGCTTTCGTATCGGCCTTCTCAAGGCAACCCGCATCACGGCGCCGCGCTTCTTCGCTGAAACCGGCAGAGCCGGGTCGGGTGTCATGCGGTTCGTTTCCGCCCGGCCGTTCATTGTCGCCGGCACCGGCATCGTGGCGCTCATCGTGTCGACCGCGGGCTACGCGACCATTGAGCCCGTCTATTCGTTCTTCGAAAACATCGAGCGGTCCGACACCGCCGTCCAAACCCTCGACACGGTTGAAGGCAGCACGGGGCCTGTGCTGTCGATCGACGTACCCCTGGCTATGCCGGCATCTGGGGTGGGCGTCCTCGATGCCGCAGATTTGGCCCGATTGGGTGCCGTGCATGAAGCCGTACGTGAAGCGGCGCCTGGAAGCGCGGTTACCTCGCTTTGGAACATTGCCCGCTGGCTCGCACCGCAGGATCCGGCATCCGCCGCACCGACTTTGCAGCGCCTGCTCAACGATATGCAGGACGGCATGCGCGCACGCTTCGTCTCGCATGACGGCACGCTCGCAATTCTGCGCGTGTTTGCCCACGATGAAGGCTCGCGCGCGGTACGCGCGGCGGCGGAGAGAATTGAACAGGCAGCGTCCATAGCGGCAGGAGAAAACCTGCGCGCAACCGGTCTCCTCACCGTCTCGGCACGCGTCAGTGCGGAGATGATCAGTCATCTCAATATCAGCTTTCTCGCCGCCGTCGCCGCGTCGGGCGTTTTGATGATGGTGTGGTTCCGCAGCGTCTCTTACGGCCTCATCGGCCTCATCCCCAACGTTATCCCGATCGCCATGGTCGGCGCCTGGCTCGCACTGTCCGGTCGCGGGCTGCAATTTACAAGCGCGCTGGCGCTTACCATCGCTTTTGGCATCGCGGTCGACGACACTGTTCACTACTTCAACCGCCTGCGCCTGGAAGCTCCCAAAGGCGACCCGCTCAACCCGCAAGCCATTCGCAATGCCCTGATCCGCGTCGCGCCGGTTCTCGTGGCAACGACACTTGTGCTGTGCATCGGCATGGCGTCAACGCTTGCAAGCCAGATGCCGATGATCCGCTATTTCGGCGAACTCGCCATGTCGGTTTTCGTCATTGCACTGCTTGCCGACGTCGTCATTTTGCCCGCATGCCTGCTCAGTCTCGGTAAATTCCTCAAACGATGGAACTCAACGCCATGAAGTGCATCCTGCCAGCTCTGCTGTGTGCCGCCCTTCTCGCCGGCGCGGGCCAGTACGCGCCTGTATTCGCCGGTACATTTATCGACAAATTCATCGGCACCTGGCGCGGCAGCGGAACGGCACGTTTCAGCTATGATGGCGATGCCCAGCCGGTAACCTGCAACACCACCGCACATGCTGCGGGCACAAATACGGTGGTCGTCGAGGGCCACTGCACCACGTCCAGCCTGTCCGGCAACATAACATTGAGAATGACGGAAACCGGCGACACGACCTACCGCGCAACAGTGCGCGTTACGGGCTCTATCGTAACCTACCGCTATCGCGGCCAGCGCTCGGGCAACCGTATCGTGTTCGACGCGCCGGCACCGGTTCTCGCCGATGGCGCACCGTTTCACTCGCGATTTGTCGTAAAATTCGGTTCCGCGACATCGTTCAGCATGAACGAAACCGCGACCAATCTGGATACCGGCAGGGTGTACCCGCTGTCGAACCTGAGGTTTTCGCGCCAGTGAGCGCGGGTGCGCGGTGTCTCGACCCTATTTCAGGAAACTCAGTCCCATCTCGTCGGCGACACGCCACATCACTTCGCATTCGTGGACCGCATCGTCGCCTTGAATGTTCAACTGAAAGATGTTGGGCACACCGATTGAACTCGCCACGCCGACCCTGCAGCCATCATCGGATACATCCTTGATGCCGCAGTCCAGAACGCACATCCGGTTGTTGTAGATGATCTTGCCGAGGCGCAGCGTCCGTTTACGTTTCGTGCGACGGTTTTCGCTTTCGTCAATCTCCGCGGCGGCTTCCGCCGCAGACGCTGCCGGTACGGCACCGGTTTGTCCAGGAAGGAAGCGGCCAATCGCCTGCATAAGGATATGCGGATCGATTTCGCAAAGGACATCGATCAGTTGTGCATCGTCCAGCGCCCGCAAGTCGGCGATGACGGTTTCCGGCCGCGATTTCTGCTCGCTGGCAAGGTCGTTCAGGCGGCCGAACAACTCGACGGCATCGTCCCGGCTATAGGTTCCCGCATCATCTTGCGGCTGTGGCCGGGCCACGGGGATTTTTGATTGCTGCATGGTCCACTCTCCGAAGCTTCGAACCATAGTGGGCCGGGCTTAATCTGCGGTTTGCAAGATGACAAAGTTCGAGTTTGTGTTAGCGAAATGTGAACCGGCGCTCACGCGGCATCTGGAAACGCGATTGTGCTGGCGCGCGCACGTTCTTGCCGCCTAACGGTACATGCCTGCGCCGTTGGAGCACCTCTTTGCGGCCCATGTCCGCGACTGCACCCGAATTGAAATTCGCGCTTGCAGGAGTACTCAGAACTCCACTCTTTCCATGTCCTGGAACGTAAACTGGCTGCCATCCTGCAGAGTGACATAGCCGTCCGCATCGTCGCTCAGATCGATACTGTCGCCGTCCTGCGCGGTAATCGATCCCTCGGTAAGCGTCAGTGTCCAGTCGGAACCGAAGGCACCAATATTGCCGCCGCCCGAAGCATCCTGCAGCTCGACCGTATCGGTCCATCCGCCGCCCGCACCGCCCTGTGCCGTGTCCATACCGTCTCCCTCCTGGAAGATGAAAAGATCGTTTCCGGCGCCGCCATCGAGAATGTCGTTTCCAGCGCCGCCATCGAGAGTGTCATTTCCGTCGCCACCGTAAAGCGCGTCATTGCCGTCACCGCCGATGAGCGTGTCACTGCCTGCGACCTCGCCGTTGCCGACGACCTCGGCGCCATTCGAGAGCATCAGATTGTTCGAACCCGCCACGTCCGTGACGACACCGCCGCTTTCCGATGACATCTGCCAGTTGCTGACGAGGCCCGGCTCGCTGGACGGATCGGCGAGTTCCTGATCGTAATTATCGGCGATCTCCTGCGCCGTGCGCACATCGTCGAATATCCGCACATCGTCCATCGTGCCCTGGAAAATTTCGTCGGAATCAAAACCCCCTCCGAGTGAGTCCTGCTCCTGGCCGAGGATGAAGGAACCGCCGCTTGAAAGCGTCGCGCCCTGAGCAACCGTTGCGCTGCCTTCAAGGGCTCCGTCGATGTAGATCTGGAACTGCCCGGTGGCGCTGTCCCAGGTCGCCGAAACAGTGTGCTCGTTGCCATCGGCAATATCAGTCGAAACATTAATGGTCTGGCCCGATCCGTGCACATCGACCTCAAACTGCGTCGCGCTGTTGCGTACGACCGTAAACTCATTAAATTGTCCGCTGACGCCGTAGGACCATAGCGCTACGCCATCGCTCGATGGCGTTCCGGTGGTTTGCACGGTCGCTTCGACGGTAATCGCCGTGGTTGGAAACCCGGAGAAACCCGACACACCTGCGTACTCACCGGTCTCGCCGCTGTCGTTGATCGCAATGGCTCCGCCACCGCTCGCGGTGCCGGCATAAAGCGTATCGTCGCCGGCACCGCCGTCCAGCGTATCGTCACCGCCGAAGCCGTACATGATATCGTCGGTGGCACCGCCGGTGAGCGTGTCGTCGCCATCCGTACCGAATTCAAGGCCGATGGTTTCCGTCGTAGAGAGTCCACCGGAATCGGTTACTTGTACGTCAACCGTCTGCGAACCGAGCTGCGTCAGGTCGACTTCACTGCCGCCGGTGTTCTCAAAGTAGCTGAGCGTCCCATCGCTGTTGCCGACGATGGCATCGAGATCACCATCACCATCGATATCGCCGAAGGTCGGTGACGAGGCATCACCTTCATCGGTCAACCCGAACGGATCTTCTACTTTTCCAGCAAACATCGGATTGGTCGAAGTTCCCGTATTTTCCAGGAAATTTATTTTGCCGTTGTCTTCACCGATGAAGGCATCCATATCGCCGTCGCGGTCGATATCGGCAAAGGTCGGATTCACATAATCGCCGATATCGTCAAGCCCGAACGGATTGGTACCCGACGAGGTAAAGGTTGGGCTCGCCGCAGTGCCGGTATTCTCGTAGTAGTGCAGGTCGCCATCATCGTCGCCGATGAAGGCGTCGAGATCGCCGTCTCCGTCAATGTCAACAAAAGTGGGAGTTGCCGAATAGCCGATGTCGCCCATCCCGAATGGGTTCGCAACCGCGGATGCGAAGGAGGCGTTCGTACTGGTGCCCTGATTTTCGAAGTAACGGATGATCCCGTCATCACCGCCAACAAAGGCGTCGAGATCGCCGTCATTGTCGATGTCGACGAATTCCGGGTCCGAAAAGTTTCCAATGTCCGTAGTGCCGAATGGATTGGTGCCCGACGAAACGTAGTTGGGATTCGAAGCATCGCCGGTGTTCTCGTAGTATTGCAGATTGCCGGTCGAATCGCCCGCAAACATATCAAGATCGCCATCGCCGTCGATATCCGCAAGCGTCGGCGTGCTGTAAGCACCCACATCGATGCCATCAAACGGATTGCCGGCCCCCGACTGCAGAGTAAAGTCTGTAGCGCCGCCTGTCGCTTCAACCGAGATCTCGCCGGTAGCAGCATCGATCGAGAACAGACCCCCGGCATCGTCGGTGAGGGTATAGGTCATCGTATCGCCGGCATCTGGGTCAACACCTGTTGCCGTACCCACGACGGTGCCGGCTGCGACTGTTGTACTCTCGGCAACCGACACGTTGCTTGTCGACCATCCGGTCCCGGTAACGTTGCCGACCGACAGGTCGTTGCCCGAGACCGTGTCGATCACGGTGCCTCCCGAAACGTCGTTCATCTGCCAGTTTGCGACAAGTCCGGGCTCGCTCGGACTGACCTCCGAGAACGCGTTGTCGCCGATTTCGCTCGCGGTGCGCACATCGCCGAAGATACGCACATCGTTGTAGGTTCCTTCGAACACCTGATCGGTCTGGAAGCCGCCGCCGAGGCTGTCCTGCTCCTGGCCGAGCACAATCGTGCCGCCCGATACTATGGTCTGTCCGGTCGCAACGCCCGTACCGCTGTCAAACGTCGCGCCGTCGACAAAAAGTTCCCAGTCGCCGCTCGCGTTGTCCCAGGTCAGCGATATCTGATGGTCTTCGCCATCAAGCAGCGGCGCGGCATCGAAGCCGCTCATCGTCGCGACGTTTCCGCCGATCTCGACATAAAGCTCGATACCACTGCCGTCGTCGTTGAAACCGAGTTCGATTTCATCGCTGCCGCCGCCGGTATGATAGCTGAACAACGGCATGTCGCCTGAGGAGTGGGTGGAAGAGAACTCCACTTCGATGGTCATTGCGCTCAGGCCACCGACGATATCGCCGGCGTCATTGACGGAAAGATAGGCGTTGTTGCCGCCATCAATATTGAGTTCCAGACCCGAGCCGAGGTCGGCGCCGGTGACCGTGATATCCGTCGGCGCCTGGTTTTCGTCGACATCGCCGACCGTGACGGTGACGACCTCATTATAGGTATTGCCTCCGGCATCCGTGGTTTGGACGGTCACATCATAGGTGACGACGGGTTCGACCACGACGGCATCGATCACCGAGTTGTCGACATCGAGGTCGACATTGTCGAAGCGAATTTCAGTGGTTTCGTTGCTGGCCGTCTTCTGATTGTTAAAGCCGATAAGTTCGACTGTATGTGCGCCGGCGGAGAGATCTCCCAGATCGATACTGACAGACTGCCAGCCGGAGTCGTAAGCGCTGCCGCCATTGCCGTCACCGGTAACATGCGTCACGTAATCGTTGCCGTCTACAGTAACGATGGTACCGTCGATCTTGATCTGAATTTCTGCGAACTCATCCGCCTCATACTCGCTCGACATGATCATCTGGTAGTCGAGCGTTAGCGTTCCCGCACCTTCCTCCGAGACATTGAAGCCCTGCGACCAGGATGCTTCCATGTTGGCGACCGTGTTGTCGTCGACACCACCAAGGACCATGCCAAGATCGCCAGAAGTGTTGCTGTCAGAGTAGGTGCCAGCGGTATCGTTGAACACAAACCCGTCGTTGCCAGATGCGAAATCACTGCTGATGTAACTTGTCGTGTCTCCCGCAACGGCAGACAAATTGATCTCGCTGTAGTGCCCGGCCGGCGGCGTGATCGTCAGGCCGGAGACCGAGCCGCCCGGAACGGTCCACGAACCATCGCCGTTATCGCTGCCGGCGGACAATACGGAGCCAGTAGGCACGCCCGAAATCGTAACGTCGGAGCCGCCCGCAGCCTCGTCCAAAATATCCTGCGACAAGCTGATCGCCACCGGATTCTGACTGTCGCCGGATTCATAATCGATGGTCGCACCGGAACTGATCCGGATCTCGTTGCCGACAATTTCCAGCGCACCGCTGGGATCGTTTAGAATCTGATAGGTGTGGCTGTCGCCGGAGTCCGGATCAACGGTTGAGAGCGTCGCAACGACTGTGCCGGCGGCGGCGTTCTCATCGACGGTGCCGGCAGGATTGGTGTTGTTGTCCTGGATCAGCGCACCGGCGCTCAGGGTGAGATCGTTGCTGCCGGCAACATCCGCCACCACGCCACCGACTTCTGCATTGAACTGCCAGTTGCTGACCAGACCTTGTTCGCCTGCGGGATCGGCGATCTCGCCATTGTAATTGTCGGCAATCTCCTGCGCAGTGCGCACATCTTCGAAAATCCGCACTTCGTCGATCGTGCCCTGGAAGTACTGGTCGCTGTCGAAGCCGCCGCCCACGGTATCCTGATCCTGGCCGATGACAAGCGTACCGCCGCTGCCGATCGCCGCCCCGACGGCCGCTGTTCCGGAATACTCCGATACGCCATCGACATAGACATCGAGACCGCCATCGGCACTGTCCCAGCTCACCGAGAGCGTATGCTCAGTACCGTCGAAGATGCCGTCGAGCGGAACGCCGGTGTAGATGATATTGCCGTCGATCGAGACAACGATTTCGTTGGTGTCCTCGCTCCCGAACACCAGGAAGTCGTTTCCGTTTGTCGTAACGTCATAAGAAATCAGCGGAGCACCGGAGAGGGATTGAGGGCCGCTCGGCGCCGCATCGGAGGTAAAGCGGACTTCGAAAGTCAGCGCGTTCGATGGAAAGTCGGAAACACCCACGACACTTGCATACTGGTACTCATTGGTGCCGTCAGCGTTGAGCTCAAGTGAACCACCAAGGTCCGCAGCCGCCACGGCAATGTCGCTCGGTGCTTCATTGACATCATTCACATCGATGGTGAAGCTTTCGGGATAGCTGTTACCGGCAGAGTCCGTCGCCGTAACCGTCACGTTTACAGATGGCTCGGTCTCATGATCGAGTTCCTCACCGTCTTTCAGCTTCAGCGTGTACTCACCATCGTCGTCAATAACTTCGAAACGGGAGTCCGAGACGGTGAACGTGAAACTTGTTTCGCCATCCGGGTCCGACACCGTCAGCAGAATTGATTCGCTGCCGGCATTGTTCTCGTTCATTGATGTTTCTTCGAGCTCGATATCCGTCGGCGCTTCGTTGACGTCCGAAACAGTAATCGTAACGGTCTCCGAGTAGGCGTTCCCGCCGGAATCGGTGACCTGGACAATCAGGTCGTGGCTGGGATCGGCCTCGAAGTCGATATCGGCGCCCGCCTTGACGCGGATCTCGTCACCAACGATCTCGAAGTTGGCGTCACTGACCGGATTGCCGGAGCCATCCACCAATGCATAGGTGAATGTCTCGCCGGAATCCTGATCCACGGAAGACAGCGTAGCAACCGTCGTGCCACCTGAAGCATTCTCATCGACCGAGCCGCCCGACACCGTGATGTCGGTCGGATCTTCGTTCAGATCGTTGACCGTGACGGTGACGGTCTCGGAATAGGTATTGCCGCCGGAATCGGTGACCTGGACGATCAGGTCGTGCGAGGGATCGGCCTCGAAGTCGATATCGGCGCCGGACTTGACGCGGATCTCATCGCCGACGATCTCGAAGTTGGCGTCACTGACCGGATTGCCGGAACCATCGACGAGCGAATATGTGAACGTCTCGCCGGAATCCTGGTCGACCGAACTCAGCGTCGCCACCGTCGTGCCGCCCGCAGCATTCTCATCAACCGCGCCACCCGACACAGTGATGTCGGTGGGATCTTCATTCAGGTCATTGACCGTCACCGTAACGGTCTCGGAATAGGTGTTTCCGCCTGAGTCGGTAACCTGCACGATCAGGTCGTGCGAGGGATCGGCCTCAAAGTCGATGTCAGCACCGGACTTGACACGGATCTCATCACCGACGATCTCGAAGTTCGCGTCACTGAGCGGATTGCCCGACCCATCGACGAGGCTGTAGGTGAAGGTCTCACCGGTGTCCTGATCAACCGCGGAGAGCGTCGCGACCGTCGTGCCATCGGCAGCGTTCTCATCGACTGCGCCACCCGACACGGTAATGTCGGTCGGGTCTTCATTGAGGTCATTGACCGTGACGGTCACGGTCTCTGAATAGGTATTCCCGCCTGAATCGGTGACCTGGACGATCAGGTCGTGGCTGGGATCGGCCTCGAAGTCGATGTCGGCGCCTGACTTGACGCGGATCTCGTCTCCAACGATCTCGAAGTTCGTGTCGGACAGCGGATTGCCCGAACCATCGACGAGCGCATATGTGAACGTCTCGCCGGAGTCCTGATCCACGGAAGACAGCGTCGCGACCGTCGTGCCGTCCGCGGCATTCTCATCAACGGCACCGCCGGACACCGTAATGTCGGTCGGATCTTCATTCAGGTCGTTGACCGTCACCGTAACAGTCTCGGAATAGGTGCTTCCACCAGAATCCGTCACCTGAACGATGAGATCGTGGCTCGGATCGGCTTCGAAGTCGATACCGGCGCCAGCCTTCACACGAATTTCGTCTCCGACGATTTCGAAGTTGGCGTCGGATACCGGATTACCGGAACCATCGACGAGCGAATACGTGAACGTCTCGCCGGTGTCCGGATCAACGGTTGAGAGCGTCGCAACCGTGCTTCCCGATGCCGAATTCTCATCGACCGACATATGTGAAATGTAGGCACCGGAACTCAATGTCAAAGAGTGATTTCCGGCAAGATCCTCAACTGTCCCATCGCCGTTCAGCGTCATTTGCCAGTCGGCAACCAGGCCCGGTTCACTCTCAGGATTGCTCAATGGTTGATTGGCGTTGTTGCTGATCTCCGACGCCGTGCGCACATCGCTGAAGATACGGGCCTCGTAGATCTCTCCCATAAACGTCTGTCCGGTGTCAAAACCACCGCCTACGCTGTCCTGTTCCTGTCCGAACATGAGCGTTCCACCGCTTTGGATCACCTCGCCTTGCGCCAAGGTGCCCGAATAGGCCTCCGCACCGTCGACATAAACCTTGAGGTCGCCCGAAGCGCTGTCCCAGGTCACCGAGACCTGATGCTGCGTACCATCGACGATGCTGCTCGTTGGAATTCCGGTACTGACGGACTGATTGTTGATGTAAACGTCGATATCGCCGTTGTTGTCCGCTTCCAAAATGAACGAATTCGCCTCGCCAGATGCGGCGTATGAAACGAGCGGCGATTCTACCGACGCGGTTTCCTCGGCGCTAAATCGGATTTCAAACGACAGTTCCGAAGACGGAAAGTCCGTGAAGTTGCTGGCTGACGCATATTGATCCGACTCGCCGTTGGCATTGACCATAAGAACGCCTGTCGACTGGCCATCAACGAGAATGTCGGTTGGATCTTCGTTGAGGTCGTTGACCGTGACGGTCACGGTCTCGGAGTAGGTGTTCCCGCCGGAATCGGTGACCTGCACGATCAGATCGTGCGAGGGATCGGCCTCGAAGTCGATATCGGCACCCGCCTTAACGCGGATCTCGTCTCCGACGATCTCGAAGTTCGCGTCACTGAGCGGATTACCGGAGCCATCGACGAGCGCATAGGTGAAGGTCTCGCCCGAATCCTGATCCACGGAAGACAGCGTCGCGACCGTCGTGCCATCGGCAGCGTTCTCATCGACCGTGCCGCCCGAAACGGTAATGTCGGTGGGATCATCATTCAGATCGTTGACCGTGACGGTCACGGTCTCGGAGTAGGTGTTCCCGCCGGAATCAGTGACCTGGACGATCAGGTCGTGGCTCGGATCGACCTCGAAGTCGATATCCGCACCCGCCTTGACGCGGATCTCATCACCGACGATCTCGAAGTTCGTGTCGGACAGCGGATTGCCCGATCCGTCGACTAATGCGTAGGTGAAGGTTTCACCGGTGTCCTGATCAACCGCGGAGAGCGTGGCAACGGTCGTGCCATCGGCAGCATTCTCATCGACCGCACCACCGGATACCGTAATGTCGGTCGGATCTTCGTTGAGGTCGTTGACGGTGACGGTCACGGTCTCGGAGTAGGTATTGCCGCCGGAATCGGTCACCTGGACGATCAGATCGTGCGAGGGATCGGCCTCGAAGTCGATATCGGCCCCGGACTTGACGCGGATCTCATCACCGACGATCTCGAAGTTCGCGTCACTGAGCGGATTACCGGAGCCATCGACGAGCGAATATGCGAACGTCTCGCCGGAGTCCTGATCAACGGACGACAGCGTGGCAACGGTCGTGCCATCGGCAGCGTTTTCATCAACCGCACCACCGGATACCGTAATGTCGGTTGGATCTTCGTTCAGATCGTTGACCGTGACAGTGACGGTCTCGGAATAGGTATTCCCGCCGGAATCGGTGACCTGGACGATCAAATCGTGCGAGGGATCGGCCTCGAAGTCTATGTCAGCACCGGTTTTGACACGGATCTCGTCTCCGACGATCTCGAAGTTCGCGTCGGACAGCGGATTGCCCGAACCATCGACCAGCGCGTAGGTGAACGTCTCACCGGTGTCCTGATCCACCGCGGAGAGCGGCGCGGCCGTCGTGCCATCTGCAGCATTCTCATCGACCGCGCCACCCGACACGGTGATGTCGGTCGGATCTTCGTTCAGATCGTTGACCGTGACGGTCACGGTCTCGGAATAAGTGTTTCCGCCTGAGTCAGTAACCTGGACGATCAGATCGTGCGAGGGATCGGCTTCGAAGTCGATATCGGCACCCGCCTTGACGCGGATCTTGTCACCGACGATCTCGAAGTTGGCGTCACTGAGCGGATTACCGGAGCCATCGACGAGCGAATATGCGAACGTCTCGCCGGAGTCCTGATCAACGGACGACAGCGTGGCAACGGTCGTGCCGTCCGCCGCATTCTCATCGACTGCACCACCGGACACCGTAATGTCGGTCGGATCTTCATTCAGGTCGTTGACCGTGACCGTGACGGTCTCGGAATAAGTGTTTCCGCCTGAGTCAGTGACCTGCACGATCAGATCGTGCGAAGGATCAGCTTCGAAGTCGATGTCGGCGCCTGACTTGACGCGGATCTCATCACCGACGATCTCGAAGTTCGCGTCACTGAGCGGATTGCCCGAACCATCGACCAGCGCATATGTGAACGTCTCGCCGGAGTCCTGATCCACGGAAGACAGAGTCGCAACCGTCGTGCCGTCCGCGGCATTCTCATCAACGGCACCGCCGGACACCGTAATGTCGGTCGGATCTTCGTTCAGATCGTTGACCGTGACAGTGACGGTCTCGGAATAGGTATTCCCGCCGGAATCGGTGACCTGGACGATCA
>JAJFHE010000042.1 GCA_021775755.1 Hyphomicrobiales bacterium | reverse complement strand
GCTCCGCTGCGACCGCCTTGCTGGCAATGCCGTCCGAACAGCGAAGAACGATCTGACAGCGCTGCGAAAACGAACGGCCAACACGGTGACGGCGAACCTGGCGTTCCAAATAGGCGCGTTCTTCATCACTCAACACCAACGCAGATACGGGACGTCCGACGGTATTGGCCATGCCAATTGCTCCTGATAGAATCATTGCTGAATCATATCAGAAAATCACATTATGATGTGAACTTCAGTTCCAGAACACTAGGCCATGTACTCATAAACACAGCCTGATGACGCTAACCCGCAGAACGTCTGTTTCACACTCGCCTTGTGACTTTCTCACGCCGCTCGTGACAGGGGGAATATGTGCCGATTGTGTTGATAAAGTCTTTTTCGCGGATCGTTTGAAATTTCTCGGGCTCACAGGGGAGCTTCAGTAGATTTTAGATGGGGGGACAGTCAGCTAGCGGAAATTTCTCTGTGCGACGCCATCAACGACGCTGACAAGAAACATGGTTGGGATCTCAGGATTCATCGGATTTCGCCGGAAATATCGGAGTTCGAGTTTTTCGACTTTATCAACACAATCTGCCAGTTCCGGAAGTGCGCTACGGTCGAAATCTTGCTTTCTGAAGGGCCCGAATCGACCCAACTGCGACGTTCTCGCTCTTTGGCGCGAATGTCGGTTATGAAGGGCCACCGGTGGTCCGGCAGGTTTCAGACGGTCCCTAAGTAACTGAGTACTTGTCGATGACCCATAGCCAGGTCCCGTCACGTTGCCGACGGGCGATCTCAGCGGTGATGCTGCCGTCAGGAAGATGAGTTGAAGTGAGCGCCAAGTCTCCGCTGATAACAGCCGGACTCTGATTTCCAGAAGAAAATTTTTCACCCGTTGCGGTGAACTCCGCGAACAACGCTCGGATTGCCTCCTTGCCAACCATCAATCTCCCCTCACCAGTATCAAGTACGGCATCCGGCTCATATAGGGCCGCCATTCCCTCGATGTCACCCACCCACTGGCGTGCAATCAGCAAGCGTTCCAAATCCTGAGGATCGCGCGCCAGTTCACAGCTTACTTTATCGGTCATCCCAACACTCCTCTGAAGGCGGTCGAGGTGTGGACTCTCATAAGGTTGTTCATCCGGACTGAACGCCTATGGTGATTGGTGCAAGCCAAACCACTTTGGGAGCCCAGCCGGATGAACGTCCACAAGAATGCACGACATCTCGCCGACGTCGCCGATGATGCGCTTACAGCATACGATCGCTGCATCGTACAAGAAGCACCGGTCTCCCATTAATAGTGTCACTGCAAGAACTAATCGATCGAGTTTTCAGCCGGCAAGGGAGGCTGCGGTTGCCAACCGACGTTTGACCTGATTGCGCATCTATTGACGGTCAATGCGTCGGCTGCACGTCACGGGAATGCGACTTGCCCGACTGAGGGATCGTGACTACGTTCTCGACCGGTGCAATACTTGTCGTGACATCAATAAATGCGAACGGGGATTTGATGGACCAGACCATACATTTCATTTCGGGGTTGCCCCGCTCGGGCTCAACCCTGCTGTCCGCAATCCTGCGACAGAACCCGCGAATTCATGCCGGCATGACGAGCCCCATCGGGCCGGTGTTCAACGCCAGTCTGACGGCCATGGGTGCAGAGAACGAGTTCTCGGTTTTCTTCAAAGAGGAGCAAAAACGCGAAATTCTGACGCAGATTTTCGACGCTTACTACAAGCATGTCGAAGAGGCGCGCGGCCTAGTGTTCGATACCAACCGGATGTGGACCAGCCGCATTTCGGTTCTTCGCAAACTTTTCCCTGACACGAAGGTCATCTGCTGTGTCCGCAATCCTGCCTGGATCATGGACTCCGTTGAGCAGTTGGTGCGAAAGAATGCCTTCGATGTGAGCCGCATCTTCTCCAACGCGCAGGAACGCTCCACCGTATACTCCCGTGCGGACGCTTTGCTCAATCCCCATCGCATGATCGGGTTTGCCTGGTCGGCGCTCAAGGAAGCGTACTACAGCGAACACAGCGACATGCTGCTGCTCGTCGAATACGACCTGCTCGCATCGAGGCCGGCAGAAGTTCTTCCACTCATTTACGACTTTATCGGCGAGGAGCCATTCGAACACGATTTCGATGATGTCGAGTATGAGGCGGAGAACTTCGACACACAGCTTCTCGCAACGGGCCTACACACGGTGCGCGGCAAAGTCGAATTCACGCCGCGGCAAACCATCCTGCCGCCTGATCTGTTCAAGCGGTTCCAGGATCTTGTCTTCTGGCACGATGCTCAGGGCTCGAAGGCGAACCGCATTGTGGTGAAACAGGATCCGTCGGACGAACAGAAATCGGCAGAATAGATATTGGAGTGTCGCTATCCATCCAACGGATATCCGATGTACGCGCAATGCTGGAAGCCTCCTAGTATATCTACACTATAATAGATAACTACAATTCGGTTAATGTATTTCGTCAGTAGTCTGATGATTTAGATTTTCGTGGATAAGATCACATTATTGTGTTGATTGAATAATCAATAATGTTCCGCTGAAACATTGACTTACTTCCGGCCCACAAGCAGCATTCAATGCTAGAGATACTCTTCGAATGGTTGGCAAGCCTTTCGTAGGAGAAATGGGGAACGTTTCAGCGGGGGGCGACATGGCCTACACCTACACTGGCGACTATTACGTTGGCTTGAATGAAATTTTCACCGGGCGCAATGGTAACGGCACGCTGAATTTCTACTCGGGCACCACCACCACCAAGACGGTTGATTCAGGCTCAAATAGCGGTGGAGCCGCTCCCACGACAGCGACGATTACGGTAACGGGGCCGGGCACGACCCTCACAGTTGAAGATCCGTTAACGCCGGGTTCGAGCGGTACGATCAATGTGGGTGTGAACAACCCCGGCGGCTCCGGTTATCTGGAGATCCTCGCCGGCGCCAGTGTCGTCTCCACCAGTGCTGCGGCAGCGGGCACCGGCGGCGGTTACAACAATCTCAGAATTGGCAACGGTGCCGGATCGTTCGGCCGTGTCACGGTTGACGGTGGCGGATCGAGCTTTGAGGCAAGAGGCGGCGCTGCAGCTATCAATATGGGTTTCAATGGCGGCACCGGTGAATTGATCGTCCAGAACGGCGGCTATGCGCTGAGCCTGCAGATTGAAATTGCCAACAATGGCGGCACCGGAACACTGACCATTGATGGCGCTAACTCATCGGTGCGCGTTAGCGACGTCGCCGGACAATTTGTTGGTCCCGGCAACGAAACCCGCGGCGCCCAGGTGTTCGTCGGCGATGGCGGTACCGGCAATCTTTACGTCTCCAATGGCGGCACCCTTATCCTCGACAATACCGATGGCGTCACCGACGGAGCGGCGTTAGTTGTTGGAGCGCATGCCCCCGGCGGATTTGGTTATGCGAAAATCTCAGGAGCAAACTCTTCAGTAAACGTCACTCAGAACGGTGAAGCGGCTTACTATTTTGGCGGCGGCGCGCGCGTGCAGATCGGCGATCGATCGGACGGAAAGATCACGCTCGAAACCGGCGCCCAGTTGAACATCTCCGGCGACAACGCAGAGCTTTTGCTCGGAGGATTTGGGACAAACGCATCGACGGCGACACTTGAGATCAAAAGCGGCGCAGACGTCACGGTGGATTCCGGCGCAGTCGCCGCGTCCTATGTCTCCATCGGTACCGGTACTTACACTAACGCATATGCGACGGTCGACGGTAACGGTTCGACGTTGACCGTTACATCGAGCACGGACAACATTGGTGACTACCGCACAGGCACCGTCGACATTGGCCACTATGGTTACGGCAGGCTCGACGTTACCAATCTGGGGGCTGTCTACCTTGACGGACAGGTGCACGTCGGTTCAGGCGACATAAACGGCAACTACACCTATGGACAGGGCGGTACGGGCGTCTTGAACATCGCTTCGGGTGGCAAGGTAATCCTTGATCACACCCTGGCCACACCCTATCGCGGCGTGCTGATCGGCGAGCAAGATGGAACCACCGGTACGGTCAATGTCGATGGCGCCGGATCACTCCTATCGGTTCAGGGCCTTGGAACCGGATTCATTCGTGTCGGCAATTTCGGCACCGGCAATCTCAACATCACCAACGGAGCCACCGTTAACGGCTTCTTCGTTGAGGCCGGGCGGAACGGTGTTGGCGGGATGACTATCGACGGCGCAGGGTCATCTCTCAACGTTTCCAATGAGTTCGGCGTATTTTCCGGGTATGGCGGATTGTATTTCGGCGAAGCCGGTTTCTTGCGCGTGGGCCGGGAGGCCGGCAGCGATGGGTATTTGGGCGTCACAAATGGCGGTGTGGTCAACGTCATCAACGATCCGACCACCGGCTTCGATATTCCCGGAGTGCAGGTCGGCCGCAATTATGGCGGTAAGGGAACCCTCGTTGTCGACGGCGCAAACTCGGCAATAAATGTGGTTCAGACCGGCCCGTCCGGCGATTACTACGCGACAGTTGACGATGGCCCCTTTGTCCAGCTCGGCCGCGACGGTCAGGGCATTGGGACGATCTCAAATGACGGTGCGATCAATGTTCTGGGTGATGAGGCATCTTTCTATGTTGCCGGCGGGCAGAGCGGCGGGTCGGCTCCGGTAAGCTCGCTCCAGATCATTACCGGCGGTGATCTCACCGTGGATTCGGGCGCCTATGATGGTGCGCGGTTCTCCATTGCAAACAATCCGAACACAAATGCCACAGTTACAGTTGACGGCCTGGGCTCCACGGTCACAGTGGACGGCACGGGCGCCTATGGCGAGTCGGCGCTGATAGCGGTTGCGCGCAGGGGCGATGCAAATGGTTCTCTCACCATTTCGAACGGCGGCGCCGTCGTCAACGCGGCTTCGAACGGCATCAGCAAGATCGCCTCCGGTATTGGTTCAACAGGGACGGTCACGGTCGACGGCGCAACGTCGCTGTTCGATGCGGGAGCTCTTCTCACGGTCGGTGCCGATTTCGACACAACCACATTTGAGGTGCTGACCGGTTCCGGCGGCACCGGCACTTTGACCCTGCAGAACAGCGGGCAGGTCATTGCCGGTAGGGTGGTCATCGGCGATGATGGAACGGTTCAAGGCAACGGCACGATAACCGGCGATGTGGAAGTGCTGACAGGCACACTCGCTCCCGGTCTGTCTCCCGGCTCACTCAACATTTCAGGTGATCTACTCGCAGAACAAACCGGCTCAGTCGAACTTGAGATCGATCAGTTCGCGGTACCGGGTCAGTTCGACACGATTTCGGTTGGCGGAACGGCGACCCTGTCGCTCGCCTCCATCAATCTCACCCTGTCGGGCGGTGCCCCGGCGGTGGCGGGAACCACTATGGATCTGATTACGGCGGGGGATCTCACCCTCACCGAGTTGGATTTCACGACGGTTCTGCTCGACCGGTTCGTAACTATACCGGCGACCGGCGCGACCACGTTGAACGGCCAGGTTCAGGGGTATCTCCTTGGCGATGCCGGTGCGACTTTGCAGCTCCAGGCGCTTGGCGCGGATCCCTCAGGTCCAGCCGGAGTGATCGACTTTGGTGCGGCGACGCCAGGTGGCGTCGATCTCATTGCACGCAACGGCTTCGGCACCGGTTCGGGCGGCGGCTTCGACAGCTTCGCGTTGCTCGGCGTGTCTTCAGTCAGCGGCACGGCGGGCGCCGACAGGATCGAACTGCAGACGACGTCCAATGTCACCCTTTCGGGCCAGGGCGGAAACGACATCCTGATCTCTGGCGGCGGCAACGACACCATTGACGGTGGCGCAAACGACGATGTCATTCAGGCCGGACTGGGGACCGACACCATCACCACCGGCGGTGGAACGGACCTTATCGTCGGAACCGCTGCTGAGCTCGATGGCGACACCGTCACGGACTTTTCTGCAACCGACAATTTTGCCGTTCGCGACGCGTCGGGCGCGATCGTTCAGGCGAATGTCGTGGCAACTGCCACGCAGATCACGATCGATATCGGTAACGACGGCGTCGATGCGACGCTCGCGAACGACAGCGGGTTCGTCGGTTCGTTCTTCTCCATACCGGGCCCGGATCCGATTCCCGCTGCCCCCGCCACTGTCTCGGTTCAAGGCGCTGGATTTGTCACGCAGGTCGTCGAAGGTGACGGCGGCGGCACGACACCCTTAGTGTTCACCGTGGTGCGTACAGGCGATCTCTCTGAAGATCTGGTTGTCGACTATTCGATCGATGGAACCGGTTCCAACCCGATCTCTGGTGCTGACCTCGTCGGCGCCCCGGCACTGCCGCTCACCGGCCAGGTCACAATCCTGGCCGGACAGACGAGTGCGACTGAAACGATCAACATCCTGGCCGACGATGCTTCAGAAGTGAACGAAGACTTCAACTTCACGATCACCGGCGCTCTAACCTCGCCATCCGGCGCCTCAGTTGCCATTGGCGACGGCACAGCGCAGACGCGCATCGTTGACGATGACAACATCGCTGTGTCGATCGTCTCACAGTTCGAGCCGACGCTTGAAGGCGGGGCTGGCGAATTTGCAAACATGGTTTTCACGATTGCGCGTGTTGGCGACACCATTGGCGCGGTTGATGTGAACTACACGCTGTCAGGCGGTCCGGCCGGTGTCGAGGATGACTTCTTCGCCGACAGTTCCGACGTAACGGGCGGCCTGCCGCAGGTGGGCACGATCACAATTCCCGACGGCGAATTGACGGTTGATCTCGTTGTTCAGATTATCGGCGACGATCTGATCGAACCGAACGAACAGATCACGCTTAATTTAGTCGATTTCTCGGCTGGCGGTGTTCCCGGTCAGACCAACTTTGGAACCAGCCAGTCAACCCGTCAGATCAGAAACGACGATGGCCTGCCGCCGGAGCTTCCTGCCGGTGTCGGGGCCGGCGCCTTTGGCGATCCGCATCTGGTGACCCTTGACGGGCTTGGGTACGATTTTCAGGCGGTCGGCGAGTTCACGATGCTTGCCTCTCCCGGCAGCGATGACCCTGCATTCGACACTCCCATTGAAGTTCAGATTCGCACTGCGGCAACGCCGGGTTCCGATCTGGTTTCGCAGATCGAAGCGATGGCCACGCAACTTGGCGCATCGACGGTGATGATCGATGCATCTGGCGCGGAGCCGCAATTGCTGGTCAATGGTGTCGTCACCGAGATCCCCGGTAACAACGGTTTCATTGATGCTGGCGATGGCCAGGTGTTCTTTGACGGATCGACCTACTCCATTGTCTATTCCACGGGCGAGCAGACGCACGTCGACGTGTTTGACGGTTTCATGAACGTCGATATTTTCCTTGGAACGGGTCGCGATACTTCAACTTCAGGTCTGCTCGGTGATGGCGATGGCAATACCGGCAACGATTTCCAGCTTCGTGACGGTACGCAACTGGCATCGACCCTCGATTTCGGCACGCTCTACGGCGCCTATGCGGACAGCTGGCGGATCACCGATCCGACATCGCTCTTCACCTACGATGCAGGCGAAGGGACTGCCAACTTCACCGACCTTTCGTTCCCGCAAAGTGTGATTGCGCTCGACGATCTGCCGGACGAACTGGTGCAGATGGCCACGGAGATGGCACAGCAGGCCGGCATTACGGATCCGGAGCTTCTGCAAGCAGCGATCCTCGATTTCGCGCTCACGGGCGACTCGCAGTTTGCCGAAGGTGCAGCGCAGGTCGCAGCGGCTCCAACCGAGATGGTCGAACCGACGAATGCGCCGGAACTGCCGTCAACGGTTGGCGTGACGGTCGATCCCGAGGTGTTTACCGAAGGTGGCGCGGGTGCCACTACGGATGTGGTGTTCACGATCTACCGGATCGGCGATGCCAGTGAAGCGCTGACGGTGGACTATGTGCTGGGAGGCGATATCGACGCCGCCGATGTGGCAGGTGGAACGCCTCTTTCCGGCTCGGTAGCCTTTGCGCCGGATCAGACGGTCGCGACGGTGGTTGTACCGGTAACGGGCGATGCGACGGCTGAAGACAATGAGCAATTGCAGCTCAGCATCAGCGTCGATGATGTCGCGTTCCCCGGCGTGCTCATAGCGTCTTCTTCGGCATCGACGACAATCACGACCGACGACTTTGCTCCGCCGACCTTCTCCATTGCGGCAGTGGCGTCGACGGTCAATGAAGGCACGGTGACTGGCGGAGTCCTGACCTTTGCGATCACCCGCTCCGGCTCGGTATTCGGCAACGATACCGTGGAGGTAGTCATCGGTCCATCGGCTGCGGCGCCGAGTGCAGACGCCGCCGACATTGTCGGCGGGTTCCCGCCGGTACAGGTCGTGAGTTTCGGGCCGGGTGAGACCACCCAGCTTGTGAGCGTTGATATCAATCCCGACGGCGACGTGGAACCGGACGAGAATATCGACGCTTCTCTGCAGAACCCGTCTGCGGGCGCGGTCATCAATGCGGTTGCCGCGACGGCAACTGCCACCATCGTCAACGACGACATTGATGCCATCCAGGGTACAGAAGGCAACGACAACATCGAAGGCACCGAAGACGCCGATGTGATTTTCGGCAACGGTGGCAACGACAAGATCAGGGCACGTGGTGGAAACGACATCGTCGATGGTGGCACCGGCAAGGATGACATCAAAGGCGGCGACGGTGACGACACCATCACTGGCGATGAGGGCAACGACGACAT
>JAJFHE010000041.1 GCA_021775755.1 Hyphomicrobiales bacterium | reverse complement strand
AAGACCAACAGTCGTTGTCGTCTTGCCCTCGCCCGCCGGCGTCGGCGTGATCGCCGTCGTCAGGATAAGCTTCGCGTCGGGACGGTCGCCAAGCGTGTCGAGATAGTCCATCGACACCTTCGCCTTGTACGGCCCGTACTGCAAAAGCGCATCGCCGGGGATCCCAAGCTTCTCGCCAACCTCGCTCACAGGCTCCATAACAGCTTCGCGCGCTATCTCAATGTCGCTCTTTACCATCCGTCTCGTCTCTTTCCGTTGCGCGGCTCCGGCATAGCGATACCCTCAGAGCGCAGTGCGATTTCCAATTCTGGCGTGGGGCTTAGCCGAGCTGAGTGCCTTCCTTCAAACCACTCTCACCGGCATATTCGGTCGACGCGATCTTCTGGCCTCCAGCGGCGCGGACGCGTCCGATCGCGATGGCGCGGTCGCCTGCGGCAACCACGAAACCGTCCGCATTCACCGCCGTTACGGCTCCCGGCGCACCGGTGGGGCCATCCACAAGGGCACTGTCAAATATCTTCAACTCTTCGCCGTTGTGCGTTGTCCAGGCGCCGGGTTGCGGATTGGTGCCGCGGATCAGGTTGTAGACTTCATGGCCGGGCTTCGACCAATCAATCTCGGCGTCGGATTTCCTGCACCAGCTTTCATAGGTCGCCTTGCTCTCGTCCTGTTGGGAGCGCGCCGGGTTGCCGGAGCGGAAGGCGTCGACGACTTCGAGAACCGAGTCGACCGCTGCGGGAAAAATCTTCTTGAAATAGACCGAGCCCAACGTGTCGTCGGGATCAATTTCGACTTCTCGCTGCAAGAGGATTTCGCCCTCATCAAGGCCGTCGGTCGGGTAGAACCAGCTGTACCCGGTTTTCGTCGAACCCCCTATGATCGGCCAGTTGATCGAGCTCGGGCCGCGGTGCAGCGGCAAGAGCGAGGGATGGAAACAGATCGATCCCATCTTCGGCACGTCTCGCGCGGCCTCGGGAATGAAGATAATCACATAGGCCATCACCATGAGATCGGCATCGAGCGCCCGCATCTGCTCAAGCGTCGCCTCGTCCTTGTAACTCGCTGGCTGATAGAGCGGGATGCCGTGCTCGAGCGCGGCATCCTTGACCGGGTCGGCCGGGCGGCCTTCCTTATCGGGCGCGGTAAACACGGCGACCACTTCGTCGGTGCCCGCTTCGAGTATCTTTTCCAGCGCCGCTTTGCCGAATGCCTGTTGTCCGTTGACGATGAGCCGCATGGCTCCCCTCCCCTTTAGCTGAGTGGCCTGCCGGCTATTCGGCAGCCGCCTTGTTTACGTCGCCCACAGCACCAGACCCGACGATGCGATCGAGCTCTTCACCGCCATAACCCAGCACGTCGGTGAGTATCTCTTCGGTGTGCTCACCGAGCAGCGGCGAACGGGTTACCTCCGCGGGGCTGTCGGAAAGTTTGACCGGGCAGCCGACGGTTAGATACTTGCCGCGGGTCGGGTGATCGACCTCAACGACAGTGCCGGTATCGCGCAGGCTCGGCTCCTCGGCCAGTTCCTTCATGGACAGGATCGGACCGCAGGGAATGTTGAGCGGATTGCAGATGTCCATGACCTCGAACTTGGTCTTGGTCTTGGTCCATTCTTCGATGGTGTCGAAGATCTGCGCAATCTTGTCGAGCCGGGCGGGAGGCGTAGCGTAGCCTTCGTCCTCTTTCCATTCAGGCTTATCGATAATGTCGCAGATTGCGCCCCAGACCGCGGCCTGCGTGATGAAATAGACATAGGCATTGGGGTCGGTTTCCCAGCCCTTGCACTTCAAGATCCAGCCAGGCTGACCACCACCGGAATCGTTGCCGGCCCGCGGCACGGCTTCACCAAACTCAATGCCGCGTCCATGCTGACTGTATTCCTTCAAGGGGCCATGATCCAACCGCTGCTGGTCGCGCAGTTTCACACGGCACAGGTTAAGTACACCATCCTGCATGGCGGCGAGAACCTTCTGCCCGCGGCCGGTTTTTTCACGCTGATAAAGCGCCGTAACAATGCCGAGCGCCAGATGCAGCCCGGTTCCGGAATCGCCAATCTGAGAACCGGTCACGGTCGGCGGGCCGTCGAGGAAGCCGGTTGTCGAGGCGGAACCGCCGGTACACTGGGCAACGTTCTCGTAGACCTTGCAATCCTCGTAAGGCCCCGGTCCAAACCCCTTGACGGAGGCCATAATCATGCGCGGATTGAGTTCTTGAATGCGCTCCCAGCCGAAACCCATGCGGTCGAGCGCGCCGGGCGCGAAATTTTCGACCAGCACATCGCACTCCTTCACCAAACGCTCCAGCACTTCCTTGCCGGTCACATGCTTGGTGTTGATGGTGATCGAGCGCTTGTTGTGGTTCAGCATGGTGAAATAGAGCGAATCCGCATCGGGGACGTCGCGCAGCTGGCCGCGTGTCGCATCGCCGACGCCGGGGCGCTCCACCTTGATGCAGTCGGCGCCAAACCAGGCGAGCAGCTGAGTACAGGTGGGACCGGATTGAACATGGGTGAAGTCGAGAATTTTCACGCCTTCCAGGGCTTTCATTGCGTGCTCCTGCTCATTTGGAGTTGGTTCGACGAAGAGGGACTATTTCTTCGAAACCACGCTCTGTGGATTGAGATTGCCGATGCGACCGCTCTCCGTTCCGGCGGTTTCATCGATGACTGCGTTGATAAGGCTTGGTTTGCCGGAGTCGATCGCCTCGTTTACGGCCTGTTTCAACTCATCGGGAGACGTCACGTAGTAGCCGGCGCCGCCAAAAGCTTCGATCATTTTGTCGTACCGGGCGTCCTTGACGAACACGGTGGTCGCCGCATCGGAGCCGCCGGAAGGATTGACATCGCTACCGCGGTAAATGCCGCCATTGTTGAAGACAACGACACAGATCGGCAGGTCGTAGCGGCATATGGTTTCCACCTCCATGCCGGAGAAACCAAAAGCGCTGTCACCTTCGACCGCCAGCACGGGATGTCCGGTCTCGACGGCTGCCGCGATCGCCTGCCCCATGCCGATCCCCATGACCCCCCAGGTGCCGACGTCCAGCCGCTTTCTGGGTTTGTACATGTTTATGACGCTGCGCGTGAAATCGAGGGTGTTGGCGCCCTCGTTGACCAGGACCGTGTCCGGTCTCTCCGCCATGATCGTTCGCAGAACACCGAGCGCGCCATGGAAATCCATCGGCACGTTGTTGTTTTGCAGCCTCGGCGCCATGCGTTCCATGTTGCTTTGCTTTTTCGTGTCTATCTTGTCGGTCCAGTCGGATGGCGGCACCGGCCAGTCATCCCCCATGCCCGCAAGCAATGCCGAAACGCACGATCCGATATCTCCAACCACCGGCGCTGCGATCTTGATATTTGAGTCCATCTCGCGGGGCTCTATGTCGATTTGCACGAACTGCTTGGCTGCGTCGCCCCAGGTTTTGCCCTTGCCATGCGACAAGAGCCAGTTGAGGCGGGCCCCGATCAGCATCACGACATCGGATTCTTTCAGCGCCAAAGAGCGTGCGGGAGCCGCCGACAGCGGATGCGTGTCCGGCAACAGGCCCTTCGCCATGCTCATGGGCAGGTAGGGTATGCCGCTTTTCTCAACCAGAGCGCGGATATCGTCGTCGGCCTGTGCGTAGGCGGCTCCCTTGCCAAGAATGATGACCGGTCGTTTGGCATTCTTCAGTACGGCGAGCGCCCGCTCAACCGCGTCCGGCGCAGGCAACTGGCGTGGGGCCGGGTCGATGACCTTCACGAGTGAGTTTGCCCCGGCCTCGGCCTCCATGGTCTGACTCAGAAGCTGCGCGGGCAGGTCGAGATAAACACCCCCCGGGCGGCCCGACACCGCGGAACGGATTGCCCGGGCAACGGCAATGCCGATGTCCTCGGCGTGCAACACCCGGTAGGCCGCCTTACATAGAGGCTTGGCGACAGCGAGCTGGTCCATCTCCTCGTAGTCGCCCTGCATCAGATCCACGACCTCGCGCTCCGAGGAACCGGAAATCAGGATCATCGGGTAGCAATTGGTGGTGGCATGAGCCAACGCCGTCAGACCGTTGAGAAATCCCGGGGCCGAAACCGTCATACAGACGCCAGGCTTTTTCGTCAGGAAGCCGGCGATTGCGGCCGCATAGCCTGCGTGCTGCTCATGGCGGAACGACAGGACGCGCATGCCTGCGCCTTGCATGTAGCGGCCCAGATCCGTGATCGGGATGCCCGGAACGTTGTAAATCGTATTGATGTCATTGAGCTTGAGTGCGTCGATGATGAGATGAAAGCCATCCGTCAGCGCATCCGGCGCGACGGCTTCTTCCGGACCGGTATCAATGCTCTGCACTGTCGCTGACATATGTTTACTCCAGATGTTGCGTTGTCAGTATTCGCCGAAGCGTATTTTTCAGGCGGTCCGTTGATGCGGCTCGCCGAGTTCGTCCCAGGTTTTTGCAATGTGTTTATGGAGGTTCAGCGTGTGTTCACGTACGAGACGCTCTGCCAGATCCGCATCGCGGGCCTCGAGCGCTTCGATAATGTGCATGTGGTCGACGATCGATTTGGAGATGCGGTCGGCTTCCATCATCGTGCGTGCGCGTACCGCCCGCATGTGCAGGAAGAGATCTTCCGCCGTATCCTTGAGAAGCTTGCATTTCGACAGCTCAAGGATGCGCAGATGAAAGTTGATGTTGGTATCGGAGTACTCGTCAATATGGGCGCTTAGTTCCTCGCTCTGGAAAGTCGCGAACATACGGCGAAGCGATCCGACTTCGTCGTCTTTGGCGTGCACCGTCGCAAGGCGAGCCGCCATGCTTTCAAGGGCGGCCCACACGGTCACCATTTCAAGGATTTCGCCGATCGAGCGGCGCGCAATGAAGACCCCCTTGCGCGGCACGATGCGCACCAGCTTTTCCTGTTCCAGCCGGGCAAGCGCCTCGCGGATCGGTGTGCGCGAAATTCCAAACTGCTCGGACAACTCACGCTCATCAAGCCGCAGATCTGCGTCGCCGGAATATATATCCATCGATGTGATTGCCTCTTTCAGCACCTCGTAAATGTGCTCCTTGAGGCTGAATGTGCCGGTTACGGGTTTGACTACGAGTTTGTCTGCCATGGTCTGTCTCTATCCGAACGTTACGGTGCCTGCAGAAATGGCTGCACGGCTGCATACGGCCGGGTCTGTGTATCTGGTATACATTAGACCAAGGTCGTTGCCAACCGCAACATGCCACCGAAATTTTCCCAAGGAATCCCGTGTAAATAGACCCGGCACAGGCACTATTTGTCGCCATAATCCATCGCGAGACGGGCCAAGGCGGGAGGGTTCGCTACTCATCCGGGTACGGTTCGCGACGCCTGCCGGCCTGATAGCCGAACTCCAGCGACGCTTCGCTCAGCCATTCGACAAAGCTTGCCGCATAGCTCACAGGAGCAAGCAATTCAAAAATGCCGTTGTCACCACGCCGCAGGTGGACATTGACGTGAGCCATCCGCGTTGCCGAGCAGGTTCCAACGGCGAATACGGTCTCATCCAGGTCCACGGCACACTCCTTCATCAAAAGGCTGGGCGCCTGAAGGCCCGATACACGGATGACGCAAAATGCATGGCTTTGATCGGTCACCGCAGCGGTTGCCCGCAGGGCTTTGCGAAGGTCGCGGTAGAGAGCGCCGGTACCGGGCCCCGGCGTGAGGATGCACCAGGCTTCTGGTGCCACCCAGGCGATAACGCTTGCGGATTTCGACACCGATTTCCCGGCCGGCGGCAAGCCAACACCGCAGGCCTTGCGCACGGCGGCGCCTGCGGCACGGCGCTTGCCGGCGAACGGGCACACACGGACGATATCCAGCCCATCGACAATCTCGATGAGGACGCCGGGAAGCGCCGCGTCGGGATCGCCGTGTTGGCCGGGTACAAACTCGACATTTGGCGATGGCTGGCGGGCCAGTTCGACTTTATCGGCGCACACGGTCGCTCTCCGGGTCGTAGAAAACGGGACTGGTGACCTCAACGAGTATTTCACGTTTTTGCAGAGGGTTCGCGGCGCGCAGAACCTCGCCATGGCGCTCGCGCCCGCGCTTCAGGAATGCAAGGGCGATGTTTTGTTCGAGCGTCGGACTGAAGCAGGCTGCGGAGACGTAACCTTGAGTGTCGGCGAGCGTGCGGCTTCCGCGCTTGTTAAGCAGGTGCGACCCCGCCGCGATCTCCTGAGTGGGTTTAACGGCTTTCAATCCGACAAGAACTTCGCGCTCGGGATCCACCAGCCCTTCGCGCGCGGAAAGGGCACGGCCAATGTAGCCGGCGGATTTAGTGCCGGACGCCGCCCATTCAAGTCCAACATCTGCAGGTGTCGTGCGGCCGTTCAGTTCAGAACCTGCGACATGACCCTTTTCGATGCGCATAATGCCGAGCGCTTCAAGACCATAGGGGCACAGCCCGAATTCCTTGCCGCGCTCTTCGAGCGTTCTGATGAAGTCTTCGGCAAACTGGTAAGGCACATAAATTTCGTAGGCGAGCTCACCACTGTAACTGATCCGCATCAATCGGGCCGGCACGCCGGCGCACACGGAAGTGTCCGCTGCGGACAAAAACGGAAATGCTTCATTGGAAAGATCAAGGCGGTCTACAACCGTCTCAAGCACGTCGCGCGAGCGCGGGCCCGCAATCGAAAGTCCGCTCCAGGCATCGGTGACGGAAACCATGTGCAGGTCGAGTTTTGGCCATAGCACCTGATGGCAATATTCCAGGTGCTCCATCGCGCGGCCCGCATTGCCCGTCGTCGTTGTAACGAGGAAATGGTCGCGCGCCAGACGCGTTACCGTTCCATCGTCGAACACCATACCGTCTTCACGCAGCATCAAGGCAAAACGCGAACGGCCGACGGTAAGCTTCCTGAGATTGCCGGCATACACATGATCGATCAATTCCACGGCGTCCGGCCCCTGGATTTCGATCTTGCCGAGCGTCGACACATCGCACATGCCAGCGCCACTGCGCACCGCTTTGACCTCCCGCGCTGCCGCCTGCGCCAAACTCTCACCGGGCTGTGCGAAACAGTTCCAACGCATCCACAGGCCGTTCTCCACAAACTCGGCGCCGCGTTCAGCCGCCCAGTCATGAAACCCGCTCAGACGCCGGGGGCGCCAGGTGCGGCCCTGAAAATGACCGGCAAGAGTGCCAAGCGTGACCGGCGTATAGGGCGGACGATAGGTCGTCGTGCCGACTTCAGACACCGGCACGCCTCGCACATCTGCCAGGACAGCCAAACCGTTCACGTTCGACAGCCGGCCCTGATCCGTCGCCATACCCATCGTGGTGTAGCGTTTGAGGTGCTCAACCGCCCCGTATCCCTCGCGCGCGGCGAGCTCGATATCGCGGGCGGTGACATCGTTCTGCAGGTCGACGAACGTTTTTCCAGCTTCGCCGCGCACACGGCTTTGCCCGCCGGGCTTGCCCTGGAACGGACCCGATGCGGCGAACGGAGCGGCCTCGCCGGGCGGCACATCGATACCCGCCGCCGCCGCGGCCCGGCGACCGGCCCGCGCACCCTCGGCCAGACACTCCTGCGTTCCGAACCGACCCGCGCAGGCACCGGCGCAGGTGTAAGTCTCTGCCTCAGTCTCGGGCGGCACCAGGGACTGAAGGCCCTCGTTCCAGGCAGGCTTCACGCCGCGTTGCGACAGCAAGCTCACATTGGGCATCCATCCGCCCGCGACACATACCAGATCGCACTTGATGGTGCGACGCGCACCGCCTTCGAGATCCGTGACGGCGACCTTTCGCACGGACCGTCCGCCGACAGCCTGCGACACCAGCGACCCGGCGAGTGCAACGTCGGATGGTTCCTGGGCCGACCGGCTGTCGACAATGGCGGCAATCGCAATGCCGGCCCGTCGGAGGTCCGCGGCAGTGGTATAGAGATCGTCGTTGTTGCCGCACACAACCGCGCGCGACCCTGGGCGTACAGCATAGTGGTTGACGTAGGCACGTGCCGAGGACGCGAGCATAACCCCCGGCCTGTCGTTTCCGGAAAAGAGCAGCGGGCGCTCAATTGCGCCACTGGCCACGACAACATGGCGCGCGGCAATGCGCCAGAGCTTCTGGCGCGGCAGATGTTTCGGCGGCTCGGCGAGATGGTCGCTCACGCGTTCCGCCGCGGCGAAAGTGTTGTCGTCATACCAACCGGCAACCGTGGTGCGCGGCATCACCTTTACGCCCAGACGTGAAAGGCGGCTCGGCGCATCGAGCGCCCATTCCACGCCTGCCTGGCCGTTGATCTCGGTGCGGTCGTTAAGCAGCGCGCCGCCAATTCTTGCATGTTCGTCGCACAGGATAACGCGCGCGCCGGCACGGGCAGCACTATCAGCTGCGGCGATACCGGCGGGGCCCGCCCCGACAACAAGTACATCGCAGTGGGCATAGGACTTTTCATAACGGTCGGGATCGGCCTTTCCGGACGCGTGGCCAAGCCCCGCGGCACGGCGGATAACCGGCTCGTAGATGTTGGTCCAGAACCGTCGTGGCCACTTGAATGTCTTGTAGTAGAAGCCCGCCACCAGAAACGCCGACAGCGCCGAGTTCACCGACATCAGATCGTGGCGCACCGTTGGCCAGCAGTTCTGACTGGCAGCGATCAGGCCAGCATGCAGTTCAGCCATTGTGGCCAATGTGTTCGGTTCGCGGCGGGCGCCGGTCCGCAATTCCACAAGCGCGTTGGGTTCGTGCGAGCCTGCCGTGTAAATGCCGCGAGCGCGGTGGTACTTGAAACTCCGGCCAACGGTGCGGATGCCGTTCGCCATCAGCGCCGAAGCCAGTGTGTCGCCTTCGAAGCCCTCGTAGCGGATGCCGTCATACTCGAACTCCACAGGACGCTCGCGGACCAGAATGCCACCACTTTCAAGACGGTTCGCCTGCTGCGTCATCGACCACCGCTCCGGGCGGAACGTGCAAGCTTCACCGACCGCACCTCGTGGCTCACAGTATCGCGCTCAACCGTTAGCCACGAGCTGCAGCCTCCGCCATGGAACCAGTGCTCCTTGTGCGGGCCCTTGGGGTTGTCGCGCATATACACGTAGTCCACCCACGCACCCGTGTTTTTCGGATTGAAATCCGGCGGGCGCCTAACCGATGCGTCACCCCGGTATGTAAACTCTTCCAGGGGGCGGGTTCCGCATATGGGGCATGTCAGGCGCATGGTTTTGCCGCTCAGTGCATATTCGGTTGTGGGCCGGCGCCCGTTGAGTCGACCGCATAACCCCTTGCGAAACGGTCGAGTGTGTAGTGCCGGGCGAGCGGGTGCGGCTCGTCGCGCGCGATCGTGTGGGCAAAGCACCAGCCCGAAGCCGGTGTCGCCTTGAAGCCGCCGTAGTTCCACCCCGCATTCAGGTACAGCCCTCCCACGGGCGTTGGGCAGATGAAGGGGGAGCCGTCCATGGTCATGTCCATCACGCCGGCCCAATGGCGCAGCAATCGCAGGCGCTTGAGCGCGGGCATCAGGTGAAGTCCGGCCTCCACCGTATCCTCCACAGCGGCAAGATTGCCGCGCTGGGCATAGGAATTGTAGCCATCGAGCGAGGCGCCGAAAACGAGCCCGCCTTTGTCGGACTGGCTAATGTAAAAGTGACCGACGCCGAACACGAGAGCGGTATCGAGCAGTGGTTTAATGCCTTCAGTCACAAAGGCTTGCAGCTTGTGGCTTTCGACCGGCAGCTTGAGGCCGGCCATCGAGGCGAGACGGCTGGAGTGCCCGGCAACGGCGAGACCGACCTTGTCTGCGGCAATGGCGCCCCGGGTTGTTTCGACGCCGATGGCCGCGCCACGCTCATTGCGGCGAATCGCGGTGACTTCGCAGTTTTGTATTATGTCGACGCCCAGCCGGTCGGCAGCACGCGCGTAACCCCAGGCTACGGCGTCGTGGCGCGCCGTGCCGGCACGCTTCTGCAACAAGCCGCCGTAAATCGGGAACCGCCCATTGTCCGGATCAAGCAACGGCACCATGCGCAGGACCTTGTCGCGGCTGAACAATTCCGCGTCGGAACCGTTGAGCTGGATGGCATTGCCACGCCGGACCGCATCATCGACGTCACCGTCGGAATGCAAAAGGCTCAAAACGCCACGTTGGGAAAACATGACGTTGAAATTGAGCTCCCGGGACAGGCCTTCCCAGAGTTTCAGCGACCATTCGTAGAACGGCAGTTCCTCGCGCAACAGGTAGTCGGAACGCACGATGGTCGTGTTGCGGCCGACATTACCGCTGCCGATGTGACCGCGTTCAAGCACCGCGACATTGCGGATGCCGTGTTCCGAGGCCAGGTAGTAGGCCGTCGCCAGTCCATGTCCGCCGCCGCCGACGATCACCGCATCGTAGCGCGGCTTGGGTTCGGGATCGCGCCAGGCGCGCGGCCATCCCCTGTGACCCCTGAACCCTTGAGAGATCAGATTGAAAACCGAATAGTCCATGGCTGCCCGCACCACCTGCCTCTGGCCCGCCCGTTCGAGCGAACTGTCCGTTTGATAGGCGAAATTCGATTCAGCCGCTATGGAAAATTCTTGACTCAGGGAGAGCTGCACGGAAAGACTGCGGATGTTGTTGAGATGCGTGCGGAAACACCTTGCGCCCCGGGCGCACGATGGAGCTAAAGATGGGGCGACGTTTACCGCCTTTTGCCGCTATCAAGGCCTTCGAAGCTGCAGCCAGGCACTGCAACTTTCAGCAGGCTGCCGATGAATTGCTTATCTCTTCATCCGCAGTCAGCCATCAGGTCAAGGCGCTCGAGGATCACCTCGGCATTCAGCTGTTTATCCGCAACAACAACCGCCTGACACTTACCAATGACGGCCACAGCTATCATCATGAACTGAAGGAAGCGCTCGACCTTATCGAGCAGGCGACAGCACGGGTCGCCAAGCCGCGCGGGCGGACGTTTCTCACCGTCAGTCTTTTTGCCGCCTTTGCGGAGATGTGGCTGATCCCGAGGCTCGGTCAGTTTCATGAGGCCCACCCCGACATCACGGTGCGGCTCAACACGCTGACGCGCCCGACCGATCTTTCCGGAACCGGTGTCGATCTGGCGATCAACTATTCTGCGATGAATCAGGATGACGTCACCGGCGACTTTCTGTTCCGTGAGGAAATCGTCCCGGTGTGTTCGCCCGCCTACCTTGAGCGTACCGGCGTGCTCGAGGGCTCACGCCAGCTTCTGGAGCGCACGCTCATCTACTGCAATTCAGAACCCGGCGAATGGTCGGAGTGGCTGTCGAGCGAAGAACTGCCGCAGCAGGATGTCGCGCACTGGCTTGAACTCGACGCCCGGTCATCTACCCTGAGCGCGGCGAAAGAAGGCCTCGGCATCGCCATCGGACGGCGGCCCTTCATCGACGATGCGATCGCGGACGGCAGCCTAGTGATGCCGGTACCGACGCCACTTGCCACCGGCTACAACTATTATCTTATCAGCACCCGCCCATCCAGCGGCTTGACCGGCGTACGCCGGTTCCGGGAATGGTTGCTAACGATGTGTCAGTCAGCAACGGCTGCAAAAGTCGCCTGACGTGCCATTCGCCACGGGGATTGCGTTGACAAGGAGAACAGGAAACATGTTCCGATCAATCGCATTTGCCGCCGCCGTATTGATTGCCGGCACGCTTGGCGCCGCCGCGCAGGGATGCGTGGACTACGACATATACGACGCCGGTTACACCTATCCCGGTGCGGACTTTGTGGTGACTTACACCACTGGTATCGATGAACAGGATCTCTACAACTCCCGCGGTGCGCGACTTTCCACCGCTGCACAGGTGATACGTCAGGACCGGGCCAATGTGCACAAGTTCGGCCTTGCAGGCCCGGCAGACCGCGGCGATGACTTCTTCGGCAGGACGTCAAATCGCGGGGTTCTGGATCACGCGCGGTACGTTACGTACTGCTACTTGAACATATCCCAGCTCAAGCGGGACATTGTTCGAGGCTCGGTTCCCGGAATTCTCGATGTGCTGATGTTTCGGATGCGCGGCTCCGGCCGGTATGTCGTATTCCTGAACGTCGTCGGCTGACATCACTCATTTCCACTGATACCGGAGGGCAGGCATGGGCCGCTATGACAAGTCAATCGCGGTTCATGAGGAAGCCTGCCGGGTCCTGTCGGGCGGCGTCAGTTCCAACTTCCGCTATCACGCGATGCCGGTGCCGCTGTGCTATGAGCGTGGTGAGGGGGCGTATCTCTGGGATGTCGACGGCAACCGCTACATCGACTATGTGCTCGGCAACGGCCCGGCAATCCTTGGCCACTCGCCGCAGCCCGTACTCGATGCCGTGCGCGCCTCACTCGATATCGGACAGGCGTTTACCGCCATTCACCCCGGCGAACTCGCCCTGGCAAAACGCCTGACGGAGCTCCTGCCCTGCGCGGAGCAGGTGCGGTTCGATGTAACCGGCACGCAAGCCGACCATATCGCGTTGCGGCTTGCACGCGCACATACGGGGCGCGACAGGGTGATCAAATTCGAAGGCCAGTACCACGGCTGGGCCGACAATATTCTTGCAAGCGTAACACCACCCCTTAACGAGGCCGGCCCGCGCGCAACGCCCGCGACCGTACCGCAAAGCCGGGGAATGCCTGAAACCGCGACGGGAGAGGTGATCGTCCAGCCGTTCAACGACGCTGAAACCCTGAACTCCACGGTGGCCCGCGAACCCGAAGCCATTGCCGCCATTATCATGGAACCGATCGCCTGCAACACCGGTGTCATCGAACCGGCGGACGGCTATCTTCAGAGCGTGCGCGAGTTGTGCGACCGGCACGGCATCGTGCTCATATTCGACGAGGTCATCACCGGGTTCCGGGCAGCCCCCGGCGGGGCACAGCAACGCTATGGGGTAACGCCGGACCTTGGCGTCTTCGCCAAGGCGGCGGCGGCTGGTTTTCCGATCAGCATCATTGCCGGGCGCCGAGACATCATGGAAGGCATGACCGATGGTGTTGTGCACGGCGGCACCTATAACGGCCTCACCTCAACTGTCGCGGCTTGCGCGGCAACCGTGGAAGAACTGGTTCGGGGCAACGGTGCCCTTCTGGCCGAAACAGAGCAACGCGGAGCGCGCCTGATCGACGGCTTGAACGCCCTTGCCACCCAACACGGCAAACCGCTGCACGCCCAGGGCATCGGCACGATCTTCACGACCGTGTTCACCGAAACGCCTCCCCTCACCGACTATCGAGACTACAAGTCCAGCGACGAAGTGATGCGGCTCAAATTCGTTGAGGAACTGCAACACCGCGGCGTGCGCACGACAGCTCGCGGCACATGGTTCATGTCAACGGTGCTCAGCGATGAAGATATTGCGCGGACGCTCGAGGCAGCAGACGGCGCACTGGCGGCGATATGAACGCCACGGCCAGCCTACTCCCAGGCAAGCATGTTTTTCAGTGCCAGAATGCGGGCGTAGGACCGGGCAATGCGCGCCGTTGTGAGTTCGCCTGACGCGATTGCCTCTTCGACGGCCGCGAGAACGCGCTCGGGCAAGTCAACCTTCGGGCTTGCGGTCTGCGAGAACAGCAATATGTCGTTGCCGGCGCGGATGGCACTCACAACGATCTCCCTGAAATCATGGTTGCGCCGTATGGCCTTCATGTCGAGGTCATCGGTTATGACAACGCCGTTGTGATTGAGCTCGCCCCGCAACACCCCATCGATAAGCGCGGGGGACAGCGACGCGGGATGGCGCGGACGCGGTTCCAGCGCATTGGTATACAGATGCCCGACCATAACCATGTCCGCGTAACCTTCCGAGATCAGCCCGCGATAGGGTGCAAGCTCCGTATCGCGCCAGGTGGCGGAGATGTCGACAAGCACTTCATGGCTGTCAGTGGTGCTGGAGCCGTGGCCGGGAAAATGCTTGAGCGAGGTGGCAATGCCGTAACGGCGGTGCTCGTCGATCAGAATGCGGGCGAAATGCGCCACCGTATCAGGATCGGGACTGTAGCTGCGGCGCACCCGGCCGATGACCGGATTGGACGGGTTTACATTGAGATCAATGACGGGCGCAAAGTTGAGATTGAAGCCTGCGGCGGCAAGCTCCGATGCCGCCAGGCGGTAGATTTCGCGCGCACGTTCGGGACCCTGGCGCTCAACCATCCGCAAGGCGCTCGGGATCAGCGTGAAGCCGTTCGCGCGCGTCAGACGCTGCACGAAGCCGCCTTCCTGATCGACGGAGATGAAAGGTGGCGGACCGTTGCTGGCGCGGCGAAAACTTTGAGTCAGCGCCGTAAGTTGCGCGCGATTTTGGATATTGCGTTTCAGAAAGAAGACACCGCCGATCGCACCGTCCGTAATCTGGCCGCGTACGGTACGCACCCAATTGCCATCCGTGCCGGCGCCGATGAAGCCGACAATCAGCATCTGCCCGAGCATCGTGCGCAAGTCGGCCTGCGGCAGATCCGCCGGCTGCGTCAGCTGGGGTGCGGCCGGTTCGGGAAACGGCAGCGCCTGATCGGCGCTGAAATCCGGCTCGATACCGATGCTTTCGGCATGCGCTACCGGCACCGCACAAACCAGCAATGCGGCAAAGACAACCACGATGAACGGCGCAATTCTGCAATTCACAAGTTTTCACCCGGTCTTCGTTGTGGCGGGCCGCATAAGCCGTGACACGCGCGTGGAAACAGGTAACCTTCGGCAAACTGATTTGTAAACAACGCCTCGCGGACGAAACGGGCGATATCACCGACCTGTGGCGAGAATAGGAAGGCTCAGGCCCATTAACGCCAGACCCTTGTGGATCAAGCAGCCGCTGGCCATCCTTGCCGAGAACGCGGCTGACGGCATCGTCGTTCGCGGCGGCGAAATCACCGAGCTTATCGCGGCGGGCGATACGCCCTCAGGACTGGACGCCGCCACGGATATGGACGTTTTCGATGCGCGCGAACACGTTATTCTCCCCGGTCTCGTGAGCACACACCATCACTTCTACCAGACGCTCACACGTGCCCACCGCAGCGCCATCAACAAGCCGTTGTTCCCCTGGCTTGAGGCGCTGTTTCCGGTTTGGCGCCATCTGACACCGGAACTGATTGCGCTTTCAACGCGGCTCGCGCTCGCCGAACTTTTGCTGTCGGGATGCACAACCGCTTCAGATCATCACTATGTCTTTCCCGACGGTCTCGACGAAGCGATCGATATCCAGGTCGAGGAAGCCCGGGCATCGGGAATGCGTGCCACCCTGACACGGGGCTCCATGTCGCTCAGCGTCGAGGATGGCGGGTTGCCGCCACGCGAGGTCGTGCAGCGCGAAGATGTCATCCTGCGCGACAGCGAGCGGGTGATATCGGCCTATCACGAGAGCGGACCAGGCGCGCGCGTGCAAATCGCGCTCGCGCCCTGCTCACCATTCTCGTGCACGCGAGAAGGCATGCGCGACACGGCCGCGCTCGCCCGCAGCCATGGTGTCAGACTGCACACCCATATCGCCGAAACCCACGATGAGACCGCGCACTGCCTCGCAACATTCGGCATGCGGCCGGTCGACTATCTGGAGGACACCGGCTGGTTCGGACCCGACGTGTGGGTCGCGCACGGCATTCATTTCGATGACGGCGAACTTGAACGCCTCGGGGCGTCGCACATGAGCGTCTGTCATTGTCCGAGTTCCAACATGGTGCTGTCGTCAGGCATCTGCCGTACGCTGGAGCTTGAGGAGAACGGCGTAACCGTTGGCCTCGGCGTCGACGGTTCCGCCTCGAATGACTGCTCGAATATGATGCAGGAGGTTCGCCAGGCCCTGATGATCCAGCGCCTGCAATACGGCGCGGAGCGGGTCGACCATCTGCGGGCGCTGAAATGGGGAACGAGCGGTTCAGCGGGCTGCCTAGGACGTGACGATATCGGCGAGATCTCGGTCGGCAAACGGGCCGACCTTGCGTTGTTCAAACTGGACGAGCTGCGCTTTTCGGGCGCCGAAGACCCGATCGCAGCCCTCGTCCTGTGTGGCGCGCACCGTGCCGATGCCGTAATGGTGGAAGGCGACTGGCGCGTGCGGGGTGGACATTTATGCGGGCTGGACGAGGCGCGGCTGCGCGCGGAACATCACGCCGCGGCACAAACGCTGTGGAAGGCATAAGGAAACGGCGGACGCATGACCATTAGCACACCTCTCACCGAGATGTTCGGCATCGATCACCCGATTGTTCTGGCGCCCATGGGCGGCGTCTCCGGCGGGGCCTTGGCGGCGGCGGTAAGCGCGGCCGGCGGCCTTGGGCTGATCGGCGGAGGCTACGGCGATCAGGATTGGGTTGCCGAGCAGTTCGACCTTGCCGGCAACCAGAGGACCGGCGTCGGGTTTATCACCTGGAGCCTGGCGGAGCAGCCGGAGCTGCTTGATGAGGCGCTGGCGAAAGAACCTGCCGCCGTCATGCTGTCGTTCGGTGACATCACACCCTTTGCCGGCAAGATCAAAGCGGCCGGCGCGACGCTCATCTGTCAGGAGCAAACGCTTGAAGGCGCGCGGCGCGCGGTTGCCGAAGGAGCCGATATCATCGTGGCCCAGGGCACCGAGGCCGGCGGGCACGGCAGCTCCGGACGGACCACCCTGTCGCTTGTGCCGGCGGTTGTCGACGCGGTCGGAAACACGCCGGTGCTCGCAGCCGGTGCGATCAGCGATGGCAGGGGGCTTGCCGCCGCGCTCATGCTCGGCGCGGCAGGGGTGCTGGTCGGCACACGCTTTTTCGCCAGCCAGGAGGCACTTGGTATGGACGCTGCAAAAAAGCGCCTCACCGAAGCGGCGGGCGATGAAACCCTGCGCACCCGGATCTTCGATATCGTGCACGACCTGCCATGGCCTGAACATTTTACAGGGCGCGCCATCGCGAACCAGTTTACCGAGGTCTGGCACGGCCGCGAGGCCGGACTTGAGGCGGCTCTGGATATCGAGCGGCGCCACTATCAGATGGCCGTGGCGGACATGAACACCGACGCCGCGGTCGTATTCGCAGGCGAAGGGCTCGATCTCGTCGAGACGGTGCTTCCCGCCTCCGTCATCGTGGAGTCGATGGCCCGCGAGGCCGAAAAGCTGCTCGACAAAGGCGCACGGCGAAATTAGTTCACGGAGCCAAAATATGACCCCAACTGAACACGACGTATTGATCGTCATCGACGTGCAGAACGACTTCTGTCCCGGTGGCGCGCTTGCGGTTCCCGATGGCGACGCCGTTGTACCGCTGGCCAACGCGCTGGCGCAGACGTTCCCTCATATTGTCTTTACCCAGGACTGGCATCCCGCGGGCCATGAGTCGTTTGCCTCAAGCCACTCCGGGCACAATCCGTTCGAAACCATCGACGTTGCTTATGGGCCGCAAACCCTGTGGCCGGACCACTGTGTGCAGGGAACCCGCGGCGCGGCGTTCCACGCCGGACTAGAGACAACCGGGGCAGAGCTCATCATCCGCAAGGGCTTCCGCCGGGAGATCGATTCATATTCCGCGTTTTTTGAGAACGACCACGCCACCGCCACCGGACTTGAAGGCTACCTGAACAGCCGGAAGCTTACCCGGGTAGTTCTGTGCGGGCTCGCAACGGACTTCTGCGTCGCTTTTTCCGCAATCGACAGCGCCAAATGCGGCTACGAGACGGTTGTGGTGGAAGACGCGTGCCGCGCCATCGATCTTGAAGGGTCTCTTGCCGCCGCGCGCCGACAGATGGTGGATGCGGGCGTGAAGTTCGTGACCAGCAGCAACATACGGAGCGCGTGAACCGCCATGAGCCCTTATACTCCGTCCAACACACGTCTTCCCAGAAAAGGGCGAGACTGGGAAGAGATCTGCGCTGAACTCGACGAGCGCCGCCGCCAAAGCGGTGACATGGCGTGGGACAGCTTGCGCAACCTGAAAGCCAGCTACAATGGCGGAGGAGAAGTGGCGCGCATCGGCTGGGAAGCTTACACGCGCTTTAACGGCGACAATTTTCTCTATGGGACAACGCTTTATCCAAGTCTTCCTGAAATTGGGTCTGAAATTGTCGGCATGGCACATGAGCTTCTGAACGCACCGCAGGGTGCTGGAGGCACAGTAACGACCGGTGGCACGGAAAGCATCCTGCTTGCCGTGCGGGCGGCAAAGAACAGGGCGAAAGAAACCAGGGCCCTCAGCGGCACGGCGGAAATCGTTGTGGCATCGAACGCGCATGCTGCCTTCACCAAGGCGGCGGAGCTCATGGAGATGCGCGCAATCCGCGTACCGATACGCAACTACCGCGCCCACACCGAGGCCATCGCGGAAGCAATTACAGATAACACCGTCATGGTCGTCGGATCTGCACATGCCTATCCGTTCGGGCATGTGGACGACATCGCAGCGCTCTCGGATCTGGCGGAAGAGCGGGATCTTTGGCTGCATGTGGACGCCTGTATTGGCGGGTTCTTCCTGCCCTTTGCGCAAGACCTCGGGCACGATGTTCCAGCTTTCGATTTTGCTGTGGAAGGCGTCAACTCCATATCCGCCGATCTTCACAAGTATGGCTTTACGCCGCGCGGTGCGTCTCTCCTGCTGCTCCGCGATGCGGAAATGACGCGTCATCAAGGGTTTGAATTTGCTGACTGGGAAACCGGACGTTTCGACACGCCGACCATTTCCGGATCGCGGCCTGCCGGCGCAGTTGTGGCGGCGTGGGCTGTGCTCAACCATCTCGGCTTTGACGGCTACCGCGACCTTACTGCAAAGACGCTGGCAGCCAAGAAACTGATGATGGAAAGGCTCGCGGGGCTCGGAGATATCGAACTTTGCGGCACTCCGCACGGCGGACTCATTGGATATCGCGGACGCGGCGGCATCGACATGTTCGCCGTTCGCGACGCCCTGAGTGAACGGGACTGGCAAACCAGTGTGCTGACGGACCCGCCGGGTTTTCAGATGATCCTGAACTATCGCTCCGGCGAGATCGTCGATGAGTTTGCCAACGATCTCAACGCGATCCTCCGACAGGCCCGCGAGGGCAGGTTGAAGGCCGCGGGAGGCGATCAGAGCTACGGCATCTGATTTTGCGCTCCGCGCTTCATGGCTCCCCGCCTGAGCGTTCCATGACATTCAAGGCGGCAGTGTCGAGCAACGCATGCAGGTGGGCAATCCCCTGGCGGCCCATGCCGTCGCGGAATCTGTTTTCGACAGCCTGCCATTTGGGAAATGTTGCCTTGTAGAGTCTGCGTCCTGCCTCGGTAACGTGGACCGCGCGGGCCCGGCGGTCCGAGCCTTTCGTCACTTCAATAAAACCATCGCGTTCCAGCGGCCGCAGGTTGCGCGTCAGTGTTGTGCGCTCCAGCGCCAGCCGGTCAGCAAGGTCCGAGATCGAAAGCCCTTCCGCGCGGGCCGCATTTGCAAGAACCGCATATTGGGTAATCTTCAGGCCGCTTTCCTTCAGTGCCTCGTCATAGGCCTGCGTAATCAGGCGAGCCGTGCGGCGCAGGCGCGTGCACGAACAGGCCGTCTCTGCAAGACCCGGCCTCCCCTGCCGCGTCCCGCCGTCTGGTGACTGTGTCATTGTTTCACTGATTTCCCTGTCTTGTTCCCTCACCCACATTCGTGTATATACACGAAACTTACACCAAGTTTAGCGCACTTGTCATCCGCAAACGGCAAGCGCCGCGCTTACCTTCCGGAGCCGCGTTTATGAGCGAAACAACCGCCTCGCAGCAACCCTCCGCCTGGCGAACTCCCTTGATCGTCCTCGTTGTCGGTTGTGCGATATCCCTGCTGGGTTTCGGCGTTCGTTCAAGCTTTGGGCTGTTCCTTGGCCCCATGACCGCTACCCACGGGTGGGACCGGGAGACGTTCGCGCTCGCGATGGCGATCCAGAATCTGCTGTGGGGCGCCGGACTGCCGGTCGCGGGCGCCCTCGCCGACCGTTTCGGGCCGGCCCGGGTGATTGCACTGGGCGCCGTCATGTATGCGCTGGGCATCTGGTGGATGGCCAACGCCGAGACCGGTATAGCTCTTTACATGTCGGCCGGCGTTGTCACCGGAATGGGCGTCGCGTTCACCGCGTTTTCTCTCGCGCTGGCGGCAATGGCGCGTGTCGTCGGACCGGAAAAGCGATCAATGGCTCTCGGCCTTGGAACGGCGGCCGGTTCGGCGGGGCAGGTGCTGTTCTCGCCCCTCAGCCAGGGCTTTATCTCCGCATTTGGCTGGCATGATACGCTTTTGATCCTGTCAGCTGTCACCCTGATCGTCATTCCGCTCGCATTCATTCTGCCAAACGACACGTCGGCTCCAAACGAAGTCGACAGCGGCCAGACCCTGCGGGGAGCGGTAAAGGAGGCGATCTCGCATCGCGGCTATGTCTTGCTGACAACCGGGTTTTTCGTCTGCGGATTTCACGTCGCCTTTATCACGGTTCACTTTCCGGCATATGTGATAGATCTCGGTCTGCCGGCCTATGTCGGCGCTTTTGCCATATCTCTCGTCGGGTTGTTCAATATCGCGGGCTCTTTCATGTCCGGGGCCGCCGGCCAGCGCTGGAGCAAGAAATACGGACTGAGCGTGATCTATTTCGGCCGCGCCATAACCATCGGCGTCCTGTTGCTGGCTCCCAAGACGGAGTTCACGATTTACGCATTCGCCGGGGTTATGGGAATTCTGTGGTTGTCGACAATACCGCTGACAACAGGGATCGTCGCGCAGGTGTTCGGCGTGCGCTACATGGCGACCCTGTTCGGCATCGTGTTCTTCAGCCATCAGCTGGGCAGCTTTTCCGGCATCTGGCTTGGCGGATATCTCTACGACACCATGGGCACCTATGATCCGGTGTGGTACGCCGGCATTGTGCTGGGGCTGCTGGCCGCGGTCATTCACCTGCCGATCAACGAGACGCCGCTGCAACGCCTCAGTGCGGCATCGCCGGCACAGCAACGCTAGGAATCCGTCGGTGCGTCGCCTGATCCGTGGCGCCTGACAACGTGAACGACTGCCAGCAGCAGCAGCCCTGTCGCCGCCAGGATGAACCAGTCGGCGGCTTCCGGTTCGCGCATCTGTTCGCCCATAATGACCATGAGAACCGTCATCGGTAGAATTCCGATGGCCGTTGTCCAGAGAAATGCCCAAAGGCTTACCCGGGTCAGTCCGGCTGCATAGTTTACCAGATTGAAGGCAATAACCGGGATGAGGCGCACGACGATCAGGGCGCTCGTGCTTTTGTCCCGCGACCAGTCATCGATACGTTGCATCTGCCGCTCGGGCATCACAGCGGCGACGAACGGCCTGCCCAGGTAACGCGACAGCGCAAACGCCATAACGGCACCGATCATCGCTCCGACCCAGGTCAGGACGACACCCCACACCACGCCGAAACACATGCCCGCCGCGATTGCCACAAGCTCGGCGGGAAAAGGGATAAACGAGTGAACGATCATCAACCCGACGAGCAGCACATGGCCCCACATGCCCATCGACTTGACGTATTCGGCAACCCCCTGACCCGAAACCTCGCCGACGCGATGGCCAAGCTCGATGAGGAGCCAAATGCTGCCGGCCGCAATGAGCAAAAGCACGCAAAATCCCGCAACCTGCACGATTGAAAACCGCGAAGTTATTCCGGTTGGCGCCTTCGTTTCCCGCTGCGCCTGTTCGCTGGAAGAATTCGATCCCACCCAGCACGCCCCTTGTTGGCAGCATGTCCCCGCATCCAAGTCTTTCACACAGTGCGCGATTGAGCAACGCAAGCAAAGATCACGTGTGGGAGAGCGATGTACGCCAGGCGCTAGCTTTCGGCGCAGAAAAGGCTTGCAGCGAAACGCCAATCAGGTGTTGTCTGCGTTGAAATCGAACAGTGGAGAGGGCCCGTGGACGCCGTAAATACATCCGTTGAGCAAGACGTGGATCTGGCGCCCTATCTGCGCTCGTATCACTATGTCAATTCAGACGATCCGGACATCCGCCGCTATGCGGAGGATGTGACGCGCAACTGCGCGAGCGACATTGACAAAGCCATAGCGCTTTTCACGGCGGTGCGTGACGACATCCGCTACGACCCGTATGTCGATATCACCGACAAGTCGATTTACTATGCGAGCGAATGCCTGTCGTCACGATGGAGTTTCTGCATTCCAAAGGCGGCGCTTCTGGTCGCGTGCGCCCGCGTCGCGGGCATTCCGGCACGTGTTGCCTATTCGGACGTGCGGAACCATTTGTGCACACCGCGGCTGCGGCAGCTCATGCGGACCGACGTGTTCTCCTACCACGGATTTAGCGAACTCTATCTCAACGGGTGTTGGGTAAAGGCAACCCCGACTTTCAATATCGAGCTTTGCAGGAAATTCGGCGTCGAAGCGCTCGAATTCGATGGCGTGAACGACGCGCTTTTGCACGCGTTCGACCGGGAGGGGCGCAAACACATGGAATATGTGGAGTCTCGCGGGTCTTACCCGGACGTCCCAACCGACAAGATCATCGCTTCGTTCGTGGCGGAATACGGCGAAGATATTGGTGTCAGGCTTATCGATGCCGGAAATTTTGGTGCAGAGGCATCGTCGTCCGCCTCAACCTGAGTGAGGCAGTTGTTACTCTAAACTACAGATACCGAGCGATCAGGTGAGCTTCTGCAGCAGCCGGATCAGCGACTGGGCTTCGGTCTTTGTGAGCGGCGAAAGCGTTTCGCGCGTCACGTCCGAAGCGATCATCTTCATGTCCTCGACCATTGCAACCCCTTCACCGGAAAGGCGAAGCAGAATGCGCCGGCCATCTTGAGGATCAAGCCTGCTTTCCACAAGACCGCGCCGTTTGAGCCGCGAAACCACGCCGAGAATGGTGGCGGGATCCATCGCGGTGAGCCGACCGAGTACGTTCTGGGATGCTTCGCCTTCGTCATGCAGTTTTACCAGAGCGGCAAACTGCGTCGGCGTAACATCGTACTCGACCATCACATACTGAAAGATTTCACTCGCACGCTGCGATGCTTTGCGCAGCAGATGATTGACATGCTCCTCAAGCCGGTAGTCATCGACCACGGCGTTGAGGCTCGTGACATTGGCCACTTCGGCGCTCAGTGTTCCAGACATGTTATCCCCAAGTTGGTTGTTCAACCGATGTCAAAAATTAAATTTACACTACTTAGTTCAAAGGTACTAGATCACTTAGGACGTATCGCCGGTCAAGTGATTCGTTTGTACGCCAACCGGAAAATCCACCGACCCTGCATACAATCACAAGTCTCCCTCGAACACTTAGTACAAACTACGCGTTTACCTATTAACAAAATCCTCACAAACACGTGATCGACGGTGCCCCGCCGCCAAACCGGAACTTCGATGCGTCCAAGAGATCCGCACCGCCTGCGAAGGGAACTACTGTGCCTGTTTCGATTGCAGCTTGAACACCGCCACGCCTTTGGGCCATGTTCGCGCAGCCAAATTAGGGACTACTCGGCGTCGACCATAACCAAAGCATCCGCGAAATGGGCAGGCAGGCAAACGTATGACATCTAAAGCGACACTTGGCGTGATTGGCGCCGGGGCCATGGGCCAGGGAATTATCCAGGTGGCACTGAGCGGCGGCATGACCGTGCAAGTATTCGACGCCAAGCCGGGCGGCGCTGCCGCGGGCATTGAGGCCGTGCAGAAAAGGCTGGCGCGGCTTGTCGAAAAAGGCCGCATCGACGAAGCTGAACTAACGGAAATTGCGAGCCGTACAAGTGTCGCCAATGCGTTGCGGGACCTTGGCGGATGCGACGTCATCATCGAAGCGGTGTTTGAAGATCTGGAACTCAAGCAGCAAATTTTCAGCGAGCTTGAAGAGCACGTATCCGATGACTGCATCATCGCAAGCAATACGTCGTCGATCCTGATTTCCTCCATCGCGCGGGCGTGCCGCCACCGCGAGCGTATTGCCGGCATGCATTTCTTCAATCCCGTGCCGCTTATGCAACTGGTGGAAATCATCCGCGGACCGGAAACGTCCAGCCGGGTTGCCGAAAGGCTCAGCGAACTGGGCACACGGATGGGCCGCACGCCTGTGGTGGTGAAGGATTCCCCGGGCTTTCTGGTCAATCACGGCGGGCGCGCCTACACCACCGAGGCGATCCGGATCCTGCACGAACGCGTCGCGACGCCGGCGCAGATCGACGCTGTGATGCGCGATTGTCATGGCTTTCGAATGGGGCCCTGCGAGCTAATGGACCTGACCGGCATCGATGTGAATTTTCCGGTCAGCCAGATTGTCTATGACGGATACGCCCAGGATCCGCGCCTTAGAACCTTCTTTCCGCACAAAGCGCTTTACGAGGCGGGCCGGTTCGGCCGCAAGACAAAGGCCGGCCATTACGATTACGACGAAGATGGCAAGGCCATCGGCGCCGACGGAGGCGACTTTGAAACCGACCACGCCCCTGCGACCCGGCTTATTGTGCCCCCCGAACCGGCACGGAACATTACCGCCGCATTCGCCCGCGAGATCGGTTGCACGGTGGCAGAGAGCGACGACAGCGGGAGCCCGATCCTGGTCTCGCTGGCCGGCGAGGATTGCGCAACCTACGCCGCACGCACCAACAGTGATCATGAGCGCCTTGTCGCCATTGACCTGCGCGGCCGGTCAGACGAGCGCGTTACGCTAATGACGGCGCCCGGCGCCCGTCCCGAGTGTCTTGCAACTGTTGCCGCCGCCATTATCGCTGCCGGGCGGCGTGTCACCGCAATCAAGGATTCTCCCGGCTTCATCGCGCAGCGCATCTGCGCAATGGTCGCAAATCTTGGCTGTGAGATGGCGCAGATCGGCGTTGCCGCACCGGACGAAATCGACCTCGCCCTGAAGCTTGGCCTCAATTACCCGCGGGGGCCGCTGGAAATCGCGGAAGATTTCGGCGTGCGAGACATGCTCGAGATGCTTGAAACCATGCAGGACATCACCGGCGACGACCGTTACCGGCCAAGCCTGTGGCTGCGCCGGCGCGCGCTCCTCGGCCTGCCCTGTCACACCCCGAACTAATGCGACTTATAACAGGAGTTGAGTAATGACCGTTTCCTATGAACACTACAAAGCCCTCAAGATCAGCCGGCCGGGCGATCGCATACTCCAAGTGATGATGAGCAATCCCGGCCGTTTGAACTCACTGGACCATGACGGGCACCGCGAACTGGCGGAGATCTGGCTCGATATCGACAAGGACCCCGATGTGAACTGCGTGTTGCTGCGCGGCGAAGGGGGCGCGTTCTCCGCCGGGGGCGATCTGGACCTGGTCGAAGACATCGCCGACAACTGGGAAGTGCGGGCGCGCGTCTGGAAGGAGGCTCAGGACCTTATCTACAATGTCATCAACTGTTCAAAACCGATTGTCTCGGCGCTTGAAGGCCCAGCCGTTGGCGCCGGCCTCTCGGCGGCCCTCGTGTCAGATATCATCATTGCCGGGCGCACCACCCGCATTATCGACGGGCATACACGGCTTGGCGTGGCGGCGGGCGACCATTCAGCCATCGTGTGGCCCCTGCTTTGCGGCATGGCCAAATCGAAATATTATCTTCTGCTGTGTGAAACCGTGACCGGAGAGGAAGCCGAACGCATCGGGCTTGTATCGCTGTGCACCGAGGACGACATGGTGATCGATAAAGCCATGGAGGTTTGCGAAAAGCTTGCCGGCGGCGCGCAGACGGCGATCCGTTTTACCAAGCGGGCGCTCAACAACTGGCTGAAGATGGCGGGGCCGACATTCGACACATCGCTGGCGCTCGAATTCCTGAACTTCACCGGCCCCGATGTCCGCGAAGGCGTTGCCGCCCTGAAGGAGAAGCGCAGGCCGAACTTCGACCCGCAGTCGCCAATTTGACCCGAGAATTCAGAGCTTAGGCAACGGAGCCCGGCCGGGCGCTGACCTGATCGTACCAGCGCTGCAGATCAGCGGCGTTGGCGGGGACCTCCTGCTTGGTCCACTGCATGAAGCCGATCGTCACAAACGCGGTGATATCGGCGATCGAATAGCGGTCGCCGGTAACGAACTCACTCTCACCGAGGCGCTCGTTCAGCGATGCCAGAAAACGCTGCAGTCTTTGGCGGCCGCGTTCGGCAAGCTCGGGGATCTGATCGATACTCGCGGCCCCTGTCATGGCGCGCCCTTTCAGGCCGCGGGAGGCGTTGCGGAAGCACTCGCCGGCGGCCGCGAACCCGTCCCATTCCATGTGATGGTTCCAGCTTGATATAAGCGCCCGCTCTTCCGCATCGCGCCCCATGAGGTTGGGTTCGGGACAGGTCTCGTCGAGATACTGGCAGATCGCATTGGAGTTCAGGAGACATGTTCCGCTGTCGAGCTCGAGCACCGGAACCGTGCATTGCGGATTGATCTGCTTGAACGCATCTGTGAGCTGTTCACGGTTGCGCAGATCTATCTGCACGGTCGGGACTTCGATGCCCTTCTCGGCGATGAAGATCCGCACGCGCCGCGGGCTGGGTGCAGTTGAGCAATCGTAGAACTTCACAAGCCTGTCTCCTTCACCGCTGCGATTTGGGCGTCTCAAGCCGGGCCCTTATGAGCCCTCTTCGCTGTCACCCTCGATCAGGTCGGCCATGCGCTTTCCAAACACTTCGGCCTTGTAGTCCTGCACCATGAATTGCCAGCCGCGTGCCCGTTCGTTGATCACGCGCACTTCATTGGCAACCTCCGCGCCACCCCAGGCAAACGCCGAGACCCAATGCTCCTCGCCGCCCTCCGTCACCATGTGCAGTGTAACATTGACGCCGTTTGCCAGTTCGATGTCGATGGTGGTTTCGACGGAATCTTCCGCCATGTCGGAGCTCGCGGCACGGCGCACATCCCACAGCTCCAGCTGGCCGGTCGATTGAACGTGGAACGGCAGATCCGCATCGCTCTTCATCGCCGCCCCGTCGGGAAGGTTTGCAACCACGAAGACCGGTGTTTCAGCATCCGGATTGGCCCGCTCGATGACGACATGCTCTCCATCACCGTGCGAGATGCGGATCGCTGAGATATCTTCGGGCGGGATATCCAGAACTGTTTTATCAGCCCAGCTTCGCACTTCGGTCGGGGCCGGGATCGAACCGTTCAGAAGCCAACTCTGGTCATTGCCGGGTATCCGGGCATAGACGCCATTGCGGCCGGGGCCGAGCAATCCGTACTTGACCTTGCCAAGCACGAGCGCTGCGAGAGTGTTGCCGTCGCCATCGCGCAAGTGAACCAGTTTCGACTTTGCGTCATCGGCTTCCGGGTCGCCGAGCTCCAGAAGAGAGTAGCGGTCGGGGTTGCGGGTTTTCGCTTCGTAGACCTGAAGCTGGGTCAGGCCGACGATCGCCTCGCGGATCTTGTCCGCATTGGCGCGAAAACCGTCACGCTCAGCAATGCCCCACCCGGTTTCGCCGCGCTCCAGCGTTATCGACTCTCCGCCTTGCGCTATCGTCAGGCTGGCGACCTCTTCCTGCTGGTCGGCCAGTTCGGAAAACACGGCATCCCCCGCCGCCACCTGCGAACTCCAGGTACGGGTTGTGTAGTAGGTAATGCTGGCTGCCGAGGCGGTAACGACGGCGGCAATGGTCAGTCCGTAAAACAATTTGGGTGTCATCGGTTCAACTCCTCTCAGGCCGCTGCCATGCGCCCGCGCTGGCGCGACCTGCGGAATGCGAATACGGCAAGGCCGATCAGTATGACGATGATGGGCACGGCCGCGATATTGGCGAATTTGAGCACCATATCGAGACGGTCGATATCCTGGCGAAGGGCGAGTTTCACCTCACGCAGTTGTCCGCGCACAGCGATCAGCTCCTGGCGGAACTTCTCAATCGCCTCTCTCTGTTCATCGGTAAGGATGACCGAACCGCCGTCCGCCGTGCGTTCGATATTTCGCAGTTTACCCTGCAGTTCCTCGACCTTGGCGTTAAGCACCTGCTCGCGCTCGCGGAACCGCTCTTCGGAACTCTGACGCAACTGATCGACCAGCAGGAACGGCCGGCTGTCGACACCGCGGCCGCGCAGACCGATCAGCACCTCGCCGCCGGAAATGCTGTCGAGCACATTGAGAACGAAGTCACCATTGTTGGCGACCGGAATGGCGACGCGCTGTCCAAGGATATCCTGAACGCGCACCCACAGGGCATCGAACAGGAAGTCGACGTCGGTTACGACCACCGCATGAATGCGCCCGCTGGCGATGTGATCGGCAGCCGCGTCGGCGTCCTCCTCGGGAGCCTCTTCGCCTTCCGCGGCGGCTGCGACAGGCACCCCGTCGGGGAATGCGGTTGCGGTTTCGCCAACTATCCTCGCGGCAAGCGCGAACGGCCGGCCGCCTGGAACATACTGCTCAAGCAGTGTGACGGGGTTGGGGTTCTGGGTGAAGGTCGCAGCGGGGATTTGCATGGCGCGCGGCCCGGTGAACACGAGCGGCATGAATTCGGTTGTTGCGCCTTCGATGGGCGCCACCGAGCCTGCGGTCGCGAAGTTCAGCCGCTCGATACCGCCGCTCACCGCGTCATCGGCATCGAGAGTGTTTTGCGTGATGTTCAGCCACGCCACGTAGTCGACGACCTGCGGCTGACTTGCGGTACCGAACTGCACACGCCTGCCGTGATCGATATCTCCGACAACGCTGGCTTCGGCGATCACGACACCCCACGCCTTGAGCAGGCGTTCAAAGCCTGCGTCATGGTCGCCGCCGACAAACCCCGGCACCTGGCCGCGGCCGATCTCGGCATTGGGATCGGCGAAGACCACGACCTTGCCGCCGCGCAGGGCGAACTGATCGATCTGATACAACAGTTGATCGGGGAGCCCGACCGGCTGGGCGACGAGCAGGATGCTCACCTGATCGGGGATCGTTTCCACCGTCGTGCCGAGTGAAATGACTTCGAAGAATTCGCGCGCCTGCGCGATGACCTGCCAGTCCGGTGTCTGGCCACCGCGCTGCATGTCATAGCGCCCAACCATGGGCAACTGCGAAATGACGCCGATGACCTGCTTTTCAGGATTGGCCAGCGAATAGACCATTTTGGAAAGGTCGTACTCGAGGAACTTCTCGCGTTCCAGGGTGACAAACGGCACCACAACTTCGTTGTCCGTGCTGTTCGTCGCCTGATAGCCGAAATAGCCGTTCACGCCTGCATCGCCGAGCGGTACGCCGGTGAGCCCGGCCGCAACCGCTCTGTCTTCCGCGTCGGAAAACGGTTCGGGATCGAACACTTCAAGCTCCAGCTTGCCGCCGGAGAGGTCGGCATACTGCTCAAATACCGAGCGCACGCGCTCAAAGTAGTTCTGGAATAGTGGCACCCGTTCGCCAAGCTCGGACGAAAAATAAAGGCGGACACGGATCGGTTCATCGATATCGCCCAACACCTGACGGGTTCCGTCCGACAGCGTGAACAGGCGCTCTTCGGTAAGATCGATCTTGGCGCGCTGAAAGAGCGATTCAGACAGGACGTTCACGGACAGCAGCACAACGGCTGCCATGATCAGGCATCCCCAGGCAAGCGCGCGGCGGTTTGAAGTTTCCGGCTTCGACATGTTTCGGACCTACTAGTCGGCTTTTTTGAGGTGAACGGCGACAGTGTTGGCAAACAGCCAGAACACGACCATGGATGCATAGAAGACGATGTCGCGGAAGTCGAAGACACCGCGCGTGACATTTTCGTAGTGGCTCAGAACGCTGAGTGACGAGATCGCCGAACTGACAATATCGGGCACCCAGCCCTGAAATACGTTGAGAACAATCTGTGTGCCGCTGACCACAAACAAGAAGCAGATCGCCGCCGACACAACGAACGCGATAACCTGGTTCTTGGTCAACGCCGATATGGTCGCGCCAATGGCGAGGAACACACCTGCGACAAGATAACTGCCGATATAGCTGGCAATAATGACACCGTTGTCGGGATTGCCGAGCTTGTTGACGCTGTACCAGATGGGCATCGTGAGCACGAGGGCAATGGCGAGGAAGATCCAACCGGCGATAAACTTACCGATGACAGCTTGAGCCGGCGATATGGGCAGCGTCATCAAGAGTTCCATGGTGCCGGCGCGCCGCTCTTCTGCCCAAAGCCGCATGGCAATAGCTGGCACGAGCAGAAGGTAAAGCCATGGGTGGTATTCGAAGAACGGTCTGAGATCGGCCTCGCCGCGTTCAAAGAACGTGCCGATGAAGAACGCGAAAACACCCGTGAGCGCCACGAAGATTGCGAGAAATACATAGGCGATCGGCGTGCCGAAATAGGCGCGCAGTTCGCGTTTGGCGATGGCCCAGATGTTACGCATCGGCGCTCCCCGTATCGGATGTCGTGATTTCACGGAAGACATCATCGAGATTGCCCTGCTCGACGAAAAGTTCTTCAGGTTGAAGCTTTTTCTTTTTCAGCGCTTCGGCCACGTCGGTTGCAATGGATCTGCGGCTTGTCGGCAGGGCGCGCAGCCGCGTGAGGTTCTTGCCGCGCCCCAGAACCTCGATCTTTGCGACGCCCTCGACGGATGCTAGCGCCGTTCTGGCGGCATCGGCATCCTTCGTGGAAAGCCGGATTGTCACCGCATTGTGGTGCGGCAGGCGGAATTTCAGGTCGCGCGACGTGCCGTCGGCGACGATGCGGCCGCGGTCGATGATGACAGCACGCGAGCACACCGCGTCGACTTCTTCGAGAATATGGGTCGAGACGACGATCGCCTTCTCTTTCGCCATATCAGAGATCAGGCTTCTCACGTGGTGTTTCTGATTGGGGTCGAGGCCGTCGGTCGGCTCGTCGAGGATCAGAACGTCGGGATCGTGCAGAATGGACTGGGCCAGACCGACACGGCGTTTGAAGCCCTTGGAGAGAGTTTCGATGGTCTGGTAAACGACACCCTCAAGCTCGGTGCGCGCGATTGTCTCATCGATCGCGTTGCGCGCTGCCGCTCCCTTCAAGCCCCGTACTTCTGCGATGAACCGCAGAAACGAAAGCGGCGTCATTTCACCATACGAAGGCGCGCCTTCGGGCATATAGCCGATGTGCAGTTTGGCGGCGCGCGGTTCCAGCGAGACATCAAAGCTGCAAATTTTCGCGCTTCCCTCATCGGGCTCCAGGAAGCCGGCAGCCATCTTCATGGTCGTCGATTTTCCAGCACCGTTGGGTCCGAGAAACCCGACCACTTCGCCTTTTTCAACGGTGAGCGAAATTCCGTCCACCGCGACAAGCGAGCCGAAGCGCTTCGTCAGACCTTCAAGTACGACCAACGCACTCATCCAATATCCTCCATCGCCTTAAAGCGATCCAAACCGATCACGGGCCCAATACGTGCCCAATACGCGCATAACCGGCACCGTCTCGATGAGGCACCGCGCCTTGTATTCCAGATCAAATCAAAAGCAGCCGTGCCAAACTCCGTTCCAGGTCGCAAGCGCGGCTTCGAAAGGTGGTAAACCCATGAATTCAAGATCAGGGCACGTCCGGGCGCACCGTTGTTCCTGCACTCTTCGTTCAACCGGGCACAGATTGCCACCCGGCGGGCGCAAGATTCCTTGTTTAGTGCACGGTTGCAAGCCCCTTACAGAAATTTAATGTGACCTGCGGCGATCGCGCTCGAGGCCATGACCGGCCCGAACCGCACCGATTATGAGACCCGGCAATCCGCATCGCCACGTTGCGCCGCAAATGCGGTTCCGCTTTCGCCCAGGCCTACAACGTGGGCGCTGCCGGCGGCCGGCTATACCGCGATTGAACGTTGCTCCTCGCTGGACCGGTAGACCGCCTCCTCGATTTCGAGGTTCCGCAGATACTTAGCACCGGTGTTCTCGATTAACCCGCCTTCCTGCAGCCCCCGAATAACATGCGACTGAAGGGCAAAAACGCAGTCGCCGCCAAACCCTCGGTCGTGCCAGTCATAGGGCGTCTCTACCCAATCGCTACTGTCCCGGGGGCGGTGCTCAACCGTTGCATCGCCATCGAGACGAAGTACGCCATCCGTGCCCTCAATCAACAGCTCGCCCATAGTAAGACGCTGGTTACGTGCCGCGTGATCGACCAGCCTGTTGCCATCGAAGAGCGTGCGCGTACCGTTTGTGCAATTCATCAAGATCATACCGGCATCTTCTCCAGCAATCGCCGGATTAAGACGGTGGAGATCGGCATAGACATCGCACGCCTCGCCAAACAAAAATCGGAATGTGTCGATGAAATGGACCGCCGTCTCGTGTACGAGAAACCGCTTCATGGTCTGAAAATAGGGCTGGCGGTTGAGATAGGCATCGCGTCCCTGGCCGTCTCCCGGGCGCAGGCGGAATGTTGCCTGCAAAGGCGTCCCGATACTCCCTTCCGCAAGCAGCGCCTTGATGTGCCGGTACCAAGGCTGAAAGCGGAAATTCTCATGCACAACAAGCGTAACACCGGCGCGACCGCAGAGCTCGACGGCGCGCCGCGCGGTTTCAAGATCGCCGCAGAACGGCTTCTGACAGATGATGCTCGTCCCCTTGGCGGCAGCCAGTTCGATGGCTTCGAACTGTGCCGCGGGAGGCAGCACGATATCGACCAGATCGGGGGCGGTATCGCGCAGCATGAGTTCCAGGCTTGTGTAGGTCTGCGACGCGCCCCCGATGGCAGCCAGGGTGCGCGTCTCGTCGAGATCGCAAACGGCAACCAGTTCGGCACCGCCGATACGTCGCCACGCCTCATAGTGGAAGCGGCTGAAAAAGCCGGCACCCAGCCCGGCAACTTTCACTGTTGAGTCCGCGATGGCGCCCTTCGTTGTGCCCGGCATCGTATTACGGAACGCCGGGCACTGAGAGCCCCGCAAGCAGGTTTTCGGTGAGTGCCGCACGATGAAAAACGTAACCGGCACCGCGGAACTCGGCATAGCGCGCCAACGCCGTGCGGGTCGCAGCATCCATCACGCCCGTTATGGCGCCGGTATAGTAAGTGAGATCTGAGAGTTTCTCCTGCAATCCCCTCACCTGCCCGGTCTGCAGCGGCTTTTCCAGAATGGCGTTCAACGCCCCGGCCGGGCTGCTCACCACCAACACCCGAGCGTCAATCTGCACAATGTCGACAAGGCGTCCGCCATCGCACTGCACACGCAAAGTCCTCGGCTGGCCCCGGGTCTCCGCCGAGGGTTCCGCGGATCCAATCGCAAGATCCGACAGGTTCGGATCGTCGAGACGGATTGCCTCGTCCGCAACCTCTGTCATGTGCCAGTCATTGCAGATAACGCCGTCGAGCCAGGACAGGGTGTCGCCAAAGTCGACTGTATCGCCCGGCCGGAACGCATTGCTGTCCGTGTCAGGCGTACTCTCCACAAAACTTGCCCGCCGTACCGCAACGAGCACATAACGGCCATGCGGCAGCGCACGGGGTGTTTCTGCAGATGCAGAGGTCGGGTGAAGGTGCAGCACATATGAAAGCGAGACGAGCAGCAACAGTCGAGTTAGCAGTTTCATTCGGTAGCATTTCCCGGTGCGTGGGTTACCGACAGCATCTGAATGCTACCACGATACGGGGCGTCACGTTGCGTCGTCTTCACTTGGATTCAAATGCTGGACGGTTTAGATTTCGACGCCGTCTGAGAACCAACGGGCGGCGACATCCACATCGTTACGCCCGCACAACCGGAACCGCGCCACCATGACAGCAACCGGACCTGCGTTTGCCGTGATCTTCGATATCGATGGCGTTCTCCTGCATCTGACACGCAGCGAGGAGCGTCTGTTCTTCGACGCATTCCGAAAAGTGCACAGCGTCTTGGAGCATCACCTCAATCCGGACTGGAACAGCTACCAGGTGCGCAACGATGTCAACATCGCACACGAACTGCTGGAGCGGCATTTCGGGCGCGTGCCTGTACAGGCGGAAATCGATGATGTGTTTGAGCACTACATCTCTTCAATTGAAGCAGGCCTTGCACAAGGCTCCCTTCAGGCACAATCGATCGATGGCGCCGGGGCGTTGCTTGAACGGCTTCGGGGACGCGGAAACGTAAAGCTTGGACTTGCTACCGCCAATCTGGAAGCCGCCGCCGCCGCACGTCTGAAAAATGCTGACTTGTGGGGCTATTACGACGTTGGTGGCTATGCCGAAGTGACCGGTCCGAAAATCGAAATCCTGCGCCATGCAATTGCACAGCTGAGCGAGTGCCCGGGCGATCCGGTTTCACCTCAGCGTATTGTCTACTTCGGAGATCAGCTCGGCGATCTCGCCGCCGCACGCGAGAACGCTGTGCACTTCATCGGAATGTCGCCAAGTGCGCAACAACGCGACTTGCTGCGCGCCAACGGTGCCGAGGTGGTTGCCGACGGTCATCATGAATCAGGCGCCCTCATACAGCAGGCCATCGGCCAACCGTCCTAATTCCATCCAACGTGACCTCGTTCCAAAACTCCTGGCACATTAGTGTGCCAGCGATCTCCTAATATTCCTGAATATACATTCAAGATATATCTTGATTTACGCCTGCGTAATTCCACAATTACATCATGAAAATTTTAGTCAACATGTGAATTTGTCTGTATTAGGTCATTTGCACTACTTTAATACTATACACAACATCGAGGTATTCGTTGTGCTGCGGCGCAATACCAAGGGCGGAAATTATTGACCCGTTTCACCGGGATGATTTTACCCTCCGGCAAGGCGCGTACTGCGCCGCGGTACAGGTACCGTAAGCAGTACGCAACGCTGCGGGAGGGCAAAAGCACCCGGCCTGCGGTGGGCCATTCCGGCCCGTCGACCGCGTTGCGGGCCTTGTCCGATACACCGCATCGCACTGCGGCCCCCGCCTCGTCGAGCGTGCCGGAATGGCTCATGAAATGGCTCAATAATTGCCGCCCTTGGTATGACAAGCATAGGACACGGAAAAAATGACCCACACTACCATCGGCATCGATATCTCGAGTGACCATTTCGATGCTCGCTGCCTGGCCGACCGTGCCAATCGCTAGACCGTTTCACGTTCATATGGAAACGTTTGATGGGCCAAACCGGCTCATCCGGCAAGGCGCGGCGCGAAGCGCGATGCGGTGTATCGGGCAAGCGCCGCAACGCAGCCGGTGGGCTGCTTTGGCCCACCGAAGTCCGATGTTTCGCGCCCGCTGGACTGCGTTACGGCTCCCTTGTGGACGGGAAGTCCACGGCGGGACCCGTGCCCTGCCAGCAGACGCAAAACACCGGTCAATCGATTCCATATGAACGAGAAACGGTCTAGTTTGCCAACACCGCGACCGGCCACAAGGCACTAATCAGGTGGCTCGCAGATACGCCGCTGACGCGTATCGTCGACGAACCCACAGGACCTTATCACCGAAACCTCGAGTGCTCAGAGCGTAAAAGGGGGGCTCCAGGCCGGGCGATAGTTAAATCGAGGGGAGCAACGGTGGTGGCCCGGTTGCAATGATAAGCGGGTTCTGCTTTATTTGAAGCAGGCGCAACCGATCCGAGTGGTCGGTGCGGATCGGGGGGCTGGATGCTTTGCGGTTTTACGAAAAATCTGATTTGCGGGGCGTTTCTGTTGCTGCCGCTGGCGCCTGGCGCCATTCAGCCGGCAGTGGCGACCGACTATATTTTCGATGACTGTCTGAAAAGCCTTCCTGGCGCAAGAGGTGGTTTTTTCGGTGATCTGCTTCCCGCCGTCGAGCTGGAAACTGAGAATGACGACGGAGCAGAGCAAGCGGATATACCGGACGTGCCGGATAATGTAACGGTAGCCGGCGTACGGCTCTGTGATTTTTCGATTTCCGGAGGCTTTGGCGGTATTCTTGATACCGGCAAGTCCGATCTCGATTTCTCCAATCAGTATTTTGTTTTGCACGACAACAAGCAGTTCGTGTTTGATGTGAATGCCGAGATCAGTTTCGCCCTGTCGGAGGCCACAAGACTGCTAATTCGCGCGCAATACAGCCATTACAGCCTGGAAACAAGCAGCGTCGCCAATCGTCCCACCGGCGTGTCGGCGCCCGCGGCCGGCGATGCGAGAGTTGATTTTCTGGGCTTCGGCGCGGGGCTGAAAACGCATCTGGGGCCGGGGTATCTCGGTGGTGTCATTGTGTTCGGGAATGCGCGCACGGAGATCACGTTGCCGGGTTTCAATGTTAGCGATAACGCACTTGCGCTTCATCTGGAGGGCTTCTATCAGATGCCCATAACCGATAATATCAGCATAATACCCGCGCTCATGTGGTTGACCGCACCGGATGGTTCCGGAAATCCGGGGATGCCGGATATTTTTTCTGGGATCGTGCGCGCAAAACTCACCTGGTAGTTCTGGAAGTGGCAGATCACGCGCGCCAATTGCAGCTGCTCCGTTCGAATAAAGACGCAAACGCTGTTATACCAAGGGCGGCAATTAGACCGTTCAGATCATTGCATCGACGCTCCGGTCCGGTTTGTCTGGATAGTCCGGTTCTGCGTCGAACAACCAGCGCTTGAAAGCCTCGATCCTGTAATCGGGCTCCTCTGCATCTGCGGTGACAAGGTAATAGCCCTGGTCGACGCTGTAGGACGCCTCGAAAGGTTGAACAAGGCGCCCGGCTGCCAGATCGACCTCTACCAGAATTGAACTTGCCAGTGTCAGCCCGTGCCCCTGAATGGCCGACACGATGGCATATTCTTCCCATGGCACTTCAAACCGGTCTTTGCAGAGAACTTCGCTTAGCCCCGCGGCCTTGAACCATCGAGACCACTGGGCCCGGTCTTCGTAAAACTGCGAAGGAGAGCGCTGGATCAGCGTGTGCCAGCGAATGTCGTCGAGCGTGCACAACGGGTGTTCGCCTTTCAGGAGGTCAGGACTGCACACGGCGATAATATCTTCATGGTCCACAATCGTTTCAACGCGCAGGTCCGGGTAATCGCCCATGCCATAGCGGATGCACACATCCACATCGCCGTCGCGCGGGTCGGCGAGCTCGTGCGTCGGGTCGATGCGAATTGCGATGTCGGGGTGGCGGTGGCGAAATCTTTCAAGCCGCGGCAGCAGGCATCGAACACCAAACGTCGGCTCTACGGAAACCACCAATGGACCTTCGCGACGGGACTTGTGAAAAGACCGAACCGCATCGCGCAGGTGATCGAAGGCGGTGCTCATGCCCGGCAGCAGGTGGCGCCCGGCCGGCGTCAGCGCAACGCGGCGGTGGTGTCGCTCAAAAAGCTGACAGCCGAAAAAGCTTTCCAGATCTGAAATCAGGTGCCCGACCGCGCTGGCGCTCACATGCAGTTCGCCTGCAGCGGCCTTGAAGCTCAGATGGCGGGCGGCGGTCTCGAATGCACGCAGTGCATTTAAGGACGGCATCACGGTTGAGGATGTGGACATGGCGGAAATTTTCTCCACTGATAGGTGAGATCTTATCGTTTGTGATCTCGATAAACCGCAAATATATAGGAACTAGAAGCTTTAGAGACGAAACTCTGCTTCTTTTTAGAGGAGAAAACATAAGATGAAAACGTACAATTTAAGCCACATCGCGTTGCACGATGCCGCCGTTGCCGCTCATCTTGCAGAGATCCATCGCTCTGCCGATGCCCGCGCCGCAATGCAGCGTGGATTGAACCATTCTCCGGCAAAAGCCCGAGGCATCCGCCTGCTTGCCGCCCGCGTCTTGTCGCACCTTGTACTGCGGCTCGATCCGGCATCGCCCACTGCGCACAATTCAGGTGCTGGCCGCCACATGCCGGCGCCTGCCTGAATGATGTGCAGAGGTTCACGGCGGGTCGGCCCGGAGGCAGGTGCTGTTCCATCTGCTCTGTGCAGCGGCCCGCCGTTCCACACCGGATTCGATCCCAGCGCCCGATTTGTTGCAAGTATCAAGAAATGAGGACCTGCCGGTGCCTCCTTCACTGTCAGGATCGGGTGTTTAGCCACCAATATTGCTTTCAACCGGTGCATTAAACTCAGATAAGATATCAACCGTCATTATCATGAGGACAGGGACAGCGGCATGACGGACGAAAGCAAAGTTTCCAGCGGACATTGTCTGTGCGGCGCGGTGCGCTATGAGGTTGCCGGGCCGCTCACGGACGTGCACGCCTGCCATTGCGGCCAGTGCCGGCGCCAAAGCGGGCATTTTGTGGTGGCGGCAAGTGCGCGCCGTGCGGATTTTACGCTGAACGAAAACGGTGCGCTCAAATGGTTCCGGTCATCTGACGTGGCAGAGCGCGGTTTTTGTTCCGAATGCGGTTCCGCGCTCTTTTGGCGTGATGGCGGCGACGAAATCAGCATCAACGCAGGCAGTCTCGATCAGCCGACAGGGTTGAAGCTTGAAAGCCACATCTTCGTTGCCGACAAGGCGGACTACTACGAGATCGACGACGATCTGCCTAAACACCAAGGCTTCGCCGGCTGAGATTTGCCATCGTGATTGCTCAGGCGACGGTGTAAATCCGCACTTGCGTATCTCCGTAGTTGCGGCGGTCCAGCTCCTCCAGGCCCTCGATTGCGGCGATCTCCGTTCGGGCGTCTTCTTCCAGGACGACGAGCGCATGCGGCGCAATCCATCCACCCTCAAAAGCTGAGGCAAGCGCCTGCTCGCCAAGCCCCTTGCCGTAGGGCGGATCAGCGAACACAAGGTCGAAGGGCGCCAGCGGTGCGCATTTTCCAAGTTTGGTGGCATCGCGCCGCCATACCTTGGCGACACCGGTGAAGCCGAGCGTTTCCAGGTTTTCACGGATCAGGCCGCGCGCCGATGGGTCGTTTTCGACGAAATGGCAATAGGCGGCGCCGTGCGACAGGGCTTCGAGGCCAAGTGCACCGGTGCCAGCGAAAAGATCGAGAACCCGCGCGCCCTCGATGTCGAGCACATGCGTGCCATGCAACAAGATGTTGAACATCGCTTCGCGTGTGCGGTCGCTCGTCGGGCGGATGGCGCGGGTTTTCGGGCCCGCCAACCGCACGCCTTTATGTTTTCCGCCGACGATGCGCATTGCTGGGTTTCTTTTTCCGGGCGGTTCCGGACTTGGGTTTTTCGCCGAGTTGATCGCGCAGCACGCGGCGCGGAATTTCCTCAACCTCGCCGCGCGCCAGCTCGCCGAGCTGAAACGGTCCGTAGGATACGCGGATGAGGCGGTTGACCTCGAGGCCGAAGTGCGCAAGCACGTGGCGCACTTCGCGGTTCTTGCCCTCCCGGAGCGCCGCGGTAATCCAGATATTGGCACCCTGCTGGCGCTCGACGGCAAGATCGATCCCGCCATAGCGAACACCTTCGATGGTGAGTCCTTTGCCGGCGCGCTCAAGCTCTTGCGGCGTTACTCGGCCATGCGCGCGCACCCGGTAGCGCCTGAGCCAGCCCGTCGCCGGCAACTCAAGCCGCCGTGCAAGCCCACCGTCATTGGTCAGCAGCAACAGGCCTTCGGAATTGAAGTCGAGACGGCCGACCGAGATCACACGCGGCAGGTTCTTGGGCAACTGTTCGAACACCGTCGGCCGCCCGCGCGGGTCCTTGTGGCTGGTAATCAGGCCGGCCGGCTTGTGATAGCGCCACATGCGCGGTGCGTCCGGTGCGCGTAAAGGTTCGCCGTCGACGAGAACCTCATCGTCCTCGCCGACATTCACCGCGGCGGAGCGAAGAACCTCTCCATTAAGGCGTACCCGACCCGCCTCGATCCAGCGTTCCGCGTCGCGGCGCGAACACAATCCTGCGCGCGCCATCACCTTGGCGATGCGCTCGCCCTTGCGCACGGACTGGTCGGTATCTTGCTCGGTCATGCCGCTTTGGAACTCTTGACGCTGTGGCGGATCAATGAGCAATGTCGCGGCGCAGATGTCAAACAAAGATCAGACTTTCATGGATGCGGCACTTGCCGAGGCGGCAGCCGCCGCAAGCCGCGGCGAGGTGCCCGTGGGTGCCGTGATTGTCTCGGGTGGCGAGATTATCGCGCGTGCCGGCAACCGCACGATCGAGCTTCACGATCCCACAGCCCATGCGGAAGTGCTGGCGATCCGCGCGACCTGCACGGAACTGGGCCACGATCGTCTTGAAGATTGCGATCTCTACGTCACGCTTGAGCCGTGCGCCATGTGCGCGACTGCGATTTCCTTCGCCCGCCTGCGCCGGCTCTATTTTGGCGCCGGCGACGAAAAGATGGGCGGTGTGGAGCACGGTCCCCGCATCTATGCACAACCGACCTGTCATCATGCGCCGGACGTCTATGGAGGTATTTCAGAGCGCGAATCGGCCCGCCTTCTGCGCACCTTCTTCAAGGAGAGGCGGACATAAACGCCGCGTCCACCTCGCGCTTTACTTTTTCCTTCAGGTCCGCGTTACGCTCCAGAATGTCCTTGGCCTTCAGAAAGTCGAGCACCCGGTAATCGGCGACGTCGGGCTCGATCAGAATGTCCACCGGGTGGCGGGCGAGCTTGTCGCGGATCATTGCCGACTGCATGATCTGGATCGACGCATAAAGCAGCTCAGAGGTTTGAGGGGTTTCGCGCACTTCCGATTCCCGCCCACCCGTTACGTCGATGGCGAGCGAGACATCGCCGCGATGGCCGATGAGATCGACCGGCAGCGGATTGGTGATGCCGCCATCGATGAGGAGGCGTCCGTTGATGATTTGCGGCGAAATCAGGCCGGGCAGGGCGATGGAGGCGGCAATTGCCGGCCGCAACGGTCCGCTATCGAGGATCTGCGGCGTACGCGCATAAACATCGGAGGCGACGAGCGCAAGTGCGATGCCCGTTTCGGAGAAATCGTCGGCCACGCCATCGGGAAGAACAAAGCTCAGGAGCCGGGTCCCGTCGACCATGAAGGCGTTGAACGGGTTGAAGTCGAGCACGCCGGTGAGGCCTGAAAAGCCCTCTTTCAGAAAGTGCTTGAACGTGGTCATCTTGTCGCCGAGTACGGCAAGCGTGTGAGCGCGGATTTGTGCGCCTGAGACGCCCGATGCGTAGGCCGCGCCTATCAGGCCGCCGATGCTGGTGCCGGCAATGAATGACGGGCGCACTCCCATTTCGTCGAGGGCTTCGAGCACGAGAATATGTGCAATGCCGCGTGCACCGCCGCCGCCGAGCGCCAGCGACAGACCGGGCGTGCCGCGTGGCCGCGAAGGTTCCGGTGAAATCACGAGGCGCCCGCGCGTTTGGCGTACTCCCACGCCACCTTGCCCAGCGGTTCAACGAGGGCTTCGACGTCCGCGGCGCGTGGGTTGGAGGCCGTGCCGTCGCGCACGCGGCCGACAATGCCCTGCAGAATGGCGCCGAGCCGGAAGAAGTTGTAGGCGAAATAGAAATCAAGGCTGTCGATGCCCGAAAGGCCCATACGTCCGCAGTAGAGCTCGACATATTCTTCCATGGAGGGAATGCCGAGCGCTTCGAGATCGAGGCCGACCAGACTTGCGGTACCGGCGCCGCGTTTCGATGGCGGCATGCGCCACTGCATCATGTGATAGGTGAAGTCGCCAATCGGGTCGCCGAGGGTCGCAAGTTCCCAGTCGAGCACAGCCAGAACCCGCGGCTCGCTTGGATGCAGGATCATGTTGTCGAGCCGGTAGTCGCCATGCACCAGGCTTGCCCGCGAACTCTCCGGGCAGGCGCCGGGCAGCCACTCCATCAGCCGGTTCATTTCATCGATGCGGGAGGTCTCTGACAATTTGTACTGTTCCGACCAGCGTTTGATCTGGCGCGCCACATAGCCCACCGGCTTGCCGAAATCGCCAAGCCCGGCCGCTTCATAGTCAATCGAGTGCAGATCGGCGATGGTCCGGTTCATGGCGTTGTAGATGGCGCCGCGCTCGGTCGCTTCGCTGTCCGGGATCTCCGGTACCCAGATGATGCGGCCCGCGACGCAGTCCATGATGTAGAACGTCGTGCCGAGCACAGCGTCGTCCTCGCAGAGCGCGTAGGACCGTGCCACGGGAAACCCCTGCGCATGAAGCGCGGAGATGACGCGGAACTCCCGGTCGACCGCATGCGCTGAGGGAAGCAGCTTGCCGGGAGGCTTGCGGCGCAGCACATAGGCGCCTGACTTGGCCGTAATCTTGTAGGTCGGGTTCGACTGACCGCCTTTGAACTGCTCGACCGAGAACGGACCTTCGAAGCCGTCCACATGGGCGCGCATATACTCACCGAGCGTGCCTTCATCAAGCTGATATCCCTCGGCCACCGGCCTGGTGCCGGAAAATGCCGCCTGGCGGTCCTCGGTTTCGTCGGAACTCATCGGGTCTTCATCCCTTCAAGCAGAAACGGCAGCAGCGCGTTCAGTGTCGCATTGGGGTTTTCTTCCGCGACGAAATGGCCGCTGTCTATGGCGGCGCCGCGAACATCATCGGCCCATTCGCGCCAAATCTCCAGCGGCCCCGGCGTTTTGCCGGGGATGCCCGCATCGCCCCACAGGGCGAGGACCGGGCAGGCGATCTTGTTCTCCGCCTCGAAATCCGCCTGATCCGCGTGGAGATCGTAGGTCTGGCCCGAGCGGTAGTCGTTGCAGGTGGCGGCAATGTGGTGCGGTTCGGTGAAGAACCGGTGGTAGGCCTCTAGCGCGCGGGGGTCGAAGGCACGCAGATCGCGTGTCTTGGTCCAACTTGAAATCGTGTAATCCTGATATTCGGCGGGCGCGCGCCCGATCAGCATTTCGGGCAGCGGCGCGGGTTGGGCGAGAAACAGCCAGTGATAGACTTTCATGGCAAGCTCGACGGTGAAGCTATGCCACATGGCATGGGTTGGAATGATATCGAGAACGGCGAGCCGTTCGACCCTTTCCGGCCAGTCGAGCGCCATTCGATAGGCAACGCGCCCGCCGCGGTCGTGGCCCACCAGGCGGAACAGAGTAAAGCCGAGGTCTTCCATGACCCGCACCATGTCCTGGCCCATGGCGCGTTTGGAATAGGTAAAACCGTCATCGTCGTTGGGCGGGCAGGAACTGCGCCCGTAGCCGCGCAGATCCGGCAGCACTAGCGTGAAGTGCTCCGCCAGCTGTGGCGCGATCTTGTGATACATGACGTGGGTTTGCGGGTAGCCGTGCAGCAGCAGCAACGGCGGGCCCGATCCGCCGACGCGCAGATGGATTTCTGCGCCCATGGTTTCAACGCGCCGCGCGTTAAAGCCCGGAAATAGATCTGTCATTCGAGGCTCACTCCCGCTCGATTGCCCGCCAGCCGATATCGCTGCGGCAGAACCCGTCCGCCCACTCGATTTGCGAGACCGCATGATAGGCGCGCTCGCGTGCCTGAGAAACCGTTGCTCCGCGCGCCGTCACATTGAGCACGCGGCCTCCTGCCGCGACCAGGCGACCATCGGCCCGAGCCGTGCCGGCATGAAAGATCTGAACGCCATCCCCCTTGCCCGCCGCCGCGAGATTGCCTATCTCACTGCCCTTCCCGTATGAGCCTGGATAGCCCATCGCCGCCATCACCACGGTAAGAGCCGGGTCGCTGTGCCACTCAACCCGGTGGTCGCGGAGACTTCCCTCGGCCGTCGCCAGAAGTGCGGCGAGTGCATCAGACTTGAGCCGCAGCATGAGCACCTGGCATTCCGGATCGCCAAACCTCACGTTGTACTCGATGAGCTCGGGGCCTTTTTCGGTGATCATCAGGCCGGCAAAGAGCACGCCTTTGTAGGGCGTGCCTGCATCGCGCAAGGCCGCAACGGTCGGTTCGATAATCTCGCGCATGGTGCGCTTGCAGAGTTCCGGCGTCATTACGGATGCGGGCGAATAGGCTCCCATGCCACCGGTATTGGGGCCGGTGTCGCCATCGCCGACACGTTTGTGATCCTGTGCCGTGGCGAGCGGCACCGCGGTCTCCCCGTCGACCAGGGCAAAGAAACTTGCCTCTTCGCCGACCAGCATGTCTTCGATCACGACTTCCGCGCCGGCTTCTCCGAAGGCGCCGGCGAAACAGTCTTCAACCGCGGCAAGAGCGGTTTCCAGGTCTTCCGCCACGGTGACGCCCTTGCCGGCTGCAAGACCGTCCGCCTTGATGACGATCGGCGCGCCGCGCTCGCGGAGATAGGTTTTGGCGGACTTCGCATCCCCAAAGCGCGCATAGGCCGCGGTCGGTATCGCGTGTGCTGCGCAGAGATCCTTGGTGAACGCCTTCGAACCTTCAAGCTGCGCGGCGGCGGCGGACGGTCCGAAAACCGGTATCGCCTCACTTTCAAGCGTATCGGCGAGACCGTCGACAAGAGGCGCTTCCGGTCCGATGACGACGAGCCCGATATCGCGATCGCGGCAGAACGCAACGATCGCGCCGTGATTGCCCGCATCGAGTGAAACACACTCCGCCACATCCGCAATTCCGCCATTGCCCGGCGCGCAAAAAAGGGTTGAGAGCTGCGGGCTTTTCGCGATTGCCCAGCACAGCGCGTGTTCGCGGCCGCCTGAGCCGATGACGAGCACATTCATATGCGCCTTGACCTCCCTTGCGCGAACGTTACCGAACCGCGGTTCGGTGCTTGCGGTTCGTTGATTTGTAGCATTTGATGGGGCCGAAAGAAGCGGGATTCGCAAACATGTCAACAGACTGGCCCTTTGACGCGGAAGATGGCGGCGCGCCCGTGGCGAATGTCGCCGAGTTCACCGTAAGCGAGCTCTCGTCCGCCCTGCGCCGCACGGTGGAAGACACCTACGGCCATGTGCGGGTGCGCGGCGAACTGGGCCGCGTCAGCCGGCCGGGATCGGGCCACGTCTATCTTGACCTCAAAGACGACAAGGCGGTGCTTGCCGGTGTCATCTGGAAGGGCGTCGCGCAAGGCATGCGCATCAAGCCCGAACAGGGGCTCGAGGTCGTCGTCACCGGTAAGCTCACGACCTATGCCGGCCAGTCGAAGTACCAGATTATCATTGATTCGATGGAGCCGGCGGGCCTCGGCGCGCTGATGGCGCTGCTTGAAGAGCGCCGAAAGAAACTTGAAGCCGAGGGCCTGTTTGCGGAAGATCGCAAAAAGCCGATCCCCTATCTGCCCCGTGTCATCGGTGTGGTCACCTCGCCGAGCGGCGCGGTCATCCGCGATATCATGCACCGCATCGCCGACCGGTTCCCGTCGCGCGTTATCGTCTGGCCGGCGCGCGTGCAGGGAGAACAGTGCGGCCCGGAAGTTTCCGCCGGCATTCGCGGCTTCAACGCGCTGCAGCCCGGTGGCGAGGTGCCGCGTCCGGACCTCATCATCGTCGCGCGCGGTGGTGGCAGCCTGGAAGACCTCTGGGGGTTCAACGAAGAAGAGGTCGTGCGGGCCGCGGCGGAAAGCGATATTCCGCTGATTTCCGCCGTCGGCCACGAAACCGACTGGACACTCCTCGATCATGCCGCCGATGAGCGCGCGCCAACACCGACGGCCGCGGCCGAACGCGCGGTGCCGGTGCGCGCCGAACTGGTCGCCTTTGTCGGCGATCTTGCCGGCCGCGCCTCGCGGGCGCTGTGGCGTGTCGTGGAGGAAGGCAAGTCGGCGCTCAAGGCGGCATCGCGCGGTTTGCCCAAGCTGACCGATCTGCTGGCCCCGTCGCGCCAGCGCTTCGATCTGTGTAGCGGCCGGTTCGGGTCCGCGCTCAATGCGGCAACCCAGGTGAAGCGGACGCAGTTCGTACAGGCCTCTGCACGGCTTTCGCCCAATGCCCTCAAAGTTCAGGTGGCGCGGGTGTCGGGCGATGTCGGCAAGATTACGGGTCGTGCGCGCCCGGCGCTTGAGCGGCTCATCGCGCAGCGGCGCCAGGCGCTTGCGTCGGAGGCCAAGCTGCTGCTTACACTCGGGTACCGCTCCGTCCTGCAGCGTGGCTATGCGCTTGTGCACGGGCCTGACGGTGTGCCGGTGCTCTCCGCCGCGGCGGCAACGCCCGGACTGAGCGTCGAAGTCGAATTTCACGATGGCCGCACTGCCGCGCGGTTTGAGGGCGCGGGCGCCGCGCCCAGGTCGCCGGCGAAGAAAAAGCCCGTCAAAGACAAAAACGGGCCGGGGCAGGGCGATCTGTTTTAACGGCGTGGAAAGTGCTGGACACTCCTTTAACCCTTCACGTGCCGATTGCGTGCCGCCCGCAGCAGTATTATGTAGAAGGCTCACACTGACGATCAGCGGCATGCGACGGCGATAGTATGATGAACAGAATTGACCGGAATTTCGAAGCCCGCCAGGAAGCGCAGCTTCTCTATCACGACAACGACTATGAAGTGAAAACGCCGGGCGATTTCGTGCGCTGCGCTGTGACCGGGGCGCCGATCGCTCTCGAACAGCTGCGCTACTGGAACGTCGAGCGCCAGGAACCCTACAGTTCAGCCGAAGCCTCCCTCAAGGGCCATCTGGCGGCGAACTCGTAAGTTTGCTGCCCTTGGTACTACTTATTCCTCATCCGCGTCGGGATCCATCAGGCGGTGGATGTGCACAATGAAATAGCGCATGTTGGCGTTGTCGACGGTGCGCTGGGCGGCACTTTTCCAGGCATCGTAGGCACTCTGGTAGTCGGGAAAAATGCCGACGATGTCGAGATCTTCGTAACTCTTGAACGTGATGTCGTCCAGGGATACGAGCTCACCGCCGAACACGAGGTGAGGGAGGCTGGGGTTTTCCTGTTCGCTCATTTTTGCGTTCCTCTCGTCAGGTCAGGTGCGTTTGCGCCGGCGCTGCGCACGGTCCAGTAACTCGTCATAAAGGCCAGGTCCCGCCGCGACAACGTTGGGCACCCGTGAATTGGCCTGATTGTAGGCAAAGTCGTCGCCCGCATGGGTCGTGACGCGTCCGCCCGCCTCGTGCACGATCAGGTCGCCGCCGGCCAGATCCCATTCGGATTTGGCGCTCATGACCATGGTGGCATCGAAAGTGCCCGCCGCGACGAGGCACAAACGGTAGGCCACCGAATTGCGCATTTCCCGCGCCATGTCCGGCCATGGGGTGTGCCAGGTTTTGCTCCGGGCGACATCCTTGTGGATCAGAATGCGGCTGCCCTCAAGGTCCGAGCGCCCGCTTGCCTTGATGGTGTCGCCGTTGCGCCGCGCGCCGCCGCCCGCGACGGCCTCGAAGAACTCATCCGTTACAGGATTGAACACCGCCGCTAGCACGGGCCTGCCGGCTTCGACCAGCGCGACGCTGATGGTCCAGTGCGGGTCGCCGCGCAGAAAGGCGCGCGTGCCGTCTATGGGGTCGACCACCCAGACGCGACTGCGCAGCAGGCGGGAGGGCTCATCGTGCGTTTCTTCCGAAAGCCAGCCATAACCGTGGCGGCCCTGCAGGAGCCGCTCTCTCAGGAGCGTGTCGACGGTAAGGTCCGCTTGGCTTACCGGAGTGCCATCGGCCTTGTTCCAGTGCTCGACGCCACTCTCGAACATTTCCCGGGCAGCCGCGCCCGCCTCGCGCACGGCGTCGCGCAGGAGGTCGAAATCCGAACTCCCGTCATATCGTTCAAGCGCCGGCAATGGTCATTCCTTCCACCGCAAGTGTTGGGGCATTGGTGCCATAGCGGAACTCAAGATCGTTGGCCGGTGTGATACGGGCGAACATATCGATGAGATTGCCGGCAATCGTCACCTCGCTCACCGCGTAGGTCAGCGCACCGTTCTCGATCCAGAACCCGGCCGCGCCGCGGCTGTAGTCGCCGGTCACCGCATTGACACCCATGCCGATCATGTCGGTCACGTAGAAACCGTTCGCGATGCCGCCGATCAGTTCCTCGCGCGTCACATCGCCCGGCTCCATAAAGAGATTTGTTGCCGACGGCGAGGGCGGTGCCGTTGTGCCGCGCGACGCATGTCCTGTGGAGGCAAGGCCGAGCTGGCGGGCCGAACGGCTGTCCATCAGCCAGGTTTGAAGCACGCCGTCTTCAACAAGCACCCGGTGCGCATTCGCAACGCCTTCGCCGTCAAACGGCTTTGACCTCAGACCTCGTGGGCGATGCGGGTCATCGACGATGCTGACCGGTTTGCCGAACACCTCCCGGTTCAGGTGATCCTTCAGAAAGCTCGTGCCGCGGGCGATGGCGGCGCCGGAGATTGCCGAGGAGAAATGGCTGAGAAGCCCGCCCGAGACACGCGGGTCGAACACCACCGTTGCGGTTTGGGACGGTACTTTCCGCGGGTTCAGCCGTTTTAGCGTGCGTTCAGCCGCACTTGCACCAATTGCGACGGCGTCTTCAAGGTCGCTGAAATGCAGCACTCGGGAGTAATCGTAGTCGCGTTCCATGCCTGTGCCTTCGCCGGCGACAACGGCACAGGACAGCGAAAATCCGGAACTGCGATAGGCGCCCGAAAAACCATCCGATGTAACCAGCGCAATACCGGCCATGCCGGTTGTGGCGCCGGCGCCGAGCGAGTTGCTAATGCCGGATGTCTCAAGGGCGGCGTTTTCCGCCTGCAGTGCGAGGTGCTGCAGATCTTCGGTCGGAACGCTCGTGTCGTCGAAAAGGTCAAGCTCCGGCAGTTGTGTGGCGTGCAGTGCCGGGTCGGCGAGACCGCAATAGGGATCTTCCGGCGAGGCCTTGGCCATGGCGACGGCGCGTTCGGCAAGCTCGCCCAGGGGGTCGATTGAAAAGTCGGTTGTTGAAACATTCGCCTGCGCCTTGCCGACAAAGACGCGCAATCCCAGATCGCGCACTTCGGAACTTTCGATGTCCTCCATTTTACCCATGCGGCATCCGGCGCTGAGCGAGGAACCCTCCACGATCACCGCATCGGCCGCGTCGGCGCCGTGTTTGCGTGCGCTTTCGACCGCGAGCGCGGCAATCTCCGTCAGCTTGTCTGCGTGCACCTGATTGTCCTGTCTTTTGAAGGGTCTGCAAATCGCCAGACCTGCATTTGCGTGGGGCGTTTCTAGCAACCCTCGGCGCAATTGGAAACGTCCGCGTTCAAAGGTTTTTAAGCTTATTTGCAGCCTCCCGATAATCACTTTCCGTTAACCGACCTTCTTAAGATCATTCAAAACCTTCGCTGCTATGTTGCCGCTCATGGGATGGCGTCAAAGGGACAAGAAAAATGAAATCGCCGAATTGCCATATTGCAGAAGGTCTGGCCTGGCCTGAAAACGGCGCCAGATGGATCGATCAGAGTTTCTTGGTCGGCCCCGCCGATCTTACCGCACGTTATGCGCTGATGGACAGGAGCCACGACGAAGCGGGAACAGAAGTTGAGTGGAAGGTTACGCTCGGTGACGATGCCGTCAAAATAGAGCGCCGCGAAGGCGCCGTGACGCATCTGCCGCGTGAAATTCCTTACGAGGACTTTACCGACGTGGTTCTTTGGGGTGCGCTGTCGCATTCCGAAGATGCCAATGTCATGGTCGGTCTGAGCCTTTATTCAGCCGAGCACGGTGTACAGGTTCCGGTATGCATCCAGACCGACGTCGAAGGTCTGGCGAGCTACTGGACAGCCTGGAGCGCCGCTCTCGGCATCTCGCCGAAAGTACTTGATGGCTGCGCACGCCTGCGAGATCCGTTCCACGGAATGGGCCGCCTGATGCAGCGCCAGGCACAGCCGCGCCGTCTGCCGTCTGAACGGCTTGGCCGGGGAACCTGGATGCCATCGTCAAGCTGGCGCGCCTCGAATGCGCCGGTAGCGGTATCGGAAGAGGCCGGTCCTCAGTCTTACTGACACATTGAAACATTACGCAGAACGGGCGGTTCTCTCGCAGTTGAGAGGCCGCCCGTTTTGCATTGTGTCGCCGGTGGGTCGACATCAGTCGATTTCCAGCTGTTTGCTGAAAATGCCCGATGGTTTGGTGGGTGGAACGCCGGTGCCCTTGGTATTACGTGTTGAGCAGGTATCCATCGGCAACGATCGCCGCAAAGACGATCAGGCCGAAATCGCGGTTGGCGCGGAAGAGTGTCAGGCAGCGCTCGGGATTGTTGATGTCGAGCGTGGCAATCTGCCAGACCGCGTGGACCGCGGCACAGGCGATGCCGACGAGAAAGACGGTACCCGCACCGGCGAGCACGCCCGAAAGTCCAAGACCTGCCAGCGCAACGGCAAAAAAGCCGATGAGCCAGCCGCGCGTCTGGGCACCCAGTTTAAGGGCGGTCGATTTGAGGCCTATCAGGAGATCGTCTTCCTTGTCCTGATGGGCGTAGATCGTGTCGTAGCCAAGCGTCCAGGAAATTCCCGCCACATACATGACCATAGCGGCCGCATGCAGTTCGCCTGCGACAGCGGCCCAGCCGAGCAGGGCGCCCCAGTTGAATGCCAGCCCAAGCACGATCTGTGGCCAGTAGGTGATGCGCTTCATGAACGGATAGACCGCGACAATGGCAAGCGACGCGATGCCGAGCCAGACCGCGAACATGTTGAACTGCAAGAGCACAAGAAGTCCGACGAGTGCCTGAAAGACGAGAAAAGCCTTGGCCGCGAACACCGAAACCTGCCCGCTCGGGATCGGCCGCGAGCGCGTGCGGGCGACCTTTGCGTCGAACTCGCGGTCAACGAGGTCATTGTAGGTACATCCCGAGCCGCGCATGGCGACGGCGCCAATGGCAAACAACACCAGCAACCAGATATCCGGCCAGGCGCGGCCCTGCCAGTGGTTGGCAAGCGCCACCGACCACAGACACGGCCAGAGCAGCAGCCAGGTGCCGATCGGGCGGTCAAGCCGGCCCAGGCGGCAGTAGGGTCTGAGCGGGGCGGGCGCGTAGAGATCGACCCAGTTGCGCTTCGGCGCATCCGCGACCTGTTGCGGCTCGGGTGTCGGAGAAGTGGTCTCGCCTGTGGACATGGTCACCACTTAGCGCGAAAACAGGGTTCGGCCAACCATTGAGCTTGCGGGCTTTCCGCAAAACACCGTTCGGCATTGCATCCATGACCACGTCTTCAACACGCCAAACCGCCAGGGAACAAAGACTCTATGTGCCGGGCGGCCTTGGCGCCGGCATGGACGTCACTCTTAGTCCTGAACAGGCGCATTACCTGCGCAATGTCATGCGGTTGAAACCGGGCGCGGCCTTGCGTCTCTTCAATGGCCGTGACGGCGAATGGCGCGGCGAGGTGTCGGAACTCGGCAAGAAATCCGCCACTGTTGCCTGCCGCGCCTGCACACGCGAACAAACCGGCGGAACGGATCTGCATTTGCTGTTCGCTCCCCTGAAACACGCCCGCCTCGATTATATGGTGCAAAAGGCAACCGAGATGGGCGCTTCCGTTCTGCAGCCTGCTCTGACCGCCTTTACGGTGCCGCAGCGAGTCAACCTTGAGCGCATGCGCGCCAATGCGGCGGAAGCGGCGGAACAATGCAACATGCTGAGCGTGCCGGATGTTCGCGAACCGGCAAAGCTCTCCGATCTGCTCGAGCGCTGGCCGGATGAGCGTGCGTTGATTTTTTGCGATGAAGCCGCCGAACAAACCTCGCCGCTTGACGCCCTGTGGTTGCTCGCCGGCCGGCCCCTCGGTCTTTTCATCGGACCGGAGGGCGGATTTTCAGAAGACGAGTGCGGCTTGCTCCGTGCCGCGCCATTCGTCACCGCCATATCGCTCGGGCCACGCATCATGCGCGCCGACACGGCTGCGGTCGCAGCACTTGCCGTGGTGCAGGCGGCGATCGGCGACTGGCGATGAGTGTATGTGCACGTGATGCTTGCTGTGACTTGGAATCGGCGATAGAGCTACCTAAATTGAACCGACCGACGCCAGTGGCTCGCACGGCGTGCGACGACAGCCCAACGGCCGCAGTCTGAAAGGGAGCGAGAGAGCTTCATGTCGACCAAAACGGCCGCCGCCGACACCACCCCGCTTGAATCCTTCCAGGACCTCGTGGACTACATCGAAGCCGGCTGCAAGCCGCCGGAAGCCTGGCGCATCGGCACCGAGCATGAGAAGTTCGGATTTCATACCGACACCCTGACCCCGATCCCGCATGATACCGACCGTGGTGTTCGAGCGATGCTTGAAGGTCTTCACCAGCGCTTTGGCTGGGAACCGGTGCTGGAGAAAGACCAAATCATCGGCCTGATGCAGCCGGCCGAAGAGGGCGGCGGAACCGTGTCGCTTGAGCCGGGTGGCCAGTTCGAACTCTCCGGTGCGCCGCTCGAAACCCTGCACGAGACCTGCGATGAGGTGAACACCCATCTCGCCCAGGTGCGCGAAGTGGGCGATGAGCTGGGCATCGGCTTTCTCGGCCTTGGCGTTTCGCCGAAATGGACGATGGATGAGACGCCGATCATGCCGAAGGGACGCTACCGCATCATGCGCGAGTACATGGCCAAAAAGGGCAATCTCGGTCGCGATATGATGTTCAGGTCCTGCACCGTGCAGGTCAATCTCGACTTTTCGTCCGAAGCCGACATGATCAAGAAATTGCGCGTCGGCCTCGCGTTGCAACCCATCGTCACCGCGCTGTTTGCAAATTCGCCGTTCACGGAAGGCAAGCCGAACGGCTTTCAGAGTTTCAGAAGCGAAATCTGGCGCGATACCGATCCCGACCGCACCGGCATGCTGCCATGGGTGTTCGACGAAGGTTTCGGGTTCGAAGCCTACGCCGACTATGCGCTCGACGTGCCGATGTACTTCCTTTACCGCGACGGCGTCTATAACGATGTATCAGGAAAATCGTTCCGCGATCTGATGGCCGGCAAACTTGAAGGCCACGAAGGCGAGATGCCCACCAAGGACGACTGGGTAGATCACCTCACCACGATCTTCCCCGAAGTGCGCCTCAAGCGTTTCATCGAAATGCGCGGCGCCGACGGCGGTCCCTGGCGCAGGCTGTGCGCTCTGCCGGCCGTCTGGGTCGGCCTGCTCTATGACCAGACGGCGCTCGATGCAGCCTGGGACCTCGTCAAGGATTGGACCGACGAGGAGCGCCAGGCCTTGCGCGATCAGGTGCCGGTTACCGCACTCTCCACGCCGTTTCGCTCCGGCACGGTTCTGGATATCGGCCGTGAAATGATCGACATCGCCCGTGCAGGTCTCACCGCGCGCAACCGCCTTGATCGCTTTGGCGACAGCGAGGCGCACTTCCTAAATGCGGTTGAAACCATCCTCGAGGATGGCCGCACCCCGGCGGAGGAACTCCTCGCGCTGTACGATGGCGAGTGGGGAGGAGACATCGACCGCGTGTTCTCCGATTGCGCCTATTGAGTTGAGAGTTGCGGCCTTGCGTCGCTCTCATACATAGCTCCGCGACAATCCATGCATTGAATTCTGACGCATGCCCTTGCAGTACCGGTTGGGATAGTGTTGCGCCGCCGACGGATCGTGGGAGGACAAGGTGGTGTTGAAAGGCAAACGCGCGCTCGTTACCGGAGCTGCCGGGGGCATTGGCCGCGCTTGTGCCGTGGCATTGGCGCAACAAGGTGCGGCTGTGTTCTGCGCGGACATGAAGGCTTGCGATGACACACTGGCGGAGTTCGCCGATAGCGCGCCCTGCGGCGGGCAGGGGCTTTGCGATGTCGCCGATGAAGCGTCGGTGGCCGACCTCATGGGCCGGCTGCATGAGTGGTCGCCGAAGCTTGACGTCCTGGTTCATTGCGCGGGCATCATTCACGAAGCGCCGTTGCTCGAGACCGCGACGTCCGATTTCGACCGCGTACTGGCGGTAAACCTGCGCGGTACGTTTCTGGTCGGGCGCGAAGCGATCCGGGCGATGTTGCCGAACGGCGGCGGCCGGGTCATTCTGACGGCGTCGGACCTCGCCTATACCGGGCGTGAGACATTCTCGCCCTATGTTGCCTCCAAACACGGTGTGCTCGGATTGATGCGCTCATGGGCGCGCGAATTTGCGCCGCACATTCTCGTCAATGCCCTTTGTCCCGGCCCCATTGATACCGACATGCTGGGCGCCGAAACAATGAGTGCGGAATGGCGTGAGCGGGAACTCGATATTCCGTTGCGGCGGTTCGGTCAGGCGGGCGAAGTCGCAGAGGTGGCGGCATTCCTGGCCGGCCCCGGCGCACGGTACATTACCGGCCAGGGGCTGGGAGTGAACGGCGGCAGTGTCATGCCGTGAGCGGCAAGCGCTACTCGGCAGCCAGGGTGGCGGGATGATCCGCCGCTTCCCTCAAATCGGAAAGAAACGTTTCAACGATAAGGGAACGCCGCGGGGATTTTCTGGTCACAATGAAAAAGTCCGAAAAGTACTCGTACTCATGCGGCAGGATTGCCCGCATCTGTCCTTTTTGGGTCCAGGTCTCCGCATAGTGGTTTGGCAGAAAGCCGATGTGGCCGCCACCAAGTATGAGCAAGGCCTCGGCTTCCAGGTTGTCGACAACGGCATGGGCGATGCCGTCATCCTGCCCAAGTGGAAAGAGGTCGCGCCTTTCAAGATATGACCGGGTCACTTTCCGCGATTCACGCACGGCCTCGCGAACCTCCGCTTCATCTTCGAGATCGAATATCGCGTGGTCGCGGCCACAGGCGAGGACATTTGGTTCCGTGTAGATCTTTTCATACGTTAGGCCGGGCACATGGTAGTCGAACGTGGCGATAGCAACATCGAGGTCTCTTTCCAGAACCGCGCGGCCAATGTCCGTCGGGTTCATGATTTCGAGTCGAAAAATTACCTCGTTCGATCTTTTATTGAACAGATTGAGCGCCCGTACGATCGGGCATTTGGGATCGGTAACGACATTATCGATGACGGCAATGCTCAAGAAACCGCTGAGTTTTCCCTTGAGTTCCAACGTTGCGTTTTGAAAACTCTCATGGGCGCGGAACAGTTGAACGACTTCCTTGTAGACACGCTCGCCCTTTGGCGTCAGACGAAAACCCGTGCGCCCGCGTTCGCATAGCCTGATGCCGAGGCGGTCTTCCAACTGAGAGATGTGATTGCTGATTGTCGGCTGGCCGACGTTGAGTACGGACTGGGCGTTGGTGAAGCCCCGGCACTCCACGACCGCGCGGTATACATGCAGCAGACGAATGTCCACATTGCTCAGCCTGTAAACCATTTGGAACGCTCCGGTTGCGGTACACAGGGTAACAATACATTCAGAAACCCCAATGTAAAGGTGGTGACTCAGCGATTTTCTGCAAGGTGATCGCGGTCCACGTTGCTCACCGCCAGCTGAGTTGTGAGGAACAGGCTCGACGGGGAGAACGAGATGAGCGGAACGGCAAGTGACAGCACGGTGCAGGGGGCGCCTGAAAAGCAGGTGGCCGCCGTTGCTCCCACTGCCAAGCGTACGCAGTGGCTTAGACTGCTGAGTCCGACCAGCCCGACCGAGACCATGGTACTGGGTCTCATCGGCGCCACCGGTTTTTTCCTTCTCTGGCTTGTTGGCCATTATCTGACGGCCGTGGAGAGCCAGCGTTTTCTGCCCTCGCCGCAACATGTGATATCGACGCTGGTATCACTGTTCACCGAGAAAGAGTTCCACAGCGATGTCGCGATCTCGGCGATGCGGATCTTCGTGAGCTTCCTGGCCGCCTGCATCGTGGCGATCCCGCTCGGGCTCCTGATGGGTTGTTTTTCCAAAGTCCGCGCCTTGGTCAAT
>JAJFHE010000005.1 GCA_021775755.1 Hyphomicrobiales bacterium | reverse complement strand
TAGCCAATGATATCCTATGCACGAATGAGGACATCGACTGCATCGTGTTCGAGGACCCTCGGTTCAATCGCGGCTTCTCGTACATCCCCGGCATGACGGCGATGCTCACGGTGTTAGCGGACGAGGAGGGGATACCGATCTTCCCGGCCACTGTGCAGGAAGTCAAAATGCACGCAACCGGAAAGGGCAACGCCTCAAAAGATCAGATGCACAAGGCGCTCGTGATGCGTGGATTCTTCGGCGGAGACATCGACTGGGGCGAGGATGCTGTAGACGCAGCGTGGGCGGCTATCTGGATGTCTGAGACGGCAACGGTGACGCCATGATCCTGGGGTGGGACGAATGAAGGTGGGCTCGCTGTTCTCCGGGGTGGGTGGCTTCGATCTGGGTCTAGAGACCGCGGGGATGGAGATAGCTTGGCAGGTTGAATACGACCCGCAAGCGCAATCGGTACTTCGGCACCATTGGCCTACCGCTGATCTACACAAGGATGTGAACCATGTCGGGCAATCAAACCTCTCTCCTGTTGACCTCATCGCCGGAGGCTTCCCCTGCCAAGACGTATCGGTGGCTGGAAATCGTGAGGGCTTGGCTGGAGAACGCTCCGGACTCTTCTACGAGTTCATGCGTATCGTTGATGAAGTCGCTCCCCGTTGGGTTCTCATCGAGAACGTCCCTGGCCTTCTGTCGTCAAACGGAGGACGAGATATGGGCGCCGTCCTCGGGACGCTGGGAGACCTCGGGTATGGGTGGACCTACCGTGTGCTTGACACTCAATACTTCGGACCACCCCAACGACGCAAGCGTGTCTTCATTGTCGGATGTGCTGGAGGATTCTGTCCACCCGAAATACTACTTGAGCCCGAAGGCTTGCCGTGGAATCCTGCGCCGCGCCGAGAAACGGGGGCGCGCACTGCCGCCACCCTTACACGCGGCGCTAACTCAGCGGGCAAAGGCGGATACGCCGGAAGACGCCAAGAAGATGACTACAACATCGTGAGCCACGCGCTAACGGCCGAGGGTGCCGACGCATCGGAAGACGGGACAGGTCGCGGGACTCCGATTGTGCTATCAAGCGGGCAAGCGAACGCCGAGATCACCGAGGGCATCAGCCCAACGCTCAACAACAACAACAACGACGGCGCACCGATCGCGTTTGACACAACGCAGATCACAAGCGCGCAGAACCGCAACAACCCGAAGGCGGGCGATCCGTGCCACCCAATCGCCGCAGGAGCTCACCCGCCAGCCATCGCGTTCAATGCCACGCAGACGCCAATCAGCGGGGCAATCAGCGGCCAGGGCGCGGCGGTAGCGTTCACGAAGGGAAACCTGCTACGCAATGAAGGCCCACGCCCATCAACGGAATGCTTTCCGACACTTAAGGGGGACGGCGGCGATCAAGCCCCGCATGTCGTGGGTCCAACGCCCCGCCGTCTAACGCCTCGCGAATGCGAACGCCTCCAGGGTTGGCCCGACGATTGGACCCGCTGGGGCAAGACCGAAAACGGTGAGACAATCGAACTCAAGGACTCACCGCGCTATCGCATGTGCGGCAACGGCGTATCTGCTCCCGTCGCCGAATGGATCGGACGCCGGATAATGGAGTCCCAATGAGCGAGACCAAGGCCGAGAAGAAGCGGGCCAAATTTGCGAGGGAGTTCGGGTCAGTCGAGCGCGTCGAGTGGGTCCACGAGGAGCCGTGTGTTGTGTGTGGGTATGCAGGGCCGAAGCCCAGAGACAACCACCACACCAAAGGCGACGGGACTTCGCGCAAAGGCCCCTACGAATCAATAGTCCCGCTCTGCAAGAGTCGGTGGAATGCGAACCTCGGCATGGTTGTCCCCGGCTGTCACACGTTAGTCCACTCGGAAGGCGTAGACACCTTCCGCGAACGCCGTGGCATCACGAAGGAATGGGCGGAACTCGCCGCCGAGACGCAATCACGCTGGCTTGAATACTTGGAGGGGTAGAACCATGAACGAAGCAGAGAATCAAGCCGTGCCATCTCCGAAGGTGGGATAGCTTGAAGCGAGTCCGTAGACCATGGTACGTCCGGGGGGACTACCGTAGGGGGTTTGGTCTGCGGGCTCGCGACCTTCGGAAATGACACAGGCAGCATCGTTGCCCGCTAAACGTGGGGTGCTTAACTTGAAACGAACCGTATCGTCACCCGCGTGGGGACATGAATGCCAACAAGAGCCCAGATAAATCGACGCATAGATCGCGAGATCATGGGCCAGCCTGTACGCACGCCGCCGGACTACGTAGCCACTCGCACATCAATGCGCCCGGTCCGTGACAGACTACGCACCCAACAGAATTGGAATATCGTCTACACGGACGGAACGGGGGCTGTAGTTGTCCCAAGAGACGCCACGCTTGTAACGGTGTCGAGGGAGTGGGTTCGGGTGGTCCAGCGAGACGCACGCACCCAGAAGGCCGTTGAGGGCTACCCGCTCAAGGCCGGAGGAGTCGTCGCGGGTGATGACAGCTACGAGCGCAGAGAGGGGCATTCGGCGTCGAACGCGATTCCGATGGTGCTAACCTCGGACGGTGGGGACACTGTGACACGTCCTTTGGAGGTCGCTGCACTGACTCTGCTTGCGGCTCGGAAGCGTCCTCCACGTCCACCTCGTGACAGAGACCTCTAGTGGCATTCGGAGACCTGATCCAGAGTCCTACGGCCACCGTCCAGACGGCTACGTCTGTGACGGTAACGCTGGTGACTACGGCGATATCTGGAAACCTGCTGGTGTGCATCCATTTCACTGGTGCCTCAGATTCTACGGCCCCGACTGGATTCACCGAGGCGGTAGCTGTGACGGATGG
>JAJFHE010000040.1 GCA_021775755.1 Hyphomicrobiales bacterium | reverse complement strand
GGATGGCCACGCCTTTTGGCATCCGGGTTGTGGCGTCTGGTGGCCGTGTTTCAAAAAGATAGGGGTAAGCACACAAGCGGTAAAGCGGACAATCCATACATACCGTATCGGGAATTGTACAGGTGACTTTTTTGAGCGCGTTACCAAATCCGCCGCGAAGCATCGCCCCGGTATTTTTTGAAAAAGAGATGGGCGTATCGACAATCAGGCTGAAGTAAAACCGGGAGACCGAAAGGAGCTTCTTTTTTTCGTGGACGGAAAAAGAGCGCATCAACATCCTTAAAAACAGTAAGAAGGTCTTTATTAAGGTAAGGGTAGTGCGGAGTTTCTATCACTCCAAAAGAGAATAGTCAATCCCCTCAAATGAGGGGGGTACCAATTAAACCGAAGGACGATTGCCATTGGCAAGGTTGGATGAAGAGATAAGGTTCAAAAATCATTGATACAGGAAACAGTTTGGGTAAATTGAAGAATATCGAAAATGAAGAATGGTAGATCTCTTCCTCTTTTATATAGAGTGAGCAATGGCAATCCTTTTCAGCAGGCTTTTATGACGGGGAAAGTGATCAAAAAGGACTGAGTTATTCCAAAATAATCCGTTCACCCTCGTCTGGAACACCAATAATTACAAGATCTCTTTTATCTTCTAACCGCTCATCTTATCGTATTGGCCGAAGCCCCCAAAATTTCCGCTATGGGGTAGTGACCGGCTAGATGCGATACCCACCAACTTTTCACAATTCCATATCATAAATTTGTTGAACGTCTTTGGTTTGAATCCCTAAATAGGTCAAGGTCTGTTGCTGGGTGGCGTGGCCGAAGGCCACCATGAGTAACGGGATAGGCGTTCCACGTTTGTACTGCCAATAGCCCCACGTTTTTCTGAGCGTGTGGCTGCCATAATTACCTTTGAGTCCGACGGCGGCGCACCATTCCTTGAGCAGTCGTGTGACGCTCGACACAATGAGCACATTTCCGCGCTGAGAATAAAAAATGGGCGTGTTGCCATTCAAACTTGAACCTTTTAAATGATCGTCACCACTGAGATACATTTTTAGGATCGCGGCGGATGTTTTGTTGATCATGACCCTGCGGTGTTTTTGTGTCTTCGATTCTTTCAGTTCGAGGGGATCTCCTGCTGAAAGATTTTTGACCTGTGCCAAACGGATCGATAAAAGTTCATTGGCACGAAAGGCCGTGTTAATGCCTAATGTAAAAAGGCAAAGATCGCGGGGTCTCCTTGCGAGAATTTTTTTGATGTTCTCAATGGCGGTTTTTGATCGAATCGGTTCGACTTTAATGGTCGTACCTTTTTTTGGATGGTTTGGATTTTTCATTGTTTTTCGGTCGCCATTACCTCGCTATTATTTACAGCTATACATATAATACTTAGCGAGGTAAAAAACAAGACTTTTCTGAAATGGGCCAAAAATCGTCATAAATAATTGATTTTAAAAGAGAAATATGCCAAAGACGACTCGCTAACTTATATCCAAAAGTTAGCGAGATTTTAAACATCTAATTACCCAAAAAAGGAGTAAAGAGCAATCCGTTTTCACTCAGTCTGGCGATTTGTTCGGCATACCCTATCTATTATTTACTTTGAGTTTAAAAATCCGGATCTAAGTGCCTTAGCAAGATTTAGGGCGGCTGTTTGAGCTGGAGTAAGTTTTAGTAACTCAGGATCAACCTTTGAGGCCAGATCCACCATCTTCTGCTCCACATCGAGGCTCTCAACCATGGAGAGCTCCGCCACATAGAGATCACGAAAGCGCCGCTTGGCCTTCAAGACTTCTTCTGGTGACCGACCATCTGGATTCGCAATGATCGCTACAGTCTTGACCGTCTCTAGATAAATGCTACGGCGGAGTTCAACGAACGGCCTTTCTGCCTCAATCTTGCGCGCTTCCGCCTCCTTGTCACGTGTTGCATTGAAGCTCAGAACACTCATCACCACGCCTACAACAACGCTCAGAGTTTTAACAAGCTCCAGCTTGGTCTTTGTCTTGGCCACGACGCCTCCTTGAGGGGTGAAGTTGGACTAGTGTGATGCCTAACGAGCGACTGTAGAAAACCCATTTTTATAGATCTACATTTCTGGGTTCTGTTCATTTTTTAGATGAATTCGCTAGATTTCATCGTTCTGAAATCTTCGTTCTAAATTCCCCTTCAAAATACATTAATCGTCCGCCAAAAGCTCCCCTGTTTGCTCTTTCTTCGTCTTGTTTTGCTCCTTTAAGCTGTTTGCAATCCATAGTGTTGGATCTTGACCTTGATCTTCCTAGCAGGCTGAAGTGATCAAATCAGCTCCGAGTTTTCACACAGTCTGGCGATTTGTTAGGTTTCTGCCTGATCCATCTATTTTGAGGAGCGCCTTCAACTCAGAGATAGAAATCGCTGGTCTTTTGCGATGAAGCATAGCGTGACAATTGGGGCAGACCGGCCTTAGATCTGAAATAGGATCGAGTTCATATTCTTCCCCGACCTCAGCCAGAGGCTTCAAGTGATGAACATGGATGAATCCACGCCCTAAGGCGCCAAAGACAAGCTCAAAGTTAAAATTACATATGACGCATATGGTGCCCCAATGCTTCAGGCACTTCCTACGTGCATTTGGATCTCGCTCGTATACGTTTACCGTTACCGTCTTCTTTGCTCCCTCAGTCACGCTTTCAGCATCTGATATCTCTTCTGGCAAGACTTCAGGCCGATTGAAATCGGTCCCTCCAAAGACCCAGGTAACTACAACTGGACTTGAGTCCTTGTAGCTCTTGGGTTGAGCTAGACCCGCAAAGGTGAACGCTTCACGGTTGTCTTCCCGGAAGAAGAGGTAAACGTGGCCATTGGGATTCAGCAAGCTCTGAATCGACGGCTGGTCCAGCCTTGATTGTGACTTCCCGAACCAAATCAGTTCGTCGCCAACAAAAGTATTCTGATAGTCGTGGCCAGTTCGACCGGTGGTGCCGACGCCGCAAAAGATGAAGTGATCGTCCCCATGCGAGGTATAGCCGGTGTACCAGCTGCCACCGCCGGGGTCATCGATTCCGACGATTCGAAAGACATCCTTTCGTGTATATTGGCTGCCAGCCTTGAACGGGTACACGGTGCTCGAATCCTCCCCCAAAAAAACCTAACCTTTAAGCTGTGCGGCGCGACGCAAGGAGCGTCCGAACGAGCGCATTGTTATACATTTTTTCGCGCAACCCATTGTGTATGCTCTCTTGAAAATGCCGACTCACTGTCAACGACAAACTCAGATAATTCGGGCTCACCGCTTATAGATACAGACTCCCCTTTAATTAGAACTATTTCATGCGCAGCCAACGCAAAACTAGAATGTAATTCGTTGTGTTTTTTTGCTTGAACCCATGTAAGTACTGCACTAGCTGCAACAGCCACAACCTCAATAGGGAGGTGGCTAGATGGTTCTTTAATTCTATATAGCAGCATTAAAACAGCCAATGAATGAAGAAATACCGACGTAATGAACCATTGTTTTGATCGGCGCCTATTAAACTGTGTTTTCTTTGAATACCAAACTGATTGATTATCAATGCGATCACATTTATAGATTGCTAGTCTCTCCTGCCATGATTTAGAGCGTATAGCAATCATTTTGGTAGATATCGCCTCGCCTAAATCAGGGGTCCACTCTATCGCTTCCGATAATGATCGATTTTGTGACAAAATGGATTTTAAGTCAGAAAGCAGCTCTTTTTGTGCTTGTTCTTCACTTTCGTCTTTATCGTATGGCTCTGCTTTCATTATCCATCGCCATGTGCGCGTTTTAACTGACTCTGCTACCGCACGACCGTTGTACCAGATATCTTCCGGTTTTTTTACTTTAAACAAGACTAAAATACCTAATGTGAGTAGAAAAAGCGCGGCTGATGTGATTGCCCCATAGACATGCTGCGCCCACAAGAAAGCCACAACAGCTGCTATTACAAGAAGAATTAAGTAAATTCGAAGAGCATTAAAATATATGGATTGGGCTTTAAGTGACGCAGCATCCGCTGCATTGTATAGGGCGGGATAGTCTTCTTCCTGCATCTTTATACCAATGTTAGGGCTTTCACTCATGCGTTGGCTCGACGCATTGCGCGACTAAGGTCATACTGATTGGAAGTGCGAGACTCATATGCATTATCAATTAGTAGAGGTAATGTGTTGGTATCTAACTTTTCCCATGGGACAACGGACAACTTAACCTGCTTACTGAGGAGATTATCAATTATTCTTGCAGGAAGGTATGGATAACGACGCTCGTACTCAGCACGGTTATCAATAGAAGTCCAGCTAGTTGTCCCGGGGTAAATTGCGGTTTTCTCATTGTTGTGAGCTGCCGTCCAGTAGTTGCCAGGATTGGCTCCTGGAAGTAAAACTGCTATGACACCTGATCGCTTGTTGACAGTTCCATCGTACATGCTCGAGTAGACCTCCCAATCAACATGCTTTCTACCTTTGGTGCCTTGACCCACGAGAAGAATCGTTACAGTAGAGTCTCGAAGGTACTCGTCGCGGATTTTCTGCCGTATCCTGTCATCCGACAAATCATCGGAAATATCACCGGTATCTACAGAACCATCGATAAACATAGGATTATCTTCATTGAACTTAATCAACAAGTCTTTGTAGTCGCGATCGTTACGATGAAAGCTAATGAATACTTTATGCATGATATTTGCTCATGGCTATATATGTATAACGGGACGGAGTTCAAGGCGTATCTCTGTGGAAAGGGGTTTTATATGCCACACGGAGATATAAATGTCAAAAGCGCATAAGAACCTATGACTTGTTTAGGACTCGTTTTCTCTCAAATGCTAACTTTTATGTATAAGTTGGCATTCAAAACAAACAATGCACTGCTTTGGCTTTAGGCGGCCTTACTGACACTGAGTTCGACTTTCAGAGAAAGACAGTCTAAAACTTCGATAAGCCGGTCAATGGTAAACCGCGTTAAATCGGCATTTCG
>JAJFHE010000039.1 GCA_021775755.1 Hyphomicrobiales bacterium | reverse complement strand
AAGACCAACAGTCGTTGTCGTCTTGCCCTCGCCCGCCGGCGTCGGCGTGATCGCCGTCGTCAGGATAAGCTTCGCGTCGGGACGGTCGCCAAGCGTGTCGAGATAGTCCATCGACACCTTCGCCTTGTACGGCCCGTACTGTAAAAGCGCATCGCCGGGGATCCCAAGCTTCTCGCCAACCTCGCTCACAGGCTCCATAACAGCTTCGCGCGCTATCTCAATGTCGCTCTTTACCATCCCTCACAGTCCCCTCAAAAATGTCGCGCCGGCATAGCAGCCCCACCGAGCGTGGTGTCAATGTTGAACCGACATGCACTTACCCGAGTTACATGGGTCCTGCCAACCCCGTCGCGCCGGATTAGCAGCGGGAAACGACAATTCTTTGTGTTCGCTTAGATGGGTATTTTCTCGTTGAGGCACCATTCAATGCTGCACCGCATTCCTTCGTGCAATTCCACGGAGGGATCATAGCCAAGCCGCGCCCGTGCTTTTTCGACGGAACAGGAGATGGTGAGATTCATTTCCGAAAGCACGTGAATTTTCTGGTGATAGAAACCAAGCGCCTGCAGGGAGCTGTCCGCAATTCGTGCAACATCCGAAATGATGCCGGGCACGCGCGGCGTCTTGCCCTTGACGGCCATTCCAAAATCGTCGCGCAGCACCTTTTCAACCGTCGATACGATCTCGTTCATGGAATAGGGCCGCGCATCGGCTAGCCAGAAAGCCTCACCATGCACGCCCTCAGTGCAGGCCGCGCACAGGATACCTTGCGCAAGATTATCGACATATCCCATGGAACGGCGGTTTTCACCCGAACCGACAATCGGAAACTTGCAGTTTTTGATCATGGAAAAAAATGCCGTTTGGCGCGGTGGTTGCCCAGGGCCGTAAAACCAGGGCGCCCGCACGACGACGATTTCCATGTCAGATGAAGCCTTCGCGCGCGCTCTTAGCGCCTGCTCCATATGCATCTTCGAGCGCCCATAGCCCATGTACGGGTTGAACGGGCTGTCTTCGTCGAAGAGATGGTCGTTCGCCGGATTGGCGCCGAAGGCAGAATTCGAAGACATCGCCACCATGCGCCCGACACCTGCCGTGCGCGCCGCGTCGCACAACGCCACGGTTCCAAGATGGTTAACGTCCTCAAAGACATAGGTACGGCCCGCGGGGTGGATGATCCCCGCCAGATGCAAAAGAACGGCACCGCTTGCCCCTTGCAGAAACGACTTGCGCGCCATGTCGTCGCGAATGTCTCCAACGACCACCTCAACGCCTCGATCAAGCAACGCGCGTGTCGGTTCGCCGGCGGGAACCAGCGCGGCGATACCTGACGCTTCAAGCGGCACATCCATTGCGCTTTCAATCAACGCATCTACCACCCGGCACCCGAGCCACCCCGCCGCGCCGGTTATCAGGACTTTCATTTTTAACATTGAATCATCAGACACCCGCTCGAGGCATCCGTTCCCTAGAAATAGATGATTGCATAAAGCGACAGTACCCATAGCAAGACACTGGCAATGATGCCCGGATCGCGTGTGATCAGCCGGTTCGGGTCGTCACCGCCCCGGCCCGCATTCACCAGTTGGAGGTAGCGGAGGATGCCGAACGCCACGAACACGGATGTAGCTACCAAATACGTCGATTGAAATCTGACCAGCGCATAGTCCGATACCGTGAACAGAATGTAGGAGAGGATCGCCATTCCCGCACAAACCGCGATCATCTGATCGAGGAACGATACCGTGTAGCCGCGCAGCGATTTTCGGTGTTCGCCCTTGTCGCTGTGGTCGACCATGTCGGCGCGGCGTTTGCCGGAAACAATGAGAAGCGCCGCCACGCCGGACGTAAAGAGGATCCACGTGCTCGGCGTCGCCGCCACCAGTATCGAGCCACCAATCACCCGTAGCACATAGCCGGACGCGACCATGAACAGCTCAAGCAGGGACACATTCTTCAGGCCCAGCGAGTAGCAGATGGTGATGAAGGCGTAAGCGCAGAGGACAGCTATAAATTCTTTTGGCGGTGCGGATAAGAAGAGAAGCAGAATGACAGCACCGGTGAGGAGCGCGACCAGCATAACCGCCTGCGAAACAGATACCGCACCAGCTGCCAGCGGACGCAAGCGTTTGGTCGGGTGTCTCCGGTCGCCTTCTCGGTCGTTCAAATCGTTGAGGATATAAAGCGCACTTGCCGTCAGACTGAAAGCGATGAAGCCGACCGCCGTCATCAAGACCTTGTTTTCATCAAATAAATGCTGAGAGAAAAACAGCGGCGCCACGACGAAGGCATTTTTCACCCACTGGTTGGGTCGCAATAGTCGGAGGAGGTCGGATACTCGTGCCATTCGCTACGCCATGTTCTCAACGGCACGCCCTGCCACCCGGTGTGCAAGTGCCATAACCGTGGCCTGCGGATTGACGCCGGGCGCATCGGGAATGATGGATGCATCGGCCACGTAGAGGCGTTCTGCACCATGCACTGCACCGTAGGAGTTGACCGCAGATCGTGACGGATCTTCACCCATCGGACAGCTTGAGAACAGGTGAATGGTCATGAGGTTGAGGTTGCGAACCGGCGTGCGCTCAAGGTCCGCTCGTACATCATCAAAGTTGGCCCAGCCAGGGTGGTTTCTGCAGCTCGGCAGAACTCTCTCAGCGCCAGCCGCAAACAAGACCTCTACCAGCACTTCGAGGGCTTTCCGAAGAACGCCCTCGTCGGCTTCGTCCAATGAAAAAGAAACCATAGGCTCGCGGGCGCCGGGAAGGAGCGAGACCTTACCCGTCCCCCTTGGGCGGATCATCGCATAGTAGCTCGCAACATGCGGGTAGGCGTTCGCCAGATCGCTCCTGCGCCGCCAGTCTTCGGCCAGCGCCATGCCGAAAAGCCCCGGCGACATAAGCGAACCGCCAAGCCGGAAATCCGGCATGAACTCGGTTACGGCATTAAGCGGCAGCCGGTGTGCGCCGGCATTTACTTCTTCGCCAAATACGCCGAGCGCCTTGACCGTCGGATGACATTTCAGACTGCGCCCGACATTCCTGCGCACGCCGGAGCGGCGAAGGAGTGCCGGTGTCTGGATGGCTCCTGCGCACACGAACACATTCTTTGCATGAACCTGAACTTTGTGGCAGCGGCCATCCACCCCTAGGGCGCTCGCAACAACACCCTTGGCGCACCCGTCCCCGATCAGAATCTTGTCGGCGCGGCACTCTGCTACAAGCCGGAGCCCGCGGGCAATCTGCTTCGCAAGAAGTGCGGAGGACATCGACTGCTTACCGCCGGTGGGGCATCCGAACGCACAAAGGTTCGTGCCTACACAATCCCTCTGCCCCCGGGGCAACGCTTCGACTTTCAGCCCCAACCGGTCCGCGCCCGTTTTCAGAAGATCTGATGGCGGACCAAGCGGTTCCGGGGTCAGAGTGGCATTAACAGCACGTTCCGCCCATTGGAGATGAACCTCGAGATCGTTGTACCGAAAATCCTCGATACGGTAGTGCCTGCTCCATTGATCAACCAGTTCCTCTGGCGGCCGTTGAATAATGGCACTGTTGATTTCCGTGCTGCCGCCGACGCATCGTCCTTCCGCATAGGCCACCGGCGGGCGGCCGGCGGCAGCGGTAAGCCCGGCCCCTCGCCACATCTTGAGGAACGATTCCGTGGGCTCGCTCGGCACCATAGCGTGCGGCACACTTGGGCCTTCCTCAAGCATCAGGACATCAAAGCCCGCATCGATGAAGACGTCGGCAACGCTCGCCCCGCCAGCGCCCGAACCGACGATCAGAACATCACACTCTAGAATGGACGGACCGGAGATGCGGTGGGTGTTCACGCCTCGCCCCCCTTGGCGGCCGCAATGGCACGCTTGCGTTCGTTCCGGAAACGGAGATGCCGGTCTTCGGCGGCCTCGCCCCCCAGAGCCCGGGCCATTCCGGGTTGTTCAAAACAGGCGAACACGGCAAGCGAGCGATAAACACGGACAAGGTCAGCACAGGGTGGCGCCAGGCGTTCAAAGGTAGCAACCGAAATGCCGAGGCGAAGGCACAGCCAAAATACTACCCGGGCGAGGCGTTCAGACGATCGAATATGCGCCGGCGCACTGGAAAGGGCGGCTGCGACGAAGCCGACTGCCCGGTCCTCCACGTCCTGCGCTTCATCCGGCGGAATCGCGGGCACGTCAGCCAAAAGCATTTTTACGATCGATCGGAGCATCTAACCAGTCGCTCCCGGCCCGAACATCCGCATCCGGTCATGCAATGACTTTCCCAAAGGCGCTTAAGAGAATAATCCCGCCGATAATCATCGCCATGCCCACAATCTGCGCCAGTCCCAGGCGCTCTCCGAAAACCGTCAGTGCCACAAGTGAGATTGTAATCACGGTACCGCCGACAAGCACGGGATAGACAACGGATAGAGGAAGCAGACTCTGGGCCTTTGCGTAGAACACAAGACTAAGGCCGAACAGGGCTGCACCAAAAAAAAACGGCCAGCTGAAAATCAGGTCAAGTGTCTCACCGCTGCTGGCAAGGCCTGCCATTTTGATAAAGACGTTGCCGGTCGTGTTCAGCACAATAGCGAGAAGCAGAGCAATCCAGGCAAGCATGAAGTTGAGCCCCTAGTTCTTGAAACGTGCAGCACGCCCGCAACCCCTTGGGCTGCCATCGTTCTCCGTTTTTCAGCTCAGGACATTGCCTTGAGCAGCCGGAGTATGCCTTGTTTTACGGATCTTTTGTGCATCGATTCGTTGTCTGATCCTGCCGCGGTTTTAGCGTGCCCTACATACCAGTCATACGCAGAACACAAGATCTCCAGATTGCTGTATCGGGGAGCCCAGCCGAGTGCGTTCCGAACCGGCGATATATCGAAGTAATAGGGATGCTGATAGGCAAGATAGTGATAAGGACCAAGCGGTGATAAGCGCAGAAAATCGAGCATCTTCAGAGCCAGAACCGCCGGTTTTTCGGGAAGACGCTTCACCTTGGATGCGGTACCGGCGTGCCTGATCAGACCTTCGAGATCTTCACGCAGCGTACCAAAACGATCTGTACCGACATTAAAGGTGCCTGCAACCTCCTGCAAACAGCACTCAATACTGACTTCGGCCAAATCATCGGCATGGACGAACTGGAACAGATGGTCTCCTGGCCCAATCGTATAGATACTGGCATCGTCACGGATCCACTCAAAGAGGATCTCAAATATTCCAAGGCGGCCCGGCCCGACCGTGGTGCGTGGGCGGATCACGCTGACCGGCATGCCTTCTGATCCTGCCTTGCGCACGAGAACGTCCGCATCGCGCTTTGCCCGGCCGTAAATCTCCACCGGTTCCAGAGGAGTGTCGTTTGTAATCGGCACCGATTTCGGCAATCCGAATATCGCGCTCGACGACATGTGCCCAAACATTCGGACACCCTGTTTGCGCGCCGCTTCGAGAGCCACGCGGGTACCGCCGACGTTTACCTCCTGAAACCGCTTTCCCGCCTTGGCCAGCGGAACAAGCGCCACATTGTGATGCACGTAGTCGACACCTGACATCGCACGTTCAACACCCGTGACATCGTTGATATCGCATTCCACATAGTCGATGTCGGTGTGCATCTCCGGATCCCGCCAAATGTCGAGCACCCGTACGCGTTCGCCGCGCTCGCACAGGAGGCGGGCGATGGTCGATCCGATAAAACCGGATCCCCCTGTCACGAGATGCATCGCCATTGGAAACTTTCGACGTTACGGTGCGAACCAATTCGCCACTGCACATCGCGGCAGCTGTTTCATGCACAGATTACCATCGCATTCATAGATCAAATTCACCCGATTGTGCATTTCCGGAGCACAAAATCACCGGCTGAGATACCCGTACTTCGAAAATTCCGCCACTCACACGACCCAGCTCAAGGTTGTTTGAGACATCGCGCTTTGACGAATGGCCACATTCCGAGAGGATTGGCGACAGCCGCCGACGTTCGACAAAACGCGATTAGGTATTGAAACTGCCGAAGGGGCAGTGCCGGCACACCAACAGTTGCCATCCAACGCAGCAACAGGTCCGGCAGGTGACAGGCGCGGGCAGGTGACAGGCGCCAATCCGCCGGTACGGCTTGGTGCACATGCGGCGCGCGGCCGTCAAGCCGCGGCAGCCGCCAATGTCTCAAACAAAGCCCCTACCACCCGCTCACCGCCTTGACCTCCAGGAAGTCTTCCAGCCCCCAGTGGCCGCCCTCGCGGCCGTTGCCGGACTGTTTGTAGCCGCCAAACGGGCTGCCGGACGCGCGCGCGGAACCATTGAGCTGCACCATGCCCGAGCGCATTTTGCGCGCCAGGTTCCGGGCGCGCGCCTGATCGCCGCTCTGGATATAGGCCGTGAGCCCGAAGGCCGTGTCATTGGCAATATTGGCGGCTTCGTCGTCCGTATCGAACGGGATCATGGAAAGCACCGGACCAAAAATCTCTTCGCGTGCAATCGTCATATCATTGTTCACGTCCGCGAACACCGTCGGCCGCACGAAGTAGCCGCGATTGAAACCCTCCGGCCGCCCGGTGCCCCCGGCAACCAGACGAGCGCCTTCCTCGATACCGGTCTGGATCAGGCGCTGCACCTTGTCGAACTGCATCTGCGACACCAGTGGGCCGATGTGGGAGCCTTCGTCCGCCGGATCGCCGACCTTCGTGTTGTTCGCCGCTTCCGTCGCGACGGCAACCGCCTCGTCGTAAGCGGAACGCTCGACCAGCATGCGCGTCGGCGCATTGCACGATTGCCCGGTATTGTTGAAGCAGTGTGCCGCGCCGCGCTTGACGGATTTTGGAATATCGGAATCGGCAAACACGATGTTCGGTCCCTTGCCGCCAAGCTCCAGCGTCACGCGCTTGATCGTGTCGGCAGCCGCCCGGGTGACCGCGGTGCCGGCCCGCGCGGACCCGGTAAACGACATCATGTCGATGCCCGGATGCGCCGACATCGCTTCACCCACTGTCGGCCCGTCGCCATTGACGAGATTGAAGACGCCGGCTGGATAGCCCGCCTCGTCCACCATTTCTGCAAACAGCATGGCGGAGAGCGGCGAGATCTCGGACGGCTTCAGCACAACGGTGCAACCGGTTGCAAGCGCCGGCGCGACCTTGAGCGCGATCTGGTTCATCGGCCAGTTCCACGGAGTGATCAGTCCGCACACGCCGATCGGCTCATAGATTATGTGCTCTTCGGGAGCGTTGTCGCGCAACGGCCGCTCAAACGTAAAATTCCTGGCCTCGCGAATGAAAGCCTTGATGTGGCCAAGTCCCGCTGCCGCCTGTGCCCGCACCGCGAGCGAAATCGGTGCGCCCATTTCCATGGAGATGGTTTTCGCCATTTCGTCCGAGCGCGCTTCATAAACTTCCGCAAGCTTTTCGAGAAGTGCCGTCCGCTCATCATGGGGCGTGAAGCTCCAGGCCTCGAATGCCCGCCGGGCGGCGCCCACTGCTGCATCGACATCCGCTTTGGAGCCGAGCGAAATGACCGCGAACGGCTCTTCGTCAGCCGGATTGATGACATCGAAATCATGCGCGGTCTGCGGTGCCACCCAGGCACCATCGATATAGAATTCGGTTTTTCTGAGCATCTCTATCTGCTCCTCCATTGCGCAACAAACGCCAAGATCCAGGCGCTCACACAAAACTGGCAGCGCCGATTCCGCAAGCCTTATAGTCGGAAAACTGGATATGGGGAAAGCCCCACATTGAAGAATGTGGAGAATACCGCTTAGCGCTTGCTCAGGCGGCCTTCAAAAGCAGCACGGCAGATGGCGACCAGGAGAGAAACACTTCGGCGGGTGAGGCCATGTCTATCCTGTGGCCCTCAAGGTTTTGCACGCCGACGACAACGGGCTCCACCTCATCCGCAACCTTGACATAGAGGTGCGTGCGATCGCCGAGATAGGCGGCATTTCCGATCGTTCCCCTTTGCGCACCCGGCCCCGCCTCGGCTTTGCGAAACGAAACTTGAATGTTTTCAGGCCGCAGACCGACAGTCACCCGGTCGCCGGGTTCAAAGCTGCCTTTGTCCGCGGCCGCCTTGATCACGCCAAGGCGATCCGTCTCCAGACTGTAAACCCCGCCTTTGCAGCCTTTGACCATGCCTTCGAAAAAATTCATCGCCCCCAGGAACTCAGCCACAAAACGAGTACCCGGCCGCGCGTAGAGCTCAGATGGCGTGCCCATTTCAAGGACGTTGCCCTCTGACATAACCGCGATCCGGTCCGACATCGTCAACGCTTCTTCCTGATCGTGGGTGACGAAGACGAATGTGATGCCGAGCGTCTTCTGAAGGTCGCGCAGCTCCAGTTGCATCTGCTCGCGCAGCTTCTTGTCGAGCGCCCCCAGCGGCTCATCGAGCAACAGCACCTTGGGCTTCTTGATCAGCGCACGCGCCAGCGCAACGCGTTGACGCTGCCCGCCGGAGAGCTCGTGCGCGGCCCGTTGCCCGTATCCCGAAAGCCGGATCAGGGAGAGCGCCTCCTCCACCCGGCGTTTCAGCTCCGCTTCGGCGAACTTCTCCTTGCGCAGGCCAAAGGCGATGTTTTGAAATACATTCAGATGCGGAAAAATCGCGTAATTTTGGAACACCATATTGACGGGCCGCAGATTGGGCGGCACTGCCGCCATGGCGTCTCCGTCAATGTAGATGTCACCACTTGTCGCGGTTTCAAAGCCCCCCAGAAGACGCAGCAGCGTCGTCTTGCCGCAACCGGACGGTCCGAGCAGTCCGAAGAACTCGCCCTTCGCAATGTCGAGACGAACATCGTCCACGGCTCGAACGGAGCCGAAATGTTTCGAGACGCCATCAATCGAAATGAACCCGCGGTCGGACATAAACCGTCCTCTCCTCAAGATGCTTTGCTGCCATCGGAGCGCCGCAGGCGCTCCGCGACGAACACAAGCATCACCGTGACAACAAGTATGGCCGAGCCAAGCGCCAGCACGGCGGGAAGTTTTGCCGGGAACCGCAGCTGGCTCCAGATGTAGATTGGCAGAGTGGAATCATTGCCGGTCAGAAAAAACGCCAGCAAAAACTCGTCGAATGAAATGGTAAAGGTCAGCAACAGGCTGGCGACAATGCCCGGCAATGCGATCGGAAAGGTCACGCGCCAGAACGTCATCCACGCGGTTTCGCCAAGATCGCGCGCCGCTTCCTCGACGCTCCGGTCGAAACTTTCAAGCCGCGACATCATAACGAAGAGTGAAAACGGCATGCAGATCAGAACATGCCCGATCCCGACCGTCAGCAGCGACAGTTTCAAGCCGGTGGAGTTGAACGCAATGAGCAGGGCAATACCGAGGATTATGAACGGAATGACCAGCGGCAGCGCGAACAGTCCGGTCAGAGGTTTCTTGCCGACAAGCCGAACACCGGTGAGCGCCTTCGCCGCGCACACACCAAGCGTCGTGGCAATAAGCGCGACCGGAATGGCGACCTGAAAGCTATTCCACAGCGCCTTGTGCATACCGGTCTGGTGGATCATCTCTTCCCACCACTTGAGCGTGATCCCTTTCATCGGAAAGGCGACATAGATCCCATCGTTGAATGAGAACAGCGGCAGCAAAAACACCGGCATATAAATGAACACAAGATAGGCGATCGTGTAGGTCTTGAGCCAGTTTGTGCCGGCGCGCTCCTGTCTCATGATCACGCCAGCCGCTTCTTGAGAATATCGAGCGCGAGTAGAAAAATACAAACCGCGCTAGTCACCGAAATCATCGAGACAATGGAAATCGCTGCGCCCAGCGGCCAGTTGTCGAGGCGGCCGAATGCAAGCTGGACAAGGCTGCCGATCATGAGGCCATTCGGCCCGCCGACGAGCTTCGGGGTCACGTAGTCTCCCACTGTCGGGATGAAAACAAGCAAAAGGGCGGCGACAACGCCAGGCATGGAAAGCGGCAGGGTCACACGCAAAAACGCGGTAATGCTGCTCTCGCCCAGATCCCGCGCCGCGTCTATGAGCGAGCGGTCGATCTTCTGGAGCGATACGAATATCGGCAGGATTGCAAACGCCGCCCACGCGTGAGCGAGCGTCAGAACAACTGCGAAGGTGTTGTAGAGCAGAAACTCCAACGGCTGTGCGGTCAACCCGAGCCAGACAAGTGCGGAGTTTATCGCGCCATTAAAACCGAGGATCAGTTTCCAGGAGAACACCCGCAGGAGATAGCTGGTCCAGAACGGCAGCGTGATCAGGATCAGCCACAGAGTCTTGTTGCCACGCACGTGGAACGCGATGAAATAGGCCGCCGGATACGCCAGCAAGACAGTCGTTATGGCAACGAGAGATGAAATCCAGACCGAACGTCCAAGCACCCGTACGTATTGGGGTTTTTCAAAGAAGGTCTGGTAATTGCCGAGACCCACGGTCCATTCACCACCACTGTGTTCCACCACAAAACTTTGGCCGGCAAGCATGACGAACGGCGATATGAGCGCCACGGCCATCAATATGAGCGATGGCGAGAGCAGCGCATACCCTCTCAACTGCGGAGTGCGATGCCACAGCGCGCGCAGAGAATGCGCCTTGACCTGCGCCACAGAAACGTCGCTCACCGGAACCGTCTCCCCTTTTGCGTGCGGGACTTCATCCTCACCGCCCGTTTAGATCGTACTATAATATGTTTGTCATACAAAAAATAGACGTTATGCTGACGGCACTGGTCCAGTGGTGACTGGTCCGCGAATTCATGTGTCGCGAGAAATTAGTGACGACAATGGAGCGTTAAATGCTGAAGCCTGAAGGCGACATCGCCCGATCGGCTGTAAAACCTGACCAGTCCATGCGGGTCGGGCGGCAATCCCTGACGCTTCGCGAGCGCGCGGCGGATGTTATTCGCCAGGCGATTATCGACCATCGGCTGCCACCGGGCACGCATCTGAAGGAACGTGAACTGTGCGACATGCTCGGCGTCAGCCGGACATCGGTGCGCGAGGCGTTGCGTCATCTTGAGTCAGAGCAACTGATTGAAACCATCCCCCATCGCGGACCCGTGGTGGTTTCCCTTGGCATTGACGATGCGAAGGAACTCTATCAGGTCCGTGCCGTTTTGGAGGGACTCGTGGGCGAACTCTTCGCCGCCAATGCCACTGACGAGCAGGTCCGGGATCTGCAGCTGATTGCCGAGGAAATGGCCAGAGCCGCCAGAGAAGACGACCCGGAGGTGACGCTGGCAATCATCGAAAAGTTTTACACCGTGCTGTTCGAAGGATCGGGAAACGGCGTTTGCACTCAATTCATTAGATCCCTCAACACCCGCGTCTCGATTTTCCGCCGGCTGGTTCTCGCCAGTGAACGGCGGCGCAGTGAAATGATGAACGACATAGACGAAATCGTCAGTGCCGCAGAAACCCGCGATGCGGAAGCGCTGCGGCGAGCCTGTACTCGGCATGTCGATCGGGCATGTGCCGCGGTCGTGCAACAGCTGGCCGCCAACGAAAGTTAGATAAGACCGGATCAACCGGAAGCCAATTTAAGAAAGATCCACAAAGGGAGAAGCAAAATGATCAATCGCAAATCACTGCCCCTAAGCCGGCGCGAGATCCTGAAATCGCTCGCCGCGCTCGGTGTCGCCTACACCGCAATGCCCGTCCTGACCAAATCGGCAAAGGCCGCCGGTGAAGTTCACTACCACACGTGGTCTGGATACGACGCCGAAGACCTTATGAAGGCTTACATCGAAAAGTACGGCGGCATGCCCGAGGTCAGCCACATCGCTACGGAAGAAGAATCCTTCACCAAGATGAAAACCGGCTGGTCGCCGGATCTCATTCACCCGGGCAACTACAATGTGCGCCGCTTCAAGGATGCGGGCCTGCTGCGCCCGATCGACACTTCTCGCCTCGCCAACTGGGGCAGCTTAATTGAAAGTGTGCGCACCGACGATTCGGTGGTCTATGACGGCGAGCAGTACATGATCCCGAGCGAATACGGCAACAGCTCGATCATCTACCGCAAGGACCTGGTCGACGACAAATACGAGACCGATCCGTCATGGGGCATCCTCTATGACGAAGATTACTCCGGCCGCCTCTCGAACTACGAGACGGCGGCTGCAGTTGTGCAGTGCGCCGCACTCGTACTGGGTTACGACAACATCTACACCCTGAATGCCGAACAGCTCGCCGAAGTGAAAAAGCTTGCCTCCAAGCAGCGCGACATGTTGCGCTTGTACTGGTCGGATGCAACACAGCTTGAACAGGCGATTGCGACGGGCGAAGTCGTCGCTGCTTATGGCTGGAATGCATCGCTCGTGAACCTCAAGAAACAAGGTCTCGACGTCGGCATGATGATCCCGAAAGAACGCATGTTCACGTGGATTGCCGGGTTCGTCATGCACAAAGACGTGCAGAACGAAGACGCGGCCTACGATCTGATCGATGCCTGGACGTCGCCGGAATCCGGAGCCTGGTTGATGGAGAACTACGGGTACGGCTCTACCAACAAAGAGGCCTACACGGTCGCCGACGCCAGCGTACTGGCTGATCTCGGCATCTCCGACCCGCAGGCCGTTCTCGACAGCAGCCTGTTCTTCAAGTCGCTGGCGCCGGAATTCGAGGAAAGCTACCAGCAGGTCTTCGCCGACGTTCAGTCGGGCGGCTGATCCGCGACACCGATATGCCGGGGTGGCCGCGCCAGTGCCGCCCCGGCCCCTTCCAGCATGATCGGGACGGAGAATTTTGGACGAGCTCGATCTCTGCTACCTGCCAGGACACCGGGCCCTTGAACTATTCAAGACCGGTGAGCTGTCACCCCTCGACATCGTGCAAGCACAACTCGCCCGCGCCGAGGCCGTCGAGCCTCGCGTTAATGCGCTGACCGACACCTATGCAGGTGAGGCGCTGGCACAGGCTAAGAAGGCCGAGGCAGTCTATGCCTCAAAAAGCGCAATCGCGCGGCCGCTTGAAGGCCTGACACTGGCTGTCAAAGACATTCACGACATTGCCAGCAAGCGCACCACCCATGCGTCCCTGGTGTGGGAGCACAATGTAGCAGACACAACGAACACCGCCTGCCAGCGGCTGCTGGATGCCGGCGCGATCCTCATTGCCAAAACCACCACACCGGAGTTTTGCAGTGCCGGCGTCACCTGCAGCAAACTGTTCGGCGCGACGGGCACGCCATGGAACACGGAATTTACGTCCGGCGGTTCATCGGGGGGCTCGGCCGCGGCTCTGGCCGCCGGCATGACGACACTTGCGACAGGTTCAGACATTGCCGGCTCGATCCGCGTGCCCGCCGCATGTTGCGGTGTCGTCGGATACAAACCGCCCTATGGCCGCGTTCCAGGCACACCGCCATTCAATCTCGATTTCTACAGCCAGGTTGGGCCGCTGGCCCGCACTGTGGGCGACTGTGCCTTGATGACGAATGTCATGTCCGGCCCGCACCCAGGCGACATTGCAACCTTGCGCGAAGACATCGATCTGCCCCTCGAGTACCCGAACGTGAAAGGTTGGAAGGTTGCGCTTTCTCCAGACCTCGGGTTCGCCACAATCGCGCCTGAAGTCCGCGATGCTCTCTTACAAACGGCCGATGTGCTACGCAGCCTCGGTGCGAGCGTCGACGAAATCGGGCTCGGCTGGGGCCCCGAAGTGACAACTTCGGCCATCGCCTATCTCGATCACCTGTTCGGCCGTGACCTTGCGCGCAGTCTCGAGCAATACGGCGACCGGCTGTGCGACTACAACATCTATTACGGGGAAAAGGCGGGCCGTTCCGATGCGGAGGCATTTCTGGCGAGCTACGAAACCGCCGCCGCCATGTACGTTGAACTGGCACCGGTGCTCGACACCTACGACGCCATGATCTGTCCGGCCGTCGCCACCCACGAAGTGCGTGCCGATGCCAAACCCTGGGAGACGGTTACGGTGGGCGGATGCGAGATAGACACGGATTTCGGCTGGGTCCTCAGCCATCCCTTCAACATGCTGAGCCGCCTGCCTGTTCTCGCCGTTCCCAATGGCATCGCCTCGAACGGCCTGCCGACAGGCATTCAGATTGTCGCCCGCAGCTATGACGATGCGCGCGTATTCCAGCTTGGCCGCGCGCTTGAGCGGGCCGTACCCTGGCTCGACTGTCCCGCGCGCCGGCCTGCATTGTGACAGATTGCATCAGGCGGTGTTCTCGCCAACGTAGCGCCGCCAGCTGCCGAACTCTGAAATGTCCTTGTGCTCCGCCTCCGCGATTTCGCGCGGAAACAGGATTCCGTCCACGATCTCTCCCGTTTCCAGCGCAATTGGACCGCAGTAAAGATGCGGCGGCTCGCCTGCTTCCACCCGGGCCCAGACCTCCTCGCTCATTTCGTAATACTCGCCGGCAACGGACACGCCGCCGGTGTCGACCTCGAACATTCCTGGATGAACATCTCCAATCGAATAAAGACGATAGATTGGCGCTGTATTGAACTCGCCGAGAAACGCCGCTCCCTCAAGGTTATGATGAAGCGCCAATCCCCGCATCAAGGTTCCGTTCACAAACAGCCTGCGCGTCATGCCCCCTCCTTCGAGTTTAGACATGCATACAGATGCGCATCGCATCGAGCATTGCGGCATGCATGTTGCGGCTCGTCCAGGCATCGCCGACGCGGTAGAGGAAAAACTCCCCTTTCGAGTTCGTATCTATGGTCTGGGCAGTGTAATCTGCCATCGCCCGAAGGTCGGCCTCGCCAAGATTGCGCGAGCGTGGTTTGAGCGTCAGATAGAGGTCATCGTTCGGCAGTGTACCGTGCTCGCCGATAACCTGATCGACCTCCACTTCGGTTTGCGCATCGCTGTAAATGTTCTGCAAGGTGGCTTTGAGCTTGTTGCCGGACCTCTGCACGGTGGTGAGCCGCGTGTTCGGCTGCACGGTGACGCCATGACCGTAGATCTCGCTCAGATAAGCACCAAGGTTTGTGCCGCCAAGCTCGCGCCCGGGCGCTCCCTCAGGGGTCACCATGGCGACCCGGGCGCCCTTCGATGCGGCAAACTCGGCGCATGACAGCCCCGTGTAACCGCCATGCTCATCGAACAACAGGATGTCTTCGCCCACGGCAACGCTGCCGGAAAGAATGTCCCAGGAGGTAACCGCAAGCTCTCTGCCCTCGAAAAAGCCGGCATTCGGCAATCCACCGGTCGCGACAATGACAGTATCGGGCCGCAGCTTCATGACGTCGCCGGCCTCCGCCAGCGTATTGAACCTCACATCGACCCCGAGGCGTTCCATTTCATCGCCAAGCCAGGCAGCAATGCCCGCGATGCCTTGGCGCCACGTCGCCCTGGCGGCAAGTTCAAGCTGCCCGCCAAGTTTCGATGTCGCCTCGAATAGCGTCACCCTGTGACCGCGTGCGGCCGATACGCGCGCCGCTTCGAGCCCGCCCGGCCCGCCGCCGACAACCGCCACTTGCTTCTTCTCGCCCGCCGTTTGCGCAATGACCTGAGGGATGTGCAGCTCGCGCCCCGCCGCCACATTGTGTGCGCACAGCGCGTCCTGGCCGGAGATGACACGGTCGACGCAATATCCAACGCCGACGCACGGGCGGATTTCCGCCTCGCGGCCCTCGGCGAGCTTGGTGATGTGGTGCGGATCGGCAATGCCTGAACGGGTCATGCCGACCATGTCCAGATAACCTTCCTTCACCGCATATTCCGCCGTCGCCGCGTCGGTGATGCGTGTTGCATGAAAGATCGGGATCGACACTTCATCGCGGATCGCCTTGGCCAGCTTGAGGTACCCCGCCGACGGCACCCACATGGTCGGCCAGATCTTCGCCTCGCCTTTCACGGTCGCACCATGCGCCCCGACGACCGATATGAAATCGATCAGGCCGCTCGCCGCATGGGCAGCGGCGATGGCGATACAATCATCCTGGGTGAGACCGTCTTTCAGCATTTCATCGCCGGGCATGCGGATGCCGACGACAAAGTCGTCTCCAACGGCCTTGCGCACCGCCTCGAATACTTCAAGGCCATACCGCATGCGGTTCTCAAGCGAACCGCCGTAACCGTCCGATCGGAAGTTTGTGGCCGGCGACCAGAACTGCTCGATCAGCGTGCCGGCCTGGGCGGAAATTTCAGCCCCGTCCACATCGCCGTCGCGCACCCGCCTTGCCGCCGCTGCATAGTCGGCAATCGTCCGGTTGATGTCGTGATCTTCCATTTCGACGGGAAACGAGCCGTGCACAAGTTCGCGCCGGCACGAGGCCGAATAGGTCGGCAGCCAGTTGGCTTTGTCCCAGCGCTCACGCCGCCCGCCATGGGTGAGCTGCACCATACAGGCCGCCCCGTGTTTGTGAACCGCCGCGGCCATTTCGCGGTAGCTCGGGATCACCTCGTCGACCGCACCGTTCACCTGACCGTAATAGGTTGAGTTTTCAGGCGATACGGTCGTGGCACCGCCGAACTGCGTGAGCCCGACACCGCCCTTCGCTTTTTCTTCGTGATAGCGGATATAGCGCTCGGTAATGACACCCTTCTCCGCATAGGCTGGAGAGTGACTGGTCGACAAAAACCGGTTGCGGATCGTCAGCTTCCTGATTTGAAGCGGTTCGAAAAGAGCTTCGTAACGTGCCATACCACTCTCCCCAGGGTCCCGGCCCTAGCCTGCCGCTGCCATGGTCGCTCGAATCGGCAGGTTTCACAAAACCTTTATTGGTGGATCGCCACGCTTCGCCCTATCTACGAACGACCGTTCACATGCCAAGGGAACACCGCCATGAGCCGCCCGCCGCTGCCGCCTTTTACCGACGAAACCGCCGCCCAGAAAGCACGCATGGCCGAAGACGGCTGGAACGGCCGCGATCCGGCAAAGGTCGCACTCGCCTACACGGAAGACAGCATCTGGCGCAACCGCGCGGAGTTCCTGCAGGGGCGCAGTGATATCGAGGCGTTCCTCACCCGCAAATGGGCGCGCGAGCTCGACTACCGGCTCATCAAGGAAGTGTGGACCCACAACGCCAACCGCATCGCCGTGCGCTTCGCCTATGAATGGCATGACGACGGCGGCCAGTGGTTCCGCTCCTACGGCAACGAAAACTGGGAGTTTGACGAGCACGGCCTTATGCGCAGGCGCATCGCCAGCATCAACGATCTGCCGATAGCCGGGTCAGACCGCAAATATCACTGGCCACTCGGCCGCCGCCCCGACGACCACCCGGGTCTCTCGGACCTCGGACTTTAAGCCGCTATTCGCGGGGGAGTTATCGGGCCGGCCCTTTGCCGGCAAACCGGCCCTTTGCGAGCCGCTTTACCCGTTGCGCATGAGACTCCTGAGGCGCTTGTTCCTTGCGCCTGGCAATTTCGGCCAGACGCTGGGCGAGTTCTTGTTGAGTGGGCTCGTCCGATTTGGATTTGTCATCTGTCATGGGCGCCAATTTGGCATATTGCCCGCAACAATGCATCCCCTCCCAAGGGCCGGGTCATGAACCCATGCCAAGGCGTGTGCGGATGTTGTCCGGCACATCGTAGATGCGCTCTTCAGGGACTTCGGGAAGATCGGCGCCCGATGCAACGGAGCGTTTAATGGCATGCGCAAGCGCTGAAACATCCTCGATGCCGAGGATCCACTCCTTCGCATAGGCCGCGGTAAGGCTGCCGCGCAGCCCAACCTGAATTGCACGCCGTTCCATGCGCTCAAGGCCAAGCGTGCGGTCCGGGTCCCACTGCACACGGCAGTCACTCGCTTTCAGGGTTTGCTCAAATGCGTGCTTGTCGTCGTGCACTTTGCGGTCGTAGTGGCTGAGTACGCCGTTCGACAGCGCCTCAAGCCAGCCTTCATGGCGAATCTTGATGCGCAGCACCACTTCCTGGCCGGTCTTGTAACCGTAGCCGCAGCGATAGAGCATCCAGCCGAAACTCGGTTTTATCCACGTCATCCGGGTAAATTTGAACCCGGACCGAAACGCCCGTTTTCGGCTGCATAGCTGCCGATTTCCGGACGGTAAGCCTGATAAACAACGATCCCTGCCTCATCGTAGGAGGCACGGATTTCACAATTTGAAGTCATCTGTAGTTTCTGTTCCTTTTGTCTTTTCCTGTCGCACCTAAACCATAAACGTGTATAAATCAAGAAAATACAACCTTTGGTGATTTTCGCCGCACCGGCGCACTCGTGTATCCCGGTAGCAGGTGAACCCGCCGATTCTCCCGAGGATGGCCGCATGCTGCCGCAGAGGGCACACTCCGATCCGAAGACCGATGTGCTGAAGGAAGTCTTCGGCTTCGACGGCTTCCGGCCGGGACAGGAAGAGGCTGTCGATCACTTGCTGGCCGGGCGCAATGTGCTCATGGTGATGCCCACCGGCGCCGGCAAATCCATGTGCTTTCAAGTTCCCGCACTAGTGCGCGGCGGACTGACGATCGTCGTCTCGCCGTTGGTTGCGTTGATGCACGACCAGGTCTCGGCCCTGAAGCTCGCGGGCGTTGCGGCCGAAACCATCAACTCCTCAAAGGAGCGCGAAGAAAACGTCGACACATGGCGGCGCGTTGCGGCGGGTGACATTCGCCTGCTCTATCTTGCGCCCGAACGGCTGATGACGGAGCGGATGCTGGCCGCCCTGTCGAAACTCGACGTCCGCCTCATCGCCATTGACGAGGCGCACTGCATCTCGCAATGGGGTCCCGCCTTCCGCCCCGAATACGAAGCGCTTGCTCAATTGCGCGACGTCTTTCCCGATGCCCCCATCGCCGCCCTCACCGCCACGGCGGACGAGGCGACGCGCTCGGATATCGAACAGCGCCTCTTCGCTGGGCGTGTCGAAACGCTGGTGCAGGGCTTCGACCGCCCCAACATCCAGCTCACCGTCGAAATCAAACAGGACTGGAAAAAGCAGCTTCTCGCCTTCGTCGAACGCCACGAGGGAGAAAGCGGCATCGTCTATTGTCTGTCGCGCAAGAAAACCGAAGAAGTGGCGGAAGCCCTGAGATCGGAAGGCGTCAACGCGCGCGCCTATCACGCCGGCATGGCGAAGGAAGACCGTGACGCCAACCAGAACGCGTTCATGACGGAGCAGGGTCTCGTCATGGTCGCGACCATCGCGTTCGGCCTTGGTATCGACAAGGCGGATGTGCGCTTCGTCTTTCACACCGACCTGCCCGGAAGCCTTGAAGCCTATTATCAGGAAATCGGCCGCGCCGGGCGCGATGGCGCGGCATCCGAAGCGCATATGCTGTTCGGCCTCGCGGACATCCGCATGCGCCGCATGTTCATCGAACAGGAAGATGCGGGCGAAGACCGCAAGCGCCGCGAGCACCAGCGGCTCAACGCGTTGCTTGGCTATTCGGAAACTCCAACGTGCCGGCGCCAGGTGCTGCTCTCCTATTTCGGAGAGCCGTCAGACCCATGCGGCAACTGCGACACCTGCATTGACCCCGTCAGCCTGACCGACGGCACCGAAGATGCGCTGAAAATCTTCGCCGCGATCAAAGGCTCCGGCGAGCGTTTCGGCACAGCGCACGTCATCGACATTCTACGCGGTGCGGAGACCGAAAAGATTCTCACCGCGCGCCACGACAAGCTCACCGCCTACGGTTCAGGCACCGCACGCGACAAGCGCGAATGGCAGTCGCTCATCCGCCAGCTCGTCGCCGGCGGCTTTCTCGATTTGGATATTGCGGGCTATGGCGGGCTCTCGGTCGCCACACGCGCCGAAGCGGTCATCCGCGGCGACGAGGCCTTCCACTACCACGCCGACCACGTGCAAAGCGCCAAGCCCAAACGCAAGATAAAGGCTGCGGAAGCGGCCGCGGAGCTCACGGCCCCGGAGACCTCGCTGCTTGCGGCGTTGAAAGAACTGCGCCTGCGCCTTGCCAAGGAGCGTCAGGTGCCAGCATACGTCATCTTCCCCGACCGCACGCTCATCGACATGGCAAAGAAACACCCGCGCACTCGCGACGAGTTCGCCGACGTCAACGGCGTCGGCGCCGCCAAACTCGATGATTTCTCCGAAACGTTCTTGGCAGTCATCGCCGCGCACGAGGGTGTTTAGTCCTCAGGCGACGCACCAACTGCCCTTACGCTTAAGCAGCGGAAGTTTAGTTCTGCTCTTCTTCGGAGGGCCGGTTCTTTGGAGCGGATTCCGTTTGCGTCCTCGACATCGAGTCCGGTCGGATCTGCGGCTCCAGACGGATTTGCGAGCGGGACTGCGCCTGCGGCTGTGCCTCGGAGCCGGAGCCCGTCGGTGCGGCGCTGCGGTGACTGCTCGCATTGCCGTGCGCCTGAGCTTCCCAGCCCAGCATGCTCATCACGCCACCTGCCGCCACGGTCGACAGCAACAGCGCGCTCAACTTCTTTTTGTATTTCCGTGCATCACCGGATGCAGGCGTTGTGCCTTGAAGCTTTGTTGGCTTGTTGTCGGTCATTTAAATTCTCCCAACACCATGTTAGCCACCACCAAATTAGCCACCCGTCCATTCAAACTTAGGCAGTGCCGCCGGTACGTTCAATGCGGCATATGTTCCTCATATCGATAAGGCTGTGTTGCCAGAGAAATCGCAGCATGTCCTGCACGTCCCCGACCTCCAGCTCCTGTTTCCTGGCATCATCGCAGATTTCGCCCACTGTTCGGCGACCGTCGCACCGGCCAATCAGCCAACCGACCTCGTCACTGACCGACAGCGGACTTATCTGGAATTTCGGCGCGATGGCGACTTTGCGGTTCTCCGCAGTTTCGTCGGGACCGTCGACAACCCGGAGCCCATGAGCGCGCGCCGGGCAGAGTTCGCTAAACGCAATGTTACGCAAAGCATCGATGTCCGCAGCGTCGATCAGTGCCGCGACCCCGGTTCCCAAACGGAAAACTTCCAGCGGGCGTTCCAGCGTTTCGCGATGCGGTTCGATGCGGCACCGCCTTGCCAGCACCTCAAACACAGCCCGCGCAACCTCGCGTCCGCCATGGTGCCCTTCATCTTCACCGAACCATACCCAAACGGCAAACCAGCCGTCCGGTTGCAATACGCCGAGCAATTCCCCAGCCGTTGCCGCCGGGTCCGACAGATGATCGAGGACATTCATTGCAATGATGCCATCAACGCTCGTGCCCGGCGGCGGCTGTCCCTCGATGAGCTGCGCCGCGAGGCCGTTACGTGCTGCGCGAAACCGCATGAACGATGATTTCACCGGATTGGTGTCGGTCCAGTACACTTTGGCGCCCGCCCCGGCCAGGGGAACCGCGAACCGCCCCGCCCCGCATCCAAAGTCGTAAATGTCCGCGCCGCCCAATCGAACGAGAAGACTTTCAATCTCATGGTCATGGCGCGCTTCGAGGCCGAATGTATGGTCACCCACATCCCCCACAAGTTCGCGCACGGCATTGCGGTCTGCAGTTTCGCTGTAGTGCCATGACTTTTCCCGGGGTAGCACCGCCCCCGGCCGGCTCAACGCGTCTTTCAGCACCTCGTCGGGGGAGGCAAGATAAGCGAACAGATCATGTATCAGCTTGGCGTTGGACGCCTCCCGTGCCGGCTGCTTCATGGCGGCCAGCGCCATCTGACACCGCTGCGCCAAGCTGTCGTCGATGCCAAGTTCGTCACATTCCAGCTCTGCGCCGAGATGCCCGGCCAGCTGTGTCAACGTCTTTGCAGCGAGGTCGCCAGTCAATCGACCAGCTCCAATCGATAATCGCACGCCCTCGCAGCGCGCGTCAGCGGGCGGTGCGCATCGGCCAGCGCAAGGTCCAAAGCCTCAGTTCCCAGTTCCTCCAGCACTTTGTCCTCGCCACGCCTTTTCTCGGCCCAGGCAGTTATCAGCACGTTCTCGAAGACCTGCTCAAGATCAAAGTAACTATCCGGCAAATCGACCGGGAGCCGCAGCCGCACGGAGAGATCCCCTGCATGGAGCTTGCTCAACTGGTGAACGATGCCGCGGCCGAAGCGTTTGAGGTAGAGAAACGTATGGAAGCTGTCGATGCCGCCGACCCACGGCCGCTCGAACGTTTCGAAATAGTCGAGTTGCCGGCTGAAGCCCTCATAGCCGAGGTCTCTTGCCAGCGGCTCGCCGCTGACTTGTTCGTAACTGAGACTGCCCTGAATGTCGCCGCCCGCCGGCCGCCGCAGATTGGTGATGCCGTATGTGTCCGGCGATCTCGCCACAAGCGAGCCGGCGGTTAGAACGAAGCTATTGCAATCGGTGACGACCGAGAAGACATCCCGATTACCATTGAGCAGATCGACGGTCGCCTGCCTGTCCGCATCGGTTTCACCTGGAAATCCAAAGAAGAACATCGGCTGCAGGCCAATCGTGCTGTCCTTGAAGGCGTCCAGCACCGGATGGATCGTCCGGTTCAGCTGGTCCCTGCCCTTGCCCATTTTTTCAAGGACCTCCGCAGACCCGGATTCAAGACCGAATGCCGACGTTACCAGTCCGCCGATCTCCAGCTCCTCGACCACCTCCTTTGTGAGATAGTGTTCAAGCTTCATCTGAGCCGACCACTTGAGCTTCGATCCGCACTCTGAGAGTCCGCGCGCAATGCCTCTCACGAACTTCGGCGACACGGCATCGGCCGCCATATAAACGTTCGCAATTCCGCTCTTCTCAAGTGCCACGAGATCGTCGATTACCCGTTCCATGCGGGCCTGCCGGTAAGGCGCGGTCGGCGTGTCACGGTTCATGCCGTAGTCGCAGAATGTGCACTTGTTCCAATAGCATCCGCGTGTCGGCGAATAGTTGATGCCACGTTCCGGCGAGAGATAAAGATCCCATTCGCACCACGAATAGTCCGGCGTATCGTGTCGTTCGGATATTTTATGGAACGGGACCTCTCCCGCCGCCTCGACGTCGCGCACATCCGCCGGATTTATGGCCTGGGCCGGGCAGGTTTCTTGCCTGCCGAGGGCCCACTCGACATAGCTGGCGAACATCGTGTCGCCTTCGCCGACGAACAAATGATCGCAACACCGCGCAAACGGCGCCAAAGTGTTGTCGCTTTCGCGGTAGGAAACGATGTCTGTAACTGCCGTGCCGCCAGCAATCCGGAACGCATCGGGAAAGACGCGCTCAGCTGCGGCAAGGCTCGCAAACCCAAGCCTTAGATGGCAGCTGAACGACATTGAAACGCCGACAACATCGAAGGAGCGCTTGGCGAACCTTTGCTTGAGAAGATCGGCGGCTTCGCCAATGAACCGTTCGCATGACAATGCGCCGCTCACCAGCGCTTCCGCGTTCCCCTCGTCGGCGGGCCGCTCAAACGCACGGTAGAATTCGACCGCGGGGTAGACCCAATTGAGAATGTGTTCGAAAAGCCGGTACTGGACCCGGGCGTCGAGGTAGCGTTCGTAGTCATAGAAGGCGTCGGTGCGCAGCGTCTCAATAATCAGCGCAGGATCGATGAAATTAGCTGCCGCCATGACACGAATGCAGTCGATCGCCAGCTTTTGCTCTTCATTTCCCCACTGCGGCAACCGGTTCAATTCGTCGAGCGCTGAACGCGCCTCTCGTTTCCAGATCCCGAGTTGTTCGCTTTTCAGGATCGAGCGCAGCCAGACGATGTTCAGGTCAATGACCTCAACATCGATGCCGGCCCTGCGAAGCGCGGGCGCCAGATAGGACACAGAATGATAGGGATAGGTGAAATCGCCGTAAGGCGGGAGGATGAGAAGGACAGAGGGTCGTGACATATGATGTCTGTCGCAAACTATTTGGTTACGGTTGATCCTGGAATTGCCCCCGCCCAGCTTGCTGCACTCCAATCGTGATGACTTTTTGCAACGAATTCAACAAGAACCTCGTCTTCCCGCGGCCCGCGAACTGACGCACCTCGGCGCTTACTGTCCCCGGCCATCAGGGCCGCGTCAGAATTTCGCCATCCACATACATGAAATCAACGGCGGTATTTTCCAGGAATTCGAATATTTCTTCACGTGAGTTCAGTATCGGCCTTCCGCCGATGTTCAGCGATGTGTTCAGGCAGACACCAATACCGGTGTGCCGTTTCAGCTCCGACAAAACGTACCAAAGTGCCGGATCGCTTTCCTCGTCCTCCAAGACCTGAAGACGCGCAGAGTTGTCGAAATGAACCACCGGCTTCAACGCGTCGCGCCATTCCTCGCGCACCTCAGCCGTTCTGAGCATGTAGGGGCAAGGATTGCTGGTTATGAAGTAATCGTCTGCATCTTCACCGCGAACAACCGGCGCGAACGGGCGCCACCACTCACGCAGCTTTATCTTCTTGTTGATCACATCGCGCATATCCGCAGAGGTCGCATCGGCAAGCAGGCTTCGGTGGCCGAGGGCGCGCGGCCCGACTTCTATACGCCCCTGCACGAAGCCGACAATGCCACCCGAGCACAGGGCCTCAGCCACCTGGTCAAGAACGGCCAACTGGGTCGCGTCCGCCATGTCAGGCTCCGCACCGCTGCCCGCTGACCCGATCAAAAACGGACCCTTGAAAGGGTCGCGCTTTTCGCGTCGCGCGATGCCTGGAAAATGCAGTTCTCTCTCCATGCCGTAGGCCGAGCAAATAACCGCCGCGCCCATCGCCAGACCGCCGTCATTCGCATTGGGTGGAATGAACACCTGGTCAATTCCATCAAGCGCCTCGACGGCGTCATTGGTCATAATGTTCAGCGCGCAGCCGCCCGTAACAATCACATTGCGGGTGTCGAACCTTGCCCTGAGTTCTGCAATCTCCTCGCACACGACTTCGTTCATTGCGACTTGCAGGGAAGCGAGAAGCGACTGAAACGCGGGGTCGTGTGCGCTCGTTGAGTCGAGGGAAAATCCCTCCTCGTTGACCAGTCCCGCGAACCACACCTTGCCGGCGGCATTCCAGGTCGTTTGATACTCGTCGAACCCCATTCTCAACCAGGATTTCATGTGAGCGATCGCCTCGGCACACGGCGTCCCAAGGGAGTTCAGCCCCATCAGCTTGCCGGCGAAGTCATACTTCTTCGTGTTGGCGTCATTGATTTCAACGATGAACGAAGCGAGCAGTTCATAGCGCCAGCCGATCAACAGCTTATCGACGCTGTCTTCAATGCGGAGCAGCTTGCCTTCGCGATAGATATAGGCAGCGGTCGCGGCGCAAACGCCCCACCCGTCATAAACGTAGACGAGCGCGTTATCGAAGTCGCTCATGTAAATCGCACCCGCGGCGTGACAGGCGTGATGGCACGCGGCGAGGACCGGCGTATCTTTCGGAATGTCGGCAATTCCGATGTCGCTGACTTCGGCGAGTGCACCGTAAGTCCCGATGGATCCTAGCAGCTTTGTGCTGTGCAGATCCGGGCAAATATGCGGTAACGCGACCTCGATGCGGTCGCGAAAACTATCGGAGATCACAATGCCATCAATGTCTTCCGGCCTCACGCCGCACTGATCGAATGGCAACTGCGCACACTGCGGGATTGTGCCGGGTCCATCGGCATGTTTGATCCTATGCACACGCTCCGCCTCAACCGCACACAACACGTGCCCGTCGCGCATCAAACAGGCGCCGGCGTCGTGTCCGCGTTGCAGGCCCAGAACTATCATCGTCTTCCATCTAAACCGAAGGAGTGGAATTCAGCCATCTACCGCCAGACCGTTCCAGATTCTCATCAGGTGCGCAACGAACCCGCATAATCCATCGGCGGCGAGTGAGCCAGGTTCAGAAATCAAGGTCACCAATTCAGCAATTGTGAGGCAATGGCCACCGGGAAAAATTCGGCCGCCAGTTTCGGTGACATTGTGACACACACAACCGCATTTCAACATTTGAGCTAAATCAATTACTTGCATCAAAAGAGTCGGCCAAACTAGTTGCCGAGCTTCACCCGTTCTGATGTTTAATGTCGGAGCAATTTCGATCGGGGCGCCAACCGTGGTAAACGGCGGAAAGTCCGGCAACCAATCCGCCAGCCTACTGAGCAAGGGAGAACACAATGCTTTATCGTTCCAGGGACCAGTTTATTGCTCGGACACTTCTGTCCGGGCTGGCATTCCTGATGCTTGCCATGGTGAGCGTGGCGTCGGCAGACAGTCAGGCCCGCAAGGTCAACATTGTGAATGATACGGGCTTTAACCTGACCTACTTTTACGCCACCAACGGCAAGGCGCAATCCTGGGGCCGCGATCATCTCGGCGACTACATGATCCCGCCTGGTGGCGACATGGTTATCGATTTCGATGACGGCACCGGTGAATGTATGTTTGACTTCAAGGCAGTGTTCGAAGACGACCTTGAACTGGAACAGTTCAATATCGATGTCTGCTCAATACCCAGCTTCCGCTATTACGAGCAATAGGCGCAATGCGGGCGCCCGGTGTGACCGGGAACCTGTTGTGTCTTGAGTCTTCAACGAAATCCGGCCCTCCCCTGTTTCCAGGGGAGGGCCGTCTTTTCGTGTGCAAATTTACGCCGCGTTGACGCGGGTCCAGGCTTCGTCGTAGAGCCTGATGCCGTCTTCGCCGAGATATTTGGCCGCCTCGCAGCGGGCCAGCGTCTCGTCTGTGGGGAAGATGGCCGGGTTGTTGATATAGTCCGCACTCATGAGCTTCTTCGCCGCCGCATTCGGCGTTGCGTATTGAATGTAGTCGGCGATCAGCGCGCCAGCCTCGGCATCAAGCAGATAGTTGATGAAGGCATGCGCGTTTTCAGGATGCGGCGCGCCAGTCGGGATGGCCATGCCGTCTTCCCAGATCAGGGCCCCTTCGGTCGGCACCGCGTAACTGATGTCGTCGTCTTCAGCCATGACCTGGAGAATGTCGCCATTCCATTCCTGCACCACGTCGGCCTCGCCGGACAGCAGGAGATCCTGCCCGTTGTCGTCCGCAAAAACCTTGATGTGCTGCTTCTGTGCAATCAACAGTTCTTCGGCCTGTTTGATTTCAGCCGGATCGACCGAGTTCAAGGACATGCCGAGGTACTTCAGCCCCTGTCCGAGAACCGTTGCACCATCGCCAAGAAGCGCAAGGCTGCCGCTGTATTTGTCGGAGTCATAAAGCCACTTCCAGCTTGCCGGAACGCCTTCGACCCGCGATACGCGATAGCCGACACCGATCGTGCCCCACATATAGGGCAAAGAGTGCGCACGGCCGGGATCGAACGCCACGTCAAGGAACGCAGGCTCGATATTGGCGATGTTCGGAATTTTGTCGTGATCGAGCGGGATCAGCATGCCGGCACTCGCCATGCGTTCTACATAGGTGTCCGAGGGAATAATGACGTCGTAACCGGGATTGCCCTCTTTGAGCTTGGCGAAGAGCTCGTCATTGTCGGCGAACAGATCCATCTTGGCTTCGATGCCCGTGGCATTGCCGAAGTCGTCAAGCGTCGTCTCGCCGATATAGGTGTCCCAGTTGTAGACGTTGACCTGCTTCTCTTCCGCAGAGAAGGACTTGTACGGCATCAGCGTGACACCGGCGGCAACCGCACCGGTGGTCGCAAGAAAATTACGCCGGCTCAAAGTCATGGGTGAAATTTTGCGTCTCACGGTTTCATCTCCCTTTGAGGTGTTGTTTTGCGTTCTTATTGCCGAATGTTCGCACGCAAATTACCGTTGGGCAATTTGAAATGACCGGGATAAGTCCCTCACTGCCAGCCACCCGGCGCCTTGGACCGAATTCATCTAATCATTGGCCCCGATTGTCCGAAATTCGTACAACATATTAAGTTTTCCAGATATTTCCTTGCTAAGTCAAGTTTCTTGGACGAAAATCGTACCTGACCGCTGGCATTTTCAGCATCAAGACGCTCTTTCGAAAGGTCGACCATGCCCGGCCCAAAAACGAGACCTGGACCAACCGACCAACCCGCAAGCGAAAACTCCGTGCGCGGCAAATCCGTGCACGACGGCCTCAACCGCGCCATCATCGCGATCCTTCAGGAAGACGGCCGCACGCCCTATTCGACCATTGCAGCAACTCTTGGCGTTTCGGAAGGCGCGGTGCGCAAGCGCGTAACCCGGCTGCAAGAACGCGGCGACCTGCGCATCGTCGCGATTATAGAACCCATGGCGCTGAGTTACGACGCCTACACCATGCTCGGCATCACGGTCGCACCCGAAGCCCAGCCCGAAGCCGTGGCGGAGCGCCTGGCCCTGTGCCCGGACGTTGTCTACGCGATCTGGACAAGCGGGCCCTACGACCTTCTCGTGGAAACGCTCTTTGAGGAAAAGGAAGAGTTCACCGCTTTCCTCGCCGACCAGATCCACGGCCATCCCGACATCTGGTCGTGCGATGCGATGCAAAGCCTAAAGGTCATCAAGAACCAGTATTATCTGCGGCGTGACATGATGGGCGCTGGGTCCTAGTGCGTTTCGCCTTCATATAGAAACGGTCTTGGGTCAAGAAAACGCCGTGCCCGTGTGAACCTCAATGTCCACCCGGTTATGGCGTTGCCCCCGATCTCTGAAGCTTCGTGAAAACCGTGGCGGCGTTTGAACCGTGTTGTTGTTAATGAACCGGCGGCTGTTTGGAATCGCCTGGCGACGGTTCCTGAGTTGCGTCCGGGTCAATTGCGCCACCAACCTGTCGTGCATCGTCAGACCTTCAGCCGTGGGGAGAGGCGTCTGCCTCGCCCACTTTTCTGAAATCTCGGGTCTCATGTCGGGTCCCTGGATCTGGATCCGACCGCGATGCGGTTCCGAAAGAGTTCCAACCAGTTCTTCTTCCTGGGCGTTTGGTTGCTCGACAGTGCCGGCACCCCCTGTGCCGACGCCAACACCAGTTCCACCACCAACACTTGTGCCGGAGCCCGTGCCCACTCCGGTTCCGGTCGTCGTCACCGCCGCACAGCAATCACGCAAAGACAGAGTGCCGCCCGCTCTCGACCCGACTCCCGTCATATCGACAGTAGCTGTCGAACCAAGCGGGCCCCCTGTGGCCGTGACCGTCACCGTTATGTCGACCAATGGCGTTGCCAGAGCCCAGACCCATGTACTTCTGCAGCAGTTCAGCACCGGCACTCCGGGGTGCGGCACGAGGCGGGATTCATAGTCGCCAAGCACCATGAACCCTTCCGCCTCGCCATCGCACTGCAACGGCGCGGTGCAATACGCTTTCAGGCAACACCAGACCTTGCCGCGAACCTTACTTGTGAAAATCCAGTATACTTCCCGCTGCCGGCAGTCGGAGTTCTGAACATCGGCAGGCACATCCGATTCCACCACTTCAAAAGCGTGCGACAGCATCGTGTCGAACACGATGCCATCCATGCCGGCGATTGCGAGCGTGGAGAACCGCCTTGTTCCGTGCTGCCAATGAAACCGGATAACACGATTGCCAATTACGATTTCGTTGAAAAACGGTGCGTAGGCCTTCCGCGCCTTTCTGCGGCGGGCTTTCTGGTGGACCTTTTTTTCCTTCTTGGCTTCATTTCCTGTCAGACCCATTTTCACATAGTCATCGAGCGTCTGCAGCGTCATGGATCCGGGATCGAGCACGTCCCCCGACGGCATAATGAGGTTATCGAACAGCCACTCCCGTGTTAGCTGCAGTTCCTTCTCATTACCGATGACACCCAGATATTCGTACCCAAGCGCTGTGGCCAGATGGCCGTAAAGCCGATTCCAATTGGATTGGGCGTCCGCGAGTTGCTGAAGCGCCCTCGTGTTCGGCCGGGTGTTTCCCCGGTAATACCGCGGCACTCCACTGTCATCGGGATACTTGGTCATGGGTAAACTCGCTTCATTGGAATTTACGTCAGAGCAAATCGGACTTCCGCACTCGCCAGACCGACACCTCGCACGCCTGCATCGCTCTCAAGATCAATTTCCCTTGCGCCGTTTCCAATACTCAGCAACACACCCGCCAGTCTGACGAAACCGCGCTCATTGCCCACGACACGCACAACATCGCGGCCAGCGCGATCGATCTCCGACAAGATCGTGTCCGACCGGTTCGTCAGTTCGAAGGACGGCAGGTCGTCTTCCGAAACGTGCTCATGCATAAAGGGATGTCGGGTGAGATTCTCCGGCGCAAAATCGAACTCGAACGGCGAGGTCGTCAGGCCCTGGTACACGCCGGCGGGCCGCTCAAAGACCATCGCCCGAATTTCCGTCGCGGGCGATGTCAGTTCCACGGAAATCTCCGCAAAGCTTGCCGGCGCGAACATGCTCGCCAATACAAGGAACCCCAGCGACTGGAAAACTTCCCTCGAGCTTTCGAACACAATCTGATCGACGTGGTAGGACGCACCGTAAAAGTGCAGGCCCTTGAAACCCGCCACCCCGGGCGCGAGGACGGTCTTCGATGCAAATCCAGAGAACGTCGATGCGGAAACAGTAATCTCCGCATCTGCCAAAAGCTGCGCCCGCAGAGACGCAAAAGCATTTAATAAGTCATCACCCATATCACTCCCCTCCTCGGGGAACTGGGCTTCAAACCATATTGAAAGCCATCAGAATTTTCTAAGAAACTTCATGCTACTGCCAAGAAAACTCAAGAGTCAACATTGGCACGAAAATGAAATTTCAAACCATGCCAAACGAATCGACTTGGCGGTACTTATCTCCAGCACGTTGACTCACCGCTTCTTCCGCTCACGGAACTCATAAGCCCCCGGCTGTTCGCGCGGGTCGACACCATCGGGGAAGATTTTGTGCTTGAGCACCTTCTGGGTGCCCGTCACCGGCAGCGCATCGACAAAGAGAATCCATCCCGGCGCCTTATAGTAGGAGAGACGACCAAAGCAGTGGTCGAACAGCGCTTCGGCGAGATCCTTGTCCGGCTTTGTCGCCGCCACCGGCACGATGCAGGCAAAGACCTCCTCGTCGCGCAGCTCATCCGGCGCGGCGATCACCGCGACCTGCGCAACGCGGTCGTCCTCGTAAAGGCAGGCTTCGATTTCGGCTGCGGCAATGTTCTCTCCTGAGCGGCGGATAATGTTCTTCTTGCGGTCGACGAAGTAGACCATGCCGGTTTCGTCCTGCATGACCGTGTCGCCGGTATGGAACCAGCCGCCGCGCCACGCCGCCTCGGTTTCATCCGGTTTGTTGAGGTATCCGAGATAGGCGCCACGGCGCGGCGTCGCCTCGGAATGGCGCACCAGAAACTCCCCCGGAGTGCCGCGCGGCACATCGAGGTCTTCCTCGTCGACGACACGCACCTCCAGCCCATCGAAAGGCCGTCCGAAGGCGCGCGTATCGATCTGGCGTGGCTCTTCAGTGGCGGCAAAGATGCGGCACATTTCCGTCATGCCCCAAACTTCGACAATGGGAAACCCGAAGCGCTTCTCAAAAATGTCATGCAACGACGGTTCCACCCCCGCCCCCAAACCGATGCCCACGCCATGATCGCGGTCACCCTCGCCTTCCGGTTCCGAGAGAAGCGCCGGCACGATGACGCCGAGATAGTGGATCATCGTCGCACCGGTGTCGCGCACATCGCGCCACCAGTTGGATTTGCTGAACCGTTCCGGCTGGATCTGGCAGTTGCCAGTCAGCATCACGCCTATGAACGACACGATCATCGCGTTGATGTGGAACAGCGGCAGCGGATTGAACACCCGTTCCACGCCCTCGCCGAAGGTTACGATGCCGCCGATCTCCACATAGCGCTCGCCGACCATCAGTTCGTACTCGTGGCCGAGGCGGCAGCCCTTGGGCCGCCCGGTTGTGCCGGAGGTGTAGATCAGGCTTGCTTCGGTTTCACCGTTGACCGGGCCAGTGTTCGGTGCAGGACTTACCGCGACAGGCAGAGTGCCGGCAAACTCCTCCCACACGACGACCTTCGGCCGGGCCGCTGCTTCGGCAATGCCGGCATTGAGAAGTTCTACTCGTGCGGCTTCGACGAAAGCGAGTTCACATCCGGAGTCATCGAGCAGGTAGGCAATCTCGGCCGGCCGGTAGTCCGCGTTGACCGGCACGATGGATATGCCCAGAGCGTTGAACGCAAGCTTCAGGATCAGGTGCTCAAGCCGGTTGCCCATGAGCACCGCCAGCCGGTGGCCGTGACCGTAACCCGCCTCCCGCAACGCTTTACTCAATGTGCTTACCTGCGCATGCGCATGCGCATAGGTAATCGTGACGATACCCGCACCGTCGAAGGCCGGACGCATGACAAACGGATTGCCGGCAAACTTCTCCGCCGCCTCATCGAAAACCACGCCGATTGTTTTCCCGGAAATCTCGATCATGCACGCCGCTCCAACGCTTCGGGTTCGCCCTCTCGAATAGCGCAGTTCAGCCGGGTGGCCAACAGGTCCGCATTGATTTTGAGTTCACTAAGCAATCACTTGCTTGGTTATCAAAATTATGGCACGTTCGCCACAGAGTTCAATCAGCCAGGATCCTTCCATGACCGCAGTTGCACAGCGCGCCAACAACCGGGTGGAAGCCGTTCTCGATGCGGCAGCTGAACATTTCGCAACGAAAGGTTTCAAGGAAACGACGACGCGCGACATCGCGGCTGCCGCCGACATGCTGCCCGGCTCGATCTACTATCACTTCGCCACCAAGGACGACCTCCTGCTCGCCGTCTATGAAGAAGGGGTGAGACGCATCGAAGATGCTGTCGAGACGGCGGTTTCGGACATCGAAGCTCCCTGGGAACAGCTTGAAGCGGTCATGCGCGCGCATCTGGAAACCATACTCTCGCCAACCGCTTATGCGCGTGTCCTGATCCGGGTTCTGCCCGACAGCGCGCCGAAGATCGCCGGCCAGTTGAAGAGCCTGCGCGACAGCTATGAGCGCCGCGTCGCTGCCGTTGTCGACCGTCTTCCGTTACGCCCGGAAGCCGACCGCAATCTGCTGCGGCTATTCATCATGGGCGCGGCCAACCACACGCAGGTCTGGTACCGACCCGGCCCGCATACGCCCGCGACCATCGCGGCGGAGCTCGTGCGCATGTTTCGGGGCTCCCTCGAAGCGGAGGCCGCATGAGCGATTATCCCGAGCGTGTGCTCGTTACCAAGATCGGCTTCGATGGTCATGACCGCGGCAGCCGTGTCGTCGCGTCTTACCTGCGCGATGCCGGCATGGAGGTGATCTACACGCCGCCCTGGCAGGAAATCGATGCGGTGATCAATCTGGTTATCGAGGAAGACATCGAAGTGATCGGCGTGAGTTCCCTTGCAACCGACCATCTGATCCTGCCCGACCTAATGAGTGCGCTCAGCGATGCGGACCTTGGTCATGTGCAGGTGGTAGTCGGCGGCATCATCCCCGCGCCGGAACACGCCGCCCTGCGCAAGGTGGGGATAAGTGGAATTTTTGGACCTGGAACGGCGAGCGAAGAAATCGTCGCACGTGTGCACGAGCTTGCATTGAAAGCACGCAGCGAACGCGGCAGCCTAATGGAGACCACATGATGGACGAAAGCCAGAAGCAACTCGAACTGCCCGGACTGGAACGAGACCTTTCGAGCTGGCGTGACACCTATGACGACCAAATCGGCACAGACAGCAAGGTGATCAACCGCTCCGGCATCGAGGTCAAGCCACTCTATTCGCCGCGCGACTGGGACGATACGCGCTACCGCAACGACCTCGGCGTACCAGGAGCTGCGCCCTACACGCGCGGCATCTACGCCACCATGCACCGCGGCCGAACCTGGACACAGCGCCAGCTCATCGGCCTGGGCACGCCGGAAGATTACAATGAGCGGGTGCGCGATATCCTGAAGCTGGGCGGCAACGCGATCAGCCTCATTCCATGCAACTCCGTGTTTCGGGGGTATGACTGCGACGAAAGTCCAGCAGCACTTCTCGGCACATGCGGCACGGTTGTGAACTCGGTCGATCACATGGATGCAGCCCTCAACGGTGTCGATATTGGCCGCGTCTCGACCGCCATGAACGATCCCTCACCGTTCACACTCTTCGCCTTCGTGCTGGGCGTCGCCAAACGGCGCGGCATCCCCTGGGACAAGGTCACCGGCACCGCGAACCAGTCCGACTATATCTCGCATTTCGTCGCCAACCACATGTTCTACAGGCTCTCATTGCCGGGCGCGCGGCGCGTGTTCTGCGATCATGTCGCCTTCTGCCGTGAACAAGTGCCGAACTGGAACCCCGTCTCCGTTGTCGGCCAGCATATGCAGCAGGCAGGTGCAACGCCGGCGGAGACGATGGGGTTCACCCTGTCGACCGCCATCCAGTACGCGCGGGACTGCATCGACCGCGGCATGGACCCTGACCATGTGCTGCGGCGCTTCACGTTCTTCTTCGACATCTCCATCAGCTTCTTCGAGGAGGTCGCCAAATTCCGCGCCGGGCGGCGCATCTGGGCGCGCATCGCAAAAGAGCGCCTCGGCGCAAAGGATCCAAGTTCCTGGCGCTTCAAGTTTCACGGCCAGACCTCCGGCGTCGACCTGACGCGCCAGCAGCCCATGAACAACATCGCCCGCGTCACGACACAAGCCATGGCCGGCATTCTCGGCGGGCTCCAGTCCATGCACACCGACAGCTACGACGAAGCAATCGCCTGCCCAACCGAAGGGCCGGCACGCATCGCCGTGGCGACCCAGAACATCCTGCGCGAGGAGGCGCATCTCTGCGACGTCATCGATCCATTGGGCGGCTCATATTATGTCGAGACACTGACCAACGAGATGGAAGAAAAGATCCTCGAGGTGATCGACATCGTCGACAATGCCGGCGGCATGTACGCCGCCGTTGAAAGCGGCCTTGTACAGAAGATGATCGGCCAGTCGGCGCGGGCCTATCAGGACCGCATTGAGGCGGGCGAAGAAAAGGTCATTGGCGTCAACTGTTACGAGCTGGAAGAAGAGACCCGCGAACCGGAGCCTTACCGCCCGGATCGCGAGGCAATCGACCGGCATGTCGCCGCCTTCAAACAGTTCAAGCGCGATCGCGACAATGCCGCGGTGCGCCGTGCCCTGTCAGCACTAGCAAAAGCCGCAAACAGCGACGGCGAAAACACCTTCGAACGCATTGTCGCGGCGGCCGCGGCCGGGGTCAGCCATGGCGAGATCTGCGCCTGCCTGCGCGAGGAACTCGGCTTCGGCCATCCCCTGATGGTGGCGTGACGCTTCAGTTCACGGGCGACGGACTGCTTTGACTTCGCAATAAAGGCAAGTGTTCCGAGGTCTCCGGCGCTATACTCCGTCCTTGTCAGCAATCATTTCGCTGAATTGCTAAATAACGGGGGCACCGTTCGATGGCTTATTATTGGAAAGTCCGAAATCTAGAACCAGACACACATAAAAAACACGTCGCCGACCGGCTTCTCGCGCTACGCGCGGCGTTGCGGCGCCAGGTTACGGAAAAAGAGAATGTCGGCGAACTGAAGATCGCCACCTGGAACCTCATGCATTTCGGCGGTGGCGGCGGCTACAGGCGCAGCACGGAATCGCTTCTCTATATCGCTGAAATCATCGATCACTTCGACCTGGTGTCGATCCAGGAAGTCAAGCGCGATCTCACTCAACTCAAGGACCTGCTGCGGACGCATCTTGGCGACGACTGGGACTATATCGTCTCCGATGCTTCCGAGGGCGACGCCGGCAACGATGAACGCATGGCGGTTCTGTACCGCAAGAACCGTGTAAAATTCTCCCGCGTGGCCGGCGAGATTGTGTTGCCGCCGGAGGATACCGTTGCCAAAGCGGCAAACCTTTCAGGCGACCCCGATCTTGGGGATCACACGCAACTCGCGCGCACGCCCTATTACCTTGGGTTCCAGGCCGACTGGTTCAAATTCAAACTCTGCTCCGTTCATACCCACTACGGCGCCAAGGGCGGCAAGGACCGGAAGATCCGCGCCGCCGAAATCGCCAAACTGGCGCAATTGCTGCGCAAGCGCTGCGACGATGAACGCGAACGCGAGCTCAAGTATCTGAAAAAGAAGAAGTGGGACACATCCGCGAGCGTCGCCAACTATATTCTGCTCGGCGACTTCAACATCCACAAAACCAGGGACGATATTTCCATGAAGGCGCTGACCCAGAACGGGTTTGAAGTGCCAGAAGACATTCGCGGGCTGTCCACAAACACCGGCAAAAAGGAAGAACCGTTCGACCAGATCGCGTTACGCCTCAACGACGAACGCTTCTGCCAGGGTGCCGGCGGCGTGTTCGACTTCCGCCGCCTCATCTATCGCAGCAAGGACGCCGAGTACTACTGGAAGAGCGTCAAGGTCAAGAAACTCACAGAGCGTGCGGCGAAAAAGAACAACGATCCCGACGACATCGAACACTATTTCACCAACACATACCGGAAGAACCAGATCTCCGACCACCTGTTGCTGTGGACGTCGTTCAAGATCGACTACTCGGACGACTATCTGGAAAAATTTGTCGAAGGCGAAGATACCTAAAGTGTGGCCGCCGCCGCCACCACCGCATCGCGGGCGGGCCGGAAGGTCACGCCGGTGAGCTCGGTGACGTAATCGGAATCGGCGCGCACGTGAACACCAAGGTCCGGCACCACGGCGCGCAAAGGCGCGATGAAGAGCGACATAATGCGTACCGCCAGATCCGGCAGGACCATGGTCGGGATCTTGGCCGCACGGTCGGGATATGCTTCACGCAGGATATCGGCGATCTCGACATTCGACAGCGTATCGGCCGACGCAATGAGGCGCCGCCCCGCGGCCTGCTCGCAGGTCATTGCGCTGACGTGAAGCTCAGCCACATCGCGCACGTCAACCACGGGATTCGATGTCGGCACGAGGGCCGGGTTCTCACCCGTCAAGATCATCTTCACGACACCGAGCGAGGCGCCGGTTTCGCCATCGAGCGCGGGACCGAGCACAAGCGCTGGATGGATCGTTGTCAGTTTTTCCGCGGCCACGAGTTCGCGGGCGCGCTCCCACGCCGCCCGCTCCGCACGTGTCTTCGACACGATGTAAGACGAGAGCTTGCGCCACTCCGGATCGCTCCAGTCGTTCTCGCCGACGACACACTCAGCCGGCCGGCGCGGACGGTACATCATCGTGACGAGCGACGATGTCATCACGACGCGCTCAACCCCCTCGCGCAGCGCTGCCTCCAGCACGCGCAATGCACCTCCCTTCGCCACCGGCACCAGGGCCTCACGGTTCTTCGGCGGCGCGAGCGGAAACGGCGATGCGATGTGCTGCACAAACCGGCATCCCGCCATCGCCTGATCCCAGCCGTCATCGGACGTGAGGTCGGCGCGCATGAACTCGACACCGTTCAGATCAGCGCCATGGGCAACAAGTGCGGACCGCACGACATCGGCACGCGCCAGAGACATCAGCGTACCGCGCACGCGCCATCCCTCGCGCAGCAGCGTTAACGCCACATGCTTGCCGATAAAGCCGTCAATGCCGGTAACCAGCACCAGATCCGACATTCTTCATTCCTCGACTCTGCAGAACCGCCCCGGCTGCACGAACCCTATACCAGCGATCCACCCGAACCCACAGCAACGCAAGGGTTACAGGCGCCGCTGCATTTCTTATGGTGGGAGCATACCGGGGCGCAAGGGAGACCGAAGTGGATTTCGAGCTTACAGAGGATCAACTGAGCATTCAGGATCTGACGCAACGGGTTTGCGCCGGCTTCGACGGCGATTTCTGGCGCGGACATGACGAGAGCGCGGAGTTTCCCCACGCGTTTCACCGCGCCATAGCCGAGGCCGGCCTGCTCGGAACCGCCATGCCTGAGGAGTTCGGCGGGGCCGGGCTCGGAATTTCCGAGGCCGCCGTCATGATGCAGGAAGTCGCCGCATCGGGCGCCGGCATGGCCGGTGCGTCATCGGTCCACATGAACATATTCGGCTTACAGCCGGTCGTCGTGTTCGGAACCGACGAGCAGCGAAACCGCATGCTGCCGCCGCTCATTCGCGGCGATGAAAAGGCCTGCTTCGCGGTCACCGAGCCGGATGCCGGCCTCAACACGGCCGCTATCAAAACAAAGGCCGAGCGACATGGCGACAGCTACATTCTAAGCGGCCAGAAGATTTGGATTTCAACCGCGCAGGTTGCCGACAATGCTCTTATCCTTGCGCGCACGTCGCAGCCGCAAGCGCCTGAAAAACCCACCGGCGGCCTCACACTGTTCTATACGAAACTCGACCGCGACAGGGTCGAACTACAAGCCATCCGGAAGATGGGCCGCCACGCTGTCGATTCCAACGTCGTGTTCTTCGACGGCATGGAGGTGCCGGCCGGCGACCGTATCGGCGCGGAAGGTCAGGGTTTTTCATTGATCCTGCACGGCCTCAATCCAGAACGCGTTCTGATTGCCGCGGAAGCCGTCGGCCTTGGCAAGGCCGCACTGCGTCATGCCACTGATTATGCCTGCGAGCGTGTCGTCTTCGACCGGCCGATCGGGCAGAACCAGGGCATCCAACATCCGCTGGCACAGTGCTGGATGGCACTTGAGGCAGCAAACCTGATGGTCTTCAAGGCGGCCTCTCTTTATGACGCGGGAAATCCGTGCGGCGCGGAAGCCAATGCCGCAAAGTATCTTGCCGCCGAAGCCGCCTTCAAGACCTGCGAAACCGCAGTCCAGACGCTTGGCGGCATGGGCTACGCGGCGGAGTATCATGTTGAGCGCTACTTGCGGGAAAGCTTCATTCCCCGCCTCGCCCCGGTCAGTCCACAATTGATCATGAGCTATATCGCCGAAAAGGTGCTCGGGCTGCCGAAGTCGTACTGAGATCCAGCACCGCTCTCCCGCTGCGTCAAGGTTTGACAGGGAGACTGGATACGGTAGATTAGTGTTAGCATACGAACAATTGGATTTCGCGGGTGACTGCGTGATGAATTATGCGCGTCCAGACGGCATGGAAGATGCACTCAATCTTCTGGCTGACAGAAGCTGGGTCGTCCTCGCTGGAGGAACCGACTTTTATCCCGCTCAGGGCGACCGGCCGCTTACGCAGCCCATCATGGACATCTCAGCGCTAGAACAGCTGCGCGGCATCCGCGAAGATGACGAGTACTGGCACATCGGCGGATTAACGACCTGGGCGGACATTGCGGCATCGGCCCTGCCGCCGGCATTCGATGCGCTCAAGCTTGCAGCGAGAGAAGTCGGGTCGGTTCAAATTCAAAACGCGGGAACCGTGGCGGGCAACCTTTGCAATGCCTCGCCTGCCGCGGACGGCGTCCCGCCCCTGCTGGTGGTCGACGCGGAAGTGGAACTGCGCTCCGCGTCCGGCGTCCGCACACTGCCGCTGAGCGAATTCATTACCGGCAACCGCAAGACCGCCCGCCGGCGCGACGAGTTGCTGGTATCCGTGCGCGCCCCGAAAGCGTCCTGTGCCGGCCAGTCGCATTTCCTCAAACTGGGATCGCGGCGTTATCTCGTCATCTCTATCGCCATGGCCGCCGTTCGCCTGCAGGCCACGGACGCCGCGACGGTGGCATCGTCCGGCATCGCCGCAGGTGCCTGTTCAGAGGTCGCCACTCGCCTGCCGGCACTTGAGGCAGACATCGCAGGCGCGGCGCTGGATGCCTCGCTTCCCGGTCGCATCGGCCCGGTGCATTTCAAAGATCTAAGCCCCATCAACGACATACGCGGAACAGCCGACTACCGGCTTGAGGCGGTCGAAGAGCTGGTCAGACGCGCAATTGGCTGCTGCGTGGAGAAATTGTGATGTCGCGCGGGCTGATTGATCTCGACTTTACGGTCAACGGAAAGGCCGTATCGCTCAAGGCACCGCCTGCGGAACGGTTGTCTGAAGTCCTGCGTAACAGGCTTGGACTCAAGGGCACCAAAGTCGGCTGCGACGCCGGCGACTGCGGCGCCTGTTCGGTGCGTATCGACGGCATACTCACATGTGCCTGCATGGTTGCCGCGGCGCAAACCGGCGGACGCAATGTAACGACGGTTGAAGCGCTTGCCGAAAACGGTCAGCTGAGCCGTCTGCAGGATGCGTTCCTCGAATTCGGCGCCGCCCAGTGCGGCATTTGCACACCGGGCATGCTGGTGAGCGCGGCCACCCTCCTGGAGCAAAGCCCTGCCCCGTCCCGCGAAGAGGTCGAAGACGCGTTGAGCGGCGTCCTTTGCCGGTGCACCGGCTACCGCAAGATCGTTGACGCGGTGATGCATGCGGCCGAGCCCCGGAGCACAGCGGAAACGCCTTCTGCGGGCGATGCCATAGGCGCGCCAATAAGGCGGCTCGATGGCGAACCCAAGGTAACCGGACGCGATGTCTTTGCCGCGGACGACGCGCCTGACGGCGCACTCGTCGTTCGCGTCATCCGATCGCCGCATCACCATGCAGGCTTTACGTTTGGAGACCTCGAAGCGTTTGTGGCGGAGACGCCGGGCATCGTCGGCGTTTTGACGGCAAAGGACATCCCCGGCGAAAACCGGTTCGGGGTGATCCCGCCATTTGCCGATCAGCCGGCCTTTGCCGAAGATGCCTGCCGGTTCCGGGGTGAAGCCGCCGCCGCCATTGTCGGCGATGCGGAAGTCATGACCGGGCTCGATCTCAGCACCTTCCCTATAGAATGGCACGAGCGGCCTGCGTTGCTGACACCGAACGCAGCGCAGAAAGAAGATGCGGCCCGGCTGCACGAGGGGCGCGACAACAACATCCTGATCAAGGGCCGTGTCGCGCGCGGCGACATTGCGCAAGGCTTTGCGGACGCGGATGCCGTCGCCGAAGGACAGTTCGAAACGCCGTTTGTCGAGCACGCCTATATCGAGCCGGAGGCGGGGTTTGCCCGGCGCGTCGGCGACCGCATCGAAATCCACGCCTGCACGCAAGCCCCCCACATGGATCGTGAGGCCATGGCGGTTGTTCTCGGACTGGCGGGCGATCAGGTGCGCATTGTCCCGACGGCCTGCGGCGGCGGATTCGGCTCCAAGCTGGATATTTCATTGCAGCCGTATGTGGCACTCGCCGCCTGGAAATTCGGGCGTCCCGTACGCATCACCTACACACGGCCCGAATCGATGATGTCGACGACCAAACGGCATCCCTCCGAGATCACCTGCCGCGTCGGCGCCGCGAGCGATGGCCGCATTACCGCGTTTGAACTGCGCGGCACGTTCAATACCGGCGCCTATGCAAGCTGGGGACCCACCGTGGCAAACCGCGTGCCCGTGCATGGATCGGGACCCTATTTCATTCCAAACTACGAGGCGGAAGCCACTGCCGTGCACACCAATTGCGCGCCGTCTGGAGCGTTCCGCGGCTTCGGTGTGCCGCAGGGTGCCATCGCGCAGGAAGCAGTATTCGATGACGTTGCAGACCGGCTCGGCATCGACCCGCTGGAATTTCGTCTGCGCAACGTGTTGACGAACGGCCAGCCGACAGTCACCGGCCAGGTGTTCGAGAAATCCGTCGGCATCGGTGCCTGCCTTGAAGCACTGCGTCCCCATTGGTCGCGCGCCGGCAAAGAGGCTGAGGAGTACAACGCAGCCAATGGCAGCGGCTGGCGCGCCGGCATCGGCATCGCCTCGTGCTGGTACGGCTGCGGCAACACATCCCTGCCCAACCCCTCGACCATCAAGGTCGGCATTACACCGGATGGCGGCGTCAGGTTGCATCAGGGCGCCGCCGACATCGGTCAGGGCGCCAACACGGTGATCACGCAAATCTGCGCCGACGCGCTCGGCGTGCCGGTTCATGACATAGAGATCCTCTCCGCCGACACCGACATCACGCCCGATTGCGGCAAGACCTCCGCATCGCGCCAGACTTTTGTGACCGGCAAAGCGGCGATGCTCGCCGGCTATGATTTGAAACGGCGCATTCTGCGTCATGCCAATGTTTCCGAACACGCATCGTTCTCGATCGGGGGAAGCACACTGAGTGTTGACGACGCCGACGCCACGCGCACCATCGATCTGCGTCAGCTGCCGGTTGACCCGGACGGCTATGTATTCGTGGCGCTGGAAACCTACGACCCGCCAACCAGGCCGCTCGACGAGAACGGCCAGGGCATCCCTTACGCGGTCTTCGGCTATGGCGCGCAGATTGTCGAGCTGCGCGTCGACATGGCGCTTGGCAAGGTCCATCTCGTCAAGATCACTGCCGCGCACGATGTCGGCCGCGCCATCAATCCGGTACTCGTCGAAGGCCAGATCGAAGGCGGGTGCGCACAGGGCATCGGCATGGCGCTGATGGAAGAGTACGTTCCCGGCCGCACCGAGAACCTGCACGATTACCTTATCCCGACCTTTGGCGACGTGCCTGAGATCCAGTCTCTTATTGTCGAGGTTGAAGACGAACACGGCCCCTTTGGCGCCAAGGGCCTCGGCGAGCATGTCCTGATACCGACCGCACCCGCCATTTTGAATGCCATCCGGCACGCCACCGGCGCACGCATCCGCCGTCTGCCCGCAACACCGGATCGCGTGCGTCAAGCCATACGGGAGGCACAAGGCACAAATGTCTGAAACAAAGGGTAAAACGGAAAAGATCCGCTGCGATGCCTGCCCGGTCATGTGTTACATCGCCGACGGCAAGGCAGGCGCCTGCGACCGCTACGCCAACGAAGACGGCAACCTAATTCGCGTTGACCCGCTGACCATCGTCGAGCGTACGCTAGACGATGGTGGCAAGCTCGTGCCCTTCGCCGGCGACACCGATGAATGGGACGGCAAGATCGTCTCGCCCGACACGGTGTTCGTTACCGCCGTCGGCGCCGGCACCACTTATCCCGACTACAAACCCGCCCCCTTTATCGTCTCGCGCGAAGTTGAAGGCGTTGACATGGTCACCGTCGTTTCCGAGGCGATCTTCAGTTATTGCGGGGTGAAGATCAAAGTCGATACCGACCGCCATCTGGGCGCCGAACAAAACGCCGTGCGCGTTAAGGGAGAGATCGTCGGGCATGTCACGACCGGTGAATACGGCTCCCAGATGCTTTCGCTCGGCGGTGTCAATCATCTGACCGGCGGCTCAAAGAAGGAAGGCCGCGTGACCTGCGATACGCTGATGTCGCTGTGCAATGTCGAGCCCGTCGAGATGACAGTTGACGACGGCTCCACCATTGTCGTGCAGGCGGGCAAGGCACCCATCATCAACGGCGCAACGGAAGAACGCATGCGCGTTGGGTGCGGCTCCGCCACCATCGGCATGTTCGCCAAGCAGTGGCACGAACATGTCGACGACGTGGTCGTGGTCGACGATCATATTACCGGCGTACTGTCCGAACATCAGGCCGGAAAGGTGCTCGGCATTGAAGACACCGGCATCAAGATCAAGGGGCATAAGTCAACACCCGGCCGCTATTTCCGCGTCGCGGAGCCGGGCACCGGTTGGGGCGGCACGGACATTGAAGACCCGCTCACGATTCTCGGCGATTTCAATCCCAAGATCGCCAGACCGGGCCAGAGTCTTCTCATGGTGTCGACCACGGGCGAACAATATGCCTATTACGAACTCAACGACGATCTGGCGCCCGTCAAAACCGAACTGCCGGAGCGTTTGCGGCTGTCCGTCGACCGGATCGCGGAGAACTGCGAGCCGGCAATGTGCTCGGTCCTCTTTGTCGGCGGCGCGGGCGGTTCGCTGCGCGCCGGCGTCACCGAGAACCCGGTCGGCCTCACCCGGTCCGTCAAGGACACGCTGACCTATGTGAGCTGCGGCGGTGCGCCGGTCTATGTCTGGCCCGGCGGCGGCATCACCATCATGGTCGATGTCACGCGCATGCCGGAGAATTCCTTCGGCTACGTACCAACGCCCGCGATCGTCGCACCGATCGAGTTCACTATGCGGCTCAGCGATTATTCAGCGCTTGGCGGTCATACCTCCGACGTGCGCCCCCTCACCGATATTATCGGCCAGAGCGACCGCCGCCGAGTCGCCCACCCGGCCGACAGTCCGTGGCCCGCGGGCGAGCCCGGTCTCGCACGCAAAAAGAACGGCGGAGCGAGATGACCGGTCCCCTCACCGCACTGCTGCCCGACGGCAGACGCCTGCATCTCCAGCATGGTCCTATCGATCTCATCATCGAAGCCTTTGGCGAAGTTGCGGAAGTCGAAGCCGCCTATCGCCAGGCGACGGCGCGCTTCGGCACGGTGCTGAGCGGCCTTGTCGCCGAATTACCGGGTCTGCGCCGCCGGTGCCGGTCCGGCGAGCCGTTGTTTGAAGATGCGATTGCCCGCCGTATGGCGCGCGCGGCATGCCCCTATGCACCGCAGTTCATCACTCCGATGGCGGCCGTCGCCGGCGCCGTGGCCGATGAGGTGCTGAACGCATTGTGTCTCGGCCGACGCCTCCAGCGCGCCTATGTCAACAATGGCGGCGACATCGCGATTTATCTCAACCGCGGCGCCCGGTTCGATGTCGGCCTTGTAACCGACCCACGGCTTGCCGCTCTTGCCGGAGCGCTGACCCTTGATGCCGCAATGGCCGTGCGCGGCATTGCCACAAGCGGACGCCATGGCCGCAGCCTGAGCCGCGGCATTGCCGACACCGTGACCGTTCTCGCTGCGACCGCAGCCGAAGCCGACGCGGCGGCCACGATGATTGCAAACGCCGTCGACCTTCCCGGTAGCCCGAAAATTTCACGCTGCCCCGCCCACGATGTCGATCCGGACAGCGACCTTGGCGCCCGTGCAATCACCATCGACGTCGCCGATTTGTCATTAGAAGAGAGTCAGAGAGCGTTGTCGCGCGGTACGGTCTATGCAGATGAACTGGTCGGCGCGGGCCGTATCCACGCCGCGGCCCTGACGCTTGACGGCCAGGCTCGACTCGCCTGGCGAAAAGGTGCACCGGATGCCTTCTCAATGCCCGGCCGCCACACCGCGCGCCTGCCCCAGTATGGAGAAGCCCATGCCTGACATCATCGAGCGCAAGCGGATCATCGCCGTCGAGGAAATCTTTCACGAGGGTGGCCCGATCGCACAAACGCCGCTGCGCCGCGCTGCGGCCGCTGCGGTCATCGCGAACCCCTATGCCGGGCGCTACGAGCCCGAAATCGAAGGCATGATGGACGACCTGAAACCCCTCGGTCTTGAATTGGCCGACGCACTCATCGCGGCACTCGGCGGCGATGCGAGTGCGATTGAGGGTTACGGCAAGGGTGCCATCGTCGGCACGAACGGCGAACTGGAACACGGCGCCCTGTGGCACGTGCCCGGCGGCTACGCGATGCGCGAGCGTCTCGGCGATGCGAAAGCCATCGTTGCCTCGACAAAGAAGGTCGGCGCACCGGGTGCCCGCCTCGACATCCCCATCACCCACATTAATGCCGCCTATGTGAGAAGCCATTTCGACGCCATGGAAGTCGGCCTCAACGACGCGCCGCAGGCGAACGAGATGGTGGTGGCGCTTGTTATGACGACAGGCGCCCGCGTGCATCAACGCGTCGGCGGCCTCAAGGCTTCGGAAATCAAGGGAGAGGATGGTTTGAGATGACAACCGCCAAGATCCGCAAAATCGCAACATTCATGGACGAAACCCGGCTTGAAATGGGCCGCGAGATCGATCCGCCAACGCGTCGCGCAACGGCAGTCGCTGTCATCGAGAACCCGTTCGCCGGCAAGTATGTCGAAGACCTCGAACCGCTTATGGAAATCGGCGCCGAGCTTGGCGGACTGCTGGGTGAAAAGGCCGTGGCGGCACTCGGCATCAGCGCCTCCGACGCTGAAAGCTACGGCAAGGCCGCCATGGTCGGCGAGAACGGCGAGCTTGAACACGCCGCCGCGATCCTGCACCCGCGCCTTGGCGCACCATTGCGCAAGGCGGTTGAAAAAGGCGCCGCTCTGGTGCCGTCATCGAAAAAGATGGGTGGCCCGGGCCAGCCCCTCGACGTGCCTCTCGGCCACAAGGACGCGGCCTATGTCAGAAGCCACTTCGACGGCATGGAGGTGCGCCTCAACGACGCCCCGCGCGCCAATGAGATCATGGTCGCGGTATCCGTCACGGACAGTGGCCGGCCCCTCCCCCGCGTCGGCGGGCTGAAGGCGGAGGAAGCCGAGGGTAAGGACGGCTTGCGATAAAGCCGATCTCCTCAAATCCTCTCAGGCAGGATCGTCGCCGGCGGCGTGTTGCGGCTGCGCTCGGAGCGGATCACGCCGTCGATGATCGTCATGCCGACGCCAGGCAGATTGCCCTGTTCGATGCTTTCAAGGATCGTTTTGCCCGGCGCGTGTTGCGCCTGATCGATTATAATGAAATCGGCGGAGCGGCCCTCCTCGATCAACCCGCAGTCGAGCTCGCGCATGCGCGCCGTGTTACCCGTGGCGAGGCAGAACGCGGTTTCGGCTGATACGTCACCGAGGCTTGAAAGCATGGCGATCATGCGCAGGATGCCGAGCGGCTGCACGCCGGACCCCGCCGGCGAATCCGTGCCGAGGATGACCCGCTCCATCTGATCGAGTTCCTTGGCGGTGCGCAGCGCCAGCAGCGCGGAACGCTCGTTGCCGTTGTGCACGAGTTCGATACCGCGCTGGCACTGCTCGCACAGACACACGATCTGGTCGTCGGGCAATGCGGTATGGCCACCATTAATGTGACCGATAATGTCCGCGTCCGCTTCCAGCACGACGTCCTTGTCGATGAGGCCGGAGCCCGGGATCGACGGGCCGCCAGTGTGGATCGTGCTTTGGATGCCGTATTTGCGCGCCCAGGCAACCATTTGCTTGGCGGTATCCCCCACCTTGACGCTGCCAAGGCCGACTTCGCCCAATAGCGTGACGCCGGCTTCCGACAGTTGCTTGAAGTCCTCTTCCTCCATGCCCTCTTCGATGACCGGCGCACCGGCATGCACCTTGACGCCGGACGGCCTGAAATTCTCGTACCAGCGCTGCGAGGCGATCGCCAGCGCCTTAAGGCCGACGATGTCTTTTGGCCGCCCCGGCAGGTGAACTTCGCCCGCGGAGATCATTGTCGTGACACCCCCGTGCAGGCAGCTGTCGATCCAGCTCACCTGTTGCTGGCGCGGCGTGTAGTCGCCGATTACCGGATGAACGTGACTGTCGATCAGACCCGGGGCAACGGTCGTGCCTTTGGCGTCGACAACGACGGCATTGTCCGTGTCGAGTTCGGCTTCCCTGCCGATGCCCGCAATCTTGCCGTCCACGCTCACGATTGCATCGCCATCCAGGATCGGCTTTTCCAGCATGCCGCTCAAAATGAGCCCTATATTTCTGATGACGAGTTTGTTCTGGTTTTCAGACACCGCCGCTTCCCTCCCGCTCACGTATCCAGTTTGCGCAACAGCGCAAGAAATGTTTCGCGCTCCGCCGCATCGAGCGGCAGGAGCGTCTCCTCCGTAATCTCCACTGCTCGTGCAATCGCGCGCTTGGCCGTCTCGCGTCCCTTGCGGGTCAACACCACAAGTAGGCGCCGCTTGTCCTTGGGGTCCGGCATCGTCTTGACGAGCCCGCGCCGCCCGAGCCGTTCGACGACACCGTTGGTGGTTGCCGCGTCCATGGCGACAAGGCGTCCGAGCCTGTTCTGCGAACACTCGCCGAGCTCAAACAGCCGCGCCAGAGTAGAGAACTGTGTCGGTGTCAGGCCTTCCACCATGTGGTTTGAAAAAATCGTCGCATGGCGTTGCGAGGTACGGCGCATAATGAAACCGACCTGATCGTCGAGCCGGTAGTCCTCCGCCGGCGCCGTGTCGTCTTCACTGTCCGTTGTCGGCTTCACAGGTTATGTGCTCCAGATGACGGTTCACTAAACTCTATCGCAATGGTCCGCACCGGTCTTGTCATAACGCCGCCCTCACCCGATCGATGGTGTCGACAGAAGCCACAGCCCGAAGGCCGTGTAGAAGACCATCAGTGCAGCCAAAAACACCTGACTCAGCGCTATCTGCCTGGCACCGTCGAACAACCGTCTGGCAATCAGATGCGCCGCCACGATGCCGACGACATGGCCGCAAACGATCAGCGCCGTCTGCAGTGTCCACAGCGCCGAAACGGAGTGAATGTTGGTGAGGAACGACGTCGTCACATGAACACCGTCAAGACCGAGAAGGTTGGCACCCGTACCGAAAGGGTCGTTGAGAACGAGTGCCGCATACTGTCCGTTGACCATAAACGCCGTCAGGTAGTGCGCCATGTGGAAGACGAGGGAGATCGGAACAATCGAGTAAATCAGCCTGCCCGCCGCCTGAAGGATGGTATCGCCGCGCCGAATGAGCGCGCAGCCGGCCGCAACGCAGCCGAGGAACACCGTCGCGAGCATCGCAAACATGGTGAAAAGGCCAAGCGTATTGAGCTCGACAAGGGCGGAGCGGCCTGGAAACTCAAGCGGGTTTACGCCGACCGTGCCCAGCCACAAAAAGGTCCTGGCAAAACCGTCGAAGGAAACCGTGCTCAGCGTCAAAAGGACAAACAGGATGCCGGAAATCGGCAGCACCGGCAGATCGATCACGCCGGATCCTGGAAACCTCAGTTTAAGGCAGGTTCGCCCGTCCTCCTTCTGGTGGCGCTGCAGAGGCGAACAGGCACCGACAAGCCGGAAAAAAATTGCGAACGGCTCGGCCCGCTCGAACCAGTCCCGCTCGCCGAATACCAGCACGCCGGCGAACCCCAACACCCAGTACGCCAGCACAACACGGGCCAGGCGGCCGGGATCTTCGGGCGCTGAGTAGATCAGCTCAAACCACGCAAACAGTGCAAACACGATTATCGCCGGCAGATATCCGAGACCTTCGGGTAACCGCAGCAAAGGTTCACGGCGCCCCAAAACCCTCTGAACCAGCGTGCACGGCCCCGACCACGGGTTGAGATGTGTCCAGAGGTTTCCGGTAAAAAACTGCAATGACGTCAGACCGACCCACCACACGGTCCACACAAACAACGGCAGCGGATTGGCAAGCGGATCCCCGGTTCCCGCAAAACCTGCTGCGAGCAGCACAGCCATCACCGCGAACGACACCATGCTCGGCCAGAACGGCGTGAGCTGAGGAATACTGAAGAGGCGCAGCCGCGCGCCGGAAATGCGTTGGAACCACCCGTCCGGCAAACATGTCAGCACCGCGAATGACATCGCCACCGCCAGGGCGCTGCCGACCATATAATGGCCGGTCGGAAGCAGCATTACGAGACCGCGTTCCGTGCCATGCGCAAAGGCCCCGCCGGTAGTTGCCGGCAAGGTAAGTCCAGCAACAAACGCGACGGCCGTTTTTCTAACCAACGCCAACATATTTCCGTAACAGTTCGGGGTTCTCGGTCAACGCGGCGACGCCAACCGTTTCGCGTACACAGCCGTTTTCGACAAAGGCCACGCGGTCTGCGACCGGTCGCACCGCGTCGACACGCTGTTCGACCAGCAAAATGCCGACGCCATCACCGCGCAACTGCAGGAGGACGTCGCGGATCGTCGAAATCATCGAAGGCTGCAGGCCTTCCGTCGGCTCGTCGAGCAGAATAACCGACGGTTCAACACACAAGGCACGCGCCATGGCGAGCATCTGCTGCTCGCCGCCGCTGAGCGTGCCCGACGCCTGATCGAGCCGTTCGCTGAGCCTTGGAAAATATTGCAGTACCCGCTCGCGCACCTCTTCGCCTCCGCCCCTGCACATCAATCCGATCTCAAGGTTCTCCGCCACCGTTAGTTCAGAGAACAGGCGCCGCCCCTGCGGCACGTAGCCAATGCCCGCCTTTGGCACTTCGTGGCCCGGCAATGAGGTCAGCTCGCGGCCATCGAGGGTCACCAAACCGCTGCGCGGCCGCAAAAGCCCCATGATCGAGCGCAGGGCGGTGGTCTTGCCCGCGCCGTTGCGACCGAGCAGGCAGAGCACTTCGCCCGCGGCCAGATCGATCGAGAAATCCCGCAGGACCTGGCTTGCACCGTAGAAGCTGTTGAGGTTTTCGACCTTGAGCATCACGACCCCAGATAGGCTGCCTGAACTTGCCGGTCGGCGCGGATATCTTCCGGCGTTCCCTCTGCAAGTATCTCACCGAAGTTCAGCACCGTAATGCGGTCGGCAAGCTGCATGACCACCGGCATATTGTGTTCAATGAGGAGCACAGTGGCCTTGTTTGCGATCTCCTTGACCAGTCCGCAGAAATCCTCGATCTCGCTGTCCGACAACCCTTGCGTCGGCTCATCGAGGATGAGGAGCGTCGGATCGAGCGCGAGCCCCATGGCCACCTCGAGAAGCCGCTGGTGACCATAGGCCATCTCACCGGCCGTCTCGCCCGCCCTATCCTGCAGGCCAACGCTCGCAAGCGCCTGCCCGGCCCGCTCGGCAATACTAGCCCCGGCATCCTTGTGCCCGCCCCCCTGCGCCGCGATCATGACATTTTCAAGCGTCGGCAGGTTGGGATAGATACTGGTTATCTGGAACGTGTAGGCGATGCCCCGGCGCACCCGTTCAAACGCCGGCAGCCCGGAGATATCGCTGCCCTCGAACGTAACCGTGCCGGAGCTTGGCCGAAGCCGCCCGGAAAGCAGATTTACGAATGTCGTCTTGCCGGCGCCGTTGGGGCCGATGATGGCGCGGACTTCACCCTCGCCGAGCGCGAAGTCGACATTGCTGACAGCGTGCAGCCCGCCGAATGAGCGGCTCAGATCCTTGGTTTCAAGCAGGGTTACGGCAGCCATCGGATCCACCGTTCCCGGATCGTGCCGAGCACGCCCTTTTGAAAGAACAGAACCAGCACGATGAGAACCAGGCCCGCGATCAGCAAATAGGCCACGGTATACTCGCTCGCGATATCGATGACGTAGAACATCATAAGCGCGCCGGCGAGCGGTCCAAGCAGCGTGCCGGCGCCGCCAAGCAGAGTGTAAAGCAGCGCATCGATGGAATACTGGATGGTCGCGAATGTCGAACCGACATAGGCGAACAGCAGCACATAGGCGGCGCCCGAGGCAGCCGACAGCGTGCCCGAAATCACCAGTGCCTTCAGCTTGATCGCGAACGTGTTGTAGCCGAGCATCTGCGTGCGCGGCTCGTTTTCGCGGATCGCGATCAGCGCCCTGCCGGTTTCGCTGTGCACCACCTTATAGATTATCGCGATAGTGGCCGCCAAAAGCGCCAGGGCGATATTGTAGCGCACAACAGGATTGGTCAGATCCACCGCCACGCCGAATACATCGAAGCTGCGCGCTGCGGTCGGAAGCACAAGCCCCTCGTCGCCGCGCGTGTAGGTCGTGAAGTAAAGCGTTGCCAGATAGGCTACCTGCGCAAACATCATCGTCACGATCATGAACGACACGCCGGTCGTGCGCAGCGCAACGACGCCGATTACCAGCGAGGATACCGCGCCGGCCGCAACGCCCGTGGCGAAGGCCAGAGGCACGCTCCATTCAAGATGGTAGACGGTGAGGCCCGCCGCATAGAGCCCTGCGGCGAAGAACATCGCGTGGCCGAGGCTGAGGAGGCCTGTGTAGCCGAACAGGACGTTGTAGCCCATGGCGAAAACCGCCAGCACCATGATGCGCGTCATGCTCAGATGGTGGTACTCGGGCAGCAGGAACTGCAGAACAAAAAGCACCGCAATAACCGCGCAGAGCAGCAAGACGGCCTTTGTACGGTCGGCGCCGCTCATAACTCTTCTCTCCCGAACAGTCCTTGCGGCCGGAACACCAAAACCAGCGCGACAAGCAATGTCGACGCCATCTTGGCGAGCGTCGGTGAGAAGAAGACCGAAATGATGCCGTCGCTCAGACCGATCAGAATGGCGGCAACGATTGTGCCCCGGATGCTACCGAGTCCGCCGAGAATGACGACGATGAACGAGAGCAGCAGCGGATCGAGCCCCATGAGGTAATGCGCCTGCCGGATCGGCACGATGAGCACCGCCGCCACGGCGGCAAACATCGCGCCGACCGCGAAGACACTCGCATAGACCCGGTTGACGGGAATGCCGAAGGCCTGCGCCGTGTCGCCATCGAACTGAGTGGCGCGCATCACAAGACCGATGCGGGTTTTCGCAATAACGAACCAGGCAATGAGCAGAATCGCGATCGCCGCGGCGACGACGATCAGCTTGTAGCCGGAGTAGCCGAACCACGGAAACTGAATGCGGAAGTAGAACGGCGCTTCGACGGGGCGCGGATCGGGCCCGAAAAACAACAGCGCCATCTGCTGGATGACATAGAGCATGCCGATGGTGGCGACGATTGTGGCTTCGGGGTTGTAGTCGAGTCGCTTGAGGATCAGGCGTTCGCCGGCAAATGCGATGGCGCCAACGGCAAGCGGCGCGATCGCAAGGGCAGCCGCAAACCCGACAGCAGGATGAATGCCGACAATGCTCGTCACCCACCAGGCGATCACCGCGCCGAGCATATAAAACTCGCCATGCGCCACATTGACGACGCGCATGACGCCGAAGACCAGCGACAACCCAAGCGCCGTCAGGCACAGCACAGCCGCCTGCACCAGCCCTTCAAGGGTCGCAAGAAACAGAAAAGGACCGAAATCCAAGACGAAAACCCCTTTGCGGAAAAGTCAGGACCGGCCCGCCGGCCGGCCCTGACCCGTGCGCGGGAGGTTAGAAGGACATCTGCGTATAGTCTGCTTCGGGCTCGTACATTCCGTCTTCAATGGAAGTCCGGTGCACGACATTGAGACGCCCGTTTTCGACGCGCGAAATGTTCTGATGGCCGAAGGCCTGATGGATCTTGCCGTTGAAGATCTTTGCGCCCTGCGGATGATCGCGGCCCTCGTCAAAGCTCTCAAGCGATTCCATGGCTTCGATGAACGCCTGCTTGTCGGCAGCGCTGCCGTCGCCGTAACCGCTGAGCTCCATCGCCTGCTTGATGACGAACAACGTCTCCCAGCAGCCGAACATATGCGAATAGGTCGAAACGTCCTTGGCATCGTTGACGCTCGCACCGTTATCGTCGACGCCGACACTTTCGCGATAGAACTTGTCATGCGCGCTCTGGTTCGCCTGCGCATAACGCGGGTTGCCTTCCCAGAAATGCGTGCCTTCCAGGAACTCAAGCTGCGGCGTCGCCAGATCGACAGCTTCCAGTGAATCGATGAACCCGAAGATCTCCGGCCGGTTCGACCCGAAATGCTGGCCAAGCTCCTTGACGAAGGTGAGCACGCCCGGGCCGACCATCACATGATAGAGCACGTCGGTGGCGGACGGGATGCGCGGGAAGTAACGCGTGAACGAGGATTCCGTCGGCGGGATCGGGATCAGTTCCAGAACCTCTCCGCCCTGTGCCGCGATGGCAGCGGAGAAGTAGTCGCGGTGATCGTGACCGAACGCGAAGTCGGGATAGATCATCGTAACCTTCTTGCCAAGGTTCGAGGCGACCCACGGTGCCATGGAACTGACTTGGGATTTCACGTCCGTGATACCCGGCTGCAGCACATAGCGGTTAAGCCGGCCAGACGCCACATGGTGACCCTCCGAGACCACGATGTAAGGCATCTTGAGCTCACCGGCACGCGGTGATGAGCCAATCACGACATGCGAGAAAAGGGTACCGAAAGTCGCATCGACCTTGTGCTGCGTGGCGAACTTCTCCACGACCTCGGCGCCGCGTTTTGGATCGGTGCCATCGTCTTCGATGACAATCTCAAGCGGCCGGCCGTTGATGCCGCCGTCTTCATTGATCAGCTTTGCAGCCGCCGTCGTGACGCGATCATACCACCGGCCGTAGGACGCGCCGATGCCCGTGCGGTGCAGCTGCATGCCGAGCCGGATGGGTTCCGACGAGGCGGCCTGGGCATATCTGACAAAGCCCGGCGCTGCGCTCGCGGCCGCTCCGGCACCCGCGACGGCGCCAATACCGGCCAGTGCCGAGCGCCGGGTGATCTGAAGTTTGCGTTCTTTCGGTGTTTTTTTCATCTGCTCCTCCCACTGATGACCTGCGAACAAGTTCATCATAGTTCGTTTTGTTTGTCTACTAACAAAAACTTCAAAATCGCAAGGGTTTCTCTAATGATTCACGCGATTCCGCTGCACGGTGAAACGGATCATGCATAGACTGCGAGATGCAGAATACCACCACTGCCGGGCGAAAACAGCTTGAATGAGACGCATCGCGCGGCGTTAAAATCCGATGGCCGCGCCATCGCTTCTCGGGTCCGATGCGCCCTCGATCAGGCCATCGCGATGATGCACCAGCGCACCCGCATGCCCCATCACTTCTTCGAAGGCGCCGACGACCTCAACGTCGTGACCGGCGGCGCGCAGTTTGTCATAAACGCCCGCCTCGAAACGGTTCTCGATGCGCAGATTGGTCTTTTCAGAACCCCAGGTGCGCCCCAGTAGCCAGCGCGGCGCCGACACCGCTTCCTGAAGTGGCTGCCCGTGCATCACGTGCCGAGAGAAGATCATTGCCTGCGTCTGCGGCTGTCCTTCTCCGCCCATCGTGCCGTAGGGCATGACACGCCCGTCGCTCAGCTGCGCGAGTGCGGGCTGGATGGTATGAAACGGCCTGCGTCCGGGCATCAGGCGGTTATGGCTGGCGTCGGACAGGCTGAAACTGGTGCCACGGTTCTGCCAGGTGATGCCCGTCTGCGGCAGGATCACGCCGGAGCCGAACTCCCAGTAGAGAGACTGTATGAAACTCACCGCGCGGCCCGAATTGTCCACCGCGCCGAGCCACACCGTATCGCCGTTCGGGTTGGCCTCCGGCCACGGCGCTGCACATTTTGCATCGACCATGGCCGCCAGCGCATCAAGCGCCTCACCTCTGAGAAAACTGTTCGCTTCCACGTCCATGTACGCCGGGTCGACGACATGACGGTCGCGAACTCGGAATGCGCACTTCGCGGCTTCCACAAGCGCATGCACATATTCAAACGTTTCGGCGCTTTCGATCCCAAGTCGCTCGTAGATGCCAAGCATCATCAGCGACGCCAGCCCCTGCGTCGGCGGCGGCATGTTGAACACGCGGTGGCCGGCAACTTCCAGCGACAGCGGTTCGACCAGCAACGCCCGGTGCGCTTCCAGATCGTCGCGCCTGAGCGGGCTGCCAACGGCTTCAAGGTCAGCGGCGATCGCGGACGCGATATCGCCACGATAGAACGTTTCTAGACCGTCACGGGAAATCGTCTCCAGAGTCCCGGCGAGGGTTTTCTGATGGAGGCGCGCGCCTTCGACAGGCGGTGCGCCAGCGTTCAGGTAAACGTCGGCAAAACCCGGCACTTTCTCCAGTTCCGGCTGTTTTGCCCGTACGTTACCAGCGAGCGACCCTGTAACCGGCGAACCCTCGCGCGCTGCCCCGATGGCATCTTCAAGAAGCCGAGACAGAGGAAGTGTGCCGCCGAGCACATCGCGGCTGTGCGCCAGCGCGGCCTGCCACCCCGATACCGCACCCGCCACCGTGAGGGCGGCCAGCGGTCCGCGCCCCGGGATGTCCTCAACACCGCGCTCGCTATAGTACGACACATCGGCAAGGCCCGCTGCAGCGCCGCACGCATCGATCCCCACCGGCGTTTCACCGGGCGTATGGATGAGCCAGAAGTTGTCTCCGCCAAGGCCGTTCATATGCGGATAGACAGCGGCAATCATGGCCGCGGCGGCCACCATTGCCTCGACCGCATTGCCGCCGTCGCGCAAAACCCGCGCGCCGGCCTCCGCCGCCAGGTGATGCGGCGCCACAACCATGCCGCCATAGGCCCGTTTGGTATTGTTCATTCCAGATGTCCGACAATATTGCGATGACAGAATGGCCCGGCGCACCAAGCACCGTTCAATCGGGCAAAGGAACCCGCATTAAGGCATCCGTATAGCCGCTTTGCCGCAGAGCGCAAACCGATGGCGAAAATTATGCCGCAACCGGCGAAAAACTTACATTCGGCCGGCGCCATTCACTCCAAGATACCGCCAGCACGGATCCACCGGGAATTGCGAGATCAGGAAAGAACACCATGACGCAGCACGTCGAAGTCACCCGCAACGGCCACATACTGGAAGTCAAACTCAACAACCCCAAGGTTAATGCCATCGGGCAAGAGATGAGCCGCGAACTGGGTGCGGCCTTCGCCACGTTGCGCGACGACCCGGACCTTCGCGTCGGCATTCTGACCGCGGAAGGCGAGAAGATCTTCTCCGCCGGTTGGGATTTGAAGGCGCTCGATTCAGGCGACACCAAACTCGACAACTGGTGGGAAGACGGCGATTACGGCGATGGCGGTTTCGCCGGCCTCACGGAGAACTGGAACCTCAACAAGCCGGTCATCGCCGCGCTCAACGGCCTGGTCATCGGCGGCGGGTTTGAGCTTGCCATGTCGTGCGACCTTCTCATCGCCGCAGACCATGTGGAATTCGGCCTGCCCGAAATGCCTCTCGGCATGGTGCCCGATGCCGGCGCCCTGCAGCGGCTGCCGAGACGCCTGCCCCATAACATCGCCATGGAGATGTTTCTTCTCGGCCGCCGCATGACCGCAAGCGAGGCGGCACATTACGGCCTGATCAACAAGGTCGTGCCCTATGGCGAGCTCATGGATGCCGCACGCGCCTGGGCAAACCAGCTCGCGGACACCGCACCGCTTGCGCTCCAGACCGTCAAGGAAGTTCTGCGCACCATCGAGTGCGTGCCGCTGGAGCAGGCATTTCATTCCATGCGCACCGGCGACCTGCCGGTTTACCGTGCCATGCTGAAATCGGAAGATGCCGAGGAAGGCGTGCGCGCCTTCGTCGAAAAACGCGCGCCCGTGTTCAAGGGGAGATGACGATGACACGACCCTCTCCACAAGACGTCAGCCAGGTCGCGAGCATTGGCGGCGGCCCCATCGGCGGCGGCTGGACCGCTCATTTCCTTGCCCGCGGTTACGATGTCACGAGCTATCTGCACGATCCTTCAGAGCGCGACAGCTTTAAGGCAATCGTCGACACCGCCTGGGTCAGCCTCACTGATCTGGGCCTTGCCGAGGGCGCGTCCCTTGACCGCCTGCGGATCACACATGATCTCGAAGATGCGGTTCAAGATGCTGATTTCATTCAGGAAAGCGCGCCGGAAATCCTGAGCGTCAAACAGGAACTCTACAGACAACTGGGGTCCATGGCCTCCACCGGTGTTGTAATTTCGTCGAGCACGTCGGGGCTGCCGATGAGCGATATTCAGACGCACTGCCCGACGCCGGAGCGAACCGTCGTCGGGCACCCCTTCAACCCTCCCTACCTGCTGGCATTGGTTGAAATCGTCGGCGGCGACCGCACATCGCCCGACGCCATCGCCTGGGTTGAAGAATTCTACAAGATTGCCGGCAAAGAGCCGGTTGTGTTGATGAAGGAAATCCCGGGCTTCATCGCAACGCGTCTTCAGGAAGCTCTGTGGCGCGAGGCCTTGCACATGGTGGCCAATGGCGAGGCGACACCTGAACAGATCGACACGGCGCTCATACATGGCCCGGGCGCCCGGCTCGCCCTGATGGGACAATGTATGGCTTTCCATGTCGCGTGTGGCGAGGGCGGCATGGCGACAAATCTCGATCAGTTCGGCCCCGCTCTCAAACTGCCCTGGACGCGGCTCGAAGCGCCCGAGCTCACAAAGGAGCTGCGCGACGCGATGGTCGAAGGCTGCAACGCGATGGCCGATGGACGCCACTTTGAAGATCTCGCGGCCGAACGCGACCGAGGCATCGTCGCCATCCTCAATGCAATTCGGGCTCAATGCAATTCAGGCGGGCCGGTTCGCTCCGGGTGACGCATAGCCTGCGTTTGCTGGATGAACGAAAAAACGGTGCCGGGCCAGGACGGCGCCGGCTCATCGCTCGGCCACGCGCGACGGTAGGCGCTCGGCTTGCGCCCAAAGCAGCTCGAAAAGGCATGTGAGAAATACGACAGCGAGTTGAAACCGCTCGCCGCTGAAACGTCGCGGATCGACATGTCCGTGCTTGTCAGAAGAACCCGCGCATACTGCAACCTGAGGAGCCGGCTGAATTGTACGATCGAGCAGCCGATATGCTGTTTGAAAAGCCGTTCAAGCTGGCGCTGCGATGTCGACAACTTGCGGGCGATGTCGGGGACGCTCAAAGGTTCCGACACCGATTGCTCGATGAGCGTTATCGCCGCTCTTACCTGCGGGTGCACTTCATCGGTCGAGCTGCCGAGACGGCGGCGCTGCGGCGCGCCCGCCTCGCGCGCTGGATAATGCAGGATCTGGTCGGCAACTTCCGCGGAAAGCTGTTCGCCATGATCGTTGGCGATGAGATGCAGCATCAGGTCAAAACCGGCGGTGCCACCGGCACATGTCAGTATTTTACCATCGACGGTGTAGAGCTGCTCGCTGAGATGGACGGCGGGGAACTGTTCCGCAAACCCCGCCATGCACGACCAGTGCGTCGTTGCCATGCGGTCCGCCAGCAGCCCTGAGCGCGCCAGCACATAAACACCAAGCTCAACCGCAAGGAGGGTCGCGCCGGACCTTGCCTGTCGGCGAAGCCAGTTGAAGAGATCCTGGTGCACATAGTGCTCGCACCCCCAGCTGCCGCAGACAACGATCGTATCGGCGCCGTTCAACGGCTCGCCCAGCGACCGCGTCTCAAGCGCCATGCCATTGCTCGCCGTCATCAATCCGCCCTCAGCAGAGCGGTACTCCCAGCCGTAAAGTGGCTGTGGTGCCAGATAGTTGGCGACGCGCATCGGCTCGATCAGCGCCGTCAACGTCATCATGTTGAAGCGCGGAATGACAATGCAAACGATCTTTTTCAAAGCCTGCTCACCCATTGTATCGCTCTCTTGGCACACACAGGATCGGCACCAGGCAAAACGATAGCCCAGCGGACCCATGTCGAAAAACAGAAATTTCTGGCGAGAAATTCGAAAAAATCCCTAGCGCCCTGCCCCAATAATGCCCGCAGAAACATTTTGGGAGGGTTTCCGATGAATTTTGACGTTGTGCTGACATGCGCGGTGACGGGAGCCGGCGACACCGTCGGCAAGCATCCAGGCGTTCCCGTAACCCCGGAGCAAATCGCCAATGCAGCCATTGAGGCAGCCAAGGCGGGCGCCGCGGTAGCGCACATTCACGCCCGCGACCCCGAAACCGGCAAGGGCTCGCGAGATCCCGCTCTCTTCAAGGAAATCGTTGACCGCGTGCGCGCGAGCGATACCGATGTCGTCATCAATCTGACAGCAGGCATGGGCGGTGACTGGGTGGCAAGCGACGATGACCCGTCGATGCCCGCCCCCGGCACCGACATGATCGGGCCGGAAGAGCGTCTCGCCCACGTCAAGGAATGCCTGCCGGAGATCTGCAGCCTCGATTGCGGCACCATGAACTTCGGCAACGGCAACGAGATCTACATCTCCACGCCTCCTTACCTGCGCAAGATGGCGGAGCTGACCAGGGAATGGGGCGTCAAGCCGGAACTTGAAGTGTTCGAACTCGGCCACATCCGGTTCGCCAAGCAGATGGTTTCGGAGGGCCTCATCAACGAACCGCCGATGTTCCAGATCTGCCTCGGCATCCCGTGGGGTGCGGAGCAGAGCGTCGACAACATGAAAGTGATGAAGGACGAGCTTCCCGCCGGCGCAAACTGGGCAAGCTTCGGTATTTCGCGCATGCAGATGCCGATGGCCGCCGCCGCCGTTGCCATGGGCGGCAATGTCCGTGTCGGGCTGGAAGACAACATCTACCTCGACCGTGGCGTGCTGGCGACCAACGGCCAGCTCGTCGAGCGCGCTGTGGAAATTATCGAACGCATGGGCGCACGGCTGCTGAGCCCGGCGGAAGCGCGCAAGAAGCTTCAGCTGCGCGGCGCGTAGATACCAACCAGCAGGGCAGGACAAGAGCGATGGATATCGAACTGACGCATGAGCAGGATATGCTGCTCTCCACGGTGCGCGCCTTTATGGAGGCGGAGCTTTACCCCCATGAGGCGGAAGTCGACACGCTCGGTCACGTGCCGCCCGAGCTTGGCCGGCAAATTGAAAAGCGCGCCCTTGAAGTTGGGTTATACGCCGCCAATCTTCCCGAGGACGTGGGCGGCGGCGGGCTCGACTACACCTCCATGGCACTCACCGAGCGCGAATACGGCAAGACATCGCATGCCCTGCATTCGTGGATCGGGCGGCCAACGGAAATTCTGCTGGCCTGCAACGATGAACAGCGCGAGCGCTATCTCCTGCCCTGCGTCCGGGCGGAGAAACGCGAGTTGTTCGGGCTCACCGAACCGGAAGCGGGCTCCGACATCATGTCGATGAAGTCGAACGCCCGGCGCGATGGCGGCGACTGGATCCTCAACGGCATGAAGCATTTCATATCGGGCCCGGTCATGCCCGACTTCGCCATTGTCTTTGCCGCCACCGGTGTCGATGAGACACCGCGGGGCCCGCGCAAACGAATCACCGCGTTTCTCGTCGATGTCGGAACGCCGGGTTTCGAGGTGCGCGAAGGCCACCGCTGTGTCAGCTACCGCGGCTATCACACCTTCCAGCTTGAAATGAGCGATGTGCGGCTCGGTCCCGGCCAGATCCTCGGCGAAGAGGGTCGAGGCCTTGAGCTTTCCGGCCAGTGGCTCGGCATGGGCCGCATCTGGGTCGGGGCAACCTGCTGCGGCAAGGCGGAGCGTCTGTTCGGTCTCGCTGCAGACTGGGCCGCCAACCGCAAACAGTTCGGCCAGCCGATCGGGCACTTCCAGGCCACCGGCTTCAAGCTTGCCGATATGGCGGTTGAACTGAAAGCGGCCGACCTTCTGGTGATGAATGCGGTGGAGAAGGCCGAGCGCGGCACCATGTCTGATGCGGATGCGGCGATAGTGAAAGTCTACTGCTCCGAGATGCTAAATCGTACGGCGGACGCGACGGTGCAGATCTATGGCGGCATGGGGCTGATGGAAGAACTCGACATTCAACGGCTGTGGCGCGATTCACGATTGGAGCGGATCTGGGACGGCACTTCGGAAATCCAGCGCCACATAATCACCCGGTCCATTCTGCGGCCGCTCGGCGCATGACACCGAGGCAGCGCGACAACTTCAGACGGCTGCTGAGGCCCCGCCACATCGCCGTTTTTGGCGGACGCGATGCCGAAGTGGTCGCCGGTGAATGCGCGCGCATAGGATTTGAAGGAAAGCTCTGGCCGGTCAATCCAAAGCGTGCGGATATCGGTGGACACCGGTGTTTCGCCCGCGTCGAGGATCTGCCGGAAGCGCCGGATGCGGTGTTTGTCGCCGTGCCTCGCGATGCCGCCATCGACACGGTCGCCGCGCTCGCGGAAATGGGTGCGGGCGGCGTCGTCTGCTACACTGCGGGTTTCGGAGAAACGGGCCCGGAAGGGGCCGCGGCGGAAGCAAAATTGATCGAGGCCGCCGGAGACCTCGCGCTCGTCGGCCCCAACTGTTACGGCGTCGTGAACTTCATCGACCGCGCCGCGCTCTGGCCCTTCCCGCGTGGCGGCGCATCGCCTGGATACGGCGCGGCAATCATCACCCAAAGCGGCATGCTCTCCTCCGACCTCACCATGAGCCAGCGCTCGGTGCCGTTCGCCTACATGATATCGGCCGGCAACCAAGCCATCCTGCGCCTTGAGGATTTCGTCGATGCCCTGTGCGAAGAAGAGGGCGTGCGCGCTATCGGCCTGCACATCGAAGGACTGAAGGATGTCAAGGCGTTCGAGGCGGCGGCCCGCAGGGCGCTTGAACGCGGCATCCCCATCGTCGCCCTGAAAACCGGGTCCTCGAACATCGGCGCGGCACTGACGGTCAGCCACACCGGCTCTCTGTCCGGAACCGACGAACTCTATCGTGCGTTGTTTGATCGCCTCGGCATAATCCGTGTGACAAGCCCGGCACAACTCCTTGAAACTCTGAAGTTTCTCTGCATCGCCGGCGTGCCTCGCGGGGCCTCCGTGGCGGGTTTCACCTGTTCTGGCGGTGGCGCCACAATGCTTGCCGACCACGCGGAGACCATCGGTCTGGAGTTTTGCGGGCCCAAAGACGAAACCGCAAACGCCCTGCGCGACCTGCTGCCGAGCACCGCTACCGTCACCAATCCTCTCGATTATACGACCCCGATCTGGGGCAACGAGGAGCGCCTGCGCCCGGTGTTCGAAACGGCACTCGCCGATGATCCCGATGCCGCCGTCATCGTCCAGGATTATCCCCTGCCCGGGCTCGACGAAGGCAAGCAATCTTATTTGAACGATGCCCGGGCCTTTATTGATGCCACGAGGGGAGCGAAAATTCCGGCCGCCATCTGCAGTACGCTGCCGGAAAGTATTGACGCCGATACACGCGAGTTTCTTGTTCGCGAAGGCGTTGCTCCAATGCAGGGCATCCACGAAACCCTGAACGCGATCGCCGGTGCGGCTTGGTACGGCAAGCGCCGGGGTGAAATTGAAGCCTCGCCACCGGCGCCGCTGCTCTCGTCCGGCGCGACACAGACCGCGCGCTGCATCGATGAGGGGGCGGCCAAGGACCTGCTGCGCGGCTGCGGGATCACGGTGCCGGAAGGCCACCTTACAGGAAGCGCCGCGGCGGCCGATGCCGCCGAAGAAGTCGGCTTTCCCGTCGCTGCCAAAATGGTCCACGAAAGCCTCACGCACAAAACCGAGGTCGGCGCCGTGGCGTTGAATCTCAGAACCCGTGAAGCGGTATCGCAAGCCATCACGGAGATGCGCGACGCCGTCACCCGCCACGACCCCTCTCTTGCGGGCGACAGATTTCTCGTGGAGCGCATGGCGCCGGCACCGGTCGCCGAACTCATGGTAAGCGTCAGAACCGACCCTCAATTCGGCGCGGCGATGACATTGGCAAGCGGCGGCATTCTCGTTGAACTTGCAGCCGACGCCACCACCTTGTTATTGCCGGCAACGCACGGCGATATCGTTGCGGCCCTCGACCGTCTCAAGGTTGCCGGGCTGCTTGACGGTTATCGCGGCAAGGCCGCTGCCGACCGGCACCGCCTCGCGAACGATTTACTGCGCATTGCGGAAGTGGCGCTCGATCGGGCCCACGGCATTACCGAACTTGAGATCAACCCGCTGTTCGTTCTGCCGACCGTATCGATCGCCATCGACGCGTTGATTTCGGTGCGACCTGGGGCGGGTTAACAGGTGTTATTTATCCAGCCAAAAGCGCCATTGGACTCCCGACGTCCACGACACCGATGCCGCCGTGAGCCTTGTACCCGAGCAGTTCCTGCGCGCGCGTTGGCATCTCGCGAGCCACCTCCAGAGGTACGGTTAGAAACATATTCTCCTCGGTCCGCAGCCAACCGAGAACAAACCCGAAAAACATGCCGCGCCGCCATTGATCGGCGGTGGTGTTTGCGCCGCCGCCGTGCAGAGCATTGCCGAGATAAAGCAGCGCGGACCCCGCCTCCATCACTGCTCGCTGGATCTCATGCGCTTGCGCTTCGCGGTCCGGTTCCCAGAGGTGACTGCCGGGCACAACCTGCGTTGCTCCGTTTTCAACGGTGAAGTCGCTCAAAGCGAACATGGCCTCGACCTGCAGCAGCGGCTTTGGTTGCTTGTAGTATGACCAGGCATCTTCGTCGCGGTGCAGCGCCTGGACGGTCTCGCCCGGGCCGATCTGGATCAGTTGACCCGTGTTCAAAAGATAGTCCTCGCAATTGGGAAGAAGCAGCTCGTCGGCGACACGGGTCATGAAGGACGACTCCATGATGCTCCAGAACGTTTTCGACTTTGCCGGCAACCCGTCGAGCCGAATTGTGCGGGCGCCGTAGAACTCGACAAACCTGTCCGACGTGGGATTGCGCAGCCCGGGTGCCGTGGCGGCAATAGCATCGTCGAGTTCGCCGTTGATGCCGGCGAGTTGGTGTTCCGTGAGCGCGTTGGTGACGACTACGGCCCCGTCGCGTTCCAGAAATTTGGCAAGCTCTTTGGCATCGATTGAAGATTGAACTCGTTCCAACTGATTGGCCATATCGTTATTCCTCCCGCTTGAGCGCCTACCGCACCTTGAGCCAACCGGCTTCACCGACGATCACTAGGTAGCGTTTCCAGTATCGCCGCCCTGTCCGCATCCGGCTCAGGCGCCGCAAACCTGATCGCCGGCTCGTCATAACTTGAAATCTTAACTGGATTACCTGCCATGCGCACGTCGCCGGCAACGGGGTGGTCTGAACGAACGATCATGTTGCGCGCCTGCACATGCTCGTATTCGACCACCTGGCGACGTTGTTGATCGGCCCGCTGGGCACGCGTCAGGTCGAGTACGGTTAGTCCATCGAGCGGACCCGATCTTGTCATTGTTGCCATCCCAGCTTGATCAGCACCCTCGCGATGCATTCACACGATGAATGCCAAGGGCTGCGCGGGTTTGCCATATATTTGAACGTCCCGCATCTCAACTGCTTCTTGTCGGCGGCACCCGTGTGCCCCATCTGGTAGACTGGCGATGACGGAAAGGGCGCGGGCAGAAACTCTATGCGGTTCGAGAACGGCGAGGTGGTCGCGGTAAGGCGTTGCACGGGGATGCGGCAGGCGAAGCAGTATGCGCTGGTGCTGACCGCCATGGGCATGAAATCGGCGCTGGTGCGCGAAGGTGCAAGTGTGGCGATCTATGTCGAAAGTTCCGATGCCGAGGAGGCGAGAGACCAGATTGCCGCCTATGACAGCGAGAACCGGCGCACGCCGGTTGCGGCGGGACCGATACGCACCGCCCCGTTTCATCTGGAAGAGGTGCTGGTCTACTGGGCAGTGCTGCTGTTTTTCTTCGCCGTCACCCGCCGCGAATGGCTGTCGCTCGACTGGGTAAACGCCGGTGCCGCACAGGCCGGCTTGATCTTGCACGGCGAAGTTTGGCGCGCCGCCACCGCTCTCACCCTGCATGTCAGTGCCGCGCATCTTTTCGGCAATCTGGTGTTCGGCACCGCATTTGCCGTGCTTCTCTCCCGGGTTACAGGCGCCGGCGTCGCTTGGCTGGCGATGCTTGCAAGCGGCGTGCTCGGCAATGGCGTTAACGCCCTTATACAATCGCCGGCGCACACATCGATCGGCGCCTCGACGGCCGTTTTTGCAGGTGTCGGACTGCTTGCGGCCCTGCGCCAGACGGGCCAGCCTGTTGCGTCGCGATTCTCGATGCGCGACTGGGCGCCGCTTGCCGGCGGCATCACGCTTCTGGTGTTTCTCGGCCTCACCGGCGAGCGCACGGATATCCTTGCCCATATCCTGGGTTTTCTCTGCGGCCTTGCCATCGGCTGGCTCATATCGCGCCAAACCATTGACTGGACGCAGGCGCGAGCCCTGCAATGGAAATGCGCCGGGATCGCCAGTGGGGTGCTGATCGCGGCGTGGGTCATCGCGATTGCCGCCGCGCCTGGCGGTTGACGTCTTCGGACAGCCGAATATCGAATAATCAGATAATGGAGACCGGAATTTTGTATTTTACAATACCGGGCTCTGCCATCAGGTTCTCGCCCAGGAACTGCGTAAACATGGCTGAGAAGCGCGCGGCAAGAATCGGCCTTCGCACTTGACCTTTGTGCCCGGCAGGGGTTGAACCTCGTCATCAAGCCACGGCCGGACAAGCACACGGACAGGATGACCGACAGGTTTCTCCACATCGAAGGCGTTACCCACAAACGCGAGAACGTCACCGTGTTACGGAACCTCGACCTTTCGACAAACGCGAAACGGATTGGCGTCGTCGGCCGCAACGGCTCGGGCAAGTCGAGCCTCGCCCGGCTTCTGGTCGGCCTTGAGGCGCCGACGGCGGGAACCATCCGCGTCTTCGGCGGCGATGTGACAGCGGATCGCGCGTTTGCGCTGAAGCATGTCGGCATCATCTTTCAGAACCCCGACCAGCAGATCATCTTTCCGACCGTTGGCGAGGAGATCCGCTTCGGCGTCGAGAACCTGGGACAAGGCAAAGACGCCGCCCACCAGACGGCTCTGCGCATCCTGTCCAATTTCGGTGCCGCCGGATGGATCGACAAACCGATCTACACGCTCTCGCACGGTCAAAAGCACCTCGTCTGCCTGATGGCCATCCTTGCCATGCAGCCGAAGTTCATCGTGCTCGACGAACCCTATTCGGGTCTTGACATTCCAACCGCCGGGCGGATGCGCAAACTGCTGAACGGGCTCGATCAGCACATCATGCTGATCAGCCACAACCCGGGCGAATTTGAAGGATTTGAGGAGATCATCTGGATCGAGGAGGGTGCGTTGCATGAACACGGGCCCTGCGATGAGGTGTTACCCGGATATGTCACGGCCATGCAGGAGCAGGTGGACCAATGCTGAGCCTCGCCCTCGCCCGGCAAACCTGGGGCCACCGTCTGCCCGCATGGTTGAAACTTGTGGCGCTTCTTGGTCTGTCCATTGCCCTGTTTCCGGTTGGCGATCCCCTGGTGCTCGGCGCGGCGCTCGCGGTGGTGCTTGCCCTGACGGCGAGCCTCGGCCCGGACGCCCTGCGGCAGACCGGCCGGTTTCTCATACCCTTGTGGCCCATGCTGGCGCTGTTGCTCGCGTTTCACCTCCTCTTTGCCGATCTCGCGGACGGCATCGTCATCGCCGTTCGACTGCTCACTCTGGTCATGCTCGCCAATATCGTCACCATGACCACCGCTCTTTCGGACATGATGCATCTCGTCGAACGTGTGCTGTCGCCTCTCAAGTCGCTCGGCGTGAACGTGCGCGCGATCTCCGTCGCCATGGGGCTGGTCATCAGATTTACACCGGTTCTGCTACAGCGCGCCCACGTACTCCTCGATTCGTGGCGCGCCCGCTCCCACAAACGCGCTCGCTGGCACATTGTCGTGCCCATCGGACTTTCGGTCTTCAACGACGCCGAGCAGGTCTCCGATGCGCTGCGCGCCCGAGGCGGCATCACCCAATTGAACAGGAACCCGTAATGGAAAGAAGCATTGTCTACATCGCCCTCTTTGCCGCGCTCATTGTGGTGCTCGGACTGCTCCCGAAGTTCAGCCTTTTGTCGGGCGTGCCGATCACCGCGCAGAGCCTCGGGGTTATGCTTGCCGGCGCCGTGCTTGGTGCAAAACGCGGCGCCCTCGCCGTGCTTTTGTTCCTGGCGCTCGTCGCCATCGGCCTGCCCTTCCTCGCAGGCGGCCGGGGCGGTATCGGTGTCTTCGCGACACCTTCCGTCGGATTTCTGATCGGCTGGCCGGTCGCGGCATTCGTCACCGGCGCGATTGTGGAGCGGTGGAGCCTCGGCAACCTCTTTGTGCGCGCCACGGTCGCCTCGATCATCGGCGGCATCATGGTGATGTACGCCTTTGGCATCCCCGGTATGGCGATCATGCTGGAGAAGGATCTGGTAACGGCCACGGGCTTTGCCCTGCCGTTCATACCAGGCGATATCGTCAAGGCGGTGATCGCCGGCGCCGTGGTGCTCGGCCTGCAACGCATGCGCCCCGGCGTACTGCTGTCTACGCGGACGTCTGCCGACTGACCGCTTCCACGAGGAGCGCCGTTCCCAGTCCCCCGGCGGCCGCAATGGCTGCCAGTCCTAGCGCACCGCCGCGCCGCAGTTCATGGAACAGCCGCACCGCAAGAATTGCACCGGACGCTCCGATGGGGTGGCCGCGCGCAAGCGATCCGCCGCCACGGTTGATCCGCTCCGGCGGCAGGCCCGCCCCGCGCGCACAAGCAATTGCCTGCGCGGCATAAGCCTCCATCAACTCAATCTCATCGAGAGATCCGGGCAACGTATCCGCCCGCTGCAGGACGGCGCGAATGGCCTCGATCGGCGCCGTGCCCGGGCATTGCGGATCGCCGCCGCAGGTCACGCCATCGACGATACGCAACGCAAATCCGGGGTTCAGCCCATCAAGAACATCCCTCGAAACGACGAGCGTCATCGCCGCGCCATCGGCGGCAACGCTTGTGTTCGCCACGGAGATCGTTCCCGAAAGGCGCGGCGCCCGCGCGCAGAGCGCCTCCGTCAGTTCACGCGTGAACGCGTCGCCGTCCAGCGAAACCCTATCCGGAACTGCCAGTTCCGCGCCGAGACGCTCCGACGCGTCGCGCGCCTTTGCATGGCTCGCCACCGCCCAGGCGTTCTGATCCTCGAAGGTAATGCCTTGTGTCTCCGCGAGGCGGTCCGCGGCCTCCGCCATATCCGGATCCCTGTCCGGCCATGGCGTAAACCTTGCTTGATCTCGCAACCGCGGCTCGCCGTTCCAGCTTTCCTTGAAGCTACGTTCCGGCCGCAAGGAATGAGACTCGCTGCCGCCTGCCAGAACAATTCGCGCATCGCCCGATGCGATCATCGAGCGTGCAAGAAGGAGTGCATCAAGGCCGCCAACGCACTGCCGGTCGATGCTGAGCCCGGCGACCCGTTGCGGCAGTCTGGCGGCGAGCGCCGTTACACGGGCCGGGTTGCCGCCCGCTCCCAGGGCATTTGAGAGGATAAGTTCATCCACCTGATCGCATTCAACTTCGGCATCCGTTAAGCAACGGGCTATCGGGGCTATCGCAAGCGCTTCATAGTCAAATTCGCGCAAGCTCCCTCCGCTCGGCGCAACGGGCGTCCGCGCCGCGGCGACGATATAGGCCTCCGCCGTCATACGGTTTCAGCGATCTGGGCTTTCAGCGCGCGGCGGTCGGTTTTCCCCGATGCCAGAAACGGCCAGTCCGGCGCATGGACAATAGCGCGCGGCGCCTTCAGCGGCCCGAACGCCTCGCGCAAGGCTGCAAGCGCCCTGTCCGCCGCCGCGTCGGGAAGCCGCGTCTGCGTAACCGCGATCAGACGACTGCCCCGAAGCGCATCGTCGATCGACAGCACAACCGCCTCGCCGGCAGGAACTTCATCGCGCAGCCGCGCCTCGATGTGATCGAGAAACACGTTCTCCCCGGCTATCGTGACCATCGCGCCCTTGCGGGCTGTAAAGAACAGGTTGCCGCCATCATCCAGATAACCCTGGTCGCCGACCGTGACATAGCCCTCGCACCACTGCGTGTTCGCGTCCTCGCCCGCGATGTAGCGCTCAAACAGCATGCCGCTCTTCACCCACAAGGTCCCCTCGGCGCCGGCGGTAACGGCATTGCCCTCATCGTCGCAAATCTTCACTGAAACACCTGGACACGGCTTGCCGACGGACCCGCGCGGAGCGCCCGGCTGCTTTATGGTGATGTAGCTGGTCTCGGTTGTCCCGAAGAACTCGACAATTTTGGCGTTCGGAAACACCCGTTGCAGCTCATCTAGATGCTGCTCATTGAGTTTGGCGCCGCCGGCGAGGAGAAGACGAACATCTTCAAGCGGCTCGGTTGCGGTCTTCGCCGCATGTGCCAGGATCAGATTAAGGTGGACCGGCGTTGCATAGATAATCTCGGCACGCGATGAGCTGCAGGCACTGACCGCCAGCTTTGAAGAGAACTTGCGCAACACTCGCGGCACGACCTGCCGGTCGAACGCTTCCATCGCACCGTAAAGATGCATGGAGTGGGCAAGGTTGCCGAGGATCAGAACCGGGGCGTCGCGCCGGCAATCCAGAAGCTTGCGCTGCAGTTCATATGTCCTGAGCCAGCTGTCATAGGTGCGCAGGATGCCCTTGGCATTGCCCGTCGATCCGGACGTAAAGCAGGCAAGCCTCGGACCCGGAACTTCTTTGTCTTTCAGAACAAACAGCTGATCCGACCCAACCTGTACGCGGGCGCTGTCAAGTTCGTTGAGCACGTCTTTCGTTGCGATGCCAATTGCACGATCTTCAAGCAGCGCCGCGCGGAACAGGGCAAGAGTTTCCAGGTCGTTCCGTGCGGCGACGAGCAAAAGCTCGTCCGTGCGTTCCAACTTACGCAAGGCCTCTCTCTTGCCATCTTCAAGCTGCACATACTCAGACCACAACAAGGCGGTGTTTCCTCGCAAGATTTCGCGCGCCGGTTCTCCTGTGTTAGCACAACACCATCAAATGTCGATTGGCTCTAGAACTTGTAAGCCTGGATCAGTTCGCTGTCCTGATCATCGCTCAGGATGTCCTCAACCATGGGAACGAGGCCCGCCTCCTCCTTGTCGACATGGTCACGCAGACCATCAACGAACTCGCGCGAAGCCTTTCGGAACCGCGCCCAGCCGTCAGCCGAGAAGCCGCCGGAGGATGCCGCTTCGGCAAGATCGGCAAGCTCGTTACCGAGCGGCAGGAGCACAACATGCTCGTCATGCAACATGCCGTTGACATCCGCGGCGCCCGCCTCTTCAAGGATCGGAAACAACGCATCTTCCTCAAACGCAAAATGCGCTGTGATCTCACCGCGTACGGCAGCTTTCAGGTCCCCCAGAAGCATGTGCGTGTCTGACTTGGTGCAATCAGGCGCATTGGCATCGGAGTTCAGGGTCACCAGTTGATCGAGCCTGCCGAGCAATGTCAGCACGGCCATGTGTTCTTCGTGAAGAGCGCGGCTCACCGCCCGGTCATATTCCATCATCATCTCCTGTGGCTCTCGGTGTCCTCGTTCGTTTCATTCAGCAGTCGATTTCGACCACGAGCTTGCCGGTCTGCTCGCCCTGCTCCATGCGCTCGAACGCTTCGGCGATGTCATCCATGGGATAGGTATTGTCGATGATCGGCGCGATGTTTCCGCGCGCGACAACGTCGATGAGCTGGCGAAATTCCGCGATGCTGCCGAGCGTTGACCCGTAGACCGCAATCTGGCGGGCAAAGAGCCTTTGAATGTCGGCGGATGGGTGCCCGCCCGTGGTGGCGCCGCAGGTCACAACGCGGCCGCCGGCGCGCAACGATCTCAAGCTGTCGCCCCAGCTTGCCTCGCCGACATTGTCGATCACCATGTCGACGCCGGCGCCGCCGGTCAGCTCCATGACGCGCCGGGCAACCTTTTCATCGCGATAGTTGATGCCGTGATCGGCACCGAGCGCCTGTGCGGCTTTAAGCTTCCCGGCACTCGACGATGTCACGATGGCACGCGCGCCGATCATCTTGGCCATCTGCAGACAGGCCGAGGAAACACCGCCACCGACACCCACGATCAGCGCGGTCTCTGCCGGTTTGAGCGCGTCTTTGCCGAACATCATGCGCCAGGCCGTAAGGTAGGCCACAGGAAGCGTCGCGGCGGCCTGCCAGCTGATAGTATCGGGCTTCGGCACGAAGCACTTGGCGGGCATTGCAATATACTCCGCAAACGTGCCGTGGCGCGTCTCGCCGGCGATGTCGAACTTGATGCAGTTGGGATGGTCACCGCGGTTGCAGGCCGCGCACCGGCCGCAATATGCCATCGGATATAGGACAACTTCATCCCCGGCTTTCAGGCCCGACCCTTCCGGCGCCTCGACAATTTCGCCTGCGCCATCGACGCCGAGAACCAGCGGCAGTTCATGAGTAATACCCTTGCCGACATCTCGCATGTAGAGGTCGATGCGGTTGACGCCTCCGGCCTTCACTTTCATGACCGCATCGCCGGTAACCGGCCGCGGATCGTCGAACGCGCCGATACGCAAGCCTTCCTTGCCGCGGACTTCCTGATAGACCGCCTTCATTGCGGCACCACGGCGGTTGCCTCAAGTTCGATCTTTCCCGGACTGTCGAGTAGATCGGCAACGAAAATCATGCTCATCGCGGGAAAGTGGCGGCCCATGAGCGCGCGCCACGTCTTGCCGATTTCGGGCCGTGCCGCGAGATAGGCAGGCTTGTCGATGCAATAGGCCGTCATGCGGCAGATATGTTCTGGACCGCCCCCCGCCTCGGCGAGAACCGCCAGCACATTCTTCAATGCCTGCTCAAACTGCGGCGCGACATCTTCGCTCTTAAAGACCTGTCCGGCGTTCCAGCCCACCTGCCCGGCAACAAAGACCATGCGGCCGGCATCTACCGATACGCCGTTGGAATATCCGATGGGCGGGGCCCAACCCTCTGGAAGCAAAACGGTCATCTTCATATCCTCATCATGTGATCGGGTCAGTCCTGCAGGTAGGGTGGATCGTCATCCAGATCCCATCCCTCGGCCGGCTCCGGGTGGAGCTTGAGAAGGCGTTCCACAAGCTCCACATGCTCAGCTTCTTCATCGCGAAACTCTTCCGCCCATTTCTTCACCTCCGGTTCGCTCACCGTGTTCACAAGGTGATCGAAGAAGGCAAAGGCGCGCTGTTCCGCGCCTAACGCCATCTGCAGCGCATGCCAGGGCGTCATGCGGTAGTGGGCGGCATCAAGGTCGGCCGCTTCCGGACTTTCGGTGCCAAGCCAGTGGAACGCGGATTCTTCGATCACGGGCAGTCCGCTTTCGCCGGCCTGCTCGAGAATCTTTGCGGCGTGCTTCTCCTCGTGGCCTGCAAGCTCGCGAAACAGTTTTGCCAGTTCGCGGTTGTTGTGCGTTTCCATCTGGTCGGCGAGGAGCTGGTAGCGCTCCATCGCATCGACCTCGATAGCGTGGGCATAGGCGAGCAGTTCGCCAAGGTCGGTGATCTGAGGTCCAGGAGCGTTCGTCATATCTCGAACATCCCGTCAAACTGCGCCGGCTCACCGGTCTCCTTGGCACGCTCCACCATGTAGGGTTCACGAGAGCCTCGGTAAAGCACCCCGACATTGAACCCGTCATCGGTCATTATGCGCCGCGCCGCACGGGCCGCATCGTCGGTCGGTTCCACCGGCGCCGGGTGCACCACGGATTTCCAGCCGCGCTGATCGGGTCTGAACGTGACGCAGGGACTGAGAATTTCAACGAATGAAAACCCCGGATGGTTGATCGCTTGCACGATCGTGTCCGTCGTGCCCTTGATGTCGCCTGAAAAGGTGCGCGCCACGAAGTTCGCGCCTGACGCAAGCGCGATAACGAGCGGGTGGAACGGTCTGACGCCGGTGCCGCCGGGCGAAAGTGCGCTGTCCCAATCGGGCTCGGTGGTTGGCGAAGGCTGCCCCTTGGTCATGCCATAGACGCGGTTGTCCATGACCACATAGGTGATGTCGATGTTGCGCCGGCAGGCATGCAGGAAGTGATTGCCGCCAATGGAAAACCCGTCCCCATCGCCACCGGTGACGAGTACCGTCAGCTCAGGCCGCGCCACCTTGAGACCGGTACCGAGTGGCAGCGCCCGGCCGTGCACACCGTGAAACCCGTAGCAGTTGGTATAGGCGGGAATGCGCGACGAGCAACCAATGCCCGAGACGACCGCGATCTCTTCCGGCCGCAGCTTGAGGGCGGCGAACGCCTTGGTGAGCGACAACAGCACATGATAGTCGCCACAGCCTGGACACCAAACCGGCTTGAGTTCGGACTTGTAGTCGCTGGCTTTCGGAAGGGCAGGCGCGTTCATCGGCCAAGCTCCGTCATAATTTCGTGGAGGACGTCTTCAGGCTTGATCATCAAGGGCCCGGGCTGATGCACGGCCCGTGTGTTTGCGGGCAGATCGCACTGGCTGCGCAGATACCTGTAAAACTGCGCGCTTTCGGTCTGCTCGATGACGAGCACACCGCGAGCGCCGGAGATTTCCGCATGCAGGGTTTCGACCTCAAGCGGGGCGAGCAGCCGAACCGCCACGGTTTTGACGTTCGCGCCCTGCGCCCGGGCGCGCCGTGCCGCTTCACGCACCGGCGCTGCAGTGGACCCCCATGTGAGGATAACGAGATCGCCCTCGCCTTCGATCTCGGCCCAGTGCACACCGTAATCATGGGATTCGATTTTGGTGCGGCGTTTGGCGAGCTGCTTCAGATGGTCTTCCGCGGACGATGACGGCGTCCCTGAAACCGAGTGTTCGAGACCATCGGCGGTGTACTGCCCGCAGGGCGTGCCCGGCACCGCCATCGGCGACACACCGTCCGCGGTCACCGCATAGCGGGCGTAATCGTTGTCGCAGCGCTCCGCGATCTTGCGCTCGGCGATAAACGCCACGTTGGCCGGACGGTCGACAATCATGCGCGCCTGACCGAAAAATTGATCGGAAAGCACGATGGCGGGCGCCTGCATCGCTTCGGCAAGATGCGCCGCCCACTGCGTCGTAAACAGGCAATCTGCCAGAGAAACCGGAGCGACAACAATATGCGGCGCATCGCCGTGAAGCCCGTAGACCGCAATATTGAGATCCGACTGCTCCGATTTGGTTGGAATTCCGGTCGAGGGCCCGCCGCGCATGACGTCGACAACAACGACGGGCACTTCCGCCGCTGTCGCAAGCCCGATGGCTTCGGTCATCAACGCAAATCCCGGGCCCGATGTCGCGGTGATTGACGGCACGCCGCCAAAGGACGCGCCGATGATCATGTTGATGGATGCGAGTTCGTCTTCCGCCTGAACAAGCGTGCCGCCGACCTTCGTGAGTGCCGGGGCCAGCCATTCGAGGATTTCCGTCGCCGGCGTGATGGGATAGGCAGCGGCAAACCGGATACCGCCCCTGACTGCTCCCAGTGCCGCCGCCTCATTGCCGGTCATAAGCCAGCGCACGGAGGCTTCACTATGGCTTGAGGGTGCAAGCTTGGGCACATCCGCAATCGCCCTGCCGCTTTCGAAACCGGCTTCGACACAGGCAACGCTCGAGCGCACCGCCGCCTCGCCCTTCGACGCGAGCTTTCCGGCGATCAGGCCGCTTACCGTTTCAAGCGGAAGGCCGATGGCCCCGGCGGCAACGCCAAGCGCGATCATGTTTACGCGCCCGCCAGAGATATCGTCGGCCATTTCCTTCAATGGCAACTCCACCATCGTGCACCCGGCCGCGGCTATCGTTTCCGGTGCAGCGTCCACGGCCGGATCGGTGATGACAATGCTGGAGGCATTCAACGGAATTTCCGCTGAAAACCGCGTGTAGTTGTTCCAGTCGAGCGCCAGAAGGATGTCGAAACACGCGCTGTGGGTTTCGACAGGATCACCGGACAACCTGAGCAGTGCAGCGGATTCGCCGCCTCTGATCTGCGGGCCGACCGAGCGGGTCTGCAGGCCATAGCAGCCATGCTTGCCGACGGCGTCGAGCAACAGCCCCCCCGCCGTCATGACACCGGCGCCGCCGCTGCCCGTAAGTGCGATGGATATCGCGGCCTGTTCACCGTGTTGCGCTATCATCGTCAATATCCCGGTTTTGAGATTGCGTGCCAAAAAGTCGCAGAATTCATCGGTTGACCTTAAATTCGTATACTCGTACGATTTTACGATAATAAAGAAAAACACCAAACGTCAACCCGCCTTGAACTGCGTGAGAACGACGCACCGGCCTCCACCGGACAGGGCAGACAAACGAACGCAACACGGCTTCAAAGGGAGCATCGCCGAAATGTCACAAGCCCAAGCAATCATCGACCGTTGCCAGGCGCTCTATGAAGATCTCAACTTCACCGCCGCGCGTGAGTGGAAGGATGCAGAGCCCGGCCGCAAGGTTGTCGGGTATCTGCCGATCTACGTGCCGCGCGAGATCATTCATGCCGGCGGCATGCTGCCGCTCGGCGTTGTCGGCGGCGGCGATCAGCTGGAGGTCATCCACGGCGATGCCTATTACCAAAGCTACATCTGCCGAATTCCCCGCTCGACCATCGAGCTTGGCGTAAGCGGCCGTCTCGACTTCGTCGACGGTATGTTGTTCCCCTCGATCTGCGACGTCATCCGCAACCTCTCTGGGATGTGGAAGCTCATGTTCCCGGAAGTCTATTCGCGTTACTTCGACGTGCCGCAGAACTACGACGACGAAATCGGCGGCAACTACTACACCCGCGAACTGCAGGAGTTGCGCGAGGGGCTTGAAGCGCATTGCGGCGTCAAGATAACAGACGATTCGCTGCGCCGCTCGATCGCCGTCTACAACGAGAACCGCAAGCTCATCCGCGCCGTCTACGAGTTCCGCGCCCGCCAACCGTGGAAGGCGCCGGCGGGCGATGTCTATCTGCTGGTGCGCGCCGGGCTCGTTCTCCCGGTCGAGGAACACAGCCAGCTCATGACAGAATGGCTTGCCGCGGCGGAGGCGGAAGACAAACCCCTGCGCGACAACTGCCGCGTTGTACTGACGGGCCTGTTCTGCGAGCAGCCGCCGCTCAATCTCATCAAGTCGATCGAGCTGTCGGGCTGCTACATCGTCGACGACGATCTTCTCCTCGTCACCCGGTGGCTCATTGGCGACGTGTCGCTTGACGGCGAGCCACTGAGAAATCTGGCGCACGCGTTTCTGCATCAATCAGAAAGCACGGCGGCGAAATACGAACCCAATCTCGAAGAAAAAGGCCAGCATCTCGTGCGCTCGGTCCGGAAGTACGGCGCGGAGGGTGTGATCTTCGCATCGCCAAGCTTCTGCGACCCCGCCCTCCTCGACCGGCCCATGCTGCAGCACACGTTGGCCGATGAGAACATCCCCTACATCGCGTTCAAATACGCCGAGAACTCCGGTCAGATGCAGCCCATCCGCGAGCAGGCCGGAACCTTTGCCGATTCGATCAAACTATGGAGCGAGCAATGACCGTCATCACCACATCAAGGAGCACGTCGGAGCAACAGGAAGTCTCCAAAGACGACTCAATGCTCAAGCAGAAAGCCATGATGGCGAAGCATTTCGACCGCCTCACCAGCGCCCGTGAGAATGGCGAAAAAGTGTGCTCCACCTTCGTGCCGGGCAATCTCAACGAACTCATCATGTGTTTCGACTTCGCCAACAACCTGCCCGAGGTCAACGCCATCCAGAACGGCCTTCGCAAGAAAAGCGGCTCTTACGTGATGGAAGCGGAAAAGCTCGGCCATTCCGAAGACGTCTGCACCTATGTGAAGTCGGACGTCGGAATGATGGCAAAGGGCAATCTCGCGCCGAACGGCAAGCCCTTTCCCGATCCCGATCTGTTGTTGCTGTCGTATACCGGCTGCTTCACCTTCATGAAGTGGTTTGAGCTGCTGCGCGAGCAGTACAAATGCGAAACCATCATGCTGCATACGCCCTATGAGGGCGACGGCAAGATCACCGACAATATGCGCGAATACATGGTCAAACAGCTGAAGGAAGATGTGATCCCGACGCTTGAACGGGTAAGCGGCGTGAAGTTCGACATCGACCGCCTGCGCGAAAACCTGCGGCGCTCGGCCAAGGCCGAAGACGATCTTGTCTACGTGCTTCAGACCGGACGGAACCGTCCCTCTCCGATCGATGCCTACTTTGGCGGCATCTACTATATCGGCCCGATATTCGGCGCCTACCGCGGCACCGACGATGCCATCGACTATTACAAGACCTTGCGCGAGGAAGTGGATGGGCGCCTCGCCGCCGGTCAGGGCCCGGTGACGCCCGATGGCGTCATGGAAACGGAAAAGTACCGCCTCGTCGTCGAAGGCCCGCCCAACTACACGAGCTTCCGTGATTTCTGGAAGATGTTCTACGAAGAAGGCGCGGTGGTCGTTGCGTCCAGCTATACGAAGGTCGGCGGTGTCTATGACTTCGGCTTCCGTCACGATCCCGACAATCCTCTGGAAACGCTCGCGGACTACTGCCTCGGCGTTTACACGAACCGCAGCCTGCCGCAGCGCGTCGACATGCTGGTCAACTACGTCAACGAGTATGAGGCGGACGGTCTTCTGATCAACTCCATCAAGAGCTGCAACAGCTTCTCCGCCGGTCAGCTTCTCATCATGCGCGAGGTCGAAAAGCGAACCGGGAAACCGGCCGCGTTCGTCGAAAGCGATCTTGTCGATCCGCGCTACTTCTCCGCCGCCAACATCAAGAACCGCCTGGAAAGTTACTTCCAGATGGTCGATCAGAAACGCGACGGCAGCGCGAAAGGAGCAGCAGCATGAGAACCTTTGTAGGCATCGATCTCGGCTCGACAACGACGAAGGCCGTTCTGCTCGACGATAACTCGGTGATTATCGGCCGCGGCATCACCAACTCCCGATCCAACTACGACACCGCAACGCGGGTCGCCAAACTTGAAGCGATGATCGATGCACGGCTCACCCTGTGCCGCCGCGCACTCGGTGCCGACGTTCCCGAACTTGCCGACAAGCTCGATGACTTCCTCTCAAGGCTTGAACTCGGGTTTCGCCGCGAACAGTTTGTCGAACAGCTCAACGATCTGGAGCAAACCTGTCTGCAGCAGGTTTCCGGCAAGCGCTTTGCCGGTCTGGAAGATGCTGTCGGGGAGGTTCTCGCGCAGGTCTTCAACACACTGCGCGGCGAAGCAACCGCAATGTTCGCGCCAGGCGGCAGGCGCAAATCAGACTTCTTTCGCGACATCGCCGGCTCGCGCTACCTGAACATCGCCGAGGACACGGCCCGCGATGCCGATGTACCCTACGACCTTCTCCTCAACGTCTACGACAAGTCGATCATCGAGGTGGAAAACCGGCCCCCGTCGGAAGACATGAGCGGCAAGTTCCTGCGCGCACTGCAGGAAGTCGTCAAGGTTGCCCCCGAATTCGGTGTCGACCCGGCAACCGTCGAGCGCGCCGTCAAGAGTGCCCTCGGTGTCGACCTTGAAGAGGTCTACCTCGTCGGCACGGGCTATGGCCGCGTTACGCTGCCGTTCTCGAAGGAGCACATCCGCTCTGAAATCCTCTGCCACGGGTTGGGCGCCCATGTCATGTATCCCGCGACCCGCACAGTGCTCGATATCGGCGGCCAGGACACGAAAGGCATCCAGGTCGATCCGGAAGGAATTGTCGAAAACTTCCAGATGAACGACCGCTGCGCTGCCGGATGCGGCCGCTATCTCGGCTACATCGCCGATGAAATGAACATGGGATTGCATGAACTTGGACCGCTCGCCATGAAAGCGACGCGTTCCGTGCGCATCAATTCAACCTGCACGGTGTTTGCAGGCGCCGAACTGCGGGACCGCCTGGCGCTGGGTGAAAAGCGCGAAGACATTCTGGCGGGCCTCCACCGCGCCATCATCTTGCGCGCCATGTCGATCATTTCGCGCTCCGGCGGCATACGCGATGAGTTCACCTTCACAGGCGGTGTCGCGAAAAACGAAGCCGCCGTGCGTGAACTCGACCTGCTCGTCAAAGAAAATTACGGTGAAGTAAAAATCAACATCGACCCGGGCTCGATCTACACCGGCGCCCTGGGTGCTGCGACCTTTGCCGGCCGCGCGGTGAATTGAAGGTTGGAAGGAGAACACGACCATGACCATTACAGCCGGAGTTGACGTCGGTACGGGTGCGGTAAAGGCCGCACTGTTCGAAGTGAACGGCGATGAAACCAAGTGGCTGGCCCGACAGGTCCTCAGAGTACGCCAGCGCGACCCGTTGCAGCTCGCCGAAGAGGCGTATGACGATTGCCTGGCGCAGGCGGGATTGAAACGCGACGACGTCGCCTATGTGGCAACCACGGGCGAAGGCGAAACGGTGCCCTTCCATACCGGCCACTTCTATTCGATGACCACGCACGCGCGTGGCGCGCTCTATCTCGACAAACAGGCCCAGTCCGTTCTCGATGTCGGCGCACTGCACGGCCGCGCCATCCTCATCGACGACCGGGGAAAAGTTTTGACCTACAAGATGACAAGTCAGTGCGCGTCCGGTTCAGGTCAGTTCCTTGAGAATATCGCGCGCTATCTCGGCATCGCCCAGGATGAAATCGGCCCGCTGTCACGCAAGGCCGACGACCCTGAGAAGGTCTCGAGCATCTGCGCCGTGCTGGCGGAGACCGACGTCATCAACATGGTGTCGCGCAGCATTTCGACCGAAAACATCCTCAAGGGCATCCACCTGTCGATGGCCGGCCGTCTCGCACGGCTTTTAAAAGCCATCAAGGCAGGTGACGGCGTCGTCATGGTAACCGGCGGACTCGCCATGGATGAAGGCCTTGTCGGCGCGCTTCGCGAGGAACTCGAAGGTCAGAAAACGACCGTCGAGATCCGCAGCCACGAAGATTCGATCTATGCCGGCGCAATCGGGGCCGCTCTCTGGGGGGCTTTCCGTTACGACAAGCTGGCAAAACTCGACGCTCTGCCAATGGCCTCGTAAAGGGAGGAGACACATCATGGCCCTGAAGATCATGGAAAACTGCACCGCATGCGATGCCTGCGAGCCGGTTTGCCCCAATGAGGCAATCTCCGTCGGCGACCCGATCTACCGCATCGATCCGTTCAAGTGCACCGAATGCGTCGGCGCCGAAGACGAACCGCAATGCCAGATGGTCTGCCCCGAGCCTGAGTGCATCCTGACCGATCCGGAGTTCATCGAATCGCCGGAAGAGTTGCAGGAAAAATTCGACCAGTTGAACAGCTGACCCGGTTAACGGTGCGGCGCGTTTACGCCGCGCCGTAACCTTCCCGTTTCAAACGCATTACGGCCTCGTCAAGCGCCGACAGAAAAGTCGAGCGATCGCGCTTTGAAAACGGCTTCGGCCCTCCGGTGGTCTCGCCGGCCGAGCGCAAATCGTACATCAGGTTGCGCGTCGCCAGCGCCATACCGATCGAGCCTTCCGTAAACTTTCGCCCGTTCGGTGCGATGACGGCAGCTCCCGCCTTGACGCAACGATCCGCCAGAGGAACATCAGCGGTAATGACGATGCCGCCGGGCGCCGCACGCTCGGCAATCCAGTCATCGGCAACATCGGGACCCTCCGCAACGACAACCCGCTCGATGCGCGCCCCTTGCGGCACGGCAATGTAGGCGTTCGCCACCACGAATACCTTGAGCTCATAACGGTCCGCAACGCGGTAGGTCTCGTCCTTGACCGGGCAGGCGTCTGCATCAATGAAGATCGTTATGGGCGTGTGATGTTCCGGCATGGCGCCTCACACATGGCAAAGACCGGCGCCCGGCGCAATCGCCAAATGGCCGCCTCACCCCGGATCGATGCAAATGAACGACGGCACGCCGCCCTCAATCGCATAGGCCGGCAGGTTCGACTGGCTCGAACAGACCTTGCCGTCATCGGTGAATACGAGATCGCGCAGGAAAGTGACACGGGTCGGGCTCGGATAGCTGACAAATAACTGCGTGTCCGGATCGAAGCGGAATATGCGGTCCGACAGGTTGGATGTGATCCAGACATCTCCGGTTTGCGGATGCACATTCAGCGCATACGGCGTCTCGTACTCGTTTGGAGCCAGTTGCGGCAGCGGGTAGGTCGAAAACCGGCCGCTCGCCGGATCGAAGGAGAGCACCGAACTCTCGTCGAACGAGGGAATCCACAGCGTTCCGCCGCGATCAAAACGCGGCCGCCGCGGCCCGGCCAGCGGCGTTTCGAATTCCACCACATCCAGTGTTTCCGGATCGATGCGGCCAATACGGTTGGCATAGAGTTTGGCGTACCAAACGCTGCCGTCGAGCGGGTTGACATCGATGCCGTAGGGCATGTTCAAAGCGTCCCTGCCGAGACCGAACCACTTGTGATGCGACAAAGACAGATGAAGATTGCCCCTTGGAACAAGCGCGGCAGTTTTCAGAATAAGCGGGAAAAACGCGTCCGACACCCAGCGGGCGAACCCGTTTGACGGCAGTTCGATGATCGTAAACCTGCCGCTGTCCGGCTCAAATCGCGCCACCTGGTTCGATGCGGCAATCGTGAACCACACGATCCCCTCGCCGTCGATGCGGATGGTGTGAGGATAAAGAGAATCGCCGCCCACCGCATATGTTTCAAATACCTTTGTGTGCGGTTCGTAGGACATCAAACTGGCCGACAGCGCATTGGTGATCCAGAAGCGCCCATCAGCGGCCTGCGCCAGGCTGTGCGGTCCGTGCTTGCCGGAAAATATACCGATCGGCAGGGCAAGGCCGGAGAACACCCCGCCGACAGGAAGATCTGTGCCCGGCAGGGGCACACGCTCAACGGTTCTTGTCTCGCGGTCGAGCACCCACAAGACATCATGCCCCTCATCGACCCCGTAGAGCCGCCCGTCCGCACCGACATCGGCATCGTGGATGAAGGAGTAGCCATCGCCCGCCGGCCATTCCTCGATCCGTGCACGCGACAGTTCGGGCGAGGCATCGTAGGTCTGGACTGCGGCGACCGGATCGCCGTTGAAGGCCGCGGCAAGCGCATCGCCGATCGCGCGCTTCTGGCGCTCGGTGAGCATCACAAGGTAGCCGTCCATGCGGTCGACGGTTTCCGCCCACTCGTCGCCGTCGCGCGGCACCCTGGTCAAGGCATTGCCGATCTGGTGACAGAAGTGGCACTGGCTCACGAAGGCTTCGCGAAGATCCGCATTCGGCCAGTCGAGCATCGCAGCATGCGCGGAGGCAGCGAGGGATTCGGAAAGCGCGTCAGGAGCCTGAAGCTTCTCAAGCGCAAAGTTGAGCGGCGTTCGTGGCTCTTCCGGGGACTGCATGGCGAGTTCGGCGTCTTGAAAGCCCGGCGCCCTCGCTCGCACGCTCAGGTTTCCCGAAAACCGCCCCTCCAGCCGGTAATGCCCTTCCACATCCGAATAGACGGTCAGGCGGTAGCCCGTACCGCTGTCGGCAGCAGTGACCATCGCGCCGGCAACGGCCCGTCCGTCGAGCGTTGTCACCCTTCCGGCAATCGCAATCGATACGGGCACACCGGGTGCCGGTCCTGTAACTGTCACCAGCCCTGAGGCTTCAAAGCGTTCAGGTTTGACCGTGAAAACCCGGTTTCCGACATGCACGCCTGAAAGCAGCAACGCCGCAACCGTGACCGCCGACAGGACCGCAAGAAAACCGCCGCCAAGCTTGTAACGCGTCTTCATGAGCCGCCCGAATTGATCGATCCCGATGGTGTTCCGTGTAAAGAACCGAAACCACGGTAGCTCACAAGGCAGCTGTTGTCAGGCAGCGATCCGGCGCCCGGAGCAGTGCCGGTCGACAGAGGCTATAACTTGCGCCGGAACCCGATGCGTTGTGCGGGAACAAAGCCGCAGTGCTCCAGAAACGCAAGCAGGTCGTAGGCGTTCCAGTCCACTTCCGTGCGCACCTGCTCGACCTGCAGCGTCCGCAGGTTCGTCAGGAGCTGGGACATCATCGCCTTACCGATATCCTGGTGCGCGAATTTCGGATCGACGCCGATAGTGTCGATGACCGCTTCGGGTTCAGTGTGGCCGAACTCGCCGAAATCGACCCGGGCCATGATGAAACCAACGGGAAAGCCCTCGCTCTCCGCGACGAGGGAGACGCGCACCGCCGACTCATCCATCGTTTCAGCCAGTTTCCGCTCATAATAGGTCGCCCGGTCATGGCCGGTGATGCGGCGATCGATGGCGATGATTGCGTTCAGGTCATCCGCCATCATGGAGCGAACCGGCACGCTGTCGCGCGCCAGCGCGTCGAAATCATTGGCTGCAGGATCTGAGTAGTCGACCTCGAGAGGGTCGTCCGCGCGGTGCGGAATTGTATCTGGTGTACGGCTGGTCATAGCTTCGGTTCTCCGGTATCGGCAGCTTGGCCGCGATTATTCAAGATCGGTTGCGACGTCGCGCTTCAGGACGATGCGCGGTGCGCGCTCAAAACCGGAATGGGCGAGAAAGCCAAGCAAGCTGCCGTTGGTCCATTCGGTTTCGGTCTGCAACTCGCCGACACCCTTGTGGCGCAGAATGTCTTCGATGTTCGTCATCAACGCGCGCCCAAGGCCCGCGCCCTTACTGGCCGGATCGATCCCGATCGCATCGAGCTTGCCGGCCGCGTCCTGGCCGAATTCACCGCCGAGCAACCGCACCAGCGCATAGCCTTTGAGTTCGCCGGCCACATCTGCGCCGACGTAAACAAACCCCTTCGGGTCTTTCAGCGCGGCCTGCAAACGGCGCTCGAAAAATCCGCGCCGGGCGCGGCCTGTCAACGCTTCGTCCATGGCGACAACCGTGTTGAGGTCTTCTCCAGTGAGCGGGCGCACGGTGACCGGGTTATCCTTTGTGGTCGGCGCTTTCGCCGTTTTGCCGGAAGTCATGAGCTTCGTTCTCCCTGTTAATGCTCTCTTGATTGAATTTACTGCCAGCCAGGCCGCGCACCGATACCAGGTGCCAGTGCTCCCCGCGCCGGCGCATGTTTCAACGCAAAGCCCTGCATGCACGCGAGGCCGCGCACGAGTGTGTATTTGAACTGCCAGCCGGCGACGGCCGTCAAAAGCCCGGCCGCGACCGCGCATGGCACCGTGAAAGCACTGGCTGCAATGAGAAGGAGCACCAGTGGCACAATGCTGCCGGCGCCGAGGACGATCGCCGATGTCCGCCTCAGTCGCGGCAGAACGGCGAGCGGTGCGCGACCGGTAAACAGCCTGAGCGCGTACCAGACCATCGCCGCGGAACGGCACACAACCAGTACGACCACGGATAAGGCAAGCCAGATCGGCACTACACCTTCAAGAGCACTTGCCGCCAGTAACAGCCCGGCGCCTTCTGAAAGTCCGGACGAAAGAACGACCGGCACAATTGCCCGGTCCCGCCATGCCGGTATGCCACGTGCCGCGCGGAGCATCTGCGCCTGGCAGAACAGAAAGACAACCGCCGCGGCAGCCGCCAGCGACAGCCACGCGGGAGATGCCAGCAAAACGCCAATGCCGCCGGCGCCGAAGAGCACGGAGGCGGCCCACGCCTCGCGGCTCATCCATGACGTTGCGGGGTTGCGCAGCACGTTAAGGAAACGCCAGCGACGGCCGATCTCATGCCACACGAGGGAGAGACCGCAGCCTACAATCAGGAGGGCACCCAGAGCCACCCACTCAAAATGAGCCAGACGGAGCCACCCCCCGGCAGCGGCAAAAACCATCAGGCCCGAGCCCGTGCCGCCGCAGACGAAATTGCCGGCCGCGCGCCAGTCCCAGTTGCTCTGCATACTTGGCGCGATCGCGATCATGCCTCGTCCCATATGTAGTAGAAGCCGGGGCCCGTACCGAGTTCCTCGTGCATGCGAAATGTTTTGTGGTCGGATAACAGCTGCGACACGTTGCTTTCGGGATCGTCGACATCACCAAAATGGAGCGCGCCGGCGATGCAGGAATTGACGCAGGCCGGCGTTGCCTCGGGATCGATCCCGGGTGTCAGACCCTTTTCCGTGCCTGCATCGATGCGGTCGACGCAGAACGTGCATTTTGTCGAAACACCGATGCGCCGCGCATCGTTACGGGCCGTTTCAGAAGCCATGCGCTCCTTGCCATAGGCAAAATCCTGACGCTCGACTTTGTAGCGCGCCTGGTAAGGGCACGCGACGGCGCAATAGGCGCAGCCGATGCAGACGTCGTAGTCGATGGTTACGATGCCGTCGTCGCGCTTGCGTGTTGCCGTCGACGGGCAAACTTCCATGCAGGGCGGCTCGTCGCAGTGCATGCAGCCGACCGGCACAAAGGCGCGTTTAACGTCGGGGTAGTATCCAATCTCCATGTCGAGCACGCGCCGCCACTGCACACCGGGCGGCGTCGCATTGGCGTGACGGCAGGCAGCGGTGCAGGTCTGGCACCCGACACATCGCCTGAGATCGGCCACCATCACATAACGCGTCATGCCGCACCTTTCAGCCGGGTCACGCCGACTTCGACGAGATCGGCTCCCGAGCCTGTTGCATCGGTGGTCTTGAGCGATATCGGCGTCACCGTGTTCATGCTCGGCATGCCGAGGTCCTTGGCAAACGGTGTTTTCCAGTGATCGAACTGACCGATCATCAAGAGCGTGTCGGGACGGATGCCTTCGCGTAAAACCGCACGGCCCCGCGTCGCGCGCAGTGAAGAACGCACTTCGATGAAATCGCCGTCGGCGATGCCGAGAGAGAGCGCGCGCCCGCTGTTGACAATAATGCCGTCATGCCCGGCAATATTGCGCGCCGCCTCATTGACGATCTGGATCGCCGCGTTACCGCCCCACGCATACTGCATGCTGCGCGAGGTTAGGAGCCAGAACCGGTTGTTCTCACCTGCGCGCCCCGGCGCATCGGGATCTGACCATATGGCGGGAAAATCCTTGTAGGCCGGCAGCGCCTGATACTCTTTGAGCTGTTCGTCCCACCAGGTGATGCCGTGCTCGTGAAGGCGGTTGGCAAGTTCCGCACCGACACGCTGCAGGCGTTCCTGATACGGCAGCTCAAACCGCAGGCCGAGCTCGCGCATTCTGGCGAACAGATACCAGCGGGCCTGCGAGAACGGCACGACCTTCAGACCGTTCTCCCTGTACCAGTCGAGCCCGTCGCGGTCTCCCCCGTCCGTAAGCTCCGCGCTTGCCGCCCTGCACACGGCGTCCCAGATGGCTTCGCTTTCGTGCACGGCGCCGGTTTCCAGGCTGAAATCATACTCTTCGCCGTGCAGCCTGACACCGGCCGCGCCGCCGTTTATGCGGCCGTTATAGCTTTCAAGCAGACCGGTACGCCGGGCAAGCTCTGTCGCAATGTCGGTGAAATCGCGCGTCGCTCCACACGGTTTAACCGCCGGCTGCCGCAGCGCGAAACCCTGGTAGTGCCAGAACTGCTCGACGAATTTGGTTCCACCGATACGCAGCAACTGCGTGCTTTCAAGGTCCGTACACTCCGGCAGCAGAATATCCGCCATGTGGTTCGACTCGTCCGGCGTATAGGCAAACGCCACGACGAACGGGAATCGGGACATCTTGTCGGCCACGCCCGGCGCATCCCAACTCGAGATCGCCGGGTTGGTCCGGTAAAGAAACCACACCTCCGGAAGCGTCGGCTTGGGCAGATTTTCGGGCGGGTCGTCCTGGAACAGCCAGGCAAGATGGGTTGGCCCGAGCGCCTGGCTCCACGGCGTATCGGCGGCGAGCGGCACGAGCGTATCGTAGGCATTGCGGATTTTCGGTTCACTACGCCAGTTTTCCGCATCCGTTGGATTGAGCGGATAGGCCATGAACCCGTCGGGACCGGCTGCGACGCTTTCAAGGCGGTCATCTGCCGGCCGGTTGAGCCGTACCGTCGTGCCGAGTGTGCCGCCTGGCACTTCAAGCGCTCCGACGAGCGTTGCCAGCACCGTGCGTGCCCAGCAGCATTCGTATCCGCCCCAGCCATTGTTGACGGTTTTGCCGAGCGTGATCGCCACCGGCCGGAACGGCAGGGTTACACCGTCGATATCAATGGTTTCGCCGACGCAGGCATGATCGACAAATTCACCGGCAACCCGGCGGATCGTTTCCACCGGGACATCGCAGATCTCCGCGGCCCACTCGGGTGTGGATGCCGCCATATGCTCGTGCAGCAGAGTGAAGGCCGTCTTCACCATGCACGTGTCATGCGGCCAGACTTTATCATCCGGGCCGATTTCGATACCGCCCGCCGAATAAGACCCTTCCAGTGCGATGTCCGCATCCGCGTTGTCATGAGCGACGGTGCGGCCGGCTTTCGCATCCCAGACGAGCGGTTTGCGGGAGCTTGCATCGCGCAGGTAATAGCCGTTCGGACCGATGAGATAGCCCGACGCGGTGTGATCTTTGAGGAACGCAAGATCGAGTGCACCGCGCGGCCGCTCGTGCAGCAGCACGTGCACCATGGCGAGCATGAAGGCCGCATCCGTTTTCGGTCGGATCGGCACCCAGTCAGCGGAGCAGGCCCCGGTAATCGACAGCGCCGGTTCGACCTGCACGCGCTTCATTCCGCGCGCGCGCGCATCCGCGTGCCGCCACACGCCGCAGACACCGCCAGAGGCCTCGACATTCGCACCGAACGAGATCAGGTAGCGTGTCAGCGGTGTATCGGGCCCGACCGTAAAGGCGCGGTGCCAGAACTCACCATAAAGATGTTCTGAGTGATAGCACTTGACGCCCTGCCCGCTGCCCAGACCGAACTCGACCGGCCCCCACGCGGCGAGGAACGCTGGAAACGTGCCCATGTAGGCTTGCGGCGTACCGCCGCCGCCGAAACTTGCGGCAACGCGCGGATAACCTGATTCATCGAGCAGTCCGCGCTCGCGAATGCCGTTCAGTTTTGTCGCGATCTCTGCCAGTGCCTCATCCCACGAGACCGGCACGAACCCGGGGTCGTGTTCGCGGCCTTTTTGCGGGTTGGTACGCCGCATCGGCGTCAGGATGCGGTGTGGATTGTAGGTCTTCTGGATCAGGCCGAACGCTTTGACGCAAATCTTGCCACCACCGGGATGGACATCTGCGGCGGAGAATTTCGGTTCGACCTCGGTGGCAATGCCGTCTTCGACCTTGACATTGAGGAGGTCCGGCCCGGCAACGCACTGATAGCAATAGGTCGGCACCTTGCGGGCACTGTCGTTGCTTGCCGGTGTCTTCATGCCGCCTCGAACGCCTGGGCTTTCTGCTCCAGTCTCGCAGCCGTTTTCGCGACATCGATGATGAAGCGGTTATGGGTGCCGCCCGCAACATTATCATCGAGCGGGTCACGCACCGCGACGGAGAAGCCCACCGCCCGGCCGTTGAGTTCCGTGATTTCGACGTTGATCTCCACCCACATGCCGATGAGGGTCGGTGCCAGATGATCGATGCTGACCCGCGTGCCCAACGTATCCTCGCCATCGTCGAGATGCTCCAGCAACATCTCCCGGCAGGTACGTTCTATGTCTTCCACAAGCGACGGCGTTGCGTAGACGCGCGGGCCGCCGCCATCACCACCGGCGAGGAAATCGATTGTCCGCGGGCTGTCGATATCAAACCTTCGCGATGCCTTGAGCCCTGTTTGGAGCGTGTCTTTCATGGCGTCCAGGCTCCTTGTTCGCTGTCCGCACCTCAGCGGAAGCTTGAAATACATAATCTCGTACGATAATACTATTTTATATTCGCGCAACCCCGTCCGGCCCGGTGAGGGAACCGTTCAGCGAAAGTCAGATAATTGAATCTGAGTAGAATCAACGCGATACTTGACGCCAATCCGGAAATCGGTACCAGATTGCGTCTATGCGTCGCATACTGTACCGGCGGAGCCTCCTCCGTCACAAACGCGACACCAAAGCGCGGCACCTGGAAGCAGCACAACTCATGACGGAAAACACCGCACAGTTTGCCATTCGCCCCGCTGAAAAGGGCGATCTGCCGCAGATCATCGATCTTGATGAGCAGGTCACCGGGATCAACAAGCGCGACTATCTTTACGACCTCTATGAGCGCTATCAGGCGCGGCGCCCGCATGAGCGCTTCTTCTATGTCGCGGAGGCTGAAGGTGAAAATCTCAGAGCGGTCATAGGCTTCATTGTCGGGGAAATCCGCGCCTGGGAATTCGGTTCCGAACCCTGCGGCTGGGTGTTCGCCATTTCCGTCGATCCGCAGACCCGCGAAGCCGGCATCGGTGACGCATTGCTCGACCACATCTGCGACAGCTTCCGCCAGGCCGGCGTGCATCGCCTGCGAACGATGATCTCACGCCAGAACCATCTCCTGATGTCGTTTTTCCGATCCAAGGGCCTGATGGCCGGTGCCTACCTGCAACTTGAGAAAGAGCTCACATGACCGGCTCGGATCGACAGGATATGCCCCGGTCATGAAACTGCAAACCGCCAGCCGCATCGCCATCTATGCCGTGCTTGAGTTATCCGCCGATCCAGAGCGCCAGCTCTCCGCAGCCGACATCGGCACCAAATACGCCATCTCCACCCATCATCTCTCCAAGGTCCTGCACACGCTGGGGCGAAGCGGTCTGGTGCGTTCGGTGCGCGGTGCCGGCGGCGGCTACATGTTTTCAGGAAACGCCCGGCGCACCACGCTGCTCGACGTCATCGAACTGTTCGAAACCGTAGGCACTCCCGAGCCGGGTGGCGACAGCCAAACCGATGGCACGGCGGAGGCCGATGCCCTTGATGCCGTGCTCGGCGAAGTCGACGAACTCACGCGCGCAACATTGAACTCGGTTACGCTTTCAACACTCCACAAGCTCGTCGGCCAGGTGCGCCCGGGAGCTAGCAATAATTGACACAAATCAAGGACGGCGTTGTGCCGGTCCATATGGTGGCGCAGGGCTCAGCCTGCACGGAACGGCCTTCGGGGCTATCAACTGAAAGAAGAAAAACATGAAGGGACTTAAAGACAGGACGGTCGTCGTCACCGGCGGCGGCGGTGGAATTGGAAGCGCAACCTGCCGGCGCTTCGGCGAGGCAGGCGCGAAGGTGGCCGTGTGCGATATCAACGAAGAAGCGGCGCGCGGCGTCGCCGATGCGATCGCCGACGCCGGCGGAACGGCGCAGGCCTTTTCCTGCGATATCACCGACAGAAGCAGTGTTGACCGTGCCATTGCCGCGGTGGAAGGGGCGCTTGGCAGCGTCGATGTCCTGATCAACAACGCAGGCTGGGACGTGTTCAAACCCTTCATCAACACCGATGCGGATATCTGGGACAAGATCATCGCCATTAATCTTGTCGGCGCGCTCAATATGCACCATGCGGTTCTGCCCGGCATGATCGAGCGCGGCGGCGGCCGCATCGTCAACATTTCATCCGATGCAGCCCGTGTCGGTTCCTCGGGCGAAGCCGTCTACGCGGCCTGCAAGGGCGGCCTCGTTGCGTTTTCGAAAACTCTGGCGCGCGAACATTCGCGCCACGGCGTTACGGTGAATGTCGTCTGCCCCGGACCAACCGAAACCGCGCTCTTTGAAGACTACAAACAAGGTGCCGGCAATCCGGAGAAACTGCTCAAGGCATTCGAGCGTTCAATTCCGCTCGGCCGTATCGGCCAGCCCGATGATCTGCCGGGCGCCATTTTGTTTTTCGCCAGCGACGACGCGGCCTATATCACAGGCCAGGTGCTTTCCGTCTCCGGCGGCCTAACCATGAACGGCTGAGGGAGGCACGTTATGGACTACCAGGACATTCTCTACGAAGTGCGCGACGGGGCCGCATGGGTCACCATCAACCGCCCCGACAAGATGAACGCGTTTCGCGGCCGCACCTGCGATGAGCTTCTGCACGCCATCAACAAGGCAGGCTACAGCGACGACATTGGCGTGATCGTGCTCGGCGGTGCCGGCGACCGGGCATTCTGCACCGGCGGCGATCAGTCCTCCCATGATGGCCAGTATGATGGCCGCGGCACCATCGGTTTGCCGGTGGAAGAACTGCACAGCGTCATTCGCGATGTGCCGAAGCCGGTCATTGCGCGCGTCCAGGGCTATGCCATCGGCGGCGGCAACGTGTTGTGTACGATCTGCGATTTCACGATCGCCTCGGAGAAAGCCATCTTCGGCCAGGTTGGTCCGAAAATGGGATCCGTCGACCCGGGCTTCGGCACGACGTTTCTGGCGCGTATCGTGGGCGAGAAGAAGGCCCGCGAGATGTGGTACATGTGCCGGCGCTATTCGGCGCAGGAAGCTCTCGACATGGGGCTGGTCAACGCGGTCGTACCCGCCGATGAACTCGACAGCGAAATCGCGAAATGGTGTGCGGAGATCATGGAGAAGAGCCCGACAGCACTCGCCATCGCCAAACGCTCCTTCAACATGGACACAGAGCACCAACGCGGCATCGCCGGTATGGGCATGTATGCGCTGAAGCTTTACTACGACACTGAAGAGTCCAAGGAAGGCGTCGCCGCACTGCAGGAAAAGCGCAAACCCGACTTCCGCAAATTCGCGAAAGACGATTGAACTACTGCCCTTGGTATTACTTCGTTTCCGCCACAAACACGCCGTCCCACCCCTTCGGCGGCGGCTTCTTTTTGAAGGCGGCGATGCGTCCCGCGTAGAGATCGAGCAGCTCATCCAGCCCGAGATGGCCGGCGGCGTCCCTCAATGACTTAATTAATTTGGTGGCGGAAGACCAGTTGCGCGCTCGATAGAGGGCGATCAGCTCTTCGACGCTCTTGGACATCTCGTCAACGTCCGCGCCGTTGACGCGAGCGCTTTCACGGTCGAACAGCGTGTAAATGCACTCAGGCTCCTGCTTGCCCTTGACGCGAATTAGGTCGAGTTCGACGAGTGCAAACCGCGCCTTCACGAGATCCGCCGTTGCCGATCCGACGATGACCGGCACACCGTAGGACTTGGACTGCCCTTCAAGCCGCGAGGCGAGATTGACCGCATCGCCGAGCACCGAGTAATCGAAGCGCATGTCGGAACCCATATTGCCGACGACGCAATCGCCGGTGTTGATGCCGACGCCCGCATTGAGCGGTAGAAATTCGCGGCCCTCTTCCTCTGCTTCTATTTTGCGTTCTTCGTTAAGCGCCTCGAGTTTTTCCAGCATCGACACCGCCGCGACGCAGGCATCGGTCGCGTGCTGCGCATCGTCGACCGGCGCATTCCAGAACGCCATCACCGCATCGCCCATGTATTTGTCGATTGTGCCGTCGTTTTCGATGATCGCGTGCGACAGCGGCGTGAGCAGCCGGTTCATCAGCAAGGTGAGCCCCTGCGGATCTTCCTTGTACTGCTCCGATATGGCCGTAAACCCGCGCACGTCGGAGAACAGTATCGTCATCTTTTTGGTTTCGCCACCGAGCACGAGCTTTTCCGGATTGCGCGCGAGCTCCTCGACGAGCGACGGCGATATGTACTGGCCGAACGCGCTTCTGATTTTGCGCCGCTCCACTTCCTCGCGGAAGTAATTGAAGAAAATCATTGCCCAATAAATCGCAAAACTCGACGCGAGCGGATAAGCGACATCAATAAGAATGTGTTTTTCGGAGTAGAAGAACCACGACTGCCAAATCATCGCGAACGCGATGCAGCAGCCGAACACGAGAACCACCCAGGCACGGAATGCCGGAAGAATGCCAATCACCAGGAGCCCGACGACGATGGCCATGAGCACTTCCGCGCCCACTGCTTTGCCCGGCCGCGACAGGGCAGACTGAGTCAGCATGGTTTCGAGGATCTGGGCATGCACTTCGACACCAGGCATGATCGGATCGATCGGTGTGGACTTGATATCCTGTAAGCCGACAGCCGACGTGCCGACCAGCAACAACCTGTTCGCCACCATGGCCGGATCCACCGTCCCGTCGAGAACATCTTTCGCCGAGACGTATCGCGCCCGGTTGTGCGGTGAAAAATGGATCCAGAACTGCCCGTGTTCATCTGTTGGTACTTCGAGACCGCCGACAATGATGCTTGTGACACCTATCTCATTGCGTTTTACAATGAGTGCCCGTCCACCGGTTGCGATGCGCAGCATTTCGACTGTTAGCGACGGCATCAAAGTGCCCCGCACGTTCAGCATGGCAGGTGCACGGCGCACAATCCCGTCCGGCTCCGGCTTGATCGTAATAATGCCATGTCCAAGGGCTGCTTCCTCGATCTCAGCCAGGTTTCGCACCGCCCCGGGATAGGCTGGAAAGAAGTGCAGCGAATCGCCACCTACGGCGCCCAGCGGTGGCGAGGGAAGTGGCGTTTGCTCCGAATGCTCCAGCGCCCGGTTGTACGCTGTCAAACCTGCAACAGCACGGAACCGACGCAGCGCATGCGCAAAAATGAGATCATTCGATGGCAACTCGGCAATCCGCCGCCGGGTCACAGGATCAAGACTTGGATAGTGATCCGCCAGCGCTCCCGGCGACAGGCGGTCCGGCTCGGCGAAGATAATATCGAAGCCGATGACCACGCCGCCAAGTGCCGAAACGCGGTTCACAAGTTCCGCCATTTTCGTACGCGCCCACGGCCATTGCCCCACCGCATTGAGGCTTTCCTCATCGATGTCGATAATCGTGACCGGCACCGGCTTGTCGACGCGCGGCTGGATGACCTGATAGAAATCGAAAGTCTTTAGACGCAGCACCTCTAGAGGCAACGGATCCCAAATCCTGAGAGAAACGAAGAGTACCAGCAGGACAAGCCCTATGGCGCGGCCGGCACCAAACATTTGCAATAGTCTTATAAGCCGTGACATATCCGTATCCGTCAGATTTCGATCGAAACGACACGGCGGATTTCGTCGCTTTGAAATCCGATGGCCGCGATGTTGCGCCGCCCCGGCAACACGGCAACATCATAGAGTTCGCTGATCACGCCGCCAATGCGCAGCCAGTGCGCGACATCCCCGGATTTCAGATCGATAACATAGAGGCCGCATCTGGGTTCGACCTTGTTGGCGGCAAGATTATCGTCGAGCGCAAGCCCCGAAAACGTCTTGTTGCCGCGCGGCTTGGAGAGACCGACAATCGCAAATCCGTTAATGATGTCGAGGCCGCGCAGGTATCCCGGGCAGAAGGCGACGGGCTCGAACTCGCACTTGGCAGGGTCGATAAACCCGAAATAGCCGGTGCCGGAATTGTGCAGCCACAACCGCCCGTCATAAAGACGCGGCGAATGCGGCATCGAAAGACCCGACGCGATGGTGTTGCCGCTACGCACGTCGATAACGACACCGCCATCGTCGCGATGATCGCGCCAGCCGTCGGCGACATTTGTTTCCGCAACCGCCGTGACATAGGCGAGCCCCTTATCGTCAAGGGCAAGTCCGTTCAAGTGGCACCGGTCCTCGGCGGCGAGACGGTCGATGAACGGCGGCGTCCAGACCGGTTTGAAGCTGTGCGTCTGGCTGAGCGTGGCAACGCAGCTGAACAGCGTGTTGACGAAGATTGTTTCTCCGCTCGCGGTGACGGCCAGATCGTGTGCATCCACATCGCCCGTATAGTAGCTCACCTGCGGCACATAGAACGTGTCGTAGGGACCATCGGCCGGTGTTTCCGCCGCAGCATCGACAAATTTCAGGATCTGATAAAGCGTCGCCACATAAAGCGCGTTGCCGGAACTTGCAATCCCCATGCAGCGTTCGAGCGTACGGTTGAAGACCGCCAGTTTGCCGTCATCCCTGAGGCCGAGGAAAAACAGTTTGCCGGCCTGATAAGTGGTGAATGCCAGGCTCGCGTCCTGCTCCGCGAACCAGGATTCAAACTGGCGCGACGTTGTGAGTTCGAATGAAGGATCGGCTTCGGCGCTCGCCACGTCCGTTTTGGGTGCGGGCTTGGGTTTAGCCGTCGCGGTCGCAGGCTTTTTTGCAGACGCTGTTTTCCGGCCCGTCGTTTTCTTGACTTCTTTTACCACCCTGGCTCCCCTGCGCCATCGCCCCGTTATTCTAGATCATGCACACACAGTTCGATTTGGCTACGTATAGAGACCCGTTGTCGACACATCCTGATCCACCGCAACGCTTGCCAGAACATCGCCCCCCAGAACGAAGTCCGCGATGATGTACGTTTCGCCATCGATGTCCGTTGTTGTACTGGTATCCATCCAGCTGCCGCCAATGCCCGGGTGCCCGGCCGCGGGACCGTTGAACGCCACCGTATCGCCGGCATCGCCCATGATCACCAAATTGTTGTGCGAATTGGCGGCGGTGAAGTCGGTGTTGATCGTTTCCGACAGGTCGAACACATCCTCAAGCGCCAGCGTCAGCGTGTTATTCGCCGTGCCTGTGATGTCGAACGCCTCGAAACTCTCGATGACCAGATCCGAGAGGCCGGTGAGATCCAGATCGAAGTCGTCGATTATCAGCGTGTCGAGCCCGAGCCCGCCATCGAGTTTCTTGAACGTTGCATCGGCGACCGTCACATCGTCGTCGCCACCGCCCGCACGCGCCACATCAGCGCCGCCGCCTGTATCGATGTTGTCATCGCCGAGATCTGCGATGATCACGTCTGCTGACGCAGTACCGTTGATCGTATCGGCGCCGGTGGACCCGAATTGCGTTACCGAACCGGTGAAGTTGCCGCCGAAGATCACATAGGCCTCACCCTCGTTGGTGGGCACGCCGGGATCGCCATACGTTGCCCCGATAATCAAGTCATCGAACCCGTCGCCATCGACATCACCGGCAGAAGATACCGATTGCCCGGCACGGTCTCCACCATCGGTGCCATCAAGGCGGAATCCGTTGACGCCGTTTATGGATGCAAGATCGAAGGTGGAACCAAATGCTTGTCCGCCGAATATCACGTACGCCTCGCCCGCATCGACACCGCCGGCAGTATCGCCGTACCGCGCCCCGATGATGATGTCGTCGACACCATCGCCATTTATATCACCGGCTGAGGCGGCGGAGCGCCCGGCACGATCTCCGGCGGTGACGCCGTCGATCCTGAAGCCGGTGGTTCCGTTCAGGGTTGAGAGGTCGACAGTTGCACCAAATGCCTGGCCGCCGAACACGACGTAGACCTCACCGGCTTCTGCATTGCCGCCAGGGCTGGCGTGCGGCCCGGCAACAAGAATGTCGCCGATGCCATCGCCGTTTATGTCGCCCGCCGAGGAGACGCGGCCCGTGCGGTCCAGAGCGTCGATACCGTCGAGCCGGAACCCGGTCGTACCGTTAAGCGACGAAAGCTCAAGGGTCGCGCCAAAGGTTTGTCCTCCGAACACGACGTAGGACGCGCCCACATAAGTAGCGCCGCCTGTCGTGACAAACGGTCCGCCGATAAAGAGGTCGTCAATGCTATCGCCATTGACGTCTCCGGCGGAGGAAACAGAGGGACCTGCGTAGTCGTTGACGTTGACACCGTTCAACTGGAAGCCGTTTGTGCCGGTTAACGCGGTAAGGTCGAAAGTCGCCCCGAAACTGTCACCGCCGAACACCACATAAACTTCACCAGCGTTCGACGTCGCATTGGGATCGCCATATTCGGCGCCGATGATAAAATCTTCGAAGCCATCGCCGTTAACGTCACCGGCCACGGCGACGGCGTCTCCCGCCAGATCGTCGGCGTCGATGCCGTCAAGCCTGAACCCGTTCGTTCCGTTCAATGTCGAAAAATCGAAAGAGGTTCCGAATGTCTGGCTCCCGAAGACAACAAACACCTGGCCGGCGCGGCTGTCGCCACCCGGATCGGCGTAAATAGCGCTGATCACCAGATCGGACAGGCCGTCGCCATTGATGTCTCCCGCGCCGAACGAGTCGCCAAGCGAATCGCCGGCCAGCAGACCGGGCAGCCTGAACCCGTTCGTCCCGTTAGTGATGGACAGATCAAAGCTACTGCCGAACGACTGGCCGCCGAACACAATATAGGCCTCACCGGCATCGGCGAGAGCGCCCGGATCAGATGAAGGAGCCGCAACGATCAGATCCTCAAAGCCGTCTCCGTTCATGTCGCCGACCGTGCCAACCGTGTAACCGGCACCACCGTTCGTATCGATACCGTTCAGTTGGAAACCCGATAATCCCGGTACGGTTCCCGCAAGAACGCCGGCGATCGTGGCGGAGGGCGCCAGCTCCGCACTGACGTCTACACCGGTTTCGATCAGCACCGTGGCAAGCTTTGTCCCCGTGCCGTCGTCGAACTGATAGATGTCGAACGTTTCCGGGCCGATGACCTGACCCATCGCGCCGACAGTCCAGAACCCGCCGTCGTTCGGATGGCCGGCAGGCAGGTTCGCCAGATGCACAATGTCACCCGCCCCGCCGCGCACGATCAGCGAGTTCGCGGTGTCGGTGCCGAGCAACGTCGAAACCTGATCGTTGGCGGTCTCGGACAGATCGAAGACATCTTCCGCATTGAGGGTCAGCGTCGAGTTGATCTCGATCGCCTCGATCGATTCTATGCGGTGGTTGTCGATCTGCGTGAGGTCGAGGTCGGTGCCATTGAGGCGCAGCGTGTCCTGACCGGTGCCGCCGTCGATCTTGGCGAAAGTCTGATCGCCGATTTCGTGGATGTCGTCGCCGGCACCGCCGCGCAGCACATCGGCCCCGCCATTGCCCAGAAGCGTATCGCCACCTTGCTCGCCGACAAGCACATCGACAGCCGCAGAGCCCGTAAGCGTCTCACCGGCAGCGGAGCCCTGTTGCGTTACTGCTTCGGAGAAATTGCCACCGAATATTACATAAGCGGCGCCGGCATCATTGTTGCCTGCGTCGTCGTGCTGGAAAGCGCCTATGGCGATGTCGTCAAACCCGTCACCGTCGATATCACCGATAGCCCTCACCGAGGAGCCAAACCGGTCGGTCGCCGCGCTGCCAGTGACGCGGAACCCGCTAACACTGTCGCCGACGTCCGAGAGCTGCAGTGTCCCGGTGAGCCCGGCCTGCCCGCCGGCGATCACATAGACCGCACCGGCATCATAGGCGCCGTAATCGTTCAGATCTGCACTAACGAGAAGATCGTTGACACCATCACCGTCGAAATCGCCTGCTGAGGAGACGATAATGCCGGAACGATCAAGGTTCGCCTCGCCTTCAAGTATGAAGCCGGGAAGCGAACCGGTGCCGGTGAGGCCAAGCGAAACCGTAGCGCCCGGTGCCGCAGCAGCGCCGAAAATCACATAGGTGCGGCCACGGTCCGTGCCACCCGCCTCATGGAACGGTCCGCTGGTCGCGAAGTCTCCAAAGCCGTCGCCATTGATATCGCCAAGCGGCGCACCGCGCTGTCCGGCGAAATCAGTTCCGGCCTCGCCATCAAGGCGGAACCCGGCAATCGTGGTGCCGACATTGGCAAGCGAGGACGGACTGGGAATGTCCTGGCCGCCGTAGATCACGTAAGCCGAGCCCTCGTAGCCAACGCCTCCCGAATTGAGCGCCCCGATCAGGGCATCGTCGACACCGTCGCCATTGATATCGCCGATCGATCTGACCGCCACACCGGCCTCGTCCTTAGCGCCAAACCCGGTGAATTTGACGCCATCCAGCGAGCCACCGATGTTCGTCAGGCTGATTGAACCAGTGAGACCGGCCTGTCCGGAGGGAACGAAATAGGCGGCGCCATTTTTCGCGGCAACGCTTGCATCGCCGCGCGCGCCGGCCAAAACGTCAGCCAGCCCGTCGCCATCCAGATCGCCGTTGAGGGCAACGGACGCGCCCAAACCATCCGTTGCCACTTCAGCGGTAAAGCGTACGCCATCGATGGTCCCGCCGACATTTGTAATGCTCTGGGTCCCGGTAAGCCCCTGCCCGCCGAGCACGACGAATGTTGAACCGCCCGCATTTCCGGCAACATTTGCACTCGCACCCAGCACGATATCGCTAATGCCGTCACCATCCGCATCGCCCGGCAGACCTGTATGACTAAGCTGGAATCCCACCCCACCGGTAAACTGAAGGCCCGCCGCCGTGCTCAGGTTCTGCGATCCGCCAAAGCCCGATGCACTGCCAAACACCACATAGGCCGCCCCCGCCGAAGCGCCGCCATCGGCGTTAAACTCAGATGTGACGATGAAGTCGTCAAAACCGTCATCGTTGAAATCACCGGCCGCCTGGACATTGAAGCCCGCCGTGTCGTAGGCCGCTTCGCCGGCAAACCTTGCGCCGCGCAAGCCGATGACATCACCGGCGATAATATCGTCAATGCTTGTTGAAGCGGGCACCGCCGATGTGACGTTGATGCCCTGTTCGATGAGCACCGTGGCCAGCGCCGTACCGGAGCCATCGTCAAAAGTGAAAATGTCGAAGGTTTCCGAACCTATGACTTGCCCCGTTGCGCCCGCCTGCCAGAAGCCGCCCTCGCTCGGGTGCCCTGCGGGAAGATCGTCGAGGAACACCGAATCGGTCGCCCCGCCGCGCACAATGAGGGAGTTCGGTGTAGCTGCTCCAAGCAGCGTCGAGACTTCCGCGTTGTCCGTCTCCGACAGATCGAAGACATCCTGAGCGTTCAGCGTCAGGGTCGAATTGAGCTCAATCGCCTCAATCGAGGTGATCTTGTTGTTGGCGATCTGCGTGAGGTCGAGATCGGTGCCGTTGAGGCGCAGCGTGTCCTGACCGCCGCCGCCGTCGACGCGCCGGAAGCTCTGATCGCCGATCTCGACAATGTCATCGCCGCCGCCGGCAAGCAGAACATCAATGCCGCCAGCACCGAGCAGAGTGTCAGCGCCAAGGTCTGCGATGACCACATCCGCCCCTGCCGTACCGTTGAGCGTTTCGCCTGAGGTCGTGCCTGGGACTGTTACGGCACTGGAGAAATCACCACCGAACAACAGATAGGCCGCTCCCGCGCTGGCACCGCCCGAGGTGTTTTCATTGGCGCCGACAAGGAAGTCTCCGAAGCCATCCCCGTCCACATCGCCAGCGGCGGAGACAGAAACGCCGGCACTATCGCCGGCGGCCTCGCCGGTGAGTTCGAAACCGTCGATCGCACCGCCAATATTGCCGAGAGACAGCGAACCGGTGAGACCCGCCTGTCCTCCAAACACGACATAGACAGCCCCCGCACCGGCTCCACCATCGTTGTTCGATAGCGCTCCGACCAAAAGGTCGCCGATGCCGTCACCGTTGATATCGCCCGCGGCGGAAACGCTGGCCCCCGCATAATCCGTCGCCGCTTCACCACCGAGCCTGAAACCCTGAATACTGTTGGCGCCGCCAAGCCCTGTGATGTCGGAAAGGCTCAGGTGTCCGCTGAGACTCTGACCGCCAAACACGACATAGGCAGCACCGGAACCCGCTCCAGAGGCTGCATGGTAATGCGCGCCGATAATCAGGTCATCGATGCCGTCGCCGTTGATGTCGCCTGCTGCCGAAACGGAGTAGCCCGCCTGGTCGCCATCCACTTCACCGCTGAGCTTGAAGCCGTTTAGGACACCGCCACCTGCGGCGCCATCGAGATCAAACGTGCTGGAGTTGATACTGAAGTCCTGGCCGCCGAACACGACATACGACGCGCCATACCTGTAATTCGAACTGTAATCGTAAGCACCGGGAGCCCCGACGAGCAGATCGCCGATGCCGTCGCCGTTAATGTCGCCTGCACGCGAGACCGACCGGCCGGCAAGATCATCACCGTAAACGCCGGTAAGAATAAAGCCGTTGTCGCCATCAAAGGTGAGTACATCAAGATCGAGCACCGCCGCAAAGCTCTGGCCCCCGAAGATGACATACGCCTCGCCGGCTTTGGTGTATCCGCCATTGTAGGCCTGGTTGGCGCCGACAATGATGTCATCGATGCCATCGCCGTTGATGTCGCCGGCGCCGGAAACGCTGATGCCCGCATAATCGGTCGCGTCTTTACCGTCGAGCTTGAAGCCGTTCGTACCGGTGAGCGTGCCAAGACCTATACTTGCAGCAAAGGTCGCCGCGCCGAACACAACATATGCAGCACCCGGGTTCGCCTCCGCGCCATCGTCGTCGCCCAGCGCGCCAACGATCAAATCCGCAAAGCCGTCTCCATTAACATCGCCCGCGCCGGAAACGGAGTACGAGCTCTGATCGCTGGCAACGACCCCATCGAGCCGGAACCCGTTCGCTGTTCCAGTGAGCGTCGTCAGGTCGAACGTCGAGCCGAAGCTTGTCGAGCCAAAGACAACATAGCTTTCGCCGGCAAAATTCTGGGCGCCCACGGTTGCCAGAGATGCCCCGACAATAAAGTCATCCAGACCATCGCCGTTCACATCGCCGGCGCTGGACACCGATATGCCCGCGTTGTCGCCCGCATCGATACCTTCGAACTTGACGCCGTTAAGTCCAAAAGTATTCGCGACCAGCGTGTCGCCGAGGCTCAATGTGGTCGGCAACGGCAGAAGAACATTCACGCCCTGCTCGATCAGCACCGTTGCTATCGTTACACCGCCGACGCCGTCGGCAGTGTAGACGTCGAAGGTTTCCGGCCCAATGACGATACCGGTCGCGCTCTGGATCCAGTTCCCACCGCCGATCGGGTGGCCAGAGGGAAGCTTCATCAAATCGACCGTATCCGTCACAGAGCCGCGCACGATGATCGAATTCGGCGTCGGCGTGGCAAGCGCGGTCGAAACTTCCGTGTTGTCGGTTTCCGACAGGTCGATGACGTCCTGCGCGTTCAGCGTCAGGGTCGAGTTGAGGTCGATGGCCTCGATCGAGGTAATCTTGTTGTTGGCGATCTGGGTCAGATCGAGATCGGTGCCGTTGAGGCTCAGCGTGTCCTGGCCGCCACCGCCGTCAATGCGTACGAAAGTCTGGTCGCCGATTTCGATATCGTCGTCGCCGGTACCGCCGCGCATGACATCGGCTCCGCCATTGCCAAGCAGGGAATCGGCGCCGCGCCCGCCGATAAGCGTATCGGCGGCGGCGCTGCCGGTCAGTACGTTGGCATTCTGATCGCCGAGCTGCGTGATGGCGCCCGTGAAGTCGCTGCCGAACACAACATAGGTGGTTCCGGCATAAGTTCGGCCGCCGGGGCTTGCGTAGGTTGCGGCAACGATGAGGTCATCCAGGCCGTCGCCATCGACATCGCCGGCAGCTGACACGGACATGCCGGCGTAGTCGCCATTATTGGCGCCTTCGAGCACGAACCCGTTGACGCCGTCGATCGTCGACAGATCGAAGCTTGCGCCAAACGCCTGGCCGCCAAAGACCACATAGGCGGCGCCCTGGTACGTACCGTATTCACCATGGTGAGCGGAGATCAGGAGGTCATCGACACCATCGCCATTGACATCGCCGGCGGACGACACCGAAAAACCGCTGTAGTCGCCGCCGTCGACGCCAGACAACAAGAACCCGTTGGTACCGTTGAGCGATGCGAGACTGACAGTCGCGGCGAAGCTCGGCCCGCCGAACACCACATAGCTCTCGCCGGCATATTCATCGCCCGCCGGTCCGGCGCGGTGCGCCCCGACAATCACATCGGCGAAACCGTCGCCGTTGACATCGCCGGCGTCCGAGACCGAAATGCCGCTGCGGTCGTCCGTATCGATTCCGTTGATCTGAAAACCGGTCGTGCCGTTCAGCGTGCCAAGATCGAACGTTGCACCGAACGCCTGGCCGCCGAACACCACATAGGACTCTCCGACCCCCGAATTCGCATTGTAGGCGCCGATGATCAGGTCATCGATACCATCGCCGTTGACGTCGCCCGCGCCCGACACCGAATGGCCGGCCTGATCGTTCGAAGCAAGTCCGCGCACCAGGAAGCCGTTCGAGCCATCGAAGCTGGACAGATCGAAAGAGCTGCCGAACGTCTGTCCCCCGAATACGACATAGGTGCCGCCATAATAGTAACTGTTGTAATACCCGCTTGGATCTCCGACGATTAAATCGTCGATCCCGTCACCATTGATATCGCCCGCGGACGAGACCGCATTGCCAACGGCGTTGTACCTATCGAACCCTGGCAGCTCGAAACCTTCCGCGGCGATGAGTGTGGACAGGTCCACAGATGCGCCGAAGGCCTGACCCCCGAACACCACATAGGCGCCGCCGTAGGAATAGCCCGAATAGTTTGCGTTGGGAGCGCCGACGATAAGGTCGGCAACACCGTCACCATTGACGTCTCCGGCCGACGATACCGAATGGCCGCTCTTGTCGTTGGCTGCCTCGCCGTTGATGACGAAGCCGTTCGTGCCGTTGAGTGTCGTAAGATCGAATGAAGACCCGAACCCGGCCCCGCCAAAAATCACATAGGTCTCGCCGGCACTGTAGTTGGCATAATCGGCGCCGACGATGATGTCGCCGAACCCGTCGCCGTTGACATCCCCGGCGGACGAGACCGACCGGCCGCTGTAATCATTGGCGACAAGACCATCGATAGCAAAGCCGGAGAACCCGGCAACCGTGCCCGCCACCACATCGGCGAGACTGACGACCGCGGACACAGGCAGCGCGACCACCACACCCTGTTCCACCAGCACCGTCGCGATGGTGCCGCCGTTGTCGTACTCGTAGGTGTCGAACGTTTCGCCCGAGATCAGCGTGCCGGTCGCCGTCTGGCTCCAGGAACCGCCAGCCGGCAAATCCTTGAATACTACATTGTCAGTTGCCGCGCCGCGCACGATCAGGCTGTCGTCGACGGCGCCACCTCCAACCTGTGTGTTCGGCGTGTCGGAGAGATCGATCACGTCCTGCGCATCGAGCGTCAGCGTCGAGTTGAGATCGATAGCCTCGATGCCGGCGATCGCCCCGTTGCTTACCTGGGTCAGATCAAGATTTGTGCCGTTGAGGAACAGCGTATCCTGCCCCGCACCGCCATCGATCAGCGTGAAGGTCTGATCCGAAATGCCGAGCCGGTCATCGCCGTCTCGGCCGTTAATCAGTTCGGTGTCCGCACTACCGGTGATCACGTCGGCAAACTGCGTGCCGATGACGTTTTCGATGGAGATCATCGTATCGGCGGACCCGAACGGATCGGTAGCGGTACCGGCCCCAAGGTCGACGGTAACGCCGTTTTGTGCATTGAAGCCCGAACTACCGGAACTCCCGAGCGCCGCAGCGTAATTGACAGTATCGATGCCGCCCGCACCATCCAGGGTGTCGGCGCCCGCGAGCCCGATGAGCACGTTCGCGTTGCCATCGCCCGTCAGCGAGTCCACCATGAAGCTGCCGCGCACATTCTCAATGCTGGTGAACGTGTCGGTGTCTCCGAATGTATCCGTCGCGGTATTGCCGCCAAGATTGACGACCGCGCCCTGCGTTCCGCCGGTGAAGGCATAGTCCACTTGGTCCGTACCGAGCCCGCCGACGACGTTATCGTCGCCGCCTTGCGGGCGGAACTGGATGCCCAGATCGTTCGCGAAGAGGTTGTCGGCAAAATTTGAACCCTGAACGGATTCGATGCTGATCAGGGTATCTGTGCTGCCGAACCCGTCCAGCGCCTGGCCGGAAAGCACGCCAAGCTGCGTTGTCGATGACAGATTGACGATAACGCTGCCGGGGTCGCCGCGGTAGCGCACGCGGTCAAAGCCCGTACCACCATCTATCGTGTCGTTGCCGGCAAGACCGATAAACGCTTCGAACCCGTCATTGGCGACATTGCCGCCTGTCAGAACGTCGCCGTGATGCGAACCTTCCAGGAACTCGACGTTCGAAATCGCGTCGGTATCTCCAAAGCCGTCAATGCCGACACCTGTAAAGAAGTTGACGTCGACACCTGCTGGATCCCGGAAATAGGTCAGGAAGTCACCGAAACTGCGGACATTGGCAACCGGGTCGATGTCGTCGCCGCCATCGATGATGTCATCGCCGGAATCTCCAATCAACACGTCGCCCTGATCGCCGCCGTTAAGGGTATCGTCGCCACCGCCGCCCTCAAGGCGGTCTTCGCCATCGCCGCCGTCAAGCACATCGTCGCCCGGTGGGCCGCCATTGCTGCCCGCCAGATTAAGGAAATCGCCGACTATGAAGTCGTCACCGCCGAGCCCGCTGATCGTGTCGCTTCCGGCAAACCCGAACAGTGAGTTGTCATTGCCGTCGCCGGTAATGCTGTCATCGAAGACGGAGCCTGCAACATTCTCGATGTTCGTTGCGGTTTCGGTATTGCCAAAACCATCGTCGGCGACCTGGCTGGCCCCTAGCGACAGATTGATGGTGATGCCACCTGGGGAATCGAAGAAGTCAAGCCGGTCCGTCCCGCCGCGCCCGTCGATTGTGTCGATGCCATCGGAACCTCTGAACCGTTCCTGCACATCTGTCCGGTCGGATCCGAATATCTGGTCGTCGAAGTCGGATCCGCGGATCTGGTTGGCACCGGTGACCGTGTCGGTGCCGATGAAAGTTCCCAGCGGATTGCCAAAGTCGACAGCAACCGCATCGATTGTGACGGCATTGCCGTCTCCGTCATCGTCGAGGTCGACGGAAACGCCGCCGAGCGCATTCTTGAAGCTCAGCCGTGCGCCTGCCGGATTGACGAAGGTGACCGTGTCGTCACCATTGCTCAGGCGAACTTCCATGAAGCCGCCGAAACTGTTCAGGAATTCAGACTGATTGACATGAATAACATCGTCGAATGCTGAGTCCCGGATGACATGGAACCCGCTGACCGTGTCAATGCTGCCGTGACCGTCGACGATAGAATTGGCCGCGACACCGATACCGTCGAGCGTCTGCAGCGATCCTGACAGGTTGGCGAGTATGCGGTCTGGTGAGGACGTGTAGTCGGCGTTGGCAAAATCCCAGAACGCACCGGTGTCGACAACCTGCAAAGTGTCATTGCCGGGTCCGCCGACAAGGCGCGAGAAACCGCCCTCGCTGATCAGCGTGTCGTCTCCATCACCGCCAAGAAGCACGTCAGGACCGGAAAGCACACCGATGACGTTGAGAGGCGCACCGCCTGAGCGAAGTGTGTCGCCGCCGGCCCCGCCTTCAAGATGGTCTCGGCCGGGCCCGCCCTCAAGCGTATCGACATCATCTCCACCAAGCAGGATGTCATTGCCCATGCCGCCCTGCAGGAGGTCGTTGCCGGCGCCGCCGACAAGCGTGTCATTGCCGCCGAACGCACCGTCTGAAAACTCCGGATCGTTGAAGTCTCCGACCAGAGTGTCAGCGCCATCAAGCCCGACGAGCCGGTCATCGCCGGCAAAACCAAACAGCGTATTGGCGCTGTTATCGCCGATGATATCGTCTTCGAAACTGCTGCCCGCCACATCGTGAATGTTGAGGAGCGTGTCTTGCGTGCCGAAACCATCGTCGATGGTCAGGCCTACCAAGAGATTGACCACAACTCCGGTGGGCGAGTCGAAATGGTCAATCCGGTTGGTGCCGCCGCCACCATCGATCGCATCCGCGCCATCTGAGCCGCGCAACCGGTTGTTGTTCGCATCGCCTTCGAGCTGGTCGGCAAAGTCGCTGCCGCGAAGCTGATTGGCATTGATGAGTACATCCGAACCGATGAATGTACCGACCGGATTTCCAAAATCGGTCGCCGACTGCGTCGCAAGCGATGCCTGCACTCCGCCTCCGGCATCCTTGTAGCTGACACGGCGCGTACTGGCCGCAGATCCTGTAAAGTCCGCACGGTCATTGCCCAAGGTCAGGCGGATCTCAAGAAATGTGCCGAACGAATTGTTGAACGTGCCGTCGGCATAGAACTCATCGTTGCCCGATCCGTCTCTGAAAAGGTGAACACCTGTGACCGTATCGACGGTACCGAAACCGTCCGCCACCTCGTTGGGAGCAAGATTGATCGCGCTAGGGAGCGCGGTGCCAAAGGGCGTTATGCCGTTAAATGTCGCCGCCGTGAAATTCGCAAAAACGTCGCCCGTCGACGTGCTGTAGTCAGCGTATGCAAAGTCCCAGTAGTTTCCCGTATCGTTGACCTGGAGAGTGTCGTTGCCGGGCCCACCGACAAGCCTTGCCTGGCCACCCTCGCTGATCAGCAAATCGTCGTCGTCGCCGCCCTCCAGCCGGTCTTCGCCGGCAAACCCGCCGATTGGATCGAGCGGTGCACCGCCGGATCTCAGTGTATCGTTTCCGCCAAGTCCCTGAAGAAGATCGTTGCCGGAGTTGCCCTGCAACACGTTGACACTGCCATCGCCCGCCTGGTTGACCGGTGTCGTTGACGTTGCCGACACGCTCACCGTCGCAAAGTCGGTTGCAGCAGCACCAATGGCCGTGCCGACATTGCCGCTACCGTCCTCCGCTGCATACTCGAAGAAATCGAGACCGGTGAAATTCGCCGGCGGCGTATAGGTGAAGTCGCCGTTCGCCAGGAAAGAAACCGTCCCGCCGGCACGGGTAAACACCGTGGCCACGAACGGATTTGTCACCGTGTCACCATCCGGGTCGATCACGTTGGTCAGGGTATTGTCGTTCAGGAGCGAGCCCGAGGTCGTGAAAAATGTATCCTGAGACGTCACCGGCAGATCGTTGCTCGGCACCAGGTTGATGGTGATGTTGAGCGTCGTCGAGCCGCCGGCCAGAAGATCGTCCGCGGTGATCGACAGCGTATCGGCAGTGTCGAAATCCGCATCCGGCGTGTAGACGATCGAATTGGTAAAAGCGTTTGTGATATCCGTCTGTGAGCCTGTGAACGCAATCGAGCCGTCGGTGCCATCGCTGTCTGTGAACACCAGCCCGGTTGCCGGGCCGCTGATTGCCAGCTGGCCATTCAGCACCGACAGCGTCATGGAGAGCGGCGTCGCACCCTGGTCGACGTCGCTGACCGTGATGCCGGACAGCGAAATCACGCCATCTTCCGGCACCAGCGGCGCGCCGGCCGGCGACGTCGTGACATCGCCGCGCGTCGTCATCGTATTGGAGCCGCCCGAGATATCCTCAAATCGCTTCGTCGTATCGTTCCAGCGGAAGAAGATCGCCGCACTCGCCGGTGTCACCGTGCCTGCCGCGATGCTGGCAATGGCGCCCGCGGCTAGAATACTTGAGAAGAAACCGACTTCGGCAAGGCCGCCCTTGAAGCGGGATTCCGAATCGAAGCCGCCGACCGGTGTCGATTGTGCCTGGCCGAACACAAGTCCGCCGCCACCAGTTAATCCACCGGTGGGTGCTGTGCCGGTAAACGCCGAAGTGCCATCGACGAATACCTCGACAGCGCCACTTGTGGCGCTGAACGTCACCGCAACATGATGCCAGTCGCCGTCGTCAGGCACCGCGATACCGGTTGCAAGTTCGAAGTCGTTGATGACCACGACGAGCGAACCGTTATCGTTGCCGATGGCGAACTCTTCGCTGTTCGCGCCGGAGACCACATAAGTGAGGTAAGCTTCCACCGGATCGTCGCCCGTAGCATCGAAGGTCGGATCATTGACCCAGGCGGTAAACGTAAAATCACTCGCCGGCAGGTTGGTCACCGGATTGGAGAACGTGAAGTCGGTCGCCTTGCCGTCGAACTGCGCCGTGTCGGCAAAGGCAATCGGCGCGGATGCCGGCGCCGTCACCACCGGTGCGTCGTTGAGCCCGGTGACTTCGACCGTGACGACGGCGGAGCCTTCTTCATCCGCCGGTCCACCGGTGAGGCTCGGGTCGGTGCCGGTGCTGCCCTGATCGTTCGCGGTAACGGTTATCGTATCGGTGCCGGAGAAATCCGTATTGCCCTGGTAGGTGAGGCCGTTGCCATCGGCCAGCGTCGCATTGATTGCCGCCTGCGGCGCGGTGATCGTGACCGTGGCGCTGCCGTTGTTTAAAACTTGACCGGCAATGACACCGCCGCCAACGGTAGTGTTCACAGTCAATGCACCATTGCCTGCGGTCAGCGTTACGACAATGTTGTCGGTGCCCGCATCAACGTCCGCAATCGAGATGCCGGTGACGGCGGTTGCCGTCTCCTCCTGCGCGGCAACGGGGACCTGCGCATGCTCGATCGCGACATTGTCGACATAAGTCACGATGCCGGCTGTAGCGATATTGTAGAAGCCAACGAAATTGCCAGGACCGGCGAACGCGCTCTGTCCGGTCAGCGTCACGGTGGTTGCAGGCACGCCAACGCGGGTGAAGGTTGCCGAGATGCTCGTGCCATCGTCCGTCACTTCGAACGAATAAGCAGCGCCGGTGACAACTGAAATGTTGCCGGAATCAATTACCGTGTCGGACCCGGCGGTTCGCGAGACGAGACGGGCTGTCGTCTGGAACGGCGTCAGCGTAACGGAAAGACCGCTGTTGACCTCGCCCGAGGACGCACCGACCGGCGTCGCGTCGCTGCGGAAGAAAATCCTGAAGACGTCGTTGGCGCTGGTGAACGTCACTTCGCCGGTAATCTTCAGAGGCTCCGCCGCCGTTGGGTTGTACTCGTCGGCACTGACCAGATAGCCGCGCGCCGTCAGTTCAATACGGCTGTTGGCTTCGACAACGCTGGAGCTGCCCGTGCCAAGCGCTGTCGTCCACAGGTCCGGGTCGATGGCATTGTCGTTGAAGTCATCGCTCAGGCTCTGCACCACGGAGACGACCGGTGCGTCGTTGATCGAAGCGACAGTCACGGTCGCCGTGGCTGTCGCGCTGTCTACATCGCCGTCATTGACGATAACGGTAATCGACCGGTCTGTAGTGTCCGGGCCTTCACTTGAATTGTCGTAGCGGATTTGCGCAATGGCGGTCTGGTAAGCTGCAAGGGTTGCGGCGCCGGTCAGCACCAGTTCGCCGGTTCCCGAGTTGTAGCCCGTCGTCGTGATGCCGGCGGGCAACGCGCCGGACACGGAAAGGCTCTCAAGCGCACCGTCGGGGCGATTGGTCAGCGTGATCGTGGCGGATTCGATGTTTGTGTCGTCAGCGTCCGCGACGGCAACACCGTCGTTGATTGCAACGGGTCCGCCGTTCTCGACAAACGCGCCGGCAAAGTCGTTGCCCGCCGCGGTATCATCTCCGACATCCAGATCGAGCGTCGGTGCATCGTTACTGCCAACGACATCGAAAGTGAGATTGAGCGTGCCGACGCCGGTTCCCCCGCCATCGTCCGCCGTAACGGCCAGCGTGTCGGTGCCGTCGAAATCGGCATCGGGTTGATAGAGGATAGAGGCCGACAGTGCCGTGTTGATGGCCGTCTGTGTGCCCGAAAAAGCGAGCGTGCCATCGGAGCCGTCGCCATCGGAGAAATTCAGTCCGGCCGTGGTTCCCGTAATCGCCAGCGTGCCGTTGTTTACCGCAAGCGTCACGGCAATCGGGCTGGCGCCGTCATCGATATCGGTGATCTCGATGCCGGAGATGATCGAAAGCCCATCTTCCCGGGCAATCACGACCGGGCCGGTATCGGTGGTCACGTTGCCGTTCGTGGTGATGACATTCGACCCGGCGATATCGACGAAGGTCTGGGTGGCGTCGTTCCAGCGCAGGAAGATATTTGCCGTGCCCGGCACAAAGTTGCCGGCGGCAAAGTTGGCGATGTCGCCCGGCGTCTTGATGCCGGAAAAGATCCCGAAATCCGCGATGCTGCCGGTCAGCGCCTGGTCGACCTCGAACCCGCCGCCAAGCGTATCTTGCTCCTGGCCGAACACCAGCGCCCCGCCGGTGGTGGCGATGGCGCCTGCGTTGGCCGTCCCCGTATCGGCGGACACGCCGTCAAGGAACACTTCGAACGCGCCGGACGAGGTATCGAATGTCACGGCAAAATGATGCCAGTTGCCATCGCTCGGAACCGCCACCGAAGTGGGAACAAGCAGGTCGTTAAACCAGACACCGAAATTGCCGCCTTCCTTCCACAGCGCAATCTCGTTCTCGGTCGATGGACCGTTCTGGATTCCGTAGGAGAAGTAGGTCTCGCGGGTCGTCGTCGTCGACGGATCGTTGATCCACACGGAAACCGTCAGATCCCCGGACGGCATCCCCGATGCCGGACTGACGATCGCGAAATCCGTCACCGCGCCGCCGAAAGCCGCACCGCGCGGCAGATCAACGGTCGTGGGATCGTTCACCGGCGTTATCGACAAGGTCGCCGTCGCCACCGCACTGTCCACATCGCCGTCATTGACGACAATTTCGATCACCCGGTCCGTTGCATTCGGCGTGTCGCTTGTATTGTCGTAGCGGATCTGTTGGATCGCCGTTTGATAGCTGGCAATCGATGCTGCGCCGGTAAGGATGAGTTCGCCGGTTGCCGCATTGTAGCCCGTTGTGGTGATGCCGGCGGGCAGCGCGCCTGATACCGAGAGACTTTCAGCTGCACCATCGAGACGGTTGGTGAGCGTGACCGTTGCGGATTCGATGTTGGTGTCGTCGGCGTCGGCGATAGCAACGCTGTCATGTATGGCAACCGCACCACCGTCTTCCACGAAAGTGCCGGCAAAATCGTTGCCGGCCGCTGTATCGTCGCCAACGTCAAGGTCGAGCGAGGGCGCATCGTTCACGGCGGCAACGGTTATCGTGACATCGGCATTCGCTGTCGTGCCGGTATCGCCATCGGTGATGACGAAACGCGCCGTTCGGGCGGTTTCCGTCGGGCTGTCAGTGTCGAGGTTCTCATAAGTGATCGCCCGCACCAGCTGCTCGACGCGTGCCTGCGTCGCGTCGGCGGTGTTGAAATTAACCACCACACTCTGATTGATGCTACCGCCCGATCCGACGAAACCAATGGCCGTACCGCCCGCGGAAACCACCGAACCGACATTCATGCCGTTAGACAGCGTGATCCCGGTGCCCGATGTGCTGATCGAGAGAACGTCTTCCGCGCTCACCCGCCCCGTCGGGATCGAAACCGTGAGCACACCACCGTTGAAGTCGGGGCTGTCGACATCTGTGAGCGTTGCCGCCGTCGCCTGGTCGATGATGACCGCGCCGTCGCCTTCCGAATAGGTGAAGCTGTCGCCGCCGAGATTGGCCGTCGTCGGATCGTCGTTCTGCGGCAGCACGGTGATCGTCGACACCGCGGCGGCGGACGTGCCGCCGTCGCCATCGCTGACCGTAATCGACACGGTGCGCGCACCGCCGGTCGGGTCGTTGGTATCGGTGTTTTCGTAGGAGATGGCGCGCAGCAGATCCTGCACCAGCGCCGGCGTCGCGTTTGCGTTCAAAGTGACAACGAAGTCGTTGCCTTCCGCGATCGCATTGACAAGCGTGCCGATCACCGTGCCGCCGACACTCACCGTTGACGACGCTGCCGTCCCGCTAAGTGCCACATTGCCCGATGTGTCGGCTGACAGACGATCCTCCGCCGCATCGCCGCCCGCCGTGATCGTCGCGGTGACCGTGCCGCCGTCAAAGTCGGTACTGTCAATATCGATGAGCGTCGCTGGCGCCAGCGTATCGATGACAATCTGACCGTCGCCCTCAGTGTAATTGAAGACTCGTGACAAGAGCGCGATCACCGGCGCGTCGTTATCCGCCGCCACATTGAACGTGATGGTCTGCTGCGCGCTGTCGTTGACGCCATCCGATGCGGTGAAGTTGAATGTCGAAAGCCCGGTCCCGCTCAGGTTGGGAGAAGGCGTATAGGTCAGATTTGGGATATCGGCGGCGAGGATCGTTTGGAACAGGCTGACCCCGGTGCCTGAGACCGCAAGCGTGCCGTTCGCCGGCAGGCTGTCGATGGTGATGCTGGCCAGCGCCACGCCTTCCGGATCGGTATAACCGAAATCGGCAACAGTGAACGCGCGCGCCGTGTCCTCCGTCGCCGACAGGGTGGCGTTCGACGCGCTCGGCGTCTCATTGACGTTATCGACCGTGACCTGAATGGTGCGCGTTGTAATGAGGCCGTCATTGTCTTCCGCGCTGACCTCGACCTCGTAGATATTGTCGCCGGCCGCACCACCAGTGTCTTGCGGATTCTCCCGGTCGGGCGCGCTCAGGAACGACAGCGCACCGGACACCTGATTGATTGAGAACAGGGCATCGTCGGCGCCGTTGCCGGTAATGCCGAACACCGCGCTATCGCCCGTGTCATCGTCGCTCGTCGCGATGGTACCGACCGCGGTCGTGTTCTCGTTCAGCGAAAACGCCGATGAAGTGATGACCGGGTTGTCTCCGGTTCCATCGATCGTGATCCGGACGGTTGTGGATACTGAACCCGTATTGCCGTCGTCGATCGTGACGAGATAATCCTGTGTGCGGACATCGCTGCCGGCGAGACCGTCGAGCGCGCTATCGGCAACGGTAAATGTCCAGTCGACTGACGTATCGGTGGCCACGACCGCGTTGAACGTGCCGAGGAACCCGCCGCCCTGCGGCGTCACCAACACCGTATGCGAATCCAACGCATCGAGATCGAAGAAGGCGATGGTGCCGGCATCCTGATGCGTCGTTGCATTCTCGCCGGGAGCCCCGTCGGCGATTTCGGTCGCGGCGCCGGCGGTATCGGCGGTGCCGAGGAACGGATCGTCGTTCACACCGGTGATGTTGACGGTGACTGTCGCCGGTGCCGACACCGCGCCGTTGTTGTCGGTTGCGGTGTAGGTGAATGTAATCGGCTGGATGACGCCGGCAGCAAGTGAATCGAACGCTGTGCCCGGGTTGAATGTGAAGGTGCCGTTGTTGTTGTTTGTAACGGTGCCAACGATGGGCTGCGTGGCGATGGCAAAACTGCTCACCGTCCCATCCACGTCGGCACCGGCGAAATTTCCATTGGCCGGCGGGCCCTCTTCAGACACACCGATGGTCACGGGCGACGCCGTCGGCGCATCGTTCACGCCGGTCGTGTTGATAGTCACGGTTGCCGTTGCGGTGCGGCCGGTGTCGTCTGTAATGGTGTAGGTCAGATTGTCCGAAACCGAGGTCGCGGCCGTGAAGCTCTCCGGTACCGTCGCGGTAATCTGACCGTTGGCCTGCACGGTGGCGGATACGCCAGACGCCAGAACGATGGCCGAGCCGACATTGCCCACCACGCCATTGACGGACGTCACGGTAAACGACGAACCGGTGTCTGGGTCCTCGTCAATGCCGGCACCGTTATCGGCGAACACGCTGTCGTTGAGACCGGTGTCCTCGGTAATATCGAATGTATCCGCCCGGGCGATCGGATCGTCGGGCTGCGGCGTTATGTTGACGATGAGCGTTGCCGTAGCCGTCGACTGACCGTCGCTTGCCGAAATCGTCAGGCTGCCGCCGTTATCGTCGTTCGCCGTCGGGAAGTAGTTCAGGCCGTTCAGCGCGTCGTTGATGGCATCCGGCGTTCCGGAAAACGCCATTGTGGTGTCGTTCGTGCCATCGCCTTGCGTAAAGGTCAGGCCAGCGGTCTGCGCGAGCGTAGCGGTCGAGCCTGCGATAATTCCAATAGTGATTTCGCCGCCGCCGTCCGGATCCGATACATCGAAGCCGGTAAGCGTGACTGAGCCGTCTTCATTGACCGTCGGCTCAACACCAGGACTGCCAGCCGGCGCAACACCTGTAAGGTCAATTATCGGCGCCTGATTTGTTACTGTCGTAGGGGTGTCGGTTGTCGTTGTCGTAGTGCCGCCACCACTTGTGGTTCCACCGCCACTGCCCGACGTACCGCCGCCGCCCGTCCCTGACGTTCCGCCGGTCGGTCCCGACGTGCCGGTTAGTGAGCTCGCTGTTGCGCCGCCGGCGTCAGTTGAAATGCCGGAGCCCGTTGCGCCGCCGCTTTCGCCGCCTGTACCGCCTTCACCACCTGTACCACCTTCGCCACCGGCACCGCCTTCGCCGCCTGTGCCGCCTTCGCCACCTGTGCCGCCTTCACCACCTTCGCCGCCTTCACCACCCTCGCCGCCTTCGCCACCCTCGCCGCCTTCACCACCCTCGCCGCCTTCACCACCCTCGCCGGAACCGTCGCCCACCGCCGGCTCACCGGCATCGACGCGGCTGCTCATGCTGGTGAACGCATCGTAGACTTCCTGCTGAACCGCGTTTTCCGTGGCAAAATCTTCAGGCGTCTTGTCAATGATCTGCACATCGCCGCCGACACTGGTCAGCTGCAGGAACTGATCCGACCCAACGGTTGTGGCATTGACCGTGCCGAGCAGAGCGCCGGAGAGCTTGTCGAACAGAAGGTACTCGCCGATTCCACCGCCCGGTGTGGGCACAATCGAAAATTTTGTAGTGCCGTCCGATCCGATGACCGTGAAGGGAGCGGTGCCGCGAATGCCCATGGTCGCCACCGGCGTATCGATGCGCATGTCGCCGGTCGGCGCAACCTGGCCGGCGACGAACACGAACGTGCCTTCCACCAGATTGAACAGCATAGAGTTGGACGAACCGCCCGGCGTGTAAATCAGTTCGTTCAGGACCATCCGGCTGTTGCCCGACAGCGAGAATACGGTTTCGTCGATGAATGTAATACCGAGCGATGAACCTTCCGCGGTCTGGACGACATCGTTCTGAAACACCGACGTCCCGACTTGAAGCTCGACGACCATGCCGTTGGCACGCGTCGCCGTGGCGCTTCCCTCGATCGTCTCGACCTGGCCGATCGGGTCTTGCCCTTCCGGCACGTCCGTCTGCGCGTATTGCGCCGGCGCCAGCGGACCGGCAAGGCTCAACACCACATCGGCACTCAGCATGGCCCCTTCGGGCGAAAACAGATTGGGAGGAGGCTGCAGGTTAAAGTAACCGACAACAACGATTGTCTGACCGTCTTCACCGGTCAGAACAAGGTCGCTTCCGATGCGCGAAAATTGAGCCGTAAACAGAATATGGGCGTCCGGAATCGTGATGGCTGAGCCATCCGCCCAGATATAGACCGCGTGAGGAGCTAATGCTGCTTTGCTCGCCTGAATGCCGCCATCCCTTTCGACCCAGGGCAAATTATTATTATATTTACGTTTTATTATACTCCGATCAGGCGACCGTGGAACGGTTTGCGTACAAATAACAAAAATTTTAGTTTACGCGGAAATTTCTACCTTTCGCGGAGCGCTTCGTCCCGCACACGTAATACGGGTTTCGCCAGATAGTCGAAAACAGTCTTGTCTCCGGTCAGAATGTCGACCGTCGCCACCATGCCCGGAATGATCGGCAATGCCCCCTCCCGTCCCGTCAAAGCGTGTTCATGAGTCCGGATCACGACCTGGTAGTAGCTCTCACCGGTTTCGTCGGTCACCGTGTCGGCGCCGATACGCTCAACTTCTCCGTCAAGAGCGCCATAAATCGAGTAATCATATGCAGTTAGCTTGACGCTTGCCTGTTGACCGGGGTGAATGAATGCGACGTCCTGGGGGCGAATGCGCGCCTCGATCAACAGCGTGTCGTCAAGCGGCACGATCTCCGCCACCGCCTGCCCCGGCTGGGTCACCGCACCGATTGTGGTGACCGTCAGCGTGTTGACGACACCGCGCACGGGCGCCAAAAGCGCGGTCCGCAGAACACGGTCGCGAGCCGCTTTGATCGATTCATCGATGATCGCGAGCTCCGCGCGCGCTGTTGCCAGCCTCTCGCGCGCTTCGGAACGGAAGGTGGTGCCGGCATTTGTAATGCGCCCCTGCGCCTCGACAACGCCCGCCGCCGCGGTTTCGATCGATGCGCGCATGACCGTCAGATCTCCATCCATTTCAACGGCCTGACGCTGAAGGCGCAGGAATTCAATCTCCGGCACCACACCGGATTCATACATCGACCGGGTCAATTCGAGCTCGCGCTGGAGCGGCACCCGCGCATTGGCAAGCCGTGTCTCACGTGCCTGCAGCTCTTCGAATTCGCGTTGACGCTGAATTTTCTGCTGGCGCAGAATATTGAGATCGTCCTCATGTTTTGCACTGCGTGCGGAGAACAGTTCACTCTCCGTTGCATAGACCCGGGGCGCCTCGCGCATGAGATCGCCATGATCGGGGAGTTCCGCCGCACCGGACGCCTCCGCCTCGCGGCGCAGGATCTCAGCCAGCAGCGCCCAGCGCCGTTGCCGCAGTTCGCCCAGACGCGAGGCAAATCCGGTATCGTCAATCCGCATGATGACCTGGCCCTCTTCGACCAAATCGCCTTCGGATATTTCGATGGCGCTGACGATCCCGCCCTCCAGCGTCTGCACGATCTGATTTTGCGTCGAGGGAATGACGCGCCCGTGCCCTGTCGTCACTTCCTCCACCACTGCCCAGCGCGCCCACACCAGCGCCGCCGCAATGAGCAGAAACAAAATGAGCAGAATGAGCCACGCGGTGCGCGGTGCGCGTTCCTCAAGTGCGGTCCGCACCTGGTTGGCATAGGCAAATTCATCGGAACTCATCATGACGGCCTCGCCTGCGTGTTACCGTCAAGCGCCTTCAGAACATCGTCGCGCGGACCGTCCGCCACCAGCCGGCCGCGATCGAAGATCAGCAGGCGATCAACGAGTTGCAGGAAAGAGCGGCGATGGCTGCATACGATAAGCGTTTCGCCGCTGCCCGTTGCCTGCCCGATACGAGAAATCAATTCCGCCTCGGTGGTTGAATCCATGGCGCCCGATGGCTCGTCCAAAAACAGGATGCGTGGTTCGCGCAGGAGTGCGCGGGCCAGCACCACCGCATGCCTCTGCCCACCGGAAAGTCCCGCACCACGCTCGCCGACCGGGAGGTCGAGGCCGAGAGGGTGAACGCTTGCAAACGCGTCGACGCCGGAGATCTCCGTCGCCCTCGCGATCTGCTCTTCGCTGGCGGCCGGATGGCCAAGAATAATGTTCTCTCGCAGCGTACCGATGAACAGCTCCGGATCCTGCCCGACAAAGCCGACACCGCGGCGCAAGGCCGCCGGGTCGTAGCCGCGGACCTCACGCTCGTCGACCAGGATGGATCCTTGATCGGGATGGTAGAAACCAGCGAGCAGCTTGCCCATCGTTGTCTTGCCGGACCCGACGCGGCCGACGATACCGACGCGTTCGCCAGCATCGATCTTGACCGTCAGATCGCTGAGCGCCGGCGTTGGCGCGCCGTGATAGGTGAACGTCACGTCGCGAAATTCCACCGCACCGCCGCGCACGCCGTATCCGCTGCGAACCTCAGACCCGCCTTCGCGGGGGATTTTCATCAGCGCGGTCACGCCGCGCATCGCCGCAAATGCCTGCTGTGCCCGCGCCAGCGTCATCGCGATATTGCCAAGCGGCGAGAGCACGCGGCCGGCGAGGATGTTGGCGGCGATCAGCCCGCCGACCGTAATGCTGCCATCGACGATCAGGAACACGCCCCAGACAATGATGATGACACTCACGGCCTGCTGTACGAGGCCGGTAAACGCTATTGCCGACGACGACCAGAACTTCGTCGATGCCGTCGCGCGCGTCGTCGCGGCAACCGCATTTTCCCAACGGCCCTGTACGACGCCTTCGCCGCCGACAGCCTTGATGGTTTCGATGCCGACGAGACTTTCAACGAGGATCGAGTGGCGCCGCGACGCTTGCTCCTGCGTCGCCTGGACCGCGCGGGATAACGGCATTTGAACCAGCAGGGTGACGATCACCACCACCGGCACCGCCGCCAAAGGCACATAGGCAATCGGGCCGACGATGGCGACGAGCACCATGATGAACAAGCCGATGAACACCAGATCGGTAATCGCGACTATGCTTGAGGAGGTGAAAAAGTCGCGTACGGATTCAAATTCGCGGATCTGGTTGGCGATGACCCCGGCGGAAGACGGCCGCTCCGACATCGGCATCGCCAGGGCGTGGCCGAACAGGCTGGCGGAAACCTTCATATCGACCCGTTGTCCGGTACGGTCGAGAATGTGCGTTCGGACTTGCTTGAGCACGAAGTCGAACAGAAGCGCGACGACAACACCGGACGCCAATGCCCAGAGCGTCGGGATGGAAAGATTCGGGATCACCCGGTCATAAACGTTCATGATGAACAAAGGCATGGCCAGGCCGAGCAGATTGATCAGCGATGCCGCCACGATGATCTGTATCCATGAGGGCCAGAACCGCCGGACACTCGACCAGAACCAATGGCCGCGTCCCTCCGCTGCCGGCGCGGAACGCGCATCGTCCAGCGTAATGTAGAAAAGATACCCGCCTGCTTCGGCTTCAAGTTCGCTGATCGGTACTGTCTTGGGGTCATCCGAAACGGCCGGCACGACGATCTGAACCGTGTTGTCCGAAGTGCTCTTGCCGACAACGACAACGGCACCTTCGCTCTTCGTGAGAACAACGAACGGCGCGAGCATCGCCGGTACCGTGGAAATCCGGCGCTCCACCAGTTTGGCACGCAACCCGAGCCGCTCGGCGGCACGCGTAAAAAGATCCACGCTCAGTTTGTCTTGTTGAAGCGGTAGGCCGTTGAGAACGCCGTCGCGGGAATAGGGCCGCCCTAGCGACACCGCCACATAGCGCAGGCACATAAGGAGCGAGTCCTCACCGCTCTCGTCCGGCCCGTCTTCACCGGTTGAGCCGGGAGCGGCCAGCGCATTCGTGTCCTGTTGGTGGGGTGCGTCCAAATTCCTAACTCCACAGCCCCGCCACTATGCCACTTATATCGGTTTGACCTCTAGTCCTGCCGCAGCGGCTCGATCTGGATATTGAAAATTCCCAGCGGCTCCTGGCTCTGGCGGCGGTGATCGGCAACGGTTTCCCGTGGCGCGTCGACGTTCAGGGCGCGCAGAATTTCGCCCATGCTGGCGAGCAGCTGATAGGCGGAAAACGTGCGCACCGCGCGGATGCTGATCAGCTGAAACCTGCTGTTGAACAATGCCCGTTCCGAATCGAGGAGATCGAGCAGGCTTCGCTTCGAGAGCTCGTATTCCTGTTTGTAGGCTTCCACCACCTTGACGTTCTCGGCGACCTGCTGCTCAAACAGCACAACACGCTCGCGGCCGATGGTAAACACCGCCCAGGCTCTTTCAACCCCTTCCGACACTTCTCTGGTGCGCGCCTCGCGCAACAGACGCGACTGGTTTTCCCGTTCCGCCAGTTCGCGGTAGCGGTTGGTCGTCCGGAAGCCGTTGAAGAGGTTCCACGACAGCACGACCTGACCAGTCAGATCGTTGCTGCGTCCTGGCGTGCCGCCGATATCCGAACCGAAAGTCGCAGTCCCCTGCAACGACACTTCCGGCAAGTAGCCGCTTTCCGACTGCGCCCGCTCATAGGCCGCCGCATCGATGTCCGCGTCCGCAGCCTGAATGCCCGGATTGTTCTGCCGCGCCGCATCGATCGCTGCCTGCACGGAACGCGGCAGCTGGCTCGGCAGGCCGACGCGTTCGAGGTTACCCGGCTCAAGCGCCACCACGCGATGGAACTTCGCCACCGCCTCGAGCCACGCCTGCTGCACTTCAGCAACCGCGGTTTGCGCGGCGGCAACGCGTTCAATTGTCTGGTCGACCTCGCTCGCCGGTGCCTTGCCGCCCTCTTCGCGCGCTCGCACGATCCGCAATATCTCTTCGTGACGCGTCAGATTGGTGCGCGCAATGCCGAGCAGTTCCAGATGCCGGCGAACATCGATATAGGCTTCAACCGCCGACAGGGCGATGAGCTGCGAGGTTTCCATCACGCGCAACGCCGAGGCATCGAGTCGTGCCGCCGCACGGTAGATGTCGTTGGCGCGCTCCCAGCCATCGAACAGGATCTGGCGCACGGTAACCGCCGCCTGGCGCCGGTTGCGCCACACACGGTTCAAGTTGGCTGCAAGTCCGTTCGGGCGGTCGACACGCTGAGCGCCGACGTCAGCGGCAACATCAATTTCAGGAGCCAGCCGGCCTTGCGACTGCAGGAGCGAATAGGCGTTGGCGCGCCGGTCGGCACGGGCCGCGCCGATTTCGGGGTTCGTGTGTACCGTATGGTGCACCGCCTCGCGCAGTGACATTGCGACAGCAGATTGCGCGGCGAGAAAAATCCCGGCCGCGCATATGACCCCCGCGTAAATCGCCCTCATACTCGTCCCTGCTAACCACTAACGATTGTTTTTCTTAGTAAACTTGAAGGACATCGCCCACGCAAGGCGATTCATGGGCATTCGAACAACCTTCACTCACGAGCGTGTGAAATATGCGAAGAGTGGTTAATTTGACACAAGGCCGGCATGACGCCGGATATCCTGTCATGTGCACTTTTCGACCTGGCGGCTGCCCGGTTGTGGCGGTGTTTCGGGCGGCCCGGCAAAACACTGCGCGCTCTCCATCCATTTGGCGGCAACGGGACCATCGACCCATAAGCCGGTATCCGCGATGTTCCGCGTCTGCGCAACCACCTGGGCAAACTCAAGTGCTGAACCCTCGATACGGTTCGGATTGCCGCTTTCTCCGAACTCCCAAACAGCACCGGACGGCGCCGTCAGTTGCACCTGCGGCAGCGCTTCCGGAACATCAAATCCGTGTACCTTGAAAGACCAGCCGAAAGTGTTCACGCCCAGAACGACAATGTTGCGGATGCGGTCCTCGGGCTCGCGCTCGATGCCGAACGCATCATAAACGGCCTGTCCGTGTGCCCAGGTTTCCATTTGCCGCGCGGTGATGGAAGATCGGACAGACATTTCGGGACCCGCCCATTTCACTCTGGTCTTCGGGTCGAGCCGTGACCAACGCTCCGCCATGACGCGGTATTGCGATTGCCAGGCGTTGAGCAGGTCGGTTCCGCGCTCCGCGACCCTCGCATTCTCCATAGCGCGCATGGTCGAAGTTTGCATCTCATCGAGAACTTCCACGATGAAAGGTTCGAAGAGATCAGGGTCGGTCAGCGACTGATCCGCTGCCCGATTCCAGAAATAGAGGTGAACCAGCACATCGTTGACGGTCCAGTTCTTGAACTGCGTGGAGCGGTTCCAGTCGGCCTCCATCCGCCCCTTCAGAAGCGCCGACAGCGCTTCACTTTCCGCAAGAAAATCAGATGCTTGTTCCACGGTATTCCTCCGAACCGGTAATCAGTTCACTCAGCCGCCCGCTCATCCACCTCGATCATCAAATCTCCCGATCCAAGCTGGGTTCCCGCCGCGACCGCGATGTGCACCACAACTCCATCCACGGGCGCCGTGATCTGATGCTGCATTTTCATCGCTTCAAGTACGGCAAGCGGATCTCCTTTCGCGACCTTCTGGCCCTCCGATACGACGATGTCGATCACGGACCCGGGCATCGGCGCAACCACACGTCCGCTTGAGCCCGCCTCTTCCGCAACTCCCGCTGCTCGGCACCTGAAATCGTAACACCGCTCACCGACCGCAAGCCCGAGGCTTCCGTCATCGCGAATGCTGGCCGAAAAGATAAGACGGCGGTCCCCGACGCGGGCCCGGTTTCCGGTTCCCTCCGTGCAGGCGATCTCGACGCTCACGCTTTCCCCGTCCACGCCCACATCCCAGACCGTCCCCCGGCACAGGGCGCTGACCTGCCAGGCCTTGTCACCCGATACGAGATCGAGAGGCACCGGCAGCACTGCCGACGACGACCAGCCAAGCTGATTGCCGGACAGGTAGCCGGCCGAGCGGAACGCCCTCTCCTGGCGTGATTTCAGAAGAACAGCTGCCGCGAGCGCGACTTCACCGGCATCTGGAACAATACGCCCAACACCGTCGGGATAAGTTTCTTCCAGGAACGCCGTCGTCGCCTCGCCGGCCGCAAAGGCATCTTGCGCGAGCGCGTTGGCCAGAAAGGCAATGTTTGTTTCAGGGCCGATCAGCACAGTTTCCGCAAGCGCCTTTATCAGCCGTACCCGCGCCAGTTCGCGCGTTTCTCCCCAGGCGATGACCTTGGCCAGCATCGGATCGTAGAACGCTGAAATTTCCTGTCCCCCGGCAATTCCGGCATCGGTTCTCACGCCCTCGCCGCGAGGTGGCTCCCACAGTTCGATCCGGCCGGTGGCCGGCAGATACCCGTTGGCCGGATCTTCCGCATAAAGCCGTGCCTCAATGGCATGGCCGGTCAAGGTCACATCCTCCTGTGCACGAGAAAGCGGTTCGCCGCACGCCACGGCGATCTGCATCGCGACCAGATCGAGGCCGGTGATCATCTCCGTTACCGGATGCTCGACCTGCAGCCGCGTATTCATTTCCAGAAAATAGAACGCGCCCGCCTCATCGAGCAAAAACTCCACCGTGCCCGCACCGCGATAGTCGACTGCATTTGCCGCCGCAACGGCCGCCGCCCCCATACGCTCACGCAGTTCCGGCGTCATGACCGGGCATGGCGCTTCCTCGATCACCTTTTGGTGGCGGCGCTGCACGGAACAATCGCGTTCACCGAGATGAATGCAGCTACCATGCGCATCCGCAAAGACCTGAATCTCGACATGGCGAGGTCTGGCGATTGCTTTTTCCAAGATAAGCTCATCGGACCCGAAGGCGTTAAGCGCCTCCGAGCGCGCAAGAGACAAGCCCGCATCGAGGTCGCCCTCCTGCGTGACCAGGCGCATGCCGCGTCCGCCGCCGCCCGCCGCCGCCTTGATCATCACCGGATAGCCGATGTCCGCAGCCGCAGCGGCAAAAGCACCATCGCCCTGATTGCCACCCTCGTATCCTGGAACGCATGGCACGCCCGCGGCAATCATCGCGCGTTTCGCCTCTGCCTTGTTCCCCATGGACCGGATGGCGCTCGCATCGGGCCCGATAAAGGTCAAGCCGGCACCCTGCACTGCCTCGGCGAAGTCCGCGTTCTCCGACAAAAATCCGTACCCCGGATGGACCGCGTCGGCACCGGCAGCTCGCGCGGCGGCCAGAATCCTGTTGCTATCAAGATAGCTCTCGGCGGCGGGGCCAGACCCGATCAGAAATGCGTCATCCGCCCTCGCCACATGCGGCGCATCGTGGTCGGCATCGGAGTAAACCGCAATTGCGCGCAGGCCCAGACGCTGCACGGTTGCGATGATCCGGCAGGCGATTTCGCCACGGTTGGCGATGAGAATTGACGTGATGCTCATTGTTCAGCCATCCGCCCACTGAGGCGTGCGTTTTTCAAAGAAACTGGCAATGCCTTCGCGGCCCTCCTCGCACATGATCCGCTCGGCGAAGCTTTCCGCGGCGACGCGCAATTGCTCATCGCGCAACAGCTGCGGCAGTGTCAGGATCAACCGCTTGGTTTCAGCCACCGCGCCGGGCGCGCAGCGTCGCACCTGTTTGCCGACACCGGCCAGTGCTGCGTCGAGCTCCTCCGTTCCCTCAACCAGAGTGTCGACAAGACCGGCGTTGCGGGCCTCTTCTCCCTTTAGGCTTGAGGCGAGCAGCATCAGCCGCCGGCCTTCGCGGGCGCCCAGCCGTTGCAGCACGAAGGGACATATCTGCGCTGGTGCCAGGCCGATCATGGTTTCGGTCAGCGAAAATCTCGCGTTCGCATCCGCGACCACAACATCGCCGCAGCAGACAAGACCGAAGCCGCCCGCCATCGCGGCCCCCTCTACGGCCATCACCGTCACCTGCGGAAGTGCGTTCACCGCATCCATCATGCGCGCCGCCTTGATGCTCGTTTCCATGACATCGGCGGGCGTGCCGCCGCCTTGAAAGACGGTCTTGAAGGTTTTGAGGTCGCCGCCCGCACAGAATACCCCGCCGCGGCCCCTGAAGGTCACGCCGCGCACATCCCGTGCGCCGTTGAGCCCTTCGCAGAGGCGTATCAGGTCATCGATGCGTTCATTCGTCAGCGGATTTCGTTTCTCCGGCTGGTTGAACCAGACCGTCAGCCATCCAGCGTCCAGTTCGAGATCGAGGGATGCGCATTCAGGAAGGTCGAACATTGTTTCCCCCTACATCCGCGCCACGCCGAACGTGTTCGGCTGAAGTTCGCGATTTCTGGCCTCCAGACAGGTTTCCAGACAAAAGCCCAGCACCTTGCGCGTGTCGCGCGGGTCTATGACGCCGTGGTCGAGACAGCGCCCGGACGTGTAGAACGCGTCGGACTGGCGGTCGAAATGCTCCGCGATCCTGCTGTGTTGGGCGGCAAGCGCCTCCTCATCGGCCTCGACCCCTTTGCGTGCGGCAGAACCGCGGGCGACCATCGACATGGTTTTTGCCGCCTGTTCGCCGCCCATCACACCCGTCGTCGCGTTGGGCCAGGAGAATAGAAAGTCAGGCTTGTAGGCAAATCCGCTCATGCCGTAGTTTCCGGCCCCGAAGCTCGCGCCGATATAGAGCGTGATGCGCGGCACGCGCGTGTTCGACACCGCCTGGATCATCTTCGCGCCATGCTTGATCATCCCGGCATGCTCATATTCAGTGCCGACCATGTAGCCGGTCGTGTTGTTGAAGAATATCAACGGCACATCCGCCTGATCGCACAGCTGAATGAACTGAGCTGCCTTGGTCGCCCCTTGAGGATCGATCGGGCCGTTATTGCCGATAAGGCCGCAGGAGATGCCGTTGATGCTTGCCTGCAGGCAAACGGTGGAGATGCCATATCGCGGCTTGAACTCGGAGAACTGCGATCCGTCGACAACGCGGGCAACGATCTCTCTGACTTCATAGGGTATGCGGTAGTCCGTGGGCACGACGCCCGCCAGTTCGTCCACGTCGAATAGCGGCTCGGCAAATTCACGCGCCGGCTCCGCCCGCAGCCGCCGGTTCCAGTTAAGGTGGTCGAGCACCTGGCGCGCCAGCTCCACGCCATGCGCGTCGTCTTCGGCGAGATATTCAACAAGCCCGGATGTGGTGGCGTGCATCTCGGACCCGCCCAGTTCGCGATCATCGGCTTCCTCGCCGGTTGCCGCATGCACCAGAGCCGCACCGCCGAGTGCTGCCATGCCATTGTTCTTCACGCCGACGACATAGTCCGACATACCGGGCATGTAGGCGCCGCCGGCGGTAGATGGTCCATGCAGAACAACCACGGTCGGCACACCCGCCGAGCTGAGACGCGCGAGATTGTAGAAAATCGCACCGGCTCTAGACCAGAACTCCACCTGATAGTCCATGAGGTTTGCGCCGGCGCTTTCCACCAGGTGTATGAGCGGCAGCTTGTGGCGCAGTGCAAGCTCCTGAATGCTGAGGATCGCGGGCAGCGTCATCTCCGAAATTGCCCCCGCCTTGACGCCGCTGTCGTCGACCCAGATCATCGATCGCGCTCCGGCGACAAAGCCGATGCCGCAGATGATCGATGCGCCCGGAACCGTTGCCTCAGGGTCTGGTTTGTCGAGCAGGTATCCGGCCACGGTATGCAGCTGAACGAAGGGCATGCCCGGATCCAGCAACCGAGCCAACCGCTCGCGCGGCGTAATCTGTCCGCGCTCTTCAAACCGCGGCCGGCGTTTTTCAGATAGGGTCGCCGCACGGGTTTCCAACTCCCGCAACCGCTCGATCAGTGCGAGCATGTCCGTGCGGTTCGTCGCAAAGGACTCAGAGGTTTGGTCAATCTGGCTGGCAAATTCCATCAGACTGCATCTCCCTGGCTTGCTTCAACCAGCCGTTCCGGCACATCGACCGGCACCGACAACAACACCTGCGCATAGCTTTTGCCCTGCGGGTCATTGAGCAGGCTGGCGATCCCGCCGCCGCCCAGAGCGCCGTGCATAAGGATGTTCATGGCATGGGTACCCGGCAGGTAGAACCTCTCAACCTTCCCTTTGAGCCATGGCTGAAAGGTTGCCGCAAGCGTCTTCTCGTCGAGCGCCCGCCAGATCCACGCCATCAACTCCGGCCGCCTGGCGATAACGCCGATGTTGGCGGCATCGCCCTTGTCTCCGGACCGGGCCCAGGCGAGGTCTTCCAGGCGGCACGTTACCAGCGCTTCGCCATCGGCATCCGGTGCATCCGGTGCATCCGGCACGCCCGCTCCATAACACTCCCCGTCCTCAACCGGGATCTCCGGCGGTACGTATCCAAGATCCGTGCCATCCAGCGCCACCGCAACCGGCACCTTGTCAGACGCCACCAGAAACGAGAACAACCTGACGACCGGCGATGGCTTGGGCCGTCCGGCAGCGGTGAAGAAATGCAGCCCCGGAGGCGTCGCAAGCGCCCCGCCGATCAGTTCCTTCAGGAACAACCCCACGGCGCGGGCATCGTCATGACGCACCGCGGCCTTGACGGTAATTTCTTCATAGTCGCTCTCCCCCGGACGACCGCCGAAGGTCTGGATCGAGGTTTCCCGGTAATCCGGCGCACCGCTTTGAGACAGTTTTCGCCGCGCCCGCTCAAGCCCTGCCTCAACAAACGCCCGAGCTTTATTGCGCGCTCCTACACCATTGAAATAAAACAGATTTCCAGCTCGAAAGCCGTCCATAAATGTGGATGAAACCTTGTAGAAGCCGGTTGGCGGGCGACCCTTCGCATCGCTGATACGAACACGGCTCTCACCCGATGGTTCAAGTCGCACGCCGGTAAAATCGCAGACGACGTCGGGCAGGACGTAGGCGCCCGGATCGCCGATCTCGTAGAGCATCTGTTCACCGACGGAAGCACGTGTGACCGTACCTGAGGTGCCTTCGGGCTTCGTCAGCTCCATGACACCATCGGCTGAAACTTCGGCAATCGGATAGCCGATATCCGCAATGTTTCCAGCCTCGCGCCAATCCGTGAAATTGCCGCCGGTCGACTGCGGGCCGCATTCGAGGAGATGTCCTGCGAGCGAGCCCGCGGCCAGCCTGTCCACATCGTCCGCGCGCCAGCCGAAGCTGTGGATGCACGCGGCAAGGGCAAGGGCGCTATCCGCACAGCGGCCCGTGATGACGATATCGGCACCTGCCTCCAGCGCCGCCGCAATCGGGAAAGCCCCCAGATAGGCGTTGATGGAGGCAATCTTGCCGGCATCGGGAAACGCGCCTCCGTCGAACATCTCCTGCGCATCGGCAAAGTCGCCAGCACGCGCCAGCAGATCGTCGCCCGTCACGACAGCAATCTTCAGCGACACACCCGCCGCTTCGACCACATCGCGCAACGCATCGGCACAGGCTTGCGGATTTACGCCCCCGGCATTTGAGAGAACCCGCACACCGCGCTCCGCGATGGCCGCAATGTTCGAGGTCATAACGTCGGACACGAAATCGACCGCATAGCCGCGAGCCGGGTCTTTCATTCGCGCCCGCGCCATGATCGACATGGTGATCTCTGCAAGATAGTCGAAGATCAGGAAGTCCAGATCCGGGTGGGTCAACAGTTGACCGGTGGCATGAGACGCCTCGCCCCAGAACCCGCTGGCACCGCCGATATTGATTGTTTCCCGGGTCATATATTCTTGCGACCTCACATAACAGACCGAACGTTCGGTTTCTAACTGTTGAACCTCGGCGGGTCAAGCGTTAATGTCGGTTCATCTCAATGGCCTCCAGAGCGAACACTTTTGAACCGTCCCGGAAAATGTCCCAAACGCCAACCGCCAGCCCGACCTTGAAAGTGTCGAAGAAAGATATCAAGGCCGAAGCCACCAGGGCACGGATTTGCAGTGCGGTCGTCGATTGCCTCGACGAGGCGGGTTATGCGGAGACATCCATCAACCGCATACAAGAACGTGCCGATGTTTCGCGCGGTGCGCTGACCCATCACTTTCCGACCAAACAGGATCTTGTCGCGGAAACCGCCATGCGTCTGCTCGAAGCCGCGCTCACACCGATCGCCGGGACCGGCAAGGATGGCCGGGCCAAACCGCCAAAGCCCACCGAGCTCCTGCTTCGCGACACCTGGAACAATGTCGCCAACACCCGCGAAGGCCGCGCCTTTATCGAAATCCTCACCGCCTGCCGCACCGATCAGGAGCTGCACGGGGTCCTCGCCGAACGGCTCCATGATTGGGACACGCAAAGCGCCGCCTCGATCATGCAGTGCTACCGCGGATCCAGCGAAGCGCCCGACGATGCCGCGTTGGTGTGGAGCATCTGCCGGGCCTTCTTCCGTGGCCTTCTCATTCACGAGCGGTTCGTCGCCGATCCGGATTTCCAGACGCGCATGCTCGACCGCTTCGCCGGCATTATGAAAGATCATCTTCTGATCCGCACCGATTTGGATCAGGATTGAACAGCCCCGCCGTATTCAGAAGGACGAGCCGATGACACCGAAGGCGCCGCAACACGGCAGGAACGTCGCCGGCTTTCCGCAAAGCGGCACCGCCTGGGAAACTCTCAAGCAGGAAATGCTTGAATTCAAGGAGCTTGATCACGACTGGCGCGGCGGACGGCTTCCCGCATACATCTACTACTTCAACGACGAACTCGTGCGCGTAAGCTCTGAGGCCTATTCGCTCTACTCGGTCGAGAACGCCCTTGGCGAAGGCAAGGTCTTCAAAAGCCTGACACGCATGCTGGATGACATATCCACCATGGCGTTCGACCTCTACAACGCGCCCGAAAGCGCCGGCATGTCCTTCACGTCCGGCGGCACGGAGGGACTGTTCGAAGTCGTCAAAACGGCGCGCAAGTGGCACCGGACACACCGCAAAAGCTCAGGCACTTTGAATGTCGTCGCACCGGTAACCGCCCATGCCGCCCTCGACAAGGCGGGAGAGATCCTCGATGTCGAGATCATACGCACGCCGCTTGGCCCAGAATACCGCGGCGACACCGCGGCGATGGCCGATGCCATTACGGACGATACGATCCTGCTATTCGGGTCGGCTCCCTGCTTTCCTTACGGCGTCTTCGACCCGACAGCCGAGCTCGGTCGGCTCGCACTTGAGCGCGACCTCTGGTTCCACGTGGATGCCTGCTGGGGCGGTTTCGTTTCACCGTTCGCCAAGCAGCTCGGCTACCCAATCCCCGACTGGGACTTTTCTGTTCCCGGCGTCACCAGCATTTCAACCGACATCCACAAGTTCGGCTTCTCGGCGAAAGGCGCGTCCTTGCTGATCTTCCGGGACGTAGCCTTGAAAGAGTACGAGCGGTTCGAGTTCTCCGGATGGCCGCGCGGCACCTACGCCACCCCGACATTTATGGGAAGCCGCCCGGCGGGCGCCATCGCATCGGCCTGGGCGGTCATGCGTCATCTCGGGTTCGAAGGCTACCTTGAGACCACCAAAGCGGCGATGGACGCCACCATGGGCTTCATCGAAGGCATCGACGCGATCGAGGGGCTGCGCTGCCTGCGGCCGATCGGTGAAACCAACGTCTACAATTTCGTCTCGGACGACCCCGGTGTCGACATCATGGCGGTTGCCGATGTGTTGCAGGAGAACGGCTGGTTCCCGGGCCGCATGCGAGAGCCGCTGGCCATCCAACAGGGCGTCAACCCGGTCCATTTGCCGATCGTCGATGAATATGTGCGCGATGTTGCGGCGGCAGTTGATTACGTGCGGGCGAACAAGCAGGCGGGCACGTATCGCGAAGACAGCTACTGACCCGTTCCCCTCGCTACGAAGGCAATTGGCCTCCAGCGCCCTACACGCGTGCGCGGATGTGGCAGTATGCGAGCCCACCCGGCCTGAGAGCATCGAGGCGCGCCTGCGTCAAACCGATCCGCCGGGAAGCCGCCTCTTCCCCCAGCTCCACACCAAGTTCATCAACGTTCATGAGCTTTGCCAGCTCGCGTTCCGCTCCGGCAAGAAACGCTGGCGACTCATCGTCGACTTCAACCTGAGCAAAGCCCGCTTCGCGAAACGCCCGAGCATAGGCCGAGCCGGACTCAAAGTAGAACTCCAGACCTCCGGCATTCAGGTGTCGCTCCCAACTCTGAAAGGCGTCGGCACCTTCCGGCGCATTACCGGCCATCCAGTCGCCGAGAACCACCACGCCGCCGGGTCTGAGCAAACGACGCAGATCCATAAACAGCTTCACCTTGTTCTCGATATGACAAATCACGTCCTTGCTGTAGACGATATCGAAACTGGCCGCGGGGAAGGGCAACACTCCAGGCTCTATCTGAACGGTCGTTGCGATGCCCTCAAGGCCCGCGGCATTGATCCGCTCGCGAGTTTGCCGAAGCGCTTCCGGCTCGAGGTCGGCGGAGATGACCGAGCCGGCGGCAAATTCGCCCGCCAGCATCACCGTGGCACCGCCGACGCCGCATCCAAGGTCAAGCACACATTTGCCCGCGGCATCGACCGGCGCCATCAACCGCCGCATGTCCGCCGCCGCGCCCGGCGACAGAAAGCCCTTGCCATATGCCGCCTGCATGCCGGCCAGCATCTCGTCGGAATATTGCCTGCGCTTGCCCATCGCCGTGATCTGATCAGTGCGCCCGCCACAGTGTCAAGGCTGCACACCGGCGACGGAATTCCCGGCTGGTGGGCACGCCGCTTATCGCCAACCCGATTCAAACCGGCTATATCGCGGTTGGAAAAGCCGCTGCCGCATCTGCGGGACGGAAAATTTGGAGGCATCGTGAACATCAAGAGAATTGAGACGTTCTGCAGCCGCTACGTCGGGTTCGTGCGTGTCACGGCAGATGACGGTTCCCATGGCTGGGGCCAGGTCTCGACCTATCATTCCGACATCACATCTTTGGTCCTGCACCGGCAGGTCGCACCGCATGCCCTGGGCGCCAACGCATTCGACATCGATCACCTCATGGACACTATCCCTGAGCGTGAGCACAAGTTTCCAGGTTCTTACCTGCGCCGCGCGATGGCCGGACTGGATACCGCTCTCTGGGATCTCCGCGGCAGGCTCGAAGAAAAGAGCGTGTGCGAACTGATCGGCGGCAAGCCAAGGGCCATCCGGGCTTATGCGTCCTCCATGAAACGCGACATCACGCCGGAACAGGAAGCCGACAGGTTCCTGAAATTACGCGACGCATACGGCTTCGATGCCTTCAAATTCCGCGTTGCGGCAGAATGCGGTCGCGATGTGGATCACTGGCCCGGCCGCACCGAAGCCATTGTGCCGGTCATTCGAAAAGCGCTCGGCGACGATGCGAGCCTGCTGGTGGATGGCAACAGCGGGTTTTCACCCGATCGGGCCATCGAAGTCGGCCACATGCTTCAAGACAACGGTGTCAGCCATTTCGAAGAGCCCTGCCCCTACTGGGAGATTGAGCAGACCAAGCAGGTCACCGACGCTCTCTCCATCGACGTCACCGGCGGCGAGCAGGACTGCGATCTCGCCACCTGGCGGCATATGATCGATCGCCGGGCGGTCGACATCATTCAACCCGATGTATGTTATCTGGGCGGCCTGACACGGACCCTGCGCGTTGCAAAGATGGGCGCGGACGCGGGCCTTCCCTGCACACCCCATTGCGCCAACCTCTCCATGGTCACGCTCTTCACCATGCACCTGCTCGGCGCCATTCCCAACGCCGGCAAGTATCTGGAATTTTCGATCGAGGGCGCCGACTACTACCCCTGGCAGGACGGTCTGTACGTTCGCTCGCCTTTTGACATAGTTGACGGGAAAGCGACCATTCCCGACGCCCCGGGCTGGGGCGTTGAAATCAATCCGGAGTGGCTGGAGCGCGCGGACCATCAGATGAGCGAAGCAGCTTAGAAACTGTTTATGAATTGAATGGACGCCGCCTCATGACACCGCCTTTCCAGCTCAATCATTGCCCCCGGCTAGCGGTTTTGGAACGCCCATGCCCCTGACGTCCAGCACCCAAGGCAGCGGCGCCGTCAACTGGCTTCGCGGTGTGTTGCAGGTACTCACCCGTGAGCGGCTTACAGGCATTCTCGTTGCCGCTGTGCTGTCGGCCGCCGTTTGTGCGCTGGTCACCGTCTACTCATTCAACGAAATGCGGCTGTCGACGCAACCGCTGTTCGATGACAGCGAATACATCCTGACCAACGCGCGCCACTATCTCGAAGGATTGAGCCTCGACGCATTTTTGGACACCAGGACACCCGTGTTCGACATCGCGTCATATTTTGGGTTTGCCGTAGCGGGGTTTCATCTCAGCTCCAGCTATATCGGGCTTTCCCTGTTTCTGTTCGCCCTGTTGATCTGGGTCCAGAACCTTTTCGGGTTCCGCGCCGCCGCGTCTTTGTTTGCCGTCGTGCCGCTGTTGTGCACGCCTGGAACCTACGCCTCCGTAACAGGATTTCGGCCCGACTGGCCCTCCAGCCTTTTCCTCGCCCTGTTCGCATTCTGGTTTCTGAAAACTCTGAGCGCGCGGCGAGGCACCGACACCGCCATCGTGCTGTTGCTGTTCTATGCAGCCATGCTCATCAAGACGTCATTCATGACCGTCGGCGCGGTAACACTCGTGATCCTCGCCCTGATCTGTCTTTTGGATTTCGCGCTTTTCACCAGAAACCGCACGGATCTGGCAAAAAACATTATGCTTTTGGTGTTTGCGGGAGCAAGCATTCTGCTGTTCGTATACTTTCTGTATCCCCGTTCCGTGGATTACATTCTCAAAATTCTGATCACGAACAAGGACGTGTGGGCAGTCGCCAATACGGGCCTTTTCGACAGGTACACGTCATATCTGGGCCGCTACAATGTGGCCTTCGCGCCGGGCGCTGTTTTCATACTGTTTACGCTGGCGTGCCTGGCGATGTTCGACCGCGCGAACCCGCAGCGAAAACTGACCCTCTACTTCACGCTGTTCGTGCTTTTAATCTACCTCGCCATCTCCACAAGCGACATGAAATCCTACCCGATCGCCTACACGTTCTATGTGCCCTGTCTCGTATTGCTGGCCATTGTCGGACGCTGGGCATATGAACTGTGGAAACGCAGTGAAGGTATGCGCAAGGCCGTTCCGGTCGTGTTGATCGGTGCCTACTCGGTGTTCGCCTTGGCCGAATTCGATCGATTGGCCGGCGTCTATCCCGGAGAGAGCCTTCGCGACTACCGAATCCGGACGTTTGACGCCGTCGACCGGGCCATGACCGGCGTGTCCGACCCGTCTGTGTTTGTCGTCTCATACTCGGTTTTCGCCTGCAGCCAGATGAACGCCATTCGCATCTTCCAGCGCAAACCCGAGGTAACATGCGTCAATCGCGTCACCGGTCGGACGGAAAGCTCACTTCTGGAGGACATGGCGCGATCCAACATCGTCGTGACGCATACGCTGGGCGCCGTGCGGGAGCACCCGCACCTGCCGACAACAAAGTTCCTACCGTCAATCCAGGCGCGACTCGACGGCAACCCGGCGTGGCGTGCCGTGTTTGTCCCCTGGCGCGATGAGTTCGGCATGCGCATCTATGTGCGTTTGTCAGATGAAGCGCCATAGAGCGGGATCACGAACTATGGGGAAAGGCGCCTGCCGACCTGTTCGAGAAACCGCAACCCCTGAGCCAACTCATCGATTTCGATATACTCATCCGGTTTGTGCGCGCGGAATATACTTCCCGGCCCGAATACCGCCGTTGAATATTCAGCGTTGCTGAAGTAGCCGGCGTCCGTCCCAAACGACACCACGTTCTCGGCGTTCTGGCCTGTGATCTCACAGATGAATGCGACCGCGTCGGCGGCGTTGCGGTTGTCCAGAGCGGGGACCAGCGCCAAGGCATCGGTCACGATATCCGCGTGCGGGTGAACCTGGCGCATTTCAGGAAGCAGCGTGTCCCGGGCATAAAGATCGATCTTGGCCAGGACACCGCTGGCATCCTCGCCCGGCATCGGCCGCAACTCCCAATCGAAACCGCAGAACCCGGCGGTAGCGTTTCGCGCGGTGCCACCGTTGATTGTGCCAATATTGATCGTCGCATAAGGCGGTTCGAAGGGAGAATTCTCGTCCGGCCGCGATGCAAGTTCACGTCCCATTTCTTCGATCTTCGCGATCAACCGCACCGCATAGGAAATCGCACTCACCCCGTTGAGGGGGTTGCACGAGTGGGTTTCAAGCCCGGTTATCTCCGTGCGTAATTCGTAGCCGCCCTTGTGGCCGGAAACGATTTTCATCTCCGTCGGCTCGCCGACGATCACCAGCGACGGGCGGTAGGACCTGCCGGCCATATCGTCGAGCAGTACCGGCATGCCGAAGCCGCCGGTTTCCTCATCGTAGGAAAACGCAATATGGATCGGGACCTTGAGATCCATCGACTTCCACGCCGGAACCGATCCCAGCACGCAGGCGAGGAAGCCCTTCATGTCGACCGACCCGCGTCCGTAAAGCCGGTCGCCCCTTCGCGTCAGGGTGAACGGGTCACTCGCCCATACCTGCCCATCCACTGGCACCACATCGGTGTGGCCGTTCAGGACAACGCCGCCATCGACTTCCGGGCCGATGGTCGCGAACACATTGGCGCGTTCCCCTGCCGCGTCGTAGCTCAGGTGAGTCGTGATGCCCTGGCCGGCGAGATAGTCCTGAATACAGCCGACGATACCGTGCGTCGGGCGCCCGGAAATGCTGTCGAAGCCGACCAGACGTTCGAGTATCCCCACCGTGTTTTCAAGCGTTTCGCCCACTCTGCCGGTCCCCTGACGCACGCCTCGCGCATCCATTTCCTCAAACGTCACACTACATCAAGACCGCGGCGCCATCCATGGAAGTTGCTTTTGCTCAACCTTTCAGCCGCTGCGCCAGGACGCTCTTCTGGATCTTGCGCGTCGGCGTCATCGGCATTTCATCGATGACCTCAAGCCGCTCCGGCCAGCGCATCTTGGCAACGTCGTTCCCGTCCAGATATGACGTCACTTCTTCAAAGGTCAGCGACGCGCCAGGGGCAAGCGTCGTGAACAGGCAGATGCGTTCTCCCAAAACGTCGTCCGGCATCGGCACGATCGCTGCCAGCACGATCGCCGGGTGGGCCTGGAGCAGGTTTTCGATGTCGGTCGGGTTGATCTTGATGCCACCGCGGTTGATCACGTCCTTGACGCGCCCGGTGATGACGACATTCCCATCTTCATCGACGGTGGCGAGATCGCCTGTTCGGAAGAAACCGTCGGCAGTGAACGCGACGGCATTGGCGTCGGGGTTGTTGAGATAGCCGGGGAAGATGCAATAGCCCTTGAGCTGCAATTCGCCTTCCTCGCCAAGCGGCACCTCCGTGTCGTTCTCGGCGCTGCAGATGCGGAAATCGATGCCGGCGGTCTTGCGTCCGGTGCTCGTGTGCCGCACCTGCGGTATCTCATCGAGCGGTGTCTGCATGATGAGGATGGTCTCCGTCATGCCGAACAACTGCCCGGAGCGGCCGTTGGGCATGCGCCGCTCCAGTTCGGCTGCCACTTCGGGCGGGCACACGGATCCGGCAATGATCACTTCGCGGATTGACGACAGGTCGACGCCGTCGAGCAGTCCGGCCTTGACGGACGCGGCGATATGGGCCGGTGCGCAAAACACCACTGTCGGCTTGCCGTTGACGAGACGGTCCGAGAAAACCTCCGGCGTAAACGGCGGCATCAGCACGTTCGTTGCGCCGAAACAGAGCGTCAGCGCACCGCAGGTCAGCCCGAACACATGGGTAAAGGGCGGCGCCACCATGACACGGTCGTTATCGGTCAGTTCGATTGTCGGCGGATAGATGCGCAGGTTCGACGTGAATGTTTCGTGGGTGCGCAGAACGCCCTTCGGGGACGCGGACGTACCCGATGTGAAGCAGAGAATGCAGGGATCCGCAGCAACCGGCGGGTCGGTTATGGCCACCGCTTCGGCCCCCGCCACCATCGCCTCGAACGCATGATGGCCGGTCTCGCTGTCGCCGCCGATGACGATGACGTGCTCGAGCGTCGGCACGTCACGTTTCAGGCCCTCCATCGTCACGGGCGCACTGTACTTCTCGTCTCCCGGCGTGCAGATCACCGCCCTCGCCCGGCCATGGTTCATCAGCGGCGCCATCTCACCGGCACGATACGGCATGTGCATTGTGCACAGGACGCCGCCCATCATGGAAACGCCGAGAAACGCAATGAGGAATTCAGGGTGGTTCGGGTATTGGATCGCCACCACATCGCCGCGCGCAAGGCCAAGCCCGAGAAGCGCGTTGGCAAACCGCAGCGACCGGTCGTGCCATTCGCCGTAGGTCACTTCCCTGCCCGGCGCGACAATCGCCACCTTCTCGGGCGTTTCGCGCGCCCATTTTTCAAGATAAGTGACGAGCGTGTCGTCATTCCAGTAGCCGGCCGCGCGGAAGGCCGACGCCTGCGCTTTTGTGTGCCGTGGAAAATCCACCATCTTGGTCATCGTCTTCCCCTGAAACTCTCCGTTCAACCCGCCCCGAGCAGCACTGCGATTTTTGACGGTTTTGCAAAATCCGAATTCTGCACTATTTTAATACACCAAATATTTTTTGTTGGCGAACAACGGCAGCCGCAAGATACGGGATACCGTCTCAGGCCGCTTCGCCATAGGATTCGAAAACCGTCGCAGGAGATCGCAGTGACCGCCAGCAGCGTCAAGGAACCGACCGCGATACGGGGCCGTCCCAAAGGCACCGGCGCGCAGCGTGTCTATGCAGGACTGCGCGACGACATCCTGCATCACCGTTTGCCGCCGGGATCGAGCATCGAAGAAGCAATGCTTGAACGCCGCCACGGCGTCTCGCGCACGCCGGTGCGCGAAGCCCTGATCCGCCTGGCGTCCGACGGACTCATCACCCTGCTTCCCAATCGCGGCGCCACCGTCGCCGGCATCGATTTTTCCGACGTGCCGCAGTTCTTCGAGACCATGGATGTGTGCCAGCGCATGGTGCTGCGTCTTGCCGCGTTGCGCTGCAGTTCGGACCAGATCGAGCGGTTGCGCCGGTTGAACACCGACTTCGCAGAGGCCGCTGCCCACCACGATGTCATTGCCATGAGCGAGATCAACAGGGACTTCCATCTCCTCACGGCGGAAGCCTGCGGCAACAAATACGTGAGTGCGTTCTACATCGACCTGCTCGGTGTCGGTCTGCGCCTCGCGCACTCCGCATTCGACACCGCGTTTGCGGAAAGCGAGGTCGATGAAGGGTATTTTTCCACCGTCGTCGACCAGCACAACGCCATGATCTCGGCGTTTGAAAAGCGCGATGGCGACGCGGCGGAAAAGCTTGGCCGCATGCACACTGACCTTTTCCGCAACCGGATCCTCAAGGCCATCGAAATCAATGCGGCCGCGGAGATCGGGATTGGCGGCGACTGACATCAGGTCAGTTCCTCCAACAGGGCGGCAAAGGCGTCCCTGCACGCATCGGGCCGTTCAATCTGCAGCATGTGCGTGGTGCCGGCAATCCACTCCCGGCGGACCCCGTGTTCATTTGCGATGTGTTCGCAGCTCACCGCCGGCGACTGGCCGGCCGGGTGCGACGGGTCGGCGGCGATCAGTGCAAGAGGCAATTCGAGCGAGACCGCAAGCTCCCAGGAGTTGAGGTCGGCATTGTCGAGATAGTTTTGCGATTCGACCGCCGGCGGACAGCAAAGGGCCCAGGCATCGCTCTGCGGACGGAGGATCGACTGCGCCATCAGCCGATGCGCACCGTCGATCCACCCCGACAGCGACCGCGATTTGCCGAATTGTGCGGCCAGGGTTTCCGGCGCATCGAAACTGGCGGGTCGACCCTTCGACCAGTCTGAAAGCTTCAGTTCGAAGGCGCGCGCGGTTTCGTGGTGACGGTGCCCCTCTGGCGGCTGCAATGGCGGGTCGAACAGGATCAGCACATCGGGCGGCATGTCATGGTGTGCCGCGTGCACGATCGTCGCAATCGCCGAAAGCGAATGATGACCCGTCACCAGCGGCACGCCCGGCGCCATCTCGCGGATTGCCGCGTAGACGTGATCGAGGTCGTCGGCGAGTTGCTCCAACCCTGTCCGCAACGGTTCCTGCGGCGCGTTCAACCCATGATGGCGCAGGTCGAAGATGAACAGGTCGAAATCGCGCATCAGCAGAGACCAGAAAGGCGCGCTGGCATTAATGGCAAAGCCGTTGCCGTGGCAGAGCGCGGCAGCCGGCCTGCCGGGATTGGAAAAGCGCCTGAGCACGATCCTCTCCCCGTCCGACAGGGGCACATCGACCATCCAGTCGGGAGCCGGCGCTTGCAGCACTGTCATTTTTCGTCCCGGCCGTGGTGCGGATAGTGCCCGGCAAGGAACTCGTCGCTGAACTTGCCGGAGACAGCATCGCCCTCAAGGTCTGCGGCTTCCCGCTCGCCCGGATCACCGTAGCCGCCCGCACCCGGCGAGCGTATCATGATCGCCTCGGACGGCCGCAGCTTCACGCCATTGGGTTTGTTCGGCAGCCGCGACTGCGTGCCGCCGCCGTCGATATGACGAAACTCGCCCGGCTTCCCGGAGCAGCCCCCGAAGAGGCCCCATGGGCCATGCGTGAACCGTTCGCCGGCCCCGTTGAACGTGCACGTGTGGCCGACGGGCTCGACGATACGCTCAAGACCAAGGCCGCCACGGAACCGGCCCGCACCGCCTGAATCCTCAATGAATCCGTAGGACCGCACCATCAGCGGGTATTCCTGCTCGATCGACTCTACAGGCAGGTTCGAGGTGTTGGTGATGTGGACCTGGACGCCGTCCTTGCCGTCCTTGGCCGAGCGGCCGCCGAAACCGCCGCCAATCGTCTCCAGATACACATATGAGTCGCCGGTGCGCGGATCCACGCCTGAGAAGACTGCGGTCGTGTTGGCCCCGTTTGCCGCGGCAACCGCCGCCTCCGGCCGGGCATCGGCAAGCGCACCGAGGATCACATCGATAATCCTCTGACAGGTGTTGGCCCGCGCCGCGACGGGGGCGGGAAACACCGCATCGAGCAGGGTCCCTTTCTCGACCGTGATCCTGGGCAGGTCCAGAACACCCTGATTGTTGGGAGCGTCCGGATCCAGCAGGGCAATCAGCGTATAACACACCGCAGCCTGTGTGGCGTTGAGCGTGACGTTGATGTTCCCGGCGACCTGCGGCGCGGTGCCCCGGAAATCGAAATGGATATCGTCTCCGCTTATGGTGATTTCGAGCTTGATCGCGATATCGCTGGTCTCGACACCGTCATCGTCCATCACGTCTTCGAACCGGTAGATCCCGTCGGGCAGGTCCGCTATGGCCGCGCGCATGCGTTTGGAGGTCCGCTCGATGACCTGCTCAAAGCCTTCGCGCACCGCCGCGACACCGTAGTGGGAAAAGATCTCGGAGAGGCGGGTAGCTCCCAGCCTGCAGGCGGCAATTTGGGCGTAATAGTCGCCACGCCGTTCCACCGGCACGCGAACATTGAGCAATACGATATCCAGGAGGTCCTGCTGCAACTCGCCCTGCCGGAACAGCCTGACCACGGGCACCCTCAACCCTTCCTGATAGATTTCGGTCATACCGCCGGCCATGCTGCCTGGAACCGAACCGCCGATGTCCGCGTGATGTGCGATGTTGCAGATGAAGGCGACCAACTCGCCGTCGTGGAACACCGGCATCGCCATATTGATATCCGGCAGGTGTGTGCCACCCGCAACGTGGGGGTCGTTGGCGATGAACATGTCCCCCTCGTGAATGTCCCCGCCGAACTTGCCGAGCAGCGCCTCCATCAGTCCGCCCATGGAGGCAAGATGGATCGGCAGCGATGCGTCCGCCTGTACGATCAGACGTCCGGATGGATCCATGACCGCCGTGGAATGATCGCGGCGTTCCTTGATGTTCGTGGAGTAGGCGCTCTTCATGAGAGCAATGAAACTCTCATCGGCGGCAGAACGTAGCGCGTTGAACATGATCTCCAGCCGGACCGGGTCGAGCGTGCCGGCGTTTGCGCGTTCGGGGAAACTCATTGCACCTGTCCTTCTTTGGAAGCGACCGCGATCACGAGATTCATCGACGGGTCGACGGTGAGCCGGTCGCCGGGGAACACCACGGTTGTCGTATCGAGCTGCTCGACGATGGCGGGCCCGGTGAGGGTCATGCCGGCAACGAGAGTGTCGCGGTCATAGATCGGAGTGTCGACCGGATGATCGCCATCGAACCACACGGCGCGGCTGCCGGTCGCCGTTGCCTCGCCATCAGATGCTTTGCCCTCCACGCAGTCGGCAAGCCGCGCAAGACGTCCCGATGCGATGACGCGGATGTTGACGATTTCCACCGGCTCCTGCACCGAGTGGAACCCGTAGAAACGCTCGTGCACGTCGTGGAACGCCGCCGTCACAGCGCCGGCCCCGTCGGGTGCCGGCACTTTTCCCCGCTCGCCGTCAGTAAAGATGATCGGGAGCTCGAAATTCTGGCCCACATACCGCGCATCAAATGCGATCGACAGCCTCCGGTCCGGCTCCGCGACATCCTCGTTGTCGAACCAGGACTGCGCCGCGGCGACCAGCTCTTCAAGCAACCGCTCGATTTCGGCATAATGCTCCGAGGTCGCGGGGAAGCGCCCGGACCTGACGAACTCCTCACGCAGATCGGAGACGATCAGCCCCTGGGCACAGAGTATCCCCGGCGCCACCGGGATGATGATCTCGTTCATGCCAAGGACCCGCGCCACTTCTGCGGCATGCAACGGCCCCGCCCCGCCGAACGCCATCAGCGCATAGTCGCGCGGATCGAGGCCACGCTCCACGGAGATCGCGCGGATCGCCCGAACCATGTTGGCGACGACAATGCCAAGGATGCCCTGGGCGGCTTTCTCCAGGCTGAAGCCCAGCGCGTCGGCGATCGGCGCGATGGCCGTGCGTGCCGCAACCGTGTCCAGTTCCATGCGCCCGCCGATGAGGCCCCCCGGCGACAGGCGCCCGAGCGCAAGATTGGCGTCGGTGACCGCCGCGTCGGAACCGCCCTTGCCATAACAGGCCGGCCCCGGATCCGCGCCGGCGCTCGCCGGACCGACCTTTAAAAGGCCGTCTTTATCGAACCACGCAATCGATCCGCCACCGGCGCCGACCGTGTTGATGTCGACCATCGGCAAACGCACCGGAAATCCGGCAACGTCGCGGTCCGTGCTGATACCGGCGTCGTAGTCGCGGATAAGCGCCACATCGGCACTCGTTCCGCCCATGTCGAGGGTAACGACCTTGGGGCGGCCGACCTGCCTCGCCGTGTGAACCGCGCCGACCGCGCCGGCTGCCGGCCCCGACAGGGCTGTCCGGATCGGAAATGCCTTTGCCGTATCGACCGACATCAAACCGCCGCTTGACTGATAGATGCGCACCGGCGCCCGTGGGGCAAGTTCGGCAATCCTCGACTGCAGGAAATCCAGATAATCGCACATGACCGGTTGCAGATAAGCATTCAACACTGTCGTTGAGAAGCGCTCGAACTCGCGGAATTCGCGCCGCACTTCTGACGACAGCGACACATGAAGACCCGGCAGCCGGTCGCGCAGCATTTCGCCGATCCGGCGTTCATGCGCATCGTTTACGAAGGCAAACAGACCACAGACCGCGCAGGCCCCCGCCCCGCTTTCTTCAACCGCCTCGATGACGCCGGCGGCATGCTCCTCGTCGAGCGCAACCACCGCCTCACCCTGCGCGTCAATACGCTCGATAACCTCGAAGCGCCGTTCGCGCGGCACCAGCGGCGCGGGCTGGTCCGCCTGAAGCGAGAACATGTGCGGGCGGGTCTGCCGTCCGATCTCGAGCAGGTCACGAAATCCGGCGGTGGTAATCATCGCCACACTGCCGCCCCGGCGCTGGATCAGGGCATTCGTGGCGACGGTCGTTCCGTGACAGACACGAAGGATCTCCGCCGGATCGATACCAAGTGCCGCGCACATCTCCGTCAGTCCGGAGACGATCGCCTCGCCGGGATTGTGCGGCGTCGACGGATGCTTGAAGTAGCGCAGCGTGCCGTCGGCGACGGACGCCGCGAAAAAGTCGGTGAAGGTCCCTCCGACATCGACGCCAACAAACCAGTTCACGTGTTCGCTCCATGCTGTGGCATATTAAAATACATATTGTATATTTGTATGGTCGTGTCTATAACAAATTCATTGAACCCGGCGGAACGATCAGGACTTAAAGGGCGTAGGGGAGTGGCATCAACATGACGAAATTCGCCATGCCCGAAGAGATTCGAGAAGGCGATACCCATGTCGGGCGGCGCATGCTGCGCGTCGAGGACCGTTCCCTGCTGCGAGGCGAAGGCCAGTTCGTTGACGATGTGCCTGTCAAGAAGGGCACCCTGCACGCCGCTTTTCTGCGGTCGCCGCACGGCCACGCCGAAATCATCAACATCGATACGTCGCGGGCCGAAGAGATGCCCGGGGTGTTCGCCGTCCTCACGGGAAGAGAAGTCGCCGAGCAGACCAATCCGATGATTGTCGGTTTTGAGAACCCTATCGATTATTACGGCATGGCCGTGGACAAGGTGCGCTATGTCGGCGAACCGGTGGTCGCCGTCGCGGCGGTCGACCGGTATCGCGCGGAAGATGCGCTCGACCTGATCGAGGTGACCTACAACGTCCTCCGCGCAGCAGTAGACCCGGTCGAGGCCTGCGAGCCGGAGGCGCCGCTCATTCACCCGCGCGCCGACTCCAATTGCGTGTCCAAGCGCAACTTCGTACATGGCGAGCCGGACAAAGCCTTCGCGGAGGCGGACCGCACAACAGAGTTGACGATCCGCTATCCGCGCAATTCCATCACGCCCATGGAGACCTACGCGGTCCTTTCCGAGCCCAACGCGGAGACCGGCGGCTTCGACGTCCTGTCCAACTTTCAGGGGCCGTTCTCGGTGCACACGGTCATGGCCCTGGCCCTGCGCATAAGAACAGCCTCCCTGCGCCACCGCAGCCCCAAGAACTCAGGCGGCAGCTTCGGCTCAAAACTCGTTATCTTCCCCTATATCGTCGTGCTCTGCGTGCTGGCCCGCAAGGCGCGGCGGCCGGTAAAGTGGATAGAGGACCGGCTTGAACATCTCTCCGCCTCCAGCGTTGCCCCCAACCGCGTGACCAGGGTCGAAGCCGCCTACGGCAATGACGGCATCGTGACGGGCTTGCGGCTCACGCACTGGGACGATCATGGCGCCTACTTGCGCGCGCCGATGCCGGCACCGATCTATCGCATGCACGGGGTCTCCACCAACGGCTATGACATTCGAAACCTCGCGGTCACCAACCACATCGTCATGACCAACAAGTGCCCGACAGGCGCGGTGCGCGGCTTTGGCGGGCCTCAGCTCTACTTTGCGGTAGAACGCATGATGCACAAGATCGCAACCGAGCTTGGCATCGATCCTCTCGAGCTGATGCGCCGGAACATGGTCCGCGCCGACCAGTTCCCATACAAGGCAATCGCCGGCGCGCTGCTCGATTCCGGCGACTACCTTCGCACGATTGACGAAACCGTCACCGAGGGCGGTCTCGACGCCCTCAAGAAGCGCCGCGATGAAGCCCGCGCGCAGGGAAAACTCTACGGCATTGGTTACGCCGCCTGCGTTGAGCCGAGCCAGTCGAACATGGGCTACATTTCGACGCTCAAGACCGGACTTGAGCGCGAACGCGCCGGACCAAAGGACGGCGCGGTGGCCTCCGTCACGGTTTCCGTCGACGCCCTGGGATCGGTGAACGTCATCGGGGATTCGGTGCCGCAGGGCCAGGGCCACCAGACGGCGCTCTCCCAGATTGTTGCGGACCAGCTGGGCCTTGACCCCGAGGAGATCGTCGTGTCGCTAGACACCGACACCTCAAAGGACGGATGGTCGATTGCCGCCGGCAACTACTCCTGCCGCTTCGCGCCGGCGTCCGCCAGCGCCGCTCACCAGGCCGCCTTCCGTGTGCGCGAGAAGATGGCCCGGATTGCCGCCACGCGCCTCAACGTGCCGCCGGGCGATGTGGAGTTCTCGGGCGGCCGCATCCACGCCGCGAACAACCCGGAAAACGCCATTCCCTTCTACCGCGTCGGCGGACTTGCCCACTGGTCGCCCTCCAGCCTGCCGGACGATGTCGAACCGGGCATCCGTGAAACGGCGATGTGGAATGCACCGGAACTCACGCCGACGACGGCGAACGACGAAATCAACACCTCGCTCGCCTATGGCTTCGGATTCGATTTCTGCGGCGTCGAGATCGACCGCGACACCGGCGTCGTCCGGGTGGATCACTATGTATCGGCGCACGACTGCGGCACCATTCTCAATCCGGGCCTCGCCGAGGGCCAGATACGCGGTTCGTGGGCGTCTGCCTGGGGCGCGACCTTTATCGAGGAATTCTGCTACGACGACGACGGCACCTTCAGATCGGGCAGCTTCGCGGAATATCTGGTGCCGACCGCCACCGAACTGCCGGACTTCCAGATCGTTCACCCGACCCCCCACCCCTCGCCCTATACCCGCCTGGGCGCCAAGGGCATCGCGGAGGGCAATCAATACACAACGCCCGTCTGCGTCGCCAATGCCGTGGCCGACGCACTCGGCATTGAAGACGTCCAGCTCCCCCTGAAGCCCGCGAAGGTGTTGCGGTGGATCGGTGGCGCCGAACCGCCACCGTCCAAGGGCATCCAGACCAACGCGCCCGCACAGCGCAATCCCTCGGCCATCGAAGTAAGCGGGCAAATGGAGGTTCCAGCGCCTCCGCAGGAAGTCTGGGACCTGCTGCTCGACCCCGACCGGATGGCCCGACTGATTCCGGGATGCGAGCGGCTGGTAAAGACAGGCGACGATCGCTTCAACGGCACGGTGATGCTCGGCGTCGGACCGGTCAAGGGCCGGTTCGACGTGAACATCGAACTGGCGGAGCTCGACGCGCCCCGCCGCACCACATTGACCGGCACAGCGGACGGGCCGCTCGGTTCGTCGAGGGGCCAAGGGTCGTTTGTCATCGAAGACAGCGCTGCCGGATCGACGGTCGCCTATGATGTTTCGGTCGAGCTCTCCGGCAAGGTCGCGGCGGTCGGCGGCCGTATGATCAAGGGCGCGGCCCGGCAATTGATCGACCGCTTCATGCGCGCTTTGGTGAGACAGGCCGGCGGCGGTGGGCAGGCGGCACCCGCACGGCACCGTTCCGGTTTCCTCGCCTGGTTGATGCGGCTCGTCGGAGGCGGCCGATGAAGCCTGCTCCCTTCGACTACATACGGCCCGATAGCGTCGACGAGGCCATCGGCGTACTTGGCGAATATGGCGACGACGCACGGGTGATCGCCGGCGGACAGTCGTTGCTTCCCATGCTGAACATGCGTCTGGTCCGACCTGAAGTCCTCATCGACATTTCCCGGCTCGACGAATTGAAGCAGCTCGAGAAGACTGGTAGCGGCGTCCGCATTGGCGCCGGCGTTACCCAGGGTGCGCTGGCCATCTGGGTAGGGCTGGAACCCGATTTGCCCCTCATTGCCAGAGCCCTCCCGAATGTGGGCCACTTTCAAACACGCAATCGGGGCACCGTGTGCGGCTCGATCTGCCATGCCGATCCTTCATCGGAACTGCCACTATGCCTCGCACTCCTGGAGGGCGAGGTCGAGCTGCGCAGCGATCGGGGGGCGCGGCGTGTCCCGGCCTCCGACTTTCAGCAAGGCGTCCTGAACACGGCCCGCGAGGCGGACGAGTTGGCGACGAACGTGGTGTTTCCCGCCGCCTCGAACGGGGCGGCTTACGCTTTTGACGAATTCAACCATCGCCATGGCGATTTCGCCGTCGTTGCGGTTGCCGCAAGAAGCGAAGGCGCACGAATAAGCCTGGCCGTCGGAGGCGTTGCCGACCGTCCGGAAGTACGCCACTGGACGGGCCTTGAGGGCTCGGCAATCGACGATGCCCTCAATGACCTCGCCTGGGAACTCGGCGGCAATGACGACATCCATGCGACCGCGCAATACCGTCGGCAATTGGTGCGGCACCTGGGCCGTAAGGTAATCGAGGAGACCGCCCGTTGAAAAACCTCTCCCGCGACAGCCGCCATCACGTGACGTTCCGGCTGAACGGCGTCACGGTCGAGGGCTTCTCCGAACCACGCATGCTCCTGAGCGACTTCCTGCGCCACGAGGTCGGCGCCACCGGCACCCATGTCGGCTGCGAGCACGGCGTCTGCGGTGCCTGCACCATCCTGATCGACGGTACTGCCAGCCGGTCTTGCCTGATGCTCGCGGTGCAAGCCGATGGCGCCGAGATCGACACCATCGAAGGGCTCGCCAACGCCGATGGCAGCTTCGGCATTCTTCAGCAGGCCTTTCATGAGAATTTCGCCCTGCAATGCGGCTTCTGCACACCTGGCATACTCATGTCCCTGAGCGAATTCCTGCAAGACAACCCGGACCCGAGCGTGGACGAGATCAAGGTCGCCCTCAGCGGCAATGTCTGCCGCTGCACCAGCTATCACGAGATCATCAATGCCTGCATCGACGCTGCCGCCGCGCTGCGCACCAGCAAGGCGGAAGCACGTTAGGAGGCGGACATGCGCGCTGTCGTTGTCAATGAGTTCGGACCGGTCGCATCACACACGGTCGAAAGCATCGCCGATCCGGAACCGGGCGAAGGCGAAGTTCTCATCGAAAACCATGCCATCGGCATCAACTTCCCCGATGCGCTGATGTTGCAGGGAAAATACCAAAAACGGCCCGAACAGCCCTTTGTGCCAGGCCGCGACTGCGCCGGCATCGTCAAGGCGGTAGGCGCCGGAGTGAGCGGCTTCAAGCCCGGTGACCGCGTCGTCGCCCAGGTCTTCAAAGGCGCATTCGCGGAACTTGTTCCCGCGCCCGAAAAACGATGTTTTGCCCTTCCGAAGAGCGTTCCGTTCGACGATGCCGCGGCAATGATCACTGTCTTCAACACTGCCTGGGTCGCCGTGGATATCCGTGCCGGGGTCAAGGCCGGCGACACGGTCATGATCACCGGAGCCGCGGGCGGGGTCGGCACGGCGGCAACCCAGCTCTGCAAGGCGCGCGGCGCAACCGTGATTGCCGCGGTGTCCAGCGACGAAAAGGGCAAACTCGCAAAAGACAATGGCGCAGACTTCCTCGTCGACACCAATGCCGCAGACGCGGACACCCTCAAGACCCACCTGAAAGCGCAGATCAGCGCCGCCACCGGCGCGCCCGAAGGGCGCGGCTGCGACGTGGTCATCGACATGGTGGGCGGCGACATGTTCGAGGCGAGCCTGCGCGTGCTCCGCTTCGCCGGCAAGCTGGTGATCGTCGGTTTTGCCGGTGGTGCGATTCCGACGGCAAAGGCCAACTACCTGCTCTACAACAACCTCAGTGTCATGGGCGCACCGCTCGACATCCATTTCGACATGGCCTACGGCGAAATGGCCCGCGGCGCGAACTCCTGGATCGCACTGGCGGCCGATGGCAAGCTCCGCGCCAACATCTGGGCGCGCTATCCGCTTGGAGAATTCGCCGCCGCGTTCGACGAACTCACCGGCAGGAAAGTCCTGGGCAAAGTGGTGATCGATCCCCGCGCCTGACTGGAAACGGCTGCATGCTCGGAAAAGCCGCGTATTACGCATCGCCTGTCTGGAAACACTTTTTCGCCAAATATTTGGGACAACGCATCTCAAGGTTCGTTGAGCTACACCTTGTCATACAGAATGGACTACAGGTGCGATCGTCGGAGCTCCAGGTCGGATTCCTTCTCGTACCTGCTGCGTCGTTAACGCGACAGTGCCCGCTGGAGCGCTTTCATGCGGTCGATGATGTATGCGACCGAGACAACAATTTCTCCGGCACCGTCAAGTTAAACCAAGGGCGGCAATCTCCCATGGTCGCAACGCGGGACGGTTCATAGCGTCGCTGGATTAGAAATCCGTTTCGCAATTTACAAGACATCCAGCGACCATCGCCCATTGGACCGCTTCACGTTCATATGGTCCTAGTGACCCAGAAAGGCTTCCGAAACGGCGGGTGTCTGCATGAGCTCGGGCCCCGTTCCACTGACGGCAACCTTGCCGTTTTCCAGCACGTATCCAAACTGGGCGCATTGCAGGGTCCGGTGCACATCCTGTTCGGCAATCAGGATAGAAAGTCCCAGTTCAACAAGGTTTGGGATGATTTCGAAAATTTGCTTAGCCATCGTCGGTGCCAGCCCAAGCGTCGGCTCGTCCAAGAGCAGCACCTTCGGCAACGCCATCAGGCCGCGCCCCAGCGCAAGCATCTGCTGCTCGCCACCTGACAGCGTGCCGGCCGCTTGCGAACGGCGCTCGTCGAGGCGGGGGAAGAGGTCATAGACCGTAGACAATGTCTTGCTGCATTTAGAACGCGCACGCGCGTTCACGGAACCGATGCGCAGATTTTCCTCAACACTCATGTCAGGGAACACGAGCCGTCCTTCCGGCACCAGAACCACGCCGCGTTCAACGCGGACATGCGACGGCAGCGTTTCGATAGGCGAACCGCAAAATTCTATGTGCCCCGCGCCAGCTGCGAGCAGGCCGGCAAGCGTCCGAAACAGCGTCGTTTTGCCGGCACCGTTCGATCCGAGTACCGCGGTGATCCCGCCCTCCGCAACACTCAGATCGACGGCGTGCAGAATACGCACATCGCCGTACCCCGACACCAGCTCTCTGGCTTGCAGGATTGCGCTCATGCATCTTCCTCGCCGAAATAGACCGCACGCACGGACTTGTCCTTGGCGATATCTGCCGGCGCGCCCTCTGCGATCAATTCGCCATGATGCAACACGATGATCCGGTCGGAGAGTTCGACAAGCGCACGAACCACATGCTCAATGATCACAATCGTCAAATTGTAGCCCCGCTTAACCGATCGCAAAGTCTCCAGCATTTCCGCAACTTCCGCCGGCGTAAGACCCGCCATCACTTCATCGAGCAACAGAAGTTCAGGTGCCGTGCCCAGCGCACGCGCCACCTCCAGGCGTTTACGCCCCGACAGCGTCATCGCACCGGCGGGCTTTTGCCATTGATCCACAAGTCCGACTTCTTCCAGGATTTCCATCGCGCGATCGGAAACCTTCGCGGAAGCACTTTGCTGAGCACCTCCAAACAGCAGGGCGGTCTCGACATTATCGCGTGCACTCAAACCGGCAAACGGGCGCACGATCTGAAACGTCCTCGCGATGCCGAGACGGCAGACCTGATCCGGGCGTAACCCCGAAATTGAGGCGCCCTTGAACCGGATGGCGCCCTCGCTGGCGCGCTGATGTCCCGCGATTATACTGAACAGTGTTGTCTTGCCGGCGCCGTTCGCTCCCATTAGGCCGACAATTTCCCCCTCGTCGACGGCAAATGAAACACCCGCCAGCGCCCTCAGCCCACCGAACGATTTGCCGATGCCATCTGCGATCAGGAGGCTCATGCCGACGTCTCCCTGCCACGGCGTGCGAGCAGGCCGACAAGCCCGCTTGGCGCGAATACGACGAAGCCGACGAGAAACAGTCCCAGAAGGATCATGTAAAGCCGTGGTGCATTGGCCCACAAGAGCTCCGACAGGCCGACCATGAACGCCGCGCCGAACAGCGGCCCGCGCGCATCGCCACTGCCACCAATGATCGCCATGGTGACAATGGTGAAGGAGACGATCGGGTTGAACACCTGCAGCACTTCGAAGTAAGTCGAACGCAGCGCCATAAGGCCGCCGACCATGCCGGGAATTGCAGCCGAGGCGGCAAAGGCGATGACCTTGTAGCGCGCGACCGGAATGCCCACCGTTTCTGCTGCCGTTTCATCCTCCCGGATCGCCGTCAGCCCGCGCCCAAAGCGCGATACCTTGGCGAACAGCGTCAGGCCGCTTGCTGCAATGGCAAGACAGATCATGACGTAGAGCAATGTCTGGGCTCCCGGCGCGCCGAACAGCAACCGGCTCGATTTGCCGAGCCCGGTCTCAATATTGAGAATAATGAACTTGACGAGCTCCGCGACGCCGAACGTCAGTATGACAAAGTAGGGGCCCCGCACCCTGAGCACCGGCAGCGCCACGATGAGTGCAAAGAGCGCCGCGACAACGCCTCCCATGGGGACGGAAATCCATAGCGGCACCGTCTTGAAGGTCGCGACGACGACGTAAGCGCCAATGCCATAGAACACGACGTGGCCGAGCGAAATGTATCCGGTCATACCGGAGAACAGTGTCCAGCTCTGAGTCAGCGCAATCCACATCGCAAGGTTCAGCGCGACGAGGGTCCAGTAGGCACCAAAGAGATGCGGTGTCGCGATGCCGGCACCGGCAAGTACAAGCAGACATCCCAGGAACGGCCAGTTGCGGGTTATCTCTTTCATCCGCCCCTCGTCTTTCCGAACAGTCCCTGCGGACGGATCAAGAGGACACCGACAAAGATGCCGTAGAGCAGAATGGAGCGATAGGTCGCCGACGTGAGGGCCACGGCGTAGATTTCGATGAAGCCTAAGAGGACACCGGCGATAATGCCTCCGGCAATGTTTCCAAGCCCCCCAAGGATGATGACGACAAAGGCCGCGATGGTGAACGGAAAACCCATAAACGGAGATATCTGCTCCGCCATGCTGATGAGTGCTCCCGCGATGCCGGCGACACCGAACCCAAGCGCAAAGCTGCCCACTTGCACCTGCGAAACGTTGATTCCGACAACTTTCGCGGCATCGCGGCTTTGAATGAGGGCGGTAACCGCGAGCCCGTAGATTGTGCTTTTCAGAAATATGACAACGCCCGCCAGCACCAGAACAGCAATAAGCAATGTTGCGACGCGGTTGCCCGTCATGGCAACGCCGGCCACGTGATACACATCGTCGAGGTGCCGATAGGCGCGCGGTGACGCGGTGAACGCGAGCGCCATGACGTTTTGCAGAACGACGGAGATACCGAAAAACAGCAGGAGCGAGTTCGCTTCAAGCTGCGCGACGGATTGGGTGCCTTCAAGCTGCCCCCGAAACAGCACCGAATAGAGCGCCACGCCGACACCCGCCGTCAAAACGGCAATGACCGGCAACCCAATGAGCGGCGATATGCCGGTGAGGGTAAACAGCCAGAACGCAGCATAAGCGCCGATCATCACCAGATCGCCGTGGGCAATGTTAAGCAGACGCATCGTGCCGTAGACCAGATTGAGGCCCAGCGCGATAAGCGCGTAGAGAGCTCCAAGCACCAGTGCTGAAAACAGAAGCTGAGGGGAAAACAGGATATCCATCGTTGCGTCCTCCCTGTGCGCCGGTCCAGCCGTGTTGGGCGGGGCCGGTGCTTTCTAAAGCACCGGCCCCTGTTTCAACGTTGAGTTACCTGGTCTCAGCGAGGCTGATACTGCGAGGTTGCAGCTTCCGCAGGCCAGACCAGATGCATGTCGCCGCCCTGCAACTGCAGGAACGCAGTGGGGGTAACGACGTTTTCAACACCTTCGAAGCGGACCGGCCCGTTGATCGTGTCGAACGTTGAGGACGAGATCGCCTCGCGAAGCTTGTCCCGGTCCAGTCCGGCAACGGCAACCGCCTGCTGCAGAATTTCACACGACATGTAAGCAAGGGCGGAGTCGAGATAATCCGGGGCCATGCCGTTCGCTTCAACATAGGCGTCGAAGAACGCTTTGCCCTTCGGCCACGCGGCCTGATGCGGGCTCCAGTGGCCAAGCGTAACGATACCGTTGGCCACTTCACCAAAGGCTCCCTGGAACGCGGCGATTGTCGGCCCGACGAGAAGGAACTGGAACGGTTGATCGATGCCCAACTCCTTGGCCTGCCCCATATAGAGAAACGAGTCCGCAGGGTAAGACAGCGCAATAACCCCATCGACGCCTGAACTCTTGATCCGCGTCAGCAGCGCCGTCATGTCGGAAATGTCCGGCGGGTAGCTTTCGTTGACTTTCACCTCGATGCCCTGTGCTTCAAGCGCCGGCACGAGGAATTGCAGATTCTCCTGAGCGAACGGCAGTACGTTGGCAATGATCGCCACGGAAGTCACGTTGGCTGACTTTGCAAGTGCTGCAAGCTCTGTACCGATCTTGTCCGGAATGGCAGATGTCGGAAACCAGATGTTGCCGGGCTGCACTTCACGGATCGCAACCGATGCAGCGGTGTTGCCGACCATCGGAAATCCATGGCTTTCAACGACACCGGCAACGTTGAGGTGGTGCGGTGTGCCCCAGGGTGCAAGCAGAAGATCGACGCCGTCGTCGGAAATCAGCTTCTCGTATATTTGAGCGGCTTTTGCCGGATCGGATTCGTCGTCGTACCAGACGAGCTCAACGGGACGCTGCTCACCGGCGACATCAAGGCCACCCGCCGCATTGACCTGTGATGCCCAAAGCTCATAGGCGGTGATTTGCGATGGCGCGGCCTGCGAAAACAGTCCGGTCTTCGCAATCGAATAGCCAATGCGCACAGGCTCTGCCGCATTTGCCGCCACAGCCAGCACACCTAGTGCCAGCGCTGTAACGAGTGATAACAGATACTTCATTGCTTCCCTCCGTGGTTGTCGGCTCTTTGGCCGGTTTCGTGCTGTTTAGTGCACTGTTTCGATGACATTTACTGCATAGAACTCATGAAATCTCTCGCCCCTTTGATCCACACGCCATCCACATCGCCGGTCGCATAACTCGCGCCGAGGTGATCGCAACCTGCAAGTTGCATGACCTGCACGCCAACGCTTGCGCGCTTCAACAGATCTGCAAATTCACCTGCCTGCCGGACAAGGTGCGGAAAGTCCTCCTCGCCATAGCTGATAAGAAATGGCGGTGCCGATTTGTGTACATGGGTCGTTGGCGATGCGGCTTCGTCTGCACCATTTTCTTCCGGTCCGAGAAACCGGGGCCGCATGGAGAGCCCGGAGCCAGGACCAAAGGAATATGTGCCGGAAACCGGCAATGCTCCCTTGATCACATCAGTGGGCAGGTTCCGCGGCGACTGCCAATCAGCCCGCAGCGCCAGAAGCGATGCATAGTGAGCGCCCGCGGAATGCCCGCCGACGAAGATACGGTTGCCGTCGCCGCCGAACCTGGCGACATGCTCATATACCCCGGCGATGCCGTCGCAGCAGTCGTCAAACCCTTTGGGAAACACATGCGCCGGGGCAAGTCTGTATCCCAGGCTCACAAATGTCACGCCGCGCCCGGTTATCGCCGGCGCCATAAACGCCATCCATTCCTTGTAGCCGTTCGTCCAGCCGCCGCCATGCATGAAACACAAGACATCTCCATTGGGCTCGGCGGCGCTATAGACGCACAGTGACTGATAGGCGTCGGCGCCATATGAGATGTCTTCACCGGGCACGTTCCCCGCGCGAGACAGAACCTCTTCGTGATAGCGCTCGCCAATCGCTGTGAAGGCTTCCTGGGGCGGATAGTCCGATATCCTCACGACGCCTCCTCCCCGGAAGTTTTGTCTGCGCTCATCATCCCCCGCAACACGCGCTCAGAGGTCATCGGCAAACTGCGGTGACGGAAACCTGTCGCATCCTCAACCGCATTGGCGATCGAGGCCGGCACGGCATTGATACAAATCTCGCCTGCCCCCTTGGCGCCGAAGGGGCCATCGGGTTCAGGTGCTTCGACAATGATCGGGTGGACCACGCCGGGGGCGTCGCGCGTCGTTGGAATCTTGTAGTCCATGAGCGATGGATTGGCGAGCCGCGCACCGTCCCAAACCATTTCCTCATAAAGCGCAAAGCCCATTCCCTGAAGAAACCCGCCTTCCAGTTGCACTTCAACTAGCTGCGGGTTTATTGCCCGGCCGACATCGGCAGCGGACCACGCCTCCACGACCCTCGCCTGCCCCGTCACCTCGTCGACTTCAACCTCGGTCACGACCGCACTGAAGCTCATGACACCGATGCGCGGGAACGGCAGGCCCTGCGCCACCGCGCGCTTGGGATCCAGGGTATCTCGCTCAAACACAAGCGTGCTGGTGCCGACCAACGGTCCACCGACTGCCCAATGCGCGTGGGCGGATACTGCGAAGAACGGCAGATCGGTGTTCGAGCCAACGATGCCGACGCGGCCGCCATCGCGCAATTCCAGATCGCCGATGTCGCAGTCAAGCATTTGCGCCGCGTGCTCTTTGACCTGCTTTTCAACATCTGCCGAGGCCGCCGCAACGGCACGGCCCGTCGTATAGGTCACCCGGCTCGCCGTCGTTCCCCAGTTGTAAGGTGACCCGTCCGTGTCGGGGCTCGAAACAAATACGTTCTCGAGCGGAACCTTTAAGGTCTCCGCACAAATCTGTGCCAGCACGGTATCGGATCCCTGGCCGATATCGGTCGCCCCGGTGTTGAGTGAAATCGAACCGTCTTCGAGCATGCGCACAATCGCACCCGTGCCAAGAAGGCCGGAAATGTGCGCCGCGACCGCGATACCGGTTCCCCGTTTCACGCCCGGCCTTTGCGCAGCCTGGTTTCGTTTCTTCCAGTTGCTGCGCGCTTCGACCTCATCAAGACATTGCTTCAGCCCGTTGGAGCGAACTTCCTGGCCGAGAAACCACGGGTCGCCTTCGTGCGTCATGTTCTTGCGCCGCAGCTTTATCGGATCGATGTTCAGCTGCTCGGCAATATCGTCGATCTGCTGTTCACCGGCGAATGTAACCTGCGGATTGCCGAAGCCGCGATAGGCGCCGAAGCGCATTTTGTTGGTGTAAACAAGCTTGCCCTCGCTGCGTACATTGGCAATCCGGTAGGGCCCCCGCGCCATCAAGAGGCTGTAGCCAAGAACGCCCGGACTGTCGTCGGCGAAGGCGCCGCAGTCCAGCAGCACTTCGCACTTTCTTGCAATCAAAGTGCCGTCTTTCTTCGCGCCGGTTTTCATGCGGATTTTGAAGGGATGGCGCGCCCTTACAATTTCGAAATCTTCTTCGCGCGTGAGAATGAGTTTGACCGGACGGCCGCACTTGAGCGTCAACGCCACGGTAATCGGCTGCACATGGGCTTCCATCTTGTTGCCGAAACCCGCACCTACGCGGGGCGTCAGACACCGCAGTCGCGTCATCGGCAGGCTGAGTGATTCGCAAACATTCGCCTGGACACGAAACACCGATTGATTTGCCGACCACAAGGTGACGCGCCCGCCAGCGTCCACTTCCGCCAGCGCCCCACAGGGTTCGATAGCAACATGCGCCTGCGGTTCCGTGGTGTACTCGCCTTCGACAATGACATCGCAGCTTTCCCACGCGGCCTCGACGTCGCCTTCCTCGAACACCGTACGGGATGCCAGATTTCCGGCCGAACCCGTGTCGAAAACCTTGAAGTAGTCATCGAGGTTTTCGTGCAGGATCGGCGCGTCCTTTGCCAACCCCGCCTCCGGGCTCAGGACCGCATCGAGCTCTTCATACTCGACCTTGATCAGCCGGACCGCAGAGCGCGCCTGTTCTTCGGTCTCCGCGACAACCGCTGCAACCGGTTCGCCGAGATAGAGCACCTTTCCCTTGGCGATTGCATGTTCGTCCTTGATGAACGCGCCCATGCGCCCTTCGCCCACGTCATCACCGGTTAAAACGGCGACCACACCGGGCGCCTTTTCGGCTTCGCTCGTGTCGTAGCTGACGATCCGGGCATGAGCATGGGCACTGCCTAGAACTGCACCATGCACCATGTTCGGGCGGTATAGATCGGCGATATACTCGGACCGCCCCATAACTTTTTCGCCACTGTCGAGTTTCGCGACCGGATGGCCGACAACGCCCGCAGTGACCCCGGTCTTTGAGTTTTCAACGGTCATGACGAAGCCTCCTTTGAGGCTGCAGCCACGCTGTCGACGATCTTCTGATACCCGGTGCAACGGCAGAGATTACCAGACAAGCCGGCGTTAATGTCCTCCCTGGACAGGGCACCGTCTTCCTGCAGCAAATGCCAGGCGGAAATCAGCATCCCGCTCGTACAGAACCCGCACTGAACCGCTCCGTTTTGCTGAAACTGATCGCGCAGCAAAGCCATTTTCGTATCGGCGTCGAAACCATCGACCGTTTGTACAGGTTTGCCCTCGCAAGTGACCGCCAGTGTCAGACAGGATCTTTGCGGTGTCCCGTCGATCAGCACCGTACAGGAACCGCATACGCCTTGATTGCAGCCTCGCTTGGGACTGAGGATCCGCAACTCGTCGCGCAAGACTGTGAGTAACGTTGCACCCGCATCCGCGTCGACCGTTGCGTTGTCGCTATTGACCGTCAGGTTGAGCTTTTCGCGATCCGCCATTACGCAGCCTCCCGCCCGGCCGCCAGACCCGCCAGAGCTTCCGCGACAAGTCGTGGGATCAGAAGCCGCCGATAATCCGCACTACCGCGCACATCATCGATCGGATCCGAGAGCGCCACCAGTCTCGCTGCAAACGCCGCAACATCATCATCGTTCATCGCACTCTCCGACAGCACCTTCTCGGCCGCACGATCGCGAACCGGATAAGGACCGCAGGCACCGATCGCGAGACCTGCGCGCGGTGTCGGATCATCAAACTTGGCCGACACAGCACAGGAGGCAGTCGCAAAATCCCCGGACACCCGCGCCACTTTGCGGTAGGCGGAATAGCCTCCCCGGGCGGCTGGAAGTTCTATCGCGGTGATGAGCTCCGACATTTCCAGCGCGGTCGTGTACCAGTCCGTGAGAAACTCGCCGATCGCAACGCGCCGGCGCCCCTGTGCCCCGGCGATTTCAACTTGGGCATCGGTGCAGACCAGTGCCGGGAGGTAGTCGGCGGCAGGGTCGGCGTTGGCGAGCGATCCACCTATCGTTCCCATATTTCGTACCACGGGATTGGCGATAACCGACGCGGCCTGGCGCACCACTTCCAGCGTGCCGGTCAGATGCTCGCACGCGGCGGTATCGCGGTGCCGGGCCATTGCGCCTATGCGAATGCTTCCGTCAGGGCGTTGCTCGATGCCGCACAATTCTTCGATCGCCTCCAGGCTCACAAACCTTTGTGCGTCGACCAGCCCGGCATTCTTCATTGCTATCAAGGTTGCCCCGCCCGACAGGGGATAGGACTGAGCACGCTCCGACAGCATTCCGATGGCGTCATCGACTGTTGCCGGCCGCAGCACGCTCCGGTCGGCATTGACGCGCGCCGACTGCATTGGCTCGGACGATGGCGAACGGGTTTCAGAACCGCCCGCATCCGGCCGGTCGGTGGCAGTACCAACGCCCAGCCAACCTAAAACACCGCGCCATCGTGCACCTTCGCCCTTCGATGGCGCCGCGGCTGTAGCGGGCTCAGGCGCACCTTCGAGTTTACGCCTGAAGTTCGCCGCAAATTCATCGCTCATCGCAGTTGCGCGTTTGCGCATCATGCCGAGGCCGTACTTGCCTAGCCGGCCGGACAGGGAAACTTCCGATACGTACTCAACGCGGGTCTTGTCGGGCGCAACTTCACTCAAGGTAACGACGTTTGCAGCCGACACCGTGCTCGCCCGCGTACCTTCCTCACCGCTGGTAGTGGCGTGGATTGCATTGGGCGGATCTTCGCCGGTGATCTGGACAGCCAGGTGGAATCTGGCTTTTATGATACCAAGAGAAACCGCGACAACTGCCTTGTAGTTTTTCGCATCGACCTGTTCGATTTCCTCACAGCCAGGAATGCAACCCACCATCAAAGCTGGATCGGTGATCCGTTCCCAGACAACTGTCCGGGGAGCGTTGACCTCAAAGTTCCCGTCCAGACGCATCGGCGGCTCCTCGTATCTGATCTGTGTACGAGTTTAGCGCGGAACCCGTGGCACAATCATCTTAGGATCCGTGAGGCGCCCCTCTTCGACAACAACCTTGCCATCCACGGCAATCGTGCAATCGCGCATCGGAACGTCGTAGTGTCCCCGGGTCGTGCGCTTGCCGCCACCTTGCGAGTTCGGACCGGTGGAGAACAGGAAGTTGCCCGGGAAGCAGCGCGAGGCGGCGCGGCTGCGCTCGGGACCATCGCCATAAAGTGCAATCGAATCCCACCGGCACTGCGGGTTCATGCCCCAGCCAAGATGCGACACGGCATAAGGGTCCCGGTCACCTTCGAAATCTTCGCCGTCTTTCAGCCATTCCCGCATCAAAGCAGCATCAAGGCCGCCTTCGATATTAGTCACATGGCCTTCTTCGATCGTCAGGTGGATGGGATCCACCACATAGCGACAGTAGGGTAATATGACGATGTCGCCCGGTTGAATGACCACGGTTCCACGGGAACTGCCTTCGTTCGGGAAGGTGTGAATGAGGCCGACGCCCCAGTGATCGAAGCGACCGGGCTCATCTGCCATGCCGTACTGGCTCATCACCGGATATTCGCCACGCGAGTAATGCAGGTCGGTACCGGCCTTGCTGGTAACGTGGATATCCTTGGTGTTCTCGTAGATTTTGTGCGCGTGCAACACCGCTTCCTTCAGGCCCGGAGGCGACTGCAACTGCTCCAGATCGTCAGGCGCATCGATAATCATCTGGACGCGGACCTTGTTGTCCATGACCTTCCTGAGCCAGGCGGCAAACAGCGGTACATGGAAAATCAGGACCATGTCGCACGCCATCAGCGCTTCTAAAGTGCCCTTGCACTTGCCGATCGTGGGCACGCCGACTTTCGTCCAGCCCGGGATCATGTTGACGCACATCTCGTAGATGTCTACGCCGATTTCGTCGGCCGCCGCAAAAGCTGCCTGGATGTACTCGCGGCGCGTGCCCAGATCAGAGACGATCGCCACCGTTTGACCTTCTTCGACCTTGCACAGTTCAAACTGCTTCTTGAACAGCATGGTCATTTTCGCCGGATTGACTTCCTGCGTGCGGATTGACGATTCCATGGGATCCCCTCCTCAATATCGACCGGATTGTCTTTCGTTATGCCAGCACCGATCATAAACGAATTATGTTCGCTATTAAAATGTACAAATACCACCTTGTCAATACCGAATGACGTTCGCTAATATAGGAAAGCCATAACTGAGGTATATTCGGGTGCGGGTAAAAAGACAGGCTGTGCATGACGCCATTCTCCTGGCAGCGGAACAGGAGTTCGCCGAGAACGGCTATGTGAAAGCGACGATAAGCAAGATTGCCCGGCGGGCCGGAACCGCACCGTCGAATGTCTACGTCTACTTTCAGTCCAAGCTCGAGATCGTTCTTGCTGTTTATGAGCCCTGGTTCAAACGTCAGATACTGGACCTGGAGCAAGCGGTAGCGGACAAGACCACCGTTGAACAGAAGCTCACCAGCCTCCTTGAGGGACTGTGGAAATACATTCCCCACGACACCCGCGGACTTACAACGACCCTTGTGCAGGCACTCGCGACCGCCACGCCACAGGACAAATACAATCCTGAACTGCTGCGCTGGACCGAGCACAAAATCGCGCAAGTCCTGTCAGACACGTTTAGGTCAGAATCAGCATCTTCGGTCGATTTTCTCGCTCTGGCACACATGATCATGTTCACGTTCGATGGCGTCGGGCTGCGTCACAATCTCCGCCAATCGATAAATCGCGAAGCTCAGATGATCACCGAAATGGTCGCCCTTCTTTCACGTCTCGATGGCGAAGGCGAAAAGCATCCTGATCGCCGCGATGAACTTGAGCATCAACTGACAGAATGAAGGCACTTTTCCTAATCAGGCGAAAAGCGTCTGAATCACCGGAAATTTCATTTGTGGCCCCCAACTCGGGACGGACCTCTGCCAGCAGTCCAAAACTGCGCCTCTGAAGCCATGAGGTGCGTCTGAACTTGGCCATCGCTGTTTCCCGTCGTCGAAACAGTTGATGGCGGTTTTCGGTCCGATTGTTCAGCCAACGGCAGGTCTGTTGAAGTTGTGCATTCCCGATGGCGTTCATCGCCGCACCTTGGACCGTTTCGGGTTCATATGGAAACGGTCTGGGAGCGAAGGCGGTCGGTCACGATCAATTCCAGCCGGCCGTGCCGCTTCATTGCTTTCCTCGAGAACGTCAGTGCGGCTTTGTGATTTCGCTTCTTGGCGACAAATGCTTCGAGGGCCCGCCAGAGGTAGTGGGCCTCACCGTTGATCCACGCGTAAACATTATTCAGATGCCAACGCCACTGCGTCTTGTCTTGCACCGGCGCTGATCGCCTCATTCTGATCTCTGCTGCGAACATCGGTCCGGACCGGTTCCACAAGGAGCGCACGGTCTCGTAGCTGAAGTCAATTCTGCAACGGTAGAGTAAATCTTCAACCTGGCGTAACGACCAGGGGAAGTGCACAAACTTCATCACCGCCAGGCGGATGATGTCTGGGAAAATATGAAAGAACGGAAGGGCGTTCTCATCCGGTGGCGCAATGAAATCAGATGCACCGGTTCAAGCCAGTTTCCCCTGATAGCGCCCTCCCAGAGCCTCGCACCATCTTCAGTTTATGCAACGACGCCAAATTTCTTCGTCGTGCCGGCAGAGAATTGATTTAGATCAAGGATAATTTGGGCCACTGAAGACAAGGTCTTTCAACTTCAACGGAAACCAAACTCAGCTTGCACTCATGGGGACTCTCTGATGAACAATCTCGCGGGCGTTACACGGACCCAGCAGAATACCGCGCTTGGGATGAGCACTTTCGCCTTTGCGGTGTGTTTTGCCGTTTGGACGATTTTTGCAATTATCGGTGTGCGCATCAAAGCCGATCTTGGTCTGAACGAAACGCAGTTCGGACTGCTCGTCGCAACGCCGATCCTGACCGGCTCCGTGAGCCGAATTTTCCTCGGGATCTGGACAGACCAGTATGGCGGGCGGCGCGTATTCTCCTTGGTCATGCTTGCTTCCGCCATCGCGGTGTGGCTGCTTTCCACCGTGTCGACCTATGAATGGTTTCTGGTCGCAGCGCTTGGTGTCGGACTGGCGGGCGGCTCCTTTGCTGTCGGCATCGCCTACATCTCGAAATGGTATCCGTCCGAAAAACAAGGTACCGCGCTCGGCATTTTCGGCGTCGGCAACTTTGGCGCAGCCGTAACAAGCTTCGGTGCTCCGTTTCTGCTGGTTGCATTCGGATGGCAGCAAACCGCGCAAATCTATTCGGTCGTTCTCGCTATCGTTGCGGTGTTGTTCTATATTTTCACAAAAGAAGACCCGGCGCTCCTCGAGCGGCGTGCAAAGGGCTTGAAACACCGCTCCACCATGATGGAGCTGGAACCTTTGAAAAACATCCAGGTCTGGCGCTTTGCGATCTACTATTTCTTCGTTTTTGGCGCATTTGTGGCCTTGGCTCTGTGGCTCCCGCGCTATCTGATCGGGGTTTACGATCTTGATATCAGAACCGCCGGCATTCTCGCCGCCGTCTACTCGGTCCCAGCCAGTATCTTCCGCGCCTATGGCGGTCATCTTTCGGACAAATACGGCGCCCGAATGGTGATGTACTGGACATTCGGCGTGTCGGCCCTTTGCACCTTCATGCTGTCCTATCCGCACACCGAATACATTATTCACGGCATTGAGGGGCCGATCTCCTTCTCGACTGAAATGGGTCTGGTGCCCTTCGTGATCACCATTTTCGTGCTCGGCTTCTTCATGTCGCTGGGCAAGGCCGCCGTCTACAAGCACATCCCCGTCTACTACCCCGGCAATGTTGGGTCCGTGGGTGGCCTGGTGGGCATGATCGGCGGTCTCGGCGGGTTTGTTCTGCCAATCGCCTTTGGCGTAATGAATGACGTCACCGGCGTGTGGACAAGTTGCTTCATGCTGCTTTTCCTAATCGTCGCAGTGGCGTTGTTGTGGATGCACTTCTCCATCCGCGCGATGGAAAAAGCCGCGCTCGGCAAGGAACTCAGCACCCTGCCGGAATTGCCGGAAATGCAAACGATCCACGATGTAAAGCAACACCCCAGCAGATCGAAACTGCTTCAGGACTGGAGACCGGACGACATCGAGTTCTGGGAAAAAGAAGGCAAGGCCATTGCCACGCGAAACCTTTGGATATCGATCCCCAGCCTGCTGCTCGCATTTTCAGTGTGGCTCGTGTGGAGTGTGGTCGTGGCCAAGCTGCCAAGCATTGGCTTTACCTATGCGACCGACGAACTCTTCTGGCTGGCCGCTTTGCCGGGCCTGTCAGGCGCGACCTTGAGGATATTCTATTCCTTCATGGTGCCGATTTTCGGGGGACGTTTGTGGACCACGCTGACCACGGCATCGCTGCTGGTGCCGGCGTTAGGCATCGGTTACGCCGTGCAGGATCCCGAAACGCCTTACTTTATCTTCCTGGTTCTGGCGCTGCTGTGCGGGCTGGGTGGCGGCAACTTCGCCTCTTCAATGTCCAATATCAGCTTCTTCTTCCCGAAAAAGGAAAAGGGCAATGCGCTCGCGCTGAATGCGGGGCTCGGCAATGCGGGCGTATCCGTCATGCAGTTTCTCGTGCCGATCGTCATCACCGCGAGTGTGTTCGGCGCGCTTGGCGGCGAACCTCAGCAAGTCGATGAAACAAGCAAGCTTTGGGTTCAAAATGCCGGCTTTATCTGGGTGCCGTTCCTGATCCTTGCCACCGCATTCGCCTGGTTCGGCATGAACGACATTGCGTCCGCCAAATCCTCGTTCCGCGATCAGGCCGTGATTTTCGGGCGCAAGGACAATTGGATCATGTGCTGGCTCTACACGGGCACCTTTGGATCCTTCATCGGCTATTCGGCCGGGTTCCCACTGCTGACGAAAACTCAGTTCCCTGAGGTCGACTCACTGAACTTCGTCTTCCTTGGACCGCTGATCGGTGCGCTGTCGCGCGCCGCGACGGGCTGGGTTGCCGACCGCTGGGGTGGTGGCCGCGTGACTTTCTGGACCTTTATCCTGATGATAGTCGCGGTCGGTGGCGTACTTTACTTCATCGCCACCAAAGATCAGCCGATCGCGTTTTGGGGTTTCTTCGCCTGCTTCATGGTGTTGTTTTTCGCTACCGGTATCGGCAATGCATCAACCTTCCAGATGATCCCGGTGATCATGCACCAGGTGGTTGAGCGCACGATGCCGAATCTCAAGGGCGAAGCCGCTAACCGCCAGGGTGAAAAAGAAAGTGCAGCGATCATCGGCTTCACGTCCGCCATGGCCGCTTATGGAGCGTTTTTCATCCCCAAAGCCTATGGCACATCGATCGCAATGACCGGTGCACCCTCTGCGGCGCTGTGGAGCTTCATGATTTTCTACGTCACCTGCGCACTGCTCACATGGTGGATCTACACCCGCCCCGGCGGCACCTTGCACGACGTTGAACGCCAACGAGCTGCCGCTTCCAAACTCCAAACAGCAAGCTGAGGACACCCAGATGTCGCACTTACTCGACCGACTGAATTTCCTCACGCGAAAGAGTGTCGATACTTTTTCTGACGGCCACGGTGTGACGTCCAGCGAAAGCCGGGACTGGGAGGAAACCTACCGCTCGCGCTGGCAGCACGACAAAATTGCCCGCTCCACTCACGGCGTAAACTGCACCGGCTCGTGTTCATGGAAGATCTATGTCAAGGGCGGGATCGTCACCTGGGAAACCCAGCAGACCGACTACCCCCGCACGCGGCCCGATCTACCCAATCACGAGCCACGCGGATGCGCCCGCGGCGCCAGCTATTCCTGGTACATGTACTCCGCCAACCGGGTGAAATACCCGCTCGTTCGATCGAGACTGGTCAAACTGTGGCGCGAGGCCAGGGCGCTCCGCACGCCGGTTGCCGCCTGGGCGTCCATTGTAGAAGATCCGGCCAAGCGGAACTCCTACACCAAGGTGCGCGGTCATGGCGGTTTCGTGCGGTCAAGCTGGGACGAGGTCAATGAAATCATCGCCTCGGCCAACGCCTACACCGCCCGCAAGCATGGCCCGGACAGGGTCATCGGATTCTCGCCAATCCCCGCCATGTCGATGATATCCTATGCCGCCGGCTCACGTTATCTCTCCCTCATGGGCGGGGTCTGCATGTCGTTTTACGACTGGTATTGCGACCTTCCGCCTGCCTCGCCGATGACCTGGGGCGAGCAGACCGATGTGCCTGAAAGCGCCGACTGGTACAATGCCGGCTTCCTCATGCTGTGGGGATCGAACGTACCGCAAACGCGTACGCCGGATGCCCACTTCTATACCGAAGCGCGTTACAAGGGCGCCAAGTCGGTCGTCGTTTCGCCCGACTACTCGGAGGCCGCCAAGTTCTCCGATTTATGGCTGCATCCCAAGCAGGGCACCGACGCGGCGCTCGCCATGGCAATGGGCCATGTCATCCTGCGCGAATTCCATCTCGATCGCCAGGTTGGGTATTTTGAGGATTACTGCCGTCGCTACACCGACATGCCCATGCTGGTGCGTCTGGTCAAGCAGAACGGCCACTATGTGCCCGAACGTCTGGTCCGCGCCTCCGATCTGGCACGAAATCTGGGCGAGAAGAACAATCCCGAGTGGAAAACAGTCGCCGTCGATGCGACTACCAAAAACATCGTTGCGCCGAACGGGTCCGTCGGGTTCCGCTGGGGCGAGGATGGCAAATGGAACCTGGAGGAAAAAAACGGCAAGGGTTCTGACGTTTCGTTGCAGATGAGCTTCATTGAGGATGGCGACCACGACAGCGTCGCCGAAGTTGCGTTTCCCTATTTCGGCAATCGTGAACATGACCACTTCGAAGGCACCGACCATGACAGCGTTCTGGTGCGCGCCGTGCCGGCCAAGAAGGTCAAGCTCAAGGACGGCGATGCGCTGGTCGCAACCGTGTTCGATCTGTTTGCCGCCAACTACGGGCTGGACCGGGGCATCGGTGGCGCCAATGTCGCCAAGGGCTTTGATGAAAACGTACCTTACACGCCGGCCTGGGCGGAAAAGATCACCGGAGTCCCGGCTGACCACATCATCACGGTGGCCCGCGAGTTCGCGTCCAACGCGGAAAAGACCAATGGCCGTTCGATGGTCATTCTCGGAGCTGGACTGAACCACTGGTACCACATGGACATGAACTATCGGGGGATCATGAATCTCCTGATCATGTGCGGCTGTGTGGGCCAGTCCGGTGGTGGCTGGAGCCACTATGTCGGCCAGGAAAAGCTCAGACCGCAAACGGGCTGGCAGCCTCTGGCCTTCGGCCTCGACTGGGCACGTCCGCCGCGCCACATGAACTCAACGTCGTTCTTTTATGCCCACACGGACCAGTGGCGCTACGAGACGTTGAGCGTCAGCGAAATTCTGTCGCCTACTGCACCGGAAGGACCATGGGACGCGGCGCTGATCGACTACAATGTGCGGGCCGAACGGATGGGGTGGTTGCCATCGGCACCGCAGCTCAAATCCAATCCGCTGGACATCGCCGCAGCAGCTGCCAAGGCAAAAAAAGAGCCCAAGGACTATGTTGCCGGCGCCTTGAAATCCGGTGAGCTCACGATGAGCTGCGAAGACCCCGATGACCCGGCCAACTGGCCTCGCAACCTTTTTGTATGGCGGTCAAATCTTCTCGGCTCATCCGGTAAGGGTCACGAGTACTTCCTCAAACATCTGCTTGGAACCACTCATGGCGTGATGGGAAAGGATCTCGGCGAAGAAGGCAGACAGGCCAACAAGGAAGTCGTTTGGCACGATGATGCACCTGAAGGGAAACTCGACCTTCTTGTAACCCTCGATTTCCGCATGTCGACGACTTGCGTTTACTCAGACATCGTTCTGCCAACGGCCACCTGGTATGAGAAAAACGATCTCAACACCTCTGACATGCACCCCTTTATCCACCCGTTGTCGAGCGCGGCGGACCCGGCCTGGGAAGCGCGAAGCGACTGGGATATTTTCAAGGGTTTGGCAAAGTCCTTCTCTGAGGTCGCTCCGGAAGTGCTCGGCGTCGAGAAGGATACCGTGCTTGTTCCCATTCTGCACGATACGGCGGGAGAAATCGCACAACCCTTTGATGTGAAGGATTGGAAGTCGGGTGATATCGACCCGATCCCGGGCAAGACGATGCCTAATGTAGCCGTTATCGAGCGGGATTATCCTAATCTTTACAAGCGCTTCACGGCACTTGGGCCCCTGATGAGTAAGGTCGGGAACGGCGGCAAAGGCATTACATGGAACACCGAGCACGAGGTCGAAGCGCTGGGCAAACTAAGTGGCGTTGTGACCGAAGAGGGCGTTACCGAGGGCATGCCGAAAATCGAGACCGACATTGATGCATCCGAGGTTGTCCTAATGCTGGCGCCCGAGACCAATGGCGAAGTTGCGGTCAAGGCCTGGGAGGCCCTGTCCAAGGCCACGGGCCGTGATCACACCCATCTCGCCATCCCCAAGGAAGATGAAAAAATCCGCTTCCGCGATATCGTGGCCCAGCCGCGCAAGATCATTTCCTCGCCCACCTGGTCGGGTCTGGAAAGCGAAAAGGTCTGCTACAACGCCTGCTACACCAACGTCCACGAACTGATCCCGTGGCGCACGCTGACCGGCCGGCAGCAGCTTTATCAGGATCATCTGTGGATGCGGGCATTCGGCGAGGCGTTCTGCGTTTATCGACCGCCGATCGACACCAAAACCATCAACGCGGTGATCGACGCCAAGCCCAATGGTAACAAACAGGTGGTGTTGAACTTCATCACACCGCATCAGAAATGGGGCATTCACTCCACCTATTCGGACAATCTGTTGATGCTGACGCTCAATCGCGGCGGACCGGTGGTTTGGTTATCTGAAACCGATGCCGCGAAAGCCGACATTGTCGATAACGACTGGGTGGAAGCCTACAATGTCAACGGCGCGCTCGTTGCCCGCGCGGTCGTCTCCCAACGCATGAAGGAAGGGACGATCTATATGTATCACGCGCAGGAAAAGATCGTGAATACACCGGGGGCCGAGACAACCGGCAACCGCGGCGGTATCCACAATTCGGTCACCCGGGCGATTACCAAGCCAACTCATATGATCGGCGGTTATGTCCAGCAATCATACGGCTTCAACTACTACGGCACCGTCGGCTCCAACCGGGATGAGTTCGTCATTGTGCGAAAGATGGAGAAGATCGACTGGCTGGAGCGTCCGCTGAGCGAAAAAGTGGAGGCGCTGACATGAGAATTCGCGCGCAAATCGGCATGGTCCTGAATTTGGACAAGTGCATCGGCTGCCACACCTGCTCGATCACCTGCAAAAACGTCTGGACCAACAGAGAAGGTGTCGAATACGCCTGGTTCAACAACGTCGAAACCAAGCCCGGCATCGGATATCCAAAAGAATGGGAAAGCCAGAAGAAATGGAACGGCGGCTGGACCCGCAAGGCGAACGGTAAAATACAGCCGAAAATGGGTGCCAAGTGGCGGGTGCTGGCAAAGATATTCGCCAATCCCGATCTGCCGGAAATCGACGATTATTATGAGCCGTTTGACTTCGACTACGAGCACCTGCAAAGCGCCGGCGAGCTGGAGGCATTCCCGACCGCGCGGCCGCGCTCGAAGATTTCCGGCAAGCGCATGGAAAAGATTGAGTGGGGGCCGAATTGGGAGGAAATCCTCGGCGGCGAATTCTCCAAACGCTCTCAGGATTACAATTTCGATGGCATCGAAAAGGAAATCTACGGCGAGTTCGAAAACACCTTCATGATGTATCTGCCGCGTCTTTGCGAGCATTGCCTCAATCCCACCTGCGTCGCCGCCTGCCCGTCAGGCGCCATTTACAAGCGTGAGGACGACGGCATCGTCCTGATCGATCAGGAGAAGTGCCGAGGCTGGCGCATGTGCGTATCCGGCTGCCCCTACAAGAAGATCTATTACAACTGGTCTTCCGGAAAATCGGAAAAGTGCATCTTCTGTTATCCGCGCATTGAGGCGGGGCAGCCGACTGTCTGCTCGGAAACCTGCGTCGGGCGCATTCGCTACCTCGGAGTGCTGCTCTACGATGCCGACCGCATCGAGAGTGCCGCATCGAGCGCGGATGAGAAGGATCTCTACGAGGCTCAACTGTCTCTGTTCCTGGACCCCAACGACCCGGAAGTTATCGCCGAGGCGCGCAAACAGGGCGTTCCGGAAGCCTGGCTGGAGGCGGCCAAGTCATCGCCCGTCTACAAAATGGCGATGGACTGGAAAGTCGCGTTTCCCCTGCATCCGGAGTATCGCACGTTGCCAATGGTCTGGTACGTGCCGCCGCTCTCTCCGCTGCAGTCAGCCGCCGAAGCCGGCAAGATCGGCTGGGACGGCGATTTGCCTGACGTGCGGTCGATGCGAATACCGGTGCGCTACCTCTCCAATCTTCTCACCGCGGGCGAGGACGAACCGGTGATAGCCGGCCTTGAACGGATGCTCGCCATGCGCTCCTACATGCGCTCCAAAACAGTCGACGGCGTGATCGACGAGGCGATTGCCGGGCGTGTCGGGTTGACCGGCCAAATGATCGAAGACATGTACCATGTCATGGCCATCGCCAACTATGAGGACCGGTTCGTCATTCCCACGACGCATCGCGAGATTGGCGAAGACGCCTACGACGTGAGGGGTTCCTGCGGGTTCTCTTTCGGCAACGGCTGCTCCGGCGGCACCTCGGATCTTGATCTGTTTGGCGCCAAGAAAACCAGAACCGTGCAAACACCGACCGAGCACATCAGGGGCTAAATGATATGGCAAACGCACTCAAGATTATTTCGAACCTGCTGTCTTACCCGACAAAGGAACTCATAGACGCCGGGCCCGAGCTCCATGCAGCTCTTGCATCCGACACGGTGACCGGTGAGAGGGAAAAGGCGTGGCTCGGCGCGTTGATCGACGACCTTTGCGGGCGTGACATCTATGATGCGGAAGAGCGTTATGTGCTCCTCTTCGACCGCACCCGCGCGGTTTCCCTGCATCTGTTCGAACACGTGCACGGTGAAAGTCGCGACCGTGGACAGGCCATGGTCGATCTTGCGACCATGTATCAGGCGCGCGGCTTCGAGGTCGACGCAAGCGAACTGCCCGACTATTTGCCGCTCTTCCTTGAATACCTCTCGACCCAGCCACAAGAAGAGGTGTGCAACCTGCTCGGTCAAACCCTGCACATCATATCGGCCGTTCGCCAGAGACTGCAAAAACGCGAGAGCGTTTATGCCGGCGCCTTTCTAGCACTCGAGGTGATCGCCGACACCAAACCCGATCTTGAGGCGGTCGCGCAAATTCTCGAAGAGCCTGAAGATGACCCCACTGATCTCGGGGCCCTCGACAAAATCTGGGAAGAAGAAGCCGTCACGTTCGGCGGCGGTGCCGACAACACATCTTGCGGTCCGGATCGCTTGCGCACTCAAATCAGAGCGGCTCAGCGTCCAGCGCCCCGTCCTGAACTCAACGGGGGGCACTGAGATGGCTGAATTCATCAACACACTGATGTTTGGAATTTACCCCTATATTGCCCTCGCGGTCCTCGCGCTCGGCTCGGTGATCCGCTACGACCGCGACCCCTATACGTGGAAATCCGGTTCTAGCCAGCTCCTGCGCCGTAAGCAGTTGATGCTCGGGTCCTTGCTGTTTCACATCGGGGTTCTGGCGATCTTTGCCGGTCACCTGGTCGGTTTGCTCACGCCCATATGGATATGGGATGCATTGAGCGTCAGTCATGGCGCCAAGCAATTGATCGCCATCGTTCTCGGTGGAGTTGCGGGAGTGTGCGGCATCGTCGGTGCAACATTGCTCATTCACCGCCGGTTTTTTGACCCGCGCGTGCGCGCCACATCGACGTTTGCGGACAACATGATTATCCTGATCCTGTGGGTTCAGCTGGCAATTGGTCTCGCCACGATCGCGGTGTCGATGCAGCACCTCGACGGCGAAGAGATGGTGAGGTTCATGTCCTGGGCACAGGGTATTTTCACCTTCAACCCGGATGCGGCAAGTTATGTTGCCGACGCGAACCCGATCTTCAAACTGCACATCACTTTAGGCCTCACGATCTTTGTGCTGTTCCCCTTCACCCGCCTGGTACACATGCTATCGGCCCCCGTCAGATACATATGGCGTCCGGGCTATCAGATCGTACGCACCAAACGCCCGACGACGGCGGAATAGAGGCAAACATGGTCACTCTGTTTGATGCCAACTCGGGCGTGCTTCCAGCCGGCAAAGTAAAGGTGCCCGCACCACCCGCTGCCGATCAAGGCGTGCCGATTACAGTCAACGGAGTGGAGATATCCGCCGACGCCGTTCGCGCCGAGGCACAGCATCACCAAGCCGACACCCCTTCCGAGGCCTTCGCGCAGGCCGCCCAGGCTCTGGTGGTAAAAGAACTTCTGCTTCAAGAGGCAAAAGCCAGCGGGATCAAAGCCGAACCCGAAGTGCTGGGGGACGGCCGGTGCGAAGCGGAAACGGACGCCACGGTGCGGGTTCTTCTTGAACAGGCGGTGACAACTCCAACCGCCGACGAAGACGCCTGCCGCCGGTATTACGATACCAATGCGTCGCGCTTCCACTCGGAAACCCTTTATGAGGCGCGGCATATTTTGTTCGCTTTCCCCCAGGCTGATGAGGCGGCCGGCAAACAGGCCCAATCCGACGCGCAAACCGCTATTGCCATCCTCAACGATGATCCATCGCAATTTGTGGCGCTTGCCTCCCTGCACTCAGCTTGTCCGTCAAAGGAACAGGGCGGCAATCTGGGCCAGCTGACCAAGGGGGCGACCGTGCCCGAATTCGAGGCGGCCCTCTTTGCGCTCGAGGCGGGAGAGCTTGCCGCCACGCCTGTGCAAACACGCTATGGCTATCACATCATCAAGCTCGACCGGCTCATACCAGGACGGCAGCTAAGCTTTGAAACACAGCACGAGCGTATCGCTGCCTGGCTCGAAGCCGCGAGCTGGTCGAGGGCGGTTGCGCAGTATCTGGGCATCCTGGCCGGCAAAGCAAAGCTACGCGGTATCGACCTCAATACCGCGGACGGTCCGCTGACCCAATAGGGGTCATGTCAGGCACGCACGGTCTCGTAGTTGACGTCAATCCCGCGCTCGTACAGTAGATCTTAGACTTGCCGCTATGACAGGGGGACGCGGACCTACATTATCACCGTGAGGCGGATAATCTCAGGCGGAGTCTTTGAAATAGTGGAACGGATGGCGGTGTCACGTTGTTGAACGGCGAACACATAAATTTTTCGTAGCAGTTCTGGTCACGCCCCGGCTGTGACGGCCTGCCATACGCTCATTGCGCCCGTGCAAAACTGGCGCAATGTTCTTCGGACTATCAAATGACGCTGAATGTTGAAGGTGTTGTAGATGGCGGCGTGTGGTGAGAGGAATAGCTGCGCTGAACTGGCTGACTTGAACAGTTGCATTCGTCGTTCGCGTCGCCGCGCTGGCAGTTGAGAATTCTCGGCCCGGTTGTTTTTTCTTTCCCCGAAATCATGATGCGTGGAGAGTTCCAGATCCCTCAGGGCGACAAGCTCGATACTGTGATGGGCGTCGGTCCTCGGAATCCATCAGGGCCCACAGCAACGCTATGCTGCACCGAGAGGCCGGATAGATGACTGCAAACCCACCTCGCCTATCACCTCAAAAAGCGCTTGCAATCAGGGGGGTGTCCATAGATGACAGAGCCGCCATACCGCATGTTGAATGATCACAGGTGGGAATCGGTGTCGGGTATAAGAAACATTTTGCATCCGACAACGATACTGAGCCGCTGGCGACGGGCCATCCAGTTAGTGTGACAACACCCCACTTAGTCAATGCTCCTCACAACCGGCACACGTATTGGATCGTACTTTCCAAAGAACTGCCAGCTAAGGATGTCATGAGTGTTGCCAGCCGCGCCGGTGCCGGACGAAAATCCAAGAAAAACATCGGTCCCGTGAAGCACCGGCATCAGGTCAATTTCATGAGTGAGCATTGCGGCTCGGGGTCGCTTGGCTCGGCTCGACCAGCGGACTTCGAGCCTACCGACATGCCCGTCGTAATCCACCCAAGCGTGCCAAATCTCTCCGTTGTTGAAGGGTGTGTCGACATGTCTTGCGACAACAGAGTTCATGTTCCCGTCCAGATCGATGCCGACATGATTGCCGTCAGGCTCTCCTACGTTCCACCAAGTATCGAACTCGATGCCAAGGCTGGGGGCCAGTCCGTCGTAGCCGATGCCTCCGCCGACAGCCTCGACATTGCTTGAGCTGAGCTGGATGATATACACCAAGCCGTCAGCGCCCATAACATCATCTGAGAGGCCCATTGGATTTGTCATGCGGAAGCTAAAATACGTGCTGAAGGAGGCATCTTCGGCGATCGATATCCTAGTGTCGAGGAATGCGCTGCCACCCTGATATAGTGCATTGGTCAAACGCAGGGCTCCATTTCGTGTGTTATCGTTCGCCAGATCGGCGGCCACACCATTCAGTGTAAAGCGGGAAAGATCGTCAAAATTCGCAAACCTAACTCCATCTAAAGTTTGCTCCCGCGTAATTTCCTTCAACTTTTCCATTGCGAGTGCGGCATAGACGCCATCTTGATACTCTTTCAAGAACGCCTCCAGAACTTCGCGGCTGCGTGTATCCCTGACAGCATCCCAGGCCATTCGGCTCGCGTCATCGGATATCGTACCCGGATCAGGCGGAACGCCTGCGGTTTCCGGAGCGCCTGGCACGAAGAAAAAATCACCCAGCAGAGATGATTCCTCCCAGGGAGTTTGGCGGCCTGCCGTATCCTGGCGAACCTGTATTCGCACGCGTTTGAACATCTGCTCAATTGAGAGACCGGGTTCTCTGATTGCGGCGGCCAGTGCCGAGGTGTACGGAGAATTGGCGCCGTCACCATCGGCGGCGCTTTCTCCCGGTGCGGCCGCAAACGCTACGAGTGAACCGCTTGCGGCATCGACCCTTCCAAGTCCGCGCCCAAGCGACCCCCTCAATCGCGCGAACGGGTTGTCGCGACAGGCATCGAGGATCACCAGGTTCAAGGCGTTCCCAGCGCCCTCCATCTGGGACAAAACGTCGGACGCGCTTATTGCTTCGAGATCGAGATCGGCTTCATCCAATATCTTGGCGTTAAGCGGCAGGAGATAGTTTTGGCCGCGTGATTGGACACCGTGTCCGGCATAGTAAAACACCCCCACAGCGTCCATTCCCGCTGCCCGCAAAGCTCTGCCGAAGTCCTGGATGGCCCGGCCCATGGTACGCCGATCGGCATCAGTGACAGTGATCACCTCAAATCCCACATCGCTCAGGGCCCGACTCATCAATTCTGCGTCGTTTCGCGGGTTGGGAAGACCAGCAACTTCTGTGTAAGCGGAATTGCCAATCACGAGTGCAACGCGTTTTGCCGCAGCGTCAGCGGCCCGCATTGACGACACCAGGAGTATCAACACGATTGCTCGGCACATCGACTTACATCCTACGAATGCACATCACCGCCAGTTCCCCGGCGCAAGCACATGAGTTGTTATTTCATCGGCGTCATCCATCCACGCCGCATCGCCAAATATTACATTCCCGCCAATGTCATCGTCCCATGCGGCCCGGCACAGAAGGTAAGCCATCCCGTCGTGGGCTGCGCTGAGGTGATCCACATCGTTTTAAGGACTTGGTGAGCTTCGCGCCGCTCAAATGCCTGAAGCCGATCGCGTAGACTTCAGGACGGTCCCAAAACTGATCCTCGAGGAAAGATAATCCCCTGGATTTAGCTTCACCTAGGTCGATCAGAACCATGCGCGTGACCGAGAACTTTGGCCTTAGCACGCGTGACTGCCCTCAACACCGAAGAGGTACAATACCCGCACAGCACCTTGGCTTAGCATTTTCTTGTTCGCTGGAACCCTTGCTCGGCTTCCCCCATGTGCCCACCGGGGCGGGCTGGTTGGGCGTTAGCGAACCACCATGCAACTGCAGGGCGCCGTGTGGTTCACCTTGTACGACACGCTGCCGGCGAGTAGCCCTTCCGCCCCTCCAAGGCCACGACTACCCATAGCGATCAAATCCGCTTTCTCGTGCCTGGCGGTCTGGACGATCTTGCGCGCCGGGTCACCGTCGATCACGACCAGGTCCGCAACTTTAACACCTTTTGCTTCGGCGGATTTTTGCGCGCGTGCGAGAACTTGTTCGCCGATTTCCTTGAGCGCCTCCTTCGAGACAACCGGCGGAATGAAAGCACTACTCATATGTTCGGCGATCGGATGTAGCGCCGGGTCGAGTTCCTCACGAGTACTCTCGCTAAGCTGATCCATGTCGATCGAGGCGCGGAGTTTTTCGAGCGACGGACCGCGCCACATAGCGTACATGAGCACCAGCTTCGCCTCGGTTTTTGCGGCAATGTCGCTCGCGAGATCGACAGCCTTGTCTGCCTGATCCGAACCGTCGGTTGGCACCAAGATGCTCTTGATCTGTTCCGGAGCCGGTTGCCCGTCCTTACGGTGTACCGTCACGCAGGAACAGGGAGCGAGGTGGAACACCTTGTGCGAGACGCTGCCCAGAACAAGCCCTTTGAGCTCGCCGAATCCACGGCTACCCATGATGATGAGATCTGCAGACCTTTGCTTTGCATGATGGAGAATCCGTTCGCCCGCGTCGCCAAGATCGATGACGGTCTCGACGCGTTTTACGCCCTTGCTTTGGGCTTGCTGCTGCGCATTGCCCAAGAGCATGTGTCCCAGGTACCCCAGAACCCGAAGGCGTTGCGATTGGTGTGGTGGGACGCCTGTTTCCTGGCCGCTGCTTTCGGCCTCCTTAAGCTCGCGTGACGCAGCGTTGTAAAGCTCCTCCGGCACATTGTCGTCGCGAACACCGATATTCAGCAGAACCAGCTGAGCATCGTATCTCGCGGCAAGGTCTGTGCTCATGTCCAAGGCCATTTGCGCATGCACTGAACCGTCAATCGGTGTCACAATGGTCCGGATCATTAGGGGTCTCCTTTGCTGGGCGGGTTAGCGTTGGACATCCATCGTTCTTCCGGACCTGCGAATCACTCCGCTTCCAACAGAAATGGCCACAGATCAACGCGACGCATGGTCGATAAGAACAACTCCACTAATCTTATTCATAGGTTGTTGGGCTCACATAGGATGTTGATGTGAATCAATCAGGGATCGTACCGGCGTTGGGTTTTAGCGACGGTCAGCGTCCATAGATGACACTGCCCAAACGTCTGGTGGCCAAAAAGAGTCCTCAGAGACACCACGGGAAATTGCGGCAGAAATGCTGGATTTTGCAGTCTCTGCGTCAGACGATACCGCCAGACACCCAGCTAATACCAAGGGCGGCAATTATTGACCCGTTTCACCGGGATGATTTTACCCTCCGGCAAGGCGCGTACTGCGCCGCGGTACAGATACCGGAAGCAGTACGCAACGCTGCTGGAGGGCAAAAGCACCCGGCCTGCGGTGGGCTATTCCGGCCCGTCGACCGCGTTGCGGGCCTTGTCCGATACACCGCATCGCACTGCGGTCCGCGCCTCGTCGAGCGAGCCGGAATGGCCCATGAAATGGGTGCATAATTGCCGCCCATGGTATTAGACAATGAATTCCCTAAGTGTGGCTGCAGGGAGTATTTCCGGACAAACAGGGAGTCGTTCCCACACAACAGGGAAATACTTGCGAGTGCGAACGGGAACGCCAGCATGCCCGCGCAAGCCGAGAGAGAACCTCAGGCAGGTACAGCCCGGTCAACTTCAAGGATCATCTCACATTTGTGCGCGAAGGAAAGCAATCTGGCTTCAGCCCGAGGCGGCGCCACGATCTGCAGGCCTATGGGAAGGCCGCCTTCGGTGAACCCGGCGGGGATGGAAATCGCCGGACATGACGCAAGCGTGACGGCATACGAGATCGCCATCCATTCGAGGTAATTGTCGAAGCGGCGCCCGGCGCACTCGTCGACATAGCGCTTCTCGACCGGATAGGGCGGCACGATAGCGGCCGGTGTGATGAGGAAGTCGTAAACATCGAAGAACTCGAGGAACTGCCGGCGAATGACGCCACGGTGGCGTTCGGCACTTATGATCTTCTCGCCATCGAGCTTCATGCCTTCCTCGATGTTCCACTGCACCTCGGGTTTGAGTTGCGCGCCATGGTGCGTCAGAAGTTCACCTCGAGTTGCGGCGAACTGATGCGCGCGCAGCACCCTGAACGTCTCATGCACATTTGCAAGCACCGGCTGGCCGCGATCGACCGACCACGATCCGCGCGCAAGCCGTTCAACGGCACGTTCACAGACCTCGGCGACCTGCAGATCTAGGGTGGTGATCCCAAGCGTTGGACTGTAAGCGACGCGGCGCGCCTCGGTATCTTGCCGAGCCGCATCGAGGTAAGGCACGGCGGAGGGCGGGAAGGACAAAGGGTCGAGCGCATCAAATCCGACCATGGCATCGAGCATCAAAGCAACGTCCTCCACGTCGCGCCCGATCGGCCCGGGTACCGACAATGTCTGATATGGCGTGGAATTCGGCCCTTGTGCGATGAGGCCGGGGCTCGGTCTCAGGCCGACGACGCCACAAAAACTTGCCGGATTGCGTAGTGAGCAGGCAAAATCGGTCCCCTGTGCCAGCCACGCCTGATGCGAGGCTACCGCAGCTGCCGCACCACCGGATGAGCCTCCCGCCGACTTAGTGTGATCCCATGGGTTGACCGTGGCCCCGAACACATCATTGAAGGTGTTCGCACCTGCTTCGAACTCCGGCGTGTTGGACTTGGCGAAGACAATCGCACCGTTGCCCTCCAGTGTCGTCACGATGGCATCGGAGTGCTGCGGCACATGGTTCTCGAAAACCGTCGATCCAAAGGTCGTCCGCACATTGCGGACTTGTATGGAATCCTTGATCGGCACCGGGAGGCCACACAGAACGCCACGCTCCTTCGGCGCCACGCTCATTAATTGCCGGGCGCGCCGGCGGGCATCGTCAAAGCAAAGTGTGGGCAGTGCATTGATAGCCTTGTCGAGGCGTTGGACTTGCGCCTCCAGTTCGTCGAGAAGTTCAAGGGGCGATACTTCGCCCGCCTTCAGGGCAGAAACAACGTCCCGCGCCGGGCACTGGCACCAGTCTTGGACATTCTGTGCCGATTGCGCGGCTGCAGTCACGCGCCCTGCTCCGCCAATGCGGTTACATTTGCCGCCGCCGCTATGTGATGGTTCTTGATGTAGCGCTCGTGATTTGTTTCGATGTCCTTGGGGTCATACAAATAATTGACCATCAGCCCGGCCGATTGGTCGACGCCCTTGTCCGACAGATCTCCCAGCCAATTGATACGCTCAAGGCGTGCGCCGTTACGCAGATGAAAACGGGCAACCGGATCGTAGGGATAGACCCCGCGTTTTGCGTTGAAGAAGTAGTGGGCCGCCAATTGCATGATCAGTGGCTCCAGCCTTTGCCGCACGTTCTCATCGTCGGGCCAGTGCGGATCTGATAGCAGCTCAAGTGCTTCGACCGCCGCCTCTTTGAGAACCTGCTCGTCGCTGCCGCGTGCCATCGCCTCCGTCCACCTGATGAACCGCGGTACCGGTGAAAGCGTCGAGAAGGCTTCCAGTTGTGGCAATTCCTGCTTCAGTTCGACGACCACCTGCTTGATGAGGAAATCGCCGAATGAAATGCCGCTGAGCCCCTTGTGACACGCATTGATGGAATAAAAGATCGCGGTATCGGCTTCATCCGGATTCAGGTGTTCGCGGTCGTCCGCAATTATCGGATCGATCTGTGCAGACAATCCCTGAACCAGCGCGACCTCGACAAATATCAGCGGCTCTCCGGGAAGTGCGCTGTGGAAGAAGGCGAAGCACCGCCTGTCGTCGGAAAGCCTGCGCCGCAAGTCGTCCCAGCCGCGCATGGCGTGAACGGTTTCATACTCGATTAGCTTTTCCAGGACCGAGGCCGGTGTGTTCCAGTCGATGCGTTCAAGCGTCAGGAAACCCCTGTTGAACCAGGATGAAAGAATGTGAACGAAGTCGTCGTCGACGGCTTCAAGTTCGGAGTTTTCCTCAAGATGGCCGAGCAAATCTCGGCGCATACCGACGAGGAACGCCGTTCCATTCGGCGCCATGTTCAATCGGCGAATGAGCTCCTGGCGACGCGGTTCGGCAGCCGAAACCAGCGCACGGAGATCTTTGTCATCCCGGCTCGCCTTATAATTCTCCGCGGCTTGAACGACTTCTTCCGGATCGAGATGAAATTCATGCCGGAGGTTGTGAAAAAACTCGCTCTGTTCCTCCACCCTCATCGCCGCGTATGCAGTCGCAATCTTGCGCGCGATCGCCGTGCCGGAGGCTTCGCCCTGTGTCGAAAGCAGCTCATTGCATAGCTCGACCGGCGTTCTCTCTTCTGCCTCCGCTTCCTCCGTCGACTTCTGCCGCCAAAGAACGAGGCCTGCATCGGCAATCGAGTTGATCACACGGTTGAGTTTTACGAGCCTCATTGTACTGCCTCGGTAAAATAGCCCTCAAAGCGCTGGCGCAGCTTGTTCTTTTCGACCTTGCCCATGGCGTTGCGCGGAATCTCATCAAGCACGATCACGCCTTTCGGCGCCTTGTAACTCGCAAGATGAGACTTGGCATGCGCGATGACCGAATTTTCGTCGACCGTTTGTCCCGGCGCGCAAATCACCACTGCGATCACCCCCTCGCCGTAGTCGGGATGCGGCGCCCCTATAACAGCCGATTCCGACACGCCGTCGAGCTCATCGATAACGACCTCGACCTCCTTGGGATAAACATTGAAGCCGCCCGAAATGATGAGGTCTTTCGACCTGCCGACAATCTGAAGATAGCCATGCTCTTCGATGCGCCCCTTGTCGCCTGTCTTGAAAAACCCGTCGTCGCAGAACTCCTCCGCGGTCTTTTCGGGATTTCGCCAGTACCCCTTGAAAACATTCGGTCCCATGACTTCGATGTTTCCAATGTCTCCCACCTCGACGGCATCGCCTTGATCGTCGCAGATGCGGATGTCGACATCCGGGAGTGGCATTCCGACCGTCCCGGCAAGCCTTTCGCCGGAGAGTGGATTGGACGTGATCATGTTCGTTTCCGTCATACCGTAACGCTCCAGGATCGCGTGCCCGGTGCGTTGCCGGAAGGCGTCGTGAACCTCGGCCGTCAACGGTGCCGAGCCGGAGATGAACAGCCGCATGTCACGGCACAGGGCTTCTGTGAAACCGTCGTGGGCGAGCAACCGGGTGTAAAAGGTCGGCACCCCCATCATCACGGTCGCGTCCGGCATCTGGCCAATGACCTCGCCGGCGTCGAATGTCGGCAAAAAGATCATCGGCGATGCGTTGAGGAGCGTACAATTGATCGCGACGAACAGACCGTGTGTGTGAAAGATCGGCAATGCATGCAGCAACACATCATCGGGTCGAAAGCCCCACAGTTGGTGGAGGGCGATTGCATTTGACGCCAGATTGCCGTGTGTCAGCATTGCGCCCTTGGGTCGGCCCGTCGTTCCGCTGGTATAGAGGATCGCCGCCAGGTCGTCGGCATGGGTGGCAACGATCGTGTGATTGGTCTCGACCGCACTGATGCCGTCCGTCAGCGTGCCGGCACCATCTGCATCGAGCGTCAGCATCGCGCAATGAGGTGCAGTGCCGGCCATATCCGCCAGCGAGGAACCGGGAGAAGCCACGACGACCCCTGGCTCTGCGTCCTGCATGAAGTACGAGAGCTCATCTGCCCGGTATCCGGTGTTCAGCGGCAGGAAGACAAAGCCCGCCCTCATACAGGCCAGGTACAGGAAAACGGCCCAGGGCGACTTCTCCACCTGGACCATGACACGGTCGCCAGGCGACGCACCGAGATCAGTCAGGCGATTTGCGAGCCGGGCGCTCGCGTCAGCCAGCGCCCGATAGCTGTGGCTTGTGCCGGACACAGTCTTTATGAAAGGCTGGTCCAGCGATTGCGAGAATCGGCTTTCGAACAACTCGTAGAGGTTTAGTGGCGACATCATCGTGTAATTTCACTGTTGGCGAAGCGTCATGGGGGCCGAATTGTTTATTTACATGTATCCGTTATGTGGATATAGTATCCATATTATAGATTCCACGAAATGAAACGTCAATCCGTATAGCCATCCGCTTGATAGAATGTAAGAGGAACGAATGGCGCGCAAGAGATCGAAAGACGCAAACGCCAAGCCAGGCGACGGTACGACGCTGAAAGGTGTGCAGCGCGCGCTTGATGTTTTGGAGTACGTTGCCATTCATCCTGGTCGAGCAATCGACATCTCTGAAGGAATGGGCCTGTCCTGGGCAACGCTTCATCGTACACTCAGCCAGCTTGAGCAAGGCGAATTCCTCGAGCGCGACGACGAAACGAACGAGTATCAGATCGGTCGACGGTTGTGGCTGATCGGCGCCACCTACATCGCCAACCAGAAACTCCTGGAGCGGGCGCAACCTTACCTTCGTGAAGCTGAAAAACTGTCCGGCGTAACGGTGCAACTTGTCGAGCGCATCGGAAAACAGGCCGTCAACCTCTACTCCAGCCAAACCGGCGAAGACATCACCAAGGCGACATATGGCTACCACTTCCCGCTGCATACGGGCTCGAAAGGTCAGGTGCTGCTGGCATTTGCAGATGAAGAATTCATAGACGATTATCTCGGCGGCGCGCTTGAGAAGCTCACCGCAAACTCGATAACCGATCCCGACAAACTCCGCGAGATCATCGGCGGCATTCGGCAAAACGGCTATGCGGTCACGATTGCCGACGTGCAACCCTTCACGGCCTCCATGTCCGCGCCGATCTTCGACCGGTCTAAGCGTATTATCGGCTGCCTGTCGTTCGTCACGCGCAAGTCGACGATGGAGCGCGAAGAGCGCCGGGAGCAACTGTTCGAATCGTTGCTCCAGATTGCTCAGTCGATTTCAATCGCGTTGGGTTGGAGGCCCGGAACCTAAGGTTGGAGCCGCAAATTCACTTGCGTTCTTCGTATGATCCCTGAAGGTTCACCATCATGTCGACAAGCGCGTCAACGGTTACCCGGATGAACTCTTCACCCGCCTCGGCGGAAGCAAACTTCGGAGCGCCGAATATCGCCGGATGCCCGCGCTCCGGCCGCGGCCTTTTGGCGTAGGTCCGAACCGGCACCATCGGTGCCGCGAGATCCCAGCCGACGAGTTGCGTTTCGACCCCGTCCAGGCGATCCATCTTGACCAGTTTAGGCCTTGTCGCCAGTTGGAAGGAAGTCTCGTACTCGCCAGCATGCCCCATGCCGCCGACCGGCGATTTGCGCATCTCGTGAATAGCGAGTGCACCCGGCTCCCAGTAGCTCACCGCCGTCACCTTGAAGCCAAAGTCTTCATCAAGATCGTCCACCAGACGGCGGGCGACCGCATCGTTCGAGGTGCCGTTTGGACGGTTGCCGTTTAGAATCAAAAGCTGCTTGAAGCCCTGTTGTACCAGCGCGGCGCAGACTTCATAAAGAACCTCCTGATAAACGGGAACCGAAAGCGATATCGTTCCTGGAAAATGCTCGAAGGTTTTCGAAATCGCATAGGGCAACGCCGGAGCAACGACCGCGTCGATCCTCTCCGCAAGCAACACGGCCATGTGTTCGGCCTGATGCGAATCTGTGTCCGTGGGCATATGCGGCCCGTGCGCCTCGGTTGCTCCCGTCGGGACGATTGCAAGTCTCCCAGCGTCAATCGCCTCTTGAATCTCGTCCTGCGTCATGCGGGCCATTCGTGTTTCGATTTGCTTTGTCATGACGGGATCTCCTCAACCGGTCTGGGCTAGTAACTCACTATAGTCCATTGACGCCGTATCTGCAATGCGGATATAGTATCCAGAATAATCCGTACGCCGTCGCACCAGGCGGCTGGCCGGGGACGCCCGTTTGCAGTTCAATACGCAGGGCCTGGGGTTTTGGAGAGCTTGCCGATGTCAAACGCAAACACTGGCGACAGCACCGAGCGGCCATTTGATCTTTTGATCACCAACGCACAGCTCCTTGACACCGAGGGTCTCAGCGTACTTGCCATACGCAACGGCCAGATAGAGAGTTTGGACGCGCGCGATTCTGCGCCGGCGGCGCAACGCATCGATGCACGCGGTGGACTTGTATCTCCAGCTTTCGCCGATGCACATTTCCACCTCGACAAGGTTCTGAGTCGGGGATTTTTCGGCGCCTTGAGCTACCAGGAAGCGTTTGCGCACGCGCGCGACGTGAAGACCCAATTTACTGTTGCCGATGTCGAGGACCGGGCATGCGAGGCACTGGAGCTTGCGGTTGCGCAGGGCACCGGCGCGCTACGAGCACAGATCGATGTGGACTTTGCCACCGGACTGGTTTCGCTCGAAGGCGTCCTGCGCGCCCGGGAAAGATTTACCGGGTCGGTTGATGTCCAGCCCGTCGCCTTTCCGCAGGAAGGTATCGTGACGGACCCGAAAGCGCCCGACCTGCTGCGCGAGGCTTTTAACATGGGAGCAGAGGTGATCGGCGGTCTTCCGGAGTTCGAGAAGACGGAAGAGGACCAGGACACCCACATACGAACGATCTTTGACATCGCGGAAGAGTTCGATGTTCCGATCGACATCCATGCCGACTACACCGATCTCGAAAGATTCAAGACCCTTGAAAAAACCGCGGACGTCACGATCGAGCGTGGACTCCAGGGCCGCGTGGTTGCAGGCCACTGTAACGCTCTTGCGGTTTATCCGGACGATGAGGCGGCGCGCGTAATCGACAAACTCGCAAAAGCCGAAATTCAGGTAACAGTGCTGCCGATTGCCAATCTCCAGATGCTCGGCAGCGAAAAACGAACGCCTCACAACCGCGGATCTTCGCGCATCCTCGAACTGCTCGACGCGGGCATCAACGTCTGTGCCGGCGCCGATAACATGTTCGACATCTGGTACCGCTTTAATGCCATGGATCCCGTCTTCACCGGTCTAATGGCCTGCCTCAGCGGCGGCATGCGCACCGATGAAGACGTTCGCGAGGCGTTCAACATGGTGACGACCCGGGCATCGCGCCTGATGGGCCGATATGATGGCCCCATCGCCGCCGGGGCGCCCGCCGACATGGTCATACACGAGGCCGCCAACATACCGGACGTTTTCCGCCTGCTCCCCGGGCGGCGCATTCACATCAAGAACGGCCGTGTTGTCGGCGGTATCAACGCATCAACCTGGACCAGCAGATCTCAGGATTAATCCTCCCGCTCTCTCCAACTGGCGGAATGGTCATCGACCGTTCCGCCACATTCTTTTGCGGGTTCACGTATCGACGTCGCTTGTCTGGGCGCTGGTGGCGTGTCGGCCTTCAAGCACCTGCAACAGTTGTGCGGCAACCGCAACGGCAATGCTCTCCGGCCGTTTTCCGGATATGCCGGCAACGCCTATCGGGCACGTCAGGCGATCCAGAACCTTTGAATCCAAACCGCGCGACCTGAACTCCTTCATGAACCTTTGCCGCTTGGTCTTCGAGCCGATCAGGCCGAGAAAGGCAAAGTCGCCGCGCTTCAAAACAGCCGCGCATATCTCCTGATCGAGGCCGTGATCATGGGTCATCACCAGGTAAGACGCACCTGGCGGTGCCTGCCACACATCGCTTTCGGGAATGGCGCTCGCCCTCTGCTCAACGTTCGAGCTCGACGTCGAAGCAAACATTTCAGGTCGGGTGTCGATCCAAAGGACACGCAAGGGCAGTTCGGCAAGTATGTGCACCAATGCCTTGCCGACGTGGCCCGCCCCGAACAAGACAACCAGCGGCAAGACTTCCGCTGCATTGCGGACGAGGATGAACCGGTCTGCCGATGCGCCGCGGATCAGCTGGCAGGGTGCAGCATCTGCCGCTGCGGCGTCTGTTCCGAGAGCCACAGCCAAATCGCGTGCCTCGGCACGGCCGCACAAAATCGTACGCCGCCCATCGCTTGCGGAAAACTCGCTCAATATGAGGTGGCCGGGCTCTGCCGCACAGGCGCCGTCGAGCCACAAGAGGTCATCGCCCCCCAACACTTCGTAGGCCAAAGTGACGTTACCGCCGCAACACTGACCGAGACTTGGGCCCAACGCTACCTGCTCAAGCTCAAATCCTTGGCGGCCGGCGGTCTGCATGAGTTGGCGCGACCGCTCTATGGCACTGTACTCAAGATTGCCGCCGCCAATGTTGCCGCAAACGTTATCAATGCCGACGGCGAGACACGCACCGGCCCCCCGCGGTGCCGAGCCCGCGACCTCGGCGACCGTGACAAGCACGATTGGACGGTTGTTGCTCAACTCGTCGCGGGCATATGAAATCCAGTCGTGATGCATCGTTTTGCCCGTGCTGATCGCGAAGTCCACGCTACGGTAAACTTACGCCCTTCAGGTCTTCCACCGCACGCAATATCGCTTCCGGTGTCGCCGGCGCGTTGAGCTTCGGACATATCTTGTAGTCGGCAACGCTCGCAACCGCATCGGTGATCGAATTGAAGACGGAAACGGCGAGGTTGAGCGGCGGCTCGCCGATTGCCTTTGAGCGGTAGACAACGTCTTCCGCGTTCTCCGACCAGTCGACGAGGTGCATGTTGAATTCCTTCGGCCGGTCGCTGCACACGGGGATTTTGTATGTGGATGGCGCGTGTGTCCTGAGTTCTCCGGTCTTGTCGTCCCAAACAACCTCTTCCGTTGTGAGCCAGCCCATGCCCTGTATGAAGCCGCCCTCAAGCTGCCCCATATCGAGTGCCGGATTAATCGACTTTCCGACATCATGCACGATGTCAATGCGCGTGATCCGGCTTTCCCCGGTCAGCGTGTCGATCAGCGACTCGACGACCGCCCCACCATAAACATAGTAGTGGTAGGGACGGCCCTTCATCGTGCCCGGGTCTACTTTGATGTCGGGGTTCGTGTAGAAGCCGGTTGCCGACAGCGACACAAGGTTCATATACGCATCTAGGACGAGATCTTCGAACCGTACCTGTTCGTTGCCGATCTGAACCATGCCGGCCTCGAACCGGATACGGTCAGGTTCGATATTGTGTTTCGCCGCCGCAAACTCCGTCAGACGGCTTCTGATCTTGCGCGCGGCGATCTGCGCCGCCGCGCCGTTCATATCCGTGCCGGACGATGCCGCGGTAGCTGTCGTGTTCGGTACTTTGTCCGTAACGGTGCTGGAGATTTTGACGTGAGCGACGTCAATCTGCAGTTCCTCCGCGACGATCTGGGCGACTTTCTGGTAAAGCCCCTGCCCCATTTCGGTGCCGCCATGATTGAGGTAAACGCTGCCGTCCTGATAGACGTGAATGAGCGCTCCGGCCTGATTGAGGAACGACGCGGTAAAGCCGACGCCGTACTTCATCGGAAACAGTGCTATGCCCTTCTTGAGCCACTCGCTTTCGGCATTGAACGCCTTCACCGCCTGTCGCCGCTTTGCGTACGAAGCAGCCTCTTCGAGCTCTTCCAGAATGCGGGGCAGGATGTTGCAGTTGATCTTCCAGTCATAAGGCGTGACGTTGCGCTCGGTCACTCCGTACATGTTCGCCATCCGAACCTCGTAGGGCTCTTTGCCGAGGTGGAATGCGATGTCGTCCATCACGCGCTCGATGCCAAGCATCGCTTGCGGCGAGCCGAAACCTCGGAAGGCACAGTTGGACGCGGTATTGGTCTTGCAGGCGTAGCCGGTGATCGTAACGTCGCTCAAAAAATACGCGTTGTCGCAATGTGAAATTGCCCGGTCGAGGATCGGGATCGACTGATCGTGCGAGTAACCACAGCGCATGGCAAGGCTCAGGTCGAGGCCAAGCACGCGTCCATCGTCATCGAAACCGACATCATAATCGAAGCGTGTTTCGTGCCGCTTGCCGGTGATGATCATGTCATCATCCCGGTCGAGCCGGCACTTCGCGGGCCTGCCGGTCTTGATCGCAGCGATGGCAGCGATCGCGGCAAACAGGGTCGCAAAGGTTTCCTTGCCACCAAAGGCTCCACCCATCCGGCGCACTTCCACCATCACTGCATTTGCCGGCCGCCCGATGACACGCGCCACAAGGTGCTGTACCGCCGAGGGATCTTGCGTTGCACTATAGATGTGGACGTCACCTTCTTCCTTCGGAACGGCCATCGCGACCTGTCCCTCCAGGTAGAAATGCTCCTGCGCCCCGCAGCGGAACGTGTTCTGCAGGTGGTGCGGAGCCGTTCTCAGAGCCGACGCCGCATCGCCCTGTTTCAGGACGTGAGGCGGGCAGAGAAAGGACTTCGCCTGCAACGCGTCTTCGATTGTGATGACGGGCGGCAGGTCTTCGTATTCAATCTCCACAAGCTGAGCCGCGCGCCGGGCCTCTTCTATGGTATCCGCGGCGACCGCAAAAACAGGTTGACCGGGGAACAGCACAACGCCTTCGGCAAGCACCGGATCGTCACCGATATTGACGTGGCCGAAGTCGTTTTTCCCATCGACATCTTCTGACGTGAGTACCCGAGCGACACCCGGTGCAGCGGCAGCGGCTTCGAGATTACTCAGCCGGAATCGTGCATGGGCGCGCTGGCTCTTGAAAATATAGAGGTGAAGAAGATCGCGGGGCTCAGGAATGTCGTCGACGTAAACAGCCTCCCCGCTCACATGGCGTTCCGCACTATCGTGGATCAACATTTGATGAACGCCACCAACGACCGCGGACTGGCCACCTCCTGCATGCCGCTCGTCGAATGCGTGATCGCTCATGGCTTGATCCCCGCACTACCTGCAAGCCGTATAGGCTGTGTACCCGGTTGTGTCTCCAGGTAGCACTTCATCAGCAGGTTTTGCGCAACCCGCATACGATACTCAGCGCTCGCGCGCATGTCGGTCATTGGAGTGAAATCGCTTGCCATGGCGGCCATCGCCGCTTTGACCGCATCGAGTTCCAAGGGCTTTCCTTGCAATGCGGCTTCCGCGTGCTCCGCCCGCTTCGGAACTCCAGCCATCCCGCCGTAGCAAATGCGCGCTTCGCGAACCGTGTTGCCGTCATCCAGATCGAGACTGAAGGCGGCACACACCGCAGAGATGTCCTGATCGAAACGTTTGGATATCTTGTAGGCCTTAAAAAGCTTCTGTCCATCGAGTGGAAGGATGATCCGCTCAACGAATTCGCCGGGCTCAATAGCTTGCACCCCATACTCTACAAAGAACTCCTCAACCGGCATTTCGCGGCGCTCTTTGCCTTTGCGCAAAACCAGCGTCGCGCCGAGCGCAATCAACGCCGGCGGCATGTCACCGATCGGTGAGCCGTTCGCAACATTGCCGCAGACCGTTCCAAGGTTCCTGATCTGGGTCGATCCGATCCGCCGGATCAATTCTCCGAAATCAGGGTAGTGCTTCCCGACAGCATCATGGGCGTCCGCATAAGTCGCCGCGGCCGGTATCTCCAGTCCGCGTTGCGTTTGCTGCACGGCCTTCAGGTCGGACACATCGCCAATGTAGATGACGCATTCCAGATCACGGTGCAGCTTCGTGACCCACAGACCGACATCGGTGCCGCCGGCCAGAATGGTTGCGTCGGGATGCTCAAGAAGAAGCGAAGCCAACCCGTCCGCCGTTTGAGGTGCATAATACGATTGTGCCCCACCGCGCAGTTCGAGGCCGGTTGCATCGCTGTCCTCCCGCAACGCCTCGATCACCTCAGGCTGTTCGCACGCGATCGCTTGCGGCTCCGGCAGTTCGAACATTTGCTGCGCTGAGGCAATGATGGGACCGTAGCCCGTGCACCGGCAGAGATTTCCCGCGAGAAGATCGTCGGTTTCCGCCGCGTCAGGGGGCTCGCCTGTGCGATAGCGGGCATAGAGCGACATCACAAATCCAGGCGTACAGAAGCCGCACTGCGAGCCGTGCGTTCGCACCATTGCCTCCTGCGCAGGATGGAGCGAACCGTCGGCCTGCCTCAGATCCTCAATCGTGATCAGATGCCTGCCGTGCAGCGTCGGAACGAACTGGATACACGCGTTGACGGCGCGATAATGCATCTCGCCGGCTTCATCGGGCTCTCCCAGGGCAACGGTACACGCACCACAATCGCCTTCGGCACAGCCTTCCTTTGTCCCGCATCGTTTCTCAACGGTTCTCAAATACTCAAGCACTGTTTGGGTCGGGCGAACATCGCTCAATTCGCGAAGCTCGCTCCCCAAAACAAACCGAACCGTGCCGGACATCAGATCCACCCTTGTCTCAACGCCTATCCTTGGCGGCGGTCAGGCCGCCCGTTCAGCGTCCGACCTGCCGTCTGCGTCCACAGCATGCCATCCTTCATCCGGATCCTGCCAGCCTTCCGGCCAGTCGATTTCGCCCTTCCGTCTGAGGTCGTCGACGACCGGGCCACGGTCGAACATGTTGAGTTCTCCCCGTGCGGCTGCGAGTTTGGTCCGCAACGCACCGGTCGCCGCTTCATCGACGACAAACGCATTGCCATCCTTGGCGACCACAACACCGTAATCGCTTTGGGCCGCGTCCGGCGATACCAAACCGCACAACACGTCATAGCAGACCAGTTCGGGTTCCCGCGCCAACGGGTCGCCCCAGCCGCCGCCGCCGGTCGTCTGCAGTTTGACAATACCGCCGGCGGGAACGACCCTGTCGTCCGACATGCCAGGCGCTTCGACTTCCGAGCCATCTGGCTGCTCGATCGTAACTCCGTAAAGCCCACCCGCCTTGCCGCCGTTCACGCCATAGCAGTTGATGAAGGAGCGATCGGCGTTTGACAGCAATGTGGCGTCTCCCAGAGTACGGATCTGTTTGTTGTAACCGAACCCTCCACGCCGGTAACCGGCGCCGGCAGAATCGCGGGCGAGACCTAGTTTTTCAACACGTATCGGATAGCGCGTTTCTGAAAATTCAGCCGGAAGGTTTCTCGAGTTGGGCACAATGTGCACGACGTCGCTGCCGTCGGCCCAGGGGCGCCCGGGCCCACCGCCGCCAAGCACTTCGCGGAACAGGTAGAATTCGTCCTGATTGCGCCCACCATGCATACCCCAGATGCGGATGGTTTCATGATCCGCCGGCATGCGCCCGCCGGTGGCCTTTGCCAGCGCCCCGGCGAAGGTGCCGAGCACGCGCAGGAACAGGAAGAACCGCATCCCGGTCGGCTTGCCGAAGGTCGGCGTGACCAACGTCCCCTTTTCCGGGAATTTCACTTCAAGGACATCGATTGCCCCTTCGTTCATGTCGATCTCCGCGGCGCGTTCGGGTGAATCCGCAAGCGACCGGAGAACCGGCGCCATGAACTTGCGGATGAACTTGCCGTCCGCATAGTCGATCGGCCAGTTGATCGGGCCGGCGGCTTCGGGGTCGGTTCCGCTGAAATCGAGAAAAATCTTGTCGTCCGTCTTGGTCATTGTCAGGCGGAAGGCGTGGATCTTGTCACGCTCAACGCCATCGCACTCGACAAAGTCTTCCCAGGTATAGGTTCCGTTCTTGATCTTCGGCAGCAGTTCGCGCCGAATGGTGGCAGCGCAGTTCTCCAGGATCGTGTCAAAAGCCGATTCCAGAGCATCTATGCCGTAGCGCTCAGCCATCGCCGTGATGCGCCGCGAACCAAGAAGCGCCGCACCGATCTCGGCATCAACATCGCCGCGCAAGTGTTCGCCGAGGCGCGAGTTGCGAAACACGATCTTGTAGGCCGCTTCGTTGAGCACGCCTTTGTCGTAAAGCTTGATGGGCGGGATAACGAGACCTTCCGCCCACATGTCGCGAGCATCGACCGGCAGCGAGCCCGGCACCGCACCGCCGACATCATCGTGGTGCCCGAACACCTGGCTGAAACCGATCAGACGCTCTTCATGGAAGATCGGCACGGTAGTGCACAGGTCCGGCACATGGCCAATGCCACCGCAGGAATTATAGGGATCGTTCCAGAAGAACACATCGCCTGGATGGATATCGCCGTCGTCGAAATACTCAAACACCGGCTCGACCAGCGCCGAGTAGGACCGCCCCGTCAGCTTGCGGCCCTTGGCATCAAACAAGGCCACCCGATAGTCGTGCTGATCGCGGATCATCGGTGAGCGCGATGTGCGCTCGACCGCGGCCTCGATTTCAAGCTCCGCCGACCTGATCGTTCCGGTAATGACTTCCAGCTCGATCGGACCGAGTGTCGTCTTCGCGTTTTTTCCCGCCATCACACTTTCTCCAAAATCAGATTGCCGTATTGATCCGCACGCGCCGACCAGCTTGTCGGCACAACGACAGTCGAGCCATACTCCTCAACTATTGTCGGACCGGTGACCCTCTGGCCAATTGCCAGGGATTCACGATCGTATATCGGGCACTCGATCCACCCTGTCTCCCGCCAGAACACATTGCGCGTACCGCTCGGGGAGGCCTGTGCGTCGGTGTCCAGCTTCTTCTTCACTTCCGGACGGCTGGCCCGTCCGACTGCCTGAACCCGCAAGTTGACGAGTTCAACATCTTGTTCGCCCTTGTACTCGAAGCCGAAAGACTCGTCGTGAACCCGGTGAAAATCGTTCCACATGAACTCAATAGCGTGCGTACCCGTCTTTCCAGCCGCAATGGCAACACTCACTTCGTGACCCTCGCCGACATAGCGAACGTCAGCGGAACGGAGAAGCTCGATGTCGCCCGGCGCGACACCTTCAGACGCAACGGCAGCTCGACCGGTTTCTTCAAGTTCACGCCACTGTTCCTCGATCTCGGTCGCGTCGGCCTTGGATTGCTGGCGCACCAGGGTCCGTATGTAATCTTGCTTTACGTCGCAAACATGCAGGCCATAGGCGGAGAGGTTGCCGGGATTGGGGGGCGAGAGAACCGTTTTCATGCCGAGAAAGTCGGCAACATCGGTTGCAAACATCGCACCCGCACCACCGAACGAGACGAGTGCATAGGCGCCCGGATCGCTTCCACGCGTCGTACTCACCTGACGAATGCCGTGCACCATATTGGCAGCGGCGATCTCAAAAACCCCGGCGGCAACTTCTTCAGCGCTCATGCCGAAACGCTCACCTAGTTCATCGAACGCTTTCTGCGACGAAGGAATGTCAAGTTTCAGGCCACCGCCAACGAGAGCGTCCGGCAGGCGCCCGAGCACGGCGGCGGCATCCGTAACCGCCGGTTTTGTGCCGCCGCGGCTGTAGCAGATCGGCCCGGGTACGGCACCAGCGCTGCGGGGACCCACTTTCAGCCCGCCATAGTCATCGACCCAGGCGAGCGATCCACCGCCGGTGCCCACGGTGACGATATCGAGCATCGGCGTTTTCACGGGATAGTGCTCGACCATGGAGTAGCTCGTCATTTGCGGCGTCAACTTGCTGACCAGCGAGATGTCTGTCGACGTCCCTCCCACATCGAGCGTCAGAATGTCGTCGAACCCGGCCAGACGCGACATGTGAATGGCACCCAAAACGCCTGCGGCTGGGCCCGACAACAACATGGTCACGGGCTTGCCACCGGCCGTTTCGTGCCGCACCACACCACCGTTCGACTGCATGATCAGGAAAGGGATTTGCCCGGCTTCGGAGCGAATTTCATCGGCTGCATTTTGCAGGTAGGTCTTGCAATAAGGCTTCACGAGGACATCGATAAGTGTTGTCATCGCCCGCTCGTACTCGCGGTACTCCGGCAGCACGACCGATGACAGGGAGTAGAAGACGCCCGGATGGCGCTCTTCGATCAACGCGCCGATCCGCTTTTCGTGAGCATCGTTGGCGTAAGAGTGTAACAGGCAGACACCGATGCAATTCACACCCTGCTCGACAAGCTCATCGATTGCGACCACCACACCTTCTTCATCGAGTTCGTCGATGATTTCACCGTTGTGGTCCATCCGCGCGGCGGCCTCACGCACCAGATGCAACGGACACAATCGCGGCGGCTTTACCCAGAAAAACGAGTTGCCGTAGCCATCTGGAACGGACTGGCGCGCGATCTCGATCATGTGCCGGAAGCCTTTGGTGACAATCAGTCCGAGGCCGTCGAACTTGTGCTCCAGTACGGCGTTTGTCGCCGTCGTCGAACCGTGCAGCAACTGACCGACGTCACTGCCGCTGCGGCCGGCAATCTCGACGATTTCACGCACGCCATTGAGCAGCCCCACGCTTGGGTCAGACGGCGTGCTCGGCGTTTTCACAACATATTGCTCGCCATTCTCATCATCGATCGCGACGACGTCGGTGAATGTGCCACCCGTATCGATTGCCACTCTTAATGTCATGTCTCGGACTCCGTCAGCGCCAATTTCGAATTTCATTAATATCCGTATATCGGATATCATATCCGTTGACAGATTATCAATATGAAAGTATCGTGTCAAATGTAGATTGCATTACGCAACATTCGAGCGTCCAAAAAAGGATGCGATATCCTAATTCCGCATATCGCGGATATGTGCCTACTGGAGGGAAAGATGAAACGGTTTGGAATGCTTTTGGGTTTGGCGCTGCTGCTGATCACTATCAGCCCGCAAGCCCATGCCGGATTCGGCATCGAAGGCGATCTCAAGATCGCCTATATCATGGGCAGCACGAGACAGGACGGTGGATGGGGTGAGTCCCACGGCATAGCCATACAGGCCATCGAAGAGGAATTTGGTGTCGATGTAGCGGTTACCGAAGACGTGCCGGAGGACACCGTTCGGGTCAAACAGATCATCGATCTGTATGTACGGCGCGGATACAATATCATCATCGGCAACTCGTTCGGATACTCCGACGCTTTCCTTGAGGCGGCGACCGAGTATCCTGAAGTCGCGTTCATGAATGCCGCCGGCGTGACGAACAACCAGAAGAACCTCGAGAGCTTCTACCTTCGCACCTACCAGGGCTGGTACCTCGCGGGCATGATCGCGGGCGCCAAAACGGAAACCAATAAGCTGGGCATGATTGCGGGCTTTCCTCTTGGATTGGTCAACTGGGACATCAACGCCTTCATGCGTGGTGCACAGGAGGTCAATCCGGATATCGAACTCGCAGCGATCTTCCTCAACACCTGGTACGACTCGGTGAAAGAAGGTCAGGCATCCGAAGCTCTTCTCGAGCAGGGTGCGGACGTCATTGCAACCGATCTCAGCGCTGCGTCCGCGCTTAACGCGGCCGAACAGCTCAACCGCTTTTCCGTTGGCTTCCAGATCGACATGACGCGGCATGCACCGACCGGCCATCTCGCATCGGTTCTGCTCGTTTGGGCGCCCTATCTGACGGATACGATCCGCAAGATCCGGGCAGGTGAGTGGGAGCCTTCCGAATGGGGGGCGTTCGTGGGCATCGAAACCGGTTCCGTCGCTTTGGGCGGTGTCACGGGCGATCTGCCGGACGACATCAGAGCGCGCATCGAAGAAGCCAGACAGGCGATCTCCGAGGGTAAGTTTACGCCGTTTGACGGACCGTTGAACAACCAGGATGGTGATCAGGTCGTTGCGGCCGGAGAGTCCCTGGACGATGGCGCGCTCTGGCAGATGAACTACTTTGTCGAAGGTATCGTCGGCACAATGCCCGCGAGCAACTGACGCAAGCACGCTATGCTGCCCGTTGCCACAGATCAGATAATGCAAGCGCAAGCCACCATGACACATGCGTTGGAACTGAAAGCAATCTCCAAGTCGTTTGACGGCAAGGAAGCGTTGCGGAAAGCCTCGTTCAACGTGCGATGGGGCGAGGTTCACGCACTCCTTGGTGAGAACGGCGCCGGCAAATCTACGATCATGAATGTGGCGACGGGCATCTACTCCCCCGACGAAGGATCGGTTCACATCAACGAACAGCCCGTCGCGGTCCGCTCGCCCGGCGATGCGATCCGTCACGGCATCGGCATGGTGCATCAGCACTACCGCCTCGTGAAACGATTCTCCGTCGCGGAAAACATCGTCCTCGCCTGTGGCGACATACAGAACCTCACCTCAACATCCGCTGCGGCATCCGCAGTCGCGGAAAAAGCAGCGGAAGTCGGCTTTGACGTGAGCGCGCACGCGATTGTCGGCCAGTTGTCGATTGCCGAACAGCAACGAGTTGAAATTCTCAAAGTCCTTCTTCTCGGCGCCAGCATAATCATTCTGGATGAGCCGACGGCAGTTCTCACAGATCAGGAATCGCGTGCAATCCTCGCCTTTTGCAGACGAATGGCCGAAGCCGGACACGCGGTGGTGCTCATAACGCACAAGCTTCGTGAAGTTCTCGAGTTCTCCGACCGCGTAACCGTCATGCGCCACGGAGAGACAGTCCTGGACGGCGCCGATACGTCGGGGCTCGATGTCGACATCCTTTCGCGCCACATGATTGGCGAACCCTCTCTCGCGATGGACGAACTGAACGCGTCCCTCGGCGACCCGTGCCTTACGGTCAGCAATCTCGTGGTGCCGAGTCCGAACGGAACGATCGGCGTAGAGGGGATAAGCGTCAGCGTACGGGAAGGCGAAATCCTCGGCATCGCGGGGGTCGGTGGCAACGGACAGCAACAACTCGCCGACGCCCTGATGGGGCTCACGGCATGTGAGAACGGCAGCATTCGACTCGGCGAGAATGACATCACGAACGACAATGTGACGCGACGCCGTCAGGCCGGATTGCGCGCCGTCCCTGCAGATCGTTTTGCCAGTGGTCTCATCGCCGACATGACGATCGCCGAAAACCTGGCCATGACAAGGCTCGCAGACGGCGAGTTCGGCGGCTATTTCACGCTATCAAGGCGCACCATGCGCAAGGAAGCAGAAGACGCGATTTCCGATCACGACATTCGCGGCGCGGCACCCACGCGCCAGACCAGGCTCCTGTCCGGCGGCAACGCGCAAAAGCTATTGCTGGCGCGCGAGCTTTCCGGATCCACGCGGCTGCTGGTTGCGCACTCCCCCACCCGTGGCTTGGACATCAAAGCCTGCAACACGGTTCACTCGCTGATCCGCAAGTTCGTGGAATCCGGAGCGGCCTGCTTGCTGATCAGCGAAGACCTTGAAGAGATACTGACCCTGTCGACGCGCGTCGCCGTTATCAGCCGGGGCAAGGTCGTCGGCGAATTTCCGAAACAGGAGGCAACGCCCGAGAAGATCGGTGCGCTGATGATGGGCCATGCTTGATATGTCTACAGGCATCACCCTTGTGCGGCGGCAGTCAATATCCGGCAGGCTGAGGGCATTGTCCTTCGTCGGCGGGCTTGGAACGGGTTTCTTCATCACGTTCCTGGTGCTGGTGTCTTCAGGCGTGGAACCTGCGTCAATTCTGAACGAGTTCGTGGTTCAGGTGTTCTTCGACCTGCATGGTCTTGCGCAAGCCACGACCACCGCAATCCCGCTTATTCTCGCAGGACTGGGTGCGGCGGCAGCCATGAAACTGCGATTCTGGAATATCGGCATCGAGGGCCAGGTTTGGGCCGGCGCCATCGCCGCGACCGGCGTCGCGTTCTATGACATCGGCCCTGAAAGTATTCGTCTCTATGTAATGCTCCTGGCGGCCATTCTCGCAGGCGCTGCATGGATCGCGATCCCGGTTTTCTTCAAACTGCGTTATGGCGTGAATGAGATCATCATGACGCTCCTGATGGCCTACGTGATCTTTCAGCTCGTACAGCATCTTTTATTCGGCCCCTGGCAGGATCCCTCCGCGAGCTTCCCCGTCTCGCCACATTTCGACGACGCCGAGCGACTGAGCCGTATTGGCTGGGGGGCAGTGCACAACGGACTGTGGGTCGCCCTTGGCTTCGGCGCACTGATGTGGGTGCTGCTTGAACGCAGCAAGTTCGGCTACTGCGCCACCGCCGTCGGCCACAACCCGCTGGCGGCCAAGGGCACGGGGCTTCCTGTGATCACAACCATCGTCATCTCGGTTCTCCTTTCCGGCGGCCTCGCAGGTCTCGCCGGAGGTGTCATCACCTCCGGGGCGGAGTACCGCCTCACCCAGTTCCTTGCTCACGGCTACACTTTCAGCGGTATCGTGATCGCATTCCTCGCACGGTTCCGCCCGGCGCTCGTCGTGGTGGTCGCGTTCCTCGTTGGCGGCGTCTATGTCGCCGGCGATACGCTCAAGGTGTTCTACGGGCTCTCCGAAGCGATCGTCATCCTGATCGAAGGCATCATCCTCTTGAGCCTCCTCGTTTGGGAATTCTTCAGCCGCTACCACATCGAGTTCGTCAAACAGAGGGTTCCGGCATGAGCAGCGCCTTTTTCCTGAACTGGTTCGCGACCATACCGGACTATGCGGCTCCCCTTCTGCTGGCCGCCCTCGGCTTGATCATCTGCGAACGCTCCGGCGTGATTAACCTCGGCGCTGAGGGCTTGATGGCGGTGGGGGCCATGTCGGCAGTCATCGTGAGCTTCAACACCTCCAGCCCGGCCCTGGCAATGGCCGTTGGCACAATCAGCGCTACCGCCCTTGCGGTGATCTTCGGAATTGCCGTCGTCTACTTCAAGACAAACCAGGTTCTTTCGGGCCTTGCCATCGTGGCGTTGGGCGCAGGGATTACGGGCGTCGCCGGGCGGGCGGTCGCACATCAACCGGTGCCGGGGTTCGAACGCCTGAATATGGGCTTCCTGAGCGAAATTCCCTGGATTGGTAAAATCGTGTTCTCCCAGAATATTATGATCTATGTCTGCATAGTGATCGTGATCGTGACCTGGTGGGCAATTGAAACCACGCGCTATGGCCTGAAGCTCCGCGCCGTCGGCGAGGACCCGGCAACCGCCGATACAGCTGGGGTCGATGTCCTCTTCTACCGGTTCATAGCTGTGCTTTGCAGCGGCGCCTTTTGCGGCCTCGCCGGCGCTTATCTCTCCATCGCCTCGAGCCAGGTGTGGGTCGAGGGCATGATCGCGGGGCGCGGCTGGATTGCGATCGCGCTGGTGATTTTCGCACGGTGGCGGCCCTTACGCGCGCTTGCAGGGGCAATCTTGTTTGCCGGAGCGGACAGCCTCATTCCACGTCTTCAGGCAATCGGCGCCGACATCCCGGTCTACCTGATGCTCGCGCTGCCTTACGTGTTGACGCTCGCGGTGCTGATCATCCCCGCCGTCTTGTTCAAACGTGCGGACGTCTCGCCGTCAGCGCTTGGACTGGACTACCTGAGACAGGATCGGCACTAACAGGCTGCTGAAAAAACCAGCGGGGGCATTGTCGCATTAACTCGCGTCTGCCTTGTGCTCCGGGAGCACCAACGGAGCTGTCATCTATGGACGCCCCGTGGCCGGCGGGCCGGAACTGTTGTCGGACGCAGAAGATTTCCCCGATTTCCATCCGTGAGCATTCAACATGCGATTTGGCTCTGTTTCCGCGGTCCCCTCAGCGCGTCACTCCCCTAAAATGATCGCGGCAGTCCCAGAACATGCTCCGCCAAGTAGGACAGCACCAGGTTCGTTGAAATTGGTGCGACCTGATAGAGCCGGGTTTCACGGAATTTGCGCTCAACATCGTACTCTTCGGCAAACCCGTATCCTCCATGTGTTTGCAGGCATGCATTGGCGGCCTCCCACGAGGCGTCTGCCGCCAGCATTTTTGCCATGTTTGCCTCCGCTCCGATGTTCTTGCCTGCCTCGAACATCTCCGCAGCGTGATACACCATCAGTTCGGCGGCGCGCATCGACGCATAGGCCTTCGCCAGCGGAAACTGAATGCCCTGATTCTGTCCGATGGGGCGGCTGAACACCACCCGTTCTTTGGCATAGGCGCTAGCCTTATCGATAAACCACTTTGCATCACCGATACACTCAGCCCCTATCAGAATGCGCTCCGCGTTCATGCCGGAGAGTATGTACCTGAAGCCCTTGCCTTCTTCTCCCACTAGGTTTTTCGCGGGGACCCTGACGTCCTCAAAGAACACTTCCGTAGTCGAGTGGTTCATCATCGTCTTGATCGGAGAGATGGTCAGACCGTTCTCCTTTGCCTCGCGCATGTCGAGGATGAAGACCGAAAGGCCATCGGTCCGCTTCTGCACCTGACCCTTGGGCGTTGTGCGCGCCAGGAGAAGCATGAGGTCGGAGTGCTCGGCACGCGACGTCCACACCTTCTGCCCGTTGACGATGTAGATGTCACCATCGCGCCGCGCGAATGTCTTGATCGAAGACGTGTCGGTGCCGGACGTCGGCTCCGTCACACCGAAAGCCTGCAGCCTCAGTTCGCCTGAGGCAATACTGGGCAGGTAAGCTTCCTTTTGTGCATCGCTTCCGTGCCGCAGCAGTGCTCCCATAATGTACATCTGGGCATGACAGGCCGCACCGTTGCATCCGGACAGTTGGATCTCTTCGAGAATTGCAGCGGCGGCGGACAATGGCAGGCCCGATCCTCCGTACTCCTCGGGAATCAGCGCCGCGAGCCATCCTTCTTTAGTCAGAGTGCTGACAAACTTCTGGGGGTAGGCGTCCTCGCGATCCAGTCCGCGCCAGTACTCCGCGGGAAACTCCACGCAAAGTTTACGTACCTCGCCTCGAATGTCTGAGTACGTCTCGACATCGAAACTCATTGGCCTTTTCCTTTTAGCGTCGCATTCGCTTTCATGACGATGAAGCCTTCGTTATCTTCAACCCAAAGGTCCACAACATCCGCGGATATATCCAGCGTCCCACAGACGCGTAGCGGATTGTTGACGAATGCGGGGCGCATGGCCCGGTAAGAGAACCCGGCAAGCTTTCTGTCCGGCAGGTATTCCCGGAGCAGTTCCAGAAGAAGAGTACAGCTGAGGGGACCATGCACCAGCAGGCCCGGATAGCCCTCGACCTCGGTCGTGTATCGCCAGTCATAGTGGATGCGGTGAGCGTTAAAGGTCAGCGCGGAGTACCTGAACAAAAGCACTTCGTTGGGAGTCACATCCTTAACCCACATGGGTTCCTTGTCAGGCCGCACGCCCGCGCTGGCTTTGAGATTCCCGGAGGCTTCACGAAAAACGATGCTCTGGGTTTCTTTGAAACAATGCGCACCGTCAACCGAATGATCGTGCTCAACCGTCGCGAGAACGAGCTTGCCGGAATTTCCTTCTTTCTCTTGGACCGAAGAAAGACGGCTGTGGCGCGTTACCGGATCCCCGACCCTCAAACACCGCGATACTTCGAACTTTCCGCCGGCCCACATTCGTCTGTACCCCTCCAGGTGCGGAACCAGGTCGTCTGCCGCACCGCAACCGTCTTCGAAAAGCTCTGAAGTTGGAAGCGACAACAAAAAGTGCATCCAGTGCCATGCAATCGGCAGCTCACTGCCGGTCTCAAATCGCGAACCAGAACTGTTCAGCGTCTGAAGTAGCAGGTTTGGGAACTCCGGGCTGATTGTGACGGTTTCCATTTGCCTGTTCAGCAGCATCGTCGAGAGGTTCAATTGTTGCATCTGTTTGTCTCAGTGGTTGGGCCTGCGGGTGTCCTGGCCTGAAGCGACCTCGAAAGCAGCGCCAGTTCGCAAGATTACATCTTGACCCGGCCTTGTCGCAAACTCCGGGCAGCTTTCGGTGTTGAACCGCTTATGCTGAGTGATTGAGCACAATCAGCTATCGTAATCTCCACTTTCCACCGTCAATCGTGCAGCAGACCGCCTGGCTTTACGTTCGATCCAATCTGAGATTCCCAGATGTTGAAGAACTCATGCCTGAGGGTGGAATTGAGGTTTCGTATGAAACAATCCGCGTGTGGCTGATACGGTTTGCCGACCTGAACGGCTCACAAGCAAGCAGCGCTGATACCAGTGACATCTCCTGCGATACGCACAGCGCGATATGCCGGGGCTCACTTGATGGAACTGTACTGCTGGTCTCCAAGTCACCACTCCACCCACAAGTCCATGCGTAAAGTATCAAGTTTCCCGCGTTTGGTGCAAATCGAATATGGTGTCAGCGAATAGGATTGGGGTGAACAGACATGAGCGAGCCCATGCCCCTCAACGATTTGTTTTCTCCCCTGACGATCCGCGGTTGCACAATCCGCAACAGGATCTTCACCACCGGTCACCAGACCAACCTGGTGTCCGACGGCCTGCCCAATGACGCCCTCAAAGCCTACCTGTCGGATCGCGCCCGCGGCGGCGCCGGCCTCGTCATTGTCGAAATCGCCGCAATTCACGAGACGGCACAATTCAACAACTTCACGATCCTGGGCTATCGGGACGAATGTATTCCCGGGTACCGGCAGTTGGCCAACGCGGTGCATGAACAAGACTGCCGCATTTTCGGGCAGCTGTTTCACCCCGGTCGGGAAGTTCTGGGCATGAACCCTGACGGCACCCGCCGGGTTACCTATGCGCCCTCACCGGAACCACATGAGCGCTACCTGCACATGCCCCGCGCCATGCCCCTGGGTCTGATTGAGGAGATTGTTGAGGGCTACGGCGACACCGCCTCGCGCATGAAGGCTGCCGGCCTTGACGGCGTGGAAGTGGTCGGCAGTCACGGCTATCTACCAGCGCAGTTTCTCAATCCCCGAACCAACAGGCGGAGCGACCGGTATGGTGGCACGGAAGAGAACAGGCTTCGCTTCCTGTCCGATGTCGCCAAGGGCATTCGCCGCAAAGTCGGCGACGAAATGGTCGTCGGGCTCAGGATCTCCGGCGACGACATGAACCAGATTGGCTTGACGCCTGAAGAGTCGCTGCCGGCAATCCAGCAGCTCTCCGACAATGGCCTGTTCGATTATTTCAATGTCACCGCTGGCGCCTCATCAACGGCCAGCGCCTCGTTTCACATTGTCCCTTCAATGTCGTTTGACACAGGTTATCTGGCGTCGTTTTCAGCACAGGTGAAATCGCTCGTCGAAAGGCCTGTATTCGTTGCCGGCCGCATCAATCAGCCCCAGATCGCCGATCGCATGGTCGCCGCCAAAGAGGCCGATATGTGCGGCATGACCCGCGCTATGATTTCCGATCCCGAGATGCCAAACAAGGCGCGTGAAGGACGGCTCGACGACATAAGGGCCTGCATCGGCTGCAATCAGGCCTGTATCGGCCACATCCAACTGGACGCCCATATCTCCTGCATCCAAAGGCCCGAGACGGGCCGCGAGCTTGGCATTGGCAACATCATGCCCGCGCCAAGGAGAAAGCGCGTCATCGTGGTCGGTGGAGGCCCCGCTGGCATGAAAGCTGCGGTGGTCGCGGCCAAGAGAGGTCACGAAGTGAGCCTCTATGAGCGCACAAAGCGCCTGGGCGGCCAGGTCCTGCTCGCACAGATGCTCCCTGGTCGGGAGGAGTTCGGAGGGCTTGTCACAAATCTCGAGCGAGAGCTTCAACTCAACCAGATTGCCGTGCACAGGTCTGTCGAAGTCACTCCAGATCTTTTGATCCGGGAAAAACCGGATACCGTGATCCTGGCAACGGGCGCTGTCCCACACCGGCCGACACTGGAAGGTGAAGAGCACATGGTGGACGCCTGGCAGGTGCTGCGTGGAGAGGCCGAGCTCGGCGGCAACGTCGTGGTTTCGGACTGGCGAGGTGACTGGGTGGGCCTTGGTGTGGCCGAGATGCTTGCCCGCAACGGCCATCATGTTCGCCTCACCACCACGTGCCGTGCCCCGGGTGAATTCCTGCAATTTTACATCAGAGACAGATGGGCCGGAGTTCTGCACAGCCTAGGCGTCGAGATCATCCCCTACGCAAGGCTCTTCGGTTTCGACGATGAAGCCGCTTATTGCATGCAGACCGCGCTGAATGAGCCGATCGTCCTGGATGACACGGACAGCGTCGTACTTTGCCTGGGCCACACGCCTGACACAAATCTTGAAGAGGCACTTCGCGAAAACGAGTACCCCTTCGAAGTAGAGGTGATCGGCGATTGCCTCGCCCCTCGCACGGCCGAAGAGGCCATACTGGACGGACTTGTCGTCAGTCAGTCCATTTGAGTGCGCTGGGGGAAGTGTCAAGTTAACGGCTATGTCGGCGCAAAAAGCTTTCTCACTCAGAATTCAGGCCGCCGTAATTGCGTGCCATTCATCCATGGCGGCAGCACAGAATTGGCGAAGCGTTCGACGGGTTATCAGGTGGCGCTGGACGTTGAAGTGGTTGTACACGGCGGCATGGATGGAAAGAATACGTTGAGCGGTTCCCGGAGATTTGAAGCCCTTGCTCACCCGCTCTCGTCGTCGCACCGGTTGATGCGAATTCTCAGCCCGGTTGTTCGACCTTCCCCCAGTCACGTGGCGAGTTGAGAGGCCAAGCTCCCGTAACGCAGCGCCGTATGATCTCAGCTTGTCTGTAACGATCGCGTCGGGAACGTAGCCCTGCATCTTCAACAATTTGCGCATGAGCTTCAACGCGGCGCGCTTGTCTCGTTTCGTTTGAACCAGAACATCGAGAATTTCGCCTTCGCTGTCGACCGCGCGCCACAGATACATCCACCTTCCGCCGATCGAAACGTACATTTCATCGAGATGCCAACGGCCGGCAGGTCGTGGTCGATTGTCTCGGAGCCTGCGAGCGTAGAGCTGTCCGAACTTGATGACCCAAGGACGGATCGTTTCATATGAAATGTCGAGGCCGCGTACAGCGAGCAAATCTTCTACGTCGCGATAACTTAGCGAAAAGCGACTGGAGAGCCAAACCGCATTCTGGATGATGACGGGTGGAAAGCGATGGCGCGCATAAGAGATTTTCGACATTGATAATCGCTAGCGCATTTCGGCTGCTGCCGATACCTGGTTAACCTGACAGAGCCTGCCTCATCATTCTCCCAGACGTCTGGTGGCCAAAAATGGCCCGCAGAGACGCTATGGGATTTTGGCCCTATATTGTCGGATTCTGCGGTCTCTGCGTCAGACTATACCGACGAACACTGAGCTAAACCCCCGGAATGTCGGACAGTTTCCGCAAACACACGAAGGACGTCTGAAATCCCCAGACTTGGTGGTGGTGGGCGCAGTCTTGAGCGAACCCGTCTCTGCGTCAAATTCCCTGATAATGGGGAGAATACAGGGAAAATTGAGAATACTGCCATTTTTTTCGTAACTTCACTCGAAATAACTTCGCAAAATCAGCGCCTTAGATGGCAAATTTCCTAAAGAACGGAACAGGGATTTGTTTGGAACTAACAGGGAATTCTGGAAGAACATCAGGGAATTTCAGAACAGAAACAGGGAACCGTCCGCCGCGCTCGTAACGACCAGTTTCACGCAAGCCATCTCGGGCTCGCTCCCACCTTTGCCCCACTATACTATGCGCAGCCAGTCGTCCCACCGAGGATCATTGAACAACATGCGCGCACGTGCGTATTTCCAGATCCCGTATTTCTGATAGTCGAAGTCCCATTCCGACAGTTGGCGCTGCTGCACCGCCCACGATCCCCATTTCATATCGGCGACAGCACGCGCGACGGTGACACGCGCAACGATTTCGGCGCGCACGTCGCCATAATACCTTTCAATCAGTGTCAGCGAGGTTGCTTCATCCAGGAACACCTCACCCAAAAAGACACCAAGCTCATAAGCACGCTCATTGTTGGATGCGAATTCGTAATCGATGAGTTTCATGTCGGTGATCTTGTCAGCGTACAGCTGCACCATGAAATTGCCCGGCATCGGGTCATTGTGACACGGTACAAGGTCAAGCCCGGACGCCATGAAGGCCTTCTTCGCCTTGACATACTGCTTCAATAACCAATCGAAGTCGGCGGGGCGGATGGCGCCGATCTCATCGCCCTGCTCAATGTGTTCGTCGGTCATTTCAAACACGTCCTTCGTCTTCGAAAGCCGTTTGCCGCCGTTAAACGCAGCATAAAGATCGATTACGCCTTCCAGAAAATCCATGCGCGAAAAGTCGGCATTTGTGGACGCGCGATAGTCCGTTAGAAACTCGACAACCTCCAGACCGGTTTGATTGTCGTAATGCAAAACATCGGGACCAATGCCCAGGTCATGGGCCTGCCGGGCGGCTTCGATTGACAGGTCGCGATTGATGAAATTCTCCGATCCGATACCGTAGACCTTCATGAAATGCATCTTGCCTTCATGTGTGGCCAGCCAGTTGGAATTCATCAATCCGCCGACAACCGGTCGCACGGAAACACTTTCGGATGACCAACCGGGAACTGAGTTCACGGCTGCCTTGACTTGCTGTTCAGTCGCTGCGCTCATATCATTCACCTAAGTCGAAATTCTAATCCGGTCGTTCGCCTCGGAACGTTTGGCCTGCGTTTCCAATCGCATGAAACGCCAAGCGGAGTACTTCGAAAACTCCAAACTGCTGCGAGGTGACTGAGCGGCCATGATCGCCGCGATCAAGCCCCACCGCATGTCGTCGGCAAGACCAAAGAGTATCGATCGCTGGAACAGTCCCTCGTCAAAGCGTCCGTACCATTCTTCAAAGCCACCGCGCGCTTCCGCATCACTTTCAAAGAACTCGATCAGGTAACAACCGATGTCCTCGAACGGATCGCAGTTCGCCGCAAGATCGAAATCAACCAACAGGACCGCATCTTCGGGCCCCACCATGATATTGGCAGTGTTCCCGTCTCGATGGCACGGCAGGCGGTCCTGCCCCGAACTCTTCAGTTTGCCTTTGGCATCGCGGAAGAATTCCAGAAAAACCGCCACATCATTGTGGGTTACGACGCTGCCTGACCGGGCAAGTTCATAAAGGTTCTCGATTTCGTCGAAAATGCAGGCATCGTTTTCGAGTGTCGCGTCGGATTGAAATGACTTCTTGCATGCGATGACGTTCGATCTGACGGTCGCATTTACCGCATCATGCAGGCCCCCAGCACGCCAGGCACCCGACAGATCCGTAAACGCCGCGAGACCTTCGTCATGCCAGCTCTGAACAAGTGCTGGCCCGACGCCAATCTTGCCTGCCTGGTCAGCAGCGTTGATCGCCGCACTTGCATCGACATAGAAATCCACGTCGGCGTGGTAATGCTTCAAAATAATGGAGTTCTTTGCGGTCTTTGCACGCCAGGTGTCGCCCTCGATCCCCCGCCACGCCGGCGAAGCCAAAACGGTCAGCGGGCTTTCGAACGTCTCCGGTTCAGAACCCAGAATCAGCTGGGCCTTATCCCTCGCCGTGCTTTCTCTGATCTGGATTTCTTCGTCAGACATGATTTAGCTCCAAATTTTCAGGTGAGCGGTACAATGGGCCATTCTTTCTTTCCGGGGCCATAGATATCCAGAGCGGCTTCAAGCTGTGTGGCAAGCTTTAGCAGCCGCACATCGTCAAAACGCTTCCCAACAAGCTGTATCCCAACGGGAAGGCCTCGCGCGTCAAATCCGCCACAAAGCGAAACCGCCGGGTTTCCAGACTGATTGAAAAGCGCGGTGAACGTTGTGTGACGCAACGGCATGCAAGGATCGATACCGCGATCTTCGGCCGGGAAGTTGACCACCGGCATCACAGGCGTCAGAAGAAAATCCACTTCCGAGAAAAGATCCACGCAATAGGCCACACCCTTTTCTATTCCGCAGTCAACCTCACCGATCTTGCTGGACGTCCATCCCTCCGCCTCTTTGAACCATTCGTATAGTTCCGATGGCGTGTGGCAACGCAGTGCCGGGTCGGCAGCGCTATACTCGAGCCAGCCCTTCAATTTGAGCATGTCATCAATTGGTATATAGGCGTCAAAGCCCGCAGTCTTATCAACATCGACAATAGGGCCAACCAGATCTGAAAGCACCGCCTTGGCGTCGCTAAAACAGGCCAGAACAGCGGGCTCTACAGCAGGTCCAAATCCAAAATCTGCGCAGGCTCCGACCTTCGGTTCGGTACTGCAGGTTGCCCCCCAATACGGAACGGAATACCGGTCATTTTCATCCGGGCCCAAAAGAAGTTTCGTCCAGGCATGCAGGTCTGCCGCCTTGCGTGTTATCGGTCCCGCGGACCGCACGGTCGATGCCGGCGAATGGGGAATAACACCTTGCGTGGGTTTGAGTGCCGCCAGACCGCAATGTGCCGCTGGTAAACGTACCGACCCCGCAATATCGGAACCCAGGGACATCATGGCAATTCCAGTGGCAATTGACGCACCACCGCCGGCACTCGATCCGCCGGTGCTCCAGGAAATTCCCCAAGGATTGCGCACAATCCCGTGTGAACTGCTGACCCCCGACCCGCTCAACCCGAAATCCGGCATTGTGCATTTGCCGAGAATGATCGTCCCCGCCCGTTTCAAACGAACAGCAGGCGGCGCATCTTTGGTGCCCAGGACACCTTTGCCATGGATCGCAGATCCGTGATGCCACTTCATGCCGACTGCATGGACGCTGTCCTTGATCGTGACCGGAATGCCGTCAAAATTACTGAGCTGCCGGCCAGCGGCATAGCGTTCCTCTGAGGACTTTGCTTCCGCTCGCGCCTCATCCGCACGAACACCATAGAGCGCATTGATCGTGTCATTCGTGGCTGCAATCTGTGCCAGCGATACGTCAACTACTTCCACCGGGCTCAGTTGTCTGTTTGCGTATGCCGTCTGGAGTTCGACAAGAGACATGTGCGCAAGCATCTTGACGTCCATTTCCGGTGTCTCTTTCAACTCGCGGCGCATGTTAGCCAACTTTCCTCGGTCATGAATCCACAGCACCGGCAAACCATGCGACACAACCTGGCAGGCGCGCCGCCGAGGCTTCCTTCGTCTGCACGGCAAGATCTGTCACTTGTGGTCTGGGATCCGATGCAAGGCATACTCAAGACCCCTTCGCCAACAGATGAAGCATTTCGCGATGCAACTCCGGTGTCGCCGCTGTTACAACCCTGCCATCGGATTCAAACGTTAGGGGTTTTCCTGACCAATCGGTCATGCAGCCACCAGCGGATTCAATCAGTCCTGCCAGCGGCAGGTAGTCAAAGGGCTTCGCATCGTAATCGACGACGGCATCTACATGCCCGGCGGCCACAAGTGCATGCGGATAGCAGTCATAACCAAACCGCCGCGTATGCCCTGCAGTTAGCAGCCGCCCATGCACCTCGGATTCATTTGCGAATATCTTTTCACCCTCGTTTATGAAGAGGATGGCATCACAGAGTTTTGCTTTATCGGAAGTCCTGATTTCGGAGCCATTCAACGTGGCCGCATGCCCGGACAGGCCAACATACCGTTCCCCCAGAACCGGCATCGAAACAACGCAAAGCTGGCTTACTCCGCCTTTGAAATAGGCTAGCAAAAAGCCGAACAGCGGATGACCGGAAATGAACGAGCGCGTGCCGTCGATGGGATCAATCACCCAGACATGCTCTTTGCTCATATCTCCCGCACCAAACTCCTCGCCAAGAATACTGTGTTCGGGAAACTGCCTGCCCAAAAGATCACGGGCTTCTTGTTCGATCTGAATATCGGCGACCGTGACCGGGCTGGAGTCTCCTTTCAGGCCAATGTCCATGCTCTTCCGGAAGTATGAAAGCGCAGTTTCCGCGGCGTTCTGGGAAATCTCATTCGCCGTCGCCAGGATCGCATTGTTTATGTTTTGATCAAAACCGGACATCTAGTTTTTCGTTTCGCAAGAACTGGGTTGAAGATCATCGCAAGCCACTGCTGAAATTAAACGCGAAACCGCGTGCAGCATCGCATCGAAGCCGGCGGTGATATCGTCGTCGGAGGTGAATTCGTCCGGGGAGTGACTGATGCCGTTCCTGGATGGAACAAAGAGCAATGTAGAGGGGCATACGGACTGCAAACGTATCGCGTCATGGCCGGCGATTGTGGTCATATGCAGATAGGGAATGTTCGACTTTGACAAAACGTCTTCGACGTTTGCAATGCCGTGCTTGTCAAACTCAACAACCGCACGATCTTCAGAGCTTGCAACTCTCAACTCGCAGCCGGTTGATTTGGCGATTCCGTCAAAGGAATGTCTGAATTGGTGCTCGGCCTCAAGGAGTGCTTCTCCGTCGTTCGAACGGAACTCGATCCATAGTTGTACCTTGTCAGCAATGGTGTTTGGTGAGTTGGGAGAAACGTCTATGCGGCCGACCGAACTGTACAAGGTTGAGGTCGAGTGGTGGGAAATTTCATTTGCCTGAACAACCAGATGCGAAGCTGCCAATAATGCATCTTGGCGGTCCTCCATCGGCGTCGGTCCCGTGTGATCAGGTCGCCCGGATACCTCCATCAGAATTTTCTTTGCACCCCAGCAAGAAGAGACAATCCCGATAGGTATGTTCGCGGTTTCAAGCTTCGCGCCCTGCTCTATGTGAACCTCAAGATAGTGCCCCGGCGCGGGCACTTGTGCGGTGCCCAGATAATCGATCTGCGAAAGAGCATGCCTTAGGGAAACGCCCTCATGATCCTGCCGGGCCAGAGCAATTTCCAACGGCATCAGTCCAACGAATACGCTGCTGCCAATGAGGCTCGGTTGAAAACGTGCACCTTCCTCGCCGGTCCAACAGGCCACAACGTAGTAGCGATAGAATGGGTCAATCTCCCCCTTTGCCACCGCATCCTTGATCACCAATCCACAGACGCAGGCACAGACCACACCGAGGGCACCATCAAACTTTCCGCCGTCCGGCTGGCTATCGAGATGGGAGCCGCAGAAAAAATGTTGTGTCGGGTCTCCGAGCGCCAAATCCAGAACCCCGAAGATGTTTCCAATTTCGTCGACAAGGATCTCGAAGTCGTGATGCCGAAACCAATCGCAAAGAGAGTCTCGAGCCAAGCCATCTTCCGGACTCGCGGCCAGCCGCGAAATCCCGCCGCTTTGCACGGCGCCGATCTTCCCGAACTCGGAGAACAAATCCAGCAGCGTGGCGTGCGCGGTGTGATTGAACGGAGCGTCATCAAGCATGGATGACTTCCATTCCTTCTTTTTCGAACTGCGCCTGGAACTCCCGATCGGGCGCGCGATCTGTAACCAACCGATCAATTTCATCAAAGGTTGCGGTGCGGATGTTGGCGGATTTTCCAAATTTGCTTGAATCGGCGAGGAACACCTTGTTCCTGGCACTCTTCACCAGAGCCTGGCGAATCCTGACTTCATCTTCTTCGAAGTCCATGAACCCGCGATCCACGTCAATGCCGGCCACGCCCATGAACACGGTGTCAAAGTAGTAGCTCTGGATGTAGGACACCGTGTCATAGCCGACGAGATCCAACTCCACTTTTCGCAATTGACCGGGGGTCACAAACACCGAAACGCCAAAGTACTCTATTGCGATTTTGGCGATGTTCAGTGAGTTGGTGTAGAGCTTGAGGTCGGAAAACCTTCCAAGCTGTCGTGCAAGGGCCTCCGTGGTCGAACCTATGTCCAGGAAGATGGAGGTGTGATCAGAGATCAGCTCGACAGCGAGTTGCGCTATAATTCCCTTTTCTTTGGCTGCCTTCTGAACGCGCTTGCTGATGGGTTCATCGCGTATGCGCGTAACGCCTATTGCGCCGCCATGAACACGCCTCAGCAAGCCTTCTTTTTCAAGATCCTTCAGGTCCCGCCGCACGGTCTCGTCGGACACATTCAAGCTGGCCGCGATGTCTGTTACCGAGACCCGGTTGTGGTTTGAAATACTCTCCAGAATGTGTTCGCGGCGATGGCTGTTCAGCATTGCAAATTCCTAGACTGCAGCTGCAATTTGATAGTTTGGGGCAGGCTGGTTTTCATCAACCAGATGACAGGAGACTTGTCCGCCCCCGACCAGAACTCGGGCATCGGGATCATTGGTTTCGCACTTTGCCAGCGCGACCGGACAGCGGGACCGAAAGGAGCAGCCAGTTGGTATATCCACCGGGCTCGGCGGCTCCCCTTCCAGCAGGTACTCCTGCGCCTTGAACGGGTGATCATCCAACGTCGGAACCGCACTCAAAAGTGCTTTTGAATACGGGTGAACCGGATCTTCAAAGAGGGCATTATTGTCGGCAAGCTCGACAATCCGGCCCAGATACATGACGGCCACCCGATGGCAAACCTTTCGCACCAGTGCCATGTCGTGAGAGATGAAGATGTAGGTGAAACCATGCTTTTGCTGAAGTTTGTCGAACAGTTCGAACAGCTTTGATTGCTCCACCTGATCGAGCGCAGACAACGTCTCGTCCAGTATGAGCAGCCGGGGTTCGAGCACCAGCGCGCGTGCGATGTTGATGCGCTGACGCTGGCCGGCACTCAATCCAACGGTCAGTTGGTTTTCAAGCGCCCGGTCCAGCCCGACTTCATCCATGGCCTGCAGGACGCGATCACGAATTTCCCGCTTCTTGAAGCTGCCGTGGATCAAAAGCGGTTCGGCGATGATCCGTCCCACCGCCATGCGCGACGGCAGGGAGCTGTAGGGATCCTGGAGAAGCAACTGGAAAGACTGCCGCAGCTTAGTCAGTTCCTGCCGGCTTAATCGTGAAAGATCCTCACCGGCGAAACGAATCGTCCCCTGTTCCGGCGTTTCAAGCCAGGCCAACAGCCGTGTGAGTGTGGATTTGCCACAACCGGACTCCCCGACAATACCGATGTTCTCGCCTTCGCGAATGTCCAGCGTGACCCCGCGAACCGCCTGCACCGCATTCATGCCGCGGAATGTGCCTTTCTTGCGGACCATATAGGTTCGGTGAACATCCTCGATGGCCATCAGCGTCGGGGCATCGCTCGCTTCCGGACCGGAAATGTCGGCACCCCAAATGCGCGGCAACCTCGCCAACAATGACATTGTGTAGTCATGTTGCGGCGCGTTGATCAGTATCGACGGGGTTGCCTGCTCAATGATCTTGCCCTGCTGCAGAACCAACACCTCATCGGCAATGGTTTCGACAACCGGCAGCGATGAGGAGATAAACAAAATGGCCGTGGAGAACTTGTCCCGCAGCTCCTGGATGAGCCGGATGATTTGCGCTGCGACCGTCACGTCCAAAGCCTGCGTGATGTTGTCAGCGATCAGGACCGAAGGGTTTGTCACCAGCGCATCGACGATCATGACGCGTTGCATCATTCCGCCACTGAATTGGAAGGGGTATTCGTGAAACCTGACTTCGGCTGATGGGATTCTGACTGCAAAGAGCACTTCCAGCACGCGTTTTTTGGCAGCACTGCGTGACAGACCGGAACTGACCGACAGAAGCTTTTCCACGATCTGTTCGCCCACCGGGAGTGTCGGGTCCAACGCTCCGGCCGGGTTCGATCCAATATAGCCAATCTTGTTGCCGCGAATGTCGGCGAGCCTTTTCGGCGAAAGAGACGATATGTCATCGCCTCCATAGAACACCTGTCCGGCTTCATATGTCAGGGGTTCGGTAAGCCCGCGCACAATCGCTCTGGCCAGAACAGTTTTGCCCGACCCCGCTTCACCGATGACACCAAGAACCTTGCCGGCCCCGAGCTCGAAACTGACATTGTCCAGAATTCTTGCCGACGGATCGTTCCGCAATCCGACTGATAGCCCCTGAACCTGGAGAATTGCCTTGTCGCCGGACATCACACAGTTCCCCTGAGCACATTGTTTCGCGCACCTTCCAGTGCTGACCCCATCAAGTTGAGGCTGGTCAGCGTGAACAAGAGGAACAGTCCGGGCATGGTGGCAATCCACCATGCATTGAGGAGGTACTTTCGCCCGTCCGCGATGATATTGCCGAACGTCGGTGTCGGTGGTTGAACCCCGAGTCCCAGAAACCCGAGTATGGATTCGAAAATCATCATACGGGCGACGTCCAGAACCGCCACAAAGGCGATAGGCGGCAAGACCGCTGGTGCGACAAACAAAAAAATGATCCGCCAATCCGAAGCCCCCAAAACGCGTTGGCCCTTGATGTACTCCTTGCTCTTTTCCGACAGCGTTACGCTGCGGGCAACGCGCGCATAGAGCGGCCAGCCGGACAGTCCCAGGACGAGGATGATGGCGGGCACAGTCGGACGCGATACACCCAGAATGGCGATTGCCAGGATGATCATGGGAATCGAAAGTTGCGCGTCCGTGATGCGCATGATGATTGTGTCGGTGTACTTGCCCTTGAAGCCGGAAAGAAGGCCCAAACCGCAACCGACGATGAACATCATGACCACCGTAGCGCAGCCAATCAGTACCGAGTAGCGAAGCCCGACGAGGCAGCGGACCAGAAGGTCGCGCCCAAGATGATCGGTTCCCAGGGGGTGCGCCCACGACCAATCGCCAATGAGCAGAGGCGGCGTGTGACGCGCCTTGATGTTCATCTTGGTCGGATCGATGGAGCTGATTTCCGGGTAGAGCAGCGCACCGAGGAGCAGCACCGTGAATGTGAAGAAGCCAAACTTGAACGATGGCTTCGACCATGCCTCCCGGAGCATGCGTTGTGTCGGCGTCAGCATCGATGCGGCGGAGGCCGCCTGCCCCGGTGCCTGGTTTTTGGTGGCCGTGTCCGACATCTCAATACTCCAGCCGGGGATCAATAAAACTCGCCGCGAGATCGACAGCGATGTTGATGAAAACGAACATGGCGCTGATGAATATTGCGATGCCTTGGATGAGTGGGAAGTCCCGTTGCAGCACCGCATTGATGGTCAGGCGCCCGAGCCCGGGATAGTCGAAGATGAACTCGATCACCAGCACGCCACCAAGCAACGATCCGAGTTGAATACCGAACAGGTTCAGCAAGGGAATCGAGGCGTTTCGGATGGCATGCGCGCCGACGATACGCGAGCGCATCAAACCGCGCAGTGGCGCGACGGATATGAACTCTTCCTGCATGATCTGGGCTATTGAGACTGACAGGGTACGAATGATGAACGGTGACATTTCGATGGCAAGGACGAACGCCGGAAGGATCGTGTATTCAAAACCCTTGTAGCCAATCGACGGCAGGATGCCGAGATGCACGGAAAACAAAAGAGCAAGGACAATGCCTAGCCAAAAGTTAGGGACGGACACGAAGATCGACCCTGCAAAAAACGCCAGTTTATCCTGCCAGGCTCCAGGATTCAGCCCTGCCGCCACTCCCAAAGGGAATGAAATTATCAAAGAAAAGAGTACGGCAAGACCTGCCAGTTGAAGTGTCAGAGGAACCCTCTCAATAATCAGATCGAGAACCTCGGCCCGGTCGCCGCGGCTCGGGTCGTCAAATGCCACCGCCCCGCCCATGCTGCCGCTCCTGGCACGCACAAACGAGTTGCCGAGATCACCCTGGGCGATCTCGCCGAGGTACTTAATGAACTGGACCGGGATCGGATCGTTCAATCCAAGTTCTTCGGCTTTCTGTTCCACCACCTCGTCCGGAGCCATACCACCGACGATCAGCCGCGCGGGATCGCCCGGCACTACCCGAAGCAGCGTGAAGATCGCGAAGGTGACGATCAGGAGAACAGCAGCTCCTTGAAGCAGCCTTCTGGAAAGGAAGATCAGCAGGTACAAGTGATTGCTTTCCTTGCAGGTGCAGAGGCCGAGCCCTCAGCGCTGGCTCGGCCTCCGAAAGCTCCATAATTAGGCGTTGGTCGCCTGGGTCGCGTCCAACATACCGTTGGGGTATATGAACATGCCTTCCAAATCTTCCCGCATGGCATGGATGAACACCGATGTGAACAAGCTGAGCGACGGCGTCTTCTCCGCCAGCATCGGCATGACCTCTTCCTGGATCACGCGTTTGCGTTCCGCCGGATCGGTGGCATTGCGCTCCTTGTCGAGAACCGCATCCAATTCAGCATCTTCAATGCCACAGATGCGTTTCGATGACGAATGGAAGTGTGTGCGCAATACGAGGTCCGGTTCCGGGGAACCTGTTGCCCATCCGCAGTCAATCATATGACCCGGGCCACCACCCGGTCTATCATAGAGGCGATCCCCCCATGCCGCGACTTCCATGGCGCTGAACTCCACATCAAAGCCTTGCTCCTGCAGCATCGCAGTGATGACTTCGCCATACTCCTTGGTCTTGGGATAGAACCCGACAGAGGTAAGGTATTCCAGTTTTGGCAAACCTTCCGCGCGCGGAAAACCGGCGTCTGCCAAAAACTTCTGACATAGCTCCGGGTCATATTGCGGATAGTTCGGAGTGTCGACATATCCGAATTTCACTGGCGAAATCCATGCATTTGACGGCGTGCCGGAGGCGCCGAGCACTTCCAGAATAACATCTCTGTCGATCGCGTGGCTGACCGCACGGCGCAAACGCCAGTCATTGAAGGGCGGCTTGGAGCAGCGGAACCAAAGGTATTTGTTCTCGACCGAAACTGCTTGATTGAGCCGGAATCCCGTCTTGGAATTGATGGTATCTACCTGCTCGGCCTCAAGGCGCTCAATGATGTCGGCCTCACCGGAGAGGAGCGACAACATGCGCGTTGTGGCATCGCCCGAGAACGAGAAGTTGACGCCCGGCACTTTCGGTGGGCCGGCAAAGAAATCCATGTTCGCTTCAAGGACAGTAGTGTTGCCGTCCTGTTTAACGAACTTGAATGCGCCGGTTCCGTTGGGTCTTTCTGTCAGCGCCGTGCCATCAGCGATATCCTTCGCTGACATGATGGGAAGGAATGCCGAGAGGAACCAGAACAGGCTTGCTGGATAACCGAACTCCTTGGTCTTCACATGTGCGGTGTGATCGTCGATTACGTCGACTCTCGCCTGGCCTGGATACCACTGAGCCGGGTGCTCGGGTTGAGACGCATATTCAAATGTTGCCTTGACGTCATTGGCCGTGAACGGCTCGCCATTGTGGAACTTCACGCCCTTACGCAGCTTGAACTCCAGTGTGTGCTCGTCGATCAATGTCATTGCCGTTGCCAGTTCGAACACAATCTCGTCTGGATTGTCGGGTGACATCGGCGCACGCGTCAGATAGCCGAACACGAAGCCTTCAAATATGATCTGTGAAAGCGCGGTATGCGCCGTTGGATTCCAGTTGCCCGTCAGATTTTCTGCCGACAGAAACGTTATCGGTCTGTCGGATCCGGCAAACGCTGGACTGGCAAAGAAGCCGCCATTGATCATGGGCATGCCCGCAACCGCCGCTGCCATCGCAGATGATCCCAAAAATTTGCGCCTGTTCATTTTCTCTTCCTCTTCCTCTCTGTTTGACTTTGTGTGGGACTTTCCAATCCTTCTTGCTCAAATTCACTGATCTGAAGGGACGGAGGATCGGCGCCCGTTACAGCACACCTGGCCCCCCCAAATTCCCGGCTAAATGAAAAACCAATTGCGTTGGAGTATCGTGTTCCAACATTCTGATATCCAACAGACAGACCATTGCCGCAAAGCCCCGGAGACATCGCTGAAGCGGGGTTGCCGACGCTGTTGAACGGATGAGTGAGTACCGCCCAACCGGTCCACCGGAGAGCCACATGCTTGTCACTTTTGTGGTGTTTTTGGGTTTCTGAGAGCTCAACTTCGTTTGTAGAATGCGCCTCGACCAAGCGCACCACATCCGAAAATTCGTCTGAAACCTGCATAACCGCTATATCCAGAATAAGTGTGCGAGCTCTGTTTTGTGGTTTTTGTTGGAATAGTGGTAACCTTGGAATTGCTATAATGCAAGTCGAATTTGTTGATCTGGCATGGACACGTTAGGTAGCGTGGTCGCTAGAGGCTTTGTCATCTATGGACACCCCTCTGATTGCAGAGGAACTAGCTCAAAGCTCGGACAACGCCTCGGGTTTGGTTGATCCTCGGATTCCATCAAGGCCCGCAGTCAACATTGTGCTGCAATGAGAGGCCGGATAGATGACTGCAAACCCACCTCGCGTATCACGTTAAAAAGCACTTGCAATCAGAGGGGTGTCCATAGATGACATCGCCGATCGAATGGCTCTGACAGTGCCTGACAATGCCGTATTGACGATCTGTTGCCCTGGAATTGGCAGCCCCCACACGTCGATAACTGAGCTGCGTGTCAGAAATGGACGCTTACGATTTAGCCGCCCTGATCAGGGATGCCGAATTCTTCGCGTAACACCCGGTTCGGATGTCCGCTTACTCAGCGGCTTCCTTCGTCTTCTCTTCATTGATAGCGGTCAGGACTTTTTCCGGCGTCAGCGGCAGATGATGTATGCGGGTTCCTATAGCATCAGCCACGGCATTGACGATGGAAGCCGCGACCGGTGAGAAGACGGGTTCGCCAATTCCCTTCGACCCGAATGGGCCGAGGCCACTTCGGGATTCAAGGATTATGGATTCAATCTCCGGCACATCCTCTGAGGTTGGGATCAGATACTCGCTGAAAGAACCGTTTTTCAGCACACCCTTTTCAAGAATCAGTTCTTCGCTCAATGCAAATCCCTGACCCATGAGAGCACTGCCTTCGATCTGCCCTTCTACGGCTTGCCTGTTGATCGATTGCCCCACGTCGTGAGCGCCGACACTCTTGATGACGGTGACTTCGCCGGTATCCGTATCAACAGCAACCGTGGCAGCATGGGCGCCGTAGGTGAAATCCGGGAACACTTCTCCCTGTCCGGTCTCAGGATCAAGGCCCTCGCTCGGCGGAGCTCTGTAAATTTCAAGGCTGTGACGATGAACACCCTGAGCAGCACAGTGCTTGGCCATGTCCTTGACGGACATGCAGCGTTCGGGATTGTCCTGAACGAAAACCTTTGAATCACCCAGATCCAGTTCCTCCGGCCTAACATCGAAGTATTCCGCCATGCATTCGAACAGGTTATTTCGAACATTTTTGGCCGCCAGTTCGGTCGCTTTACCGGTCATGTAGAGGGCGCGGCTAGCTGTTGAAGTCCCGGCCAGCGGATTGACGTGACCATCACCGAAGTAAACGGTGATCTCTTCCATCGGGACACCAAGCACCTCCCCGGCAATTTGTGCCAGTGCGGACATCTGACCCGCACCGATATCGGTAACAGCACATCGGACAATGAGCGTGCCGTCCATTTCAAGTCCAACCCACGATTCAGAGGTATCTTTCATCCAGCGGATACGCCCATAGCTCTGTTGATAACAGGCAAGACCGTGGCCGTAGACAGTGTGCTCCGTGCTCTTCGGTTTATCACCGAGAGCCTCCCGGGCTTTCGTCGCGCATTGGTCTGACCACACCGCGCTACGAATGATCTGGCCGGTAGCATTCGGATCACCCGTTTGAATGAAGTTCTTGCGGCGAAATTCCAGAGAGTCCAAGCCTATCAGCTTGGAAAGCTCTTCCATCTGGGCCTCACAGGCTGTGGTGGCCTGCATTGTGCCAAACCCGCGATAGGCGCAGGTCGGCAGGTTGTTGGTCGCCGCAGAGGTGGAGTCAATCCACAGATTATCGACCCTGTACGGCCCGGTTGCACCAACCGTCGCATAAAGCAGGATATAGGGGCTCAGCTTGGCATAAGCGCCTGCATCGGACGTCAGGGTAATTTTCGCCGCCGTTATCTTGCCATCCTTAGTAACGCCGGTTTTGTGAGTGATTGTAAAGGGATGGCGCGGACCATGAGAAATAAAGGAGTTTTCACGCGTCTGTTTCAACTTGACCGGACGCTGGGCATCCATGGCGAGCAATGCCAGCCACACCTCGATGGTCATGACTTCTTTGCCACCAAATCCGCCACCGACATATGGTGCCTGTAGGTGGACCTTGTTGTGAGGCATGCCAAGCGCATCCGCCACAGCTCGGAAATGTTCTACAACTTGAGTGCTCGAGCGGATGTTCAAAATGTCATGCTCATCAACCCAGGCAACGGCTGCCTCCGGCTCCAGGAAGGCCTGCTCCTGATATTGCGATGAGTAGGTGTTCTCGAGAACAAAATCGGCTTCCTGAAAACCTTTCTCAATGTCGCCTTTTCGAACCTTGTAGGCGGCAACGATATTATCATTGCCGTATACAATGGGCGCATCGGGTTTTTGCGCGTCAAAGGCGTCATAGACACCTTCCGTGTCCTCATAATCGACGACAATCAAATCCAGCGCCCGTTGTGCAAGTTCATAGGATTCTGCTGCTACAAGGGCGATCGGCTCGCCGTAAAAACGAACGCGTTCCTTTGCCAGAATAGGCTGTTTGGTGTTTTTCGTACCGCCACCGACCTGCCCCGGCATATCGGTCATGACCGCATTGGTTGCCGGCAGGTCATCTGCTGTCAGAACGCTGTGAACGCCCGGCAGTGTCTTGGCCACAGATACATCAATGCTTTTGATATCGGCACAGGCGCGATCGCTGTGAAGAACCTTGGCGAAAAGCATATCATCCATGATGAGGTCTCCGGCATAGATCGCCTTGCCGTAAACCTTGGTGGGGGAATCATTACGTGGTTTGTTTTTGCCAACCTGCCGCAAGTTCACATTGGGAATAGCGTTGGGCGAAGTATCGACCTGGTTCATGCCGCTTCTCCCTCTTTGCGGAGGTCTTCTGCTGCGATTTGTACGGCTTCAAAGATTTTTGTGTAGCCTGTGCACCGGCACAGGTTACCGCTCAACGCTTTCTTGATGTCGTCAAGTGAAGGTTCTGGGTTCTCATTCAACAGCGCTTTTGCCGCAATGATCATGCCCGGCGTGCAATAGCCACACTGAGCGCCACCCGTTTCGATAAACGCCTTTTGCAGAGGATCGGGAGAATCAGAATTTCCCAATCCCTTGATGGTGGTGACGTCACGCCCCTCGGCATGCCATGCCAGCGTTATGCAGCTATCGACAGGCACACCGTCAAGCAGGACAGCGCAGGCTCCACAGTCGCCTTTTTCGCAACCGCTTTTGATTTCAACAAACCCTTCATGGCGCAGCGCTTCCAGCAATGTGCGGTGCGCCGGGGTGATGATGTTTACCTCGTTGCCATTTACCCGAAGGGTCACGGCTTTTTCCGATGACATGTGGCGTCTCCTTCGATGGTGTTAGGAAGCCTGTTTCCAGGCTTGTCTCAGCAAGCGGCGGGTGAGCGAATGCGCCGTCAACAGCCGGTATTCAGCCGATGCGCGATTATCACTGATGGGTTTGCATTGGCCGGCAGCACTTTGTGCCGCCTCTTCAATCAGCTCGGATGTTAAGACCCGGCCGGCAAGCATGCCTTCGGCCTCGTGTGCACGGAAGATTGTCGGTGCAACGGATCCCAGAGCAATACGCACTGTCTTGCATTTGCCACCTTCTGCCTCAACCAGAACAGAGATGCCCGTAATCGTTATGGCGTCTCCTTTTCTGCGGGAAAGTTTGTAAAAAAGATGTGCGCTGCCCGGCGTTGGCGGTGTCCAAGATATGGACGCCAGCAACTCATCCGGTTTCATGACGGTCTTCTTGTAGTCGAGATAAAACTCATCAAGAGGAAGCGTTCTTTCCCCCGATGCGCTGGCCAACGTAACGTCGGCACCCAGCGTCAGAAGCGGTGGCACCGAATCAGCGGAAGGTGATCCGCAACAGACATTGCCGCCGATGGTTGCCGCATTCCGGACCATGGCGCCGGCGAAGATATCCGAGGCGGCAACCAGCGCGGGAGCCGCGATCTTCATTTGGGGATCACGAAGGATATCAGAAATGGTTGCCCCCGAACCAAGCGTGACCCGGTTATCCGTGTGCTCGATGTAGCGCAGCTCACCAACCTGAGACAGGCTGATGAACGTGTCGCCTTTTTCCCGTCCGCCGCGCAGGTCGGGAAACAGATTTGTGCCACCCGCCAAAGGCTGTCCAACGCCGCCTGCCAGAGCTTTCAAAGCCTCGGGCAGGGTTTGTGGTTGGGATAGTTCAAATCGTGGTAGCATCGATGCCTCCCGTTCCAAATGTCCTACGATCTGCTGCTATGCAGCCCAGCCGCCATCAATGACGATCTCCTGCCCGGTGAGGTTTTGCGATTCATCGCTGGCCAGGAAGATTGCGGCATTCGCGATATCCTGAGGTGTCGTGACCCGTTTCAGGGGCATTTCGGCTACATATTCGGCGTACTCTTCCTCAAAGGTCGTCCCTTTGGTTTTTGCCTTTTCTTTACAGAGCTTGGTCATGCGCGGGGTCTCGACAATGCCGGGCATAATTGCGTTCACATTTATATTGTGCTCGCCGCAATCGATTGCTGACGTGCGTGTCAGTCCCCGAATTGCCCATTTGGACGAGCTGTACCCGGCGCGATAGCGATACCCCCGCATGCCGGAACAACCGCCGATATTGACGATCTTTCCGTAGTGCTGGTCGATCATTGTCGGTATGACATGCTTTGAAGGAAGGAACATGCCGACCACATTCTTGCGCAGCAGATCCATGAAATCCTGACCTTCGATTTCCCAGACCGGCGTCTCGATGGGGCCGGTTGCCCCCATGGCATTCACCAGGATATCGATCCGCCCATGAAAAAACTCCTTGGCCTTGGCGACAAGGCTCTCGACCTGATCCTCTTCGGTGGTATCTGCCGCAACGGCCAGGGCTCTCCGTCCCATACCGCGGATTTTTTCGGCTAATTCCTCAATAGGACCCAGTGTCCGGGCAGTCAGAACAAGATCGCAGCCTTCCCTGGCCATGGTTTCCGAGATGGTACCGCCCATTCCCTGAGCGCCACCGGTGATAATTGTCGTCTTGTTTTCAAGTCTCATGTGTGGCTCCTTCCTGATGAACAATGAGTTCTACTGTCTTGCCGGGATGCCGTAGCCGCCGCCGCCACTGGTCTTCATGATGATGCGATCGCCCTGCATCAGACGAATATGTGCTTTGCCTGCGATGTTCTCGGTTTCGCCGGAGGCCCGTTGCAAGGTGATCTGAAATGTTTCTCCAGCTTCACCGCCCTGCAGCCCGTATGGCGGGATGACACAGCGTTCGACCATGGACGTCATGACGACCTCCGGACCGTTGATCAAATACGTGCGGATTTGACCCTCCCCGCCGCAATGAACGCCCTTTCCCCCGGAACCGCGACGCAGCTCCTGCCGGTCAATGATGATGGGATAGTTGGCCTCGATGACCTCGGCTGGCGTGTTCATCACGTTGGACATGTGTGGGCGGACGACACACATACCGTCGCGGTCATGACGTGCACCTTCTCCACCACCATGGACCTCATAGAGCGTGGTCCACCGCCCGGTTCGGGGATCCCGGCCACTGAACAACAGCAAACCGGATGTGGTTGACCCTCCCGCTGTCAGGCGTTCAGGCATAACAGTCTCAAAGGCATTGAAGATGGCGTCGACGATGCGTTGCGATGTTTCGTGATTGCCGCCGACCACCGGTTTTTCAAGCGGTGGATGCAGCAAGGAGCCTTCTCGCGTTACGATTTCCAGTGGCCGGGCGCACCCGGCATTGGGCTGGATGTCAGGCCCGGCGACAGCCTTCATGGCATAAAAGACACTGGCCGACGCCGTAAAGGGCGTAGCATTGAGTGGCCCTGCTGCCGCATCGCCCGTCGCCGAGAAATCGAATGTTGCATCTTCATCGCGTATTTCGATGCGGACACGAACGGGTATGGGCTCACCGCCCAGGCCATCGTCATCAAGCCAGTCTTCACCTTCATACACACCATTGGGAATGGTTCGAATGGCGGCCCGCATTTCCGCCTCCGATTGGTTGTGAAGGTCGGCGATGGCGGCACGCACAGTTGCCGCGTCATAGCGAGAGAACACTTCCTGCAGACGCACATCGGCCGCATAGGTGGAAGCCATCTGCGCCAATATATCGCCTTCACGCTCTTCCGCGCCACGAACGTTACAGAGAATTACATCAAGCTTTTCTCGATCCGGCCCGTCCTTTGTGAAAACGCGAAGTGGCGGAATGCGTAGCCCTTCCTGCCAGGCATCGCGGGCATCGGGCACATAACTGCCGGGTTTTGCTCCGCCGATATCGGCCCAGTGGGCCAAACTGACGGCATAGGCCTGAATTGCGCCTTCAGCAAAGATCGGACGGACCGCTTTCACATCCGGCAGATGATTGCCGCCCGCTTCGGGCAGGTTCATGAACCAGACATCGCCGGGTTCAAGTTTTTCCGCCGGGACACGTTTGAGAAATTCCTGAACCGTTGATCCCATGACGCCAAGATGCGCCGGTATGTCTCTGCCTTGCGCAATCAGGTTGCCGCCACTGTCGGTCAGGGCCGAGGAAAGATCGCCTGCCTCACGCAGCAAGGGCGAACGTGCAGAGCGCATGACAGTAAGGGACATTTCCTCGGCAATGGCCGTCAGGGCATTTCGGATGACCTCTACGGTAAAGGGATCTGGTCCAAAGCTTGAATTGGGACTCATATGCCCTCTCCCGCCTCAATTATCAGGTGGCCTGTTGGATCGACCCAGGCTGTGGCGCCCGGCGGAACAACAATGGTTGACCAGTCATCTTCGACAATGGCAGGTCCTTGAATTTTCCAGTCAACGGGCAGAGCACCGCGCTCACACCGTCTGGTCGAAACCGGACCGCTTGTCTCAAACCAGATGTTTTCCGTGGAAATCGGTGTTGTAGTTTCTTCCTGTTCGACTTCGTTGAGTTTAGCTATATCGCCTTTGGACGGTTCGGAAACGGTCACGCGAAGTGTTTCAAACTGCCATGGTTCGTCTGTCGCAAACCCGTACAATTTCGTGTGCTGCGCCATGAAGTCCTGGCCCAGTTTTTCCGGATCACAGGGCAAGTTAAAGGAAACCTCAACCGTATCGCTCTGTCCGGCATAGCGGATCAGAGCGATAAAGCTGGTGGTAACTTTGTCGGCATCATGCCCGGCAGCAACAATAGGTTTGCTGAGACGATCGACAACGCTCTTGCAGCGTTCATTGAGCTGGTCGGTGTCCCAATCAGTGCTGGGCATACGAACGGTATGCTGTTCGGCGTAACTGAGCTCCGCTGTCAAGCAACCGAGGGCGGAAAATACACTGGAGAATTTCGGCACGATCACTTTTTCAATGCCGAACTCCCGCGCCAACGCCACGGCATGCATAGGCCCTGCACCACCAAACGCAATCAGCGAACAAGAACGGGCGTCAACACCGCGTTCCACGGTGACCCGGCGAAGCGCACGCGCCATTGAGGCATTCGCAACCCTGTAAACGCCCAAGGCTGTTTCGTGCACAGATGTTCCAAATTTATGGGCAAGGGTATTTATCGCTGTTTCCGCTTTTTCCTTGTTCAGGCGGATGACGCCCCCCAGCAAACGCTCCGTACTGAGGAACCCCAGGGTCATATTGGCATCGGTTACTGTGGGCAATTGCCCGCCATGCCCGTAACAGGCCGGCCCCGGTTCGGCGCCTGCACTGTCGGGGCCAACACGCACGGCTGCGCCTTCTACCCGGGCTATGGACCCTCCCCCAGCTCCAATGGATTCGACGGCAACCATGAGTTGGCGCACAGGTCTTCCGGCAAGCCGTTGATCGCTGCCGATCTGAACCTTGCCGTCAATAACGACACAGGTATCCGTTGTCGTGCCACCCATGTCGAAACCGATGGCGTTGTCCAGCTTGAGCTCGTTGGCAATTTTTCCTGCGGCGGCCACCCCGGCGGCTGGACCGGAAAGTGCAAGTGTCAGGGGGCGTTCCTTGACCGCGTCGATGGAGGCCATGCCTCCGGCGGAATGAAGCAGATGGATGTTCGTCCTATCGCCTGCGCCCGACTGTAACTCGTCCAGGTATCTGGCCGTCAAAGGCATGAGGGCGGCGTTCAGGATTGTCGTGTTTGTGCGCTCAAATTCCCGGGGCTCGGGGCTCATTTCATGGGAAAGTGCAACATATTTGATCGACTTTGAAAGTTGATCGCCCAGCATTTTTTCATGAGCAGCATTGATGTAGCAGTGCTGCAGGGCAATGGCGACGGCCTCAACGTTCAAGTCGCCAATGATGGAGGCAACCCGGCGTGATTCATCTTCACACAGGGGCTTAAGCACCTGACCTTCCGGACCAATACGCTCAACAGCTTCGATGCGGCGTTCTTCGGGAACGAGTGGCGGCAGCCGGGGCGTAACATGCAGGCGATAAAGCTCGCGACGGTTCTGGCGTCCAATTTCAATGGTATCGCGGAAACCTTCCGTTGCAACCAGTGCTGCAGGGGCAAGATTGTCCTCAACAATGGCATTGGTTGCCATCGTGGTGCCGTGCATGAGATCTGAAACACTGTCCCAATCGACTCCAATCGCGCCAAAGGCCGATGTGATGCAGGAGACAGGATCGCTCGTCTGGGTCCGCACCTTTGCGGTTCTGACCTCATTACTGGCCACATTGATTCCGATAACGTCGGTAAACGTCCCGCCAATATCAATGCCGACTTCCCAGGTGCCACCCATGTTGTGCGCGTCCTTGTCCTCTGGGGTTCCTGCAATCTGTTTGAGAAGGAAGTATCCGGCACTTCACAGATGAGTTAAAATTCAATTTGTCTCTACTACCCTTAACTAAAAGCTATCTAGTTGTGGAAATTCACATACAATGAAATGGAAGTGAGGGTTTGCGCATGCTGAGATATTCGTTGCGGCAACTGGAGTATTTCATTGTGACAGCTGAGCTGTCGTCCGTGGCGGATGCAGCGCGACAGCTGAACGTATCTCAGCCCTCGATATCAAAATCCATAACCAAGCTTGAGGAGCAGTTTTCCAATCAGCTGTTTATTCGTCATCATGCCCGCGGCGTTTCTCTGACCGCCGCCGGGGAACGTTTGCTGGTTGATGCGCGTGGCCTGCTTCGGTATGCCAAAGGCTTGCAGCAGAATGTCCTGGAATCGAGCGATATCATCAGCGGCACGCTCGAGGTCGCCTGTTTTGTTGCTGTTGCGCCGGTCTTCATGCCGGCCATACTCGCGGACTTCTCGGAAAAGTATCCGGGCGTAGATGTCAGATTGTATGAAGGCAATCAGGAGGAAATGATCGCCGGATTATCGAACGGCCAGTTTGAATTGGCGATCATGTATGATTCCGTCCTTCCCCCGGACATAACCACAACCAAACTTGCTTCTTTTGAGCCATATATCCTGTTGCCTACATCGCACCGATTGGCCGATCAGGAACGTGTTTCGCTGGCAAGCCTGGTTGACGAGAACTTCATACTGCTCGACGTGCCGCCCAGCCGGGATTACTTCATGCGCATGTTCAGGCAGAACGGCCTGGAACCGTGTGTTGGATTCAGTTCGCCTTCGCTTGAAATGGTTCGCTGCCTCGTAGGCAGAAACCGGGGATATTCGTTGTTGGTTACGCGCCCCTACTACGACCAAACCTATGACGGTCAGTCGGTCAAGCCACTGCCAATAAGCGAAAATGTTGCAAATGGCATCCTGGGGATTTCACAACTCGCCCAAATCCGCCCAACCCGTATCATGAAGGTCTTTTCAGATTTTTGTGTCGACTGGTTTGCAAAGCATCATCTGAATACAGATTCCTGCAAACCGGCAAGAATTCCGGACACAGCCCTTTCGAGTTCCACCGACACGGAGAACCTTCAGCCGATTTCCAAAGCCCACCGATGAGCGTGTCTGACGGCGCTGTCAGAGGAAATGGACTTGAGCCGGCGCAGTGGCCTTCGTAGCGTCGTCTGATGAGAAATCCATACCGCTATTTCAAAGGTTCTGTCACGTTAAGGAACCTCAGGCGCATGGAATCTGAGGATCCTTTTCGGTTAAGCTGCGGCGACCACGTCGTGCCACGTGTTCATCGCAACACTACGGAACTGTCGAAGGGGCGGTGTCAGAGGAAACTGTCTTGAGCCACAGCATCTAGTTTCGTAGCGTCGCCGGATGAGAAATCCGTTCCGCTATTACAAGACCTCGCCAGACATAATCCGGCTGGCAGTCATGATGTACGTCCGCTTCCCCTTGTCGTTGCGGCAAGTCGAAGACATGCTCCACGAACGCGGTATCGATGTCAGCTATGAGACCGTGCGCGCCTGGTGGAACCGGTTCGGCCCGATGTTCGCAGCAGAAATCAGAAAGAAACGATCAGCGTCAGTGCAAGGCATGACGCAGTGGCGCTGGCATCTGGATGAGGTTTTCGTGCGTATCAACGGTGAAATCCACTACCTGTGGCGGGCCGTTGACCACGAAGGAGAAGTCCTTGAAGCATTTGTCACGAAGAAACGGAATCGCAAGGCCGCATTGAGGTTCTTGAAGAAAGCAATGAAGAGGCACGGTAGCCCCAGGGCCGCAGTGACCGACCGTCTCCGTTCATATCGCGCCGCGATGAAGATCATCGGAAATGCCGAGCGCCAGGCGACCGGTCGTTGGCTGAACAATCAGGCCGAAAACTCGCATCAGCCATTCCGGCGACGAGAACGAGCGATGGCGAGATTCAGGTGCGCAAAGTCGCTGCAGAAATTCACCTCCATTCACTCCTCAGTCCACAATCATTTCAATCAAGATCGTCACCTCTACAAACGCCTGAACTTCAAGCTCAATCGCACTGCCGCTCTTATCGAGTGGCGTCAACTCGCCGCGTGAGGTTTGCCGATTTCAGAGGGGTGCCGGCTCGGGCATTTTCCTCTGACACCGCCCCCAACAGCCATGGACTTGGTGGTGGGCCCGGCAGGACTCGAACCTGCAACCAGACCGTTATGAGCGGCCGGCTCTAACCAGTTGAGCTACGGGCCCTTCCAAGATTGCCTGAGACAGGTGGGAAGTGCGGCGCCCGCTATAGCAGAATTCGCCCCCGCGCCAAACCCCCCATTGCGCGCGTCCAGCGCGGCAACGCTGCAAACGGCGCTGGGGCGCGCGAACTCGGCACGGGCGGTGCGGCATAGTGATCTGGATCACTCGCCAACCTTGGCACCAGTTCCTATATAGTGGGACGACGCGCACCGGACACAGCCGTCGTGCAGTGCCCATCAGGCGGATACCCCCGCCGGCATGTGGCAAAAGCTCGATCGATGGCACCGGAGCCCCCGCTTTTGCATCAGGAGACCCCGAATATGATGATACGCAGTTCCGCACTCGCGCTTGGTCTTGCCGGCGCGCTGGCCCTTGCCGCACCGCTCGCCGCTCCCAGCGCGGCCCTCGCCGACGACGCGCCAACCCGCACCATGACGCTATCGGGCACCGGCATCGTCTTCACCACGCCGGACAAGGCGATCGTTTCCATCGGCGTCTACACCGAAGCCCAAACGGCAGCCGATGCGCTTTCGGCGAACAGTGAATCGATGCAAGCCGTGATCGACATGCTCAAGGAGAAGGGCCTCGACGCGCGCGACATTCAGACCGCGCAGTTCTCCGTCGACCCGCGCTTCGTGCATGACGACAATAACCGCAACAATCCACCTCGCCTCGTCGGCTACACGGTGTCGAACGAAGTCCGCGCCACGGTGCGCGAGCTGACCTCCATCGGCACCATTCTCGACCGCGCCGTGCGCGTTGGTTCCAATCGTATCAACGGCATCCGCTTTGCCGTCTCAGAGCCAGGGCCGCTTGAAGATGAAGCCCGGCGGCAGGCCGTGAAAACCGTTATCGACCGTGCCGAACTCTATGCCGAGGCGGCCGGTATCGAACTCGGCCCGATTCTTTCCATCGCCGAGGGCGGCAGCTACGCGCAAGAGCCGCGCTATGCCCGGTTCGAGTCGATGGCGGCCGACAGTTCCGTGCCCATCGAAGCCGGCCAGCAGGCGATCAGCATGCAGGTCAACATCACCTGGGAACTCCGCTAACGGGCATTTCCGAAGCCGACGTAACGAAAAAGCCCGGCTCAATGGCCGGGCTTCTTTCGTTCTTGTATGCTGAAACTCAGTTGTCGAGGAACGAACGCAACTTGCGCGACCGGCTCGGGTGCTTGAGCTTCCTCAGCGCCTTGGCTTCGATCTGGCGGATACGTTCGCGCGTTACCGAGAATTGCTGACCGACCTCTTCGAGTGTGTGGTCGGTGTTCATGCCGATGCCGAAGCGCATGCGCAACACGCGTTCCTCGCGCGGCGTCAGCGAGGCGAGCACGCGCGTCGTCGTCTCACGCAGGTTCGACTGGATCGCCGCATCGATCGGCAGAACCGCATTCTTGTCTTCGATGAAATCGCCAAGATGAGAGTCTTCCTCATCGCCGATCGGCGTTTCAAGGGAGATCGGTTCCTTGGCGATCTTCATCACCTTGCGCACTTTCTCAAGCGGCATGGAGAGTTTCTCGGCAAGCTCTTCCGGCGTCGGCTCACGGCCGATCTCGTGCAGCATCTGGCGGCCGGTGCGCACCAGCTTGTTGATCGTCTCAATCATATGCACCGGGATGCGGATTGTGCGCGCCTGGTCGGCGATCGAGCGGGTGATCGCCTGGCGGATCCACCATGTCGCATAGGTTGAGAACTTGTAGCCGCGGCGGTACTCGAACTTGTCGACCGCCTTCATGAGGCCGATATTTCCCTCCTGAATGAGGTCGAGGAACTGCAGGCCGCGGTTGGTGTATTTCTTGGCAATCGAAATGACGAGCCTGAGATTGGCCTCGACCATTTCCTTTTTCGCCTGACGCGCCTCGCGCTCGCCCTTCTGTACCGAATGCACGATGCGGCGGAATTCCGCGATCTCAAGGCCGGTTTCAGCCGCCAGCGACTGGATCTCACCGCGCGTGTTCTTGATATTGTCGCGCTCGTCCTTGACGAACTCCTTCCAGCCCTTGCCGGTGAGCCGGCTCACCCGGCGCAGCCAGTTAGGATCGAGTTCGTTGCCCTGGTACTGCTTGAGGAAGTCTTCGCGCACGATGCCGTAGCTGTCGGCGGTGCGCAACAGCCGGCCCTCAAGGCCGAGCAGACGCTTGTTGATGCCGTAGAGCTGCTCAACCAGTGCCTCGATACGGTTGTTGTTGAGCGACAGGCTCTTCACTTCCTCGATAATCTCTTCGCGCAGCTTCTTGTAGCGGCGCTCCTGGCTCGGGCTCAAGCCCTTGCTCTGCATGCGGTTCTCGACCAGCTGGTCTTGCAGGCGCCGCAGCTTCTTGTAGTTCCCCGCGATGCCGTCGAACGTCTCGACAACCTGCGGCTTGAGCTCCGCTTCCATGGCGGCTAGTGACAGATTGTTCTCCGCATCATCATCATCGTCGTCGTCGTTGTTATCTTCGTCTTCGGCCTCTTCGCCGTCTTCCTTCTGTTCGCCGCTTTCCTTGTCTTCGTCGCTCTTGCCGTCCTCGTCGTCTTCGCCCTTTTCCTCATCGGCACTTGGTGCCGGGGCCTTTGCGTCGGGACCGGCGTAGGTCGCCTCAAGATCAATGATGTCGCGCAGCAGAATGCGGCCTTCGTTCAGTTCGTCGCGCCATATGATGATCGCCTGAAACGTCAGCGGGCTTTCGCAAAGCCCCGCAATCATTGCCTCGCGGCCGGCTTCGATGCGCTTGGCGATGGCAATTTCGCCCTCGCGCGACAGAAGCTCCACCGACCCCATTTCCCGCAGATACATGCGGACCGGGTCATCGGTGCGTTCAACTGGTTCGGAGGCCGCTTTTTCCTGCTTGACCGGCAGCCCGGGTCCCGCAGTTTCTCCTTCGGCGCTTTCGCGCTGCTGGTCTTCGACTTCGTCGTCGTTCTCGACCACGTTAATGCCCATCTCCGACAGCATAGCAAGCGTGTCTTCGATCTGTTCCGAAGACACTTCTTCCGACGGCAGAACCTCGTTCAGTTCCTCATAGGTCACGTATCCGCGCTGCTTGGCAAGCTTGATCATCCGCTTGACGGCTTGATCGGACATGTCGAGCAAAGGCCCGTCCTGCGTCGGAGCAGCGGTTTCCTGCGCTTCTTTCTTCTCAGCTACCTTGGTCGCCATTCAGTTATCTCCGCAGCCACCCGTTCAGGGCGTGCCGGTTAAGCTGACCATCATCCGTTTCAGGAAAAGCCCTAAAGCCCGGGTTGAACGTCCTGTCGGTTTGCTCTTGACTGCCGATGCACCCGGACCACCCGTCCCTGGTCGATTCGCCTTCGCGCGCCAGTAGAGTGGAAGTGTCTTAATCGCCAATTAAGCATGCGCTCATTGCGCTTAGCCGACTTTGCTCGAAACCCTGCCTGAAGCTTCTCCGAAACCCTCAATCGTCGCCTCCTCGCCGATTTCGGAACGTATCTGTTCGCGAATATCGTTGAGGTGCGCCAGATTCTCCTCGCTCGGCTGCTCAGCAAGCAATCGCTCAGCCGCCTTGAGCTCTTTCTGAAGCGTGAGCGATTTTCTATGCAGCATAAGTGTGTGCCGCCACCCCGTTTCTGCATCCGAGGGTGCCGCACCGCTGTCTGTAAACCACTCGCTTTTCAGCGTCAGCCCCGCACTCACTTGCCGTATGCTTTGAAGCTGGCCTCGAGTATCCAACTGGGTTTCGAGCAGGCCTTTGTCAAGAGGCGCGTTAAGGGCCGCGATATCTAGAATTTCATGGCGCAGTCTGTCAAGCAGAGTCGACGTAAATTCGACCTCGGCAAATTCCTCCGAATAGCGTTCGAGCAGAAACGGGTGCTCAAACACGGTGAGCAGAAGGACCGCCTCACGCTGGCGCCCCATCTGATCGCCTTGCGCGGATCGCGCCAAGGCGGAGTTGCGGAGCGCCTGGGTGAGCGCTCCGTCGCGCGTGTCGCGCCACGGCCTTCCCCCTCCCCAATTGCCCTTGCCGGCAGGTTGCCGCCTGCCGTGCCGTCCGCGCGGGCCGGATTTTTGCTGTGGCGCCCACAGCGCCTTCAACCGTTCTCGGAAATGCGACACATAGTGGTGACGAACCTTGTCATCGTGAATTTCCCGCGACACCGCTTCAATGCGAGTTTCAAGCTCAGCGCGGCGCTCCGGAGTTGCGAAGTCACGACCCTCGGTTTCGCGTGCCCAGATCATCTCAGACAGGGGCCGCGCCGCGGCAAACACCGCTTTCAGGGCATCGACCCCCTCATTGCGGATGAGATCGTCCGGGTCCTGGCCGTCGGGCAGCATTGCGTATCGCAGCGACCGGCCGGGCTGCAGAAGCGGCAGGGCGGTCTCGATGGACCTGTAGGCCGCCTTGAGCCCCGCGGCATCGCCATCGAGGCAGAGCATCGGTTCAGGCGCCATCCGCCACATCAGGGCAAGCTGGTCGCCGGTCAGTGCGGTGCCGAGCGGCGCCACCACATGGTCGATGCCCACAGCGCTGAGCGCGATCGCATCCATATAGCCCTCAACGACGATGAGATTACCGGTGTCATGGGCGGCACGGCGCGCTTGCGCCAGATTGTAAAGCACCGCGCCTTTGTGGAAGAGCTCCGTTTCCGGCGAATTCAGATACTTCGCCTGTGCATCGGGGCTGAGCGCCCGGCCGCCAAACGCAATGACGCGGCCCTTCTGATCGCTGATCGGAAAGATAACGCGGTCACGGAACCGGTCATACGGCACCTGGATATCCTCGCCGGCGATAATCAGGCCGGCGGCGACCATCTGCTCTACCGTGATGTCAAGCGCCGCCAGATGCGTCTTGAGCGCGCGGCGGTCGTTCGGCGCAAAACCCATCCGGAAGCGCTGCTGGATTTGCGTTGAGAGCCCGCGGTCGGCGAGATAGCCCCGCGCCACCGCACCATCGGCCGATTGCAGCCGCTCTTCAAAAAACTGTGAGGCCAGTTCCATGACATCGAGCAGGCTCTTGCGCTCAGCGTCGCGGCGCTCGGCCTCGGCACTGCGCTGCGGCATGTCAAGTCCGGCATCGCGGGCCAGGCGCTCGACGGCTTCGGGAAACGTAAGTCCTTCGGTTTCCATAATGAACGTGAAGATGTCGCCATGCTTGCCCGACGAGAAGCAGTGATAGAATCCCTTCTGGTCGTTGACCGTGAACGAGGGTGTCTTTTCGGAGTTGAACGGCGACAGCCCGAGCCACTCGCGGCCGCGCTTCTTCAACGCCACGCGCCGTCCCACGACTTCCGACACCGAAAGCCGTTCGCGGATTTCATCGAGGAAACCAGACGGAAAGTTCATAAACGAATCACTGCTCACGCGGTCACGGCTAACCAGTCATTATACGCCACGCGCCGCGAAGTGCGCGCATCATACGAAGCTTCAGTGGCAGTTCGCGGTGGAAAACGTGTGGATACCGCTCAGCTCAACAGCTCTTTGACGATCTTGCTCGCCCGGCCGAAATCCATCTGGCCGGCGTAGCGCTCCTTGAGCGCACCCATGGTGCGGCCCATGTCCTTTAGTCCGTCCGCCCCCAGTTCCTGAACGACAGCTTCGCAGGCGCTGTTGATTTCGTCGTCATCGAGCTGCGTGGGCAGGAAGTCGCGGATCACCAAAATCTCCGAGCGTTCCTGCTCGGCCAGCTCAAGGCGCCCCGCTTCCTCGTAGGTTACCGCCGATTCCTCGCGCTGCTTGATCATCTTGGCCAGGATCGCCAGCACTTCCGTATCGGGCACACCGGCATCGCGGCCAGCCGTGCGGCCCGCAATGTCGCGGTCCTTGATTGCGGCGGTGATCAGCCGCAATGTGGACATGCGCGTCTTTTCCTGTGCTTTTATCGCATCTTTGAGCGAAGAGTTGATTCGCTCACGAATGGACTCAGCCATAACTCACCTGATGTTGCCATCGACGGCCCACAACATACCCAGCTTTAGGGGCGAGCGCAAACATTTGAAAAACCGTAACTATTTGAAACAATTGAATAAAATAAATATTCCCTAGCGCTTGACGGCATAGCGGCGAATCAATAGTTTGCCGCGCGAGTGCCCGTTGCGGCAGGCTCAGTGCGCCGTGATAGAGTGGCGAGGCCACCTGCTGGCACGCAAACGCGCGCACATTCAAGGAGATACGGCCATGTCCGGCACCGATGCCTCGACCCGCAACGCCGCGGATGTGGCATCTGGCGTTCGAGGTGGCGGCGAAAAAGGCTGGACCGCACGCACGAAAAGCGCGCGGCTGGTGCTCGCCGACGGCACGGTGATCGAGGGTTACGGCGTCGGCGCGGAAGGTACTGCAACCGGGGAAGTGTGTTTCAACACCGCCATGACCGGGTATCAGGAAATTCTCACCGACCCGTCTTATGCCGGACAGATCATAACCTTTACGTTTCCGCACATCGGCAATGTCGGCACCAACGAGGAAGACATAGAAACATCGAACCTCGCGGCCAGTTCCGGTGTGCGCGGCGCCATCATGCGCGCCGACATAACCAACCCGTCGAACTACCGTGCGACGCGCCATCTCGACGATTGGCTCAAAGCCCGGGGTATTGTCGGCATTTGTGGCATCAACACCCGCGCGCTGACCAATCTGATCCGCTCACACGGCATGCCCAACGCGGTCATCGCCCATGACAGCGCCGGCACCTTCGATACCGACAAGCTCATCGCGGAGGCGCGGGCGTTCCCCGGCCTTGAAGGCATGGACCTCGCCATCGAAGTGACCTGCGGCCAGCGCTACAGCTGGGACGAGACCGCATGGGAATGGGGCACGGGCTACGGCCGCATGAGCGAACCGATCCACCATGTAGTGGCCGTCGACTACGGCCTCAAGCGCAACATCCTGCGCTGCCTCGCGACCCTTGGCTGCCGCGTCACGGTGGTGCCGGCAACCGAGACCGCGGAAAACATCCTGGCGCTTCAGCCCGACGGGATCTTCCTGTCGAACGGCCCGGGCGACCCGGCGGCAACCGGCGAGTATGCGGTACCGGAAATCCGCAAACTGATCGCCAGCGGCCTGCCCCTGTTCGGCATCTGCCTCGGACACCAGATCCTGTCGCTAGCGCTTGGTGCTAAAACCGAAAAAATGCATCAGGGCCACCACGGCGCGAACCACCCGGTAAAGGACCACACCACAGGCAAGGTCGAGATCACCTCCATGAACCACGGCTTCACCGTTGAGCGCGCGTCGCTGCCCGCCAATGTGGAAGAGACCCATGTGTCGCTGTTCGATGACAGCAATTGCGGTCTTGCGGTGAAGGACCAGCCGATCTTCTCGGTGCAGTACCACCCCGAAGCCTCACCCGGCCCGAAAGACAGCCACTATCTGTTTGAGCGTTTCGTCGACCTCATCGCCGCCGCCAAGGCAGCAGCGGCCTGAGCGTTAAACAGCCTCCATCGGCCGGCGGCCCTCGAACAGGTCCCTGTCTGCGCTAATCACGTCGGAGATGAAATCGGTGAAGAGCCGGATGCGGGAAACGCGCCGGACATCGGGGTGATACAGAACCCACAGATCGAATTTGACGTCGGCAACCGGCTCCGGTTCGGCGCGACGCAAGAGCGGGTCCCGGTCCGCGACGTAGCACGGCAGCAAAGACACCCCAAGACCGGCGCGGACCATAGAATGCATGGCCATCATACTGTCGGTCTGGTGCTTGAACCCTTTGCCGTTCATTACGCTTTCAAATAGCATCCGGTTGTACATATCGTCGTGCGTGCCGATCCAATCCCACTCCGCCCGGTTCGCGCCTGTGAACCGGTCTTCCGTCGCGCTGCTGGCGGCGTATATGCCGTACGCCGCCGACGCGAGGCGCCGCCCAACGAGCGTTTCCGGCGGATGTCGCGTAAAGCGCAGCGCCAGGTCAGCATCTCCCCTGCTGAGAGACAGCTGGGACTGCGTGCAGGCAACACTGAACTCAATACCCGAATTTTGCGCCAGAAACTGCCAGACAAAGGGCGAAAGATAACCGGTAAGAAGAATCTCGGTACATGTAATGCGTAACGCCCCGGTCAGATCCTGATCCTGACCGAATATCTTGCGGTCGGCCTCGGCCAGATCCGCTTCGACCCGCTGCACGGTGTTGAAAAGCTCCATCCCGACGCTGGTCAGCTCGTAGCCGTGCCGGGTCCGGTCGAAGAGCCGCACTTTCAACTTTGCTTCAAGCGCTTCCAGGCGCCGGGAGACGGTAGGCTGGCTGACGCCAAGCGCTTTTCCGGCCGCCGTCAGGGAGCGCTCGCGCGCGATGGCGAGAAAATAACGGTGATCGTCCCAATTCACATCCATTCAGAATTGTATGACGATTATGCAAACCTTGCTATGGCGCTTCAAATATTTTGGGGGCTTAATTCGCCGGACACGATCACACTGGCGAGACGGAGTTCCGCATGAACGTCATGACACCCTCTGACCGCTCGGTCGTCGCGCCCCTCGAGGAAGGTTTTTCAGGTCAGGTTCTGTTGCCCGGCGATGATGGTTTCGAAACCGCACGCCGCGTGCATAACGGCATGATCGACCGGCACCCGGCAGTTATCGCGCAATGCATCGTCAACGCCGATGTCCGCGATGCGCTGGCCTTTGCGATAGAGCACAATCTTGAGGTTGCGGTGCGTAGTGGCGGTCATAACGTTGCCGGCCGGGCGGTCGGCGATGACGGCATGATGATCGACCTGGGCCTCATGAAAGGAACCTGGGTCGACCCGAAGCGCCGGCGCGTACGCGTTCAAGCCGGCGTCAACTGGGGCGAATTCAACCGGGCAACGCAACTGCAAGGGCTCGCGACAACCGGCGGCGCGGTCTCCTCCACCGGCGTTGCCGGGCTGACGCTTGGCGGCGGCTTCGGCTTTCTGTCCGGCAAGTGCGGCTACACGATCGATGCTCTGCGCTCGGTAGAACTGGTCACCGCGGCTGGTGACGTCGTGCAGGCGTCGGAGGAGGAAAACGCGGAGCTCTTCTGGGGACTGCGAGGCGGTGGCGGGAATTTCGGCGTTGCCACCGGCTTTGAATTTGACCTGCACGCCATCGGTCCGACGGTACATGGCGGCATGATCGCCTATCCGTTCGACGAGGCCGGCGAAATGCTCCGCTTCTATCGCGGCCTGACACACGATCTTGCCGACGAATTCACTGTGCTCGCCGGCCTCACCCATGGCCGCGACGAGCCGCGCACGAAGCTCGCCGCGATTGTTCCGTGCCATTGCGGCGCACCCGACGCTGCAACGGCGTGCCTTGAGGAGATCAAATCGTTTGCAAACCCCGTCCTCGACAATCTGGGACCTCTGCCCTATTCGGCCATGAACCAGATCTTCGATGCGGGCGTTCCGAAACTCGATCTCTACTACTGGAAGTCCTGCTTCATCGAGGAACTGAGCGATGAAGTGATCGCCCTTCTCGTTGAGCAGTTCGCCAACTGCCCGTCCCGCAGAACCAAGATCTTCGTCGAACACTTTCACGGTGCCGTGCTGCGTCAGGCCCCCTCGGCCATGGCGTTTCCCCACCGCGATGCGGGCTACAGCATTCTCATCATCACCCAGTGGACCGACCCGGCCGACAATGACCGCAACATCGCCTGGGCGCGGCGGACCTACGATCTTTTGGCGCCCCACAGCCGCGAGGGCGCCTATACCAATTACATGGACGACGATGAGGGCACGGCGCGCGTCCACCAGGCTTTCGGCGACAACTTCCCTCGACTGCAGGCGCTCAAGAACCGGTACGACCCGGACAACCTGTTCTACCGAAATCAGAATATCCCACCGTCAAAATGAAGTCTGCTAAGTTGAACGCCATCTGCTGGCGAAAGGCGAAACATGTCCATTGCACCCGATATCCCCTACCTGTCTGAAGAAACCCTCGCGGGGCTCGGCATCACCACCGCCGACGTTATCGACAGCATCGAAGCACTTATTCGCGGCAGCGCTGAAGGTACGGTCTGGAGCGCACCAAAGGCGGTCATTCTGCCCCCCGATGGCCGTTACATGATGGCCGCACTTGCGGCGATGGATAAGCCGTCCCTGCTGGCCGTGAAGACGGTCGTGCTGAACCCACGCAACTCCGACAGGGGCCTGCCGCAGATCAACGGCCTCGTCACTATGCTGGACAGTGAAACGGGGCTGCCGGTCGCGATCGCCGACGGCAACTGGATCACCGCCGTTCGCACCGCGGGCCTGAGCGCCGTGGCGGCAAAGCACATGGCGAACCCGGACGCCGCGGTTGCGGCCTTCATCGGTTGCGGAGTACAGGCGGCGAGCCACCTCAGGGCATTCGCCGGCATGTTCCCCTTGCGGAAGGTAAAGCTCTTTGGACGCGGGCAGGCGAACATTGACGGGATGTGCAAGCTGGCAGAAGAGCTTGGCCTGTCGTCAGAGATCTGCGGGACGGGCAATGAGGCGATGGCCGACGCCGATCTGATCGTTACGTCGGTAACCTATTCCACCGAATTCGTACCCTTTCTCGACGCCGGCGGACTGGCGCCTGGATGTTTCGCCACGGGCACCGACATTGCCGCACCATGGATCAAGGAGAGCTTTTCCGCCTTCGACCGGCTTGCCATCGACGATCTGGATCAGGAGGCCGCACTGCCCAACAAACTGGCCGATCCCAAACACGTAACCGGCGACCTTTCGGGTCTGATTCTGGGGAAATTCAAAGGCCGCGAAAAGGCGAGCGACCGTACGGCTTTCATATTCCGGGGCCATGCGCTCGGCGACCTAGCTCTCGCGGCTCTGGCTTTCCGGAAGTACTCCGAGGCCTGACCGGCAGTCCCCACTGCAAAACACTCTAGTCCGCCAGCGGGACGTACCCGAAGCGCTGCATCTGTCCGCGATGGTCCGCAACGATCCGGTCCACCTGGGCCGCTGTCAGCTCGTCTTTCCACTGCCCTTGTCTGCCGGCCCGGAAGAACGTCTCCGCGGCCTTCGGTTTTTCCGAGAACCCCTTCTCCAGTTCCTGGTCCCGCAAAATTTCAAATGAAGAGAGCTCAATTGCCTTGCCAAGTTGGCGGTCGTCGGGCTGCAGCAGCAGGTGACGTGCAAGCCCGCCGAATGTGTCTTCCGGCGACGCCAGCATGTCCTCGTACCGCATGACATAAATCGTGCGGTGGGGTTTGCGGGTCCAGCTTTCGACATGCTGGCTCCACGAACCATACACCTCGTAGACCGCTTTCTCCGCCACGGGAGTTTCAAGTCCTTCAGTCGCCATCTGCGTGATCGCATCGTCGATCGATGCGCCCATGTGATGACTGAAAGATATGGCGACATCCAGCGGGTTGCGGACGATGTAGATCGCACCGGCAGTGACATCGAAATTGATGGTTGGCAACTTCCGGTCCATGACCAGCGCGTGGTGGGTTTTAACGAAGGCAAGCCCGTCGGCGCTGTCAGCCATTTGCTGCTGAACCGAGTGGCGCACCGCCGCGATTTCCTCGCGCGTGCACTCCGTAACGCTGCGCCCCAGCAGGCTCTCATAGGCGGCAGCCGCGATCTCCCACGTCGACATCGCATTCATACGGTTGATGTCCTGGGCCGGTGCATCGTCTTCCGACATCACATTGATCAGATTGTGCAGGAAGTTCCGCGTCCAGGTGTTGCCGGACTTGGGATAGGACGCGAGCCAGATGATACCCTTCGGTTTTTGCTGCTCGGTCACCGCAACTCTCCCTGCCCCCGCGTTTGGGGCGTTATATGACGCGGCGGTGCTAGCTTGGCAATGTTCACAATTGCCAATCCACGTCTTTGTTGCGATTGTGTGTCGGTTAACCATCTGTTAATCAAGGCAGGCGGGCCGCGCTAGTTGCTGTGCGACTCGTTCAGTGGTGGCATGTCTTGGGGGGAATGGAGTGAAAACGACGAGGACGGTTTTTCTCCAGACGGTTTCCGCCGCGGCCTTGGCCGTGGTCCTCTCGCACAATCCAGATCCCGCGCGCGCCGACGAATTGTCGGGCGAACTGATCTTTGAGTTTCACGGCGGATTTCTGTCCGGCAACGAGCAGCCCTGGGCGCAAAGGTTCGGGCCCGGCGGCTTTCCGGACTTCCACACCGAAAGAATTGCGCCGGACACATCGCTGGGCGGGACGGTCGGTTACCGGGCACCGGCAACACAGGTGTTCCATGAAGCCGGTCATGCGTGGGATATTGGCGTCTTCGCCCGCTTCGGCGTTTCCAACACAGAGACCGAAGGCGGTGTTGCGTCGCCCTATTTCAACATTATCGGTGGCTATTACCCGACGTTCTACACGGCCGGCAAATCCCGGCACCAGGAAGAACACCTGATTGTGGACTTCGAGGCGCGACGCGATGTCGGGTTGGGCGGCGACCTGCCGATATCCACCAAGTTCATGGCGGGTTTCAGGTTCGCGTATTTCAATGCCGATACCGAAACGAAGTTCGTCTATCTGCCGACACCGGTTCCCTACACACTTCGCGACAACCGCGAATCGCAGTTCATCGGCGCCGGGCCGCGCGTCGGCTTCGACTCGAACATTCCCATCAGCGGAAACCTTTCGATCGACCTGTCAGGCTCTGCGGCGTTGCTGTTCGGGCGTAGAAACACAAGCAACAACACCGTCGGCGGTAACTTCTTTATCAGCACCAGCTTTGTCAGAGAAAGCTTCAAAGTCGTTCCAACGCTTGAGGGCTCCGCCGCATTCCGTTTCCAGATGCCAGGCACGTCCGCAAGTTTGTCCATCGGGGTCAGGACCGACGCGTGGTTCGACGTCTACGATCAGCGTACGTCGTTTAACACATTCACCCCGGCCAATATCGGCAGGCGCGATGCCGACCGCATCTCGATCAGCCCGTTCGCCCGCCTGACCGTGCCGCTCGGCGGGGGCGATGGGGACGCGCACACAGATATTCGCGATCTTGTGTTGAACGGTCCGGATGGCGCGGCTGACAGGCCACCGGCATGGCCGATCGTTGAGGTCGGGCTTTCCGGCGGACACAACTGGCGCAGCGGTACGGGGCTGAACCTGTCGGCAGGCCCCGACAATGAGCTTGAAGAGTTCCCATTCGGACGGATCGACGGGTTGTTTGCCGCCCGCCCGCTGCCGCATCTTCTCATTCAGGCCGAGATTGCCGGCGAAGAGACCTTCGGCGACAACAAACCGGACGGCGTTCCCGACGATGACACATACGAAGGCGGATTTTCAGGCGGCGGCCAGCTCGCCTTCATCTCGGATCCCTTCCTCCTGGCAATCTTTGGCGCAGCCGGCGAAACAGACATTGCGACAGCCGGCGCCCCTAATCAGGATGCAGATCACTGGATGTTCGGCGGGCAAACCCGACTCATATCAGAGCACGGCTCGTTTACCGCGCAGGTGGGCGTGTTCGACACGGACGCCGATGATCCCGAGACCATCAGCGATGCGGTGTTCGGCAGAGCGATTGCACAACTGTTCTTCAACGATGGAAACTCCGTGCTCCAGGTCGACGTTGCCTATGTCGTGGGAGAACAGGACCCCAATGATTTTCTGGGTGTGAACCCGACGGAAATTATCTCATGGGGTATGGAGTTCGAACATGGTCTTGATTTCGAGATGGGCAATGCGGCGGCATCGCTCTTCTTCGGATATCAGGGCTCGAAGGTGATCGAGCAATCCACCGTGGGGGGCACGGACAACGTCATCGATCACGCCGTTGTCGGCGGCCTGAGGATCAGGCTCGGCCCCGTCACGCCGGCATCACGCGAGCGCAACACCGCGCCGCGCATGCCCAACGTCAACCGCTGGGTCGGCGCGGTTCCCGCTGTCGATTAGAGCGGCTCGTTTCAAGGGAGAGCAGAAGCTCAACTCTCCTCCCCGTCATCAAGCAGTTGCTCGTTGAGATCGCGGGCCAGGAGATCTTCCAGCTCCTGATCCGCTTCCTTGGCGCGGTCGTGCATGCGTTCCGCATCCGTGTAGTGTTTGTAGTCGTCGTAGACGCGCTTGCGGTCATAGTGGCGGAACGTCTCGGTAATGTGGCGCGCCTCGCTTTCGCCGATGCCGGACGCGCGCAGGGTTTCGCGCGCCAGCTCGATCGATGACAGGAAGCTTTCCCGGTGGATGATCGAGACGCCGAGGTCCATGAGGCGGTGGGCATGATTGCGGTTGCGCGCCCTCGCGATGATCGGCACATCGGGGAAATGTTTGCGCGCCAGCGCCGCGGCCTTGAGCGAGGCCTCCACATCGCCGACCGCAAGCACCAGCGCTCGTGCCTTGTCGACCTGCGCGGCACGCAGAATGTCGAGCCGCGCCGCATCGCCGAAATAGCTCTGACTGCCGAACTTGCGCACCAGCCCGACCTGATGCGCATTGGCGTCGAGCGCGATAAACGGAATACCGCGGGCGCGCAGAATACGCGCCACGATCTGGCCCACCCGGCCAAAGCCTGCGATCACCACATGGCCGAACTCGTCAGGCAGCATGTCGTATTCGGGCTCATCCGATTTCGGCTGGCGCTGCGCCCAGATGTCATCGAGTTTGAGCAAAAGCGGCGTCGCAATCATGGAGACGGTGACGACCACGGACAGAAAGTCGGAAACCGACCGTTCCAGAACGCCGACGCCGATCGCCGATGCGAACAGGACGAACGCAAACTCCCCGCCCTGCGGTATCGCCAGCCCGAGGCGCCGCGCCGGGCCGTCGCCGAGACCCTGCCAGCGGCCAAGCCCGTAAAGCACAAGCCCCTTGATGATGAGCAGGCCGGCGGTCACAGCAAGCACCTTGCCCGGCTCGGTGAGGATGATGGAAAGGTTCAGCGACATGCCGATGGCCGTGAAAAACAGCCCGAGCAGCAGCCCCTGGAACGGCGCGATATTGGCGGAAAGCTCGTGGCGGTACTCAGAATCGGCAAGCAGCGCCCCGGCGATAAACGCCCCAAGTGCCGCCGATAATCCGGCAAGCTCCATGAGCACCGACACACTGACAACCGTCAGCAGCGCGCTCGCCGTCATCGCTTCGTTGAGGCCGGTGGCGGCTACCAGCGGATACAAGCGCCGCAGTACGAACGGTCCCACCACGATCACCGCCGCGATCATGCCAAGCGCCTTGCCGACCGCCAGCAGATCCATGCCGCCGGCAACGCTGGTGTCGACGGCAAACAGCGGCACGAAGGCTATAAGCGGTATGGCCGCCAGATCCTGGAACAGCAAGGTCGAAAAGGCGAAGCGCCCGTGCCGGGTGGTCAGTTCGCCCTGCTCTTCCAGCACCTGAATAGCAAACGCGGTCGACGACAGGGCGAGCGCCAGCCCGATAAACAGAGCGGTCTTGAGCGGCAGCCCGAACGCCATGCCGATGCCGCTAAGCGCAATCGTGCTGAGAAGCATCTGCGCGCCGCCGAAGCCGAAAACCGACGAGCGCAGAGCCCACAGCCGGATCGGCTTCATCTCCAGCCCAATTACGAACAGTAAAAGCACAACGCCAAATTCGGCGATATGGAGCACATTCTCGACTTCGTAGAGCGAATAGATCAGGCCGAACCCGAACGGGCCGATCAGCATGCCGGCTCCCAGATAACCCAGCACGGATCCGATGCCGAGCCATTTCGCCAAAGGTGCCGCAAAGACCGCCGCTGCGAGGAACAAGGTGATCTGAAATAGAAGCGAATGTGTCACGCATTTCTCTCCGGAGACGATTCGATCTGCCGCATCATAGCGGGGATTGCGGCAAAGGATCAGCACATCTGAGTGCATGCGATTGTCGAAGCTAATGAATTGGAGTTTGCTCCGCACAAAAACAAACAGGCATGATTGTTTGTTGACTCTCGATTCCCTCACCGCTACGCTCGCGATGAAATCGAGAACCGGGGCCCTATGTCGAAAGTCCGCCGCAGTCAGGAAGAACGCCGTACGGAAACCTGTGCCCGCCTGCGCGATGCGACGATCGCACTGATCTCAGAGCGCGGCTACGTCAACACCACAACCATCGATATATCAAAGCGCGCCGGCGTTTCACGCGGTGCGCTTCTGCACCACTATCCCCACAAAATAGACCTCATCGTGGACGCTGCCGCGCATGTCTGGAGCGACGCCATCAAACAGGTACGTGACCTGTCGGAGGCCTTGAGTGCCGGAAACGTTGACCTTGATGCGTTCGTCGAAGGCGTGTGGACACGCGTGTTCCGTGCATCATCGGTGACCATGACACTCGATCTCATGAGCGCCGCGCGCTCCGATGAGGAACTGCGCGAACGCATTTCGGTTCACTTGCAGAACCTCTTTGAAGCCTATGACGAAATTGCTGATCAGGCATTTGCCGATTCCGGCCTGACAAAGGACCAGCGGCGGGTTCTCGTTTCGCTGACCATCTGCACGATCCGCGGCCTGAAGCTGCAGGAACTCATGCACCCCAATCCTGCCATGACCCAGGCGATCCGCGATGCCCTGAAGGTCATGTTGCACAACGTTCTTCACGCTGGTGCCGCCTGGTCGGTCGGCCGCGACCTGCAGTTTGACAATGCCAATGAAGCCGCCGGAGGCGTCCTGCCCCCGGCGAAGACGGGCTGAGGACAATCGCTATGGCGGAAGCAGCTCGCGTACAAGCTCCCAGCGCACAATCGCGGGACGCCACCATAGTGCTTCAGGCGGAGGGACTTGAACGCAGCTTCGGCGGCGTGCGCGCCGTTGACAGTATGGGATTCACGTTGCGCGAAGGAAGCATAACCGGCCTTATCGGTCCCAATGGTGCGGGAAAATCAACCGTTTTCAATCTCGTAACCGGTGTCATCAAGCCTCAGGCAGGAACCGTACGGTTGTTCGGGGAAGACATATCGCGGTTGCCGACCTATGAACGCGCCCGCCGCGGCATGATCCGCACTTTTCAACTGTCGCGCGAGTTTGGCGGATTGACCGTGCTGGAAAACCTCATGCTGTCGCCGCAACAACAGCTTGGTGAAAAGCTCGTGCCACTGTTCTCGGCGCAAAGGCGCGTGCACGAAGCTGAGCAAGCGGTGTATGCGCGCGCACTCGAGGTCATGGAAATATCGCGGCTTGGCGATTTACGTGACGAGTATGCGTCCAACCTCTCCGGCGGACAGAAAAAGCTTCTTGAGCTGGCGCGCACCTTGATGATCGATTGCTCGGTCATCCTCCTCGATGAGCCAGGCGCGGGCGTCAACCCGGCTCTCATGACGACCCTGCGCGAGATGATCCTTGAGTTAAACAAGGACCACGGCAAGACATTCCTGATTGTCGAGCATGATATGGACCTGATTGCCGCGCTGTGCGACCCGGTCATTGTCATGACCGAAGGCCGCCATCTTCTCGAAGCCGGTTTCGACGAAATCCGCAAAGACAAGCGCGTTATCGAAGCTTATCTCGGAGGCGCTCACGATGGCTGACGCGCTCTTGAAAGTGACGGACGTGTGCGCCGGCTACGGCCGCGGCGACATCATCCACGAGGTAAGTCTCGAAGCTCATGCGGGGCAGATCGCAACGATCATCGGCCCCAATGGTGCCGGCAAATCGACCGTCATCAAAACAATCGCCGGCGTGCTGCGCCGCCGCACCGGTTCGATCATCGTGGACGGTCAGGAAATCGGCGGTCTGGGCGCCAGCGACGTGGCACGGCGCGGCGTCAGCTTCGTACCTCAGGAAGCGAATGTATTCCGCCAGCTTACGGTCACGGAAAACCTGCAGATGGGCGCCTGGACCGATCGGGCGAACTACTCAGAGCGTCTTGCGCGGGTCCACGGCCTGTTTCCGGTCCTGAAGGAGCGCGCCACGACACGGGCGGGAAACCTCTCCGGCGGCCAGCGCCAGATGGTTGCCTTCGGCATGGCCTTGATGGTTGATCCGCAAGTGTTGCTGCTCGATGAGCCTTCCGCCGGCCTCTCGCCCGTTATGGTGGAACAGATGTTCGACACGGTCCGCGAAGTCAACGCGACGGGAATAGCGGTACTCATGGTGGAACAGAATGCCATCCAGGCTCTGCGGATTTCACACCACGGTTATGTCATGGCGGCGGGTCAGATTGTGCTCGCCGACAACGCGGCAAACCTGCTCGACAACGAAGAAGTGTCGGAACTTTATCTGGGGACCCGCGCATGAACATGCAGCTATTCGTCAATGGCATCGTCAATGCCGCACTCATTGCCCCGCCGGCAATTGCGTTCTCGTTGCTGTTTGGTGTGATGCGGTTTCCGAACTTCGCGATTGGCGGTTACATCACAGCAGGTGCGTTCGCTGCCTATGCCTTCAACGTGCAGCTCGGCCTGCCGCTGCTCGCCTCCGCCGTCGCGGCAATGGCCCTGACAGGTTTCATCGTCTGGCTCTCCGATATCATTGTCTTCAAACCGATGCGCGGACACGGGCCGGTCACTCTGCTCGTTGTGTCGATTGCCCTGACGCTGATCCTCGAGCACATCATCCGCATCATCTATTCCGCCGAAGTGCGCGGCTTCGACATCCCGTTGCAGCGACCGGTGAAATTCGCCGGCATTCGCATTACTTATGAGCAAATGGATATCATCGCGCTCGCTCTCGCGGTCGCCGTCGCCACGCATTTGCTCTTGCGCTTCACCAATATCGGCAAGGCCATGCGTGCCACTGCCGATAACCCTGTTCTGGCGGAAGTGCGCGGCATCAATACGGGCCTCGTCATCGGTTTCACCTGGCTCTTCTGTGGTGCGCTGTTCGGGCTCACCGGCGTTCTCGCAGGCCTCGATCTGGTCATTGAACCGCTGCTGGGGTGGAACCTGACCATCCCGATATTTGCCGCGGCGATCCTCGGCGGTATCGGTTCGCCCTATGGCGCCATGCTCGGCGCCGTGATGGTCGGCATGGCGGAAGAGCTCACCGTCCTCGTGCTGCCCTCGTCCTACAAGGTTGGCGTCGGCTTCATGATCATCGCCGTCCTGCTGCTGGCGCGCCCGCACGGGTTGCTCGGCCAGCCGGAAATCAGGAAGTGAGCCGCACAACATGAGCGCATATCTGATCTCCATGGCGACTTATGTCGGGTTCTTCATGATCCTGGCAATCGCGCTTAACCTGCAATGGGGCATGACCGGCATGGTCAACTTTGGTATTGCCGGTTTTTACGCGCTCGGCGCCTATTCGAGCGGCCTCCTGACTGTAAAAGCCGGTTGGCCCGTAGGCTTCGCCATGCCGGCCGCCGCCGTGGTCGGCATCGCCGCGGGTGCTCTTGTGGCACTCCTGTCCATTCGGCTACGCGAAGACTTCCTTGCCATTGTCACGCTTGGATTTGGCGAATTGATACGTCTCATCGCCCTTAATGAGGACGAAATTACCGAAGGACCGCGTGGCCTCAAGATCGACGCGCGGCCCTTCGCCGATATGTTCGACCGCACCACATACCCCATCGTTTATCTCGCCATGGTGCTGGCGGTTGTGGCTCTTGCATTCTTCATTGCAGAACGCATCCGCCGCTCGCCGATGGGTCGGTCCCTGCGCGCCATCCGCGAAGACGACGTCGTGGCGGAAGTGCTCGGCAAGAACGTATTGCGGCACCGCGTCCAGGTGTTCGCCATCGGCGCCGGTTTCATGGGCGCGGCGGGTGCCCTTTACGCACATTACGTTCAGAACATTTCGCCGGAAGTCTTCATGCCGATGGTGGCGATCTTCATCTGGATGTCGGTCATTGTCGGCGGCGCCGGCAACAACTGGGGGCTTCTGCTTGGTGCCGGCATTGTCATGGCGATCCTTGAGGGCAGCCGTTTCATGGGCGACTTCATCGATTTTCTGGACGCGGAGAAGCTTTCCGCCATCCGCGTCATTCTGATCGGCGTCTTGCTGATCATCATTCTGCGTGTACGGCCGCGCGGCCTGATGCCGGAACCCAGGTTCCGATATGGCCGCTCTCCGGGGGGTGGTTCGTCCACCGCCGATGCGCAGTCCTGAAGAGACGTTCCAAAACCAACGGGAGGAAACAACATGTCTCGCAACATTACCCGCAGAACTGTATTGAAATCCGGTGCGGCAACATTCGCCGCCGCCACAATGGCTCCGGCAATCCTGCGCGCCGCGGACGACATCAATGTCGGCAGCCTGACACCCAATACCGGCGGTGGCGGCCCCTTCGGCCCGAAGATCACCGCCTCGCACAAGCGCGTCGTCGAACTTGTAAACTCGCAAGGCGGCGTGTTGGGCCGGCAGATCAACCTTACCCAGGAAAACTCCGAGACCAACCCGGAATCCGCCGTACGCGCAGCCGACAAGCTGATCAACGTCAATGGTGTGATCGGCATTCTCGGCACTTGGTCGTCATCCGTGACCCTCGGCATCATGCCGAAATGTCAGGAGGCCGGCGTCATTCAGATGTGTACGTCGTCATCGGCCGATATTCCGGTTCGCGACGAAAAGGGTCTGGTGTTCAACTTTCAGGCTCTGAGCCCGGTCTGGGGACGCGCCATCGCAAGCCTCGCGCTGCGCCGCGGTTTCAACACGTTCAACCTGATGGCCCTCAACAACGACTTCACCCGCTCCATGATGGACGGCTTCGTCGAGATCGTCGGTGCGGACAAGGTGATGATCGATCCGTTCTACTACAACGGCAATCAGTCGTCTTACCGCTCGGAGGTTTCGCAACTCATCGAGTCGAACCCCGACGCTGTCTTCATTCCCTCCTACGTCACGGATTTTACCGCCGTTTACAAGGAGATCTTCCGCCAGGGCTACGAAGGCCAGGTGATTACGGTTTCGATCTCGACCGGCTCAAAGTTCAAGGAAGCGGTCGGCGAAGCGGCAAACGGCATCATTCACGGGCTCCCCGTGCCGCCGATCTCGTCTGAAGCCTATCGCCAGTATGTCGAGGAGGCCGAGCTCGAGCAGATGGATGGCGTGCAGCATCCCTTCGGCACGGCCGGCCGCGACCAGATGTCGACACTGTTGCTTGCGGTTGAGAAAGCCGGCACGACCGACACGGCGCAAGTGGCCAAGGCGATGTGGGATGTCACCACGGGCGAGGGCAAAAAGACCGTTTACAACATCACCGACGGTCTTGCCGCAATCCGTGCCGGGGAGGAGATCAACTACTCCGGCGCCAGCTCGTCCGTCGAGTTCGATGCGGAAGGCATGGTTCTCGGCCGCGATTTCCAGCTCGCCGAGATCAAGGGCGGCGCCGATGTCGTGATCGAACGCCTCGAATACTGATAGCCTGACAAAACCGGCGGCCCGGGACCAGCTGTTGTGGTATCCCGGGCCGCCACACCGAACGCGAGAACCAACCGATCAAGGAGCACCGCCATGGCCCGTGTCCGTAATGTTGAAGCCCACGAAATGCCCGAAGATGTCCGCCCGACCTATGAGCGCTTTGCCGAGCAGTACGGACCGTTTCTGAATCAGGTCCGCGTATTCGGACACCGCCCCCCTGCCGTCAAACACATCATGGGGCTTTTGCTCGACTTCGCCGACGAACAGATCCTCGACAAACGCCATCTCGAAATTGCCCTCGTCGTGGTGTCGAAGATCAACGAATGCACCTATTGCGTCGCACATCACACACCACGTCTCATCGAACAGGGACTAGCGCCCGAAGCGGTGGCCAACATCCTCGAGCCGCAGGTGCCAGGCTTTGACGAAGTCGACATGCTGGTACGCGATTATGCCGTGCAGGTGACCAATAACTTCCAGTACATCCGCGACCAGATTTTCGACGATTTGCGAAAGCACTTCAGCGAAGAGCAGATTGTCGAGTTGACCCTGCGCACCGCGCTTTGCGGCTTCTTCAACCGCTTCAACGATGCCATGCAGATCGGCATGGAAGACGGTGTCGTTGCCGACATGCTGGCACATGGCGCATCGGAAGACAGCCTGCCGCAACACCAATCCGCCGCCGAGTAACCGGCAAGCCCAAGGAGATCGCAATGTATGGATGGCGCGGCCGTATCGGCCTGATGGTTCCAACCGGCAACTCCATGATGGAGCCCGAGTTCCACCGGATGGCACCGGAGGGCGTCACCACCCATGCCAACCGCATCGAACTGCGCGACGTGACGCCCGACAGTCTGTTGGCCATGGAGGGTGACGTGACACGTTGCGCACGGCAGGTTGCCACTGTGCGTGTCGGTGTCATCGCCTTTGGCTGTACATCGGGAAGCTTTGTCGGCGGACCGGGTTATGACGACCGCTTGATCAAGCGCGTCGAAGATGAAACCGGCGTAACGGCCACGACGACGACAACCGCAGTGGTAAGGGCGCTCAGGCTCCTCAGCGTTTCCCGTATTGCATTGGCGACGCCCTATATCGACGAAGTGACGAAACTCGAGGTCGACTACCTGCACGCCAACGGTTTCGAGGTTACCGGCTGGCAGGGCGGCGGAATTGTCGACACTCCCGACATCCAGGAATGCCCGGCCGAGGTTTCGTTCCAGCGCGCCCGCGCCGTTGACAGCGATCGCGCAGAGGCCGTGTTCATTTCCTGCACCGGCTTCCGGACCGTTGAAAACATCGCCAGACTCGAGGCCGATCTCGGCAAGCCGGTGATTTCATCGAACCAGGCAACATTCGCTGATTGCCTGCGATTACTCAAAGTAGGGGAAGTGGCACCGGGATACGGCAGCCTTTTCGAGCGCGTGTTCGATGCGGCCCGGTCGGCGGGAACGGCCACCGCGGCGGCAGCTCAGGCCGCGGCAGAGTAATCCGTAAAGTCTAGGGTCAGGACCCTAGCCGGTAGCGGTATTCGGCTGCGCGCCGCGCAACGCCGCAAGCTCGCCGCTCAGGAACTGCGCAATTGCGCCCATACCACCGACTTCGATGCCGGCGCGCTCTTCCGCCCCTGCATTGTAGTTGGTGTTGGTATTGATGTCGTAGATCACCGGTGTGCCGTCCGGACGGCGGATAAACTCAATGCCCGCCACCTCGATACCGTTGGCGCTCAGGAACTGCTCAAGCCTGCGCATCAAAACGTCATCTGTTTCCTGTGCAATCTCAAATCTCGGACCTTCCGGTTCCGGCGCAATGTCGGTATTCGATTCCGCCGGACAGAAATCGTCGAAGCTGACATTGCAGGCGTCTGCCGGGCAAAGCTCGAAGCTCCCGCCGGCATAAACCTGAACCGCGTAGATGAACCTGCCGCCGACAAATTCCGCGCGTGTGATGAACTCATTGTCGCTCTCGATTTTGTCCTGCACGAGCCAGACATCATCGACGGTTTCGGGAAATTGCCCACCATCAATCGCCGCCCGGAGCGCGTCGGAACTTTCAAAAAGCTGCACGCCAAGTCCCTTGCCCCCCTGGTTGGGTTTGACGATGAAGGGAGTGATGCCCAGTTGCTCGACGGCATCGGCAAGTCTCTCAAGGCCAACCGCGACAACGGTTTTCGGCGTCGCAAGGCCGGCGCGGTCAAGCAGAATCTGCTGAGCTGCTTTAGAGAATTCCAGCGCCAGCACCTCAGAGCCGTTGATGACACGGCGGCCGTGCGCTTCGAGCCAGCGCAGAACAATATCGGTCGAATAATTCGCGTGATGGTGTCCACGCGTGTAGTTCGACGCACTCATGCGGTTGAAAAAGATGCCCTCGGGCGGCTCCGCACCGGGGTCGATCACGTGCTTGTCGAGCAGCCATTCCTCGTACGGCGTTGCCAGCGCATCGAACGCCTCGCGCAATGGTGGCAGCCACACACTGTTTTCATGAATGACGTAAACTTTCGGCAGCCCCGGCATGACGTTTCGCCTCGCTCATCGAACATGGAGTATCGTTCGATATAACGAACAAATCGTACGTTTACAAGAAATGTCCGGTAAACCGAACGATCACATTGACGTGTAAACGAAACCGCCATGACAATCGAAACCGCAGAATTCTGCCCTTCATAAGGGCCGATCAGCCCAATTCCTCGCGCAACAGCGCCGCCCCGGCACCCAAAGCGTTGAGCTTGCCTTCCGCAACGTCCACCGGCAGCGGAGCAAGACCGCAATTTGTGCAGGCGATGATACGTTCGGGATCGACAAATTCCATCGCCGCGCGCAGGGTCGCTGCCACCTCTTCCGGCGTCTCGACATCCAGGCTGGCCACATCGATGGCACCGACCAGAACTTCCTTGTCCTTGAGGATCGAGATCAGCGACATCGGCACTTTTGAGTTGGCGCACTCAAGTGACACCTGATCGATACGGCTAGAATTGAGCACCGGGAAGAACTCCTCATACTGGCGCCACTCATCGCCAAGCGTCCGCTTCCAGTCGATGTTCTCCTTGATTCCGTAGCCGTAACAGATATGCACGGCTGTCGTGCAAGACAGGCCTTCCGTAGCGCGGTGCAGCGCATCAACACCCCACTCGCGCACATCGTCCATGAACGCATTGAACGCCGGCTCGTCGAATTGAATGACATCGACACCGAGCGCTTCGAGCTCACGCGCTTCCTGGTTCAGCAGGTCGGCGAATGCCATCGCCATGTCGGGCCTTGAGTCATAATGCGCATTGGCGATCGTATCGCAGATCGTCATCGGACCGGGCAGGGTGAACTTGAGCTTGTGGTCGGTCTCGCTTCGGCAGTAGGCGGCCCCCTCGCCGTGCACGGATTTCGGGCGCCGGACCGGGCCGGTCACCGTCGGCACCTGCGCATCGTAGCGGTCGTTGCGGATGCCCATGGTGGTCATGAGCTGCCAGTCTATGCCTTCGATATCTTCCAGGAAGCCATGCACGAAATGCCTGCGGAACTGCTCGCCGTCGCTGACGATGTCGATGCCGGCCTCTTCCTGCACGTCGATCCAGTGGCGCGCCGATTTGCGCTGCCCTTGCGCAAGCGCGTCGCCCTCAAGCGCCCAGGCCGCCCAGAGTTTTTCCGGTTCCGCAAGCCAGGCAGGCTTCGGCAGGCTGCCCGCAACTGTTGTCTTGATCATGATCCCCTCGCAAAAAACTCCGTCAAACGCATCATGGCAGGCGGGCGCGGCGTTTGCCAGCAAGACACGGCCTGCGCACATTAACTTGAATGCGGTTGACAGGATGAAGCCACCCGAACGGCCACGCGTCACTGCTTAGGGAGTGAGGTACTCAAAGTGCCGCAGCGCAGTGCCCGAGCGGGTGCGCGCCAGATCGCCGACGCTTTCCAGTTGCACACGGCTGGCGACAATATTGGAAATCGCAAACACGCTTTCGACACCGTTGGGATTTGGAATGCCGACAAGGCGCAAATACATCAGCCCCAATTGCGGATCGATGTACTTGCCGACCACCTCGACCCCATCGTAATCGCCAACCTTGGTTTCGCGTGCGCCTATATATTCATTTTGCGGATAGTCCGACACGGCCTGCTTGTATCCATCGTTGGCAAGCAGTCTGGCAAGAATCGTAAGCCGTTCTTCACGCTCGACCATCGGCAACCGCATATTGACGAACAGCAGGTTTTCGATGAGCTGGCGATCTTCAGTCGTAAAGTTGACCTTGATCATCAGGCCGCCCGATGCATCGGGAAGCGTAAACAGCGGCGTGACATTGTCCTCGCGGGGCACCAGAAACCTGAACGGAGCAGGCACCGGCACGCCGTTTTTCTCGCTGAACGCACCATCGATCGAATAGGTATCGCCGACGACCAGCCCCTCAAGAGAGAACAGGTTGAATGTCACGCTTGGAGTGTTGTCCTGCGCCCGGACAGGCCCGGCAGCAACACAAAACAGGGTCAATGCAACCACTGCCGCACCGCCGATACCGAATATTCGTATCGATGTCATCGAGGCCCCCAGAATTTGACGCGCGCCTTCACAAAAGTTCCATGAGACAGACCTGCTGTCAAACCGCATGGACTACGGATGCAATCGGGTTCCCGTGCCGGCGGAAATCACGGTAGCGGCCGGTCTTTCCCGGGCTCGCTAAGTCACACCCGCTCGATCAGCATCGCCATGCCCTGCCCGGCGCCGAGACACATGGAAACGATGGCGTTGCGGGCGCCGGTGGTTTCCATATGGTCCAACACGGTGAGCGTCATACGCACGCCAGTTGCACCCGGTGGATGGCCGATTGAAATGCCGCCGCCATAGAGATTGGTCACATCGCGGGGCACACCGAGCTGTGCTTCCGCATGCAGATTGACCGCAGCAAATGCTTCATTGATTTCATAGTAGTCGACGTCGGATACCTTCATATCCCGGCGCTCAAGCAGCTTGCCAATCGCCGGCACCGGCCCACAGCCCATGATGCGCGGCGGCACACCGACCACTTCCCAGTCGACGATCCGCGCGCGCGGTGAGATGCCGAGACCTTCGGCCTCTTCACGGCCCGCGACCACAACAAAGGCCGCACCATCGGTAACGCCGGACGAATTGCCGGCCGTGACACGGCCGCCATCGCGAAACACGGGTTTGAGTTTTGCTAGTTTTTCCGCCGTGACGCCGGCCTTGGGATACTCATCCACATCAAAGAGCCGCACGCCCTTACGCTCAGGAACCTCGATCGGCGCAATCTGTTTGGCGAGGAAACCTGATGCGATGCCCTCCTGCGCCCGGTTCTGGCTCATCAGCGCCCATTCATCCATCGCATCGCGCGTGTACTGGAAATCGTCCGACAGCGCCTCCGCCGTACCGCCCATTAGCGTCAAATCGAACGGATCGCGGTACGCATAGTCAAGTGTGTCGACCATGGTCATCGGCCCACGCTTGGCACCCCAGCGGGCGTCGTTCGCCACATAGGGTGCGCGCGAGAAATTCTCGTAGCCACCGGCAAGCGCCACCCCACTGCGCCCCGTGAGGATCTGTTCGGCGGCACTGGCGATCGCCTGCGTACCCGAACCGCAGGCACGCGAGACATTGAGCGCCCGGCTCTCTTCCGGCATGCCGATATTGAGTGCGACGAAACGCGATGCGAAATAGCCTTCCTGGTCCACCGGCAGCACATTTCCGAGCACCAGATGATCGACACCCGAGGCGTTCGCGTTGGCACTTTCCAGGCAGGCAATCGCAGCGTGTTCGCAAAGCTTTGCACCGGGAACGTCTTTCAGCGACTTGCCAAAATCGCCAAACGGCGTGCGTTTGCCGCCCGCCAGCACAATTTCCTTCTCAGGCATGTCTCCACCTCACCACTACACAGTAATCTCCAAATGCGGCTATCGCCTTGGATAGTTCATTTGCTAACCGGCGTCGACTGCCGGGTCCATCGTTTCCACGTGGCTCTTTGTCGGCTGGACACCGCTTCGCCCTTGAGGCACAACCGGGCGCGGATCAGGCAGGGAGTGACCGATGAAAACACGCATCACGGAAATGCTCGGCATCGAGCACCCGATTATCCAGGGCGGCATGCACTATGTCGGCTTTGCCGAACTTGCAGCCGCGGTTTCCAACGCGGGCGGCCTTGGCATCATTACCGGTCTTACGCAGAAGACGCCGGGCGATCTCGCCAACGAAATCGCAAAGTGTCACGACCTGACCGACAAACCATTCGGCGTGAACCTGACCTTTCTGCCGGCATTCACCGCGCCTCCCTATCCCGAGTATATCGACGCGATCATCGCAGGGGGTATCAAGGTCGTTGAAACCGCCGGCCGCAATCCGCAGGAACATCTGCCGCGCATGAAAGACGTCGGCATCAAGATCATCCACAAATGCACATCCGTGCGCCATTCGCTGAAAGCCCAATCGATCGGCTGCGATGCGGTGAGCGTCGACGGATTTGAGTGCGGCGGGCACCCCGGCGAAGACGATATCCCGAACATGATCTTGCTGCCGCGCGCCGCTGACGAACTCGAAATCCCCTTTGTCGCCTCCGGCGGCATGGCGGATGCCCGAAGCCTCGTTGCCGCGCTCGCCATGGGAGCCGACGGCATGAACATGGGCACCCGCTTCATCGCCACCAAGGAAGCGCCGGTGCACGACAACGTCAAACAGGCGATCGTCGCGGCGTCGGAACTCGATACCCGTCTCGTCATGCGCAGCCTGCGCAACACCGAGCGCGTGCTCAATAATCCTGCTGTGGAGAAGATCATCGAGATCGAGCGCGATAAAGGCGGGCAGATCCAGATAGACGACATCATGGAACTGGTAGCCGGCGTCTATCCGAAAGTGATGCTGGACGGCGACATGGACGTCGGCGCGTGGAGCTGCGGCATGGTCGCGGGCCTCATCAACGATATCCCCACCTGCCAGGAACTGATCGACGGCATCATGAAAGAAGCAGAGGCGCTCATCCGGCAACGGCTTGAGGGCATGCTCGCTTCGTGACAACGATCTCGCCAGCGCTTCCCTCGCGGCGCGTCGAAACGGGCCTGTTGCTGCGCATCGCTTTGCCGCTGGCCGGCGCCTATCTCGCCGAATTCGCCATGTTCCTCACCACCAAGATGGTGGTCGGGAGGATCGGATATCTGGAGCTTGCAGCCGTCGGCCTTGCCGGCGATCTGACGTTTGAAGTCCTCGTCATTCTGATGGGTCTCCTGTCGGTGGTTGGTGTGCTTGTGGCGCAGGCCGAAGGCGCGGGCCGCAAACAGGACGCCGGCATCGCCACGCGCCAGGGGTTCATTGTCGCCACCGCTGTTGGCATCCCCGCGGCCATCCTTGTGTGGAACCTCAATCACGTGCTGACCGCCACCGGGCAGGACCCCCAGGTGGTGGCGCTGTCGCAGCCGTACTTACACGCCATGGCGGGTGCGGTGGTGCCATTGTTGTGGTTTGCCGTGTTACGCACCTTCGCCGCCGCACTCGCGCGCACCGGCGCCTTGATGGTGATCATGGTGGCAGCCGTCGGCCTCAACTACGTGCTGACGCTCGGGTTCGTCGAAGGCGCGTTCGGCCTGCCGGCGCTCGGAGTATTCGGGGCGGGACTTGCCACCGTTATCGTCGCCTGCATCAAGCTCGCTGCCCTGATCGTCTACACCTTCAAGACGCCGAAGTTCCGCGGCTATGGCGTGTTTCTGGGGCGCCTGCGTGTCGACCTTGCCGTCTGCGGCGAAATCCTGCGGCTGGGCATTCCCGTTGCCGGCCTCGTCATTCTGGAAGCCGGCCTTTTCACTGCCGTATCGATCCTCTCAGGCATCCTCGGCCCCGTGCCGCTTGCCACGTATCAGGTGATTATGGGCTGGGTCGGCATCGCTTTTGTCACGGCGCACGGGCTCGCCGAGGCGACCATGGTCCGTGTCGCGTTCGGCGTTGGCAGCCGCAATCTCTGGGCGGCGCGCCAGTCTGGCCTGCTCGGCATCGGCATCGGCGCCGTGTTTCTGGTCGCCCTGATGATCGTTCCCCTCAATCTGCCGGACACTCTTGTGCGCATGTTTCTCTCACCCGACGATCCGGGATACGCAGCCGTTGCGGCACTGACGGCGAAACTTCTGATTATCGCGGCCCTGTTCCAGGTCTTCGATGGCATGCAGGTGATTGCCTCGCTTGCCCTGCGCGGACTGAAAGACACTGTCGCGCCCCTGTGGCTGGCGGGACTTGGCTACTGGGTGTTCGGCATCGGCGGCGGCTGCCTCCTCGCCTTCCCGCTCGAAATGGGCGCGGTCGGCCTGTGGTGGGGCATGGCCCTCGGGCTCTGTGTCACCGGCACCCTGCTCGCCTGGCGTTTTTCGCTGCTGACCCGCCGTTATCCGGCGCATTCCGCCCCGGCGTGATTGAACGAAAAACGCCAGAACCGGATCCACCGATTCTGGCGTCGTTCAGATCTTTGAACGCAGAACGTCAACGAATGTTGTCGAGCACGTCGAACGTGTCGTAGCCGCGACGGAAACCGGCATTGCCGGTGATCAGCTCATTCGGACCGCCCTGACGGCGTGACTGAACGGCCGTCTGCGCAGGCGCGTCGGATACGGCGGAGAGGTGCAGTATCTGCTGGCCAGGACCACTTTCGAGCCCCTGGGGAACGGCGTTGGTCGGCTCATAGGCGCTTTCAGCTGCGGCGGAAGCCACACCGGCGAGGAGGAAGCCGGCGGCGAAGATCATTTTACGGGCATTCATTGTTCTCAAACTCCAGTTCTGGATGTCATCGGTTGCCGATACCGCACCACGTTCGGTGCGAACTGATCGATATGTGGGGCGCCGCACCACCCATTTAAAATCACTTCCGCTCACACCGGTAAGATGGAATTATTCGCATGATATCAATGTGATACGATATTATGGACCGAACGGTTCACAATTCGAACGCGTTTCCGTGATGCCCCTTGAATGCGCCCGGTGGAGACGCCAATACCCACGGCTGCCGAACTCGGCGGTCACGCTGGACAGCGAACCGGGGCAGCCATATGGTCGTTCGCGGCCCGGGCGCCGCGAACAATGGCTGAGGCGTTAAATCCCAATGCTGAACCCCTACGAAACCGAAGAGCACAAGGCGTTTCGCGAAACCATGGCACGCTTCGTTGACGCAGAAGTGCGCCCTCATGTGGATGAGTGGGACGAGGCCGGCGCCATCCCCCGCGAGATCCACGAAAAAGCCGGCGCGCTCGGCTACTTCGGCTTCGGCGTCGAGGAGAAGTACGGCGGCCTCGGCTTCGACGATTGCCTGATGCGCGCGGCCGCATCTGAAGAAATGAGCAAATGCGGCGCCACAGGCGTAGTCGCCGCCCTCGGCGGCACGATGATTTCAATCAGCCCCATTCAGATGCTCGCTTCCGAAGAAATCAAAGACCGCGCCCTTCCCGACATCGTCTCGGGTGCCAAAAGTTCATCGCTCAGCATCACAGAGCCTTCCGGCGGCTCCGATGTCGCAAATCTCACAACCCGGGCGGAACGCGACGGCAACCACTTCGTGCTGAACGGCACCAAAACCTTCATCACGGGCGGCATGACATCAGACTACTTCGTCGTTGCCGCACGCACCGGCGGCCCGGGCCTTTCCGGCATCTCCCTGTTCTTCGTGGATGCCGAGACGCCAGGCTTCACGCGCTCCGCCCTTGAGCGGAAAATGGGCTGGTGGTGTTCCGATCAGGCAACGCTTTACTTCGACAATTGCCGGGTGCCGGCCGAAAACCTTCTGGGCGAGGAGGACCGCGGCTTCATCTCGGTGATGAAAAACTTCAACTATGAGCGCATCGGTCTCATCGCCCAGGCACTCGGCATGTCCAAGGTCTGCCTTGACGAGTCGATCGCTTGGGCCAAGGAGCGCGAGACTTTTGGCAAGCGCCTCATCGAACATCAGGTAATCCGCCACAAGATCGCCGACATGTCGGCCAGGATCGATGCGCTTGAAGCCTTTCTCAACCAGATCTACTGGCTCAGCGACAACGCGGAGATGCCGCTCGCGGAAATTTCCAAAGCAAAATTCCTCGCCACCAAAACGCTTGAGTTCTGCGCCAGCGAAGCCATGCAGATCCTCGGCGGCGCCGGCTACCTGCGCGGCAACCCGGTGGAGCGCATGTACCGCGAGGTCAAGGTGGTCGCCATCGGCGGCGGTTCAGAAGAGATCATGCGCGACCTGGCGGTCAGACAGATGGGATTGTAGGGATTTCTTGACGTTTCATGATTTATCATGACAAAAGAAACTACGCCAAAATGACGTTAGGATAGCCTTGCAATGCCGGAAGCCCGGGAAAAATTCGCCACGCAGGTCGAGTCGGAACTGCTGAGCGGCCTGCGTGAGCTTGCAAGACAGGAAGGCCGCCAGATTCAGGCACTTGTCGATGAAGCGCTCGCCGACCTCCTTGAGAAACATCACAGCGGCAGGCCGCGGCCTCATGTCATGCGCGCCTATCAGGCAAGCCACCCACGCTTCGGCCCGCTCTATAAAAAGCTTGCCCAGTGACCGATTATTTGACGATCGCCGACATTCTCGCGATCCACGCCGACCAGGTTGAAACTTATGGCGGGGGTGACGGCATACGCGATCCGGGGCAACTGGAGGCGGCGCTTTTCAGACCGCAGACCGGCTACTATCCAGACGTGATCGCCGAAGCCGCGGCGCTTTGGGAAAGTTTGTCGCAGAACCACCCATTCATCGACGGCAACAAGCGCACGGCATTTGCCGGCGCCTATACGTTTCTCGCAATCAACGGAGTGATGATCACGGCCGACGCGGAAGACACCTGGGACTTCCTTTCCGGACTTTACGAACGCCACGCAATCAGTTTTGAAGCGCTCGAGGCATGGCTGCGGACGAACACGGCCGAGATATGAACGGAGGTTCGCGGTCTATCGGTCGCACAGACACCTGTTCGGCAGAGACCATACAAGACCTGGCGGTCAGGCAGATGGGGCTTTAGAGATCCGGCCGCGCCTTCCACCATTCATGCGCCTGCTCATAGGCATAAGATGCCTGCAGAACCGTCATGTCGTCGAACATACGCCCGACGATGTGAAGGCCCGCCGGAAGGCCGGCCTTGGTGAACCCACAGGGCACGCTTGAGGCGGGTTGCTGGGTGAGGTTGAAGGGGAAGGAGAACGGCGTCCAGTTGGTCCATTTTCCGTGCTCGTCCTCAGCTGGCGACAGGAGCCCGGCATCAAAGGCGGGGATCGGCAGGGTCGGCGTCACCAGAAGATCGTAATCCTCCATGAACGTGCGCATGTGCGTACCGAGCGCGCCGCGCGCATTGACGGCATCGAGATGCTCCATCAAGGAGAGCTTCAGTCCTTCCTCCACCACATTGGCAAGTTCGGGATCGAGCAACGCCTTCTTTTCATCCGGCAGACGGCCCAGGGCGATAGCCGCACCCGACCACCACAGTGTCCGGAAAATCGGCATTGGATCCTCAAAACCCGGGTCGACCTCTTCCACATGGGCACCGAGTTCCTCGAGCGTGCCCACGGCGGCGCGCACAAGCTCTGCGATCTCGGGATGCACATCGACATAGCCGAGCCCGGGCGAATAAGCGATTTTCAGCCCCTTTATGCCATCGCCAAGACCGTCCGTGTAGTCGCGCGCCTCATAGGGCAGCGAGTGCCAGTCACGCGCGTCGGGCTCGGCAATGACCGTGAGCATGAGTGCCGCGTCTTCCACCGTGCGCGTCATCGGTCCGACATGCGCCACGGTGCCGAACGGGCTGAGTGGCCAGGCGGGCACCCGGCCGAACGAAGGCTTGTGGCCGAAGATGCCGGTGAAACCCGCCGGAATGCGGATCGATCCGCCACCGTCCGTACCGAAACTGAGCGCGCCCATGCCCGCCGCCATGGCCGCCGACGACCCGCCGCTGGACCCGCCCGGCGTTTTCGAGATGTCCCACGGGTTGCGGGTAATGCCGGTGAGCGTGTTGTCGGTGACGCCCTTCCAGCCGAATTCAGGCGTCGTCGTCTTGCCGATGAGCACCGCGCCGTGCTCACGCACCCGCGCCACGCCGGGCGCGTCGTCGTTCCACGGGCCGTCCGGATCGGAGGTGCGCGATCCCCTGAGCGTCGGCCAGCCTTTAGTCAGGAGGAGATCCTTGACCACGGTCGGAACGCCGTCGAGGCGGCCCTGGGGTGCCGACTTCCGCCAGCGCGCCTCGCTGGCGCGGGCGGCGTCAAGCGCTGCCTCGCGATCGACCACACAGAACGCGTTGAGTTTGCCATCAACCGCATCGATACGGTTGAGAACGGCCTGCACCACGTCAACAGGCGAAAATACACCGGACTTGTAGCCGCGCAGCAGCTCCGCCGCCGAGTACCAGATCAGATCGTCCGCCATGATCCCTCACTCCTGATTCAGTGCCAAGCGCGCGAGCATACGCCACCCTCACGCGCCATGGCCAGTACGGTCGTACTAAATCAACAGGCAGGGAATTCTTGCTCACCCGGCAAACCCGCACATCGGGACGCACATGGCAATGCAGACAAGGTTATCAGGGCGATGCCGGCACGCCGAAGCGCACGGGTAGTAGTGTCCGCCGGCGCTCCCGCACGCCGCCTCGTCGATGCGTTCGCATTCATTATGCCCGTGCAGCCATGTTCCGCCCGCCGACCGGCATGCCGCGATACGGGCATCCCAGTCGATGATCAGGTCCTCGTTTAAGGCACCACTCTGCGGCGCATCGGCGGCACGCCCGGCCACAGCACCAACGGCGGCGATCAACATCGACAACAGCAGCAGTACGGGCAGTTTCATGCTTTCCTCAAGTCCTTGAAAGCGCGATCCGACGCACCGGTGGGCGCTTGCGGCACCGCCGGACAGTCTTCATAGTGCGGCACGAAACCAGCACCGGACAGCATATTGCCGGACAGATTATTGCGTGACAGCAAAAAGGGCCAGGACTGTGGCGGACAACGACAAGAAAAGCATTTCCCAGATGTTGGGAGGCGGCGACATTGAAACCTTTCTGGACGCTCCGAAGTGCACCGACATGGCGCAGTTCGACGCCGACGTCGCCATTATCGGCGCTCCATGCGCGACGCCGTATCCTGCTATCGGCGCTTACTGCAAGGACGCCCCCGGCGCCATTCGCGATGCGATAGCGGTCTATGCCGGTGCCGCCGGTCACTATGACTTCGATCTCGGCGGGCCGATTTTCGGCGATGGCTCGACCCGCGTCGTCGATTGCGGCGACCTCGGCTATGACGAGGCGGACGGCGCCGCCAACCGCGCACGCCTGCGCTCGGCAATACAAACCGTCGTCGGCAAAGGAGCGGTGCCGATTGTCATCGGCGGCGACGATTCCATTCCCATCCCCGTCTTCGAGGCGCTTGAAGGCCGCGGCCCCTATACGATCCTCCAGATCGACGCGCATATCGACTGGCGCGAGGAGGTGCAGGGCGAAACCAAGGGGCTTTCGAGCACCATGCGCCGGGCCTCCGAAATGGATCACATCGAGCGCATCATTCAGGTCGGCCAGCGCAATACCGGCAGCGCCCGCCCGGGCGACGTAAAGGACGCCATCGACTGGGGCGTAACGTTCATCGGTGCGCGCGAGGTTCATGCCAGTGGCGTCAAACAGGCGCTGGATCTGATCCCGGCCGGGGCGCAGGTTCTGATATCGCTCGACTGCGACGGCCTCGACCCCGCGGTTTGTCCAGCCGTTCTCGGCCGCGCACCGGGCGGTCTCAGCTACTGGCATGTGGTGGATATGATCCACGGCGTTGCGGACAAGGCCAGGATCGCCGGTTTCAACATTATCGAGCTTGTGCCCAACATGGATGTCGACGGCATCGGCGCGCTCGCCGCCGGCCGCATCACCTGCAACGTGATTGGAAGACTTTGCCGGCGCTGAGCGATCGCCACATGATGAGGGAGCCGCCATGAACACCGCGCACTGGCATGCAGTTCAACCAGCACACATTTGGGCATTCATCGCCCTCACGCTTTGCCTCATCTTGCCGGCCGGCGCCGGCGACCCCGTCAACGGCCGCCGGCTTTCCGTCACCCACTGCACACGGTGCCACATCGTGCCGGACCACGATTCCATGAGCATCGGCATGACACCGTCATTTCAGATCATGGTGGAGTCGAATGAAGAGTACTTCGCGGCGTTTTCAACATTCTATGCGCTGCGTCCGCATCCCGCATTCGTGCGCGTCGAGGGCATTCCGCCGCTCAACGACCTGCCCTCGCCAATCGCCCCCATTCACCTGACGCAACAGGAAGTCGACGATATCGCCGCCTTCGCGCGCTCAATCGAGAAAGAGTGAGCCTCTCTGCTGCACGCGTTTATGAGTTCACGGGCTGCTCCCACCCGCCAAGCCGTTGCGCACAGGCGTGGGCCGCGCGGCGCACGGAACGCGCCATCTCATCATCACCGTCCATTGCTCGCGCAAGCACCATTCCGCCAACGCACAGAGACGCGATGGCAAGCGCACGCTCGCGCCGGGACACCTCGTCTTCATCGTCGAGACTTGCATCGAACATGCCGACCATGGCCCCGAACACCTGTCGGAACGCGAGCTTCACCGCCGGGCCGCCGCGCGCGATATCGCTCGGCAGCGCAATCATCGGGCAACTGCCATCGATGTCATCGAGATGTTGCTGGCTGAGATAGGCGCTGACGATCGAGCGGCCCGCGTTGCCATCGCTCAGGTCCAGCCCCAGGTCGTCCCAGTGTTCAGAAGGGTGTTCTTCAAGAATGAGCGTCACGGCCTCAGCGTAGAGCTCGTCCTTGGTCTTGAAATGCGCATAAAAGCCGCCGCGGGTCAGGCCGGCCCCGGCCATGATTTCGTCAATCGAAACCTCGTCGAACCCGCGCCTGTTGAACAGCCGCCGGGCGCTGCGAACGATATTGCGGCGGGTATTGGCTTTATGCTCGGCGCTGTAGGGCATGATTGTCTCCGTTTTTCGCTCCATCCACGGCGGGCTTTGGGCAAAATGATACCTGTCCAGTAAATATGATCCAGAACATATTTACAGAATCCCGCATCGTAATTCGGCGATAAACCGCCAATTTCCGCGGGAAACTCACAAACCGGCCGAGTCTGCCGCCCGTTACGAAGATGAACGGGAGATGAACATGCCATTCAGGTTCGGTTCCAAAGCGATCTGTCACTGTCTGTCTCAAGATAAACGCCGCCATTGGCCAAGGACCGATCGCATGAACCGCAAAATCCAGTTGCTCGCTCTGACGACCGCCGTATTCGCTGGCCTCGCCATGGCGATGATCATGCCCGCTCCGACCGCGCCGGCCTCGGCGCTCTCCGTCCAGGACGGACCCGTAACACTTGGCGCTTGCGAAAGGATTGCGTGTGAGGCTGCCTAGCTCCTGACACGTTAGGACGCGGGGGACATCTTCTGCCGGCATCATTATCCGCCCCCCTCTCAGATGCTGGTACTGGAGCTCTGTTCCCCGCGGCCAACCCATTCCCGAGGCCATTCCGAGGCCACTGAGACCTCCAACACTTCCACCTCCATCCACAAGCGGCCTTTTTATGCTGGCGACTCTGCGCTGGTTGGTGTAGGAACCCGGCGACTTTCCAAGCCTCAGGTCCGCAAATGCCCAAAAGGACGGATATCCGTAGCATCCTTATCATTGGTGCCGGACCGATCGTTATCGGTCAGGCCTGTGAGTTCGACTATTCCGGAACCCAGGCCTGCCGCGCCCTGAAGGCGGAGGGCTACCGCATCGTCCTGGTCAACTCCAATCCGGCAACCATCATGACGGATCCCGAGCTTGCCGATGCGACCTACATCGAACCGATAACACCGGAAATCGTGGCGCGTATCATTGAGCGCGAACGGCCCGACGCCTTGCTGCCCACCATGGGCGGCCAGACTGCCCTCAATACCGCCCTGTCATTGAAACGCGACGGCGTTCTTGAGCGCTTCGGGGTGGCGATGATCGGCGCCGAGGCACATGTTATCGACAAGGCCGAAGACCGCGAACTTTTCCGCATCGCAATGCAGGATCTGGGGCTGGATGTGCCGCGCGCCAAGCTTGCCAATGCAACCGCCCTCAAGGCGGAAGACCGTGCCAGCTACGAGCAGCAGCTTGCCGATATCGCCGCCCGGGCCACCGGTTCCGAAGAACACCGTGGTCTCGAAGAGCAAGTCAACCTGGACTGGCGCGAGGGTGAGCAGGACCGCAAGGAACGCTACCGCAACAAGGCGATGAGCGTCGCATTCGACGCGCTGGTCCACACCGGCGTGCCCGCCATTATCCGGCCCTCATTCACGCTTGGCGGCACCGGCGGCGGCATTGCCTATAACCGCGAAGAATTCTTCCATATCGTCAACGGCGGCCTTGAGGCCTCGCCGACGACGGAGGTTCTGGTCGAGGAATCGGTTCTCGGCTGGAAGGAATTTGAGATGGAGGTCGTCCGCGACAAGGACGACAACTGCATCATCATCTGCTCCATCGAAAATATCGATCCGATGGGAGTGCACACGGGCGATTCAATTACCGTCGCGCCGGCGCTGACATTGACCGACAAAGACTACCAGCGCATGCGCGACGCCTCGATCGCCGTCTTGCGCGAGATCGGCGTCGAGACCGGCGGCTCCAACGTGCAGTTTGCGGTCGATCCCTCAGACGGCCGCATGGTGGTGATCGAGATGAACCCCCGCGTTTCGCGCTCCTCCGCCCTCGCCTCCAAGGCGACGGGATTTCCGATTGCCAAGGTCGCGGCACGCCTCGCGGCCGGTTACACGCTCGATGAGCTCGCCAACGACATCACCGGCGGCGTCACGCCCGCGTCTTTCGAACCGACAATTGACTATGTCGTTACCAAGATCCCACGGTTTGCGTTTGAGAAATTCCCGGGCGCCGAACGCATCCTGACCACGTCCATGAAGTCGGTCGGCGAAGCGATGGCGATCGGGCGCACGTTTCAGGAATCGCTGCAAAAGGCGCTGCGTTCGCTCGAAACGGGCCTCAACGGGCTTAACGAGATGGCCATTGACGGCCTCGGCGAGGGCGACGACAAGAACGCCATACGCGCCGCACTCGGCACACCGACGCCTGACCGCCTTTTGAAGGTTGCCCAGGCTCTGCGGCTCGGATTTCCGCGCGGTGACATCTATTCCTACTGCCACATCGACCCCTGGTTCATCGAGCAGATCGAGGAACTGGTGCGGACGGAAGAGCGGGTACGCGAACACGGCCTGCCGGGCGACGCCGAAAACATGCGCCTGCTCAAGGCCATGGGTTTCTCCGATGCGCGGCTTGCCCAACTGTCCGGCCTTTCGGAGGCGGAAGTCACCGCGCACCGTCACGGGCTCGGTGTACGCCCGGTCTACAAGCGCATCGACACCTGCGCCGCTGAATTCGCAACGCCAACCGCCTATATGTACTCAACTTACGAGACAGGGCTGACCGCCGGCGACACGGGCAGCGAACTTGCGCCGAGCGACCGCCGTAAGATCGTTATCCTGGGCGGCGGGCCCAACCGTATCGGCCAGGGCATCGAGTTCGACTATTGCTGCTGCCATGCCGCGTTCTCGCTTACCGAGGCGGGGTATGAAACGATCATGGTCAACTGCAATCCGGAAACCGTGTCAACGGATTACGACACCTCCGACCGGCTGTTCTTTGAGCCGCTGACGGCGGAAGACGTGCTTGAGCTGCTGCATGCCGAACAGCAAAACGGCGAACTCGTCGGCGTCATCGTTCAGTTCGGCGGCCAGACGCCGCTTAAACTTGCCGCCGCACTACAGGCCGCCGATATACCGATCCTCGGCACCTCGCCGGATGCCATCGATCTTGCCGAAGACCGCGACCGCTTCAAGAACCTGCTCCAGGATCTCGGTCTGCGCCAGCCCGACAACGGCATTGCCAATTCCATCGAGGACAGCCGGCGCATCGCCAAACAGATCGGCTTTCCCCTGGTCGTTCGGCCGTCATACGTGCTCGGCGGCCGCGCCATGGCAATCGTGCGCGATGAAGCCGCCTTCGCCGACTATGTCGCCAACACGCTACCCGAACTGGTAACGCCGGAAATCTCGATGCGCTTCCCCAGTGATCGCGCGGCCCAGGTCGACGCGGTTCTTGCCGAAAACGCCCTGCTGTTCGATTCCTATCTATCCGACGCTACCGAAGTTGATGTTGACGCCCTGTGCGACGGCAAGGACGTCTTCATCTGCGGCATCATGGAACACATCGAAGAGGCGGGCATTCATTCCGGCGACAGCGCCTGTTCCCTGCCGCCACATTCGCTACCCCCGGAAGTGCTTGCCGAGCTTGAACGCCAGACCTGCGAACTTGCATTGGCGCTCAATGTGGTAGGCCTCACCAATGTGCAGTATGCGATCAAGGGCGAAGAGATCTACGTGCTCGAAGTAAACCCCCGCGCCAGCCGCACGGTGCCCTTCGTCGCCAAGACCATTGGCACACCGATCGCGAAGATCGCCGCACGTATCATGGCCGGTGAAGCTTTGAGCAGTTTCAACCTCAGCCGGCCCGAGTTTGCGCACGTCGCGGTCAAGGAAGCGGTGTTCCCGTTCGCCCGCTTCCCCGGAGTCGACACGCTGCTCGGCCCGGAAATGCGTTCAACCGGCGAAGTGATGGGTCTCGACCGCTCCTACGCGGTGGCGTTCGCGAAAAGCCAGCTCGGCGGCGGTACGGTGCTGCCGCAATCGGGCAAGGCGTTCCTGTCGGTGCGAGACGTCGACAAATCCCGCATCGTAGAAACGGCACGGCAATTGCGCGAACTCGGGTTTGAGCTCATCGCCACCGGCGGCACGCAGCGCTACCTCGTCAAACAGGGAGTTGGCTGTGCAAAGATCAACAAGGTGCTCGAGGGCCGACCCCACATCGTTGACGCCATGAAGAACGGCGAGGTTCAGTTTGTCGTGAATACGACGGCGGGCGCCATCGCGCTTGCGGATAGCCGTTCTCTGCGCCAAACAGCACTTCTCAACAAGATCCCCTACTACACAACCGTTGCCGGCGCGGTCGCCGCGACAGAGGCTATTGCAGCCTGCAAAGCCGGCGATCTTGAGGTTGCGCCGCTGCAGGACTATATCGGAAACTCGGCGAGTGTCGCCGCTGAATGAGAGTTGCGGATTGGCCGAAATGAGCGCATATTATGCTCTGGCGATCATCTCTCATGCAATCGAGGATTGACTTGCTGGGCAGCACAGCTCTGCACCAGTCAGAAGAAAAGTGGGAAAAAGCGGAAATGGATAAGGTTCCGATGACAGCGGAAAGTCATGCCACCATGCTTGAAGAAGTCAAGCGGCTGAAGTCCGTCGAGCGGCCGAAAATTATCAAGGCAATCGCGGAAGCGCGGGCTCACGGCGACCTTTCGGAAAATGCCGAGTATCATGCGGCCAAAGAGCAGCAGGGCCTCAATGAAGCGCGCGTTGCGGAGATCGAAGACAGCATCAGCCGCGCGGAAGTCATCGACACCACACGCCTCTCCGGCGACACCGTCAAGTTCGGTGCCAAAGTGCGTCTGATCGACGAAGACACCGAAGCGGAAGTCACCTATCGCATCGTTGGCGAATACGAAGCCGACATCAAGGACGGCAAGATCTCGATCACGTCGCCAATTGCGCGTGCCCTCATCGGCAAGAGCGTTGGTGAAAGCGTGGAAGTCGCCACCCCCGGCGGCGGCAAGAGCTATGAACTCGTGGCCGTCAGTTTCTGACGCCGCCGGTTGCATCTTCAAGAAAAGTCAATCCTCTGAGCGCGCCAGTGACAGCGGCAGCACGGCGTCGCTCTTCGACTGGCGCAGCGTCAGGGTCGTCTTGACGCTGTCGACATTGGCGGCCGATGTCAGCTCGTTGATGACGAAATCCTGTGCCGATGCAAGGTCGGTTGCCACGCATTTGAGCAGAAAATCCACCTCGCCGCTCAACATGTAGCACTCCCGCACCACCGGCCAGGCTTCAACCAGTTTTTCAAACGCAATGAGATCGGCTTCAGCCTGACTATGCAGCCCGACCATGGCAAACATCGTGACGTCGAAACCGAGTTGGCGCTGGTCGAGAATGGCGCGATAGCCTTTGATTACACCGCCGTTTTCAAGCGCCCGCACGCGGCGCAGGCACGGCGGCGGCGAAATCCCGACACGGCGTGACAGTTCGACGTTGGTAATACGCCCATTGTCCTGCAGCTCGCGCAGGATGCGCCAATCGACCGCATCAAGGCTAATGGTGTTTTTCATGTCACCTCTTTGGCGGCGCTCACGAGTGCCTAACCACCGCATATTTGCGAGCATAGCGCAATAATCGGTCGGAAATAAGCAATATTGTTGCGCAGCGGTGCATCTCTCCCGTGTCGGACTGTTTCACGAGCATATGGAATCTGTCTAAAGACGTGTGAACAGCCAGCGATAAGGGCTTTGTCCGCCAAGCGAGTCGGTCTATTTTGCAGCCGCCCGACTGGAAATCCTCCACGGCGCCCCCATCTGACGAGCAGCCATGACCACACGACATATAAAAGTTCTCATCCTGGGTTCCGGACCCGCCGGATACACGGCGGCAATATATGCCGCGCGCGCGATGCTTGAGCCCGTGCTCATTCAGGGTATTCAACCCGGCGGACAGCTGACGATCACCACGGAAGTGGAAAACTATCCGGGCTTTGCCGATCTCATTCAGGGCCCCTGGCTCATGGAACAGATGCGCGAGCAGGCCGAAAAGGTCGGCACCGAGCTGGTGTCGGATCACATCGTCTCAGTCGATCTCGGACAAAGGCCCTATCGGCTCACCGGCGACAGCGGCAATGAATATACCTGCGACGTGCTCATCGTCTGCACCGGCGCCCAGGCGCGCTGGCTCGGCCTGGAGAGCGAAGAGAAGTTGAAAGGTTTCGGTGTCTCGGCCTGTGCGACCTGCGACGGTTTTTTTTACCGCGGCAAGAAGGTCATCGTGGTCGGCGGCGGCAACACGGCTGTCGAAGAAGCACTGTTCCTCACCAACTTCGCGTCGGAAGTCATACTCGTGCATCGCCGCGACGAATTGCGGGCGGAGAAAATCCTGCAGAATCGCCTGTTCGCCCATGAAAAGATCACGCCCGTCTGGGATACGGTGGTTGAGGAAATTCTCGGCGACGACAACCCGCCGGGCGTCACCGGTATCAAGGCGCGAAATGTAAAATCCGACGCGACGCAGGTGATCTCCGCCGACGGCGTGTTTGTTGCCATCGGACATTCTCCAGCGACCGAATTGTTTATGGGGCAGCTTAAGATGCAACACGGCAGCTACATTGTAACCGCTCCCGATTCCACCGCCACGGCAAAGCCCGGCGTATACGCCGCCGGCGACGTGACGGACGACATTTACCGCCAGGCGGTAACCGCAGCCGGCATGGGCTGCATGGCCGCCCTGGAGGCGGAGAAGTATCTCGCCGCGCTTGAAACGCACAGCGAAGCTGCGGAGTAAGCAGCACCTGCGGACCTTGACCGGCCCGCCCGGTCGTCGAACCGCAATGGAGCGCACTAAACAATGGATTGGGACAAGCTTCGCATTTTCCACGCGGTGGCTGACGCTGGCAGTTTTACGCATGCCGGCGAAGAACTGGCGCTCAGCCAGTCCGCGGTGAGTCGGCAGATTAGTGCCCTTGAGGCTGACCTCAAGGTGCCGCTGTTTCACCGTCATGCGCGCGGGCTTATTCTGACCGAACAAGGCGAGATGCTTTACCGCACCGCCCACGATGTCTTCACCCGGCTTGCCACCGCGCAAACCCGGCTCATGGATTCGCGGGAAAAGCCGTCAGGCGATCTGAAGATCACCACGACAATCGGCCTTGGAACCAGTTGGCTGACACCGCGCATCTCGGAGTTCATCGAGCTCTATCCCGACATCAACACGCAGATACTGCTGGCCGACAGAGAGCTCGATCTTTCCATGCGCGAGGCGGACGTGGCGATCAGGCTGCGCCAGCCGACGCAACCCGATCTCATTCAACGCCGCCTGTTTACCGTGCACTACCACATCTACGCCTCGACGGATTACCTGAAGCGTAACGGTGTGCCGCAGTCGATCAGCGACCTCGACAACCACAGCATTCTCTCTTTTGGAACGCCACCGCCCTATCTCCACACAATCAATGTGCTCGAGACGATCGGACGCGAAGACGGCACGCCGCGCCAGTCGGTGCTGAAGATCAACAACGTCACTGGCCTCGCCCGGGCCGCTCAGATGGGACTGGGAATTGCGGCTCTTCCAGACTACGTCGTCGGTGACAGGCGAGCACTCGTTCAGCTCATGCGCGATGAGGAAATGCCGCACTTCGATACCTATCTCGTTTATCCCGAAGAACTGCGAAATTCCAAGCGCGTCGCCATTTTCAGGGACTTTGTCGTCGCAAAAGCGAAAGAGTGGTCTTTCTGAAGCGCGAAAACTTGTCAGCATGAGCTATGCGTCAGACGCATATCTCCTATGTGCCAGCCCACCTTGCTGAATCTCCGACAATCCCCAAATATTGTCTGAACGTGATCTTTACAGAGCAACGTTCACAGCGGGCGGTTACTCCCTCCCCTTGCAACGCCCGCTGTATGGCCAATCCGACCCTCACCCCTGGATTGGCCCTCCGTTTGTCCTTAGCGGGACGCAAAATTTTGAGCCGGGCCTTTCTCCCCCCTAGGTCCGGCTCTTTTTTGTCCGCGCGACGGGCTGCGCCGGTGCGTATCCCCTTAGCACGATCACACCAGATTGTTGATCTGCATCAATGGTTTGGCACGACGACGCGACTAACGTTCCCGCAACCAGAAACACTGATTCGTAACTTTGGAAACAGGCATGAGCGCGAAGCCGTTCACGCGGGGACAGGTCAGTTCCGATCTTCTCTATCGCGACATTGGCCGCGTCCCGGAGCGTCCGTTCTCGATCCTTGCCCAGACCCTCGAAACGACGCTTGGCGATCTCATCTCAAAGGTCGTGTTCTACGCGACCGTAAAGAACCAGTTCGACCACGCCAAACTGCATGTCTATTTTCGCGATGTCCGGCCTTACAGCCGCAAAGTGATGTCGCTCGCGCCCAACATCGACAAAGTCAGGGTGATCAAGGGCGAAATGCCCGCCTGGCTCCGCTCGTGCTTCAAGCGCGACCGCTTCTGGCGACCGTTATTCGTTGACGCCCGCAAAGGATCAAAACGGCACTTCTACGATTTCGTCATCAATGACTGGATGGCCGACGCCCGCAGCGTTCACGGGCTCCCCGACATTGTTCCCCTGCGCGTGCCGCCTGAGCTTGAACACCGGCTGGCGCACCGCCTCATCGAGCTCGGACTGGAACGAAATCGTTGGTTCGCCGCGATTCATTACCGCGACAGCAACTATCGCTGGCGCGCCAATCTCGGTGGCATTCGCGACAGCGACCCGGAGGCGTTCAACACGCTCGCCGATCACATCATCGACGAACTTGGCGGACAGGTCGTACGGCTTGGACATCCCGAGATGCACCCTCTTCCCCAACGCCGCGGCGTTGTCGACCTGAGCCGGCTTCCCAACAGTTTCATGCTGCAGGCCTTCGCCGCATCTCGTGCGCGTTTCATGATTGCCGGGCCGTCGGGAGCTTCCGCGCTTGCCTGCGGCTTTCAGGTTCCCTTAGGCCTCGTCGACGCCACCGATGCACAAGCGGGCTGGGGCGACATGGAGCGCCTCATCCTGACGCACGAACTCACGACGCCGGACGGCGGCCGGTTGCGCAACAAGGAGCTGCTGGAAACGGGTCTGCTGTCGCGCAGGCCGCTGGAGAACCTGACGAACCGCCTCAAGGGATACACGATCAGAAAATGCACCGGCAGCGAACTCGCAGCGGTCGCAAGCCACCTGAGCGCAAACAACGAAGATGTCGCCGCGTGGCGCCCGGCCCGCGAAGCACCCGGCACTCGACGTCCGAACGCAATCGTTTGGCCGCCGCAAACCCGTAACGACATTAGGTTCTTTGACGTTTAAACCGGCCTGTGAGCTACATGAACAGGCGTTCGCCTTCCAGGCCCTTATAGAGATCGGCAACCCATTCTCCATAGCCATTGTAAAGCTGGGTCGGGATGCGCTCATCGGTGCCGAGCACGCGCTCGCTGGCCTGGCTCCACCTCGGGTGCGAAACCTCCGGATTGACGTTTGCCCAGAAACCATATTCGGATGCCTGGATTTCCTCCCAGAAGCTGACCGGCCGCTCGCGCGTAAACGTGAAGCGGACAATCGATTTGACCGATTTGAAACCGTACTTCCACGGCGCATGCAACCTGATCGGCGCGCCGAACTGTTTCGCCATGGATTTGCCGTAGGCGCCGGTCACCATGAACGTGAGATCATTGACGGCCTCGTCCAGGGTAAGGCCCTCGACATAGGGCCATGGATACCAGTTCGCGCGTTGGCCGCGGGCGACTTCCGGATTTTGAAATGTCTCCATGCGGACATAGGTCGCGGACGTCAGAGGTTTGGCCAAGTCAACGAGTTTCCGCATCGGAAACCCAGTCCAAGGCACAACCATCGACCAGGCCTCGACACAGCGGTGGCGATAAACTCGTTCTTCAAGCGTCATGCGGCGGATCAGATCATCGATGTCGATGGTCATTTCCTGCTCGACCTCACCGTCGATAACCACCGCCCAAGGTCTGATGGGCAACGCCTGGGCGGCATCGTAAATCTGTTTGTGAGACCCGAACTCGTAGAAGTTGTTGTACATCGAGTTGGTTTTTTCAGGGGTCGTTGCGCGGCCGGCGACGAACGCTTCGTTGTGCCTGGCCGGATAGAGGTCGGCGGTCGGGTCGATCTCTTCCGCGGATGCCCTGAGTGTCCCCAGGCCGATTGCTCCAACAGCACCGGTCATACCTGCCAGAAACGACCGACGGTTCAGAAACACATGCTCCGGTGTCGTCAGTGTTTCCGGGATATCCCATCCTCTGGGGTGCTTGATCAGCATCGAAATTCTCCCTCACCGCGTATTGGGTATCAAATCATCAGTAGGCAGATAAGCACGCACGCACACACAGCCAAATCAAACTTGCGCGAGGACAGGTAATCAAAAAGAAACCCGGCCCCGCAGAGCGGACCCGGGCTTCCAGATTCAATTTGTGGATGCGTCAGGCGGCCTCTGCGGCATTGGCCGCCAGAACCTGTTCGGCAAGCTTGCCGGTGAGTTCCGCCAGATGGTCTTCCTCGTAGCTGAACGTGCCGACGCCTGACGTGGCGGAGCGCAGTTCAACGATGAGGTTCTGAATTTCCGACTCAGGCATGTGCGCCTTGACCGTATCCCAGCCGGCCCAGCCGTCGCGGCCATCGAACCCGAGCAACTGGCCGCGCCGACCGCTGACAATCTGATTGACCTTCGATGTCGCATCGGATGGACAGTGAACCTCGACCGCAACGATCGGCTCAAGCAACACCGGCGAGCACTGCGGCATACCTTCCGACAGCGCAATGCGCCCGGCCGTCTTGAACGCCTGCTCAGACGAATCCACCGCATGGTAAGAGCCATCGATAAGCTTCACGGAGATATCGACAACCGTGAACCCGAGCGGCCCGCTTGCAAGGAACTCCCGAGCCCCTGCCTCAACGGCGGGAATATACTGCTTCGGCACCACGCCACCGGTGATGGAATCGGTGAACTCAAAGCCGCTGCCGCGCGGGAGCGGTTTGATTTCGATCTCGACATCGCCAAACTGGCCGTGTCCGCCGGACTGCTTTTTGTGGCGGCCGCGCTGGGTCACCGACTTTCGAATGGTTTCCTTGTAAGCGATGCGGCGTTCACGCGTTTCTGTCTCGATGCCGTATTTGCCTGCAAGCCTCTCCAGGTCCACGCGAAGGTGCATTTCGCCCTGGCCCCAGATGATCATCTCGTTCGTGTCCTGATTTACTTCCAGGCGGATCGAGGGATCTTCCTCGATGATTTTCGCAAGCGCTGTCGAGAGTTTGACCTCGTCTTTGCGCTCTTTCGCCGAAACGGCTTTGCCATAGACCGGCGGCAGCACGAAATTCGTTCCCAGCTGAACTGTTTCCCCTTTGTCCGTCGACACCGTTTCACCGGTCGTGATCTCGTCCAGCCGGCCGAACGCCACCGTGTCGCCGGCCGCTGCTCCCGGCAGCTTCTGGGTTTCCTGCCCCATAAGGCTGAACACACCGGCGATCCGCTCGTCCTGGCCTTCTTTGCCGTAAAGAGTTGTGCCATCGGGAATGTTTCCGGCAAGCACGCGGGCGAGCGACAGCTTGCCGCCATGGGTGGTGTGGAACGTCTTGAGCACCTGCGCCACGGCGGTGTCGCCGGAGGCCTCAACACCGAGGCGCGCCGCCGTATCCGCAATGCCTGGAGCTTCATGGCGCAATGCCTTCAACAGGCGCCGGATGCCGTTTCCGTTCTCCGCCGAGCCAATAAGCACGGGCACAATCTGCCCCGATGCAAGCTCGCGGGAAAGATCTTCAAATACCTTGTCGCGGGGCGGTTCGATGTCCTCAAGAAGCTGCTCCATGAGCTCATCGTCATAGTCGGCAAGCTGTTCCAGCATGCCGAACCTTGCCTGATCGTTTTCCGCGCTCAGGTCATCGGGCAGGTCGACGACTTCGCTTTCCGCATGTTCTTTGTAGACGAATGCCCGGGACAGCGCGAGATCGACAAATCCCGTTGCAATACCATTGTCCCACACCGGCAGCTGGCGCAGCACCAGCGGGTTGGCGCTGGCTTGCTGCAGATAAGTCAGCACGTCGCGAATCGCCCCTTCCGCCTTATCGATTTTGTTAAGAAACAGGAACCGTGGAATGTTGCGCTCTTCAAGCTGCTTCAAGATCAGCTGCAGCGCGGGAACTTTCTTTTCATCGGGCTCGCACACGACGACCGCCGCATCGATACCGTTCAGAACTTCGGCCCCCTCGTGCGCGAATTCAATCGATCCTGGACAATCGACGAAGGTGAACTGATCGCCGAGATACTCGCAGGATGCAACATTAAGCTCAACGCTCATGCCGTGCGAGCGCGCCTCCGGTGAGGCATCGCCGGTCGTCGATCCGTCGGTGACCTTGCCCTGGCGGCCAATGGCGCCGGTACGATGAAGAACAGATTCAAGAAGTGTTGTTTTACCGCTCAAGTAGGGACCGACAAGTGCAATGCACCGTGGTCCCCGCGCAGAAGTGCCGCCCGTTTGGTCCATGTATCCCTCCCATTATGACTGCGGTTGAGAGTTGTCTGCCTCTCCCGTGATGGGGCCCACGACATGGTTTCAAGCTTAAGCGGAACATGCAAGCGTTTATGACGCTTTTCTGACAATACGCGTGAATAAGCGGCTGAATTGAGCCGTTTTGGCACGCCGCAACAGGCAAAAAAAGGGGCGCGCCTGAGCGCGCCCCTGAACCGCAACACGCGTGCGGAATTCGGACTGCGTCAGTTTACGTGGCGAAGCGTCATGCGCGCCAGACCGCCCGCGACATTGAGGCCGGTCTGTGCCTGAACGCTCAGCGGCTGCAGGGCGAACGAGCGGTCGATACCGCCGACCAGCGCATTGGCGCCAACGCCCGCACCGATGGTCGCTTCGGCGGATGCACCGCCATAGGTGCCCTGTAGCGCACCGGAATAAACGTCTGTTGTCGGCGCCAAAACCGTCCATGCGATGTAGGACTGATCGGTCCATCCGATGTCGACGCCAATCTTGTCGATCGTGCCCACATAGCGCTCGCTCGGCAGCCCGCCCGGGCGGTCAAACCGGCAGTTCATGTCCTTGCTCGAGCCGATAATGAAACCTGCCCCGCCCTCTACGGTGCAATGCAGCGTGCCGACTTCAACGCGGGTATCGCCCGCCAGTGCCTGCGACGCAGCACCTGTCAGCACAGCGGTTGCAAGGGCAGCGGCGGTAAAAAGGGTCCGTTTGCTCATTTTTTATTCTCCTCATAGATATCCCGGTTTTCCGAGGATCCCATCAATATTAGCACATTCTTCGACCAGCTCGTAACGCAGCAGAAAACTGTGACGATTTCAGGTTCGTTAAACCCTCATTCCTGACATAGGAACTGGATTGCGTAATTCCAACGCAAGAATGCCTGTTTCTGAGGCGTTTTGGGGTGCAAAACGCCGCACCGGTTAATGAAGCGCTTACACTGATACTGCGCAACCCGCCAATCGAGCTACGAGAGGCTTGCACAGAACCGCTGAATGCGTTGGCACGCTTCCTCCAGCGCCTCGGTTGAAGTCGCATAGGAGATGCGGAAAAACGGCGACAATCCGAACGCCATGCCGTGAACAACAGCGACGCCTTCATCCTCCAGTAGCGCGGTGACGAAATCTTCGTCGGTCTCGATCGTCTTGCCGCCCGGCGTCGACTTGCCGACACAGCCCGCGCAGCTTGGATAGCCGTAGAACGCTCCCTCAGGCACCGGACACGAAATACCGCTCGCCTGATTGAGCATTGAGACCACTAGGTCCCGGCGGTCTTTGAACACACCGGCCCGCTCGGCAATGAAATCCTGAGGGCCGTTCAGCGCCTCAACCGCGGCCCACTGCGAAATGCTGGTCGGGTTCGATGTCGACTGCGACTGGATCTTGCGCATCGCCGCAATCAGGGGTTCCGGCCCGCCGCAGTAACCGATGCGCCAGCCCGTCATGGAATAGGCCTTCGACACACCGTTCATGGTGAGCGTACGGTCGTAAAGACCGGGTTCGACCTGAGCCGGGGTCACGAAATCGAAACCGTCATAGGTCAGGTGCTCGTACATGTCGTCGGTGAAAATCCACACATGAGGATGACGCAGCAACACGTCGGTAATCGTCTTCATCTCGTCATGGCTGTAGGCCGCACCGGTGGGGTTGGACGGTGAATTGAAGATCAGCCACTTGGTGCGCGGCGTGATCGCCCCTTCGAGCACGTCGGGCTGCAGCTTGAAGCCATCGTCGAGAGTCGTTTCAACGAACACCGGTTCGCCGCCCGCAAGCAGTGCGATGTCGGGATAGCTGACCCAGTAGGGCGCCGGCACGATGACCTCATCGCCCGGATTGAGGGTCGCCATCATGGCGTTGTAGATAACCTGCTTGCCACCGGTCCCGACGCTGATTTGGGAAGGCTCATAATCGAGGCCGTTTTCCCGTTTGAACTTGTCGCAGATCGCCTGCTTCAGCTCCGCAATGCCATCGGCCGCGGTGTACTTGGTCTCGCCGCGATTGATCGCGTCGATCGCCGCCGTCTTGATGTTGTCAGGCGTATCGAAATCCGGTTCTCCCGCGCCAAGGCCGATAACGTCCTTGCCAGCGGCTTTGAGTTCGCGTGCCTTGGTGGAGACGGCAATCGTCGCCGACGGCTGGACGCGCGACAGGCTGTCCGCAATGAAACCCATGGCTAAATGTTCCTCGAAAGGCGTGGTGCAACATGCAAAATCGCGGGCACATTATGCCCCTCGCCGCAGCGAAGCAAGTGCCCTGCCTGCCGCAGAACGATACGCCGCAGCGAGCCCCTCAGGCGACCTTGTGAAGCCGCACGCCAGCGTGCTCGAGCAACATCGTCCGGTTCAGGAGCTTGACGCACGCATAGACCGCTGCGATGGCGGGAACCGGTGTTGCGGTGATCGCGGCAATTTCGTGAACCGCGCCGATCAGGGCCTCGGTTTCAAGCGAGCGGCCCTGCTCGACATCCTGCAGCATCGATGTCTTGTGCGCACCGACCGAGCGTGCGCCCTCGATGCGCTTGTCAATCGTGTGGCGGAACGTGACACCGAGTTTTTCCGCAACCGTTTGCGCTTCCGCCATCATCGTGGCGGCGAGATCGCGGGTCTCCCGAAACTCGCAAATATCGGCAAGCGTCGCATGGGTGAGCGCACTGATCGGATTAAACGACAGGTTGCCCCACGCCTTGAGCCAGATCTCGGAGCGGATATCGTCGAGGATCCGGGTGCGGAACCCGGCCTCCACCAGGGCATCATGCAGGCGCTCAATTCTCGGTGTCGTCGACCCGTCAAGTTCGCCGATCGGAAACCGGTCGCCCTCGACATGCGTAATCACGCCGGGCGCCGTAGCGCCGGCGGCGGGATAAACGACACAACCGGTTATGCGGTCGGAGGGAATATGACGCGACAACAGCCCCGAAGCGTCGAGGCTTTCCAGCCTTTGTCCTTCGTATCGTCCTTCGAGCTTGTGAAAGTACCACCAGGGAATGCCGTTCTGAACCGGCATGATCATTGTGTCGGCCCCGAGCACATGATCGATGTCGCGCGCCACCTGATCGAGGAAATGCGCTTTCAGTGCCAGCACCACCAGATCCTGCGCGCCGAGACCTTCGACACTGTCCACCGCGCGCACCTTGACCGTCTGCTCACGCCCGTCATGCCAATGCACCGTCAGACCTTCATCCTGAATCGCTGCCAGATGCGCGCCGCGGTCGACAATCGTGACGTCGTTTCCCGCGCCGGCAAATCCGGCCGCCAGCAATCCGCCGATCGCCCCGGCGCCGATAACGCAGATTTTCATGATCGCTCTCCTAGCATCCACTCCTGCGGATGCTCTTAATGGCTGACGATTGCCAGTCCACTTGAGAAGAATACGGCAAATGAGATGAAGCGCAAATATTTTGGGATATCATTCCACGATATGGGATGAACAAAATCACGCCCGCGCCCGATTACCCCGAAACCCTTGTTGACCAGCCCCTTCGCGCACCGCATGCTGCTTGCGTCACTCCCGCCTGCAAAATGACGCCAAACGACATGAACACTCCCGAAAGCCAATTGCCGATCGTCATAGCCGGGGGCGGGATTGGCGGCCTCATGGCCGCGGTTGCGCTGGCGCGGACAGGCCATGAGGTTGTGGTGCTCGAGCGGGCAGAGAATTTTTCCGAATTCGGCGCCGGACTGCAGCTTGGACCGAACGCCGGGCGGCTGTTGCGCAAGTGGGGCATTTACGACAGGCTGGAACCGGATCTGGTGGAACCGGACGACCTGCGTATCATGGACGGCATCAGCGGCGATGCGCTTGGACGCATTCCTCTCGGCACCGGGTTCAAAGACCGTTTCGGCGTACCCTATGCGGTGGCGCACCGGTGGGACCTTCACCGGGCTCTCCTCGACGCCTGCTGGAGCGACGGCGCGATCAAACTCAAAACCGGCCAGCGGGTTACCGGCTTTGAGCAAACACCGGACAGCGTCACGGCAACAACCGAGCATGGCCACCGCATCACGGGACGCGCCCTGATCGGCGCCGACGGCATCTGGTCGAACGTCCGTGCCGGCCTCAACGACACCGTGGCGCCGGCATTCGCCAACCACACCGCCTATCGCGTGACGCTGGAGCGCGAGGCAATGCCGCAAGACACCGCCTGGAACGCCGCTGCATTATGGATGCTGCCTGGACGCCATCTCGTGCATTACCCGATCAGTTCGGGCCGTTCCTTCAATGTCGTTGCGATGGTGAGCAGCGCTTGGCGCGACGAAGGCTGGAACGCACTTGGCGACAAAAGCGAACTGCTGCAGGAGTTTGAAGATGCCTGCGGTCCGGTGAAAGCCATCCTCGAGGCAGCACCCGCCTACCGAAAATGGGCGCTCGCAGATCTGGCGCCGCTTGCCCGGTGGAGTTCGGGGCGGGTCACGCTGCTTGGCGACGCCGCCCATGCGGTGCTGCCCTATCTGGCGCAAGGGGCCGCCATGGCGATTGAGGACGCGGACCGCCTTGCCGAAACCCTGCGTGACCCGGCAGACGGTGTGGCGGCAGCCCTCAAGGCCTATGAAGCAGCGCGCAGGCCACGCACCGCGCGCATCCGCCGGCAAAGCCGCAAACAGGGCAATATCTATCACGCCGGCGGCATCACCCGGTTCATCCGCAATCGCATCATTCAGCGCCAGGGACCGCAAAGTTGGTACCGACGCGTCAACTGGATCTACAGCGAAACATGAGCTCACTGTCCCCGTCCCTGCCCCCGCTCCTCGCCAGGCGTCTCGACGAGAACGGGCCCATCCGGGTTGCCCTCATTGGCGCCGGCAAGTTCGCGTCGATGTTTCTCGCCCAGGTACCAACCTCACCTCACATCCGCGTCGATGTGATTGCCGACCTCGATGTCGACAGGGCACGCAAAGCCTGCCGAACCGTCGGCTGGCGCGATGAAATGATCGCCGCCACGACGTTCACCGACAATGGCGAAGACGCCTGCGCTTTCGACGGCATCGAAGTCGTGGTGGAAGCCACCGGCAATCCGCTCGCCGGCCTGCGCCACGCCCGCGCGGCTCTTCGAAATGGCCGTCATGTCGTCATGGTCAATGTCGAGGCTGACGTGCTCGCGGGCCCATTGCTTGCCCGCGAGGCGGCGGCGGCCGGTCTTGTCTACGCCATGGCCTATGGCGACCAGCCCGCCCTGGTGTCGGAACTGGTCGACTGGGCGCGCATTTCGGGCTTTCCTGTCGTCTGCGCCGGCAAGGGCACGAAGTATCTGCCCTCTTACCACGCCTCCACCCCTGACACGGTGTGGGACCACTACGGCCTGACGGCCGAACAGGCGGCGGATGCGGGCATGAACCCGCAGATGTTCAATTCGTTTCTCGACGGCACGAAATCATCCATCGAGATGGCGGCGATTGCCAATGCCTGCGGTCTCGATGCGCCTGATGACGGCCTCGCGTTTCCGCCCTGCGCCGCGAGCGACCTGCAGAATGTACTGCGTCCGTCGAACCGCGGCGGCATCTTGAGAAGTTCCGGAACGGTTGAGGTCGTTTCTTCGCTTGCCCGCGATGGCCGCGAAATTGAGAACGACCTGCGCTGGGGCGTCTATGTGGTGTTCGAAGCGCCCAACGACTACGCCGCCGACTGTTTCCGCCAGTACGGCCTCGCGACCGATGACAGCGGCCGCTATGCCGCTCTCTACCGCCCCTATCACCTCATCGGCCTGGAACTCAATCCATCGATCGTCAACGCGGCCCTGCGCGGTGAGGCCACCGGCACCGCCCGCGGCTGGCGCGGCGATGTCGTGGCCGTGGCAAAGCGTGATCTGAAAGCGGGAGAAACCCTTGACGGCGAGGGCGGTTACACGGTCTGGGGCCGCCTCATGCCGGCGCGCTCAAGTGTCAGGCTCGGCGGCCTGCCCATCGGCCTTGCCCATGGCGTCACTCTCATCCGTGACGTTGCGGCCGGCGATGCAATTTCGCAAGATGCGGTTACGGGCCTGAGAGAAGAACACACCGCCATTCGCCGCGAGATGGAAGCGGCGTTCTCTTGAATCAAGCGAGTTGCGGCCTCCCGGCGACAACATCCCAGCAGTGGAACACGTCACATGCACACACTCTACTCCATGCAGGACTCCGGTAATTGCTACAAGCTGCGGCTTGTCATGGCGCGACTTGGCATTCCGTTTCGGATCGAAGAAACCGACATACTGAAAGGCGAGAGCCGCACGCCGGAGTTTCTCGCCGTCAACCCGAACGGCAAGGTCCCCACGCTCGTGCTCGACGACGGCCGCGCGATTACCGAATCCAACGCCGCCATGTGGTATCTCGCCGATGGCACACAGCTTTTGCCCGACGACGCTTATGACCGTGCACAGGTGCTGCAATGGATGTTCTTTGAGCAATACAGCCACGAGCCCTACATTGCCGTTGCCCGTTTCTGGCTGAAGGTCATTCCGGGCGGCCGCGAACAGAAAACCGGCGACCAGATCGCCGAGTGGCATTCACGCGGCTACGCCGCGCTCGATGTCATGGAGCGCCATCTTGACCGCGCCGACTACTTCTCCGGCCGTGCCTGTTCTATCGCCGATGTCGCGCTTTACGCCTATACCCACATGGCCTCGGACGGTGAGTTCGAGCTTTCCGGCTACCCGGCAATTGGCGCCTGGCTTGACCGCGTGGCGGCGCAGCCCGGACATGTCGGCATGGGCTGGCGGCCGGCGGGCTGACACCCCTCGGGGGCGAGCGCCACATTGTTGCCGTCAAATCTCCTGGAAAGCTGCAAAGTTCAACAAAACTCTGGCCTCAAAGAAACGCTCAACTCCCGCTTAGCCAAACGAATCGTGATCGTGAATGCGGGGAACCATCATGTCGGCAGCAAGCGCTTTGAGACAAGGCCACGTCCTGGCACGGGCCAGAGCCGCGCGGAGCGGCGGACACTACGAGGATCAGGCGGGCGAAGTGCTGCGCATCTGTTCGCGGCGCCTCGATGTGCACCGCCGCTCGGTCCTTCTGTTCTACCTCGTATTCGGACTAATCGCAGGGTTCGTGCTCGGCATTGCCGGTGCCAAGGGCGTGCTCGCGGCAACACCGCCCGCGGACGTCGAAATCTCCTGGGTAAACGAGATCAAACCCCCGCACGCACAGGAGCGCCCAAAGCGTTATGCATCGCTGTTGTGGCACTCCGCGTCACCGGCCAACGCGGTTGCGCAACGCCAGCTTGAAACAGCCGGCGCCGACATCACCGCCACCGCGGACCGCAGCATTCTCATCGGCCTGTTGTGCATGATCCTCACCATCGCCGGCGCACTCGCCGGCACGTTCTGGTGGCATCTGAGTTCAGCCTATGCCTCGCCACGCAAGACCGAGCTTGGCTGGCCACCCCGCGACTGACACCCGGACCTGATCACTTGAACACTGCGAATCTGCCGCACCGTCAGCGCGCGAGTCTGGTGACACTGTTTGCCAGGCTGACGGTTGCGGCAGTGTTGTTGTTCGGCGCGGCCCAGGTGGCACACGGCGTGTTTCTGAAATCGCGCGAAGCGGTTTCCACCGCCTTGATCGAGAGCGCCTGGCATCGCGTCCTTGACGGCGACGCGACGGCCAGACCCTGGCCGTGGTCGGATCAATGGCCGGTTGCCCGTCTGCGGGTGCCGGCAACGCGCAGAAGCGCAATCGTACTTTCTCCCGCCCCCAGGTCGGGTCTGCGGAACGGGCCGGTGCTGACGGCCCTGACGCCACATCCGGGCGGGCCCTCCTCAACAATCGCCCCCGTATCTAACATCGTCGTTGCCGGCAACGACCGGCGCTTCACCTTCCTGAAGGAACTGAACCTTGGCGGCCGGGTCGAAATCGAAACCCGCGCCGGCCGGGATATCTATCGGGTCACCACGGTTCGGCAGGTCCGGCACACCGCGCGTCAGCTGTTCGTCGAAACATGGGGGCGGATTTTGCGATCGTCGTTTTCGAACCCGCCGCTGATGGCGCACCAGACCGCTGGTATCGGATCATCCGCCGGCGCCGTCAGGTCTCGCCCGCCTGAGTTCTGAGTAGGCGCGCGGCTGGGGCGGCACGTAATGCCGCGACGAGCGATTGCGGTGCGGCGATGTCGGAAATCGAATGCCTGACGCCGGTTCGCGTAATGAGAACAACCGTGCCGGTGTCGAACAGCCGCCCGGCAATGCCTCGCCTCAGATCGACGCGGGTTATCTCTCTGAGTTTTACCGAATCCAGCCGCCGGCGCGGCCAGCCAAGACGCATGATCACCGCGCGCTTGCCGATCCGAAGGCGCGTCGTCGTGAAGCGCAAACCGGCATGCACGAACAGCATCGGCACGCCCACCGCCAGAACAAGAAGGCAAACCCGTGCCAGCGCCCCGTTCGCTTCGCCTGCCCCCCACAGCCAAACGAATGCACTGCCATAGAGCACGGTGACGGCGATTGTCGGCAAAAACACGGACCAGTGCGCCCGGAACTTTTTGTCCCAGGCGCTACGCCGCCGTTTTGGCTTCAGCGCACCTTTGGCCATAGACAGCAGAATAGACCATTCTCACGGCTCTTTAAGCGAGTTTCCACAAGCTGGAGGCGGCCTGCTCACAGTCACTGCGCGAGCGCAAGATCCAGTGCCCGGTCGGCATGGATCAGCGTTGTGTCGAAGACCGGCACGGCGACGTCTCCCTCGCCGAGCAGCATGCCGACCTCGGTACAGCCGAGGATGAGGCTGTCGGCGCCGCCCTCGACAAGCCGTCGCGCGATGGCACGGTAGATGTCGCGGCTTTCATCGAGCCTCACGCCCTTGCACAGCTCGTCGTAGATAATGCGGTGGGTTTCGGCGCGGTCGTCATCGCCGGGCACTCGCACGTCGAGCCCGTAGCGCTTGCGTATGCGGCCCACATAGAAGTCCTGCTCCATCGTATAGGCCGTTGCCATAAGGCCGGGGCGGCTAAATTCGGCATCGACAATGGCGTCGGCGGTGGCATCGGCAATATGAACGAACGGCACCGTCACCACGCTTTCGATGGCATCCGCCACCTTGTGCATCGTGTTGGTTGCAAGCACCAGGACCTCAGCACCTGCGTCCTCAAGGCGCCGCGCCACGTCGACCAGCCGCGCAGCTGCCGCCGCCCAGTCGCCGCTCGCCTGCATCTCTTCGATTTCAGCGAAGTCGACCGACCAGATCACGCATTCCGCCGAGTGCAGCCCTCCGAGCCGGGCCCGCGCTTGCGCGTTCAGACGCTCGTAATAGAGCGCGGTCGACTCGCAGCTCATGCCGCCGACAATTCCGATGGTTTTCATGCACGCTCCCGCTCGTGTATTGCGCCCCGTGCAATAACCGAGTCGCGTGAGCCTGCATAGCCGTCACTTGATCGCCCGCACTCACCGGGCGAGCACGGACTCCAGAGCCGCTGTAATGTCATCGAGCGTTGCGGACATTTTCTCCGCATCGCGCTCATGCACGAAGCGCCATGCCTCGCGGCCTTGCGTGTCATAAACGATGAGCGTCGGGATGCGCTCAACCCCGCCTAACAGCGCCCGCAGCTCCGGCGAGCCGCGCACCACATGAAATTGCGGCATGGTTCGGTTGAGGAAACGCGCCATGCGCGCCGGGTTTTCCGTGCCGCCGAAGGTTTCGAAAACATTGAGTGCGACGATCGATACCTGCTCTTCGCCGTAGCGTGCGCGCACCTGGTTGAGGACCTTGAACTCATCCGTGCAGGGTGGGCACCATGAGGCAAAGAACGTCACGATTACCGGCCGCCCGGCAAGGTCGGCGTCAATGACCGCGCTGCCCGCGACCGGTTCCGCCGCGACGATCAGCGACCGCACATCGCCACCAAGCCCCGCACCGCGCGCAGGACGGTCCGGTAGAGATCCGAACAGCAGCGCGCCGGCGAGAAGAAACACGGCAACGGCAGACTTTAAAATGTGCATAGGCCCTGCTTGCCACGGACGCCTGTTTGCGGGCAAATCACAGTTTCGAAACTCACGCCAATGGAAAGTAAGGTGCCATGTCCAAAACCCTGATCGTCACCGGCGCAAGCCGCGGTATCGGCGCGGCCACCGCACGCCAGGCCGCGGCCGCGGGCTATGCGGTGTGCGTTAACTACCGCGCCAGTGCCGCGGAGGCCGAAGAGGTCGTGCACGACATCGGGAATGCGGGCGGCACGGCGCTCGCCGTCCAGGCGGACATGGCAAGTGAAGACGACATCGTGCGCCTGTTCGAGACGTCCGACAAAGAGCTCGGGGCCCTCTGCGGCCTCGTCAACAATGCCGGCATCGTCGGCCCCGTCGCCCGTGTCGATGAGATCGACCGCGCCGCCCTCGACGAAGTGCTAAACGTCAACGTCGCCAGCGTCTTCTTGTGCTCGCGCGAAGCCATCCGCCGCCTGTCGACCCACCACGGCGGCAAAGGCGGCGCCATCGTCAACGTGTCGTCGCGCGCTTCCGAACTCGGCGGCCCCAACGAGTGGGTCCACTACGCCGCCTCGAAAGGCGCCATCGACACCTTCACCATCGGCCTTGCAAAAGAAGTCGCCGCCGAGGGCATCCGCGTCAACGCCGTTAATCCCGGCCTCATCGAAACGGAAATCCACGAACGCGCCGGCGTCGGGGACCGCCTTGAGCGCCTCGTCACCGGCGTGCCCATGCAGCGCACCGGCACAGCCGACGAAGTCGCCGCCACTATTATTTGGCTCCTGTCGGACGCCGCCAGCTACGTCTCCGGCGCGCTCGTGCCGGTCGGCGGCGGGCGGTGAGGACATTATCCAGCCCCGGAAATCTCCAATTCCCTACGACTAAAGACTCACTTAGACTGGTGATCAGTGGGGGGACCACTTTTCATACCGGAGACTAGACACATGAACCTTAGTGCACCGACACAACCGATTTTCATCGTTTCCATCATTCTGGCGGTGCTGGCGCTCGTCGGCATGTTCGTCAACACGATCCCGTTCGTGTCGGCCAACGAGTTCTGGATTGCCATTGCAGCCTATGTCGTTCTGCTGGTTGGCAATGTAGCGAAGGGACTCTGAGGCTGGAGTATCAGCACGATCCGCACATCGCCTGCGCGATGTGACACTGGAATCGCCGCGGCCCCGTGACATTGCACGCATGATCGGTTAGAGCATGCGCGCGAGCAGTTGCGCCGCGGCGTTTTCTTTTGGCCGCGAACCACCGGTATCCACAGCGTTTGAAGGCCAGACATGTCCCAGGACCACAGCCGCTCCGCCGAAGAGCTGATGACGCCCTCGGCCGACGATCACGACATTCCGCATCTGCTGGCCCCGGTCGCCATGAGCCGCCAGGTGCTCGCCGCCTATTATCTGCGCGAATGCAAGCACATCGTCGAACTTGGCGGCCACAAGGCGCCGATCACACCGTTTCTCATGCACGGACCGGAATCGGTCGTCTCCTGCGATCCCAAGATCAATCCGGTGGAAACCGACACCCTGCACGGCAAGCCCTGCCGGGTGCGCCATCTCGCGGCAAAGTTTCAGCAGATCGAATTCGACGTTGAACCTTACGATTACGGCCTCGTCATTCTCGGCTATTCCCTGAAGCCCTATGGCGACCAACGCCCCGACGACATGCAGCTCTTCGACCTTATCGACCACGCGAAGGTCACCGTCATCGACTATGTGCACGATTTCGAGCGCGCCGACACGCAGCTCCCCCAGGTGCTCGAACGCGGCACCTTGCGCGAGGTCTGTCACATCGACATCAAACTGCATGACGACGTCATCGCAGGCCTGCCCTATGCCAACCGGCGCATTCTGGTGCTTGAACCGACGGCGCTCGGCCATAAGTAATACCGGACACCGCCCGCTCCCCTATTTCACGAGGATTTCATGAAGTTCGCCGATCTCATCATCAAGCGTTTCGACGACGACGTGCCGGAAATTGCCCTGCCCGCGGGTATCTCGGAACTCAGGCAGAGCGGGCACGGCTTCGCCCATCTCATGGCAGACGCGATCGAAGCCATGATCACCAATAATGTGGCCGCCGACGAGCGTCCCCATGTCGACGCCATCGAAGCGCGCCGCACCGAACTTGAGGCTTCCGAAGACGAAATCTCCTACACCGATTTCGGCTCCGCCACCCGCGACGAGAGCCAGTCCATGGAGGAGATGTATGAGGGCGTCGACCGCTCGCGCAGCGTCGGCCATCTCTGCCGCCGCACCTCCAAGCCCTATCGCTCGGCCCTTCTGCTGCACAAGATCATCCGCAGCGCGGGCACGAAAAATGGCCTGGAGCTTGGCACCTGCCTCGGCATATCGGGCTCCTATGAAGCCGCCGCCATGGAACTCAACGGCAATGGCCGCATGATCACCATGGAAGGCGCGGCACCGGTCGCCGCTCTTGCGCAACAGACCTTCGACCGTCTCGGCCATGGCCGCGTGGAAATCGTCGTCGGGCGGTTTCAGGACACCCTGACCGGTACGGTCGCGGAACAGGGCCCCTTCGATTACGCCTTTATCGACGGCCATCATGATGGCCGCGCCACCATCGACTACTACAACATCATTTTGCCGCATCTCACCGACGGCGCCATTGTCGTTTATGACGACATCCGCTGGTCGAACGGCATGCTCGATGCATGGAATGCGCTCAAGGTGCACGAAAGCGTCGAGGTCTCCGTCGATCTCGAGGACGTTGGCATCTGCTGGGTGTGCAAGGATCCGAAACCGGCGGAGCACTTCGTCATAGAGTAATGCCGCCGCAACGCGGATGGACGGCGCGCATCCGTGAAGTTAACCTGACGCGATCCGACGTCGAGGGGAGCTGCCGCCCATGTTTACCACCCGTCCCGAAATCGCCGGCACGTTCGGTGTCGTTACCTCGACCCACTGGCTCGCCACGGCGGCCGGCATGGCGATGCTGGAAAAGGGCGGCAACGCCTTCGATGCCGCTGTCGCCACGGGCATGGCGCTGAACATCGTCGAGCCAGACCAGAACGGTCCCGGCGGCGACACACCGCTCATTCTCTACGATGCCCGCCACGACGAGGTGAAGGTGATCTGCGGTCAGGGCTGCGCACCTCAGGCGGCAACGGCTGCCGCCTACCGCGAGCTCGGGCTTGACGTGATACCGGGCATCGGCCTGCTGCCTGCCGTCGTGCCCGGCTCCTTCGGCGCGTGGATGCTTCTGCACGGACAGTACGGATCCCTGCCCCTGCGCGATGTCATGGCGCCGGCCATCGGCTATGCCCGCGACGGTTTTTCGCTCGGGCCCCGCATCTCCCATGCCATCGCCACCGTAAAAGCGCTGTTTGAGAGAGAATGGCCCTCTTCGGCTGAAGTCTTCCTGCCCGGCAGCAATGTGCCGGAAGCAGGGGCGCTGTTCCGCATGCCGGCCATGGCGGACACCTATGAACGGCTGCTGCACGAGGCGGAAGCTGCCGGAAGCGGCCGCGAGGCACAGGCGGAAGCGGCGCGAAAGGCCTGGTATGAGGGTTTCGTCGCCGACGGCATCGACCGCTTCTGCCGCGAAGCTGAACTGATCGATACGACGGGCCAGAAAAACCGCGCCTTCCTGTGCGGCGATGATCTGGCGCGCTGGCGCGCGACCCTTGAGGATCCGGTAAGCTACGACTACCACGGCTACCGGGTGTTCAAGACCGGTCCGTGGGGACAGGGCCCAGTGCTGCTGCAGCAGCTTGCCCTGCTGCAGGGCTTCGACCTTGAAGCAATGGGCCCCGAAAGCGCTGACTTCGTTCATACCGTCACCGAGTGCGCCAAGCTCGCGCTCGCCGACCGCGACGCCTATTACGGCGATCCCGCCCATGTCGACGTGCCCCTCGATACGCTTTTGAGCGATGCCTACAACGAAGAGCGGCACAGTCTCGTCGGCCATGAGGCGTCGCGGGACATCAGACCGGGTTCCGTTCAAGGCTTCGGCAATTCCCTGACCCTTCGCCCGAAAGGCTCAACATCGGACATCGCCCACGCCGAAGCCCTCAGCTGTTTCGGCGAACCGGTGGTGCGCGAACAATTGCGTCACGCCATTGCCGGCGCCGGCGCGCTGCACGGCGATACGACGCATTTCGACATCATCGATTCCGAGGGCAACATGATCTCCGGCACGCCGAGCGGCGGCTGGTTGAGCGGCGCACCTGTGGTGCCGGGTCTGGGCTTTGCGCTCTCGGCGCGCGGCCAGATGGCATCGCTCGACGAAGGCTCGCCCTCCGAGGTGGCGCCCGGCAAGCGCCCGCGCACGACCCTCACCCCCGGCCTTGCCTTCAAGGACGGCAAACCCTATCTCGCCTTCGGCACGCCGGGCGGCGACCAGCAGGACCAATGGGCCCTGCACGCGTTCCTGCGGCATGCGCATTTCGGCATGAACCTGCAGCAGTCCATTGACGCGCCGGAATTCCACACGCGCCATTGCCCGAGTTCGTTTTTTCCACGCGAATGCATGCCTGGCCATTTGGCGCTTGAGGGAAGGTTTTCCAAAGACGCGATTTCAGATCTCGCCAGGCGTGGCCACGACATCGACATCTTCGACGATTACAGCCTCGGCTACGTGACAATGGCATCACGGGAAAACGGAATGTTGCGCGCCGGCGCCAGCCCGCGCTTCATGCAGTGCTATGCGGCCGGGCGATGAGCGGTAAATTGCGGCAGAAGTGGCCCCACACCCCTTGAAGGACACCCCTGGCTGCCCACCGCAATTTACACACTCGCCCGTCTGGGAGGAGATCCGATAGTTTCAAGATTTGCGAGAATTTCCGCCGCGTGACCGCCGCACTCCGCCGCGACATCTTCCGCCGCCATGCGGTCGTCGTGATAGCACTCGATACGCACGCCACGGTTCTTCGCGACCAGCACCACAGCATCGGCAACATCCGTCATGCTTTCAGTCTTTCTTGACAGAAGAGCGATGAAGACATGGCGTTGTGTGGCGAATAGATCACGCAGACACATCGCAAACTCGTAAGCCCTGAGCAGAGACGGATCGAACTCAGCATGGCGGTAGTCCGCCAGCACTGCACGCACATTGGAACCGTGGCACATTTCGGAAATCGATCGCCACGCAGTCGAAAGTTCTTCCGGACCGACGGCCCCGTTTGCCCAAACCGAAACCACCCCACGACTCAAGGAACTTATATGCTGCACCATAGCGCTAGCTCCAACTAGTAGCACCTATTACCATACATCTGCATATAAATTGATATGTGTCAAGTTGATTCTATCTGCAACTTGTTGCACTATGCCGCAGTCGGGCAAATTGGTGGACGGAATCTTAAGGAATGAATGACGGCGACAAGGTCGAGGAGCGCGAGGTCCTCACAGCAAAGGTATCGCGAGAAGCTGCGGCCGGCTGGCGGGATTTCTGTGCAAAGCATGGTGTCTCGATCACGGCCTTTCTTGAAGTGGCCGGACGTGAACTGGCGGCGGAAACGATTCCCCCGACCGAAGAAGCCCGGCAGCGCATGGTTGAAAAGGCGCGCGAGGTCGATCGGAACCGAAGGTCTCGCAAAAGATAGATTTGCCCGCCGCATTCGCGACTGGAGCACTTTCAATCGTCGCTGGAAATCTTGCCGCTTCTCAGGCGTTTGACGCCTGAGCGTTTGGTTTTTCCCTTAAGCCGCCGCTCTTTGGAGGCCCGGGTGGGGCGCGTTGGAACGCGGCGCTTGGGCCTGATCGCAGCATCTCGGATCATCTCCACAAGACGGTCGATGGCATCGCGCCGGTTCGCCTCCTGCGTGCGGAACCGGTTTGCCGTGAGCACGATTTCTCCGTCCTTCGTAAGTTTCGATCCGGCGATAACTTCGAGCCGGTTGCGCACTGGCTCTGGAAGCGAAGGTGAGTTGCGCGCATCGAAGCGCAGTTGCACCGCGCTCGATACCTTGTTGACGTTCTGGCCGCCAGGCCCGCCGGAGCGGATGAACGTAAGCGCGACTTCGTCGTCTTCAAGCGACAGTTCATCGTTGATTTCGATCATCGCAGCACGGCGCTCCCCGCAATGTAGACCCCAAGCAGAAGCAGCGCGACGTAGAGCACCCGGCGGAAGCCATCCTCAGACAACCGCCGGCGCAATCTCCGGCCGAGTTCCATGCCGGCAAGCGCCGGGAGCACGCCCGCTGCCGACGCCGTCGAAAGCTCCGGCGTCAATAGTCCCCGCACCCCAAGCGCCGCCAGCAGTCCAACCGTGCAAACCAGGAACAACAATCCCATGGCCTGCACCAGTGCATCACGTTTGAAGCCCAGCGCCTGCAGGTAAATCAGGCCCGGCATCACGAACGAGCCGGTCATGCCGGTGAACACCCCGTTCAGGAGCCCGGCGAGAGGACCGCACCAGATCTCCCACGCCCCGGGCAGCGAAACGGCCGGACGCGTGAGCCCGAACACCGCATAAAGCACGATAAGGGTGCCCAGCAGCACGGTCAGCACATCAAGATCGACGCGGGTAAGCGCCTCGGTCCCGACCATGATCGCGAGCACCACCGCCAGCAGAAACGGCCAGATGCGTGCGAGCACCTGCCTGCCATGCCCGCCGACGGCGGCCTGCCAGGCATTGGTGACGAGCGAGGGTACTATGAGAAGCGCCATCGCGGAGTGGAGACCGAGGGTCACCGTGAATACAGCCAGGGCAACAGTGGGCAGCCCGAGGCCGACAACGCCCTTGATGGCGCCGGCCACCAGGAATGTCGCTGCAATGATCGCATAGTCGGTCAGATCGAACATGGCCGCGACCGTAGAATGTTTCGGTCACCGTTTGAACCGCGACGTCGCTCTGCCGCGCTCATTTAAATTTCGCCACCCCGCGCGTGGAATTGTCGTAAATTGGCAAAGAGAAATCGAGCGGAGTCCACCATGACCAAAGCATCAAGCCGCGAACAGGTGACGTTGTCACGCGAAACCATCCACAATCCAAAAGACGCACGGCATTTCATGCGCATCCGTCCGGTTGCCGGACGCGTCCGTATCCTGCGAGATGGCGTTGAACTCGGCGCTTCAGATAATGCCGTGCGCGTCATCGAGGCCGGGTACGATCTCTACGACCCGGTCATCTATCTGCCCGCCGGCGACATCAGCGCAAACCTTGCACCGGCCGACAAGGACCGCACGTACTGCCCGATTAAGGGCCACGCGTCGTATTTCAATCTGATGTCGGACGACGGAAGCATCGACATTCGCGAAATCGCCTGGTCCTATGACGAAACGCTCGCCGGCGCCGAGCCGCTTGCAGACCGGGTGGCGTTTTACGCATCGCACGTGGTGATCGAGGAACACCCCGAACCGGCCGTCTCCGCCGCCTGATCCTTTGTCAACTTGCTGCTGACAGTTCGTGTCAGTTGTGAAGAACACGCGCCAGGCCGGCGATGGCGTCACCGCTGTGGCGTTGCTATGAGTGTTGTCATGACCGACCGCCCCTCTCAAACCGCCGAAACCCTGCGCCGCGACCTGACCGGCATCGGTCTGGCTCCGGGCTTGACCGTTATGGTGCACGCATCGCTGAGCAGGGTCGGCCGCGTCCGGGGCGGTGCCGGCACCGTCGTTGAGGCCCTGACCGATGTGCTGGAAGATAGCGGTACGCTCGCCATGCCCGCCGCTTCGCCGGCGTGCCACGATCCGTCGGAATGGATTCCGCCCATTGCCCCCGGACCGGAACTGGACGAATTGAGAGTCACAATGCCGGCCTTCGATCGCGGCACCACGCCGACCGCCATGGGCGCCATTGCGGAAACGTTCCGCACCTTGCCCGGCACACTGCGCAGCGCCCATCCGACAAGCTCGGTCTGCGCGCGCGGACCTCTGGCGGAAACGATTACCCGCCACCATGCGCTTGAATTTTCCGAGGGCGCCGGCACGCCTTTCGAAGTGCTCTACGAGATCGCCAGCCATGTCCTGCTGCTCGGTGTTGGCTTTAACCGCTGCACCGCACTTCATTTCGCGGAATCCCGATCCACCAGGCGCCGCACGATCCGCCGCCGCTCCTTGATGATGCGTGACCGCGAGCGGACATGGATCGACATGCCGGAAATGGACGACGACAATGACACTCACTTTCCCCGCGTTGGCGCGCAATTTGTTGCGGCCGGGCACGCATATGAGGGAAATATCGGTGAAGCATCGTCCATCTTCTGCCCGGTGCGCGATCTTGTTCACTTCGCAACGGACTATTTTGACCGCGAATTGTAGGTTTTGCGGCCGGATTTTTCATTCCTGTGATGCAGATCACCGGACCATTCGGGCCCGCTTCCCATCTACAGGTTATTGAGGACGGCACCCGCTGCCATTGAAACAAACGAAACACGGAACCACATCGATTAGATGTTCAACTGAAACATCGGCACCCTATCTAATCATTATCGAACAGCAACCAGCGACCGAGGCGGTCCTCCCCTCCGCCGACGTCAGGAGACCCAAGATGACCCGCACCCGCTTTTTGAATGCCGCCGCTCTCGCCGCCGCCCTGACAGTGGGCTCTACAGCCGCCGCTCTTGCCGGCAGCGTTTCGGTCGGCGTCTATGGCAGCTACGGCCACACCGGCTATGGCGACCACTACGGTTCCTACCACGGTGGTTCCAGCAACAATTTCGCCCAGGGCCAGCATGGCTATGACCGCCCCGACTGCGACCGCGATTTCTACGGCACCTATGATTGCGGCCCCAACCCCTACGGCAACAACTTCGGCCCCGACGATCGCGAGCATGCGTTCGAACTCGGGCACCAGATCCAGCGCTGAACAGTCACCCTCCCCAGCTCCCCCAAGCCCCCCCAAGGCCCAAACGACTGTTCACTTAGAAAGGGCGGAACTCTCCCCAGGTTCCGCCCTTCCCCTTTTCGGCTTTTGGTGAAAACGCATCCGCTCCTGACATTTCCTGTCAGCAACCCCACGCTCACTCCTTCTTTCTCATGATCCCCGCTTCCGCCCGGACCGCGCGCGGCCTATATATGAGGACATGACGTCCGATCCCGGATTCTCCGAAGCCCCGGCAGGCCCGCTGGTGCCGGCAACGCCCTTCGACTACGGTCCGGAGCTGCGCCCGCTGCTGCCTGAAGTGGAGTTTGCGCCACACCGCCCGGACCGCCCAGAGAAGTCGGAAGGCGGCGAGATCTTCACGCTGGTCTCCGGATACGAGCCCGCCGGCGACCAGCCCGAGGCGATCGCCGGTCTCGTGCAGGGCGTCAACGAACATGAGCGCGATCAGGTGCTACTCGGCGTCACCGGCTCGGGCAAGACCTACACCATGGCCAAGGTCATCGAGGAGGTGCAGCGCCCCGCCCTTGTGCTCGCCCCCAACAAGACGCTCGCCGCGCAGCTATATGGCGAGTTCCGCGGCTTCTTTCCCGACAACGCGGTGGAGTATTTCGTCTCCTACTACGACTACTACCAGCCGGAAGCCTATGTGCCGCGTTCCGACACCTATATCGAGAAGGAAAGCTCGATCAACGAGCAGATCGACCGCATGCGCCACTCCGCGACGCGCTCTCTGCTTGAGCGCGACGATGTAATCATCGTCGCCTCGGTGTCGTGCATCTACGGCATCGGCTCTGTGGAAACCTATTCCGCCATGACGTTTCAACTGAAGACCGGCGAGCACATCGAGCGCAACCGCCTGCTCGCCGATCTCGTCGCCCTGCACTACCGCCGCAACGACGGCAACTTCATGCGTGGCACCTTCCGGGTGCGCGGCGATACGGTGGAAGTGCACCCGGCCCACCTTGACGACCGTGCCTGGCGCATTTCGCTGTTCGGCGACGAGATCGAAAGCATTACCGAATTCGATCCCCTGACCGGCCAGAAGACCGACCAGCTGAAGGCCGTCAAGGTCTACGCCAACTCGCACTACGTGACGCCGAAGCCGACACTGCAACAGGCCATGCGCATGATCCAGGCCGATCTCAACACCCGCCTTAACGATCTGCACAATTCCGGACGCCTGCTCGAGGCGCAGCGCCTTGAGCAGCGCACCCGCTTCGACATCGAAATGATGGAGGCGACGGGCTCGTGCGCCGGTATCGAGAACTATTCGCGCTATCTCACCGGCCGCAAGCCCGGCGAGCCGCCGCCGACGCTGTTTGAATATCTGCCCGACGAAGCCATTGTTTTCCTCGACGAGAGCCACGTCACGGTGCCGCAACTCGGCGCCATGTTCCGCGGCGACTACAACCGCAAGGCAACGCTCGCCGAATACGGTTTCCGCCTGCCGTCGGCCATCGACAACCGGCCGCTGCGTTTTGAAGAGTGGAACGCCATGCGGCCGCAGACCGTAAACGTCTCGGCGACGCCCGGCCGCTGGGAAATGGAACAGACCGGCGGCGTCTTCGTCGAGCAGGTCATTCGCCCCACCGGCCTGACCGACCCGCCCACCGAAATCCGCCCCGTCACGACCCAGGTCGACGACCTCATCGACGAATGCCACAAGGTCGCCGCCAACGGCCAGCGCGTGCTCGTCACCGTGCTCACCAAGCGCATGGCCGAGGATCTCACCGAATACATGCACGAGCAGGGCATCCGCGTGCGCTACATGCACTCCGACATCGACACGCTGGAGCGCATCGAGATCATCCGCGACCTGAGGCTCGGCGCCTTCGACGTACTGATCGGCATCAACCTCCTGCGCGAAGGCCTCGACATTCCCGAGTGCGCCCTTGTCGCCATTCTCGATGCCGACAAGGAAGGTTTCCTGCGCTCCGAGACGTCCCTCGTCCAGACCATCGGCCGCGCCGCGCGCAACATCGACGGTCGCGTTATTCTCTATGCCGACACCATCACCGGCAGCATGGAACGCGCCATCGGCGAAACCGACCGCCGCCGCGAGAAACAAGAAGCCTACAACGTCGAACACAACATCACGCCGGAAAGCGTGCGCACTAACATCGCCGACATCCTCGACAGCGTTTACGAACAGGACCATGTCACGGTAGACGCGGGCTTTGCCGAAGGCGGTCATCTCATCGGCCACAATCTCGAGGCCCATATCGCCGATCTCGAAAAACGTATGCGCGACGCCGCCGCCGACCTCGAATTCGAGGAAGCCGCACGCCTGCGCGATGAAATTTCCCGCCTGCGCGAAACCGAACTTTTGGTGCGCGACGACCCGCTGGCCCGCCAGATGGCCATCGAAGACAAGGCCGGCGCCTATACAGGCGACCGCGGCGCCGGCACCGTCCCCAAAGACGCTCGCCCCGCCTCCTCACGCGGCGGCCGCGCGGGCACACGCGCCTACCGCAAGAAGGGGCGGTAGGTGGTACGGACGAAACTTCTTCGGTTCCACCGACACTGCACGCCCAATACTGACAAGTCATGGCATCTTTATCCTCACAGAATTGTCACTTTTCGAGCAACCGATTGCCAACTACTTTCTGATTGTCTCCTAGGAGGGTTGCGATGTTGCGCAGATTTTTCGTAACGCTTGTGTTGCTCGGTTTGGCTGTCGCAGTAGTGTTGCCACCTCTGCCTGCCATCGCCGACTCACGCGTTAGTGAAATCCAGCGGATCCTGACCGATCTCGGCTACGATCCCGGCTCCGTCGATGGCGCGTGGGGCGGTAGGACTGAACGCGCAGCGCGGAAATTCGTGGAATCGAGGCAGATTAATTCCGCCCGAATATTTCGCGCTGGGAACGTCGGTATCGACTTGCTTCTGGATGCGTTGAAAACCGCGACGCGGTCCAACCCCAGCGGGGGGCAGTTCCTATTCGGTCAATCGGTAGGTTTGACCGCGCGCGAAATCCTCAGAATTAAACAGTTGCTGGCCGAGCTCAACTTCAACCCCGGCAACCAAGACGGATGGTGGGACAGCAGCACCACGGCGGCTGTTCGACGGTTCGTCCGGTCGCGGAATATGGGTGATAGTTTATGGTTTGACTCTGGCCGCGTCCGCACGGAAGCGCTCATCAATGAGCTTGAGCTTGCCCGATTCACCAACGAGACTGCAGTACAGAATTTCACACCCGGCGATAATCCTTCACCCACGCAGGTTCGCCGGATCGAAGAGCTGCTGGCGAAGCTCGGTTATTTTGCGGACGCGCCCGATGGTGACTGGAACGAACGCACCCTTGAAGCCATTCGCCGTTTCGCTTCGGCACAAAACGTTGAAGCGTTCGTATTCCGCCAGAATGGACGCATACGCCGGAGCGCGTTGTTGGTGCATCTGAGAAGTGCGGCGCGGGCGGACGCCAGTGGAGGCACGCAATCGACGGCACGACAACAGGCTACGGCCCAGAATACGCACGCCGCGGGCACTGGCGGTACAGCCAATGCCGCGTCGGCTCAGATCGATGCAATACAATCTCACGGCCTTAACGTCGGACATATCCGAGAAATTGAGGGACTGTTGTCGCAACTTGGCTTCAGCCCTGGCCCGCAAGATGGACAGTGGGACAGCAGAACCACGGCGGCGGCTCGACGATTTGGCCGATCGCGGAACATGAGTGACAGTGTGTGGCTTCGTTCTGGCCGCGTCCAGGGTGGAATTCTCATCAATCAGTTGTTGCTCGCACAACGCAATACCCCCAATGACGGGTCTACGATCGAAACGCAGACATCAGCTATCGGATTTGTTGAGAGTGATCAGCCATCAACGCGGCAGATCCGGCAAATAGAGGGACTGTTGGATCGCATCGGTCAGAACCCCGGACCTCGAGATGGACGTTGGGACGTCTTATCTCAGGCGGCAGTACGGCGTTTCGCTGGTTCACGAGACATTACCGATGTTGTTTTCCACGAAAACGGCAAAATCAACCGCATTGCACTCATGGTGAACTTGAGGCTGGCTGAACGAGAGATTGGTAGCGGTGGTCAGAGCGCACCTATGCAATCTCATGGCCTTCACACCGAAGACATCCGCAAAATTGAGACTCTGCTGGCTCAACTCGGCCACAATCCAGGTGCGGTTGATGGCATCTGGGGCGCAAGCACGCTCGCGGCAACTCGGCGCTTTGGCGCAGCGCAGGGCATATATGAGCGGTCCTGGCGCGATGACGCGGGCAACATCATTGCCCCGGTGCTCCTGGGTTCACTTTCGGTTGCACACGACAGACTCCTCAAAATCCAGCGTCTGTTGACGGACCTCGGCTTTGCAACCGGCGAAGATATTGGAACGCTAGACGACCGAACTCTGGAGGCGATGCGCCTCTTCGCCGCTTCTCGGAACAAGAGTATTTCCGATTTTCATGAAAACGGCCGCCTCAGCCACAATCTGCTTGTGTACTCGCTGCAACGCGCGGCGAGAGAAGAAACTGAGGTGGAAAGCATACAAGCTGCTTCTGATAACAGCGGCCTTGAATCTGCAATCCTGAGCGGAGCTGCAGCCCTGCTCAACCGGAAGTTCGGCGATGCTCTTGCCGTTCTCTCGGAGGCCATTGAAAACGGAACGGAACGGGCCGATGCGTACGACTACCGTGGACGTGCCTACCTTGGCTTGGGGGATACGACCCGGGCAATAGCGGACTTCACCCGGGCGATTGAACTCGATAATCGTTTCGCGCCTGCCTATGCGCACCGCGCCACGGCCAATGAGCGCGCGGGTCATCTTGCGCTCGGCTTGGAAGACCACGCGACCGCACTCACACTCGAGCCTGGCAATGCGGAGTATCAGGCCGCACTGTCGCAAGCCGCTCAGCGTCTCGCGGGTGCGGGTACGGCCGGCACCACAGTCGAGTCCGCAGCGGCATCTTCCCCCGAACCCGCAGTCGCGCCATCGGACGAAATCCGTATCGCACTCGTAATCGGCAACTCACGCTATGAGCACGCACCTTCGTTGCGCAATCCCACAAATGACGCGCGCGCCATGGCGGGTGCGTTTGAGCGCCTTGGGTTTTCGCGGGTCACACTTGAACTTGACCTCGGCCACGAGGCGCTCGTCTCGGCGTTGCGTACGTTTGGCGACAAGGCCCTGACAGCTGACTGGGCGGTGATCTATTTTGCCGGTCACGGCTTCGAAGTCGACGGCACAAACTATCTGGTACCGGTCGACGCCAAGCTTGAGCGAGATACTCATTTGAGATGGGAAGCGATTGAGCTCAACGATGTCCTCGGCGCGATGACCGGCGCACGCAAGATCCGACTGGCGATTCTCGACGCCTGCCGCAACAACCCGTTCACCAGCCGTATGCAGATGTCGACGACGCGCAGCATCGGCCGCGGCCTCGGTCTGATTGAGCCTGAAGGCGGTACATTGGTCGCCTATGCAGCACGCCACGGGCAAGTGGCCCTTGATGGCGATGGCGCGAACAGCCCCTATGTGAACGCGCTCTTGCAGCATCTCGACACCGAAAAGCTCGAAATCAGCCTCCTGTTCCGCCATGTGCGCGACACCGTGCGCCAACTCACCGGGCAGTCACAGGAGCCTTACGTCTACGGCTCGCTGCCAAGCGAAGCCTTGTACTTCAACCCCGGCTACTGACTACGCGAAACGAGCCGCCGGCACCGTCCCCAAAGGCGCCCGCCCTGCGTCATCGCGCGGCAGCCGCCCGGGCACTCGGGCGTACCGCAAGAAGGGGCGGTAGGCAGTAAGCATCGTCCGGGCTGGGGGGACCAAGACGCGATCGACGGTTCGATACGACTGGGGCAGAAGCGACACACGAGCGCAGACGTGCTAATCATGCCCTCCACACCATCTCCTCTCGAGCTTCGCTCCCATGCCTTCCCAAACCCTCAGCCGCCACGCCGTCGCCATTCTCTTCGCCGGCTTCCTCGTCATGTTCGTCGGCGGCGGATCGCGGTTTGCCATCGGGCTGGTTCTGAAACCGATGGCGGAGGATCTCGGCTGGAGCCGCTCGACGCTGGGGCTTGCGGTCGCCCTGTTCCTCATCGTTTCGGCGTGCTGCATGTTTATTTCCGGCAAGCTGTCGGACCGTTTCAGCCTACGCGCCGTTCTCGGCACCGGCCTTGTCGTGGCGGCGCTCGGCATCGGCGCCATGAGCATCGTCACGCAGCCCTGGCAGGCGCTGGCGCTTTACGGCGTCGTCTTCGCCATAGGCAACGGCATTGCATCGATCGCTCCGGTTTCCGTCATGGTGAGCCGCTGGTTCCCGGGCCGCACGGGGCTTGCCAACGCCATCACGACATCGGGCGTCGGCGTCGGCCAGTTGCTCATCATCGCAAGCCTTGCCGCAGCGCTCACCGACATCGGCTGGCGCTCGGTTTATGTCTGGCTCGGCATCGTCAACATCGCGCTCGTGCCGCTGGTCATCTTCGCCATCGTGCGTGACAAGACGGATGCCGCCGCGCCGTCGGGCACGCCGGCACCGGCACAAGGGGCAACGCTTGGCGAAGCCATGCGCACGGCCAAGTTCTGGCTCATGGTCGCCGTCTACGCGATCTGCGGCTTTCAGGACTTCTTCGTCGCCACCCATGTCGTCGCCTTCGCGCAGGACCGCGGTGTCGACACGCTGTTTGCCGGCAATCTCCTGGCGCTCATGGGACTTACGGGCGTTGCCGGCGTCATTGCAGCGGGCCTGTGGAGCGACAGATCGGGACCGGGCCGCGCGACGCTCTTCTGCTTCGTCCTGCGCATCGCCATTTTCGGACTGATCCTCTACGACCAGAGCACGCTTTCCGTCGCTGTCTTCGCGTTGTTGTTCGGCACCACCTTCTGGCTCACCGCGCCGCTCACCGTGATCTTCGCGCGCGATGCCTTCGGCATGGCCCATCTCGGCGCCATCTCCGGTCTCATTGTCATGATCCACCACATGTGCGGCGGTATCGGCGCCTATGTCGGCGCCGCGCTGTTCGATGCCCAGGGCAATTACGACACGGCATTCTGGCTGATGTTCGCCCTCGCTATTGCCGCAACCGTGCTCGCTGCCGGGCTTAGAAGGAGTACCTCATCATGACCGCACGCCTCGGCACTCTCGATCAGTTTCCCCCTGCGGAACGCTACGTCTACATGGATGCCGCATCCGTCGGGCTGTCGCAGAAGTCCGGCGCGGAGGCGATTTCAAAGTGGCAGCAGGCGCTTGCCGACGACGGCACCGTGGCCTTCGATGAGCAGGCGGAAGTGGACTGCCTCGATGGCCTCAACAACGCCGCCGCCGCCCTGTTCAACGCCGGCACGTCCGACATTGCCGTCGCCTCCAGCGAAACGGTTCTGATGGCCTCGCTCGCCTGGGCGGTGATGCCCGCGGCCGGCACCAACATCGTCGCCACCGACACCACGCATCCAAGCACCATCTATCCGTGGATACGGGTGGCGCAGACCACCGGTGCGGAAGTGCGATGGGCACACGCCGGCGACGATCTTGCAATCGATGCCGATGAACTGGAAAGCCTGATCGACGACCGGACATCGGTCGTCTGCCTGTCCCATGCCGAATACGGCACCGGCCAGACCTACGATCTCAAGCGCTTTGCCGATGCCGCCCACCGCCACGGCGCGGTGTGCATAGTCGACGCCACCCAGTCCGCCGGCCAGGTGGCCATTGATGTCGCCGCCACCGGCGTCGATGCGGTCGCGACATCGACTTACAAATGGCTGTGCGGGCCGTTCGGCACCGGCTTTATGTATGTGGCGCCCGCGCTGCAGAAACTGAACCCCGGCATCGTCGGCTGGCGTTCGCATGAGGACATGTGGGATTTTCAGGCCGACCGCCTGGTACTGCCGCAATCCGCCAAACGCTTTGAGTTCGGCACTATGGCTTACGGCACGGCGCTCGGGGCAACGCAGGCCGTGAACTATCTGCTGGAGATCGGAATTGAGCGGATCTTCGACCACAACCGCGTGATATCTGGCCGGTTGCGAGACGGGCTGCAGGGCCTGGGAGCGGAAATCCTCGGCCCCGGCGATGCGGCAAGCCGGTCCGCCACCGTCGCCGCGCGGTTTCCGGGCAAAGACAGCGCCGCTTTCGCCAGGACCTTGAAGGACCGTCAGGTCATCGCGTCGCTGCGCGGAGATTTCATCCGCTTCTCGCCCCACCTCTATAACAGCTCGGACGATATCGACCGCGGACTGGCGGCCATTGGGGAAGCGCTGTAGGCACCGCATGAGCCGGAATTCGCCATTACGTGAGTCCAATTGGCGAATTTCGCGCCACCCGTTTGGTCAAACCGCGATCTCAGCCTATGCTGTCTTCTGGAAAGAGCTGGTGAGGGCTTGGGGATGACCGCTCGACGGCAGAGAGAACACCTGCCGGTCTGACACAGTCAACGAAAATCCGGGCGCCTCGCCGCAGTTGGGTGCGTAATGAACGCAGCGCGTCAGGCAACGCAGACCTTCAGCCTGGTCAGGGACAGCCTGCAGGCTTATGAGCCGTCCGGCCGCTGGTCGGTGCAGTTGCGCAGGCACGGGCGCCATCGTCTGTTCGTCATCTCCGCCCAGCTCAATTTCTACTATTTCTGGGAAAAGCGATGGTTCTTTATCGCCATGGCGATTGGTGCCCTGCTGCTTTACGCCCCCGTACCGCCGGGCCTTACCGAGGCCGGCTGGACCGTTCTTGTCATGTCGATCGTCGCCACCATCTTGTTCGTGACGGAGCCGATCCCGCTGCCCACGGTAGCGTTGATCATCATCGTCGGACAGGTGATCCTGCTCGGCATCGGCTCAACGGAAGTTGCCCGAAGCCTGATGACGGACTCGGTGCTCTTCATCATGGGTTCGCTCATGCTCGCGGTGGCGGTCGTCAAACAGCGGCTCGACCTTCGCATCGCCTGGCTGCTGGTGCGCATGACCGGTACGCGGACCACGTCGATCTGTTTCGGCATTTCCGTGGTTTCAGGGCTGCTGGCATCCTTCGTTGGCGAGCACACCGTGGCCGCGATGATGCTGCCCGTCGGCATCACTCTCATCACGCTGACCGATACGGACCGTTCCAAGGTGCGCAACCTTGCCGCGGTGATCTTGTTTTCGATCTGCTACGGCTGTTCCGTCGCCGGCATCGGCACGCCGTCGGGCGGCGCCCGGAACGCCATCATGATCGGTTACTGGAAAGAGTTCTTCTACGATCCGACGAACCCCGAAACGCACAAGTTCCTCATCGATTACGTGACCTGGATGGCCTACTCTTATCCAATCTTCCTACTGCAATTGCCGGTCGTCACGTTCATCATCATGTTGACGTTCAAGCCTGAGCACCGCCACCTGTCGCGAGCGGTCGCCCGACTGCGCGCGCAGATGCGCATGGAAGGGCCGATGACGCCCGCCAACTGGATCGCCATCACGCTGTTCTTCCTGATCCTTTACGGCTGGATCTTTGAGTCCTCCGAAATCGGCATGGGAACCGTTGCCGTCCTCGGCGCCGCATCGTTCCTCGTCGCCGGCCTTGTCAAATGGGAAGACGTCAACAACGGCGTCAACTGGGGTGTCGTCCTTCTCTATGCGGCGGCGATTTCACTCGGCGTGCAAATGAAAGTGACGGGCGCCGCCGAATGGGTCGCGGAGGGGTTCCTCGGGATCCTTGCTCCGCTTGGCGCCGATGCCGGCATCGGCCTGTGGGTATCGGTTTCCGCATTGACGACGTTTGTCACCAACACCATGTCCAACGGCGCGGCCGTCGCCGTGCTCGGCCCGATCACGCTCAAGATGGCAACCGTTGCCGGCGAAAGCCCCATCGTCATCGGCTTCATCACCGCCGTGTCGTCCGCCTTCGCCTATCTGACGGTTGTCGGGACGCCCGCCTGCACCATTGTCTTTGCCGCTGGTTATCTCTCGCCCGGCGATTTCCTCAGGGTCGGCTGGCGCATGGTAATCGCTTCGACGCTCATCATGCTTGCAGCGGCCGCCATCTACTGGCCGCTTTTGGGGGCGTGACGATGGTTCGACTGACCGCAAAGGCCCGCGAGGAAGAGCGCAAGCATATCGAGGAGCTCGAATCCGAATTCGAGCGCCGCCGCGACCGGTTCCGCATTCTTGTGTGCCTGAACGGTACCGAGCCTTCCTATGACGGCATCAAACTGGCGGCCGAAATCGGCCACGCCGACGAATGCGACATCATCCTGCTCTATGTCAGGCGCATCGATCAGGGTTTGAATTCGGGCGGACTTCAGGTCGGCGTGGCGCGCCAGAACATGCTCGACTGGGGTCTCGATCTTCCCGGCATCCGCTATCTCAAGACCGGGCTGGAAAAACTCGTCGGCGAAGGTAATCTGGAGCGGGACTGGAAAATCATGGCGAGCCACACCGACGTGTTTGGCGACCCCCTCGGCGACAACAAGGTCGAGTACCGCTCACCCTCGGGCAAATCTATCGTTCTCAAGCTGAAGCTGGCCGTCGACGTTACGACGGGCATTCTCGATCAGTACGAGCTTGGGCCCTACAACCTGATCATCACCGGTCCGCCGAAACGCTGGCGCGGCAAATACGGCGCGCTGCAGGACCCGAGCACCGTCCAGAAGGTCGCTATGCTTGCACCTTGTTCGGTGTTGGCGAACCGTGGCGCCTCGCACGGTAAAGGCTTCTTGATCTGCACCGATGGATCTGAACATTCAGAATACTCCATGCGTCAAGCTGCGGTACTGGCGCACCATATCGGCGAGCCCATAACATTGCTGTCGATCGCCAAATCGAAGTCCGACGCCCGCACCGTCAAGAAACAGCTGACCGCCGCCGCCGACAAACTGAAGGCCGATGGCCTTGATGTCGTTCGTACAGTCGTTCCTGTCGGCAAGCCGGCAGAGAAAATACTCGATGCCGGAAAGAAGTTCCGCCTCATCGTCGTCGCCGACAGCGGCAAGTCCCGCCTCAAGCGCTTCATCGTCGGCAGCGTCGCCTTCGATGTCATGGGCACCTCGGAGAACTCCGTCCTCAACGTGCGCTGACATACCCAAACACATCGCTGCCTCAATTCGCCCCGATAACTGCACAACGCTTGCCTCCAACGGAGATTTCCGCTTGTTCACTCGCCACGCATTCCTCACAGGGCTTGGCGCAACCTTTCTGACCGGCCTGTCCGTCGGCGGCTATGCCTTCGGCATGGAACCGATGCGCCTGCGCATTCAGACATACGCCGTCAATCCGCCCGGCTGGCCCTCCGGTCTCAAGCTGAAGGTCGCGGCTCTCGCCGACATTCATGCCTGCCGTCCCTGGATGTCGCCGGAACGTATCGCAGGCATCGTGTCTCAGACAAACGCGCTTGATCCCGACCTCGTCGTGCTGCTTGGCGACTATGTGGCGGGCCACCGCTGGGTCACCGGCAACGTCGACGCATCGGAATGGGCCGAAGCACTCTCCGGTCTATCCGCCCCCCTGGGCGTCCACGCCATTCTCGGCAATCACGACTGGTGGTCCGATGAGGCCGCGCAGATAAGCGGTTCTGGACCCGTGCCCGCCCGGCGGGCGCTGGAAGAGGCGGGCGTCCCTGTCTACGAAAACAACGTCACGCGCATCGAGAAAGGCGATCATGCGTTCTGGCTCGCCGGGCTTGGCGATCAACTGGCGTTCCTGCCGCGTGCGCGTTACGGCCGTACCAACTGGCAGGGTGTTGACGATCTTCCCGGCACTCTGGCCCAGATTACCGACGATGCACCGGTCCTGCTGATGGTGCACGAACCCGACATCTTCACACAGGTGCCCGACCGTGTTTCGCTGACTCTGGCGGGGCACACCCACGGCGGTCAGGTACGCGTTCTTGGCTACTCACCCGTCGTGCCCTCGCGCTTCCGCAACCGCTATGCCTATGGCCACGTGGTCGAACCGGGCTTTGTCGGCCCCGGCGCCGCACGTCACATAATCGTTTCAGGTGGGCTTGGTTGCACCATCATGCCGGCGCGCTTCGGCGTTCCGCCGGAGATCGTCGTGGTCGATGTGGGCGGTCAGGCCGTTTGATCATCTGACACCGCACGCACTTCGCAGACATACGACCTGTGCGGTACCGAACCGCTGATCGGATCGACCGCCTCGTTGCCGACGACGGCATTGTAGTTCGCGCCGCCGTCGGCGTCCGTGCCGAAACCCTCAAGCCCCAACTCGCTGCAACCCTGCCACCAGCCCTGCTGCGCGACAACAACACGTTCATCGAGCGAGGCATTGAAACGCGCCACCGCACGCATCCGCCCCCGAGGCGTTTCGACCTCGACCCATTCACCTTCTTCGATGCCCCGTGCGAACGCAGCATCGGGATGCAGTTCCAGCGGCGGGTCCTTCTGCTTGACCCGCAGGCTCGGCAGGTTACGGCCCTGGCTGTGACAGAAGAGAGTGGACTTGCCACTGGTGATCATGAGCGGGAATTTCTCCGCGTTCGACCTGTCCCGCACGGCCGCCGGCGCGACATACTCCGGCAGCGGCGTCTGGCCGTGATCGAGAAATGTCTCGCAATAGATTTCGATGCGGCCGCTCGGGGTTGCAAAACCTCCTCCGGCGCTTTCGGAGAATTTCCGGTAGCGCGGCTCAAGCGGCAGGCGAAGGCCGCGCGGCGCCGCACGCAATTCGTCGAGCGACACGCCGGACGGCGCAAGCATCGCCTGCCAGGCGGCATCCATGTCGCCGTTCCAGAACCGGTTGCCAAGACCAAGCCGCGTGGCGAGGTCGAACACGATCTGCATGTCGGAGCGTGCTTCGCCGCGTGGCGTCACCGCCGGCGCGCGCCACTGCACAAGCTCCTGCGCCGCCTCGTCGGCATCGAACCCTGCCCGCACCGCTTCGCGTTCCCACGCCGATGCAACCGGGAGAACGATATCCGCATAAGCCGCCGACGGCGTCATGAAGAGATCGGCATGAACGCAGAACTCCAGCGCCTCAAGCGCCCTGCGCCCGCGTTCGGTGCCTGCATGGGACACCAGCATATTGGTGCCGAACGCAACGAGACCTTTGACCGGATAAGGCCTTTCCTCAAGCACCGCCCGGTAAAACGCATCGGACGTCACCCATCCGCCGCGGCCGGGACCGAGCGGACGCTCGGCCATTTCCAGACCACGTTCGCGCTGCTCGGGCGCTACGAGATCGCGCCCTGAGAGGTCGCGCAACGGCACGCCCTCATGCACCAGATTGCCGCCCGGCGCGTCGTAACTGCCGGTAAGCGCATAAAGCAGCGATATCGCGCGGTCGGTCTGAGTGGCATTCGTGTGTTGGCCGACACCCGACCACGCGTAATAGCTGACCGGCCGGTTCTCCCAAAGCAACCGTGCGGTATCCACAACCTGTTCGGCGGAAACCCAGGCTTCATCGGCAACACGCTCGGGAGTCCACTGCGCGCACAGTTCGGCATAGAGCTCAAAGGCGGTGCAGCACGAACGAGTACCGGAAAGCGTTTCGACATCGAAGCTGCCGCGCAGAGCCGCGCCGCCCGTATCGTTGCCGTTCACCGTTTCAACACACCCGGCCGCCTCGCTCCAGATCGCATAGGCATCCGCATCGCCCGCCGCTTGAAGATCGCTGCCGCGCAGGAAGCGGCCGGTTTCCCTGTCGATGAGAAACGGGCCCGTACTCCAGCACTTCAGGAATTCTTCATCGATCCAGCCGTTCGCGACCATCAGCCCGGCGATCCCGAGCGCCAGTGCGCCATCGGCGCCCGGGCGCACTCTGAGCCAGGCATCCGCCTTCACCGCGCCGCCAACGCGGCGCGGATCGACGACCACCAGCTTGGCGCCGCGTGCCTTGGCCGCTGACGCGCCTTGTGCATGGGTCAGCCACGACGTGTTCGGGTTGTGACCCCAATGCACGATGCATCCGGTCCGCGCATAGTCGGGCGCCCCGACGCCGCGGCCGTAGGTAAATGCAGTGGCGACATCCTTGTGCCAGTTGCAGATCTCGGTGGAATAGACGGTATTGGGGCTGCCGAAGGCGCGGATCAGACGTTCGACCCATTGAATGGCATCGGACATTGCCGTCCCGCTCGGCGTTGTAACCGCAAAGGCCACGGCCTCTGGCCCGTGTGCATCGGCAATACGGCGCATGGCGGCGGCAGTTTCGTCGAGCGCCTCATCCCAGGTGATTTCGCGCCAGCCCGGGTCCGCCGCCCCCTTTGGCGCGGTCCGTTTCAACGGCTTGAGGAGGCGGTCCGGGCTGTAGACGAGTTCCGGGGCCGCGCGCCCCTTGGCGCACAAAGCCTTGCCGGTCGGATGTTCCGGATCGGGCAACACCTGTTCCAGCCGCCGGTCCCGCACCACCGATATGCAGCCGCAGCGCGACCGGCACAGTGCGCACCAGCCGTGCAGGCGCTGCTCGTCCGGGGCACTTTCGGATGGCGCATCCATCGCGCGACCATATCTTCACATTCCGGAACGATCCAGCCTGCAGGCGACTCAAACTGAGTGCTGCGGGGACTGACATCGCACGCACTGCGATATAAAGTGCCCGCTCCATGATGGAGAGACCGCCAATGATGCGAAACGACGATATCCTGCTTGCCCGTGCCCGCGACTATGTCGAAGCCTCGAACGCTCACGATCTGGCACGCATCGAACCGATGTTCGCCCCTGATGCACACTATGTGTCGGGGCGCACCGGTGCCTATCAGGGAACCGCGGATATCCTCGCCATGATGAAAGGGTTTTTCGAACAGTTTGCCGATGCCGCCTGGCGCACCGACAACTGGCGCGTTGTCGCGGACGACGGCGTGGAATTCACCTTCATTCTGTCGGCTGGCGGCCAAGACCGGCCCGGCACCGAGCGCGTCTTCTTCGACGCCCCGGGCAAAATCCGGCGCATCGAAGTGGAAACCTGAAACGCCGGCGCCCAGAGAAAGATTACGTTTAACCGGAGGGCAAACCATGAAATGGCTCAAACGCATTGTCATCGGCATCATCGCCATCGTCGCAGCGCTGGCCGCGGTTTCGTTTCTGTTGCCAGGCAGCGCGCATGTGGAGCGCTCCCTGGAAATCGCCGCCTCACCGTCTGAGGTCTTCCCGCTCGTCAACGACCTGCGCCGCACCCAGGAATGGTCGCCCTGGGCGAACCGCGACCCTGAAATGACGCAGGAATATACCGGGCCCGACCAGGGGGTCGGCCAGAAAGTCGCCTGGCAGAGCGATCATCCCGAGGTCGGCTCGGGCACGCAGACCATCGTGGCTTCTGAAACCGACCGGCACGTCAAGACGGCGCTGGACTTCGGCGACATGGGAGCCGCCACTGCGGAAATCGATCTGGCGCCGGCCGGCTCCGGCACAAGCGTCACCTGGAGCTTCGATGTGGATTTGGGGATGAACCCGGTGATGCGCTACATGGGTCTCATGTTCGACGGCATGATCGGCCCTGACTACGAGCGCGGTCTGGCATCGCTGAAAGCCCTGGTCGAAAGCCAGGCGGGCGCTGAAAACTGAACCTCGATCGAGCCGGAAGCGGAAGACCCGAGCGCAACCGCGTCCGCGAATTACCTTGATTCACTCGTTCCGTTCGCTCACAATCGATGCAGAGTGCGGTCCGGTCGGAACCGGATGCGGCGAATAAAGTCTGTCTTGCCGAGATGCCTCGCGAAACAACTGCTCTTTGCCCTTCTCCAATGCCGGATTCACTCCGTCGGCGCGTGGCGTCGGCGTTGGATGAGCCTTTTGATCCAAGGAGCAGTCGATGCGCCAATCTGGCACCGTAAAATTCTTCAATCATTCACGCGGGTTCGGATTTATCACCCCCGATGGCGAAGACAAGGACGTGTTTGTCCACATCACCGCTGTCGAACAATCCGGAATGCCGCCTCTCGACGATGGCATGCGGGTTTCGTTCGAAACCGAGCCCGACCCGCGCGGCCGCGGCAGCAAGGCGGTCAATCTTCAGGTTGCCGAGGAATAGGCTGCTCGCCTGAACGGCAGTCGAGCGCCAGATCGGGCGGCCAGCGTTCGCCTGCATCTGTTTCATTGCCCAGCGGCAACAGCCGCCGGGTCTCGTAAAGTGCGGCCTGCGGCCAGCCCGAGCGCCCCTCGTTTACCGTCACTCTGTGGCCACGGCCATCGATGACGACCCAGGTTGGCACGTATCCGGCGGCACCCAGCCGCACGCGGCCGCTTTCGTCTCTGACAAGTTCCAGAAATACAATCGTGCCGGCACGCTCCATGAGACGCCGTTGATTGGAGATGAAATTACCGGTCGAGTAAACGATGAGGCCTTCACGGCCATCCTCCGACACATGATACTCCCACGGCTGCACCACATGCGGATGCGTGCCGACCACCGCGAGCGCGCCTTCTTCCAGGGCATCACGGGCCAGGTCGCGCTGGCGCTCGAGCGGCTTGTGGCTGTTCTCCACGCCCCAGTGCGGCGCCAGGATTACCGCATCGATGGAAGGATCCCCGGCGAGCGCCGAGATCTCGGACAGCACTTCCTCGCGTTCGCCGTAACATTCAAGGATCTGGCCGTGGCGGTCGCGCGGGCCGTTGGTCGAGAACGTGCAGGCAAGCCAGGCAACGGTAAAGTCTTCAGCCTGGGTGATGATCGTCCACGGGCGGGTATCGCCCTCGCGCCTGCGCGTACCGGTAAAGGCCAGGTCGCGGGCTTCGAGATTGTCGATGGTGCGGTCGATGCCGAGGGGGCCGCGGTCATAGGCGTGGTTGTTTGCCGTCGACAGGACATCGAAACCGCTTGCGGCAAGATCGTCGAGCACGGAGGGGTGTACGTTGAACGAAAGGGTTTCAAGGGTCGCCGAATAGACGTCGCCGTCGAGGCGGCGCCCCGGGTCGGCAACATCGCGGCCGCGCATGCTGACGCCGTGCGCGGCCGGCGCCTCGAAGTTTCCGTAAAGAATATCCGCCTTGTGGAGCAGTTCCGCGACCGGCGCCCAGAACTTCCTGAAATCGGCCCCCTCGCGATAGGCCTGAACCTGAAGCTTTTTATGGAACAGCAGGTCACCCACCGCGGCAACGACAATGCGTGCGCCGTGCACGCACCCGGCACTGAAGGTAAGGGTCTCGTCAGCCGCCCGCGCCGCGCTGCCACTCAGCGCGGCAAAGAGCGCGAGACGGCATAACACCATCCCAGTGTTCCGTAGCGCGCGGCCGCCGCCTGCCGCCATGCGGTGTCACCTCAGTTATGGCGAATGTCCCGCTGCAGTGTAGCATATCCGTTGTGCACAATCCGGCGTGTCCTGGAACTGCACGACAAGTCGTTTGCTCCCGCCTCCGCCGCACGCTGCATGCGGCCGATGGCACGCGCACCGAAGCGGCGCACGAAGGCCTTATGTTTGTGGGCTACAAGTTTCCAGAAATCCACCGCCTGATTGTAGGGCAGGTGGCCGCAGCGCCGTTGCAGATAGTAAGCGTGGGTCTGCGCACCGAAGCGGTCAAGCTCGGCGCTGAGCTCAGGTTGCGGCTCGCGCCGAGTGTTGCGTGTTTCCGGCTGGACCGCCTGAGACTGTTGCGCGGCCGCTTCCTGACGCTGGCGGCGGGCTTCGGCGCGTTCTGCTACCTGCGTGCGCGCAACGGCGTAGTCGCGCGCCACTTCAAGGCTCAGCGCTACTGCCGCACTGGTTTCCTCACCGCAATCGGCGCCGCGTTGATCGGCAAACTCGCGGGCGCCGGCGCGAATTTCCCGCACCCGCTCACCGCCGATCTCCTTTGCCGCCTCGACCTCCACATGCGCTGCAATCTCACGCAGCTCATCGCGCTCTGCAGCGCCGAGATGTTCGCATTGCCTGTCAAGCTGCTGGCCGCCGGCGACCACGGAGTAGCGGTCTTCCATGGTAACGGTTGCGGCTCCAGCGGCCGATATGGCCAGCATCATGACGCCGCCAGCAACGCTTCCTGCCAGACTTCCCCGTCCGGTGTTCCATTTTGAAATTCTGCCCATACCGAACCAACCTTTGTGTCGAATTGAACCATACATGCGCCGCACATGCGTTTTCCGGCACCAAACCGGAACAAACCGGCGCCTATGGCCAATGCCGTGCAAACCGCATGCCGCCGGTCGAACCGGCGAACGCAGCCCATGCGCGTCATGGGTCAAGGCGAAGTCTTTTCGGAGATTGTGTCGGATATATGGGGAGCGTCGCCGATCCCGCGCCGAACGCAGGCGGTGCCCGTGCCCCTAATTCGCGCCGTTACCTCAAGGCCGCAAGGCCCGAATAACCGGCGTTAGTGAAACAGCGTCTGGTACCAATCACGCTTTGTGCCATTGCGTTCGGGCTTGCCCCAATCGCATTTGGCCTGCTGACATACGGCGTCATAGCCGCTTGCCTTTTTATCGTGATCTTCAACCTGACCTTTTGCCAACGACATTGTCGCGCCTTCTTCTATGCGCTTCATCAAAGTTACTCCAACGCAAAGTTGCAGGACCCGCCCTCCACAGGTCCGGCGAGTCGAACTCTAACCCGACAAGTGGTTGGCTGAAAACACCAAAAACGAACCAATTCGGCTCACGGTTCCGGTACTTTGCTTCAACCCCTGCAATCTACGCGCCGAACGAGAATAATTGGTTACCAACCGGTGTTGTGTGTATCCAAAATTTGAACGAATCAAGGCAGATATCGATGGCATAGCGCGCCTGCGACCCTATGATGCAGCCCATGATGAAGTTTGCAGAAATTCGCGCCCGTGCGGAAACGCGAAAGGGCGGCAGCACGGTGCTGGAAGCATTGCTGCCCAGCGCCTCCCCCGATGCCGGGCTCAAGGGCCTTGGCGATGACCGCGCGCTTGCGGAGATGACGAAATGTATCTTCCGCTCCGGGTTTTCCTGGAAGGTCATCGAGGCGAAGTGGCCCGGGTTCGAAGAGGCGTTTCTCGGCTTTGAACCGGGACCGCTGGCCTTTCAGCCCGACGAGTTCTGGGACGATCTCGTATCGAACAGGAACATCGTGCGTCACGGCGCAAAAATCGCCTCGGTGCGCCACAATGCGGGCTTTGTCCTCGACATCGCCAAGGAACACGGCAGTTTCACGCAATTCCTTGCAAACTGGCCCGCGAGCGAACTCGTCGACCTGTGGGCCTATCTCGCCAAGCACGGCAAGCGGCTTGGCGGCAATACCGGGCGCTATTTCCTGCGCTTTGCCGGCAAGGACAGCTTTATTCCCTCGCGCGATGTCGTCTCCACGCTGCGCGATGCCGGGCTTGAGATCGCCGAAAACCCGACATCGAAACGCGACATGAAAGCAATGCAGGAAGCCTTCAATAGCTGGCACGAGGAAACGGGCCTCTCCTACACCGCACTGTCGCGAATCTGCGCGATGTCGGTGGGCGAGAACTACGATACGGCAACCCTGCAGTCACGCATTCGCCCAAGCGACGCGGAAGAATGACACAACCGGTTTACGCGGGCGGGTAACACGCGCGTGGTTTGGCGCATTTCCACATTTCTGATATAGTGTGGCCCATTGTGATGAAGACACTTTTCAAGATCGCTGCCCTGACCGCCGCCATCGCCTTTTGGATGGCGATACCGGTGTTTGTCGTATCGTCGGATCTGGCGCGCGCAGACAGCGCCGACCCGAACGGCCCTAAGTGCATGTGCCGCTACCAGGGGCAGCGTTTTAATCTTGGCGAGTACGCCTGCATCAACTCGCGCCTTGCGCGCTGCGAGATGTTTTTGAACAACACCAGCTGGAAGTTCCTCGAAGACACCTGTCCGACGGCGCAGATGATGACGCCCCTGCCGCAATCGATGCCAACTTCTCCCTTCTCCGCCGCCGCCCAGGGCTGAGCGCGAAGACCGCCTGCTTCTCAAATGACAAGACGTTCAGCCGCCGCATCCGTTCTGCTGATTTGCGCAGTGGCGGCCGTGGCCGCATTCGGCCTGATGCGCGCCGATGCCACCGACCACGACTATTTCGTCCTGTCGCTGTCGTGGTCGCCGAGCTATTGCGCCAGCGATGCCGGTCGCAACGACCGCCAGCAATGCGGTTCGGGACGCGCCTATGCCTTCGTCGTGCACGGCCTGTGGCCGCAATATGAACGCGGCTGGCCGGAGAACTGCGACACCGATGAACGCTACGTGCCCGACGCCCTGATCGACCGCATGCTCGACATCATGCCGTCGAAACGCCTCGTCATTCACCAGTGGCGCAAGCACGGCACCTGCTCGGGCCTTGGCCAGTCCGGCTATTTCGAGGCGACCCGCAATGCCTTTGAGGCGGTGCGTATACCGGCGCGCTACATCACACCGACCCGTCATATCGTGACGACGCCGGAGGAAATCGAGCACGACTTCCTCGCAACCAACACCTGGCTTGAACGCGACATGATTGCTGTGCACTGCGGCAACCGGCGCGACCGCGCCAATCTGCGTGAGGTGCGGATCTGCTTTACCGACGATTTCCGACCCCGCGCTTGCGGCCGCAACGAGCGCCAGCAATGCCGCGCCCGCCAATTGGTCATGCCACCGGTACGCTGAGTGGTGGTTGCACACGCGCCGCCAACACGACACTATCGCCCGCCACCGGCACGGAGAGCCTTGCATGCCCGCTTCCAGTCCCCGCATTCTCGTGTTTCAGCACATTGCCTGCGAGCACCCGGGCATCTTCCGCGACTTTCTCGCAGAGGACGGTGTTGTGTGGGACGCTGTGGAACTCGATGAAGGCGAATCCATTCCAGACCTTGCCGGCTACGATGCCCTGTGGGTCATGGGCGGTCCGATGGACACCTGGCAGGAAGACGAGAATCCCTGGCTTGTGCGCGAGAAGGCGGCGATCCGCGAAGCCGTGGCCGAACGCGAAATGCCCTATCTCGGCTTCTGTCTCGGCCATCAGTTGCTGGCCGATGCGCTCGGCGGCGAAGTGGGACCGGCTGCCGAACCTGAGATCGGCATTCTCGAATACGAGCTGAACGATGCCGGAACCGGCAGCCCGTTCCTCGCCGGCATCGAACTGCGCCGCGCGAGCCTGCAGTGGCACTCCGCCGAGGTACTGCGCGAGCCCGATGGCGCTACCGTGCTTGCCTCTTCGCCTGCCTGCCGGGTTCAGGCCATGTCGATCGGCGAGCGGGCATTCTCCATGCAGTTCCATGTCGAACTGACGCCCGCCACGGTTCCCGAATGGGGTGATATCCCGGCCTACAAGGGCGCCCTCGACAACGCGCTCGGCCCCGACGGCCTCGACACCATGATCACGGAGTCGAAAAAGCACATGGCCGGCTTCAACGCCGACTCACGCACGCTCTACGAAAACTTCATGCGCACGACAGGGCTTATGGCGGGCTGACCCCGTTACCCTCAAGCGCCATGCGCAGTCCCTCGTTCAGGTGCCGGTTCGCCTCCGGATTCACATAGATGTTCCAATTCGCCCGTTTGCTCAAAAAGCCCGGGTGCAGCGCCTCGCACTTGGACGCGGCATCACGCGCTTCTTTGCCGCGCCCAAGATAGGCAAGGCATATGGCGAGCAGGTGAAACGTGTGCGGGTAGTCGTGCTTGCGCAATTCGGCTTCGTGCAGCTGAACGAGCGCCTTTTCGTATTCGCGGGCGTTGACATACCCGCGTGCCAGATTACCGAAATAGATGTGACCGTGTGGATCGCGCGGCTGCAGTTCGAGAGCCTTTTCAAGCAACGGGATTCCTTCCTCCGATTGCCCGACGATGTCCAACCGGTTGCCGAGCGCGAGTTGCGCCAGAATATTGCTCGGGTTGAGATAGACGGCTGTGCGGGTTTCAGAAATCGATAGCTCGTGCTGGTCGAGCCAAATGTAGGCACTCCCCAGCGCCAGATGAGCCGTTGAGGAATTCTTGTCGAGCTCAACCGCGCGTCGTGCGGAATTCAGGGCAAGCGTGCCAAGATGGTTCCGATCTTCCGGTAATGTCATGAGAATTTCACGCTGATACGCTGTGGACAGCCCCGCGTGGGCATCGCTGAAATCAGGATCGAGCTCGATCGCTCTGGCGAATATTTCCCGGGCCTGACGATTGTCATCGACCGTAAATCTGTGAATCAGCATGCGTCCGCGCAGAAAGCAGTCCCAGGCGCTTAGATTGGCCGATCGTGTGGTTTCAGCCCTGTTTCGTTCCGCCTCCTCCAGGTGCGGTTCGACGGACGAGACTATACGCCGGGTAATTTCGTCTTGGATTTCGAATATATCGTCTAGCGCACCATCGTATTTTTGCGCCCATATGTGGTGCCCCGACCCCGCATCGATGAGCTGCGCCGTCACCCGCACACGGTTGCCGCTCTTTCTAACGCTGCCCTCAATGACATACTGAGCCGACAGGTCCTTGGCGATCTGCCGGATATCGCGCGCCTGCCCCTTGAAGACGAAACTGGAGTTCCTGGCGATCACCGGAAACGAGCGCCAGGCCGCCAGCAGGGTAATGATGTCCTCGCTGAGACCGTCGCTGAAATACTCCTGCTCGGGATCGCCGGACATATTGTCGAATGGAAGCACGGCCACTGCGGGCTTCTGCAGGATTTCCCCGATTGAACCGTCCGCGGCACGCTCACCGCCGAATAGGACGCGGTAGGCGTGTACCGGTTTTGCAATGTTCTTGACCTGTCGCTCACCCATGTCGCCGAAACCGGCGTCAATTTTGCCGTTAACTTCATCGTGCACTTTCGCCGAGACACAGATGCCTCCGGGCTCCGCCAGCGCTTCAAGCCGCGCGGCGATGTTCACGCCATCGCCAAGGATATCGTCGCCATCGATGATGATATCGCCGAGGTTTACGCCGACCCTGAACGTGATACGCCTCTTTTCCGGTACGCGATCGTTTCGCGCCGCCACGTCGCGTTGCACCTCGATTGCGTTCAGAACCGCTTCTACTGCGCTTGGAAATTCTATCAGCACGCCATCGCCCATGAGCTTGACGATGCGCCCGCCATGCCGTGCGATCGATGGTTCAATCACCTCCTCGCGCAACTCCTTGAGGCGGGCGATCGTACCTTCTTCATCCTCTCCAACGAGCCGCGAATAGCCGACAACATCGGCGGCCAGTATCGCGGCTAGCCTGCGTGCGGCCCGGTCCTGTGACACCGGTGCATCTCCTAAAACGGTGAATATCGCCGCAAACTCTATGGTCCCCGACCCCACGTGTCCACCTTGACTGCTCCGCACACAAACCGCATCGCAGGGCGGGAACATCGCACGCAATGCCGGCGTTGGCGTGCGAGGATCACACCACCGAAAGGCATGGCGCGCCCCGCCTCGCGGCGCTAAGGTCGCGCGGGGAAGGAGACCGGATTTGGAACGCAAGCTCGCCGCGATACTGGCCGCCGATGTTGTGGGTTATTCAAAAGCCATGGCCGCGGACGAGGCGGGCACGCTGACACGGCTCAAGGCGCACCGGTCCGACCTGTTTGACCCCAAAGTCGCCGAGCATAACGGCCGCGTCGTCAAGCTCATGGGCGATGGCACGCTGGTAGAGTTTTCAAGCGTTGTCGATGCCGTTGCCTGTGCGGTCGCCATCCAGACGGCTCTCGCGCAAGATGGCGGGCAGATCGAACTGCGCATCGGCATTAATATTGGCGATGTGATCCTCGATGGCGACGACGTCTATGGCGACGGCGTGAATGTCGCCGCGCGGCTCGAAGCGATTGCCGAGACCGGCGGCATCTGCATTTCCGACATGGTGCACCAAAGCATCCGCTCAAAGACAGACGCCGCCTTCGAACCGATGGGCGAGCAGACCCTCAAGAACATTGAGCGCCCGGTAACGACCTGGCGTTGGGCCGGTCAGAACGCGGCATCAACTCAGAAAGACACATCGAAAGGTGCAAGCGCGCCGGAACGGCCCTCCATCGCCGTCCTGCCCTTCGACAACATGAGCGGCGATCCCGAACAGGAATATTTCTCCGACGGCATCACCGAAGACATCATCACCGAGCTCAGCCGGTTCCGGGAACTCTTCGTCATCGCCCGAAATTCCTCCTTCTCCTACAAGGGCAAGCAGGTGAGAGTTCAGGAGATCGGCCGCGATCTCGGCGTCGCCTACATCGTCGAAGGCAGTGTGCGAAAAGCCGGCAACAGGGTGCGCATCACCGTTCAGCTTATCGAGGCCTCCAGCGGAAACCACGTTTGGGCGGAACGATACGACCGGGAGCTGCGGGATATCTTCGATCTGCAGGACGAGATCACACAGACCATCGTGACACTGTTGCCAGTGCGCATTCAAGGCGCACTGGTCGAGAACAGCCGGCAAAAGCCGAGCGAGAATCTCACAGCTTACGATTGTTTCCTGCAGGGTCGCTGGCTGTTCGACCGCATGAGCGGGGAGGACGCCAAGGCATTGGATCTTCTCAGGACAGCGATCGACATCGATCCCGGCTGCGCCCCGGCGCACGCCTACATCGCGCTGGCCCACGCCTACTCCATGTACAACCTGTACCCGGTCGGGGATGCACCCCTCGAAACGGCGCTCGATCATATCAAGAAAGCATTGAGCACCGGGGAAGGCGATCACTTCATCCACGCCGCGGCCGCCAACACATACATAATGTGCGGCAAGCCCGATCTGGCGGACACCCACTCCGCCCAGGCAGTCAAGCTGAATGGAAACGCAATCTATGCGCTGCTTGCCCGCGGATATGTGCTGAGCTACCTCGGCGATCCCGCGTCCGGCGTTGAGCAGGTCGCCAACGCCCTCAAGTACGACCCGCACGCGCCGGACTTTTATAGGGAGCTTCTGGCAGAGTCGAGTTACATGCTGCGCGACTACGACAAGGCCATTGAAATCTACACCGGCTGGACGACACCACCGCCCCACACCGCGCTGCTGTTGTCGATCTGCTATGCGCAAGCGGGCCGCATGGAAGACGCCAGAGCCGCCTTTCAAAAGCATGAGAGCGAACGCCCCGAGGGATACAGCGATGAAGCTTTCGCCCGGGTTCACGCAACCATGTGCAAACAGCCCGGCGACGCGGAACACTGGCTCGAGGGATACCGCAAAGTGGGGCTCGACGTGTGAAGCAAAGGGAGTGCAATCATGAGCCTTGATCCCGAAGATATCCGGGAACTGGCGGAAGGCTATACGCAGGCGTGGTGCTCGCGCTCCGCTCAAGCGGTCAGCGCCTGTTTCACGGAAGATGCCGCCAGTATCATCAACGACGGCGAGCCCTCTGTTGGCCGCGCAACGATCGCCGATGCGATGGGTGCCTTCTTCGCCGACTTCCCCGATCTAGTCCTCACCATGGACGACATCAGAACCGGTGGAAACAAGGCCATCTTCCTGTGGACCCTTGAGGGCACAAACGCCGAAACCGGCAAGCGCGTACGCATAGGCGGCTGGCAGAACTGGCGGGTCTCAGACGACCTCCTGATCGCTCACGCCGACGGCGGCTACGATGCCGAGGAATACGAGCGCCAGGTGCGCGAGGGGCTTTAGGGCAGTCCTCGCGCAATCCCCTTCAAACCTTCAGCACCAGCTTGCCGAAGTTTCCGCCGGTGTAGAGCAGGTTCAGAACTTCCGGATAGGCATCGACGCCGCCCTCTCGCACGTCCTGGCGCAGTTGCAGCTTGCCTTCCTTCTGCCAGCCGACGAGCGCCGTCATGGCTTCGGCGATGCGCTCGGCAAAATCGAACACGATGAAGCCGCGCACCTTAAGCCGGTTGACGAGGATCGAGCGTACGTTCTTTAGGCCCGCCGGGGCTTCCGTTGCGTTGTAATACGCAATCATGCCGCAAACCGCGACGCGGCCGAAGGTGTTCATGCGCGACAGCACCGCGTCGGTGATCTCGCCGCCGACATTTTCGAAATAGACATCGACGCCGTCCGGGCAGGCCGTTTTCAGCGCGGCGTAAAGATCTTCCGACTTGTAGTCGATGACCGCGTCGAACCCCAGTTCATCGCGCAGATAGGCGCACTTCTCCGCACTGCCGGCGATGCCGACGACCCGGCAGCCCTTGAGCTTGCCGATCTGGCCGACAATCGAACCGACGGCGCCCGAGGCAGCCGATATCACAACCGTATCGCCTTCTTTCGCCTCGCCGACATCGAGCAGACCGAAATAGGCCGTCCAGCCGGGCATGCCCAAGCCGCCGACCCAGGATTCAAGCGGTGCAAGCGAGGCGTCCGCCCTGACGACACCTTTACCGTTGGAAATCGCGTATTGCTGCACGCCGAACATCCCGACCACGGCATCGCCCGCGGCATAATCGGCGTGATTGGAGACATCGACATAGCCAACGCCATAGGCGCGCATGACATCGCCGAGCTGGACCGGCGCCACATAGGACTTGCCTTCCGCCATCCAGCCGCGCATGGCGGGATCGAGCGATATGTACTCGATCTTGACCCGAAACTCACCCTCGCCCGGTTCCGGCGCCGCCTCGTCGGCGATCTCGAATGCCTCGCGCGTCACCATACCGACCGGCCGACCAACCAGCCGCACTGTTCTGTTCGTTGTCATGAAATCGCTCCTTGAGTATGCCGTGCACTGCTTCGTGTTGTTGGCTTGTTATCTGCTCATCAGGGCCATTTGACCTCTGGCGGCATGGACGAAAGGATCGCGTCCACATTGCCGCCGGTCTTCAGCCCGAATGTCGTGCCCCGGTCGTATAGCAAATTGAACTCGACATAGCGCCCGCGCCGGATCAACTGCTCTTCCCGTTCTTCGGGCGACCACGGCGTCTCCATGTTGGCGCGCACGAGTTGCGGGTAAATGCCGAGAAAGGAGCGGCCGACGCTTTGCGTGAAGGCAAAGTCTCCGTCCCACTCGCCGCTGTCGAGATAATCGTAGAAGATGCCGCCAATGCCGCGCATCTCGCCGCGGTGCGGCAGGTAGAAATATTCATCGCACCACGCTTTGTAGCGCTCGTAGTCGGCGCACGCGTGCCCCTCGCAGGCCGCCTTCATGGCCGCATGAAAGGCTACCGTATCGGCGTCTTCCTGCGTGCGGCGCCGGTCGAGCACCGGCGTCAGGTCGGCGCCGCCGCCGAACCATGATTTCGTCGTCACTACGAAACGCGTGTTCATATGCACCGCCGGCACATGCGGGTTGTGCAGGTGTGCAATGAGCGAAATGCCCGACGCCCAGAACCGGGGGTCCTTATCGGCGCCGGGCATCTGACCGCGAAATTCTTCTGAAAACTCCCCGTGCACCGTCGAAGCGTGCACGCCGACTTTTTCAAACACCCGCCCGCGCATCATCGACATCACGCCACCGCCGCCATCGTTGTCGCGGGCCCACGGTGTGCGTTCAAAGCGTCCCGGCGGCCGGTCGGCGAGCGGACCTTCAACTTCATCCTCAAGGCCCTCGAACGCTGCACAAATATCGTCGCGCAGGCTTTCAAACCAGGCGCGCGCGCTGGCTTTCTCACCGGCGAGTTGTTCTTGAATGTCCATCTGCGAGTTCATGGCCTAACTGGCGGGCAGGCAAAAGCCGTCCGTTTGCCGCAGGGCTTCGCCCGCGATGATCGCCGCGGAAACGGCAATGTTGAGCGAACGCATTTCGGGACGCATCGGCACCACGATACGCGCGTCGGCGGCGGCATGAACATTTTCCGGCACGCCCGCCGATTCTCGGCCGAAGAGAAGGATATCGTCGGCTGCGAACTCAAACTCCGTATGCGCCGTGGCTGCCCGTGTCGTCGCCAGAACGAGCCGGCCCGCCGGCCGGTCTTCCAGAAAGCGGGCGAACGAATCATGACGGACAATTTCCACGTGATCCACATAGTCCATTCCGGCACGCCGCAGCGTGCGATCCGACCACTGAAAACCAGCAGGCTCAATAATGTGCACCGCCAGCCCCATACAGGCGCCGAGCCGCAGGATAGTGCCTGCATTTTGTGGAATATCAGGCTGATAGAGCGCAAACAGCATCATACATCGTTCCCTTGCGCCGCAAGCCGGCCGCGGCGGCGCCCATTTTATGCGACATTTTGCCGAACGCCGCATAGACTCTGGACAATCCGGCTCAGGAGTGCCAAAAGAAAACCCGAAATTGGCTGGTCCTGACAGGCGCCTTTTCGCAGCTTTTCCGCGCATTTCGGGCGTTCCGGCCCGGGCAGTGCCAAAAGTCTGCGAGCGGCGCTGCCATTATGTGTAACAAGCCTTTTCGGCGATGGACCGGCCGGGGAAAAGGGGACTTTAGCTGTGGCCGTATCTGATACTGCTGAACCAACCCGTCGGGATTTCCTGTTTATCGCCACCGGAGCCGTAGGCGCGGTTGGCGCAGCTGCCGTTGCCTGGCCGCTGGTCAGTCAAATGAACCCCGACGCCTCGGTGCGCGCGCTTGCGTCTATCGAGGTCGACGTCAGCGCGCTGGCGGAGGGCCAGAGCATCACCATCAAATGGCGCGGCAATCCGGTTTTCATCCGCTACCGTACCGCAGCTGAAATCGAAGAGGCCCGCTCGGTTAGCATCGACGATCTGCCGGACCGGCTGGCGCGTAATGCCAATGTGTCCGAGAGCGCCGACGCTTCCGACATCAACCGCACCGCCACTGGACGCGAAGAGATCATTGTTATGATGGGCGTGTGCACGCATCTTGGCTGCGTGCCGCTCGGCGAGCAGGGCGAGTTCGGCGGCTGGTATTGTCCCTGTCACGGCTCCCACTACGATACCGCGGGCCGCATCCGCAAAGGCCCGGCGCCCGAAAACCTGCCGGTTCCCGCCTTCGAGTTCGTCGGCGACAACATCATTAAGATCGGCTGAGGGGGAACATCATGGCCGGACATTCGAACTTCGAGACAAACAACCCTCTCATCAAGTGGGTCGAGACGCGCCTGCCGATTTTCGGGCTTATGCAATCTCAGGCGATGGACTTCCCCACGCCCAAGAACCTCAATTACTGGTGGACGTTCGGTGGCATTCTGACTTTTTGCCTGGCGGTACAGATCGTCGTCGGCATCGTGCTTGCCATGCACTACACGCCGCACGTCGATATGGCCTTCGGCAGCGTCGAGCACATCATGCGCAACGTCAATTACGGCTGGATGCTGCGCTACATTCATGCCACCGGCGGCTCGATGTTCTTCATCGCCGTCTATATCCACATGTTCCGCGGCATGTATTACGGCTCATACAAGGAACCGCGTGAGCTGCTGTGGATCCTCGGTGTCGTCATCTTGCTCGTCATGATGGCAACCGCCTTCCTCGGCTATGTTCTGCCATGGGGACAAATGAGCTTCTGGGGTGCCAAGGTCATCACCAGCCTGTTCTCGGCCGTCCCCCTGGTCGGCGAGGATCTGGTGGTCTGGCTGTGGGGCGGCTTCTCTGTCGACAACCCGACGCTCAACCGTTTCTACAGCCTGCACTATCTGCTGCCCTTCGTGCTCGTCGGCGTCGTCTTCCTGCACATCTGGGCACTGCATGTCACAGGCAACAACAACCCGACCGGCATCTCCGTGAAGTCGGAACAGGATACGATCAGCTTTCACCCCTACTACACGATGAAAGACGCCTTCGCGATGGCGCTTTTCGTCCTCGTGTTCGCATTTTTCGTGTTCTACAAACCGAACTATCTCGGCCACCCGATCAACTACCAGGAAGCCGACCCGCTGGTGACGCCGGAACACATCGTGCCGGAATGGTATTTCCTGCCGTTCTACGCAATCCTGCGCTCCATCCCGCACAAGCTTCTCGGCGTCATCGCCATGTTCGCCTCGATCTTCGTACTGGTGATCCTGCCCTGGCTCGACACCTCGCGTGTCCGCTCGGCGCGCTACCGGCCGATCTTCAAGCAGTTCTTCTGGCTGCTCGTCATTGACTGCGTGATACTCGGCTTCGTCGGTGCGAACCCGCCGGAAGGTACGTGGCTGCTGGTAGGCCAGATCGGCACCGCATATTACTTCCTACACTTCCTGGTGATCATTCCGCTGCTCGGCCTCATCGAAACACCAAAACCTCGACCGACCAGCATCTCTCAGGCTGTGCTCGATGCCAACAAGGGCAAAGGCGGAGGTGCCGATGCGGTGCCCTCGGCCCAGGCCGCCGAATGACCGCCGCGAGCGAGGGGAGAAAGTTCACCATGACCACTCTGAAACAACTCACCGCAGCGGCCGGTTTTGTCCTTGCAGCCCTGTGCATCTCGCCCGTACTGGCAGCCGGCGATACGCATGAAGCCAAAGACGTGGATTTCTCGTTCGAGGGACCGTTCGGCAACTTCGACCGCGGCGAACTGCAGCGCGGCTTTCAGGTCTTTATCGAAGTCTGCGGCCAGTGCCACTCGATGAACTACCTCAACTACCGCAACCTCGCCGAAGAGGGCGGACCGGAATTTCCAGAAGACCAGGTCAAAGCCATCGCGGCTGAGTTCATGGTGATGGACGGACCGGACGCCGAAGGAGAAATGTTCGAGCGGCCCGCAAAGCCGAGCGATTTTTTTGTGGCGCCATTTCCGAACGTAGAAGCGGCGCGCGCATCGAACGGCGGTGCCTATCCGCCCGACCTGTCGCTGCTCGCCAAGGCGCGTGCCGGCTATCACGGCACCTGGAACCAGTTCATCAACGGCGCCGGTGGCGCGGAGTTCATTTATTCGGTTCTCACCGGTTACGAAGAGGAAGCTCCCGACGACGGTGAAGATCACGGCGCTCTGGCCTACAACCCCTATTTCCCGGGTTCGTGGATCGCCATGCCGCAGCCGTTGTTTGAGGACATGGTTGAGTACGCCGACGGCACGACGGCGTCGGTGGAACAAATGTCGCGCGACGTCTCCGCATTCCTGATGTGGGCGGCGGAGCCGAAACTCGAGGCGCGCAAGCGCATCGGCTTCCAGGTCATCATCTACCTGATCGTGCTCTCCGGCCTTCTGTATTTCGTCAAGCGCAAGATCTGGGCGAACGTAGACCACTGACCGGAACAATATGGCAGACGGATATGGGGCTCCGCGACGACGGGGCCCCTTTCTTTTTGTCCGCAAGCCGGGATAAAAGGCGCGACGGCACAAGCTCGATCGAAAGGCATGTTCGGTGACCAAATCGGTTCTTGGAATTGTCGGCGGCAGCGGCGTTTACGATCTGCCCGCCCTTGAAAACAGCCGCTGGGAGAAGGTTGAAAGCCCCTGGGGCGAGCCATCCGACGAGCTCCGCATGGGCGAGATCAACGGGCTCACGGTGGTCTTTCTGCCCCGTCACGGTCGCGGGCACCGCTTTGCACCAAGCGACATCGACTACCGCGCCAACATCGATATCCTCAAGCGCGTCGGCGTTACCGATCTTGTGTCCGTCTCGGCCTGCGGGTCGTTCCGCGACGAACTGAGCCCTGGCACCTTCGTGCTTGTCGACCAGTTCATCGACCGCACCTTCGCCCGTCACAAGAGTTTCTTCGGCAAAGGCTGTGTCGCCCATGTTTCCATGGCCCACCCGGTCAGCCCCAACCTTGTCGATCATATCGAACGCTCCGCCGAACAGGAGGCGATTGCCTGCCACCGCGGCGGCACCTATCTGGTCATGGAGGGCCCGCAGTTCTCATCGCTGGCTGAGAGCAATCTCTACCGCGCCTGGGGCTGCGACGTCATCGGCATGACCAACATGCCGGAAGCCAAACTCGCCCGCGAAGCGGAGATGTGCTACGCGACGGTCGCGATGGTTACCGACTATGACTGCTGGCACCCCGACCACGATCAGGTGGAAGTCTCCGCCATCATCGGCACGCTGCGCGAAAACACCGAAAAGGCGATGCGCCTGATTACAAGGCTCGCACAAAGTTTTCCCAAACAGCATCAACCCTGCCCGATCGGCACCGACCGGGCCCTCGATCACGCTCTCATCACCGCGCCGGAAGCAAGAGACGCTGAACTCGTTGCAAAACTCGACGCGGTGGCCGGCCGCGTGCTTTGATCGCGCAGCCGCGCAGTATGAAGGCCGTCGGCCTTGGGGCCGTGCTCGCGGCGGCAGTCTGTATCAGTCTTTCAAACATCATGTCGCCGGTAGTTTACGCCGCCGGGACCAGCGTCACTGGGCTCTTGCTCGCCCGTTTCGCGGTGTTTCCGATCCTCTGTTTTGCAATAATTACTCTGCAGAACCACTCTTTGCGCCTGCCTGCCCGCGATCGTGCGATCTGCTTTGGCGCGGGTCTGTTCTATTGTGCCGGCCATGGCAGCCTGATCGCCTCCTTCGCCTTCCTGCCGGTCGGCCTCGGCGTCCTGATCCTCTTCACGTTTCCATTCGTGACGCTCATTATCGAAAGCATTCTTGACCGCAAGCCGCCCAAAGCTTTGCGCGTCTTGTGCATGCTGTGCGCATTCGCTGGCCTCGGACTCGCCATGGGTGTCGATGCATCGATCATCGATTTCCGCGGCGTTGCCTTCGCCGGGCTGGCGTCACTTTGCGTCTCCACCGCGTTCGTGTGGACAGGACGGACCCTGCACGGCATTGAGCCGACCGTCATGACGTTTTACATGTCGCTCTCAGGGGTCGTTCTTGCGACCATTTCGGCTCTCCTGTTCGGCACTTTTGCAATCGCCGTGACACCATTCCTCGCGGCTCTCGCTATGCTCGGTGCCGTCCTCACATTCAACGGCGCCATGCTCGGCATGTTTACCGGCGTTCGCTTCATCGGTGCCGCCCCAACGGCTATGCTCATGAATCTGGAGCCGGTATTCACGCTGGTCCTTGCCTTTGTGGTTCTCGGGGAAACCCTTGAGCCGCTGCAGATCATCGGTGCAGCACTCGTGATCGGTGCGGTCGCCGCCGCGCAACGCTTTGCCCAGACCACGCCCATGCTACCTGACGATTGAAGCTCCTGACATTTGTTGTCAGGAAGGACGTTTATAACAACAGACCGTCCGATCGGATGATCGGCGACCCCACACCCGACATCGACCAGGGATCCACCCGCCATGCCGAACGAAATCGACCGCGCCAACGCCTTCTGCGCCCTCCATGAACGCGAACAGGTGTTCATCATACCCAACCCGTGGGACGTCGGCAGCGCCCGCATGCTCGCAACGTTCGGCTTCGAAGCGCTTGCCACAACGAGTGCCGGGTTTTCGCATTCGTGTGGCCGCCGTGAAGGCGGCATTACCCGCGAACAGGCGCTCGCCCATGCCCGCGACATTGTCGAGGCAACGGAACTGCCTGTCAGCGCCGATCTTGAAAACGGCTATGGGCACGACCCCGAAACCGTGGCGGAAACCGTCAGGTTGGCGGCCGAGGCGGGCCTTTCCGGTTGTTCTATTGAAGATGCCACGGGCAATCCGGATGCGCCGATCTACGGCTTCGAAGAGGCCGTGAGACGGATCGAAGCCGCCGCCGCGGCCGCCCGTTCCCTGCCCGCGCCGTTCATGCTGACCGCCCGGGCAGAAAACTACCTCTTCGGCCGCCCCGACCTTGAGGATACGATACGGCGCCTCAGGGCCTTTGAAGATGCGGGCGCGGGCGTGCTTTACGCGCCGGGGCTCAAAACGCGCGAGGAAGTGAAGGCGGTTGTCGACGCGCTGACCCGGCCGGTGAATGTCGTAATGGGTCTGCAGGGCGTACAGTTGAGCGCGGCTGAACTCGGAGACATCGGCGTCAGACGTATCAGCGTGGGAAGTGCTCTCTCGCGGGCGGCTTATGGAGCGTTTCTGCGCGCCGCGCAAGAGATGGCAAAGAGCGGCACGTTCGATTTTGCAGAGGACGCCGCCTCGTTCTCTGACATAGAAAATCTGCTGCCAGAAAACTCTTAAGTTCGGGCGTGACCCGCCACCTGTGGCAAACTGCGATCCCGGCGCATGCAATCGGCGCTCACGAAGGAAGCTCTGGAAATGCCAACTCAAAGCGAAAAAGCACAAGCCTTTCAGGCGCTGCACCAGCGCGACGGGATATTCATCATGCCGAACCCCTGGAACGTCGGCACGACCCGCATCCTTGAAGCGCTGGGCTATGAGGCACTCGCGACAACGAGCGCTGGCTTTGCTCACGCCATCGGCCTCCGCGACGGCCAGACCTCGCGCGATCAGGCCCTTGCCCATGCACGCGAGATCGTCGATGCCACGCCACTGCCCGTCAGCGCGGATCTTGAGAACGGTTACGGCGATGACCCTGAAACGGTTGCGGAGACCATCCGCCTTGCAGCCGAGGCGGGCCTTGTCGGCTGTTCCATCGAGGATTCGACCGGCAATCCGAAAGACCCGATTTACCCCTTCGACGATGCCGTGCGCCGTGTCGAGGCAGCTGTTGCGGCAGCACGAGCCCTGCCCTTTGCTTTCACGCTCACGGCGCGCAGCGAGAATTTCCTGTGGGGTCGGCCTGATCTCGACGACACTCTTCGCCGGCTGGAAGCTTTTGAGGCGGCAGGGGCGGATGTGCTCTATGCGCCCGGATTGAGGAACATGGAGGAAATCGGCGCGGTGGCCGCAGCGATTTCCAATCCGGTCAATGTGATCCTGGGCGAGGAAAGCTCTGACATCACCGCCGAAGACCTGAACGCCATCGGTATCAAACGCATCAGCCTCGGCAGTGCTTTTTCAAATGCGGCACTTGGCGGATTCCTGCGCGCCGCCCGCGAGGTCGCAGATCACGGCACCTTCACCTTTAACCGCGAAGCTGCAGGTTTCGGTGAGATTCAGAAGCTCCTGAAATAAGCGCACCTATTGAACCGACCAGCATACTGGTGCTCAATGCTCCGCGACATCGACCGCTGGGGAATCCGGAGCCATGACACAGAACAACGAACCTCACGTCAACGAGTATGACGATGACATGGTGGCCATGCTGGAGCTCATCTGGGGCAAAGGCTTCATGGCGCCAGGCGGTGCCGAGAACGTGCGGCGCATCGTGCGCGGACTTGATCTCAGTGACAAGCTTGTACACGACATCGGCTGCGGCATCGGTGGTGGCGATCTGGTGCTCGCCGGCCAATTCAACGCCCGTGTCATCGGCGTCGATCTTGAAGCCCCCCTTCTCGAACGCGCACGGCGATATGCTGAAGACGCCGGACTTGCCGGCCGTATCGAATACCGTCACGCCGAAATGGGCCCATTCGCTTTCGACGATGAAACCTTCGACGTGGTCTACAGTTCCGGTGCCTTCATCCACAATCCCGACAAGGCGGCGATGTTCGCCGAGGTTAAACGCGTGCTCAAGCCGGGCGGCACCGTTGCAATCTACGACTGGATGTGCGGTCCCGATCCCTATAGCGACGACATGCATCGTTGGATCGAGCTTGAGGGCTTGACCTTCTCCATGGAGACCGTCGAAACCTACGCCACGCTGCTTGAGCAGGCTGGATTTTCCAATGTTACCTGTGAGAGCGACGGTGGCTGGTACCAAAAGCGCGCTCGCGAGGAGTGCGTTCAGTTGGAAGGCTCCCTGAAGGAAGCCATGATTGAGACCCTTGGTGCCGAAACCTATGAGCACTTCCTGGAAGACTGGCGCGCCCTGATCATCGTCCTCGATGGCGGCGAAATGCGTCCGGGATATGTCCGGGGCGTGAAGGCCGCCACCTAACGGCCCGTCATCCACACACACCCGTCCAATCTCCTTGAATTGCCACCACGGCGTGCGATACTCACACCAGCGCCGAGATATCGGCAAGGAATGCCAAAAAAAGAATATTTAAGGGGAGTATGAAACATGATTGCTAGACGTGTGCTCGTCGCCATGATGATGGCGGCGGTTTTAACACTGGGTCTTTCGCTGCAGGGCGCCCGGGCTGACGATCCTGTCACGGTCGGCTTCGTTTATGTCGGCCCCGTCGGCGACCACGGCTGGACCTACCGGCATGACATCGGCCGCCAGGCTGTCGAAGCGGAATTCGGCGACCGTGTTGTCACCAGGTACGTTGAAAGTGTCAGCGAAGGCGCCGACGCGGAACGCGTCATTCGCGAACTCGCTGCCGGCGGCGCCGATATCATCTTCACAACGTCATTCGGCTACATGAACCCGACCGTCAAGGTCGCCCGCCAGTTTCCCAATGTCAGGTTCGAACATGCCACGGGCTATAAGCGCGACGACAATGTCTCGACCTACGCTGCGCGCTTCTATGAAGGACGCTACGTCATCGGCCGTATTGCCGGACAGGTAACCCAGTCCAACGTCATCGGCTATATCGGCTCGTTCCCGATCCCCGAAGTCGTGCGTGGCATCAACGCCTTTACCCTGGCATTGCGCGAGGTCAATCCCGACGCGGTGGTCAAGGTCGTGTGGGTGAGTTCCTGGTACGACCCGGGCAAGGAATCCGAAGCCGCAAAGGCGCTGATCGACCAGGGCGCGGACATAATCGTTCAGCACACCGACTCCACGGCGCCGCTGCAGGCTGCCAGAGGGGCCGGCGTACTCGGTTTTGGACAGGCGTCCGACATGCGGGCATTCGCGCCTGATACCCAGCTCACCTCCATCGTCGACAACTGGGACGGCTATTACGTCGAGCGCGTGCGCGCCGTCATGGAAAACCGCTGGACCTCCGGCGACACATGGGGCGGCATCGCCTCCGGCATGGTGGAACTGGCGCCCTATAACGAGGATGCCCTGTCGGCCGAAATCATTGCCGATGCCGAGGCAACCGCGGCCGGCATTGCGGATGGATCAATCGTGCCGTTCGCAGGCCCGATCAGCCGGCAGAACGGTGAGGAAGCCGTTGCCGCGGGTGCCGCCTTGGGCGATGGCGACCTCCTCGGCATGAACTGGTATGTCGAAGGGGTGGAAGGCGAGCTGCCTGACTGATGTCCGGCAGGACCTGACGCATCTCAAAACAAAGCCCCGGCGTCCCGCGCCGGGGTTTTCCATGCACAGCGAATTGAGTATGCGCAGTTGTTCGGACCGTGTGACCAAAGGCGCGCTCCGCCCCCGCGGGAAAAGCTGCTATTGAACGCCGCGAGGACAAATAAAGTGCCACGGTACGAAGCGGAGGGGCGTTATGGAAAAACGTAATCTGACGGATCTGAAGACAATGATCCGCGCCATCCCGGATTATCCAAAGCCCGGCATCGTATTTCGCGACATCACAACGCTTATCGCCGACCGCAAGGGCCTGCGCGCCTCTGTCGACGAACTGATCTGGCCGTTCCTGTCAGGCGACATCGACTATGTGGCCGGCATCGAAGCGCGCGGATTTATTCTCGGCGGCGCCGTCGCGCATGAACTGGGGCTTGGCTTCGTACCGATCCGCAAGAAGGGTAAACTGCCGTGGCGCACCATCGGCAAGGAGTACAGCCTTGAGTATGGTGTCGACACCATAGAAATCCACGCCGACGCCATCTCGAAGGGCGACAAGGTTCTTCTCATCGACGACCTGATCGCCACCGGCGGCACGGCCGACGCGGCGATCGATCTGATCAGGGAGTCCGGCGGCGAAATGGTCGCCGCCGCATTCGTCGTCGACCTGCCCGATCTTGGCGGTTCGCGCAAGCTGAAAGACCGGGGCGTTCGCGTCCACACACTGGTCGAGTTTGAGGGCGACTGATGAAAGTTGCCGGCGAGCCCCGTCGCACCATCTGGCTCAATGACGACGGCTGGTCGGTTTCGATCATCGACCAGACCAGACTGCCGCACAGCTTCGAAATCGCGGCCCTCACATCCCTTGAAGACGCCGCACTTGCCATTGAAGTGATGCAGGTGCGCGGCGCACCGCTGATCGGAGCAACCGCCGCCTACGGTATCTGCCTGGCGATGAACGAGGATCCCTCCGACGAGGCTTTGGATGCGGCGTGCGCGCGTCTTGCGCGCACACGGCCCACCGCAATCAACCTCCTCTGGGCGCTCGATGAGATGACCGCCGTTATACGCAACCGGCCGCGCGACGCGCGGCGTGAGGCAGTCTACGCGCGGGCAGCGGAAATCTGCGATGCGGACGTAGACACCAACTACCGTATCGGCGCTCTCGGTCATACGCTGATCGCGGAGTGCGCCGGCGGCAAGGAAGGTGCAACCGTCAATGTGCTCACCCACTGCAACGCGGGCTGGCTGGCAACCGTCGACTGGGGCACCGCATTGTCGCCGATTTATCAGGCGCACGATGCCGGGATCGATGTTCATGTCTGGGTCGATGAGACCCGGCCACGCAATCAGGGAGCCGCACTCACTGCCTGGGAACTTGGTCAGCACGGCGTGCCGCACACCATCATTGTCGACAACGCCGGCGGCCACCTCATGCAGCACGGGCAAGTCGACATGTGCATTGTCGGCACCGACCGCACCGCCGCCAATGGCGATGTCGCGAACAAGATCGGGACCTATCTGAAGGCACTCGCCGCGTATGACAATGGCGTCCCGTTCTATGTCGCTCTGCCCTCTTCAACAATCGACTGGACCGTATCCGACGGCGTGCGCGGCATTCCGATCGAAGAACGCAGTGCATCCGAAATCACCCGCATGTCCGGGCGCACGGGCGACGGAACGGTCGTCGAAGTGGACATCTCCGCACCGGGAAGCCCTGCGGCGAACTACGCATTCGACGTCACCCCGGCGCGGCTGGTCTCGGGCCTGATCACCGAGCGCGGCATATGCCCGGCGAGTGCGGAAGGCCTGAGCGCACTCTTTCCCGAGCGTACGTCAGACTAGAATAGCGCACCACACGGCGCTCATTAATTGGTTTAAGTTCAAATGAAATTCCGGTTGCCTGCCACGCACTCGCCCCTTATAGGCGACGAAACATAGTTCCGCTTCTCTAAAATTCATGAATCAGATTCTGAACTTCGCCAAAACGCGGTAAACCATTCATGGACAACGAAATTCCGGGCCGGCCAAACAGCTTAACCCGCGTCCCGTGAGTTAGGAAATCGGCACGACCGAACGAGGTCGGGGTAACGCATTGCCTGAAAGCATCAGGCCTTAGATAATGCTTTAACATCGCACACGCTGCCGGGCACCCGTAGCAGCGACGATCTGGGAGGGATGAGTGCAATGGCGGAGGACACGAGAATCTACAATGCGGCGGACGACATGATCGACCGCAACATTCGCGAGGGCCGCACCGACAAGGTCGCGGTCATCGACGATACCGGCAGCTACACATACGCAGAACTTGCGCAGCGCATGAACCGCGCCGCCAATATGCTGTGCACGCTCGGTATTGAACGCGAAACCCGTGTCGCGCAGATCATGCTCGACACGGTGGATTTCCCCGCCCTGTTCTGGGGCGCCATCAAAGCCGGCATCATACCGGTCGCCCTCAATACTCTGCTCACTTCCGAACAATACCGGGGTATCCTGAATGACTGCCGCGCACCAGTCCTCGTGGTCTCCGCCGCCCTGTTGCCGGTCGTTGAACCGGTCCTGTCCGACCTGGATTATCTGGAACATGTGATCGTCAGCGGCGGCGATGCCGGATCGCACAAGGCATTCGACGAACTGTGCGCCACCGCCTCCGACAGTTTCGACGCAGTCGACACATGCGTCGACGAGGTTGCCTTTTGGCTTTATTCGTCGGGCTCGACCGGCATGCCCAAGGGCGTCATGCACCGCCAGTCCAGCCCGATGTTTACCGCCAGAACCTACGGCCGCGACGTGTTGGAAATCCGCGAAGACGACGTTGCCTTCTCCGCCGCCAAGCTGTTCTTCGCTTACGGCCTAGGCAACGGCATGTCGTTTCCTTTCTCCGTCGGCGCAACCGCGATTCTCATGGCCGAGCGGCCGACACCGGCGAGCGTTATGCAGCGCCTGTCGAAACACAACCCGACGATCTATTTCGGCGTGCCGACGCTTTATGGCGCGATGCTGGCCGACGATGCCTGCACACCGGAGAACGGCTCGAACAGGCTGCGCCGTTGCGTCTCCGCCGGCGAAGCGCTGCCGGAAGACATCGCGCGGCGCTGGCGCGAGCGTTTCGGGCTTGAGATTCTCGATGGCATCGGCTCAACGGAACTTCTGCACATCTTCCTCTCAAACCAGGAAGGTAAGGTAAAGCACAACACGACCGGCCTGGCTGTACCCGGCTACAAAATGCGCATCGTCGATGAGGACGGCGCCGCCGTGCCGCAGGGAGAGATTGGCGAGCTTGTTGTCGATGGCGGCTCGGCCGGCGATGGCTACTGGAACCAGCGGGAGAAGAGCCGCCGGTCATTTGCCGGCCGCTGGACCTGGACCGGCGACAAATACTACCAGGATGAAGACGGCTATTTTCACTACTGCGGCCGCTCCGACGATATGTTTAAGGTATCCGGCATCTGGGTTTCGCCCTTTGAAGTGGAAGCGGCCCTGATGACCCACGACACCGTTCAGGAAGCCGCGGTCGTGCCGCAGGCCGATGACGAGGAACTGCTCAAACCCAAAGCCTATGTGGTGTTCAACAGCGGCGTGAACTATGACGACGCGCTTTATGAAGAACTGAAAGGGCACGTCAAGGAACAGGTCGGCCCGTGGAAATATCCACGCTGGATCGAACCCCTCGACGACCTGCCGAAAACCGCCACCGGCAAAATCCAGCGGTTCGTGCTGGCCGCCAAAAGCGACAACAGCTGATCGCCGCACCAGCATGGCAGAGACCATCGAAATCGGCGGCGCCGCCCTGGAGTGTGTCTGGCACGGCCCCGCAGCCGACGAGGCGCCGACCATATTATTGCTCCATGAAGGCCTTGGCTGTGTTGCCATGTGGCGCGACTTTCCCGAGCGTCTTTCCAGTGAGACCGGTTGCGGGGTCCTCGCCTACTCCCGGCAGGGCTACGGCGCATCCGATGCGGTCGCCCTGCCCCGGCCATTGTCTTATATGAGCGATGAGGCGTTTAATGTGCTGCCGCTCCTTATCGAACACTGGAACCTGCGGCACATCGTGCTCGCGGGTCACAGCGACGGGGCATCGATTGCAGCCGTGTATGCCGGCGGCGTGTCCGACGGCAGGGTGCTTGGAACGATCCTGATTTCGCCGCACTTTTTCAACGAGGATCTCTGTGTCCGGACGATCTCGGATGCACGTGAAAGCTACGAGCACGGGGACCTCAAGAGCAAGCTTGAGCGTTATCACGGCGCCAATGCCGATTGCGCCTTTTATGGCTGGAACGGCGCCTGGCTCGATCCGGACTTCATGCAGTGGAACATCGAAGAATACCTGCCCGCCACGAAGTCCCCGGTCTTGCTGGTCTGGGGCGCCGATGACCCCTATGGCACGATTGCCCAGGTACATGGCGCAGAGGCTGGTTATGGAGAGAGGCTGACCGTCGCTATGATGCAGAACTCCAGCCACTGGCCGTTCCGCGAGGAGTCGGATGCCACCATGACGCACATCGTTGCGTTCGTTCGTGGCCTGCTCCAGGGCGCACAAAGGGGGGCTGCACCGTGAGCGCCGATCAGGCACCTGAAATCCCGTTCACCTACCGCCGCGAAATCTTCTGGGGCGATACAGATGCCGCACGCATCGTCTACACCGGCCGGTTTGTCGATTACATGTTCGAGGCGGCGGAAAGCTGGATGCGCGCCTATATCGGCACCGACTGGTTCACCCAGACCGTCGACGAAGAGCGCGGCGGCCCGATTGCGCATATGGAGTTCGACTTTTTCGCCCGCGTGTCGCCGCGCGATACGCTGTCGCTGGAAGTGCTGCTCGACCGCATCGGCGACGCTTCCCTCACCTTCCAGGTCGACGGCTACGCGAATGGAGAGATCCTGGCATTTACCGGACAGTTCGTAACCGTTGGGTTCGACTACAAGGCAAAGGCCAAACTGGCCATCTCACCTGAGCGGCGCGCCATTATGGAATCCTACAAGGCGGCGTGCGACGAGGTGATCAAACAGCGAAGCGAAACAGGATGACGTCGCCGTCGCGTACGGTGTAATCGCGGCCCTCAAGACGCATCTTGCCGGCATCTTTCGCAGCTGCCTCGCCACCAAGCGTTACGAAATCGGCGAACGATATGGTTTCGGCGCGGATGAAACCGCGCTCAAAATCGGTGTGGATGCTGCCCGCCGCACGCGGCGCCTTGGTATTGCGGCGCACCGTCCAGGCCCGCGATTCTTTAGGGCCTGAGGTAAAAAATGTAACCAGATCGAGAAGTTCGTATCCCGCTCGTATCAACCGGTTCAGACCCGGTTCGGAGAGGCCAAGGCTGTCGAGATACTCGCGCCTTTCCTCCTCATCGAGTTGCGCAAGCTCTGCCTCGATTTCAGCGCAAATCACAATGACGCCCGCGCCTTCGCGTTCCGCCTTCTCCGCAACGGCTTGCGAAAACGCGTTGCCGGTGGCGCTGGAAGCTTCATCGACATTGCACACATAAAGCACCGGCTTCGACGTCAGAAGATTGAGGGCTTTGTAGGCGCGCCTCTGCTCTGCCGCGATGTCTGCCATGCGTGCCGGTTTGCCGTCGCGCAAAAGTTCGAGAGCCTTCTGCATGAGCTCCAGCGAAGCGCGCGCTTCCTTGTCGTTGCCCTTGGCCTTCTTTTCAAGCGCCGGCATACGCTTCTCGAGGCTCTCAAGATCGGCCAGCATAAGCTCCGTTTCGATGATGTCGGCGTCGGCCAACGGATCGATGCGGCCTTCCACATGGGTAATGTCGCCATTCTCAAAGCAGCGCAATACGAAGGCGATGGCATCGACCTCGCGGATATGCCCGAGAAACTGATTGCCGAGCCCCTCACCCTTCGATGCGCCGCGCACGAGACCGGCGATATCCATGAAGGTGAGCCGCGTCGGCACAACCGACTTGGACCGGGCGATGCCGCTGATCGTGGAAAGCCGGGGATCGGGAACAGCGACTTCGCCGACATTGGGCTCAATGGTGCAGAATGGATAGTTTGCCGCCTGCGCCGCCGCCGTCTGCGTCAGCGCATTGAACAAAGTCGACTTTCCCACATTGGGCAGCCCGACAATGCCGCATTTAAAGCCCATTACTTGTTTTTCCCATCGCCATTGCCGCCTGACGCATCGTCGTCGCTATCGTCGGGCGGGTTGAGTGTCAGATGCACTTTTGTGCTGAACAGTGCCGCGTTGCCGGCGGCCAGTTCTTCGAAATGTTGGGCGATCGCGTCAATCAGCGGTTCGATCCACTCCTGATCGGCGTTCGCGAAGTCCTTTAGAACAAACCCTGCAACCAGATCCTTGCGGCCGGGATGACCGACACCGATGCGCACGCGCACGAATTCCGGACCGATATACCGGTCGAGCGAGCGCAGCCCGTTATGGCCTGCCGTGCCACCGCCCGTCTTGACGCGCAACTTGCCCGGCACGAGGTCGATTTCGTCATGAATGACGATGATGTCGCCCGGCTCGATCTTGAAGAAACGTGCCGCCTCCGCCACCGCGCGGCCGGACTCGTTCATGAAGGTTGCCGGCTTGAGAAGCAACACCCGCTCGCGTCCAACGGCACCCTCGAAGGCTTCCGACTGGAAACGCGTTCGCGGCCCCGACAGGCCATGGCGGCGGATGATTTCATCCGCCGCCATAAAGCCTATATTGTGCCGGTTCCTGGCGTATTTCTGACCCGGATTGCCGAGCCCCACCAGAAGTTTCATGGCTTCCCGATCTTCAGAAGATCACAAGAGCGCCCGAAGAACGCGCGTTGAGACTACTCGTTGTCTCCACCACCGGCGGCTTCTCCGCCTTCGGCTTCGCCTTCTTCACCTTCTTCGCCTTCGATACCCTCAAGCTCTTCGCCTTCTTCGCCTTCCTCTTCCTCGTCTTCGACGATGTCGGCAGGCGTCGCGATCGTTGCGATGGTGAAGTCGCGATCGGTGATGGTCGGCGTCACGCCCACCGGCAGGTTCACGTCGGAGATGTGGAGCGAGTCGCCAATGTCGAACCCGGTCAGGTCGCCGATCAGCTCCTCGGGGATATTGTCCGCCGGACAGCTGAGCTCCACCGTGTAGCGCACAACGTTGAGCACACCGCCGCGGCGCAGGCCGGGCGATTCTTCATCGTTGATGAAGTTCATCCCAATTTCAACGTTGATCCGCGCACCCTTGCCGAGGCGGAGAAAATCAACGTGAATGGGAAAATCGCGTATCGGATCGAACTGAATATCGCGCGGAATGACGCGAGTCTTGCTGCCGCCAACTTCAACTTCGTAAAGCGTCGACAAAAATCTGCCGGACTGCAGGTGCTGTGTCAGCTCCTTGCGCGACAGCTTGATCGGTTCGGGGTCTATTTTGTCACCGTAGATTACCGCGGGAACGAGGCCCTCGCGGCGTACGGCGCGGGCGGCCCCCTTGCCGGTCCCTTCGCGCACTTGTGCGCTCAACTGCAAAATTTCAGCCATGATTTGGCTCCTTGAAAGCTTTGGATTGAATGAGCTTTTCGGTCAACCGGCGCTTCCTCCAGGGGTGATCGGCGCCGGATCCGCCGCGCTTATACACGGGGTACAGCAAATACTCAACGTGTATTCACTCCAACCGCGCGGACAGCCTTAAGAGTGAAACAGGCTTGAGACCGATTCTTCACGCGATGTGCGCCCGATCGCTTCGCCGATCAACGGGGCGATCGACAGTACACGGATATTGCGCGACACACGCACCGCCTCGGTCGCCTGGATGGAATCGGTAATCACCAGTGCCTTGAGCTGCGAGGACGTGATGCGCGCCACCGCACCGCCGGAGAGAACCCCATGGGTGATATAGGCGGAAACATCGACCGCACCCTGTTCAAGAAGCGCGTCCGCGGCGTTGCACAAGGTACCGCCGGAATCGACAATGTCGTCGATCATGATGCAGGACTTGCCTTCAACTTCACCGATGATGTTCATGACTTCCGACTCGCCGGCGCGCTCACGGCGCTTGTCGACAATGGCGAGCGGCGCTCCGATACGTTTGGCAAGCCCGCGCGCGCGCACCACGCCGCCAACATCGGGCGACACGACAATCGCATTAGTTACGTCAAAGTTTTCCTTGATATCGCGCACCATAACCGGCGCCGCGAACAGGTTATCGGTCGGGATGTCAAAGAAGCCCTGAATCTGGCCAGCATGGAGATCGAGAGTTAGTACGCGGTCAGCACCTGCACGGGTCACGAGATTGGCCACAAGCTTGGCTGAAATCGGCGTTCGCGGGCCGGGCTTGCGGTCCTGTCGCGCATAGCCGAAATAGGGCATGACCGCGGTCACGCGATTGGCCGAGGCGCGCCGCATGGCGTCAATGATGATGAGCAGTTCCATCAGATGGTCATTCGCCGGGAATGACGTCGGCTGAATGACAAACACGTCGTCGCCGCGCACGTTTTCCTGCACCTCGACGAACACTTCCATGTCCGCGAAGCGGCGCACCAGACATTTTGTCAGTGGAAGTTTGAGATACGCGGCAATCGCTTCAGCAAGCGGCCGATTGCTGTTTCCGCAGACCAGCTTCATCTGATCGGTCCCCACTCCCCCCACGGAACGGCGTGCCAGCCACCTCGGGCTTTCGGCGCGGTTTTAACAGTGCACCTCATGCCTGTAAACAGACGCGTGACGTTTGCGGACAAATATCCCGGGATTATTTCAGATTTCGGGACGCCAGAACTCAAAGCCCCCGGCTTAGCAACTGAAAGATGCCGCCTGCCGCGGCCTCGGCGGCGTGGTTCGCGGTCTGCCCCCAACCGCGGTCTAGGCTGCCCGCGGGAATCTGGTTGTTCTGGGCGATGGTGCCGATCAGATTACCGTTCGTATCGAGCACTTTCCAGGCAAGCGCCACAGTCTGCTCGCGGCCATCGGCCTGCTTGATATCGACCTCGCCGGCGATGGTCAGCGCTCCTTCGCTGCGATCGTTGATGACCGGAAGACCGGCGCGGCGCATTGCGCGGCGCATCGCGGACGCGAGCTCCTCGTTCCCTGAGCCCGGAGCACCGGAAACCATGGGAACGGCAATTGCGGTCGGCCTTGGCGCCGCGGCAACCGGCCGTTCGGTTTCGGCAAGATTGGCCGATGACGGCGACGCCGGCGGCTCGCCCATCGCAACCTGTTGCGGCGGTGGTGCGGACTGTCGCGCATAATCCTGCAGCTGTGCCTGCTGCGGATAGGTCCCAGGCTCCGATTGTGTCAGGGCAGCCACCCGGCCACCCTCGCTCACACCCACCGGAGGCAGGGTCAATCCGCCTGTCATTGAGGCGGTGGTGATCGAATCGGCCGTTCCCGTCATCATCGAGGCGGGTGGCGGCACGCTCGCCATACGAATTTCATAGCCCATTTTTGAAACAAAACCCGCAAGCTGCTCGGATGTCTGACTTGCGATGCGCTGCAAGGCGCTGTCATCGACCGCATTCCACGGATCATCGAAAGACGCACCGGGGATGGTTTCCTCGCCGACAATGCGTTCGTGATGCTTGCGGGTCGGATCGTAGACATCCCACACATACACGACCGTTGTACCGGCACCCGTCGGTGCCGCCGTCATTTGACCAGTCAGAACAAAGCCTTCAAGCGCCCCCTGCTCCACGGTGGTGGTAAATCCACGCCGGCGTGATTCCGTATAGAGCTGCCCTGCAAGGCGGCGGGCCGATTCCTGCGGCATGCCGTCCATGGCGGCAACCGAGACAGGCGGGGCCTGCGGATCGCGCGTACCGAGTATGGTTTTTTCACGGGCAAAGGGACGATTGATACCGGAGCACGCCGGTAACACCGCGGCGATGACGCCAAACAACACGAGAATCGCTGAAAACCGTACTAAACGCCGCATCACCACTTACCCAACCGTACCCTGCGGGTACATTATCCAAGCTTGCCGGAATGCGCCATGTTTATCGTTGCCTCGGGGACAGCGCTGGGCGCATGAACACCTTTGCAGGCGGCAGGCTGAACACCAGTTAAGCCAGTTTATGGTTAATGAATCATTTCGTCACGAGATCGAGCGGCGCCGAGGAAACACTCTTCGGGCCTTCGGAGGTGATGATATATGTGCGCCCTAGCGTCATGGCGCTGCCCGACGTGCTGTCCATCAAAATCATGTGCGCAAAAAACACCATTCCCTCGCCGATCTCGGCGGGATTGTCTCGGTAGAACATCGGCCAGTCCATCCAGCTCGGCGTGAACTTTGCCCCGAGGCTGTAGCCGCAGGCATTCAGACGGTGCTCTTCAAGCCCCGCCGCATCCACGACACGGGCATGTGCAGCAAACACATCGCCCGCGGTCCGGCCCGGTTTCATTTCGTCCTCGCAAGCTGACAGCGCCTCGCGTGCGGCCTCGAACATGGCAAGGTGCTCGCGCGCCGGCGCGCCGACGATGAATGTGCGCATCATGGCCGCGTGGTAGTGGCGATAGACACCCGCCCACTCAAGGGTGAGCTGATCGTTCGCCGACAGGGCCCGGCGTCCGGACTTGTAGCGGCACAAAAGGGCATCGCGGCCCGACCCGATGATGAACTCATTACCTGGATAGTCGCCGCCGCCGGCAAATATCGCGCCCTGCATGCCGGCAAGGATTGCGCCTTCATCGGCGCCCGCTTCCGTGACACCGATCGCGGCATAGAGCGCATCGTCTGCAAGCTCGCCTGCGCGGCGTACATAGCCAAGCTCCGCCGGGCTCTTAACGACACGGACCATGGACACCACATCCGATGCGTCTTCAAGTGCGCAGAAGCCCTCAAGCGCCCCGTCGACCGTTTTGCCCAGCGCGGCACTCAGGCCATAGGAATGATACTCGATGCCCAGCCGTTTGCCGCGGCCCCCAAGATCCTCCAGCATGTCTCGAAGCTGCGTTTCGGGGCGCGCACCGGCTTCGTCGGTCCACACGCGAATGTCCTCGATCGTTGACGTGTGCTGCGCCTGGCGAAGGTCCGCCGAACGCGTGAGCAGCGCCACGGTGCCGTCAGTGCCGAGATAGAGACACTGGAAAAAGCAAAAGCCGAACGTGTCGTATCCCGTCAGGTAGTACATGCTTTCCTGGGCAAACATCAAAAGACCGTCGAGGCCTTGCTGTTCCAGTGCAGCGCTCACCTTGGCGATTCGCTGGTCGTATTCCGCGCGCTCGAAATGCAGTGCCATCAGATTTAGTTCCCCATCAAGAACGCGTCCGGCCCCAGCGTGATCGCGGAGAGCTGGCAGCCATAGGTTTCTTCTTTACGGTGTGTCGTGCGTCGGTAGCTGAAAAACCGTTCTTCATCCGCGTAGGTGCAAAGTCCCAGGCGCTCGACCGTCCCGAGCCCGATACACTTGAGGCGCCATTCCAGATATCCCGGCAGATCGAACATGAAGTGGTCCGGCCGTTCAGATGGACCGAAGAAGTGCTCATGCGCCGGGTTCTGCAATACAAACGCTTCGCGGAACTCCGGCCCGACTTCGTAGTTGGTGGGCGATATTGTCGGCCCGACAGCGGCGGCAATCCGCTCGCGCTTTCCGCCAAGCACCTCCATCTGCGAAACCACTTCATCCGTTACACCGCCCAGTGCACCGCGCCATCCAGCATGTGCCGCACCGATGACGCCACCGTCAACGTCGGCAAACAGAACCGGTGCGCAATCGGCCGTCGTGATACCGATTGCAACGCCGCGGCGCGCCGTCACGAGACCATCGGCCTTCGGTGCTTCCGCACGCACCCAGGGTTCATCGACGACGACAACGTCAGCGCTGTGATGCTGATAGGGTGTTGCAAGCCTGGCGCGTTCCAGCCCCAGAGCCGTTGCCACATGATCGCGGTTGCGGTCGACGGTTTCGGCGACATCGCCGGTACCGTAGGCACAGTTCAGTCCCGCATAAAGTCCGCGCGAGAATCCGCCCTCACGGGTGAAAAACCCGTGCCGGACATCGGGAACATTGAGGAGGCTTCGGGCTTCAATCATGGCTCAGGCGATGCAAACGGGTAGAGCGGGCCGATGCCCGGCGAGGAGAACCCGCACACCTTAAACAGAGTCCCCATCTGATCACAATGGATCAGGCGCGCGATCGTTTCGGATATTTGAGCACCCTCCGTTTCGCCGGCCGAGCGCACAAGTGCGGCCGCACGGGCATCAACGCCAAGCGCGCGCAGGAAATCCCCTTGTTCCATGATCTGGCAAACCTCGGCGCCCGCTGACGACAGCGCCTGCGCCAGCGCGGTAAAGTTCACATGCGCCGTCAGATCGCATTCTCCCGGCGCCTCGCACACATCCGCGAAGGCATGACGGCGCACCGCCTGCAGCGTGTCGCCGAAGCCGTTGTGCTCATATCCGTAGTCGATGACAAGTCCGGAACCCGGCACCGCCGCCACGCGCTGTCCGATCACATGGGCAAGGTCGTCGCGCAGCGGCGCGTCCTCCACAACATCGCCATTCGAGGGAGATTGCCCCTCCGGCATCCGCCTGGGTGGCGCGGCAAACGGTGCGCGGCCAAGCGCGAGCCGGCCCTCTCCGTCGATGCCGACGACGCGCTCGTACCACGTCCCGTCGTGCCACTCGCACTGGCGCACGGGCAGTGCATCGAAAAGCTCGTTGGCAACCAGAAGCATCGGCGCCTCCGGGGTGTCCTCAAAACGTTCATGCCACTGCGGCGTATGTCCGCTGTCTTGAAGCGTCGCGGCCTGGCGGTCACGCATGGCGGCGCTCGTTTCGACGAGATGCACTCTGAGTGCGGATGTAAATTCCGGCAACGCGCGGGCGGCGCGCAGGAGATCCGACATAAGCGTTCCCCGGCCCGGCCCCAACTCGACGAGGTGAACGGGATCGGGCTGTCCAAGCTGCAGCCAGGTCTGTGCACACCACACGCCGACCAACTCACCGAACACCTGCGAGATTTCAGGCGACGTCACGAAATCGCCCGCCATGCCGAACGGGTCCCGGTTCATGTAGTAGCCATAGCGCGGATGCGAGAGACAAAGCGCCATGTACCGGTCGACGGGAATTGGCCCGTCTTCTGAAATCATCTGGCGCAGTTCCTGCTCCAGTGGCGTCATGGATCTTGCAGCTCGGGGGCTGGAACTCTGGCCCGCATCATCAGCCACATGCCAAGCGCGATCATCGGCACCGACAAAACCATTCCCATGGTCAGACCGCCGGCCAGAAACCCGATATGTCCGTCCGGCTGGCGGAAGAACTCAACAAACAGCCGCGACGCGCCGTAGCCGGCTGCGAATATGCCGGAGACAAATCCCGGCTTCTGCAAGGCGCCGAACTTGTGCGTAAAGATGCGGATGACGATGAAGAGCACCAGACCTTCGAGAAACGCCTCATAGAGCTGACTTGGATGGCGCGGGTGCGGGCCGCCGGTCGGAAACACCATCGCCCAGGGCACGTCGCTGACACGCCCGTAAAGTTCCGCATTGATGAAATTGGCGATCCTGCCGAACAACAGCCCGATCGGCGTCGCGGTGGCGGCGGCATCGATCATCGACCAGAATCGCAGTTTTTTGCGCCAGGAGAATACGAGAACGGCGAGGATCACGCCGAGAAACCCGCCGTGAAACGACATACCGCCCTGCCAGACCACGAAGATTTCCAGCGGTCGCGACGCGTAGTAGGCAGCATTGTAGAACAGAACATAGCCAAGACGGCCGCCGAGAATGACGCCAAGCGAGGCCCAGAACAGAAGATCGTCGATCTGTAGCTCCGTTGCGGGTGCGCTGCCGCCCCACAGCGTTTGCCGCGTCATCAGGCGCTTCACGTAGAGCCACGCAAACAACAGCCCTGCCACATATGACAACGCATACCATCGGATCACCAATGGACCGATATCAATGAGCACCGGGTCGATCTGAGGGAACGGGATCGCAAGAACAGGCATCGGGTCTCGCTGAAGTCAGCAGGTGAAGCGTGCCGCGCACACTGCTGCGCCCGGCAGGTGTTCGTCAAGTCGACGCTCAGCCGGGGCTTGAGCACGCGCTGCGTTTTGCGACACCATGCCTCGTAGCTCTTGTGGGAAAATGATAGCAACTTCAAATTGCTTTAAGTCGAAATCCGCGGACACCCCATCATGCATTCCTGCCAGCCCGGCATTCTTGCGCCGGTACCACCGTCTTCGCGATATCTGGAATTCGGCGCCCTGCACGGTGCCGACGTTTCGGCCGCCTTGCGCGGCCTTGCAGCAGCCCCGCACGACGAAGACGTTGTCATCGGCATCGGACCCGGGCTCGTTCAGGGCCTGGGAGCGGAAATCGAGGGCCTGCATGCCATGCCGGTTCTCAGCGGTGCGGGCTGCGAAGTTCCCTCTACCCAGGCGGATCTTTGGTGCTTCACGCGCGGCGATGACCGCGGCGGTATCGTCCACAAGGCAAGGTCGGTCATGGCGCTGCTCTCCGGGGCGTTTCGCTGCGACCACATTGTCGACGGCTTCAAACACGACATCGGCCGCGATCTCACCGGATATGAAGACGGCACGGAAAACCCCACCGGAGATGACGCTTGGGACGCCGCCATTGTATCGAACGCCGGCTCAGGACTCGATGGATCGAGCTTCGTGTCGGTGCAGCAATGGGTGCACGATCTCGACCATTTTGCCGCGCTGAGCGCGGAACTTCGCGACCACATCATCGGACGCCGCATCGCCGACAACGAAGAGATCGACGATGCTCCGGACTTTGCCCACGTCAAGCGTACGGCACAGGAAAACTTCGAACCGGAGGCCTTCGTTGTGCGCCGCTCCATGCCCTGGGCGGATGCGGCGGGCGAGGGTCTGATGTTCGTTTCATTTGCCACCTCGCTCTATGCATTCGAAGCGCAGCTTAAACGGATGGTCGGCCACGATGACGGTATTGTCGATGGTCTCTTCCAGTTCACGCGGCCGGTAACGGGGAGCCAGTTCTGGTGCCCGCCGCTGAAGTCGGGACATCTCGATCTTTCCGCAATCGGACTGTGATGGAATGGCACCCCGACACTGACGACGCTGACGGCGCTTGAAACGGTGCACCGGCACCGACATAGTGATGGCAGAGCTGAAACCCGCACACGCGGCCACGTGTGCGACTTACTGCAGGGTATAATTCAATGAACCAGACCACGAACCGCCTGTTCGACGAACTTGCCCGAGTGATGACCAACGCGGCTGGCGCCGCACAAGGCGTTCGCGAAGAGGTCGAGGGCGTCATGCGCGCGCAAGCCGAGCGCATTCTCAACGACATGGATATGGTGAACCGCGAAGAGTTCGATGCCGTGCGCGACATGGCAGCCAAGGCGCGCGAGGAGAACGAGCGTCTCGATCGGCGCATCGTGGAACTCGAATCGGAATTGAAGACGCTCAAGACCGGCAAAAAGCCGGCCACCCGGAAACGCGCGCCGGCAAAAAAGGCATAAGACGAGACTGTTACAAAATGGCTTTGCATAGATTTTTTTAAATCAATGCATTGAAAAACAATATTTTCCAAATGTCCCCGGCTTTGACATCTTGATGTAGAGCAATCCGGATGGCGCTTCGATCGCCGCACCGGACACCATCAGGCGGAAACGAGTTAAATGACCGAAGCGGTCAATCCGGCCCTCAGGCAGCAATTCCTCGCAGGCATGAGCCATACGGCGTCGACCGTAAACGTGGTCACGACGGACGGCGCGGCGGGCCGCGCCGGCGTAACGGTTTCCGCCATGTCGTCGGTTTCCGCCGATACTCCCCTGCCTTCGCTGCTTGTTTGCGTGCATCACCTGAGCCGTGCAGCGAGTGCCATCGTCGAGAACGCCGTCTTCTGCGTCAACGTCCTGCGCGACGACCAGTCCTACATCTCCGACACCTTTGCCGGACGCCTGAAGACGCAAGACGGCGACAAGTTCTCCTGCGCGGAGTGGACCACACAGCAAACCGGTGCGCCACGCGTCGTAGATCCGCTGGTCGCATTCGACTGCAAGGTCGTAAGTGCCGAACGCGTCGGTACGCACCACGTCTTCATCGGCGAAGTTCAGGAGATCTTTGCGGCCGAACGCGGCTCACCCCTGCTCTTCTCCAACCGCTCATATGGATCGCCGAGCCGTATCAACCCTGCAACATCGATACAGGACGGAGCGAAGGCTGAAGGCCAGACCCTCGCCGTCGGCTGTTTCCACACATTCGGCCCCTACATCCTGCCGGAGCTTCTCGCGCGCATGTCGCAATGCGACGGCGTTGCCAACATCCGCATCACCGAAGGCGATCACCGCGCCGTCATCGAGGCGCTGCATTCAGGCGAAATAGAACTTGGCCTCTTGTATGACATTGATTTGGGGGGCGAGTTCGATACCGAGATACTGACCGCGGTGTCGCCTTACGTGCTCCTGCCGGAAGGACACATCCTGACGGAAAAATCTGAGCTCTCGGTTGAGGATCTCATCGATGAACCGATCATCCTGCTCGACACGCCGCCAAGCCGCGACTATTTCCTCACCTTCTTCGAAGGTGCATCCAAACCACCGAAACAGGGGTATTCGTCATCGTCGGTGGAAATGGTGCGCGGCATGGTCGGGCACGGGCTCGGATATGCCCTGCTTGCGACCAAGCCGGCCTCGCCGGTCACCTATGACGGCAAGGCACTCGCAACACGCCCGCTCAGGACATCGGTTGCGCCGAGCCGCGTTGTGCTCGCCCGCAAAATGGGCTCAACCCCGTCCAAGCGCGCCGAGGAATTCGCCTGGAACTGCCGCGACTATTTCGCCCTCGACGCCTGACGGGTCATCGCCCGCGCACAGAACCATGTGGACACTTTTCAACGTTTCTTGTGTCTGTTGCGGAGTTTCGGCACTTTCCTGTAAATTGTGGTTGATTCGAATTTGCCCGCCATATCTGGTGGCAAGTTGGGATTTCCGCACCACCCTGGGGCAGCAAGGGGCGCGACGGGACGGATGGCAACGGCTCATTCTTTTCTGGAAGACACTTCCAATCCGCTAGAAGTCGTAGAACAGCTTGCCACGTCGGAAGACTGGTATTTCGATCGCAGCGCCGACAATGAACTGAACCTGTCGGTGGCGGGAACCTGGGCTGACTACCACCTCTGTTTCAACTGGCACGAAGACCTCGAAGGCCTTCATCTCGCCTGCACGTTCGATGCAACCGTCCCCGACGAGCGGCGGACCGAGGTGTCGAGGCTCATGGCGCAGATCAATGAGCAATTGTGGCTTGGTCACTTCGACCTCTGGCATAAGGAAGGTGCGATCCTCTACCGTAACGGGTTGCTTTTGTCGGGCTGCGCTGAAATGAACGAAGCGCAATGCGAAACAATGTTGCGCATGGCGCTGGAGGTTTCGGAGCGCTTTTATCCCGCCTTTCAGTTCGTCATGTGGAACGGCAAGAACGCGGACGAGGCGATGCAGGCGGCACTCCTCGAACCCATGGGCGAAGCATGAGTATCGATATCGAGGGCCGGCTGGTGCTGCTGGGCGCCGGCAAGATGGGTGGCGCCATGATGCAGGGCTGGCTCGACCGCGGCCTTGCAGCGGACCGTATTGTCGCGCTCGATCCCTCGCCGCCGCCGGAAGTCGATGCCGTCATCACCGGTAACGGTATCGCTAAGAACACTCCGATTGCCGAGATCGACGATGCGGCGGTCGTCGTAATTGCAATCAAGCCGCAAATGATGGCCGACGTTCTGCCGGGCATCGCGCCGCTTGCCGCCAGCGCCCCGGTATTTCTGTCTATTGCCGCGGGCACGACGATTGCCGCCTTCGAGGCGCATTTCGACGCCGATGCCGCGATTGTGCGCGCCATGCCGAACACGCCGGCCTCCGTCGGCTGCGGCATGACCGTCATCTGCCCCAATGCCAACGCGTCTGCCGAACAGACCGCCTTGTGCATGTCGCTTCTGGAAGCGGTCGGCAAGGTCGCGCGGGTCGATGAGGAAGCTCTGCTCGATGCCGTAACTGCGGTTTCAGGCAGTGGCCCCGCCTACGCGTTTCTGCTCGCCGAAGCGATGGCCGATGCAGGTGTCGAAGCCGGTCTCGACCACGGCCTTGCAACGCTCCTTGCCCGCACCACCGTTTACGGCGCCGGCGAACTCATGCGCCAGTCCGATCTGCCGACGGCAACGTTGCGCGAGAACGTCACCTCGCCCGGCGGCACCACCGCCGCCGCCCTGGAAGTCCTGCGCGCCGACGGCGGCCTCGTCGACGCTGTACGCGGCGCCGTCGCCGCTGCCACCCGTCGCTCCAAGGAGCTCGCGGGCTAACCCCTTTCTTTCGTCACACACACCCTCTATCGTCCCGCGGGATGCGGGAGAGCGGCACATGGCACGCGGAAAAGAACCTCTGAACTCCATTATAGACGCTACCCTGGAGCTTGCCGCCGAGGGCCCGTGGCCAGAGGTAACACTGGAGGCGATTGCCGATCGCTCGGGCGTACTGGTCGATGAGGTGCGGGCTCTCACACCGAACCCGGCAGCCGTTCTAAAGGCGTTCATGGCACGGACGGATGCCGCAATGCTGGACGCTTTTGAGGCGGACACGACCGAGCTTCCGCGAGAGCGCCTGCTTCATGTCGTTCTGCACCGCCTCAATATGTTGGATGGTCACAAACCCGCTCTGCGCAATATCAACGCCGCGCTTGAGCGCGATATTGCGGGGTGCCTCGCGCTCGCCATGCCGCGCCTGCGCAGCTGCGAAGCCATGCTCACGGCCTGCCAGATCGATGACGCAGGCCTGCGCGGCGCAGTACGGGCTAAAGGACTGGCCCTCGTTTATCACTCAACGATGCGCACATGGCTCAACGACGACGACCCCGCGATCGCCGTGACTGAAGCCGCACTTGAGCGGCAGCTGCGTATCGGGGAGGACCTGCTGCGCGCCAGCGAGCTACCCGTCGGCATCGCCACGATCATCGCAGGCGTTGCCCGGAACGTCTGCGAGCGCCGCCGCGAGGCTGCGCGCCAAACACCGCCCGAAGACGGTGGACCCTTGTCCACCGCATAATCCATTCCACCTGCATAGATTCCGCGATCATGACAGACACTCCAGCCCAGCCCCTCAGCTTCGACGACTTTCTGAAGGTCGATATCCGCGTCGGCACGATCGTGTCGGCCGACGAATTCCCCGAAGCCCGCAAACCCGCCTACGTGCTGCAGATCGACTTTGGCGAAGAGATCGGTATCAAAAAGACCTCCGCCCAGATCACCCGGCACTATGACCGAGACGGCCTCGTCGGCCGCCAGGTCGCCGCCGTCGTCAATTTTCCGCCGCGCCAGATCGGACCGCATATGTCCGAGGTCCTGACACTTGGATTTCCCGACGATGACGGCGAAGTCGTGATGATTGGAACGGACCGGCCGGTACCTAACGGCGGACGGCTGTATTGATCAGACCGCGTCACGTTCATATGGAATGATCTAGACGCCCCGGTCACACTGGAATCTGAATTTCCGCCTTGAGGCCGCCCATGGCGCTTTCGAAAAGCAGAATATCGCCACCATGGCTGCGCGCGATATCAAGCGCGATGGCCAGACCGAGCCCGGTTCCGCCCTCATCTTGATTGCGCGCATCGTCGAGCGTGAAGAACGGCCGGAACACATCGTCACGGTAATCGGGATCGATGCCCGGTCCGTCGTCCTCGACCGTTACGGTCAGAACATGATTTCGCACCGCCCCTCCGATCCGGACATTTTTGCCGAACCGGCAGGCATTGATGACAAGGTTGGCGATGCAGCGATTGAGCGCCTTGGGGCGCGCACGGAATACGATCCCTGTGGGTCCATCGACCGTTACACTGGCGCGCTCTGTGCCCGCGTTTTGCGCTGCCTTGACAAGCAGATCGTCGAGGTTCGTATCGGCGGAAGCCTCGCCCTCATCGCCGCGGACAAATGCCAGATAGTCTTCCAGCATATGCTGCATTTCATCCACATCGTTGCGCAGCTCTCGCACCTGTTCGCCCTCGCCCAAAAAAGCAAGCTGCAGCTTGAACCGCGTCAGAATGGTCCGCAGGTCATGGCTGACGCCGGCCAGCATCGCGGTGCGCTGCTCCACGTGCCGTTCAATGCGCTCCTTCATACGCAACACCGCCCGCGCGGCACTTTGCACTTCGCTCGCACCGCGCGGCCGGAAGTCGGGAACGTCGCGCCCCATGCCGAAACTGTGCGCCGCATCGGCCAGTTGCTGGATCGGCCGGATCTGGTTGCGCAGAAAGATAATCGCGACCCAGAGCAGAACGATCGCGGATCCGACCATCCACAAAATGAAGATGTGCGTGTTCGACGCATAAGCCCTGCTCTGCTCCGTCACGAACCTGAATATCACGCCGGAGGCGACTTTGATGCGCACGTCGACATAGCCCGAACGTCCCAGCGTATCGATCCAGAACGGTAGACCGACACGCTTCGTGATCTGCTTCGACAGCTTCGCGTCGAGGAGCGAATAGAGCGGCTTGGGTGCCGGCGGGGGCAGTTCCGCATCGTGCAGTATCGAAAATCCAAGCCCGGTCGTCTGGTTGACCAGCTCGATGAACGCCGCCTCGTCCTCGCCCAACATCTCAAACGAGCCGTGCAGCTTCACGATCAGCGAAAGCTCTTGGGCCACCGAACGCGACAGGCGCTTGGTTACCTGATCCCAATGGCGCTCCATGAAGGTGAACGCCATGATCGACTGCAAGAGCACCATGGGCGTAATGATGATGATCAAAGAGCGAGGATAAAGGCCTTCCGGCAGGTGACGCTCAAGAAAACGGTTGAAGCGCCGCCGGATCGTAAGCGGTTCCAGGTCCTGATCGGTGATCGGTTCGTGTATCGCCACCATCGCGCGACGTCTCAATCCGTATAGAGTATGTAACCCGCACCACGCACGGTTTGCAGATAAACCGGCGTTGCGGGATCGGTTTCGATCTTACGCCTGAGCCTGTTGATTTGCACATCAATCGCGCGTGCGCCGCCGCCGGCGCTCGCCTGGCCGAGATCTCCGCGGTTTATGGTCTTGCCCGGCTGGCGCGCAAAGATCTGCATGAGCTCGCGTTCGCGTGTCGTGAGGCGGATTGTTTCACCCTCGCGTTTGAGCTCACCGCGGTCCACGTGGAACGTGCACTGCCCAAGCGACAGTTCACTGGAAACTTCCGCCTCCGGCAGACGGCGGCGCAGAATGCTCTCGATACGCAACAGCAACTCCCGCGGCTCGAACGGTTTGGGCAGATAGTCGTCAACGCCCGATTCAAGTCCCTCGATGCGATGGTCCACCTCGGCACGCGCCGACAGCATCAGAATCGGCACATTTGACGTGCCACGCAGTTCACGCGCGAAATCGATACCGTTCTGACCGGCCATCATGACGTCAAGGATAAGCATGTCGAAAGTGAGACCGTTCATGCGTTCGCGCGCCTCGGCCGCACTTTCGGCCAGGGATACGCGAAATCCGCTTTCATGCAAAAACGTCCGCAAGAGCCCCCTGATACGCCGGTCGTCATCGACGACAAGAATGTGCGCCGCCTCATCCTTGACCGGTACAACCATACGCTCTGAAGAAATAGCCATCGTCCTGTTCACGTCTGAGGCTGGCAGAAGCTCACTCGTCCGCTTTTGAAATCAGAAGCTCTACATTAGCACGGTCGCCCGCATCGATCAGGTGAAACAGAACGTCTCGGTACAGCCGTTCCGCCTCCGGCCCCGCCTGCTCAATCGCCCTGCGAACCCGCGCGATTTGCGGCTCCTGGAGATCGTGCATCAGCGCAATCCCCTTGTCCGTCAGGTAAAGCAGCCGTTGCCGCCGGTCGCGGTCGCCCTCGCGCTGATAGACAAAGTCCGTCTCGATCAGCTCGCGCAGAACGCGCCCGAGACTTTGCTTGGTGATCCGCAATATCTCAAGCAGTTGCGCGACCCTCATACCCGGATTTCGCCCGACGAAGTGAACCACCCGGTGATGGGCCCGGCCAAATCCGTAGCCGCTCAGAATCTCGTCCGGGTCGGAAATAAAATCGCGATAGGCAAAAAACAGGAGCTCGATAAGCTCTAGCGCCTGCCGGCGCTCGGGGTCGTCCGGCAATGGTGTTGCGCCGGATTCGGGCCCGTCCGATTTTTCCTGCAAATTTATGTCAGCCATATTGACATATTTTAGTTACATTGTTACTGGTGGTCTACCCTGAACGAAATGATCGTTCGCAGAACTGCGTTGCCAGAACCGAAAATTTCACACCGCCGCCTCCAATGAGGCGTTTGTAAATCCCGGTTCCGCGACTCACGAAGGGTTATAGGCCGAAAGGCAACAGAGTGGAAAGAGGGCGAGACGCACTGCCGAGCGGTAAGACGCCGCGGGCGGGGTCTCACGAAGGAGTAGAGAGAAATGGCCGGCCAACCCTATGACCAGCGCGAAGGCGTCATCTGGTACAATGGCGACCTCGTTCCGTGGAGCGATGCCAAGCTCCACGTCCTGTCGCACGCGCTGCATTACGCAAGCTCCGTGTTCGAGGGCGAACGTGCCTATGGCGGCGAGATTTTCAAACTGCGCGAGCATACCGAGCGGCTGTTCCATTCCGCCAGCCGCATGGATATGGAAATCCCCTACACGGTCGACGAGATCGACGACGCCTGCCGCGCGGCACTCACGGCGCAGGGCTATCAGGACGCCTATGTGCGTCCGGTGGCATGGCGCGGTTCTGAAATGATGGGCGTATCCGCCCAGACGACAAAGATAAACGTTGCGATAGCGGTGTGGGAATGGCCGTCCTATTTCGACCCGGAAGAGCGTCTGAAGGGCATCAAACTCGACGTATCCGAGTGGCGCCGGCCAGATCCGCAAACCATTCCCTGCGATGCCAAGGCCGCCGGGCTCTACATGATCTGCACGCTGTCGAAGCACGCCGCCGAACGTAAGGGTTATGCCGACGCGCTTATGTACGATTACCGCGGACTGATCGCCGAGGCGACCGGGGCGAATGTCTTTTTCATTGATAACGTAGGCACGCTGCACACGCCAACGCCCGACTGTTTCCTCGACGGCATCACCCGGCGCACGGTGATTGGTCTTGCCCGCAAGCGCCAGCTCAAGGTGGTGGAAAGGGCGATCATGCCGGAAGAAATGGAAGGCTTCGAGCAGTGCTTCATCGTCGGAACCGCTGCCGAAGTGACGCCGGTCTCCGAGATCGGGCCATATCGCTTCGCACCCGGCGAGATCACGAAACTGCTTGCAGATGACTATATGGCGGAGGTTCAACCCGCCAAGACGCCGGAGGCAGCCGTCGCTGTGTGATCGCGCGGTTGCGCCGTCAAATCAACCTCCCAAGACGAACTGAACGCCCCGGAGCATTTCCGGGGCGTCTTTTTTCGCCCCTCTTCGCCATATACCTTTTCTTGCACTGAAGCAGGCGCGCGATCACGACCTCGCGCGTTGAGACTTGTTACGGCACGAAAAGTGGCTAAGTTTAGGTCGAATCATCACCGGTGGAGAAATGAAGCAATGCTCGCAAACAGAGTGATCCCAAAACTGTGTTACGCGCTGGCCCTGACCTTTGTCGCAATGGCCCTGCAGATACAGCATGCATCGGCAGCCAACAACGAAGCGGTCGGTGCGGCAATGCGCGCGATGATCGAAGGCGGGCAGTCGACGATCGGCACGGATGATGAGGACGGTCGCTTGATCGATGTCTTCATCTACTACGAGAATCGCAGTTTCAAACCGATCTGGGTCCGCGACACGGGACCGAAGACTAAGGGCAAAAAGCTTCTGGAGTTTATTGGACGCGCGCCCGAACACGGCCTCGTTTCCTCCGATTACTGGCAGGACGAGATCAACTCGCGTATTGGCGCGTCGGATCCGAAAGTTCTGGCTGAACTCGATCTGTTGATGTCGCGTGCCTTTATCGATCTGGCGCAGGACCTGAACGCCGGCCGGGTGGAGCCCAGTTCGTTCAACCGCGAACTGCACATATATCCTCAAAGCCTGGGCGCCGCGACGCTGCTCAACGGCGCCGAAGCCGCCGACGACATCATTCCATATATGGAATCTCTCGCACCGCAGAGCGCACGTTACGCGCGCCTGCGTGCAAAACTCGCCGAGTATCGCGGAGTGGCCGCCGCCGGTGGCTGGACCAATGTACCCGAGGGCGAGGTTCTCAAACCGGGCATGGACGACCCCCGCGTCGCCATACTGCGCACCCGCCTTATGGAGATGGGTGACCTTCCCGAGGGCGCCCACGAGGGAACCGTTTATGAAGGCCACATCATCAAGGCCGTGCAGTGGTTCCAGTACCGCCATGGCCTCGCCAAGGACGGTGTTGTCGGACCCGCGACGCTTGCGGCCATCAACACGCCGGTGGGGGACCGCATCGTCTCGCTTGAGCTCAATATGGAACGGCGGCGCTGGCTGCCGGCCGATTTCGGCGAGTTCTATGTCTTCGTCAATCTCGCCGATCAGTTCCTGAAGGTGGTGCAGAACGGCAAGACGATCCATACCGCCCTGGTCGTGGTGGGCAAGCCGTTCTTTCGCACGCCCGTCTTCACCAAGGAAATGAAGTACATCGTCTTCAATCCCTACTGGAACGTGCCGCGCTCCATTGCCGTCAACGAGCTCTTACCCGATCTGATCGACAATCCGGGCGCGCTTCAGCACCAGAACATCCGTGTCCTGTCGGGCGGCGGCGAAGTGAACCCCTATACGGTGAACTGGTCGTCCTACGGCCGCAACAACTTCCCCTTCCGGCTGCGCCAGGATCCCGGTCCCTCCAACGCGCTGGGCCGGGTCAAGTTTATGTTCCCGAACGAGTTCAATATCTACATCCACGACACGCCGGCAAAGTCGCTGTTTTCGCGGCCGACACGTGCCTTCTCGCACGGCTGCATTCGAGTTCAGAACCCCGATCAGTTGGCTGAAGTCCTGTTGTCTGGCCAAGGCTGGGACCGCTCGCGCATCGACGCCAGTTTTGCCCAGGTTGAAAAGCTGGTTGTCGGATTACAGGAACCCATCCCGGTCCACATCACCTATCTGACGTCATTTGTGAACAAGGACATGAGCGCTCACTTCCGCGCCGATGTCTATGGACGCGACGTGCCCCTCTCCGAGGCGCTCGCCGCATCGCGCAGGGTCTTGAACTAGGGGTAGGTTAGAGGCAGCGCCCGGCATCGACCGGCAGAGCACACCCGGTCATCGCTCCCGCTTCGGCGGGGGATGAAAGGAACACGGCTGCCTGCCCGACATCGTCGGCCGTGATCAGCCGGCCGAGGGGCAATGCGCTGGTAAAGGCCTCAACCGCGCTGTCGGTGCGTTCGCCGCCGGCGAACTCTGCAAGCATCGGCGTGTCGCCGACCGCGGGAAACAGGCCGTTGACCCTGATCTTTTCCGGTGCAAGCTCCAGCGCCAGTGATTTCATGAGATAGGCGGCCGCCGCTTTCGACATGCCGTAGCCATAGAGCTGCGGCCGCGGCACAAGCGCGATGCCTGAAACGGTAATCAGGATCGATGCGTTTGTGCCGCGGCGAAGGGCGGGAAGCGCTGCCTTGCAGGATTGAAACACGCCAACGGAATTGACCTCGAACTGACGGCGCAACGTTTCCACCTCCGTATCGGCAACCGCCAATGGACGCTGGCCGACGCCAGCATTCGCCACCAGCGTGGTCAGACCGCCAAACTGCGCGTCACAGAACGCGACGGCAGCCTCCAGACTTGCCGGGTCCGTGACGTCTGTTTCGAAGGGCGCCGCTTTGGCGCCCGTCTCGCACAAGCTGTCGGCCACCCGTTTTGCGCCGTCTGCGGCAATGTCTGCAACAACGACTGCGGCTCCTTCCGCGGCGAACGCCCTGACGATACCCTCGCCAAACCCCGATGCCGCACCCGTAACCAGCGCGGTCAGGCCTTCAAGACGTCCCATCTCCACCTCCAGCGGACGCGTCCGCGGCAATTGATGACAACAGAATGTAGAGAGAACTACCCGCCGGTCACCGGCGGAAAAAAGGCAACCTCGCGGGCGCCGAGAATGGAGGCGTCGAGCGGCGCGTGCGTCTGGTCGACGGCGGCGCGGATCGTATCCAGGTCTTCAAAGGCGAACTCGTATTCCGGCCCCTGGCCCCTGAGCCATGCAATGAGGTCGGAAACCGTGTCGACGCCGGCCGGCGGCTCGCGGTCTTCTTCCGATTTGCCCGCCTTCTGGCGCACCCAGGCAAAATACAGGATTTTCATCAGTCCTCATCCACGAGATGGGCGATACCTGCACGGAAATAGTCATAGCCCGTGTAAATCGTCAGGATCGCGGCCCCCCACAGCCCGGTTATACCGATGGTCGAGGTATAGTCGAACACCTTGTCGCCCGCCGGTCCCGCGATCAGAAATCCGATGGCCACAAGTTGGATGGCCGTTTTCCATTTGGCAAGCTGGCTCACCGGCACGGAAACGCGCAGCTCGGCGAGAAACTCGCGCAGACCCGATACGAGGATTTCGCGGCACAGTATGACAACCGCGGCGACCAGATGAACGCCCCATATGGTGCCGTCCCACGCCAGCACGAGAAGCGTCGATGCCACCAGCAGCTTGTCGGCGATCGGATCGAGCATGCGGCCGAGCGAGGACTGCTGCGACCACGCGCGCGCCAGATACCCGTCGAGAAAATCCGTTAGCGCGGCCACAATGAAGATCGACAGCGCCAGCCATCGCGCCACGTCGCCTTCCATGTAAAAGCACGAGACAACAGCCGGCACCGCCAGAATGCGCCCGTAGGTGAGGATGTTGGGCAGATTCGTCCAGCTTGCCCGCGCGCGCCGGGGCTTGCCGTCCTGATTGAGGTTCTGGTTCGTTGCTTGCGTCACTGCGCAGCCTCGTTGAAATGCTCGTATATGGTGCGTGCCAGCGCACCGCTTATACCCTCAACCGCCGCGAGATCCTGAACGCTTGCCCGGCTGACCGCCTTTGCCGATCCGAAATGCCGGAGCAGCGCCCGTTTACGCGTCGCACCGATGCCGCCGATCTCATCGAGCGGCGACAGACCAATGGCCTTTTTCCGCCGCGCCCGGTGCGAACCGATGGCAAACCGGTGTGCTTCATCGCGCAACCTTTGCAGATAATAGAGCACCGGGTCGCGCGGTTCGAGCATGAAATCAGATTTCCCGGGAAGAAAAAAGCGTTCCCTCCCCGCATTCCGGTCCGGACCTTTCGCCACGCCGACAACTTTCAGGCTCTCAATGCCGAGATCCTGCAAGGTTTCCACGGCAACGCCCAACTGCCCGGCACCGCCATCTATCAGCACCAAATCCGGCCACGGCGGCGTACCGGACGTTTCGGCACCGCCGTCATCGTCGTTTTTCGGGCCTTCTTCCTTGAGCAGCCTCGAGAACCGCCGCGTCAGCACTTCGCGCATCATCGCATAGTCGTCTCCGGCGGCAATATCGGGCGATTTAATGTTGAACTTCCGGTACTGGGATTTTTCAAATCCTTCTGGACCCGCAACGATCATCGCACCGACCGGATGGGCGCCCTGAATGTGGCTGTTGTCGTAGACCTCGATGCGTTGCGGCAGTTGATCGAGATCGAACCGGTCGGACAGTGCCTGTAACAGTTTGAGTTGCGATGCCGATTCAGCCATCCGCCGCCCAAGCGCTTCGCGGGCATTCGACGCCGCGTGCTGGACCAGCTCAAGTTTCTCGCCACGCTGCGGCACCGATATCGTGACCTTGCGGCCGGTCTTGACCGTCAGCGCTTCGACAAGAAGAGCGCGCTGTGTCACCGGGTGGCTGAGCAGCACAAGTTTCGGGCAGGGTTTGTCATCGTAAAACTGCGCAAGAAACGCATCGAGCACGTCCACTTCGGTGTGCGAGCGGTCGGCGCGTGGGAAATATGCTCGGTTCCCCCAGTTCTGGCCGGCGCGAAAGAAGAAGACCTGCACACAGGTCTGCCCGCCCTCCTGCGCCACCGCAAACACGTCCGCCTCCGCGACCGTGTGCGGGTTGATGCCCTGATGGCCCTGTACATGGCTGAGCGCGGCGATACGGTCGCGGTAGATTGCGGCCTGCTCGAAATCGAGCGCTTCCGCCGCCCGCTCCATGAGCGCGCTCATGTGCTCGCGTACGGCATCGCTCTTGCCGCTCAGAAACGACAACGCCTCGCCCACCAGCGCATCGTGGCCCGGCGCATCAATCTCGCCGGTACACGGCGCGCTGCAGCGCTTGATCTGGAATAGCAGGCAGGGCCGTGTGCGGCTTTCATAAACCGAATCCGAGCAGGATCGCAGCAGGAACGCCCGTTGCAGGGCATTGATCGTCCGGTTGACCGCTCCCGCCGACGCGAACGGTCCGAAATATTCGCCTTTGCGATTGCGCGCACCGCGGTGTTTGACGACCTGCGCGATCTCATGCTCGCGCGAAATCAGGATATAGGGGAATGACTTGTCGTCGCGGAAATTGATGTTGAAGCGCGGCTTCAGCTTCTTGATGAGATTGGCTTCAAGCAGCAGCGCCTCTGTCTCCGAGGCGGTCGTGATGAGTTCCATTTCCGCCGTCGACGCAATCATGCGCGCAATGCGGTTGGTGTGGCCCATCAGGCGGGTATAGCTCTGGATGCGCTTTTTGAGGCTTTTCGCCTTGCCGACATAGAGCACGTCGCCCTGAACATCGAGCATGCGATAGACGCCGGGCCTGTTGGGCGCCGAGCGCATGACGGCCTTGATCACCTCCGGACCACACGGGGTCGAAGGGCCATCGCTGCCGTCCGTCGTTTTTTGGTCTGCGTCTGACATGGGATTCGTGCGACCGATTCTGGCCGCACGATAGCCTTCAGCGCAAGCAGAGTTTTTGCAAAGCCCGTGAAAGTGAGCTTACGGGCTCACACTAACCTACTGAATATGGCCAGCCTGGCGCAGCTGCTCCACAACCGCGTCCACGATCGCACCCATGTCGGGCGCCTCGCCGGGCGCGCCATCTGCACCGGCCGCACCATCGGCACCGGCCGCGCCATCGGAACCGGCCGCGCCTTGCGGTCCCTGAGGACCCTGCGCACCGGCTGCACCAGCCGTACCAGCCGTACCGGCTTCTCCAGCGGCCCCAGCAGGTCCTGCCGTCCCCGCTTCACCGCGTAACGTGTCGCCGTGTTTTGAAACGAGTTCGCCCGCCAGCGCGTCAACGCTCGGCACACGGCCATCGATGTCGTCAATCTGTTTGGACAAATTGTTGATGGAGTAAATCGAAATAACGGTCGGCACAGCCGCGCCGAGCAACGCTGCGCCAATGAGTTTTCCAAAGCCGTCTGCCATGTCAGTCTCCTTGTTCCCGAATAAATGTGCCGGATGCGGAGAATGCTCCGGCACAGGCGATTCCGTGCGACAATTCAGCAGATCAGCATGCGGAACACCAGTGACGTTGCGTCGCAACCGCCAGCCTGTGCACGGTTACGGATTGCGGAACCGCTCGATCTCGATGCCGACGCTTGCCGCCTCGGGCATAACGTCCGGTTTTTCGATGCGCACGCGCGCACCGTGCACCCGTTCATCTTCCAGGCACCGCGCCGCAATATTCTCCGCCAGTGTTTCGAGCAGATGCACATGACCGCCGCCGAGCATCTCCTTGATCTTCTTCACCACCCGCTCATAGTCGACAACGGTCGAGAACACCTCGTCGTCGACGGGCGCGTCTTCGTTGACCATGAGATCGACATTGATAATGACGCGCTGCGGCGCGATTTTTTCATGATCGTGAACGCCGACAAGGGTTTTCAGTTCCAGGTCGCGCACGAACACGTGGCGCACGGAGCTGCGGCCATCGGCAATTTTGCCGTGCGGCACGGGTGAATTACTTGGCATCTCTGTCTTCCTCGCCTAGGCGTTGTCGTCCACTCCGTCCATGTCCGGGGTCTGCCACAACAGATGCTGGCCACCGTCAAGCGCGATCATTTGGCCCGTCATGGCGGGCGATGCAAGAATGAACTGTGCGGCGCGGGCGATTTCTTCAGGGTTTGTGCCGTGGCCGAGCAGCATGGAACTGTTTTCCCGCGCGAAATCCTCAGGCGACTGGTGCACGCCCTGAAGCGTCGGCCCGGGACCGACGGCGTTGACGCGGATGCGCGGCGCGAAGGATTGCGCCAGCATGCGGGTTGCCGACCACAGCGCCGATTTACTCACGCCGTAGCTGAAATGCGTCGGCACCTGCTTCCACACCCGTTCATCGATAATGTTGATGATGTTGCCCGTCTGGTCTTCGGGCAGGCGTTTTGCCATGGCACGGGCGAGAAACACCGGTGCCCGCAGGTTGACCTGCATATGCCGGTCCCACCCTTCAACCGTCATGGTAAGCGCTTCGTCGTAGTCAAACCGCGCCGCGTTGTTGACGAGACAGGAGACCGGCCCCAGCCTGTCGCCGACCGCGTCCATGAGCCGGTCCGGCGTTTCTTCCTCGGTCAGTTCGCCGCCGAACGCCGACGCGCGACCGCCGCTGGCGGCGATTTCATCCGCCACGCGCTGCGCGTCTGCGGCCGAGCCGTTGTAGTGCACCGCCACCGTCCAGCCACCGCCCGCCAAAGCCAATGACAGCGCCCGGCCGATGCGCCGCCCGCCGCCCGTGACCAGAGCGACGCCTGCGGCGTCCCCGCCGGTTTGAGAGTTTGGATCGTCGGCTTGCATCACGCCCCGTATCCACTCAGTTCAGCACCAGGTCGGTCATTTCGCGGCCGGGCACGAAGACGAAGAAGATATAGGCGCAATAGGCAATGAGAAAACCGGTTGCGGGCACACGCGTAATGGAGCTGCGGCGGATGACGAAGGGCACGATGGCAAGCGTTGCCGCCAGCATGATCCAGACATCGTAGCGCAGCACGACCTCGGGCACCGGCACCGGCGTGACGATCGCGGTCAGGCCCATTATGGCGAGGATATTGAAGAGATTGGATCCGAGCACATTGCCGATGGCGATCGCGCTGTGACCGCGCAGCGCCGCCGACATGGTCGTCGCAAGCTCCGGCAGGGATGTGCCGAGGGCAACGATGGTGAGGCCGACGGCGGCCGGCGATATGCCGAACGCCATCGCGATACCGATGGCATTGTCGACAATCAGTTGCGCACCGAACGGCAGCCCGATCAGCCCGGCAACGATGAACACCGCGATCATCGAGCTTGTGTGCGGCAGCCCCGATACCCCGTCCAGATCGTCGACGTCGGATTCTTTCGCCCCGCCGTCCGGTCTCGGACCGCCTTTTGAACGGCGCGCGGACTCCAGCAAAAACGCAATGATCAATCCAAAAAGTATGGCCCCGTGCCACATTTGCAGGGGGCCAAGGAAACACAGCAGTACAAAGAGCACCGTTGCGCCGACCACATAGCACGTGTTGCGGCCGACAAAGGGATGATTGCAGCATGTCGGCTTGATCAGCGCCGGCAGCCCGAGCACCAGCAGGACATTTGCGATGTTGCTGCCGACGATGTTGCCGATGGCGATGCCCGTGGCACCGGTCGTCGCGGCGCGGATCGACACGACAAGTTCGGGTGCGGAGGTTCCAAACGCCACCACGGTCAGGCCGATAATGATCGCCGGAATGCCGAGCTTCACGGCAAGCGCCACCGCCCCCCGCACAAGCAGGTCGCCGCTGACAAGCAAAATCACAAAGCCCGCGAGGAGGCCCAGATAGACCATGTAGTTGCTCCCTCGCCTTCCCGCGCGGTCTGCGCGGGCGGCGAGCACCCCTGAACTGTCCCGATCGTGCGCTTAGCCTCTTGCGGGCATTCGCACAATCGCCCTGCCGTCTATATAGGAGCGCGCGGCGAAATCAAAACCCGAAGCATCCGTAAAAATGGCGTGATCGAACACCGCATACGGACCGTACCAAACCTTTGTCTAACCATCGCCGTCGAGAAGATCGCCAATGCCGCCAAGCACCGACCCCTCGCCGACGTGGCGCCCGCCGGCTTGCGGCATGGCCGCATGGATGCGCCCGGCGAGCCGCGAGAACGGCAGGCTCTGGATCCACACTTTGCCGGGTCCGGTTAGTTTTGCGAAAAACACGCCCTCGCCGCCGAAGATCATCGACTTGATGGAGCCGGCCTTGACGAGATCGAAATCCACCGTTGCGGTCATCGCCGCGACGCAGCCTGTGTCGACATGCAGTTCCTCGCCGGCGCCGAGCTCGCGCTCTACAACCGTACCGCCGACATGCACGAACACCCAGCCATCGCCTTCAAGCGACTGCATGATGAAGCCTTCGCCGCCGAACAGGCCGGTGAGGATTTTCTGCTGAAAGTAGATACCGATGGAGACACCGCGCGCGGCGCACAGAAAGGCATCTTTCTGGCAGATCAGGCGGCCGCCGACCTCGGTCAGCTTGATCGCCAGGATATGGCCGGGATAGGGCGATGCGAAACCGACGCGGGCCTTGCCCTCGCCCTCGTGGGTGAACACCGTGATGAACAGGCTTTCGCCGACTATGAGGCGTTTGCCGGCGCCGACGATCTTGTCGAAGAAGCCGCCGGTCTGCGCCTGCGACCCGTCGCCGAACACGGTTTCCATGGTGACGCCGGAATGCTTGAACATCATCGAGCCCGCTTCCGCCACCGCGCTCTCGCCCGGGTCCAGTTCGATTTCCACGAACTGCATCTCCGTGCCCTTGATCTCGAAATCGACATCGTCGGCAACCTGACTTGAGCGCTCGTGGCGCGCTGAGGGAACGTTTGGCACCGATCCGAATATCGCCATGGAAAGTCTCCTCGCTGATTGTGGCGGGCCGGGAATCGTCTCGTGAACGCCACAGCTAACAGCGTTCCCGGCGGTTTTCCAAGTCTGGCATCCACAGGGCGGCAACGCAGCGCCTGAAGCCGTGCGACTTTAGTGTCATATTGCATCGCAACATAATCGATATTGCGCCGCAATATTGCCCGATTTCAGGATCACCAAGGCGTCTTCCAGAGCCGCGTGTCAGCGGCCATGGCGCCCGGGCCGAAACGCAGGGAACTCAACAAGGCCCGCCGCCAGTTCCCATCAACATCTGAAGGAATACTCGAATGAAGCGAGTTATCGCTGCCGCTGCCGTGCTTTTGCTGGCGGGTTTCATCCCCGCCCATGCCGAAGCGGTCATTACCGGATCCGATATGCAGGCCGCCAGTTCGGCCCGGGCCGGCGCAACCGCCCGCACACAGGCGGCGCGCGGCGGCGTTGCCGGCCGGCGCGCCAGCCTCATGCCGCTGGTGCGTTCCGCAAAACCGGGGCGTCTGCCGCTGTCCCTTGTCGATGCGGTGATCACCAATGAAAGCGGATACCGCGCCGGCGTGCGCGGCAGCCGCGGCGAAGTCGGCCTCATGCAGATCCTGCCCGCCACCGCGCGCTCGATCGCGCGCCAGACCGGGCTCGGCGGCGTCGCCGGCCTGTCGGGCAGCCAGCTCGTGCGCTACCTGTCGGTGCCGCGCAACAATCTGCGCGTCGGCCTTGCCTATCTGAACTGGTGCTACGGCAAAGCCAACGGCGATGTCGGCGCCACCATCGGCTGCTACAATGCCGGCCCCGGCAACATGTGGCGCTGGAACCGCATCGCCGTGACGCGCAACTATGTGCGCCGCGTGCGCAGCCACATGGCGCGCGGCTATCAGGGCAGTTGATCCTGCCACCTTATGAACGAAGACCGGGGCCGCCACGCGCGGCCCCATTTTTGTGTGCCCTGCGCGCGGCCTGGCACCGTGCCGGGAAATTACGGGGACACAAGAAATTACGGGGACACAATACTTAATTCAAAAACGTGTGCGACCGTCTCTGTGTCCCCACGCGTACGAACTGTGTGCCACGTGGCAAAAACTGAACTGAAGTAGAGTGCTGCGAATTAAGTATAGTGTCTCCCGAATTTGCGGAACGCCGTGGAGATGATCGGAACGGCGCCCGCCGCCGACAGCACGGCGGAGCCGGTCTCGAGCAGGGCATCGAGCTTGCGGCCGTCGCGGATCGCCTCGAAGGCGGCAATGGCGGCAATGCCGGCCTCGTAGGCGGAGATGCCTTCGGCGACGAGCGGTGTGTTCTCGATCACCAGCTCGCCGAACGCCTGAACGTCGTCCACCGTGCTGTTCTCGTCGAGGGCGCCGCCTTGGGCCATCAGCCGGCGAAGTTCGGGCGATGCCGTGGGATCTTTCGGGAGTGCGGGCAGCTTGTGCCCGATCGTGGCGTCGAGCGCGCGCCGCGCCGCCGCCCGGTCGCCGCCGCCGGCAAGCCCGACTGGCTTAACCCGGGCTCACCAGAGGATGTGTTTGATCGGCTACTAAACGAGCTTCATATGGGACGCTGACGCCCGTGCCTGCGATACGCGCCGGTCTACTTGATGTATTTCATGTTAAACAATTTGCCGGTATCGGAGACTATTTCGTACACGTAACCGGGCCCCGCAAAAACTTTGACATCGCCATTCGCTTCGTCGAGGTACAAAGGATCGAATGGTTCCGGATTGCCATTGGGCCCACGCGCGCCTGTGGGCTCAATTTCCCAGATTAGCTTCCCATGGCTGTCATATGCTGCAACATTGCGTCCTCGACCGTCATCGCCGTTCAGGTACGTTTCGAACAGAACGATCACTCTGTCCTTTAGAATCGCTGCATAGAGTGCAGGTTTTTTGAACGTGAAGGTGCGCCCAAGCGCCTGAAATGAATGCACGGACTCGTTGTCATCGACGAAATCAAGAAACTTCATTGACCTATCCTCTCAGGTTTGGAGAACCATCTCGCGTTATGTCCTTGATACAACTGAATTTGTATGGCGCCACCGCGCCCCCACTCGTCGTTCTCCCGTGCAATGCCGATCGCGTAACGGTGCATCACCTGAAACACATAATTGCGGATTAGGTATGGAGTCCGCTGAACTCCGACTAGGTGTGGCGTTCCCGAAATTCCGGTTACTATCGCCGCAATTTGAGCGTCTACTTCAGCCACCGGAAGTTGCTGCGTTCACCGGTATCGAGATCCACATCGAAAACATCGCCGTTAAACGTATGCGCCCTGATGGGACCGTCATCGCCTCCTATGGAAAGTGCGACGTATGGCTCTGGCACTCTTGTTCCATTCTTCATCGTGTCGAAACCGCCCGACGGCTCGATCTCCCACAACAATTTGCCGTGACGATCATAAGCTTTGATGTTGCGGCCACGCCCTTCTCGGTCGTGCATATAGTCGAACAGGACGAGGAACCTGTCCTCCACTACAACCGTGCCCAATACAGGCCGCTCAAAGGTAACAGTCTTCCCAAACGGCTGGATGTCGTTTACGCCGAAGCGATATTCCGTGCGTTTCATGGCAGAATTTCCTCCAACGGTCCGAAGTTCGATGTATTGATATTTTCCAGCAATTCTATTTGCAAAGCTCCACCTTCTCCCCACGTTTCATGTGCTCCTGCAATCCCAACCCGCACACTCGTACCGGACGGCACTGTCACAATCGTATGCTGTGTAGCTGCGTCGGGTAAAGCGAAGGCGCGTCTGACTATCGCGGGGTTGCTCTGCAACCTTTCGAACGTTTCAAGTGTCATCAGCCATTTGCCGGGTGCTTGTCCGTCCGGACACGTAACCCGTACGAGTTGTAAAGGCGTTGCCCCGACCTCGGCCTCGAATGTACCGGCGTCAACATCGTATGGTGGGTGTGGAGGCGGACCGCTGACTTTGTCCACCTTTCTCTTTGCAATTAGTTCTTCTATGAAGCGATCATTCACGGTTTGTGCGTCGACGCGTGTTGACGCTGTGAACATCGTTGAGACCTCCGCATCGTTGACGGCCCGGCGTCTCGCTGCAAGCGGCCTGCCGACAATGTCTGCGAAGCCGGTCGGCCCGGGCACAGTGGTTTCGGTGACGGGGCCGGCATCCTCGGCACGTCGAGTTCGCGCCCCGATCTCATCCAGCCGCGCGTCGGTTTCCACGCGGCGGGCGTTGCGGGGGCTGTCGCCGAGGAGCTCGATCAGGGTGTTGAGCTGGCCGCGGGTGAGGTCGCCGTCGCGGGTGAGCTTTCTGTAAAGGCTTCGGGCAAGACGGGCGATGCCGCGCCCGCCCCGGAACGCCGTGGAGATAATCGGAACGGCACCCGCCGCCGACAGCACGGCGGAGCCGGTCTCGAGCAGGGCATCGAGCTTGCGGCCGTCGCGGATCGCCTGGAAGGCGGCAATGGCGGCAATGCCGGCCTCGTAGGCGGAGATGCCTTCGGCGACGAGCGGCGTGTTCTCGATCACCAGTTCGCCGAACGCCTGAACGTCGTCCACCGTGCTGTTCTCGTCGAGGGCGCCGCCTTGGGCCATCAGCCGGCGCAGTTGGGGCGATGCCGTGGGATCTTTCAGGAGGGCGGGCAGCTTGTGCCCGATCGCGGCGTCGAGCGCGCGCCGCGCCGCCGCCCGGTCGCCGCCGCCGGCGATCTCGTTCAGATAGGCGTTGAGCGATGCGCGCAGGCCGAAGCCAAAGGCAGTGGCTAGTTTGGTTGCGTCTCCTTAATTCCCGAATGCAGTTCAACTGGTGTCGCGGTAACCGCGCACCTGTGACGCCCAAACTTCTTCGAAAGTGCGTTTAAGGTTGTAGCCGAGCATCGCGTAGTACCATTCGAGCCTTTCCGCCAGATCCTCATCTCGAATTTCACCATCATAAATCGGAGGCAGGCTGGTCACTCCGTTTCTTTCAAACTGTATGTATCCTGCGGACACAATTGCCCCCGAAAGAAGATAGCTGACCGCTTCCGGCTCCTTATTGTCCGGATCGAGGCTGATTTGATCGACAAGACTGGTTCCATCGGGGTTGTATGCCGGACAGATGAGTTCATCGCCGTCTATAATTTCACCGCGCTGCCAGCGGCGTATATGTTCAATCGCGCTGCCGTTGACCTTGAACAAGTGCTTTGTTGCCGCGCTTGCCTTTCGGCGCCGTTGCAATATCGCATGTATCGCGACAGCGAGCTGCAGCATGAGGTCGACCTTTGCTTCCGCCATCAGGGACGAGAGGTCACGCTCCATTTCCTGTTGAGTGATCATTCCTCAATCCACCTGCCACACCTCGCATCGTGCCCCTAGACTTGCAGGTCGCGGAGCTTGCCGGCCCAGATTCTGTCGAACTTTGCCTGGAACTCAGGAGACAAAAACTCTTGGTAGCGCAACAGCCATTCCGATAACTGGAAATCGCCAATTGGACCGTCGAACGGATTGGGAAGGTGGCGTCTCCCGGCCCGCACATGCTGTTCGGAAGTGGCATACAAAAGCGTGGTGCTCAGGATGTGGCCAATGACCCTTACATCTTCGTTGCCTCCCGCTCTTTCGTAAATTGCGTCGTGATCGGATGTGTCCGTACCTTCATCGTTGTACACCGGGTAGATCATTTGCTCCGTGTCGGTAAGGGTGCCGCCGAGCCAACGCCTGACGTGGTCTTCCACGGTATCGAACGCCGCAAACAAGGTTTCCGCGGCGGTTGAACTGTTGCGATGATGACCTAGCTCGGATCTGAGCCCATCGGCGGTCGAAAGCATCAATTCCATCTTCTTTTCCGGTGGCAATGTTGCCAGATCGGCCTCTAGTTTTTCCTGTGAAATCATTCCGTGATCCACTCCTCGTTTCTGACAACCAGTACATTCGCCTTACCCGGCACCGCATCGGCACCGCCTGCAACTCTAATTCTAATTGTGAGGGTTTTGTAACGTTCGCTAAACTGCCGTATTACGCCAATGCGCTCCGATGTGCTTAGTCCAGCGAGCCCTGCATAGCACTTGTTACAAACTCCTTCTGGTTTCGAGATGACGATTGATATCGTACTGCCAGACAATTGCGCATCTGTCAGACCGGCGCCCGATATCGCCCGGTCCAATGCATTGAAAACATCCTCTTCAGCATGTCTGTCGAACCCACCTAGAGGGAATGGTGAAATGATTTGTCGGTCCGTGCCGAACTCTTGCTGTAGCGGTAGCTGTCCAGCCTCCCTCCTTCGCTCGGGTGATAGACCCTGAAACGACCTGCCCTCCAGCCCGGGAATATCTGTTCGTGCGGCAGCAACCGTGTGTAATTCGGACAACTCATTACTCACGCGAACGAGGTCAATAGCATCTTCGTCGGGGTCTATTCGGCTTGTTCCGAGAAACTCACCCGTGTTGTTCAGGTCATTACCGGGTATTCGCCCACTTTGTTCACGACGTGGTGACCGACCGCCGCTTTGCGAGTCCTGCCCCTCTGCCGACCCGCCACCGCGTCTCGGGCGATCACTTGGCGCCGCCCCGATCTCATCCAGCCGCGCGTCGGTTTCCACACGGCGGGCGTTGCGGGGGCTGTCTCCGAGGAGTTCGATCAGGGTGTTGAGTTGGCCCCGGGTGAGGTCGCCGTTGCGGGTGAGCCTTCTGTAAAGGCTTCGGGCAAGACGGGCGATGCCACGCCCGCCCCGGAACGCCGTGGAGATGATCGGAACCGCGCCCGCCGCCGACAGCACGGCGGAACCGGTCTCGAGCAGGGCATCGAGCTTGCGGCCGTCGCGGATCGCCTCGAAGGCGGCAATGGCGGCAATGCCGGCCTCGAAAGCGGAGATGCCTTCGGCGACGAGCGGCGTGTTCTCGATCACCAGCTCGCCGAACGCCTGAACGTCGTCCACCGTGCTGTTCTCGTCGAGGGCGCCGCCTTGGGCCATCAGCCGGCGCAGTTCGGGCGATGCCGTGGGATCTTTCATGAGAGCGGGCAGCTTGTGCCCGATCGCGGCGTCGAGCGCGCGCCGCGCCGCCGCCCGGTCGCCACCGCCGGCGATCTCCTGCAGATAGGCGTTGAGCGGGGCGCGCAGGCCGGGAAGGCCGGCAAGCGTGGTGTCGAGCAGTGCGGAGACTTCCAGAGCGTTTTCAGGCGTCGCGGTAAAGACGCTCGTGAGGCCGAGCGACACGTCGACATCGAGCCGCGCCCGGTCGAACACCTCCGCCTGCTCTTCGGCGCTCAGGCCCTCCGCGGACCTGAAGACAGCGTCGACACGCTGCTGGGCGGTACGCGACAACTCCTCGTCGCCGGACTTGGTGCCGCCGTGCAGCGCATCGGCGTCGGCGCCGAACTTCGCCCAGCGCTGTACGATACCGCCGAGGATCTCACTGCGCTCGGCGGGGGTGATGTCCGGGTCCGTCAGATTGAGGTACTCGTCCCGCAGCGCCTCCTGCAGCGCCCCGCCGCCGGCCTGCCCGCGCAGGAGGTTCAGATTTTCAATGGGGTCTCCCGGCGCCGCGCGCGCCAGCGCATCGAGCGCGATCGCCTCGTCCGGGGAGAGGCCGAACTGCTGGCCGAAGCGCACAACGGCGTCGCGGCCGGCCGGGCGGTCGGCGGCGAGAAACGCGGTGGCGCGCCGCGCCCGGCTGTCGACGGATTCCACGGTTCCCCGCGGGATGTCCGCCTGCCCTTCGATGAACTCCGCAAGACTTGACGCATCGGCCTGCGCCGCCGCAACGCGGTCGGCGCGGGAAGGCGCCCGAACTACATTCCCGACTTGCGGCCCCTGC
>JAJFHE010000038.1 GCA_021775755.1 Hyphomicrobiales bacterium | reverse complement strand
CAACGCTGCGGGAGGGCAAAAGCACCCGGCCTGCGGTGGGCCATTCCGGCCCGTCGACCACGTTGCGGGCCTTGTCCGATACACCGCATCGCACTGCGGTCCGCGCCTCGTCGAGCGAGCCGGAATGGCTCATGAAATGGGCCAATAATTGCCACCCTTGGTATTATGCGCTCAGAGATTATTTCCTGGCCAACGCAAACGCCACGCAGACTCATAAATACGGGATTATCCCCCACCATCTCTCTATCGAGTCAAAGCCCGACAAATGGAATATCGGTCCGGAATTTGGCGTCGTGATCGATGACCAAATGCTGCTCGTGGAGGTCATTCGGCAGATCAGCAGTTGTGCGTTCATTGTCTCAGAATGCCTGCACGGGGCGATCTGTGCGGACGCGCTTGGCATTCCAACCGCAGTCGTGCAGACATCCTACCAGTTCCACTCCTTCAAGTGGCTTGACTGGGCGGCTTCGATGAACAGGGAACTCTGCATCAATCAGCTGATCCGGGAGGACGGTTGCATCGATCACAACCATCTCGAGACCCTGAAATTCGACCGATCAAAGCCGGATCACATTTCCAGCCTGGTGCAGCGCCTTCATGAAAAAGGCGAGGAAGCGGTGGAGATCTTCAACGAACTTCGGAATCGGCAGTGATGCGAGCAGCCCTCAAAACTTCTCGCCACCGCGCTCGCGCACCGGATCGGGGAAATCGCGGTAGAGGGCGAAGAAGACGTTGTCGACTTTCGAATTTACCGCGTGATGGAAATTCTCAACCGCGCCCTCGCGCGAAGCGACATGGTTGAACGCGTGATCGAGCTGGGCGAGGCCATCGAACTCCAGCGTGATGTGCCACTCGGGCAAATTCGGGTGGCCGAGTCCGAGTTTGCGCCGCGTGATGCGATAGGCGGCAAGGCGGTTTTCCTCGCGCAGGTGTTCGAAGTATCCGGACGCGGCATCGGTGAACTCGGTGTCGCCGACACCGGGCTTCAGGTCGCACCAGACATGATAGATGTCCATGTTCACTCTCTCCCGGGTTCAGTTGCAGGCACCGCCCGATGGCGCGTCATCTGGCGGTAGGCGAAGGCGGCGGCATAGGCGAGATAAACCGCCGTCATGAAATAGAGCAACGCATCGTCGCCGAAGAGCTTCATGAGGCCTGCCGCAACCGGCGAACCGATCACCGCGCCAACGCCCCACATGACGGCGAAGGCGGCAGCGCCGGCAACAAGCGCATTGCCCGAAAAACGATCCCCGAGCAGAGCCAGCGCGACCGTGTAAATGCCAAAGCCCGCGGCTCCGGCAATGATGAGCACCGGCCACATGAGCGGTGTGGCGATTGTGGCGGGGATAAACGCACAGGCAACCGCCGTCGTAACCGCGCAGATCAGCATCATGCCCGGCCGCGACCAGCGGTCGGCAAGCAGGCCGATCGGAATCTGCAATATGACGTTGCCACCGATCAGCACGCCCAGTGCGAAAGAAGCGGTGTCGAGATCGAGGCCGTTGCGCAGGCCGTAGACCGGCAGGAATGTCATGAGCGCGGCATCGAACACCGCGAACACACCTACTGCCATCAAAAGCACCGGCGCCTTGGGCAGAAACGCGAGGAAACCGCCATGCTCATCTTCATCCGGCGGCGCGTCGGGCTCCGTCACGAACGGGATTGGCAGCATCGCGACGAGAGCCGTTCCGGCGGCAACGACAAATGGCAACCAGCCGGATATACCGGTAAACGGGATCATGATCGGCCCGAGAGCGAACCCCGCCGACAAGAGACTTGCGTAGATTGCGAGAATCAACCCTCGGTCGGGGCCTTCGGAGAACCGCACGACCCATGCTTCGCTGATGGCGAAGAGAGTACCCGCGGTAGCGCCCAGCATGATGCGCAGAAGGAACCACGCCGGCAGCGACGGGAACGCTTTCATGGCCAACAGCAGTACTGAAATCGCAAGCGCGCTCGCGATCGCCACGCGTTTTGAGCCAAACCGCCTTGTGACCGCCGGGATCATCGGCCCGAACAGCAAAAGACCGATCGGTGTCATTGCCGCGTTGAGGCCAATCACGCTCTCATCGGTCCCCCGCGCTTCGAGTATGAGAGTCACGACGGGAAACGAGAAGCCGAGCGTGACGTCGAACACGACAACGCAGGCAATTGCCGCAATCAGGTTGCGCCAACGCGCATCGACTGCGCCCCGAAGCAGTGCCGGAATTCTGCGTCTCATGACCGCTCCTTATCCCACCGGGCGCTCGTATCGTGTTCGCGCCGCCGGCGCAAGCGGTGCCGTGCCTGCGACGGCAGCAAGAAACGGGTCGCTTCCGGGAATAATTGCCGCTACTCAGACACCCGTCCGAAGGATCTATTAAAAGGAAATAACCGGCAATGCGAATGGGCGCCTTTGAATGGATGCTATTGATCACCCTCTCCATCGTGTGGGGCGGGGCGTTCTTTTTCGGTGATATTGCAGTGGCGCATCTGCCGCCCCTGACGGTTGCGTTTCTGCGAGTCGGGATCGCCGCGGCCGCGCTGCTAATCGCTTGCCGCGCCTTTGGTGTGGCACTGCCGCGATCAAGAAGTCTATGGGGCGCGTTTCTGATCATGGGGGCGATCAACAACATGATCCCGTTTTCCCTCATTTTGTGGGGTCAAACGCATATCGCCAGCGGGCTCGCCTCAATCCTCAATGCAACAACGCCGCTGTTCACCGTCGTGCTCGCACATTTTCTCACATCCGATGAAAAGATGACGCCATTGCGGCTCGCCGGCGTCATAGCAGGCCTTGCCGGTGTCGTCATCATGATCGGCGGTGACGTGCTGCACGGTCTGAGTAACAATCTGTGGGCGCAACTCGCCGTGCTTGGAGCAGCGGTATCTTATGCATTTGCCGGGATTTTCGGCCGCCGCTTCAAGGACCAGCGCCCGGTAGTGACCGCAACGGGCCAGTTGACATGCAGTTCCGCACTGCTCCTCCCAATCGTCCTGCTTGCCGACAAGCCGTGGTCCCTGACGATGCCCGGTGTGAGCGTTTGGGCGGCGATCGTGGCCCTGGCGCTCGTCAGCACCGCGCTCGCCTACATCATGTTTTTCCGCATCCTTTCAGCTGCCGGGGCAACCAACCTTTTGCTGGTTACGTTTCTCATCCCCGTCAGTGCAATTTTGCTCGGAACCGCGTTCCTGAATGAAATCCTTGAGACGCAACATATCGCCGGGATGATCCTGATCGCCCTGGGGTTGGCGCTGATCGATGGCCGTGTTCCGCGCCGCATGCGTGCGCTGGCAAGCAGAACTGCCATGTAGTCACGATCAGGCGGCGGACCGGGCCGGGCCGGGCCGGCATTTTCGTTCACGCAGGTGCAGCACATCCCGATCACGCCCCTTGAACAATGGGACCATTGCGTGATCCACTTCAATTCATGGAGACGACCGTACAAACGGATACCAGCGGCCTTGAAACGCGCGCCCTATCCTCGGCGCTTGGGGTGGAAGTCCTCAATATCGACCTAGCAACTTCCGGGAGCGATGCACTCGCGCCGGCGTTCATCGACCTGTTCAACCGCGCTGCCGTCGTCGCGTTTCGCGGACAGTCCCTGAGCCCGGAGCGGCTTATCGCGTTCAGCCGTCACTTCGGGCCGCTCGAACCGCATACGGATTTCGAACACCTGCTTCCGGGGCATCGCGAAATAATGCTGGTTGGAAACGTGGCACCGCCCTGCGGCGGACAGCCGTTCTTCCACAATGCCATGGAAGAGTGGCACACGGACCTTATCCAGACGCAGACACCGAATGCGGCGACGGTGCTCTACGCAATCGAAAGCCCGCCGGCGGGCGCCACGACACGGTTCATCGATGCCCGCGCCGCCTACGATGCCCTGCCGCAAACCGACAGGAACCGCGTCGACGCCATGCAGGGCGTCTATGACATCGTTACCTTCGACAACGAGATGCGCCGCCAGGATCCGCACCGCCCGCCCCTGACGGAAGAGAAGATCCGGCGCAACCCGCCGGTGTCGCATCCCATCGCGCGCACCCATCCGGTCACCGGCGCGAAGTCTCTCTACTTCGCCGCGGACATAATCGCCCGCATCGACGGCATGAGTGATGAGGAATCCAGGTCCGTTGTCGACGGCCTGCTCAGCCACGCCAGCCAGCCGGAATTTGTTTACGCGCATCGATGGAAAGACGGCGATGTAGTGATCTGGGACAATCGCTGCACGCTGCACACGGCAACGCCGTTCGATGCCGACAAGTACAGGCGCCTTCTGTATCGCACCGTCATTGCCGGTGAGACGCCGTACTGACCAGTTAAACCAATTTCTCAAGAATGCGAAGTTTCACCGCAGGATGAGTCCGCGAGTCATTTCAACGGTTTGGGCGCATCTGTTGAGTGTCGTTCCGATAGAAAAATTCGTTTGTTCACAAACAGATTCAACACGACTCGCCCGGGGCCATCCGCCGCCTTCTATTCGATGACAATGCTTTCTATTCGATGACAATACTGGGCGCTTCGCGCACTCCGGCACTACTGCCCTCTTCAATCTGTTTCCAGACGTCCGATGCCATGGTGCGGTAAATGTTGGCGTGCAGGCTGTCCGGCACCGACACGACAATCGGCTGGCCCTGGTCCGAGCGCAGGCGAACCTCCATGTCGAGCGGCACTTCGCCAAGGAACGGGACGCCGAGTTTCTCAGCTTCAACACGGGCTCCGCCGTGTCCGAAGATCTCGGAACGCTCACCGCATTTCGGACAGGAGAAGTAGCTCATGTTTTCGACGATCCCGAGAACGGGAACATCGACCTTGCGGAACATATTGAGCCCCTTGCGCGCATCGATGAGGGCGAGGTCCTGCGGGGTCGAGACGATCACGGCACCGGCCAGCGGCACCTGCTGCGCCATCGTCAGTTGCGCGTCACCGGTTCCCGGCGGCATGTCGACGACCAGTATGTCGAGTTCGCCCCAGGCAACTTCCCGCAGCATCTGCGACAGCGCCGACATGACCATGGGTCCACGCCAGATCATCGGCGTGTCCTCTTCAACAAGGAAGCCCATGGACATAACTTTCAGTCCGTATCCCTCAAGCGGATTGAGGATGCGCCCGTCGACCGCCTGCGGCCGCCCCGTGATGCCGAGCAGGCGAGGCATGGAGGGACCATAGATATCGGCATCGAGCACACCGACATTCAAACCGATGGCGGAGAGACCCAGCGCGAGGTTCGCCGCGGTAGTCGATTTGCCGACGCCGCCCTTGCCGGAAGCGACGGCGATGATGGACTGCACGCCGGGCACACCTGCGGCTCTTGCCTGCTCACCCTGGGCCTGTGCTTTCGCCTGCATTGGCGGCGGCGGCGCCATCTCGCCCGGCGGCGGGCCGCGCCGCGGTGCCGCGCCACCGTTGGATGATCCAGCGGACGAGCCAGCAGCGCGGTCAGCGGTAAGAGCCACCATCACCTTGTCGACGCCGTCCAGTCGCTCGACCGCTTGCGCGGCGGCCTCCCGCATCGGCTCAAGTTCCTGCGCGCGGTCGGCATCGACGGTCACCGCAAAGGCCACTTCACCACCGTTGATGAAAATCTCCGACACCATTCCGAGGTCAACAATGTTGCTCTCAAGGTCCGGTCCCTTGACCTTCTTCAGTTGTCCAAGCACCTGCTCGCGCGTCAGCTCAGTCATGTTTACTCGCTCATTGTCGGTTCAATGTCATGGATGTGACGGTGCACGCGAATGGCCGCGTGACCGCCCGGTGCCTTCATGACCCAGATTGCTTCAGGTGGCAAGCTCGACCGGCACTGTGCCGCCGACTTCGCGCGTAATCTCCTGCGCGATCTTTCGAACCAGTGTGCCAAGCGCGGGTATGCGCGCGTCGGTCATGCGCGCCGTCGGTCCTGAAACCGAAAGACCGCCCAGCGGTTCGGCATGCTCGTCGAAAATAATGCTGGCGACGCAGCGCAGGCCGATCGCATTTTCCTCATCGTCAATAGCAAAGCCGCGCTGGCGTATCTTCGCAAGATCGGCCTTAAGAGCATCGGCGTCGGAAATGGTTTTCGGGGTCTCGCGCGGCAGTCCGTGGCGCGTGGCAAGTTCGTCAACGAGTTCGTCGGCGGCGCATGCGAGCATCGCCTTGCCAACTCCCGAGCAATGCATGCGCGCCCGGCCGCCTGGCCCCGCGATCGCACGCATCATCTTATGGCATTCGACCTGGGCCACGTAGATGACCTCCGTGTGGTCGAACATCGCCAGGTTTACGGTTTCACCGGACTCTTCCATGAGCCGGCGCATATAGGGCCTGGCCATGGTCACAACATCTCTGGAACGCACGAATGTCGAGCCAACCTGGAACGCCTGAACGCCAATCAGCCAAGCGCTGCGCTCGGAATCGAAACGGACATATCTCTCATTCTGTAACGTTGTGAGCAGCCGGTGCGCCGTCGACGTGGGCAATTGGACGCGATGCGCCACCTCGCTAAGCGACAGCCCCATCGGGCATTCCGCCAGCGCGTTCATGAGCCACAAGGCGCGGCTCAGAGACTGAACCTGACCGGACGCCCGGGGGTTTTCCCGGACGTTGCGAACATTGCCACCGAGGGCCGAACCGACCTGAATCACATTGCTCATATTAGAGACCCCTGACCCTGTTTGTCCGAACCAGTCGAAGCCCGGTTCAGAACCTGCCCGCATGGGAAACTTTGACTGATTTGCGGCTCGAGCCCGAAATAACGGCCCATTCGGCCTGCAAAACAGGAATTATAATGCGTATTGCGTCATTTGCGGGACGGAAAGGACATACCTTACGCACAAACGGGAGATTTACAAGCATATGAGATCGCTTTCCAGAATATGGAATACCACATGCCATAAAATGGAAATGCGTGCCACACTCTTCCCGGTCAAATTAAATTGACGCTTCGGCGATCACTCTCGCAGACACCGAGAACGGCAGCCGAAGGCATGGTTCAGGAACATGCGGGACTTGGCGGGCGGGCGCCGGAAAAATCGATTTGAGGATCAATCCCTCTTTTGATTTCGCCGCAAACGCCGCAAACACCTGCCTCTTGATCCTGGACGACAAGCACCCCTCAAGGGTGCAGGCGTTGCCATACGGTCAATTCCGGCCTCAAAAGTGACGCCCAAGCGGAGGAAGCAAATGACGAAAAAGCGTGAGTTCAGAGAGGCCATCGAAGGTGTGGTCGAAAGCCGGCGCAATTTTCTCGGCAAGATGGCCGTTGGCGGCGGTGTGGCCGCCGCGGCAACAACCATGCCGGTGTTCAACATCCGCACGGCGAAGGCCGAAACCACCACGTGGCGGGTTCAGACGTCATGGCCGGGCGGCATCGGCCTTGACATTTTCAAAGAGTGGTGCGGGTCGATCGTCGAGAAGACCGGCGGCGAACTGGCATTTCAGGGGTTCGGCGCCAAGGAAGTGGTTGGCGACTTCCAGCTTTTCGACGCGGTGAAGAACGGCGTCATTGAAGCGATGAACGCGTTTACGCTTTACTGGGCGGGCCGCATGCCAGCGGCAGTGTTCTTGAGCTCCTATCCGCTCGGCCTGCGTAATCCGCACGAATGGGATGTGTTCTTCTATGCTCTTGGCGGACGCGAAATCGCGCGCTCGCTGTTTGCACAGTTCGACATGTTTTATGTCGGGCACATTCATCACGGGCCCAACATCATTCACTCCAAAGTGCCGATCAGGTCGCTCGATGATTTCCGGGGCCGCAAGATGCGCTTGCCCGGCGGCATGGTGGCGGAAGTGTTCCAGGACATCGGCGCCAAGACGACGCTATTGCCGGGTTCGGAGATCTTCCCCGCCCTCGACAAGGGCACGATCGACGTTGCCGACTACGTAGGACCGGCCATCAACTATGCGTTGGGCTTCCACAAGGCGACGAAGTACATCTCCATGGGCCCGCCAGGCTTTATGTCACTCTACCAGCCGGTTGACCTGATGGACCTCACGGTCGGCATGGATCACTGGAACGCGCTTTCCGCGGAGATGAAACAGTTCGTCGAAATGGAAGTCTGCGTCTACTCCGACGTCCACCACGCCGGCATCCAGAAGGCCGACCAGGAAGCCTGGGCAAAATTCGAGGAAGCCGGCACGCTGGTGACACGCCTCACCCAGGAAGACGTGGAAGCATTCACGCAAGTGGCCGTTCCGCGCTGGTTCCAGTGGGCCAACAAGGACGAATCCGCAGCGCGGCTCTTCAAGCTCCAGCTCGACTACATGATGTCGGGCAGCCTCGGCTATGTGACGCCGGATATGATCGAAGGTCATAAGCTGGATTTCGATCTCTAGAGGCGGAAACGGCTTACAGCATACAGACAATACCCAAGGGGCGCCGCGAGGGCGCCCCTTGCAGTACTGGACCGTAACTTGTTTCGCAGCGCATACTCTGCACCGGCATTGCCCCGGTGCGGATGAGAGGGGATCCACATGCACGCCATCATGTCGGCCATTGCATCGTTGTTTAACACGATCCTGCCTGACTGGGTGCGGCTGCCCGATCTGACATTTACGATGCCCCATCCGATCTACTGGGCGGGCCTCGTTCTTTTTCCGCTCATCGCCATGTTCCTCATACGCCGGGCGGCGATTAAGCAGGTCGAAAAACCCGACCGTGTCACCAGGCCCATAGCCTATCTGCTGTGGCTGTGCGGGGGCATGGTCGGGCTGCATCGCTTCTATGCCCGCTCGGCCAAAGTTGGCTTTGCCTTCCTCGTGCTGTTCGTGCTCGTGCTTTACGGAAACAGTCAGGGATCACTCGCACGCAACGCCAACTCTGAAGCCGTGAACGACTTTCGTGATGCTGAGTTCCAGGTCGAGCACTACCAAAAGCGTGTCGACAAGGGCCGAGCAGGCGCACAGGAAAAGCTCGATGCGGCAACTGAAGCGATGGCGCAGGCCGAAGTGGCACGCGAACAGACCGGAGAAGTGCTCGCGGACTGGCGAGCGCTTGTCGGCGGGCTTGCGCTACTGATCGCCATTGGCATGGCAATTGACATATTTCTCATTCCAGGGATCGTCCGACGCTGTGCGACAGCCGAAGCCGACGCGCCGCCGCCGAGCGAATTCTCCGTCATGGAGCGCGGCCCGAAGTACGATCCGCGCCGCGAGATCACCAATGCGTACATTGTGGCGGTGGAGAAGCTCAGCGGCGCAAGCGGCGTGTTCGTGGCCTACTGGTCGATGATCGCGGTGTTTGTCTACTACTACGAAGTTATCGCCCGCTATGTCTTCAATTCGCCGACGAACTGGGCGCATGAAAGCATGTTTCTCATGTTCGGCATGCAGTATCTGCTGTCAGGCGCCTTCGCGCTGAGAGATGACGCGCATGTGCGGGTCGATGTCATCTACGAGAAGTTTTCCGCCCAGACCCGTACGATGATCGACATTGTGACGTCGTTCTTCTTCTTCGTCTTCACGCTCACGCTGATGGGTACGGGTTACCTGTTTGCAATGGACTCCGTTGACGTGTGGGAGGTGTCGTTTACCGAATGGGGAATTCAGTACTGGCCGGTGAAACTCACAATCGTGCTGGGCGCCATTCTTCTGACATTGCAGGGATCGGTGAAGCTGATGCGCGATGTTCTCTATTATCTTCAGTTAAGGGCGCAATAGGCCATGGGTATCGAAGTCGACATTCTATGGCTGACCGTTCTGATGTTCGGGTCGCTGGCTATTCTCCTGATGGCAGGCCTGCCGCTGGCGTTCGTGACCGGCGGTCTTGGCTGCATATTCCTGTTCGTGTTCGGCTCTTCGTCTGAGCTGAACATTCTGCCCTCGCGCATCTTCCCGTTTATGACCGACTATCAGCTCTCGGCCATTCCATTGTTCATCTTCATGGCCGCCATGCTTGAGCGCGCCGGTTTGATCGAAGAACTGTTCGACGTGGTCTACAAGATCATGGGCGGACTGCGTGGTGGATTGGCTTCGGCAACAATCATCTCATCGACCATTCTTGCAGCGATGGTCGGTGTGATCGGCGCTGCCGAGGTCGCGATGGGCATTCTGGCACTGCCGGCAATGCTGAAGCGGAAATACGATCCAGAGCTTGCGTGCGGATCGATCCTTGCCGGTGGCACGCTAGGCATTTTGATCCCGCCATCGATCCTTGCCATTCTGTTTGCCGTCATTGCTCAACAATCGGTTGGCGATCTGTTCATTGGCGCGGTCCTGCCCGGGCTCTTGCTGTCAGGCATGTACATCGCCTACGTCACGGCACGCAGCTACATCAATCCGAACGCGGGCCCGGGCCTGCCACCGGAAGAACGGGTCTCGTTCCGCGAAAAGATCCGCCTGCTCGGCAGCATCATCACACCGATCCTTCTGATTGTGCTGGTGCTCGGCGTCATCTTCACCGGCGTGGCAACACCCGTTGAGGCGGCAGGAATTGGCACGTTCGGGGCCATTTTCGTTGCCGCCATGCACCGCAGGCTCAACTGGCAGGGCACACGCGAGGCCGCGGTGACGACACTCAAGGCGTCATCCATGGTGCTTTGGATCATTTTTGGCGCCAGCATATTTGTCGGGTTCTACAGCCTGAAAGGCGGTCAGGCATTTGTGGCGGACACCCTGATCAGCACGGGGCTTGGGCCTTACGGCATCCTGCTCGTCATGATGATCATCCTTGTCATTCTGGGCATGTTTCTCGACTGGGTCGGCATTTTGTTTCTTGCTGTGCCGATCTTCATGCCGATCGTGCTGCAGCTTGAGTTCAATGGCCTGTTCGGACTGCCGGGACCGGCGGACGGCATCCACGATCCCGACAAGAAGCGCGAGGTCATGCAACTGTGGTTCGGCGTGGTCTACATGGTGAACATGCAGATGAGCTTCCTGAGCCCGCCATTCGGTTATGCGTTGTTCTATCTCAAGAGCGTCGCGCCGCCGGAAATCGGCATGGGCACGATATTCCGCTCAGCCCTGCCGTTCCTGATCCTGCAGGCAGTCGGTCTGGCGCTGTGCATCATCTTTCCGCAAATGATCCTTTGGCTGCCGAGGCTGGTCTACGGCGGCTGAGCAACACTGCGTGCCTCGATAATTCAGCCCATTGACATTTTAGTTCGATTAAACTAGTTATATCGAAATACTAAGGAGAAAACCCGCCATGGTTACCGATGACGCAGCGAAGTGCTTTGGCGAACTGGGCCATGTGCACCGGCTCGAGGCCTATCGCCTGCTCGTCAAAGCGGCTCCGGACGGGCTCACCGTCGGCGAAATCCAGGAACATCTTGGCGTGCCGAAATCGACCTTCAGCCACCATCTCGACCGCCTTGCGCAGGCCGGCCTCATTACTCAGCACAGAGAAGGACGCTCAATCCGTTGCGTCGCCGACACGGCGCGAATGGATGCCTTGTTGGGATACATCACCAATGAATGCTGCACCGGCGTAACCGTCAGCCGGGAGGCGGTTTTGCTGGGCTGAGGGGTCTGTTTATTTGCGCGTAATGTTCGATAATACTCGAACAATCGAACTCACAGGAAACAACTCATGACCGATATCGCGACATCAAATCCAGATCTCCCAACGCCAAAACGCCCGTTACTGCAGCGGGTCGACAAAGTCGTTGCGGCAACCGCGGTTCTGCTCGCGGCGATCGCGTCCTACTCGATGGATCAGGCTGCGGTCTCAGTATGGTTCGTGGTGGAAGCGTTGTTTTCAATTGCGCCCTTTCTTGCCGCATCGGTGGCTTTTGCGGCCGGGGCCAAGGCAAGCGGTCTCGACCAGCCTATTGCCGCCGCCTTCCGCAAAAATATGGTGACGGCCATTGTGCTCGCGTCACTGCTGGGAGCGTTCTCGCCGTTCTGCTCGTGCGGTGTCATTCCGATCATCGCCGGCCTGCTCAACGCCGGCGTGCCGCTCGCACCGGTCATGGCCTTCTGGCTTTCATCACCCCTGATGGATCCGGAAATGTTCATCCTGATGACCGGCGGCATCGGCCTTCAGTTCACACTCGCCAAGACGGTCGCGGCGGCGGTGCTCGGGCTTGCAAGCGGATTTACGGTCGCCGCGTTTTCGCGCACGTCGTTCGTCACTTCGCCTTTGAAAGACGGTGTGGCGGCCAGCACATGCGGCTCAACCTGCGGCGCGCCCGAAGCGGACACCCGCGTCGTGTGGACCTTCTGGCGCGACCGTGAGCGCCTGGCGACTTTCACGTCCACGGCACGGGAAACCGCATGGTTCCTCATCCGCTGGCTTACGCTGGCGTTCCTCATTGAAAGTCTGATGGTCGCCTATATGCCGCCGGAAATGGTTGCCGGCTGGCTCGGTTCCTCGCAGTGGTGGGTGATCCCGATGTCTTCCATCATCGGCGTGCCGGCCTATCTCAACGGCTATGCGGCGATCCCGCTGGTGCGCGGCCTGATGGATGTCGGCATGTTGCCGGGCGCGGCGCTGGCGTTCATGATTGCCGGCGGGGTTACAAGTATTCCTGCCGCCATGGCCGTCTTTGTGGTGGTCAAACGCGGTGTCTTTGCGCTTTATGTTGCCCTTGGGTTTGCCGGCGCCATGGCGTCGGGGTGGGCTTATCAGACATGGCTTGCAATTTGAGCAAGGCGCGATGCGGGTGGGCCTTGAACGAGAGGTTCAGCAATGGACGCAAGAGATACGGCGCAGATTTGCGATGTCATCATCGAGAACGCCTGCATTGTGGATGGCACCGGTGCGACCCGGTTTGCCGGTGGCGTGGCGGTTGAACGTGACCGGATCGCAGCAGTTGGCGATATCAGCGGATGGAAAGCCGATGAAACGATCGATGCGGGGGGTCTCGTCATAGCCCCCGGCTTCATTGACTGCCATACGCATGATGACCGCGCCGTATTTGCAACGCCCGACATGGCGGCAAAGGTATCGCAGGGCGTCACAACCGTGGTCGCCGGGAACTGCGGCATCTCGCTGGCGCCCTTTACCCAGGGCAACGGATTTCCGCCTCCCTTCCCGCTGCTGGGCGATGAAAGCGACTTTCGCTTTGCCGACGTGGCGGCCTATCGCGCGCAGTTCGAGCGCACGCCAGCTGCCCTGAATCTGGCACTGCTTACCGGGCACAGCTCGCTGCGGGTCGCGGCCATGGGCGACCGGCTCGACGAAGCCGCAAGCAGCGCCGATCTGGACGCCATGGCATCAAGCCTGAGGCAGGCGCTCGCCGAGGGCGCAATCGGCTTCAGCACCGGGCTGGGTTACCCGCCGGCACGTGCGGCGCCGCAGCAGGAAATCGTCGAACTCGCCCGCGTCTTGCGCGAGTTCGATGGCGCTCTCTATGCGACCCATATGCGCGATGAGGGCGACCATGTGCTGGACGCCGTGCGCGAAACTGTAGAGACCGGGCGCGAAGCGGATGTGCCGGTGGTTATTTCCCATCACAAATGCGCGGGCCCGAAAAACTACGGGCGCAGCAGGGATACGCTGTCCGAGATTGCCAAGGCCCGCAAACACCAGCGGCTGGGTCTTGATGTCTATCCCTATACGGCCAGCTCAACGGTTCTGCTGCCGGAATACATCCGCGAGTCCGAAGACGTTCTGATCACCGGATCGGCACCTCATCCTGAAGCCGCCGGAAGGCGTCTCGTGGACATTGTTGCCGAATGGGGCTGCACAATGGACGAAGCCGTCGAACGGCTTTATCCGGCGGGCGCGATCTATTTCCAGATGGATGAGGAAGATCTCAAGCGCATCCTGTCGTCGCCCGGCGCCATGGTCGGGTCGGACGGGTTGCCCGGCCAGGAGCGGCCGCATCCAAGACTGTGGGGTACATTTCCCCGCGTACTTGCAAGATACGTGCGCGAACAAAAGCTGTTTGAACTGGAGAACGCAGTGCACCGCATGAGCGGGCTTTCGGCGCAGACATTCGGGCTGCAGGAGCGTGGCCGCATCGCGCGCGGCTGTTATGCCGATCTGGTGCTGTTCGACCCGGAAACAGTTGAGGATGCGGCGACGTTCGATGTACCAGCGCAACCGGCACGGGGCATCGAGGCGGTTTTTGTCAACGGGTCGATTGTGTGGCAGTCCGGGAAGACGACGGGCGCACGGCCTGGACGCTTTGTGCATCATTGACCGGCGCGTCGACCGCGGTTGGTAGCTCGCCTTCGACTTCCTCGCCTGACGGCAGCACCGCATCGCGGTTATCGATCCACGCCAGAATATCGGTCCAGACCACCTCGCGCTGAAGGTCGCGCAGCAGCATGTGATAGCCGTTCTTGTAGAGCACGAGCCGCCTCGGCTCGGGCACGCGGCCCATCACATTGTAGGTCGGCCCGGCAGGCACGATTTCATCTTTCGTGCCGTAGAGATAGAGCGCCGGCACGGTGAGATTGTCCGCCGCGTCGTAGGCCTCGTCCATCAGAGTCACCAGGCCGTAGATGGCATCAATGCGCGATCCGTAAAGGACAAGCGGGTCCTTACTGTAGGCGCGCAGCATTTCAATGTTGTCGGAGGGCTGGATCTCAAGGCCGCTACCGGTCGCGAAGGTATCGGGGAAGGTGTGTGCGGCAACCCAGAGACTTGCCTTGTAGGCCGGGTGCATTGCCTGCCAGCCCCAGATTGCCGGCGCCGCGAGGATGACACCATCAACCTGTAACCCCTGAGCTTGGGCAACCATGGTCACCGCACCGCCCATGCTGAGCCCCAGAACGTAAAGCGGGACGCCCGGGTGGCGTTCGGCGATCAGGTCCCTGACGGACTTCAGATCGCCGACCATGACGCCGGAGCCGGCCCATACGCCGCGCTGCCCGGTTTCGCCGAAGCCGCGCTGGTCATAGGCATAGGTTGCGATGCCTCGCTCGGCAAACCACTCGCCCGGCATCGTAAATGCATTCGAATAATCGCCCATGCCATGCACGCCGACAATGACCGCGCGCGGGTTGTCGACCTCCCATTTACGCAGGGGCAATCGCGCGCCGTCGGCCATGGCGACCGTTGTGTCGTCCAGTTCAATGTTAGCCGTCACCGCGCCGATTTCCTGCAGGCGCGGCGCGCAGGCCGCGGCAACAAGCATCGCGGCAAGAGCCAGAAACAAACTGACAGTGCGCTTGGGCATCATGCGATCAGCTGACCTACTTTGGTGCGCAGAAACGGCAGCACTTCCGTTCCAAACCAGGGGTTCTTCTTGAGCCAGACATTGTTGCGCCAGGAAGGATGCGGCAAAGGCAACACAACGGTGTCGGCGGTTTCATCGACATACTCGCGCCAGCATCGCACGGTTTCGGTAAGGGAGGGTTTACGGGCCGCGCCTAAATGCCAGCCTTGCGCATACTGACCGATAATGAGTGTAAGCCTGACCTGTGACAAAAAATTGACCACATCCGCCCGCCATTTCGGCGCGCATTCACGGCGCGGCGGCAGATCACCGCCCTTGGCATCGAGACCCGGAAAACAAAAGCCCATGGGCACGATCGCCACTTTCGTTTCGTCGTAGAAGACATCGCGGCCGATCCCCATCCACTCGCGCAACCGGTCGCCGCTCGGGTCATTGAAGGGGATACCGGTTTCATTCACCCGATTGCCCGGAGCCTGGCCGGCGATCAGAATGCGGGCACCCGATGACGCCTGGATCACCGGCCGCGGCGCATGCGGCAGCGGCGTCTTGAGAGGGGTCTCGACGCAGATCCTGCAGGCGCGGATATTGGTCAGCAGCCGGTCAATCTCGCTCATAGATCCAGACGGAGGCCATCGTGGGCGGTCTCGAAAGCCGCGCTGTCAAGGTTATCAAGCATGTCGTCACTCATATGGGTGAGGATCATTCGTTTTGCGCTGAACTTGTCGCGTTTGGCGCACAATTCTGCGTGATTGAGATGGTAAGGGACGGAGTGTTCGAACCCGTGGCACTCGCAGATGAAAAGGTCGGCATCGCGGGAGGCATCGACAAGCGCATCGGTCCACTGCGTGTCACCGGAATAGGTAACGATCTTGCCCTCCACGCCGAGCCGCAAGGCGTAGGACAGTGCGCCTGACGGATGATCGACCTCATATCCCTCGACATTTACGCCACAGATATCGCACGGCGATCGCGGCGCCACTTCTTCGACAATGAATTCGAAATGCCAGCCTATGTTTGTCGATCCCGGAAAGAACACCTCCATGGCCTGATGTACCCGCTCGCGCGTGCCCGGAGGACCGGCAACAACTAACGGCTTCGACCGGCGTGCCACAAACTGGGCATCGAGCATGAAGAAGGGCAAGGCGCCAAAGTGGTCGCCGTGCAGGTGGGAGAGAATGATCGCATCGATCTCGGCGCGGTCGATTTCGGCGCGCTGCATGGCGACCATTGACGAAGCACCGCAGTCAATGAGTGCAACGCCATCTGCATGGCGGAAGTGGAGGCATGTGTTGAACCGCCCACCACTGCCGAAGGCGTCGCCTGTGCCGAGAAAGGTAATCTGCATGAGCGCCTCCCGCGCGGATCAAGCCGCAGCGCTCGGCCGGGCGGACACGTCCGCGTGCCATCGCCTGAGGTTAGGATGGTCGTCAGTCAGTTCAAGGCGCGCAGCGCGCAGAAAGTCGACCGCAGCCAGCGCCGTGATGTCGGCGACGGAGTACTCGGCGCCGGCAATGAACGGGCGGGACGCCATCTCCGTTTCGAGAAAACCAAGCATTTCGGATGCACGCGTGTTGTTCAAAACACTCCATTCCTTGATCTGGTTCGGCTCAAGCGCCACCATGACCGGATGGCCGTGACGGAAACAGTTTATCACCGAACCGAGTAGTTGATGCTCAACACGGCGATTCCACATTTCGATGCCTGCCTGTTCGACAGGGTTACGGCCCATCAGAACCGGTTCGGGTTGCAGCGCTTCGAAGTAGCGGCATATTGCCATGGATTCAGCGATAACCGTGCCATCGTCGAGTTCCAGGAAGGGCACGCGCATCATCGGATTCTTGGCGACGAGAGCGGGGTCACGATGGCCGCCTTTGAGTACTTCGAGGTTCTCAAACGGCACGTCGATGCCCTTTTCGGCAAGAAATATGCGCACGCGGCGCGGATTTACCGCCTGAGGGTCCTGATAAAGTTTCATCGCTGCATTTTTCCCCTGCCCGCCAATGTGCACCGAGTGGTAGCGGAGAGGGCCCGATCATGCAACCAGCGGGCGGGTGGTGGACGGGCGGCAGGCAGCTTGACCGTAGCCCCTCTGAACGCCACTTTACGGGCGACTTTGAGATCCAACGAGCGGGAAGGACTGTCCCTAAATGAGCATCGAATTTGACGGCAAAGTCACCATCGTGACGGGCGCGGGCGGCGGCCTTGGACGAGAACATGCGCTTGAGTTTGCGCGCCGCGGGGCCCGGGTGGTCGTCAATGATTTGGGCGGCGATGTCGACGGTTCAGGCGGCTCGTCCGAGACGGCAAACGCGGTCGTTGCCGAAATCGAGGCCCTTGGCGGCGAAGCGATTGCGAACGGCTCGAGTGTAACCGACGACAGCGGTGTCGCCGCGCTTGTCGAACAGGCCCTGTCACGGTTCGGGCGCATCGACATTCTCGTCAACAACGCCGGCATTCTGCGCGACAAGACGTTGCACAAGATGGAGATCGAGGATTTCGAAGCGGTCATGAACGTGCACGTCATGGGCACGCTGAAACCCACCAAGGCGGTGTGGCCGGTGATGCGTGAGCAGGGATATGGCCGTGTTGTTGTCACAACGTCATCGAGCGGGCTCTACGGCAATTTCGGCCAGTCGAATTATGGCGCCGCCAAGTTGGCCGTGGTCGGCCTTATGAATACGCTGAAGCTTGAGGGCGAGAAACACAACATCCGCTGCAATGCGGTGGCGCCAGTGGCGTATACGCGCATGACGTCGGAGCTCTTTCCGCCGGAAGCAGAAGCACTGGCGCGGCCCGAGCTTGTGACACCGGCGGTAATTTACTTGGCAAGCGACAGCGCGCCGACGGGAGTTATCCTGTGTGCCGGCGCCGGGGTATTCGCAAAGGCGGAAATCGTCGAAAGCCCGGGCGTCTATCTCGGCGATGACGCAAGCGCTGAAGATATCGCGCGCAAATGGGCGAGCATCTCGGACATGGCCGGCGGTAAGGCCTTCTTCATGGGCGGCGAGCAGACGGGGAAATTCTTTGAGATGGTGAGTGGGGGGTAGCGCACTGGCTGCGGCTGCGCTGCAATCGAATGCGCGCATGTCGATTGCTCGAGAAACACTGAACGTATGTCCCAAGTTCACCCTTCCCTAACCACCTTGCGTGAGCGGGTGTTAAACTTTCTCTGGCATAGTCGCCGCCAATAAAAACAGGGACGGGCACAAACAGGCGACGGACGTAAAGTCCCGCGCCGCCCGGCCTGAATAACGAAAAAGGGCGGCGCATCCATGACCGGTGTGACCTTCGATGCTCGGCGCAAGAAAGCCGAAGGACCGCGCACGCTTGGCACTCAGGTGCGCGAGGCGCGCGCCCGGCTGACCGGCGTGAGCGGCGGCGTCGCCTTTGACCACGAACTTCTTTCGACCTTTGTGTCCGGCCAGTTTCGCACAGCGCTTGCGCTACCCTTTCTTGCGCTGATCATCGCCGGTTACAGCCTGCTATGGATCCCGGTTCACACCGCGGTGCTGTGGCTCTCCATGGTCATCGTCACGCAGGGCATTCAGCTCGCGCTGTGCCGCGAGTTCCGCAAACGCGATCCAGCCGAGACGAGCGCGCGGCGCTGGGAGCGCAAGATTGCGGCCTCGGAATTCCTCATGTCGACCACCTGGGCGGCGATTGCCTATCTCGTCTGGCAGCAGATGAGCGCGCAAGAGCACATGTTCGTTGTAGCTACCCTGCTCATAGTTGTCGTCATACGCATGGCAACGGCGGCGGGCAGCCTCAGTGTGGTTTATGCCGGCACGGTGCCGATCACGGCGGCGCTGCTGCATCTGTCGCTTATCGAAGGCGGTCCGATCCATCTCGGCATGGCGTTGTTCGCCATCGTCGCAGAACTCTACAGCCTGAGGCTTGCGCGAAATCTGAACAAAACGGCGCGGGAAGTTATCGACTACCGCGCCCAGAAAGATGCCCTGATCGCGGAACTTGAACAGGCGCGCGTCAACTCCGACGACGCCCGCAAGCGCGCCGAGCAGGCGAGCGCCGCAAAGTCGCACTTCCTAGCCACCATGAGCCACGAACTGCGAACGCCGCTCAATGCCATTCTGGGCTTCTCGGAAATCATGAAAGACGAGCTGATGGGCGCGCATGTCGTGCCCAACTACAAGGAGTACGCCAACGATATCCACCGCTCAGGCGAACATCTGCTTAACCTCATCAATCAGGTGCTCGATCACTCGCGCGTGGAAGCCGGGCGATACCATCTGCGGGAAAGCGCTGTTGCCCTGCAGCACATGGCCGAGGATTGCGAGGAACTGCTGTCGTTGAAAGCCCAGGAGAAGTCGATCGAGTTCCTGCATCAGTTCGACCCGACGTTGCCGAGGCTCTCGGCGGACGAACGCGCTATCAAGCAGATCTGGCTCAACCTGATCTCCAACGCCATTAAATTCACACCCGATAACGGCCGCATCGTGCTGCGCGTCGGCCACACGCAATCAGGCGGGCTGTTCATGTCCGTTCAGGACACCGGCCCCGGCATTCCCAAGGAAGAAATCCCCCGGGTACTCAGTTCCTTCGGACAGGGTTCGCTGTCTTACGAAACCGCGCAGGAAGGCGCAGGCCTCGGCCTTCCCATCGTGCGCGGGCTTGTTGAGCTGCACGGGGGCACGTTCATACTCAACAGTGAAGTCGGCGTTGGAACCGAGGCAATGGCGGAATTCCCACGCAGCCGGGTTGTGCGGATCCCCGACCCGAAGCCGGTAGAAGATCTGCCGAAAGTTGCAAACGGTTAGGCAAACGGCTTAGACAATAGTGTTGGCTGAACACACGCTCACACCGAGGCCCCGCTTTAATGAGCGATCACGACACAATGCCCAACCGGACTGTTGAGGGCTGGCGCGAAGATACGATCCATGCGCTGGCTTTTTTGACACGCCTGCCGGTTTCGCGGTTTTCCGAAGCCGGCGGACCGCCGCCCGAGCGCTCCTTGCGCGCGCATCCGGTCGCCGGGGCGATTGTCGGCCTGCTGGCCGGTTTCGTGTTCATGGCCGCAAGCTGGTTGTCGCTGCCTGCGCTCCTGTCATCGGTGCTGTGCGTCGCCACGGCCGTCGTCGTCACCGGGGCATTCCACGAGGACGCGCTCGCCGACACGGCGGATGGTTTCGGCGGCGGATGGAGTGTTGAAGAAAAGCTCGAAATCATGCGCGACAGCCGCCTCGGCAGCTATGGCGCCGCCGCTCTCATGCTGTCGCTCGCCACGCGCATCGCCGTTATCAGCGCCATTGCACTTGCAGGGTACTCGGCAGTGGCCATCGCGCTTCTGCTCGCTGCTTCCGGTGCATTTTCGCGCGCGCTGGCCGTGTCGCTGCTGGCACTGTTGCCGCCTGCCCGCGATGACGGATTGTCTTCCGCAGCCGGCATGCCCGACGCTTCCATCATGCGCCAAGCGCTCATGGCTGGCGCGATCCTAATTCTGCCTGCCTTTCTGTTCGGTGCGGGGCTAATCTCCATCTTGACGGCGGTGATAGCATCTGCGATTGCGCTGTGGGCGATGAAGCGGCTCGCGGACGTGCAGATCGAGGGCCAGACGGGCGACGTCGCCGGCGCGACGCAGCAGGTTTGCGAGAGCGCGTTCCTCATCGGCATTTTGATCGGCGCGTAGGCAAAACCCCTTACAAACCCTCATTTGGCAAACGAGACGAACTATGGATGAAACGCCGCCGGATTCGCCTTGCATTAAGGTCTGTGTGGTAGATCAGGTCACCGGGCATTGCATTGGATGTGGGCGCAGCCGCGACGAAATTGCCGGCTGGCTGCATTTCAGCGATGGCGAAAAATCAGCGCTCGTGGCGGAGCTACCGGGGCGCCTCGCCGACATGACCGCCAAACGCAAACGGCGCGGCGGTCGCGGCTCACGAAGGAGCGAGAAAGACTAATGGCCTGGCTGGGACTGATAGTGCTCGTCACGTGTGGCGGCTGGTTTATTTTGCAGGACGATCCAATGGCTTTGATCGGGATCGCCGACGACCAGTTCAGCCAGACTGCGCGCGCCGCAGCCGTCGCGCTGACAATCGGCGGTGCGCTCGCCATGAGCACATTCAGCCGATCGGGCATCGTGTTCAAACAGGCGGCGAACTGGGCGGCTGTCGTGCTCGCCGTGGTGTCCATCTACAGCTACCGCGATGACCTGATCGCCGTTGCCGGACATTTCACCGGCCGGAACGGCCCAACGACCGCAGCCGTAAGCGAGCCGGCGCAAACACGAAACAGCGGCCCTCAGGTCGTGGCGATCCGGGCCATGGAAAACGGACAGTTCGGAGTCGACACCCTGGTCAACAGGACACACGTCAACATGCTTGCCGACACCGGCGCCACCGTCGTAACCCTGACGGACGAGGATGCCCGCCGCATCGGTATCAATATGGGATCGCTTGAGTATTCCATCCCCCTGCGCACGGCCAACGGCGTGACGCATGGAGCGCTTGTCGAGCTCGATGAGGTGAACGTCGGCGGTATCCGTGTACGCCGCGTCGCCGCGGTGGTCTCGCAACCCGGCGCCTTGCATCAATCCCTGCTCGGTATGAGCTATCTGGGTGAACTCAAAGTGTCGATTTCGGGCGATCAGCTGGTTCTGCGCGAGTAGGATAAGACCTGCCGACATATCCGACACACTCCCATCGATCTTTCCGCTGGAGACTGCAATGGCAGCCAAGCCCCGAGCCGACCTGAAACCCAACACGCCCGAATTCGAACGCGAGGCGCTGGTCAAGCCAACCGGTTTTCGCGAATACGACGCGCGTTGGCTGTTTGAGAAAGAGATCAACCTGCTTGGCATTCGCGCGCTCGGGACAGGCCTTGCCACGGTGCTGCACGATAGAGGTGTCGATCCTCAGATTGTCGTCGGACACGATTACCGGTCCTATTCGGCATCGATCAAGAATGCTCTCATCACCGGCCTCATGGCCGGCGGCTGCACGGTTCACGATATCGGTCTGGCGTTGTCGCCCATGGCCTATTTCGCACAGTTCGATCTGGACGTTCCGGCCGTGGCCATGGTGACGGCCAGCCACAACAACAATGGCTGGACGGGTGTCAAAATGGGGGCTGAGCGGCCGTTGACATTCGGCCCCGACGAAATGGGCGCCTTGAAGGATATCGTGCTTGGCGGAACCTGGGCCAACCGCCCCGGAGGCCGCCTGATCGAAGTACCGGGCATGGCAGAACGTTATATGGACGATCTTGCAGCCCAAGCCGGCATTACCCGAAAGCTCAAAGCCGTTGTCGCTTGCGGAAACGGCACCGCGGGCGCATTCGCTCCGCACGTTCTGGAGCGCATCGGCTGCGAAGTGGTGCCGCTCGACTGCGAACTCGATCACTCGTTTCCGAACTACAACCCGAACCCGGAAGATCTTGCAATGCTCGAGGCCCTGGAGCGCAAGGTGGCCGAGGCGGGTGCCGACATCGGATTCGCGTTCGACGGAGACGGCGACCGGTGCGGCGTCGTCGACAACGAGGGAGATGCGATTTACGCGGACAAGGTGGGAGTGCTGCTGGCGCGCGATATATCCGCACTGCACGAAAATGCCCAGTTCGTCGTTGACGTGAAGTCAACCGGACTGTTCATGACGGACCCCGTATTGCAGGCCCAGGGCGCACGCACCGACTACTGGAAGACCGGCCATTCCTACATCAAACGCCGCAGCCATGAACTCGGCGCCATCGTCGGCTTTGAAAAGAGCGGCCATTACTTTTTCAATAAGCCCATCGGGCGCGGCTACGACGATGGAATTCTGTCGGCCATCGCCGTGGCGGAAATGCTCGAGCGGAACCCCGGCAAATCAATGGCGGACCTGAAGAACAGCCTGCCCTTGACATGGGGCTCGCCGACCATGTCGCCGCACTGCGCCGATGAAGAAAAGTACGATGTCGTCGAACGCGTCGTGCGCCATTACCAAAAGGCCGCCGGCAACAGCGAACAGATAGCCGGCCAGAACATCCGCGAACTCGTCACGGTCAACGGCGTGCGCGTGGTCCTCCAGGATGGCACCTGGGGCCTTGTGCGCGCGTCTTCGAACAAGCCCGAACTCGTCATCGTCTGCGAAAGCCCGACGTCGGAGGAGAACATGAAGGCGATGTTCAAGAATATCGACCTGCACCTCTCCGACTACCCGGAAGTCGGCGAGTACAACCAGAAAATTTAGTCTCTTTCCGCGAGCACATCGTCGCCATAAGCGAACAGTGCCGGCTGGCCGCCGGTGTGGACGAACAGCGTGCCGGCGCCCGAAAGATCGGTATCCGTGCGGAGTGCGTGAAGCATGCCGGCCATGGCCTTGCCGGTATAGACCGGATCGAGAACAAGGCCCTCGTGCCGGGCGGCTGATGACATCGCGCCACGCGTCTCCTCATTGAGCTTGCCGTAGCCGGGAGCCAGCACGGCATCGCGGACATCGACATCGCCGGCGCCGAGGCCCAGCGTGTGACCGGTCAGATCATCAAGACCGCTGAGCTTTTCCATGACGCGCTCTTTTTGGTCCGGCGCCTTCCGCCGCACGCAAATGCCGGCGACACGCCACGCCGACCCAAGCGCGCGAAGACCCCATAACAGACCGGCATGAGTGAGCGCGCTGCCGGAAGCGACGAAGAGCTGTTCCACGTCTTGCTCCGCCGAGCACACCTGATCGACGATTTCCGCTGCGGCGCAAACATATCCAAGCGCACCCAGCGGTGGATTTCCTGGAGCAAGAGGGATCACGTAAGGCATGGCCCCCTCGGCGCGCAGCCGCGCCGCAATTTCGTGCAGATGCGCGTCGGCGCCCGCCTCATCCTCCCCCTTGGGATAATAATGCAGAGTGGCTCCCAGCAACTTGTCGAGCAGCACATTGCCGGAGGAGCGGTAAAGAACATCATCGCGCCCCGTACGGTCCTCAAGCTGGATGTGGCACCGAAGGCCGAGCCGGTTCGCCATCGCCGCGGTGGCGCGCACGTAGTTCGACTGAACCGCGCCGGTGATGAGAACGGTGTCAGCGCTTCTGGCCAGCGCATCGCCAAGATAGAATTCGAGCTGGCGTACCTTATTGCCGCCGAGCGCAATACCGGTGCAGTCGTCGCGTTTGACGAAGAGCGCCGCGCCGCCACAAGACCGCGACAGGTTGGGCATTGGGTCAATCGGTGTCGGCAGATGCGCTAGCCGGACGCGGGCGTGGCGAGCGAGAAGCGCGGCGAGATCCGGACCGTTCATTATTGCGCCGCGACAAGGCGGGCCCTGCCCTGCTCTTCAGTACCTTCAACGAGCGCAAGCGCCTCTTGAATAACACTGACACCTGCACCGGGTTTGTCAGCGTTCTCGCTGAGATGCCGGCGCCATTGCCGCGCGCCGGGCTGGTTGTTGAAGAGGCCGAGAATATGGCGCGTAATCTGGCTCAGGCGGCGGCCCTCGTTCAGCTTGTGTTCGACATAGGGAACAAGCCGTTCGACGACTTCACGGCGCGTCGGCGCCGCCAGATGACTGCCGAAGCAACGGCGGTCGACGCCGGCAAGCATGTACGGGGACTGATAGGCGGCGCGCCCGAGCATAACGCCATCGACGTGGCAGAGATGCGCGTCCGCCTCCTCAAGGCTCGCGATGCCGCCGTTGATGACAATCCGCAGTTCCGGCCGGCGCTGCTTCAGGCGATAGACGCGTTCATAATTCAAGGGCGGAATGTCGCGGTTCTGCTTCGGACTGAGGCCTTCAAGCCATGCCTTTCGCGCATGTACGATGAACACGTTGCAGCCGGCGGCAGCGACGGTGTCGACGAACCCGTCGAGCGCGCTATCTTCGTCCTGATCATCGATCCCGATGCGGCACTTCACGGTGACCGGGACGGCGACCGCTGTGCGCATTTCGCCGACACACTCCGCAACCAGATCGGGCTCCGCCATGAGGCAGGCGCCAAACCGGCCCGACTGAGCCCTGTCGGACGGGCAGCCGACATTCAGGTTGATCTCGTCATAGCCGAAATCCTCGCCGATACGCGCCGCCTGCGCCAGTTCCCCCGGCACCGAGCCGCCGAGCTGAAGGGCGAGCGGGTGCTCGGCCTCGTCGAAACCAATAAGCCTGTCGCGTTCGCCATGGATGACCGCGGGCGCGGTGATCATTTCCGAATAGAGCAAGGCATGGCGGGATACGAGGCGCAGGAAATAGCGATCGTAGCGGTCTGTCCAGTCCATCATAGGAGCGACTGAAAACACCCGTGCGGATATGTCAGCACTCTTGGACATGCAAACCTTTTGTTCCACACTTGTTGCGTCGCCGTTTACCCGTCAGTGTTGATGACGGCGGCCGGGTCGTCAAACTCGAACAGCTCGACCAGAATATCATCCGGCGCGCAGATCATAACGTAGCGCCAACCATCATGTTCGCGCAGTCCTCCCCGCGACGTTACGCCGGCGGCTACCAACCGCTGCCAAGCGGTACGCAGATCCGGCACGCGCACGCCGAGGTGATGCACGGCGCCGCGCCCGGTGTCGCACCCGATGTCGCGTGGGGGCTGGTCATAGATGTTGACCCGCCCTTTGCCAACACCAATCATCACGTTCCGTGCGCCCGCCAGCTCGCCATCGAAGAGTACGCGGGCGCCCATATGGTTCCGCCACCAGTTCACGGTGCGCTCCATATCGCTGGCAAAGATATGTACGTGATGCAAATCCATGGATGGGCTCCCTCGCCGACGCCTCTACGTCGCCCACTCTAGGGTCAGGCACCATTAAGTTCATGCAATTCTCGCGCCGCTGCCCCGCACTTGATCGCGGTCCGGGCTGCCGATATGGTGCGCGGAGATGGTGAGCAGAGCCTGAATCTGCCACAAGCCCAAACAAACGCAGTATTTTCTCCGGCAGCTTTGAATGCGACGGATGGAACGTGAGTCCTGATTTGAACGCCCTCGACCATATCCTGAGTTCACCGCACGAGGTGGCGGACGAGCTGTGTTTCGAGGGTGTCCTCAGCGACGCAGCCAGCAAGCTCGCCTCGGGCGATGTCAAAATCCTGTCGCTCGATGTCTGGGATACGCTCCTGTTCCGCAAAGTCGCCGCACCGGTCGATGTCTTTCTGCATCAGCGCGACCTCCTGTGTGCCGCGGGATTTCTCACCGAGAACGTCTCGGCCCGCGAATGGCAGAACCTTCGTATCAAGGTGGAACGGACGGCACGCACGCGCCGGCGGCGCGAAGTCACCCTGGCGGAGATTTACGAAGAACTTGAGCCGTTTGCGCTAACGGGCTTCGACGCTGTAAAAGCAGCGGACATCGAAGTCCGGGCGGAGGCCCAGCTCAGCCACATCGATCCGGTTGTCGCGCGGCTTATGGACCACGCCGCCGCCAATAATGTCGACATTGTCCTGGTGTCGGACTTTTACATGAGTGCGCCCCTGCTGACGCGGGTGATTGCCGAGGCTGCCGGCAATTCCGGCGTCGAGCTGCCGTCGTTCCGGCATGTGTTCGTTTCCTGCGACCACGCCTCCGGCAAGCAGCAACGTTTGTTCGACGCGGTGCTCAAGCAACTGGGCGGCGCACGCGAGGACATTCTTCATATCGGCGATAATGCGCAGGCAGACATCGGCCCGGCCGAGCGCCGCTCGATTCCCGCCCTTCACTATCCGCAGGCCAACGAGTGGCAGCGTGAAATTGAAAAAAAGGAGCGCGCGCTGCTGGCGCCGGGCACGAAAAACCGAAATGACGAGGCCCGTGCCTCTTCGCTGCGCCGTATTGTTGCAAAGCACCTTGCCGCAAGCGGTGCCGAGGAAGCGGCGCTTGGCGCCTTTGTCTTCGGACCGTTCTTTTTTGGGTTTTCCAACTGGCTCCTGAACAAGCTACGCCAAGCCGGTGCGCGGGATGTCTATTTCCTCACCCGCGAAGCACACATGCTGAAACCTCTCATGGAGGCGACGGCAAGACGTGCGAACTACGAAATACGCTGCCATGTGCTGCCCATGTCGCGGCGGTTTGCGCGGCTTGTGGCGATCAAGAGCGGGCGGCGCCATGAAATCACCCGCCTGTTCGACGCCAACCGTTCATACACACTTGAAGACTTTCTGAGCGTACTGGGGCTGCAGAAAAGCGACCTGCCCAAGGGCGCCGTTGCAACCTACTTCGCGCGCGAAGACGCGATGATCACGGGCGCCGGCCAGAGTGCATTTCTCGACCGCATTCTGTCATCGCGAACCGTGCTCAAAAAGGCCGGCGCCAAGATTGAAGAGCAAAAGCGGCTGTTGCGTGAGTATCTCGATGCGCGAACGCCGCTCACCGAACAAGATCAGTTGCACATCGTCGATCTTGGATGGGGCGGCAGCATCCAGCGCCAGTTCGCCCGTTATCTGATGGATCAGGGGCTGAAGCTCGATCTTCAGGGCTACTACATGGGGACGACGGGTGACGTCATCGCCGACCCGATCCCGCGATCCTATTACAGCTCGTACATTTTCGAGTTTGGCGCCCCGACAACAATGTTCAGCGGTATCAGGCGCTCGGTCTCGGTCTATGAAACCGCGACAATGCCGGAACACGGATCGTTTCTGCGGTTCAATGGCGCCGAACCGGTGTACGAACCCGTCTGGGCGGAGGATGGCGTTTACTCCCGCATCAGAAATCTGCAGGAAGGCGTCTGCCGGTTCGTGGCCCTCGCCCTGACCTTCGACGAAACGGAAACTTCGTCAGAAGAAAAGGCACTGCTTCCAGCCATCCACGTGCCGAGACACGTCGCCCGCGCCATTGCGGTGCGGCTGATGCTGTTCCCCACATCACTGGAAGCGCAGAGGATCGGCAGCCTTCATTTTGAGGAAAACGTCGGGCACCGGCACAGCCGCGCCATGGCGGAATTCAGGAGTACGAAGCGCCGCGGACTGTCGCAGGTGGCCGCGGTCAATTTCGCCGGTTACTCGCATGATGAAATTCACTGGGTCGGCGGTTTCCTGCGCCAGCAATTCGGCAGCCTTGCAAACTTTTACGGGGCGCATGCGCTCGGACTACTCGACAGTGAGGACCTGTCGCATCTGTCGGTAGCCCGCGACGAACACCTGGAAAATGAACGATCTTCTTCGTCGCCGGCCGATGCGCTTCTCCAGCGCAGCAGTGTCCGGGCCCGGCAAAGCCTGCAAGACATTGTGCAGGAGTTATCTGAACACTTCGACATACGCGTGGTGTTCGAAGCCAGTGCCATGTCGCAGATGATTTGCGAGCAGGTAGACGGTCTAACGAAGCTCACCGAACTGCATGTGCATTCAGCACCGGGAATGTCCCCGCCGAGCGAAGGCAAGCGAGTCCGGCCTATCGATATGACGTCGGCTGAAGACATTCGCGACGCCGTTTCGCACCGGGAAAACAAAACCAAGTCCGACAAAAAAGCCGCAACCGCTTGCCTGTTCGTTTTTGCGCATACCGCGTCGGACGGCGATACTCCTCCTCTTGCATCGATGATCGATGCGGCCTTGCGAGGTGCGAGCGATACGACCGCAATCATCGTCGTCACCGGTGTATCCAAAGGCGAGGGCGATGACGACGTGCTGGAAACCGTCATCGGCGAGCATCCGGACATGCAGGCACTCGCGGTCCCTCACTCGTTCGGCGTTTTCGTCCTGACCGGCGACGGCAGCGCGGAGACCGTTAGATCAGCTCTGCAGACGCTCCTGATACAAGGGTCTCCTTATCTCGCCCGGTTCGAGGCCGACCGCCATGAGTTCGCCGCACTCACAGGCGAACTCATGGCGTCGGTGTCGCATCTGGAAATGGAGATCATCAAGGCGCGCGACCTTGTTGAGGAGAATGTGCGGCTGAAGGTAGAGCTTACCGAACTCAATGCGAAATACGAGAGCGAGCTTGAATTCTATGGAGCCGCCTCGAAGTATTTTCAGCGCGCTCTCGGGTTCGCCAAGTATGTTCCTGGCGGCCAATTCGTCATGAACCGGCTGCAGCCCTTCATTTTCTACATCGCCGCCAAACTTGAGAAGTTCGAGTAACGCGGCGCGGACGCTCCGTCAAATGAGCTCGGCATCGGTCATGATTTCCACGATTGCCGGGCCCGGATGGTCCAGGGCCTCCTGTATCGCGGTTTCCAGCTCGGCCGGGTCCGTGACCGTGATGCCGTGACCACCGCACAAGCGCGCGAAGTCGGCGAAGCTCGGATTGTGCAGCGAGGTCTGCCACACCGGCCAGTCGCCGGCAGCCTGCTCCTTGGAGATTTTTCCAAGCTGTGCGTTGTTGAGCAGAATGTGTGTGATGTCCATGCCGTATTTGACCGCCGTTGTGAACTCCGCCAGGTACTGACCGAAACCGCCATCACCGCTGACAGAGACAACCTTGCGTCCGGCATGTTCGGCAATATCCTGGGTCGCACACCATGCGCCCATGGCCGCCGGAAAACCAAATCCGATGGACCCCAGGTAACCCGACATCAAAACCGATTGTGCGTGGCATTCGAAATAGCGGCCGAATGAGTAGGTGTTATTGCCGACGTCAACGGAGATCACCGCATCAGGAGGGCAGACGCCTGTGAGTGCCGCGAATACAGCCGCCGAGCTTACGCCGTTGCCGCGACTGTCCGCGGCCCGGCTCGCTTTTTCCTCGCGCCAGGCCGCCCAACGAACCGCAAGCTCTTCGAGCTGGCTACCGGCTGCAACGTCATCACCAAGCTCATCGCACAGAAGTTCACAGGTTGCGCCGATTTCGCCCCAAACCGGCACCGTGACCGGATGAAATTTTCCGAGCGCCATGCGGTCGAAATCGACCTGGACAATAGGCTTGCCCGGCTCGATACCGGTGTGGTTCGAGAACGACGTGCCAAGCGCAATGATCGCATCGCACTCGTTCATGAACCAGCTAGCAATGGGCGTTCCAGAACGCCCGAGGACGCCGGCAGCGTTGGAGTGTGTGTCGGAAATCTGACCCTTGGCCTTGAACGTGGTGAGAACAGGCGCGCCCAGCTGCTCCGCCAGCGCCACGACCTGGTTCATGTGATCGCGAGCGCCGTAACCGACGACAATTATCGGCCGCGACGACGATTTTATCAGGTTGATGGCGGCGCTGATCTCCGAGCGCACCGGAACCACTCGGTTTGCGCTTAGCCGGCCATCCGGCTTTGACGCCTCCGCCCCCTTCGCCGGCAGCGTCTGCACATTGTCTGGAAAGATGAGGTGCGCGACATCGCGTTCCACAACTGCGTTTTTCAGGGCAAGTGTCATAAGTTCGGCGTGGTTGGATGTCGCCAACACCGTCTGACTGAAACGGCTGACGGCAGAAAACGCCGAGACAAGATCAATCTCCTGAAAGGCGCCCGGGCCGAAAACCTGCACGTTGACCTGGCCGGTCAGTGCGAGCACGGGCGCGCGATCAACCTTTGCATCCCAAAGCCCCGTCATCAGGTTGGTCGCACCCGGCCCCGCGATCGCGAGGCAGGCGGCGGGTTGGCCTGTGAGCTTGGCATAACCCGAGCAGGCAAAAGACGCGGCACCCTCATGGCGGATGCCGATAAAAGTGAGATCCCCTTCAACCTCACGCAGACGGATCGCATCGGCCAATCCGAGATTTGAATGCCCGACCATGCCGAACACACGCCTGACGCCCCAGTTGACCATTGTTTCGGCCATCACGTCGGTAACGGTGCGTTCGCGTGCGGGCTCCACCTCCATGCCGACATAGATGCCGTCATCGCGCACTTGGGTCTCGAACATTTCCTGGCCGGTGTCTTCGTGACCACCCGGCGGCTTGCCGGTAAGCGGATCGAAATCCCAGCCATGCCACGGACATCTTAGCCAGCATTGGTCATCCACGCCTTTTTCGATGGAACCTTCGCCAAGCGGACCGCCCTGATGCGGGCACTTGTTTTCCATGGCGGCGTACCGGCCTTCGAAATGGACAAGAGCGAGTTGGCGATTTGCGGCGGTAACCGTTTTGACCCGCCCCTCTGGCAGTTCGCCGCTTTCAGCCACCTTATGCCAGACGATGTCGTCAATGATCTCTGTCATCGTGCTTCCCTTACTTTGAACGCCTGCGTGTAACCGTTGATGATTCCGCGACATCAAGGTTACATTCGAGAGCGGCGTAGCGGGCAACCGGGCTGGCGATGCGACGGTCGCTTCAGTTTCAAAGGGGGACGTTCAGGTGGTCGCCGCTCTCACGGTTGTTATCATACTTGCCATGTCAGTTATCGTCGTGCGCGTCGCTTCGGTGGTTCTTCGCCGCACCGGCCTGCCCGTCCATGTTGCGCGTTTTCAGTCGATATCAGCTCTTACCGCGACGGGATTCACAACGGGTGAGTCTGAAATGATCACGAACTATCCGGTAAGACGCCGGGTGATTGCGGCGCTCATGATCATCGGCAATCTTGGGATCGTGTCCCTTGGTGCGACCTTTGTCGTAACACTCGTCCAAACCGGAACCGACACAGGTGCTGTCGCACTGCAGGTTCTCTGGTTTGCAGCTGCACTGATTGCAGTTTGGTTCTTTCTCGGCATAAAGGCCGTCGATGCGAGGATGTGCGAAGCGGCTGGTTTGATCATCAGTAGAAAGATCGACCCCCGTAAACAGGGCTATGTGCGGACGGCCCAAATCGCCGATGGGGTCAGCGTGGCCGAGCATACTGTCAAGCACGGCGATGGACCGCTGGAGGCCCTGCTGCCTCCGTCGGAAGAGATAACGGTTGCCGCGATCCGCAAACCCGATGGCGTGATCGTCTTTCGTCCCTCTGGCACAGACACCACCGAGCGCGACGACACACTCGTAATACTTGCCCGCGACGCTCACCATGACGTCATCGCGGCGGGCATGAGCAAGAAAACGTAGAGTTGAACCACTCGGCAATCAGGCCGAAGCGGAGGTTCAAGCAAGGGAAACAAACATGCACAAAGTCAAGGTGGCCACCTGGAACGACCTCAAAGACCGTGAGCCGGAATACGCTCTTGTCGCCAACGTGGATCTGGTGATCATCCGCTTCGGCGAACAGGTGTCGGCGCTCTATGGCCGGTGCCTTCATCGCGGCGCGCTGCTTTCGGACGGTCATGTCAGGGGTGACAACCTGATCTGCGGTCTGCACGGCTGGGACTACAGAATTGACACGGGCATCAGCGCATACGCGAACAAAGAGATATTGCACAAATTCTCCGCCTGGATCGAAGGCGCGGACGTGATGGTCGATGAAGACGAGATCTCCACGTGGGAAAAAGAACACCCGCAGCCCTATAACCGCAACGCCTATCAGGGCCTTTACGCGGACCTTCACGGCGATCCGGTGGAACCGCACGTGAAGCTTATTCAGGGCTACGCGCGGAGCGGTTTGAAAAATACCGGACACCATGGTGTCGTCGACGCCATGGGGGTTCCAAGGGATGAGCTTCCTTCCTGGGATGACATACAGATTATTACGGCGCAGTTGCACAAACCGCCGCTTCTCGACGACGACGAAGTAGGTACGGAAGTGGTAATCGGGACGGGCGCCCAAAAGCCGCTCCGGCTGGAGATTCCCATTTTCGTGTCCGACATGAGCTTCGGCGCGTTGTCGGAACCTGCAAAGGTTGCCCTGGCTCAAGGCGCGGAGCTCGCAGGAACCGGCATCTGCTCGGGAGAAGGCGGCATGCTTCCGGAAGAACAGGAAGCCAACAGCCGTTACTTCTATGAACTGGCTTCGGGCCGCTTCGGGTTCAGCTGGGACAAGCTTGCACGCGTGCAGGCTTTTCATTTCAAAGGTGGACAAGGTGCGAAAACCGGGACCGGGGGTCATCTGCCGGGTGAGAAGGTGAAAGGCAAGATTGCAGAAGTGCGCGGCCTGAGCGAAGGCGAGCCTGCCGTGTCGCCGCCCCGGTTTCCGGACTGGACGGAAGTTTCGCAGATACGCGATTTCGCCGATCAAGTGCGAGACCGCACCGGCGGCATCCCCATTGGCTACAAGCTCTCCGCACAGCATATTGAAAAGGACATAGATGCGGCACTGGAGGTCGGGGTAGATTACATTATTCTCGACGGGCGCGGTGGTGGCACCGGGGCGGCGCCGGTGATCTTTCGCGACAACATATCGGTTCCAACGCTTCCTGCCCTGGCGCGCGCCCGGCATCATCTCGACACCTCAGGTCGCGAAAACATCAGCTTGATCATAACGGGCGGTTTGCGCAAACCTGCCGATTTCGCCAAAGCCCTGGCGCTCGGGGCTGACGCGGTAGCCGTTTCCAACGCCGCCATTCAGGCGATCGGCTGTCTTGGCATGCGCGCCTGCCATACCAACAACTGCCCGGTTGGCATTGCAACGCAGAAACCGGAGCTTGTTTCAAGACTCATCATCGAGACATCGGCCAAGCGGTTGGCCAACTTCTTCGAAGCGTCAACCGAGTTGATGAAAGTTCTGGCAAGAGCTTGCGGGCACCGCCATCTCGATTTGTTCAATGTGGACGATCTGGTGACCTGGAAACGCGAGATTGCCGACCTGACCGGCGTCAATTATGGCGGTCTGCGGCGAAATATGTGAAATTCTAGCGCGCGTTTTTCGCTTCCAGGACTGCCTTGATCAGATCTTCCGGCACCGTTTCGGGCACCGGTGCCTCTTCATCCTGAAAGACCCGCTTCACAACGTCGGTGGTGGTCTGGTAGGCGGTTAAATAGTCGCGGCATTCGCGGCATACTTTCAAATGCGTCTCGAACACGAAACTTTGCCGCCGTGTCAGGTCTCCCTCCAGATACTCGAGTATGAACCCCTCAAACTCCCGGCAATTGATCATGAGTGGAACGCTCTTGAACATGACCCCGTGCAGCCAATTTCTCAACGCGGTACGGCGTAGCGCATTCATGACCCACCTCCTCGCATAACGGGCTCGAGCAAGCTCTTGAGAGCCGATCGCGCGCGATGCAATCGCACCTTCACATTGGTTTCCGTCAATTCGAGCGCATCTGCAACTTCCGCCGTCGTCATCTCCTCGATGTCGCGAAGCTGCAAAACGATACGATAAGACTCCGGCAATTGTTCGATATGCTGCTTTACCAGATCAACCGTTTCCCGGCTGCCGAGTATCTCTTCCGGCGTGCGGTATTGGCTTCCGACTTCCTCGATCCTGCATCCATTTTCATAGAACTCCGGCAAAAGATCATCGATGGAATCTTCCGATCGACGTTTGCGCACACGCAGCTTCATCAGCGACTGGTTCATCAAAATTCGGTGCAGCCACGATTTAAGGCTGGAGCGGCCCTCAAACGTTGCAATTTTGGTGATTGCGGCAATGAGCGCCTCCTGCACGCAATCTTCCGCGAGCACGGGATCTCTCAATATGCGCTTTGAAACAGCCAGCATCCATGGCGAATGACGGGTGACCAACTCTCTGGCCGCCGTGTCGCTTCCGCTGAGCAACGCTGCGACTAAACCGTCGTCATCCATGGCGAAGCCACCACCGTTACCTGTGTATGGGTTTCCATTATCGCAGGTTGTACGTAACCTTCGTCATGGCCGCAACATCAGTTTGTTAGTGCCACACGGCAAGGAATTCTTGTGCTGGCCAAAATACGTTGAATGGGGAAGTTGTGCCATGACATCGGTTATCCTGCTAGCCGCAACGGTTATCACATACGCGCTCTTCTCCAAACGACTCGCGGGAACCATTGTTACGATGCCGCTCTTTTTCGTGCTCGCGGGCTGGGGGCTGGGCGGCGGCGGCCTGGGCTTTGTACACCTCGAAGTCAGTCACGAGGCGATACACCTCGTCGCGGAGATAACACTAGTCCTCGTCTTGTTCTCCGATGCGTCCCGCATAGACCTGAAAGGCTTGCTGAGAGACCACGATCTGCCACAGCGCATGCTCGTTTTCGGTCTTCCCGCAACGGTCGTGCTCGGTGCACTGGTGGGCAGCGTGCTTTTCACCAACGCAACCTGGCCGATGCTGTTTCTTCTGGCGGCAATTCTTGCTCCGACCGATGCAGCGTTGGGACAGGATGTCGTTTCCAATCCGACGGTTCCGGTCCGCATCAGACAGGCCATCAACGTTGAAAGCGGCCTGAACGATGGTATCGCGCTGCCGCTCGTTTTGATATTTGCGATCTGGGCGGGTGCGCCGGCCGAACATCAAAGCGATGCGGCATCGATAGCTCTGTTTACGTTCAAGCAGGTGACGCTGGGCCCGCTCGCCGGCGTGTTAATTGGCATGCTTGGCGCAAAACTGATCGACACGGCAGCCAAGCGCGGCTGGATGAGCACACCGTTCCAGGGCATTTCGGTTATCGCTCTTGCCATCCTCGTGTTTGCCGCCGCAGAGGCCATTGGCGGCAACGGGTTCATTGCCGCCTTTACAGGCGGGCTGGTGTTCGGTGCGAGCCTTGCGCAGCCGTTCCGTTTTCTTGAAGAGTTCATGGAAACCGAGGGCCTGTTGCTGACACTTCTGACGTTCGGCATCTTTGGTCTGGTTATGGTGCCCGACGGACTTCGAGCACTCAGCTGGCCGGTGGTCGGCTATGCGGTACTGAGCCTGACAATCGTACGCATTGCGCCTGTATTCCTGGCGCTGGCGAAGACACAGCTTACCCTGCCCACAAAGCTGTTCCTTGGGTGGTTTGGCCCTCGCGGCCTGGCATCCATTCTCTTTGCGCTGCTCATATTACAGGAATATCCGGTTTCAGGAGCAGACGAGATATTGGCTTGCGTGGTGGTGACAGTGCTTTTGAGCACGATCCTGCACGGCGCGACGGCCGGACCGTTCGCCAAGGCATTCGGGCGGTTGGTCGCGCGTCAGGGCGAATGCGCTGAAACGGAACCAGTGCCCGAAATGCCACTGCGGCATGGCAACCAGGTCCGGGCGGATGCCGAAGTCAGGCCGCAAGCATGACAGCCGCCAGGCAGATGGCCACAAGTGTGGCGGCAGCGGCGCCGTAAACCGCGCGCTTCACACGAACCGCGTGAGGATACGGGAAAAGCTTCAGGGCATAGAGAACCCTCAGGCAGACGATGTTGACGGCGTAATCGAAACGCGCCTTGAAACTCACCGGCAGTTGCGGCACCTCAAACGGTAACATCGAGAGCACGCGTTTCGAGCAGGCCGGGTTTTCGCCGCCGAAATGTATAAGGCAAGGTGTCGTGCCGGTGCCGCGGTGGCGGAATCGTCCGCCAACGATTTCAAAGTCAGCTGATTCGAACCCCTCTCTGAATATTGTCGAGGCGAACAGCTTCTGATCGTGATCCAGCACCAGCCCTTCGGGGTGCTCGATAAACCACTCGTTGACCAGCGTTTGATCGTCATTGGCATCGGCCGGGCAGTCGATGTCGCCGAACATGGCCGCGACATGGCCGGCCCGCCCAACCCAGGCGCCGGAGTTCAAAAAGCGGTAGAGGCCGACGGACGCATCAACCGGGTAACGCTTCCACTGGTCGTACTTGCCGTCCTTCAAATAGAGGAAATGCGGCTCCGCGGAGAACACAACCGGCGCGCCGAATTCATCAAATATCCGGGGTACGTCGTCCAGCTGACGCAGGAAAACGACGTCCCAGCTGTCTGAAAACAGAACGAGTTCGTCATCCGGCATTTCGCGCAGCGCGTTTCTCAATTGCAGGAGCTTGGTGCCCAACCCGGCAAACGGTTCGCCCATACCGAGGATTTGCGGCTCGATGCCGAAGAGACGGCACGAGGCGAGATATCGTTCAAGGCCCGGTGTTGATTTGCTGGAGACGGTCAGGACACGCATGGTTGAGGTCACAATGGGAGGATTGCAAGTCCGGTCTCCATGCGAAATACGGCAGCCGACACTGGCGCCGTGTTCACTGGAGAAGGTGGGAGATCCCTAGCACGCAGGCTGCGAGAACGCCAACGGCGGCGGAAGCGCCCGCAACATAAAGCCCCCATTCCAGCGGCCTGGCGAAGGGGTAAGGCGGCAGCCCGAGACCATAGAGGACCTTGAGGTGAATGACCTTGAGGGCGTAGTCGAGCCGGTCCGCAAATCCAATCGGGGCGCGGGAGAGCTCAGTTGGCACGAGCGACAGGGTGCGGTTCGAACAGACGCGGTTCTCACCGCCGAAATGGATCAGGCACGGCGCCGTGCCGGTGCGCCGGTGCCGGAACTCTCCATTGGCGAGCTCAAAATCCGAGCGCTCGAACCCTTCGCGAAAAATGGTCGATGCAAACAGTTTCTGCTCGTGATCGAGAACAAGGCCGTCCGGGTGGTCGATAAACCACTCGTTGAAGAGTGTCTGGTCGCAGGGCCAGTCGGGCGGACAATCGATATCGTCGAGCACCCGTGCGACGTATCCGGCTCGGCCAATCCACGCACCGGAATTCAAGAAACGGTAAAGACCCGCCGAATGCCCGGTGGGATAGCGTTTCCATTGGCCGTATTTACCCGGTTTCACATAAAGGAAGTGCGGCTCGGCGGAGAACACAAGCGGTGCGCCGAAACTGTCGAAGACTTCGCGCACATGCGACAGTCCGCGCACGAACACCACGTCCCAGCAGTCGGAGAACAGCACCAGTTCGTCATCGTCCATACCGCGCAGCGCCTCGCGCACGCGCACGAGTTTGGTTCCGGGCGCCGCGAAAGGTTCGCCCATCCCGAGGATCTCGGGTTCAATTCCTAGCGCCCGGCAGGAGAAAAGATACCGTTCAAAGCCCGGCGAAACTTTGTTGGAGACGGCAAGCACGCGCATGATCGTGCGCTACACCGTTTTTGACGCTGGCGACCCCGCGCACCCGTGCATGTCAGTCACCGTCTTTCGTGCCATCAGGCGCCTTGCCCATGGTTGCCGCCCACATCATTTTCTGCATCTCGCCAAAACCTTCAAGTCCGGGGGTAAGCCAGGTTTTCATGATCGCTTCGGGATCTGTGTGCTCAAGATTCTTCTCGATCTGAGACTGCACCTTGTCGAGCACCGCATCCTGCATCGGTTTGATATCCGGCAGACCGAAAAACGTTCGCATTTCTTCCGGCGAGCCATCGATGTCGATCGAGATCTTCATGGTCGAGTTATCTCCTTACGAGGGCGGCTCGGACAAAGGAGCCCGGCAAACTGGAGTTGCTGTAGCGCACTTGTGCCGGTTTCGCCAGCCTGCGCGGGCCCGTGCCCGATTGCATGGCCGAACCACGCTATATTGTCACATTGACAGAACCGATGGTTGGAGTATGAGCCGGTTCAATCAAACTTATAAGCGTTCCGGCGATCCAAGCCCGCCGGGGGCAACCTGCAGACCTGACACCATCGGAAAGTAGCGAGCCCAGCGGTTCGCGCACCGGAGCCACTCTATGCAGATTTATCTGCCCATCGCTGAGATGTCGGTGAGCGTCTTTCTGCTCGTCGGTCTCGGCGGCATTGTCGGCATTCTGTCGGGAATGTTTGGTGTCGGCGGCGGCTTTCTGATGACACCGATGCTGATCTTCATCGGCATCCCCCCGGTTATTGCGGTCGCTACCGAGGCCAACCAGATCGCCGCGTCCTCGGTGTCGGGATCGATTGCGCAATGGCGCCGCGGCAATGTCGACATCAAGATGGGCGCCATTTTGCTGTGCGGCGGTGTGGCCGGCTCGATTGTCGGCGTACAGATCGTCAAGATCCTGCGCGAGATGGGCCAGGTGGATCTCGCAATTTCGCTCTGTTACGTCTTTTTTCTCGGCATCGTCGGCGTCTTGATGCTGATCGAAAGTATCCGCGCAGTGTTCCGGACCCAGGCCGGCAAAGCAGCACCTGCTCGCCGCTCCGGGCAGCACAACTGGATACATCGCCTGCCGTTCAAGATGCGGTTCAACCGCTCCAAGCTCTATATCAGCATTGTTCCACCGCTGCTCCTAGGGCTGCTTGTCGGGCTGCTGGCGGCGATCATGGGTGTCGGTGGCGGCTTTATCATGGTGCCGGCGATGATCTATCTGCTGCGCATACCGACGACGGTTGCGGTCGGGACATCGCTGTTCCAGATCGTTTTCGTAACAAGCCTCGTCACGATCCTCCACGCGGTGCAGAACCAGACCGTCGATGCGGTTCTGGCGCTTTTGCTGATGGCCGGCGGGGTCATCGGGGCGCAGTTCGGCGTGAGGCTCGGGCAGCGTTTGCGCGGCGAACAGCTGCGTGCCCTGCTTGCCCTTCTGGTTCTCGCCATGTGCGCAAAGCTCGGTTTCGACCTGCTGGTCGAGCCGGATGAACTGTTCTCCGTCGCAGACAGTTTTGGAGGGCATTAGATGGCTATCGGACGCACCTTAGCCCGGCTCTGCTTCGCCGCCGCTCTCGCTGCATTCTGTTTCGCCGGGCAAGCCCGCGCGCAGGGCGTGGTTGCCGACCTGACGACCCATGACGTCGCGGTGGAGGCGGACTTCTCCGGGACGCGCGTCGTGTTATTCGGCTCCCTTGTGGGCGCAATCGATCCCGCCGATGAAACAACGTCAGATGTCGTGATCGAAGTTATCGGACCGACCCGCCCGGTGCAGGTGCGCCAAAAGGTCTGGCGCACCGGTATCTGGATAAATGACGGCGGTGAACGGGTCGAGCGCGCTCCCGGCTACTATGCGGTGGTCTCGAACCGTGCGTTAAATGACATTGCCCTGCCGGATACGTTCCACCGCCTCGGCATCGGTTTTGCGGGCCTCAAAACAGATTTGATGCGCGAAAGCCTGGTTTTCGGCAGCGGTGATGCGGAACCTTACTTCGACGCCCTTTTGCGCATTCAGCGCGACCGGGGGCTCTATATCGAAAATCCTGAAGGCGCGCGTTTCGTCGGCAATTTCCTGTTCCGCGCCTCCATCGATCTCGGCGCAAATGTCCCTCTCGGCCAGTATGACGTACTGATTTATCTGTTTCAGGAAGGCGTTATGACGGGCCGGCATCAAACTCAGCTGCTGATCGAGAAACGCGGGTTTGAGCGCTTCGTCTACTCAATCGCCTACGAACAGCCATTAATCTACGGTATTCTGTGCGTCATTGTGGCCGGGCTTGCCGGGCTCGTCGCGGCGTATATTGTGCCAAGACGCTAGATCGTCGGCGGTCATCAGGAGTGCAACCGGACTGATATGCCTGCTCGAACCAAACGCACGCTTCACGAGAAGGGACACCGCCGCAAATACATGGCGGTCGTCGACGAAACGCCGGAATGCGAGGCAGCGATCTATTTTACCGCGTGCAGGGCTAGCAACACCGATAGCGATGTCGTTCTTCTGTTCGCGATCGAACCGGAAGAATTTCAGCACTGGCTGACGGTCGGTGAAATTCACCGCGAAGAAGGCGAGCAGAAGGCCAAGGCCGTGTTCCGCCTCTATCAGCGCAAGCTTAAAGGCTGGGGATTTGAGAAGCTCGAGATCGAAGAAATCTTACGGCACGGGCAGGTCACCGACGAGATCGTCGCCCTGATCGAAGAAGATCAGGATATTGCCTTTCTGGTTCTTGGCGCCTCTTCATCGAAGGAAGGGCCGGGCAAAATCGTCTCCTGGATCGCGGCAAACCAGGCCGGAGATTTTCCCGTGCCGGTCGTGCTGGTTCCAGGCTCTCTGGATCTGGATGAAATCGCCGCCCTGGCGTGAGGCGATCACCGATGTTTCCTACCGTCGACATAGGACCCTTGTTTGACGGGGGTGCGGACGCAAGGGCGGCGGCCGATACCGCCATAGCCGCCGCCGCGTCTCAAATGGGGTTCCTTGCAGTTAGGAACTGGCCAGGCGAACTCGGTGCCGGCGCCGAGGCGCGGGCCAAACTGCTCACACTTTTCGAACTCAGCGAACAGGAACAGCGCAAGCTCTGGCGCTGGAACTTCGACAGCACGCATCCGAATGTTTATCGCGGTTGGTACCCCCTCCAGGAAGGCCAGGTAAGCTACAAGGAAGGCATCGACATCGGCCCGGACCTCCTGCCCGGACATGAAATCATCGACCCGTCGGACCCCTTGTGCGAACCGACACCCTTGCCCGGCGAGGACGCGTTGCCAGGATGGCGCGATGCGGCGCGCGATTACTATGGCGCCATGTTGAGCATTGGCCGGGAGCTCATGCGGTCGATTGCGCGTGGACTGAACCTCCCCGAGCAAAGCTTCGATGCGGCTTTTTCCGGCGGCATGTCGACACTGCGCATCACGCGATATCCCGCAGCCCGTCAGGACACCGCCACGGGCATCGCGGAACCCGCACACGTTGAACACAATGGCGAAAAACTGCACCTGATCGGCAGGTCGCATGTTGACACGGGATTCATAACGCTCCTCGCCCAAACCGGCGTTGCCGGGCTGCAGGCCTCCACGCGCGATGGCCGCTGGCTCGATGTGCCACCCGCCGATGACGGGTTGACGGTCAATTTCGGAAAACTTCTGGAACGCTGGACCGGCGAACGCATCCGCGCAACCGAGCACCGCGTGGTGAGCTACGGCGAGGAACGGTTTTCAATACCATTTTTCTATGAGCCGCGCGTCAATGCCGAAATCTCTCCTCTGCCGCTTGCCGGCAGCACACAATTTGAGCCATTTCTCTACGGCGACCACCTGTGGGCGGAGACGACAAAATTCATTGAGCAGGGCGGCATTGCGCATTTGCGCGAACCCCGACGAAACCTGAGCACTGGTTAGCGCAAGCCCCCAAGGTTCGCGACGAGCGCGGTTTCCGCCTCTTTGATCGCTTCGGCCAGTTTATGCGCTTTGTCCGCGTCCGCGCCGAGCTCCGAAACGGCAACCGCCCGGCACGTTTTCGACGTTGTGGTAACGGTTTCGATCTGAGCCTTCTCTACGATTTTCGCAATCGCCGCGATGTCTTCCGCGCTCAGGTCGGCTCCGACCGCGTCACTGATTTTGTCTACCGTTTTCTGTGTCAGGTCGGTCAGCGGCATTTCACCCACTCCTCATGGTCTGAATTCTTTCTGCGCGCGCGGCGATGACTTTGTGGCCAGCGAGCCCATTAACTGCACCATACACGTTTCCACGCCGTCACTGAACCGGGCCGGATTCGTGGCCACATAAGTATGAGTTCATGACCTAAAGCGGTTCGCGCGCCATGTCGAGATGCAACGCATCGCCGGTATAGGGATTGGCTTCGGCGACTTCTTCGTTCAGTTCGACACCAATGCCCGGTTCAGTCGGCGGAATTATGTAGCCGTCCTCCCATCTCATCGGGCGTTTCAAAATTTCCGCGTGGAATCCGCCCCAGGTTTCAATGCTTTCCTGAATGAGGAAGTTCGGGCTGCATGTATCGACCTGCACATTGGCCGCCCCCTCGATGGGGCCGCAATACAAATGCGGTGCAATCTGCGCGTAGTACGCTTCCGCCATGCCGGCGATCTTCTTGGCTTCCAGGATGCCGCCGACGCGGCCGATGGCCATCTGCAATATCGATGCGGCCTGCGCTTTAAGAATACGCGCAAAATCATACTTGCCGGCGACACGCTCGCCGGTCGCCACGGGAATGCTGGTCTGGCGGGCAACACGGGCCATTTCGTCGACGTTCTCAGGCGGGACCGGCTCTTCGAACCACAGAGGATCGTATTTCTCTATGCGCTGGGCGAGCCGAAGCGCGCTGGCCGCAGTCATCTGGCCGTGGGTGCCGAACAGGAGGTCGCATTTCGATCCGACCGCCTCGCGGATGGCTGCGGTGACACGTTCGGCGCGATCGAGAGCCTCGAGCGACAGCTGCCGTGGATCGTAGACGGTGTAGGGACCCACCGGATCGAATTTGAGCGCCGTGAATCCGAGTTTTGCATACTCAAGCGCCCGCGACGCGGCAATGTCCGGATCGGTGTAACCGCGCAGATCATCGGGCGGATCGGGATAAATGTACGTGTAGGATCGCAGCCGTTCGTGTACGCGGCCGCCAAGCAATTCATAGACGGGCTTCCCGACCGACTTGCCGACGATGTCCCAGCATGCCGTCTCGACACCGCTGAGTACGCCCATGACAGAAAGATCCGAGCGCTGCGTGTAACCGGCGGAATAAACGAGACGCCACAGGCGCTCGATGTGGAAAGGGTCTGCTCCGATCAGGAACCGTTCGCAAACGTCCTCGACCATCTTGCGCGCGACGGGCGCGCGAAACGGGATGGAATAAACCTCGCCGACCCCCTCGATGCCGTTGTCGGTGACGAGCTTGACGAAAATCCAGTAGAGACCGCCATTGTGCGGCGGCGGGTTCGCCACCACAAAAACCTTGAAGTCGGTGATTTTCATGCTGAGACCCTTCCCCCCGGTGTCGTTTCGCTTCAACTTCTGCCGACCGGCAACGGGCGCCGGCGTATGCCGCTGAGCGCATTGCCGGCAATCGCGACGAGCAGAATGCCGCCGCCGATCAGCGTCATAAGCCCTGCCCGCTCGCCGAGCAACCACCAAACCCAGATCGGTCCGAGCAGGACTTCCGACATCGCAAGCAACGAGAGTTCGGCGGCGGGAACCGATTTCGAGCCAACGGTGAAAATCATCATACCGGTGCCGATCAATCCAATGCCCATAACAGCGGCGAGGAAAATATCGGTTACCGGGACGGCAAGGCCTTCTCCCGTCGCCCAGCAGGCGGCAGCGCTCAATAGTGTGGTGTAAAGCGCTCCCAGAAACAGGGCCGGAAACATATCCTGGGTGCCCCCCCATCGCAGGACGATGGTGAGCAGCGCAAAACCCAGCGCGGAGGCGAGCGCCGCAGCGTTTCCAAGCAGCCTGCCGAAGGAAAGGGCTTCAGTGACCATCAAGGCGATACCGCACAGGGCAATCGTCATGGCGATCCAGGTCGCGAGTCGAACATGTTCCTTGAGGATGAGACGGCCAAGGACCGCTGACATGAAGGGGGCGGCCGCAAACAAAAACATCGCGTTGGCGACCGTTGTGTTTTTCAGAGCCATGATGGAGCCGCTGAAGGCGAGCATCAGAGCGTAGCCGCCGAACACAATGGGCAGGCCACCTTCGCATAGTAACCGCCAAACGCGGCCCCGGCTGCGCACGGTAATGACGATGAAGAGAAAAACGGCCAGCGACAGTGAGCGGTAAAAAAGGATCTGCCAGACAGTCGCCTGTTCGGTGAGGCGCACGAGAAGCCCCATCAGCGACCAGCACACGCCTGCGGACAAGACCAGCGCGACACCTGTGCGATAGGTCGGGCCGTGTTCGGCTCGATACGTGCTGACGGCCACCGCCTCTTTCCCCAATACCGCCGCCGAAAGTGCCGCGGCGCCGCAATCTACCTATGATCTATCACAAGTTTCCCGGGCTCGGCATATTGGCTTACCCCACATTCTTTTCATCGGCCGCGCCAGGAAGTGCGATTGCAGTGTGCGAGAGCGGTGCCGGTCATTTCATTTGACGCGTGTTTCAAGCCTCGGCTAGCGTTTGCCGATGATGTTTCCAGAAAATTCAATGCCACTTGAACCGAAGCGCGGTCGGCAGACGTTGCGGGAAGCGAAACACCAACGCCTTTGCATTTCACTGGCTCTCACGCTGGCATTCGCCGCCGCTCTCCCGGTTAACCTAACGGCACAGGAACCGGCGACGCCAGTTGCCCTTGAACTGATCCTCGCAATCGATTCATCGTCCAGCATCGATCCCGAACAGTTCAATCTCCAGATCGCCGGATTCGCCGAGGCGTTCCGCCATCCAGATGTGGTGAACGCGATCCTCTCGCACCGACCGAACGGCATTGCGGTAACGCTGGTGCAGTGGAGTGCGAGCTTTCAGCAAACGCAAACCGTAGCCTGGACGCACATATCGGACGCGGAATCGGCAAGCCGGTTTGCCGGCGAAGTGCAATCGAACATGCGGCAGTTCACGGGATTCGGCACGGCGACGGGCAGCGCCATTACCTTCTCCGCGCGGCTGTTCGGGACGGGAGGATATTTGGGAGCCCGGCGCGTAATCGACATCGTATCGGATGAGCGCGCCAACACGGGCACTCACCCTTCCGTCACGCGCCGCAGAGCTGCAGACGCGGGTGCAACGATCAACGGGCTGGCCATTCAGGAGCGTGATAAGTCCCTTGCCGAATATTTTGAGGAACACGTGGTCATCGGCCCTGATGCTTTCGTTGAGGTTGTGAATGATTATGGCGATCTCATCGATGCGATCCGGCGCAAATTGTTGAGTGAAATCCGCGGCTACATCGCGACGCTCGGCACGCCGCAATACGCCGCTGCATTTGAAGGTCCCATCGCTTCCCGTGATGTCCGGAACGCCTACTCAACAGCGCGGTGATCTGATACACAGCTTGCCACTGGATGCGCCTTCACACTTGGTAAGGCCCACCGGACACTGCAGCACGGGTTCTCCACACAGCCATGAAAACCGATACGCCTCAAACAATTCATCTCAAAGATTACACGCCCAGCAGTCACGTCATAGAGGCTGTGGAGCTCGATGTCCGGCTTGCGCCGCAGAATACCCGCGTCTCTTCAATTTTGTCCGTGCGCCCCAATCCGAAAGGCGACGCATCCGGCCGCACACTGGTTCTGGATGGAGAAAACATTGACCTGCTCGGCATATCGCTCAACGGGGCCGGGCTCGCGCAGGGCGATTATGAACTCGACGACACGTCGCTGACCCTCTCCAACTTGCCCGATGGCCCGTTCACCCTAACCCTTGAAACCGCATGCGACCCCCAGGCGAATTCGACCCTTTCGGGGCTTTACCGGACAAGCGACATCTACTGCACGCAGTGCGAGGCGGAAGGTTTTCGGCGGATCACTTATTTTCTCGACCGCCCCGACATTCTTGCGACATACCAGGTGCGCATCGAAGCTCGTCGGTCCGATGCTCCGGTACTGCTGTCAAATGGCAACCTTATTGCGAGCGGAGACATTGATGGCACCGAACGCCACTTCGCGGTGTGGAACGACCCCTATCCCAAGCCGTCCTATCTGTTCGCGATGGTGGCGGGGGATCTGGCGCGTATTGCCGATACCTTCACGACGGCCTCCGGCCGCGAGGTTGCGCTGCAAATCTATGTCGAACAAGGGAAGGAAGACCGCTGCGACTACGCCATGGACGCGCTGAAACGGTCGATGCGGTGGGACGAGGAAGCATTTGGGCGGGAGTACGATCTCGATATTTTCATGATTGTGGCGGTAAGTGATTTCAATATGGGGGCGATGGAGAACAAGGGTCTCAATGTCTTCAACGACAAATACATTCTGGCCCGGCCCGATACGGCAACCGATGCCGACTATCAGAACATCGAATCCATTATCGCTCACGAATATTTTCACAACTGGACCGGCAATCGCATCACCTGCCGTGACTGGTTTCAGCTTTGCCTCAAGGAAGGCCTGACCGTGTTCCGCGATCAGGAGTTTAGCGCAGACATGCGCTCTGCCGCGGTGAAGCGGATTGACGACGTCCGCCTGCTGCGCAGCCATCAGTTTCCCGAAGATGCGGGGCCGCTCGCACACCCCGTCCGCCCGGCGTCGTATATGGAGATCAACAACTTCTACACGGCAACCGTCTACGAAAAGGGCGCCGAGCTGGTACGGATGATGCGGACGCTTATCGGCCGCGACACGTTCCGCCGCGCCATGGACCTTTACTTCGAGCGGCACGATGGCGAGGCGGCAACCGTGGAAGACTTCGTGTCCTGCATGGAAGATGCTTCAGGCCGCTCTCTTGCGCAGTTCATGTCCTGGTACGGGCAAGCCGGTACGCCGGAGCTTGCAGTCAACGGCAAGTACAACCGGCATGAACGGACCTATGAAATCTCCATCACCCAAATGTGCGCGCCGACGCCCGACCAAAACTCCAAATCGCCATTTCACATACCGTTATGTCTTGGACTCGTCGACGCTTCCGGCGACGACACTCCCTTGGTGCTTCAAGGGCATGGACCGCTTGAGGGAAATGTCGTTGAGGTAACCGGGAATACACAGACATTCACATTCGAGAGCGTGCCGGAGCGGCCTGTTCCTTCTCTAAATCGGGGATTTTCATGCCCTGTCAAACTTACCAGCAACATCAATGACGAAGATCTGCTGTTTTTGATGGCACGTGACACAGACCAGTTTAACCGCTGGGAGTCCGCACAAACATACATCGGCGCGAGCCTCATTCGCGACGTGCGCCGCATAGGTGCGCAGATGCCGCTCGACGACGACGTGAACTTTGCCGAAGCATTGCGCACGTGCATCAACGATCAGGCCCTCGAACCGGCGTTCACTGCGTGGATGCTCTCGCTGCCGAGTGAAACGGACATCGCCGCACGCATAGCGAAAGATGTCGACCCGGCGGCCGTGCATCAGGCGCGCGAACATATGAGGGAAATGATTGGCCGTTTGCTGGAGCCTGAACTTCGGGCCACCTATGACCGGCTGGAAGGAGGCGACGCTTATCGCCCCGACGCCGAAGACGCCGGCCGGCGCGCGTTGCGCAATACGGTTCTGTCCTACATCTGTGCCGCTGCCGGCCCGGACCTCGCCCATTCGCAGTTCAGTTCGGCCGTCAACATGACGGACACGATGGCCGCCCTGGGTGTGCTGGCGGTGCACGACGGACCAGAACGCGCAGAATCACTCAACGCATTTTATGACGCTAAGAAAGACGATCATCTCCTGGTCGACAAATGGCTGTCGCTTAACGCGGTTGCACCGTTTCCAGATCGCATCGCCGATATCAGAGCGCTCACGGAACATGAAGCATTCTCTCTGAAAAAGCCCAACAAGGTGCGTGCTCTGGTCGGCGCCTTTGCTGCGTCAAACCCGGTTTGCTTCAACAGCGCAGACGGTTCCGGTTATAGATTTATCGCCGACGTCGTTCTGGCGCTGGATGCAATCAACCCTCAGGTCGCGGCACGGCTTTCCGCCGCATTCAAGAACTGGCGCGTCCTGGAAGCTTCCCGCCGTGATCTCGCCCGCGGCGAAATCGAGCGAATCAAGGGGCGGAAAGGATTGTCGCGAGATACCTTTGAAATCGTTTCCAAGACACTCCAGTGACGCAATGCGGGCATTTGTTTGCCACTATTTTGCCGTCAATGTGCGGTGAAGTAGGCATGGCTCGGAGCGCAAGCGGCGCCTCGGGCAGGTATCGAGCAAACTGGTGCAAGCGATGTTACGCTCCCTGGGAGCGCCGCTAATCTGCGATCAACCGGCGCTAAATTCTTTTGCATTCAATCAACCCGGCGGTCGCCCTCAAGGGTCCATCCTGCGCCGCGGAGACTGGAAAGAAGCTCTGCGCAACACAGCGCCTGTGGTGAGGGTCTTACTTGCCGCCATCTTGGGTCTGGACAAATCACTTGTTCTTCGAATCAATGGGTCAAGTGATTCGGCAGGAATGCAGCCAATTGTGGCTGGTGGGACGATGAATGCCGGCGCCAGGATCGAGGGGTGGAAACGCGGTCATATACTGCGTTTCAGCGGCCAGGCGGCCAGCATTGCGATCTTCGCCAAGCGCCCACTGTCTCCGCAAGGCCCGGCGTGTTCTGGTCAGCAGTCTCAGTTTCTCAGTGCGTTGTTCAAGTCGCGTTAGCGAAAGCCTGGTTGGTTACACAACCGGTCGCATTCGGGCGCAGGGGTTCAAACAACTAGGGGTCAGGTACCTTGGCAAAGGTCCAACTCGGTGAGCTGTTTTTCAAGGAGCGTTCCTTGAAGCTCCCAGTTCTACCCGTGACGATGGCGACATTCTCGCTATCAGAAAAGACCCTACGCCGCGTAATTCTGGGCCTCATCATTTTGTTTCTCGCATGCCTTGGCGCCGGCATGACGGCGAGCCTCGTCGCGAGCAGCAACGAACGAAGCGAGGACGATGCCCGCTTGTCGGAAGTCTATTTGGAACTTCTCGCGACCCGCATCGACCAACGGCTTGCAAGCGGGCAATCGTCCTACAGCATACCCCGCACGCCGACAAATCGTGATATCGACGCTTCGTTGCCGGATCAGGCGCGCGACGGACGCAGGATCTATCTGGTCACTGACCAGACAGCCGTTATTCGTGCCACGAGCGCGAACGGTGAGATGTTACACGGCGCGCTCATCAACGATATTATTTCCGCTTCCGGCGCGGGACTCTTTGCCGATCACTCGGTGCGCCAGTTCCAGACCTCCATTGCCGGCATTGGAACGGCGATCGTATATCTGAAACGGCTCGAGGATCACCCCGGGCTCGCCGCTGTGATCGAACCGGAGGGCAGTCTTTCGGAGTGGAACCGCGAACTTGTTGTCGGGATCACTCTTTTCACCACGACAGCGCTGGTTCTTATGCTGATCGGATCGGCATTTCACTGGCAGTCCGCGCGCGCCGACGAGGCCGACCGCACGCTTGTTCTGGCGACAAGCCGGCTGGACAAGGCCCTGGAGCGTGGTCATTGCGGCCTGTGGGACTGGGATATCGCCCGTGGCCATATATTCTGGTCGCGTTCGATGTTCGACATTCTGGGTCTGAAACCGCGCGGTGACCTGTTGTCCTACGGTGAAGTTATTGACCGGCTGCACCCTGACGATCCGCGTATGGACGTCCTTATCAACGATATGCTACGTGACGGCCGCAAGGCCATCGACCGGGAGTTCCGGATGCGTCATGCGGAAGGTCACTGGGTGTGGCTGCGCGCGCGCGCGGAACTTGCCGACGCGCAGGGCGAAGAAGCACCGCATCTTGTCGGCATCGCCATCGACATCACCGAACAGAAACTCGCCGACAAACTCAATCTGCAGGCGGATCTGCGCCTTCGCGATGCCATCGAAAACATCTCCGAAGCATTCGTGCTCTGGGACAGCGACAACCGGCTGGTCATCTGCAATTCGAAGTATCAGCAGTTCCACAATCTGCCAGCCAGCGTTGTTCGCCCGAGCACCGCATACGACGAGGTCATCAAGGCGGCGAAAGAACCGCTTGTGCGCACACGCATCTCGGTTAACGACAAGGACCCCGACGCCGGCAGCACGTTCGAAGCGCAGCTTGGCGATGGACGCTGGCTGCATATCAACGAGCGTCGCACGAAGGATGGTGGATTTGTCAGTGTCGGCACCGACATCACGCCCCTCAAGAAGCACGAGGAACGACTACTGGAAGGCGAACGTGAGTTGATGAACACGGTGCGCGACCTGCAAAAGTCACGCATGACGCTGGAACATCAGGCGCAACAACTTGTCGATCTGGCTGAAAAATACTCGCTTGAAAAGACCAGGGCGGAAGCCGCAAACCGGTCGAAATCCGAGTTTCTGGCAAACATGAGCCACGAACTTCGCACGCCACTGAACGCGGTGATTGGATTTTCCGAAGTGATCAAAAACGAGATGTTCGGCAAGATCGAAACGGAAAAATACATCGAATACGCGCGCGACATTCACCGCAGCGGCCAGTATCTCCTCGATGTCATCAGCGATATCCTCGATATGTCGAAAATTGAGGCGGGACGCGTCAGTCTTGACATCCAGACGTGCGACATCGGCACCGTAATCGATGAAAGCCTTCGCATCGCCACGCCACGAGCGCATGAAGGACGGGTGGAGATCGTTGAAGACATTCAAGCGGATCTTCAAGCCGACGTTGACAAACGAGCACTCAAGCAGGTCCTGATCAACCTCCTGACCAACGCGATCAAATTCACTCGCGAAGGCGGCCGGGTAACCATCCGGGCTACAGGGTCCGTTTCAAGTTTGCGCGTGACTATCGACGACACGGGCATCGGCATTCCAACCAGCGATATAGACAAGTTGGGGACACCCTTTGAGCAGGTCGAAAACCAGATGACGAAGTCGCGAGGCGGCAGCGGTCTGGGGCTGGCTATTTCAAAATCCCTGGTCGAAATGCACGATGGAATTTTCACTATCGAAAGCGAAGAAAACGTTGGCACATCGGTCAGCCTGTCAATTCCCGTCACAGCTGCGACACACACAAAATGCAGTGGCGGTTCGACAGCAGACACCATCGCGGCAGAAGCACGTCTGTGGTCATTGGACGATCAAGTGGCTTTGCCGATTGGCCCGGACGTTCTTGAGGACAGCGAGAGTTAGGGTCTGGGCCCTAAACCCTCAGCGTTCCAGGCGATCCAGCAATCTCTCTGAAAATCCTGCGCGCTCATCCCTGGTCAGCGCAGAAACAACTTCCAGTGTCACCTGTTCGCCGCGGCTCAGAAGTCCGCCAGCGTTTTGGCGCAGAGACCCGAGCGCCTGTTCGACAGCGGCACGATCATAGGGCTCGCTACGCAACGCCTGCGCAAACTTGCGCATTTCATCTTCCATCGCCATCCGCTCGCTGCGAAATTCCTCGCGGTGAGAGCGCATGATTTCCCGCAATTCGCGGCGCCGCTCACGCGGCAACTCACGAATGAAGTGCCGGCCTTCAGCGGCAATGAACCCCAATCTGGGACCGCCGAGGTGGTGTCGAGGCCCATGATGCATGAAGCGCGATGCCGCGAACCCGACGAACAACAGATTGAAGGCCAGCGAAAGAATGAGCGCAATGCGCAGCCAACGCCCGGAGCGCGCCGGTTGAGGCGCTGGCGGTTCCAAACCGTTACGGTCATCGCCCAAGGGTGTTTCCCGTTCGCTCATGATGTGTCCTCCACAAATCCCACCGTTTCCATGGGCAGGCCGAACAGGTTGTCATCGGACACTACCGATGGGTCTTCCAATGCAACCTGCAGGCCAAGTGAGATGGGGTCCATGAAATCCGCCTGACCGAGATACAGGCCAGCCGCCAGGGAAGCCGCGAGCAGCGCAAACCCCGGTCGTACCGCCGGTGCAAACAGCCAGCCGAACTCCTGCCACAGCCCGTTCAGGCCGCTTTCGCGGCGCGCCCGAATCGTGGCCGGACTGCTTGACAGTATAAAAGCTTCGACACGTTTCATCGTTCCTGGCGGAACATCGGGCCCACTGTCGAGGACCAACAAATCATCGAGCGCCCTCGCCTCTCTCAATTCAGTCTGAAGCTCCGCAGCCAACACGTCCGGTGCATCGGCCTCGCGCCACTCGTCGGGCCAACGGGCGGTGTCCGCACCGTATGTGGCGATCAAGTGTTTCAGCCGTTGCTGCTGTGTTGTGTTTTCCATTTTACTTTTCTCAGTCATGTCAGATGGTCACTTCAGTTTTCTCAAGAACCGCAATCATGTCGCGCCATTCGCGGGCAAGGTCACCCTTAAGGGCGCGCCGGGCGCGCGACAAAAGCGACTCAAGCGCTTCGACGGATATCTCAAGCACCTCGGCCGCCTCTTTGTTGGACAGCCCTTCGTAGTAGGTAAGCGACAGTGCCGCGCACTGACGGACCGGCAGGTTCGAAAGCGCCTGGGCGACCGCACCTGAGACTTGTTTATGCGCCATTATCGTTTCAGGGCCCGGTTCGCCTGCCGCAACATCGATGCTCTCGTCCGGTGTCTCCGGTTTTCTGCGGCGATACCAGTCAATGAACAGGTTTGTCGCGACCCTGTAGAGCCAAGTGGAAAGTGACGCCCGGCACCCGGCAAGATCCGGCGGAGAACGCCACAGCCGCAGAAACACTTCCTGTGTCAAATCCTCTGCATCCGCCTCGCTGCGCGTTAGCCGGTACAGGTGCTTGTACACTCTTGTGAAATGCGCGGTCAGCGCATCGCGCAAGGCCGGTTCATGACCGCTGGCGATAGCGCGCACGACATCATTATCGCGCGCGCGCGATTGCAGATGTTCGGATCCCGCCGCAGCGGGATCCGTCGTTCGTGCGGCCGGACTCAGCACATCTTGCCTTTACTGGCCTTCCTCGCTATTGGCCTCGGGAGCCTCGCCATCGGCGGCTCCAAACCCATCGTGCCATGCCCGCCGCATGTGCCGCCTCATTCTGCGGGCTTCACGGCGCGAAACGGCTCCATCTTCATTTCGATCGGCACGGGTGAACATTTCACCGATCCGTCCGGCAAACTCCTCACGCGTGATCGTGCCATCTTCATTGGCGTCGAACAGGCTCAGGACACGGTCGCGCCGACGCTCCAGCCGTTTACGCAGGTGTTGCTCGATCTCTTCGGCACTTACCGTGTTATCACCATTCAGGTCGAAACGCGCAAAACGCCGATCAGCAGCAGGTTCAAGCTCGTCCCGGGTGATGGCGTTGTCACCGTTGGCATCAAGGCGCTGGAACATACGACCGCTATGGCGACCTCGTCTGCCGTCGTGCGCCTGCCTGTTATCGCCTCCGTGGCCATAGCCTTGACCCTCGCCGTGACCCTGCCCATGTCCCTGACCGTACTCATGGCCCTCGCCGTGCCCATGACCTTGCCCATGTCCCTGACCGTAGCCACCGTGGCCATAGCCATGATCTCCGTGACCGTAGCCATGGCCGCCGTGACCATATCCATGACCTCCGTGACCATAGCCGTGATTACCGTGACCCTGGCGCTGATAACCGCCCTGGCCGCCGTGGGTCTCATGTGCGACTTCATAGGACGCATCTTCGGAAGCACGCTGCGCGGCGGCCGCTCCCGGCCCCGCGTCATCTGACGACGCATACACCGCGCCGGCCAACGCGACCGTTAATGCAAGCAGGCCAACGGTAAGTTTTAGGGGGTAGGCTCTGGCATTCATAATCTCATCTCCGAGTTTCAAGTTACGCGATCATTTGGCGAGCAGCCCCACCCCATTTCCTCTGCTCAATGCTTGAACGACTGGCGGCAGCAAAATCCGTCTAAGAAAATTCGCGCCGCCGCAGAATCATGGCGGCGTTGCAAAACTCGGCGCAAAATCCGCTATGACACAATCCGGTCGAATGCTTCTTTCACCAAAGCCTGCTGACCCCTGAGCGCTGCGTCGAGCTGCTTCATGTCCGGCATGTCCGCAGTGCGCAGCAGAAGCGCCCCAAGCGCTGGCGGAGCGTCTTCCAGTGAAAACTCGTTCTGCACGCATAGACTGAGGATCTGGTTCAACACCGTTACCATGCGATGCGCTTCACAGAGTTCCATGCCGGCCGTTTCCGGCAAAACGCCGTGCTGTATCAGTGCGGAAAACGCCTGTTCTGTGTTCGGCTCAAGCACCTCCGGCGTTTGAAAAGCTGAACTGATCTGCAGGAACTGGCAGATGAACTCAAGATCAACGAGCCCGCCGCGCGCCTGCTTGAGATCCCAATGATTTACAGCCGGCTTTTCGTCCACGATGCGTTGACGCATCTCGCGGGCATCGCGCGCCACGGCCGCGCGATCGCGCTCACTGCACAGCACATTACTAATGCTTTGCTTTACGCGGGCCGACAAATCGGTATCGCCTGCAACAACGCGGGCGCGGGTGAGAGCCAGCTTTTCCCAAGTCCACGCCGACTCGCGATGATAATCGATAAAGCTTTCAATGTGCGTTGCGATCGGTCCCTTGTTACCGGATGGGCGCAATCGCATATCGACCTCATACAACCGCCCCTCCGCCGTCGGGGCGGTGAGCGCATTGATCAGACGCTGCGTGTAACGGCCGAAATACTGGCTCGCCATCAATGGCTTGCCGCCGACAGAGGATTGTGCGCCCGGTGGGGTATCGTAGATCAGCATAAGATCCAGATCCGACGATGCGGTCATTTCCGAGCTGCCGAGCTTGCCCATGCCAACGATGGCCATCTCACTTCCCTCGAGCCTGCCATGCTTGCCTTCGAATTCATGGCGCACGATTTCAAAGAGCCTGGCGACCAGCGTCTCCGCCACGGTGCTATAGGCGCGTCCCGCGTCATATCCGGCAAGCGTATCCGATAGAAGACGAACGCCAATGCGGAAACGCTGCTCGCGGCCGATAACGCGGGCCCGGTCCAGAAGCTCCTCAAACGGCTCGTCAATGGGCAAAGCCCCTTGGAGGTAATCAACCAATTCTTCCCTGTCAGGCAGGGTCGCAAAGAAACCTGGATCGAGAACCGCGTCCAGGACCTGGGGGCGCTGGCTGAGGAACTTCGCCAGTTTGGGAGCAGCCCCGAGAATTGAGGCGACAAGATCAAGTAGTGCGGGATTGGCATGCAGGAGGGAGAACAGCTGAACGCCTGCCGGGAGGCCCGACAGGAACTTGTCAAACGCGAGAAATGCCTGATCCGGCTGCCCGGTTCGGGCCAGCGCATCAAGCAGCACCGGTGTCAATTCCGTGAGACGCTCGCGCGCCCTGGCGCTGCGCATTGCCGGAACGCGGCCAAAGTGCCAGCTGCGGATGGCTGCGGACACATCCGATGCTCTCTCATATCCCATACGCGTGAGTGTGGCGATGGTATCGGGATCGTCATCAGCGCCGGTAAACACGAGACTTCCCTCGCCGTCGCCCAAACTGGGCGCCGCCTCGAAGAGCGCCGCGTAGTGGCCCTGAACACTCGTCAGGTATTTCATGAGTTCGCTTGCCAGCGCATCGCGGGAATCAAACCCTGCAAGTCTCGAAAAACGGTCAAGTTTGTCGCTTTCGACGGGAAGAGTGTGTGTTTGTTCGTCTTCCATCATTTGCAGACGGTGTTCGAGCGCGCGTAGGAACTCGTAGGCCTCCTGCAGTTCCTCCGCAGCAGATGATGAGATCCAGTCAAAATCCGACAGCCGGTGCAGCATGTCGACCGTCCGGTTGCCGCGCAGTTCGGGGATGCGGCCGCCGGCAATCAGTTGCTGTGTTTGCACGAAGAACTCGATTTCGCGAATGCCTCCGCGGCCAAGTTTGATGTTGTGACCTTCAACGGCTATCTCGCCGTGTCCTTTAAAGGCGTGAATTTGTCGCTTGAGAGATTGAATGTCGGCGATGGCTGCGAAATCTAGGTACTTGCGCCAGATGAACGGAGCCAGGTTCGAAAGGAATTCCCTGCCGGCCGAAATGTCGCCCGCAACCGGACGCGCTTTGATCATCGCGGCACGCTCCCAGTTTTGCCCCATGCTTTCATAGTATTGGGCTGCCGCGTCGATTGAGATAGCAACGCTGGTCGCGCGCGGGTCGGGTCTGAGCCTGAGATCTGTACGGAACACGTACCCGTCCCTGGTGCGCTCCTGAAGAAGTTTGACGAGGCCTTGCGTGAGGCGAACGAACAGTTTTGCTACATCGCTGCCGGCAGGCACCGGTGCGGTGTGCGGATCGTAGAAGACAATAAGATCAACGTCGCTTGAGTAGTTAAGCTCGCCGGCACCGTATTTGCCCATTGCAATCACGACATAACCGCTTGATCGGCCGGGCTGGTGGGGGTCCGGCAATACGATTTTGCCGCCGCGATGGGCCGCATGCAGCAACCAGTCGACGGCTGTCTTTATCGCAGCGTCGGCAAATGCGCTGAGGGCGCCGGTCACCCGCTCCAGCGACCACAACCGCGCGAGATCGGCAAGTGCGATGACGAGGGCTGCCCGCGCCTTCTGGCGGCGCAGCTGGCACATGAGGTTCGCCTCGTCACAATCGGCCAGCCTGGCAGATGCGGTTTCGCGCAAAATGTCGTCGAACACATTGTCGGCTGTGCCCGTCAGCACGTTCAGAGCATCGCCCGGATACTTGTCGATCAGTGAAGCGAGATGGGGCGATGCGTCCAGAACGGTCGCAATAAAATCAGCGGCATCGGCGTCACCCGACACGCAGCTCAATAGCGAGGACGAGGCACTGTTTTCGGTCTCTCCGGCCTTTGCCGTCAGAGTTTCACGAAAACGATCAAATGCAGAACGATCGGCCGGCGATGGAAGCCGTTCAACCTTGTTCCGGTCCGCCATGTCACTCCATCCGCCGTCTGAAATACCTGCCAGTGAGCACTTAACAGACGCGTGCGCCCTCGTTCAATCCTCGTTTGCGGCGCGCAGCTTCAGGCGAACAGTCAGACCGGGTGCGTTGTCTCCCAGCTCAAGCGCGCCGCCGTGCAGCTTTGCGACCGCATTGACGAGCGACAGACCGAGACCGCTGCCGGGCTCTGACCGGCTGGAATCAAGGCGAACGAACCGCTCAATTACACGCTTGCGTTCGGCCTCAGGAATGCCCGGACCATTGTCGGATACTTCAACGAGCACATCTCCGCCGCTGAGGCTTACGGTGAGCCGAACGGACAGACTGGATGCATCCTCCGAATGCGCCGCCGCGTATTTCAGTGTGTTGTCGAGCAGATTGGTTATTGCGTGCGCCAACAACTGACGGTCGGCGCGAACCATCGCGCCGCTTGCCACGGCGACTTCCAGTTGACCGCCAGCTTCCTCGATTTCCGGCTCGTAGAGCTCGGCTATGTCGCCTGCAACTTCGGCGACATCAATCAAGGAAAATGATGACCTTGCCTCGCCGGATTCAGTTCTTGCGATGTTGAGCAGTGCGGAAAACGTTCTGAGGAGATTATCTGCCTCACCGAGGGTCTGTTCAAGCGCAGCGCGGTAGACGGGTTTTGAGTTCGCGCGCAGTGCATCCTCCACACGGGCGCGCAACCGGGTCAGCGGCGTGCGCAGATCATGCGCCACGTTATCCGTAACCTCCTTCAGTCCGGTCATCAGACGTTCAATCTGATCCAGCATCTCGTTCAAACTGGTGGCCAGCCGATCGAGTTCGTCGCCCGTACCACTTATGGGCATGCGTTCGCTCAAGTCACCGCCCATAATGTGGCGGCTCGTTTCGCCGATAGAGTCGATGCGTTTGAGGAAATTGCGGCTGATGGCAAAACCACCGGCCAGGCCGAGTGCCAGCGTCAGACCAAGCGCCCAGAACAGGGTTTGGCGAATGAGGGATGTGAAACGCAGCCGCTCTTCGATGTCACGGCCGACAATCAGTTTGAACCCGCCTTGCAAATTCGTGTGGTAGGCGCGCGCACGGTGAGGTTCGACACCGTCCGCGGTTCGAATGCTGTAGGGAAATTCCGCCCAGCCTGATACGCCGGAGACCTCGCGCGGCACTCCCCCCATATTGCCGGCAAGACCGCGGCCGGAGAAGTTTGCGATCAGATAGAGGCTGTCGTCTGCTTTTGCACTGCGGTCGCGCACGGTGCGGAGCAGCCTGTCTATGCCGCCCTCATTGTATTGTTCGGCAAGCCCGGTGACCTCAGCTTCGATGGTGTCATTGATCTGGCGCTCGAGCAGAACTGCTGTGTTCCAGTAGACGTATCCGAGGATCGCGCCAACCGAAACGGCGAATAGAACCAGATAACCCGCGGCGAGCCGAAAGGTCGACGTGCGAACGAGTTTAGCCAGTGCCGCCACGGATCGTGTACCCCGCCCCGCGCACCGTATGCAGCAGGGGCTCAGAAAAGCCCTTGTCTATTTTGGCACGTAGTCTGGAAATGTGAACGTCTATGACGTTGGTCTGAGGATCAAAATGATAGTCCCAGACATTCTCCAAAAGCATAGTGCGCGTAACCACCTGCCCCGCGTGGCGCGCCAGATACTCAAGGAGTTTGAACTCTCGCGGCAGGAGTGTAATTTCGTTGCCGGCGCGCTTTACGCTGCGCGACAGCATGTCGATCTCAAGGTCGCCGACGGTGTATTTTGCTTCCATTGACTGAGCATGACCACGGCGCGCAAGACCTTCGACGCGCGCCAAAAGCTCCGAAAACGCGTAGGGTTTTGCAAGATAGTCGTCACCGCCCGCCCGCAACCCTTTTACTTTGTCATCGACTTCGCCAAGGGCGCTCAAAATCAGAACCGGGGTACTGACCCCTTCTCCGCGCAAAGTTTCTATGACTTTGAGACCATCCAGCCTCGGCAGCATGCGGTCGACGACGAACACGTCGTGGACAGCTTCACGCGCCAACAGCAAGCCTTCTTCACCATCGCTCGCATGGTCGACAACGTGACCGCTTTCGCCAAGGCCTTTCTTGAGATAGGCCGCAGCTTCGCGATCATCCTCAATAAGCAAAATACGCATCCGATCCTGTTCGATTGTAGAGGCTTTTTGGAGCGTCAGATTCGTGTTCATGGATATCACAGAATTGTTGCGCTGTCGGTTTCAGCTTGCGCCGCCCCGCAGCTGGGGGGTGCGGTCACGCGAAGCTTCCATTCCGGGGGGAACCAGGCCGTTAAGCCCGCGTGACCGCCGGTTCCCGCAGGGGTGAGCGGGAACCTGTTCGGGTGAAAACGGCGATCTGAACACTAACCGCGATCAAGCTTCAGCGTTACAAACCGTTGCTGTTCGCCGCTTCTTACAAGCATAAGCAACACGCTCCGGCCATCAGCCTGCACCTCTTCAAATACGCGTTCAACGTCGCCTGGGACGCTGACGGCTTCGTTGCCGATACGCAGTATGACATCGCCCTCGCGCAAGCCGGTCAAAGCAGCCAGACTGTCCTCGTCAACGGAAGAGATCAAAACGCCGTCGCCGTCGGCGTGCTCAAGTGTCAGCCCAAGCACCTCGACCGCAGTACGTTCAACATCCTCCGGCTCACTCGCCGACGCTTGGTGCTGCGTACCCGGCATCTCGCCGATTTCGATGGCAATGCTGATGAGTTCGCCCTCACGGTGAAGCGCGAGCTCGGCGGTTTGGCCCGGGTCAATCAGGGCGATCCGCCGTGCCAGATCCTTTGGATCCGCGACGTCCTCGCCATTGACCTGTACGATCAGGTCGCCAACCCGAAGATCACCTATTGCCGCGGGAGAACCCGACCGCACTTCTGTTACAAGCGCGCCAGCGGCATTGTGCAGTTCAAGGCTTTCGGCAATGTCTTCGGTGACGGATTGGATATGAACGCCAAGCCAGCCACGGGTGACAATTCCGTCGTCGCGCAGCTCTTCGATGACGTCAAGGGCAATCGCAGCGGGAATTGCAAACCCAATGCCGACGTTACCTCCAGACGGCGAATAGATCGCCGTATTGACGCCGATAACATCACCGTTGAGATTGAACGCCGGCCCGCCCGAGTTGCCCCGGTTGATGGGTGCATCGATCTGAAGGTAGTCATCGTATGGCCCCGAGCCAATGTCGCGGCCGCGCGCCGACACGATGCCGGTGGTGACCGTACCGCCCAGTCCAAACGGATTGCCGACGGCGACCACCCAGTCTCCTACGCGAGCCTCTTCGCTCGAGAAGGAAACAAACTCAAACTCGCGATCGGCCTGAATGCGCAACAGCGCAAGATCCGTTTTCGCATCATGTCCGACAATTTCGGCAGGAAACGACTGACCACCATTAAGTGTCACTTCGACGTGGCTGGCGCCTTCAATAACGTGATGGTTTGTAACAACGTAACCGTCGGCTGAAATGATAAATCCCGAACCCTGTGCTTCGGCGTAAGGCTCAGGGCGTCTGCCGCCGTTACCTGGTCCTTGCTCGAATCCGTTGCCACGCCGCTGCTGGCCATGTTGACGCTCATCGCGATCGTGCTCTTCACTTCCCTGGCTACCGCGCCGCTGGCCTCCGTCTTGTTCTCCCTCACGGCCCCGTTGGCCCTTCTCAACGCCCGCGCCACTCTCGTCGCGCTCACTGCTGTCTGGCGATTCGCGACGGCTTTGTCCCTGGTTCGACGACAATTCGATGCCGCCCGAACTAACCTGAATGCTGACCACGGAAGGCTGCACCTGCTCTACCAAATCGGCAAAACCCTGTGTGGGGTTAAAGGCATAAGTCTGTTGTTCGGCTGCCAGCGCAGCGCTCATATTGTCGTTTGTGGCAAAGAACGGCACCGTGAGCGCTGTCGCGCCCAGAAGTCCTGCCAGTGCAAGCGCCAGAGGCAGCTTGGTGCGCGGCTTCGATGACCGCAGGGTGTTGTGTTGACGGCTCGAAAGCATGCTCGCGATCTCCAACGGTTTGAGTGTTATCTGCGACCAATATGGTCGCGGTGCCATTACAAGCGCATTTCCTGCACGTTAAATCTCTGTAATGTTTGCACCAGATGCAAATCCGGTGAAAAACTGGGCTATATCGATGATGCTTGGTGGACGTGCGGGTATCGCACGGTGGCACGGTGTATCGTAGGGGAAACAATGCAGAAGTTCTTGGGAAAAGCAGTTCTGGCAGCGTGCATGTTGCTCGGTGTATCTGGCTGCGATGAGCCGCCGGAAGCGACGCCGGAAGTTGTCCGTGCCGTCAAGACTGTCGTTGTCGATACACGTGCTGGATACCAGGCAAGGCGATTATCCGGAATCGTAGAATCCGATGTGGTCGCCGATCTTTCATTTGAAATCGGTGGCCGTGTGCTGGCGATCGGCGTGGAATTCGGCGACACGGTGCGAGAAGGCAGCGAGATTGCTCAGCTCGATCAGGAACCTTACCGGTTGCGGGTCCAGACAGCGGAAAGCGAGCTGGCGCAGGCGAATGCGCGATTGCGAGATGCCAGCGAAAAACATAACCAGCAATCAACGCTTTACGAAAAGGGCTTTACCACCAAAACGAATTTCGATGCCGCGTTGGCCGATTTTGAAGCCGCACAAAGCAGCGTCGAAGTCGCAAAAACCCGGCTCGAAATCGCCATGCGCGACCTCAGAAACACAACACTGAGAGCGCCCTTCGACGGTCTCATCGCAGAGCGCGCAGTGGACAATTTTACCGAGGTTACCGCTGGTCAGAAAATCGTCCAGATCCACGACGAAACTTCTCTCAACGTGGAAGTAAGCCTGCCTGAATCGCTGATCTCGTCCATCAACCGGCTTGACTCGGTTGCCGTCGTGCTTCCGACACTGGATGGCCTGGAGGCGAGCGGTGTTATCAGCGATATCGGATCGCGCGCGATCAGCGCCAACGCGTTCCCGGTCAAGGTCGCCCTGAATGACCCGCCGGATCGTGTGCGGCCCGGAATGACAGCTGAGGTTGTGTTTGAATTCGAGAATGCTGCCACGGATCAGGGCTTCGTCCTGCCCAACACAGCTCTTTTGGTGTCCGGCACTCGCGATGAGGCGCACATTTACATTTTTGACCCACAGCAACAGGTTGTTCGCAGGCGCACGGTCCAGGTGATCAGCATTCGCGACAATGACATAGCCGTGGCCGGCGATATCTCGGAGGGGGACATTGTTGTCGTCGCAGGCGTATCGTTTCTGGTCGACGGGATGAAGGTTCGCCGCCTCGAAGGTGCGGAATAGCGCAATGGGGGGATTGAGCAGGCTGGCGCTTGAAAACCGGATGGTGTTTTTGCTGCTCGCAATATTCATTGCGCTTGGCGGACCGTACAGCTTTACGTCGCATCCCTCGCGTGAAGACCCCAAGATCACCATCAGGTCGGCCGTGGTCACTGCTCAATTTCCGGGCATGGCCCCGGAGCGGGTGGAAGAACTGATAACGCGCAAGATCGAGGAGAAAGCCCGCGAGCTTGCCGAGGTTGAGACCATTACATCGGTTTCGAGAAGCGGCAGCGCAACGGTAACCGTGGAATTGCACGACCGGTATTTCGACGTGGCGCCAATATGGCAGCAACTGCGCAACAAGATGGAGGACATCCAGGACGATCTGCCGGATGGCACGAGCCTCATTCAGGTGAACGACGACTACGGCAATGTTGCCATGGCGACGATCGCGCTGACGGCAGAGGGCTTTTCCATGGCCGAGATGCGGGCAACCGCACGATCCCTGCGCAATCAGCTCTACAGCGTGGAGGGTGTGCGCAAAATCGAGCTGTTCGGGATCGAAGAAGAAAACATATTCATCGAATTCAACAACTCCATGCTCGCCCAACTGGGCGTTTCCGCTGCGGACCTCATGACAACACTTCAAAGCCAGAACATCATTCTTCCTGGCGGCAAAATTCAGGCCGGGAACATTTTCTACGCAATCGAACCTTCCGGAAACTTTGTAACCGTCGATGATATCGGGGCTGTGCCGATCGAAATTCCCAATCAGCACGGACAGGTTGCCTACCTGAGAGACATCGCGACTATTTCGCGGGCTTACCGGGACCCGCCAAAGGCCCCCGCATTCTTCAATGGTGTGCCGGCCATCGTGATCGGGATTTCCATGATCGATCAATTCGATGCCCTGGCATTCGGGACCGAATTGAGGGACCGCGTGACAACCCTGGAAACCACACTGCCCATTGGCTATCAGCTCCGCTTCATCACCTACCAGCCCGACGACATTGCGACCGCGCTCGATGGCGTCCTCAGTAATCTCTATCAAACCGTCGCAATCGTTCTTGCCGTCGTCATGATCTTTCTGGGGTGGCGCACCGGCCTGATCGTCGGCACGATGGTGCCGCTGACAATGCTGATGTCGATTATTGTCATGCGCTATATCGGTATTGAGCTTGAGCGCATGTCACTGGCATCGCTCATAATTGCACTTGGCCTTCTCGTGGATAACGGCATCGTCATCGCAGAGGAGATCAGCCGGCGCCTCGCAATGGGCGTGGAGCGCATGAAGGCGTGCGCTACCACCGGCAGGGATATGGCGCTGCCTCTGCTCAGCTCAAGTCTCACGACAATTCTTGCGTTCATGCCGCTGATGCTCGCCGACAATGTCGCGGGCGAGTACACCCGTTCGCTGTCGCTTGTCATCGCCATTGCGCTGTTGAGCTCATGGTTCCTGGCGATGACCACGACACCTCTGTTTTGCTACTGGTTCATGAAGGCTCCCGTTGCGGCGGGAGGCGCGGCAAGCCAAGAAAATCGCCTCTTTCGGGCCTACCGAGCCATTCTCGCAGCGATCCTTCGCTTCCGCTTGCTCACACTTGCCGGCGTGATCGCCAGCCTCGTTCTTGCGGTCTGGATACTCCAGTTTGTGCCGAAGATCTTTTTTCCTGCGTCAGAGCGCGCCCAGTATCAGGTCTACCTTGACCTTCCGGTGGGTTCGAACGTTTATTCGACGCTGGATAATGTTGAGCGGCTCAACGTCTGGCTTAACGACAGAACCGCGAATCCGGAAATCATCAATACAGTGTCCTATGTGGCCTCCGGCGGCCCGCGCTTCTTCCTGTCCCTGAACCCGATCGATCCAGATCCCCATCGCGCATTCATACTGGTGAACATCAAGGATCACTCGGTGATCGGCGAGCTAATGGACAGGACACGTGAGTTCGTTTTGAAATCGTTGCCGGAAGCCCGGGCGGAAGTGAAGCCTTTGTCAATGGGGGCTGGAGAGGCCGGGCTTCTGCAGTACCGGCTTTATGGCGCAGATGCCGATGTGCTTTTCAACCTCGCCACCGATCTGGAAAGCCGATTGCGGCAGGTTCCCGGCGCGCGAGATATCAAGAACGACTGGGGCAACCGCACTGCGCGTATCGCCGTAAATGTCGATCAGGCGCAAGCCAGACGCGCCGGCTTGACCTCCGAGGACGTCGCGCAGGCGCTGAACGCCATCCTGTCCGGGGTAACGGTGACCAATTTCCGCGAAGGCGACACGTCCATCCCGATTGTCATTCGCGCCGAAGAGGCGGACCGGGACAATCTGGACCGCCTGCGCACTTTGACGATCACATCGCGCAAGGGATATGCCGTCCCTCTCCTGCAGATTGCGACATTCGGAGGCATCCCGCAGTTTTCGATCATTCAGCGCCGCAATCTCGAACGCGTAATCATGGTGTCCGTCAAGCATCCCGTATTGACCGCCGCGGAGCTGCACGAGGCGGTGCTGCCACAGCTCGCCGAATTTAGTCTGCCAGAAGGTTATCGTGTCGAGCCGGCGGGCGAGATCGCAGACAGCGCCGACGCACAATCGGCATTGTTCGCAAACATGCCGCTCGCCGGAGGCCTGATCATCCTGGTGCTGGTTTGGCAGTTCAACAGCTACCGGAAACCGGCGGTGATTATTGCCGTCATTCCACTCACGGTGGTCGGGGTCGCATTTGGATTACTTGCAGCCCCCGGGGCAGCGTTCAGTTTCATGGCGATGATGGGGATGCTGTCTCTCGCCGGCATCATCATCAACAACGCCATCGTTCTGATCGACCGGATCGACATTGAACTGGCGGAAGGCCGCAACGTAACGGAGGCCATTCTGGAAGCGTCGGTAAAACGTCTGCGTCCCATTCTCATGACGACGCTTACAACCATCCTTGGACTGGCGCCGATCATACTGTCGCGGGACGTGCTGTTTTACGACCTGGCGGTTGTCATAGCCGGAGGCCTCGCGGCAGGGACGTTGCTCACTTTGGGCGTCGTTCCAATTCTTTACAGTCTGGCGTATCAGCGAAGGCCGTCAAACACGGTCGATGCCTAGAGCGAGATCACTTAAGATAGAATCAGAGTGGTGTTTGCGCTGTAAAAGCGCGTTGACCTGACGCAAAACCGCTTCCGTCAGAGACGCCAGTGAATGCCGAACAGCGCTCAGCATCCGGCAAAGTCAACTCGCGCAACCATGTTCAGGATACGTGGAAGGTGTGCGATGCACGTCCTCGAACGTAACTCTTAACGTGTGCTGACAATTCTCACTCAATCGTGACGATGCTTGAATTGTCCGCAAACAGGTTCACACCCAATTCAGTACTTCTGGAAAACAAGTCCGTCGTGAGCGGCTAACGGGAGTCTTGGGGATCATGCTAATTCGTAACTATGCGATGGGCGCATTTGCCCTGACGGCTACAGTGTTCAGCTCGGCTGCAGGCGCCTCGTGGTTCAACAGCGCCGACTGGAAGCTACTTGAATTGCCGGGAAAATCGGCCCCGCATTTTTTCGCAAAACCCGACGAGGTGCTTGAGGTTTCCTCCGATAGTGCGGTTGGTTTCCTATACCGCGAAATCGATTCGAGCCCGGATAAGGATGCAGTACTCAGATGGCGATGGACCGTTCAGCGAACGATTGCAGCGACCGATCAGGCCGCAAACGGTGGCGACGACCGCCCGCTCGCCGTACACCTTTGGTTCGACGATGACGAAAGCGGCTCTCTCTTTGGATTTCTGGGGCGAATGTTGGGATATCCGAAAGTTGGACATCTCATTACATATGTCTGGGGAGGAACACGCGGCCAAAACACGATTGTGCCAAATCCGCACTACGAGAAAGGCGCAATCATAATCCTACAAAACGCCGATTCTGAAATCGGCCGCTGGTACGATGAGGCTCGTGATATTTCTTCCGACTATTCTGCAGCGTTCGGTGAACTCCCCAACCTTACAGCATTACGCTACATGGCCATCTCCGCGGACACGGACGACACCCGTTCGACAAGCACAGCGTTAATTTCCGGTCTGACGATTCTGTTCTCCGGCCGTCCGGAATGACCACGTCATTGTCAGATGTAAGCGCGCCTCCATTGTCGCGTGACCAGATTCTGCGCAACCTCCAGCTAAAAGGAATGCATGCTCAAAATCAAAGTGAACTGGAATTTGACTGGGCTCGACCAGTCAGGATTCCTATCTGGATGCCACGAAAGCGTGCGGCGACAGCGATAAGCCAGTTTTACTTTGGCGAAGTCGCGACGGCAGACATGTGCAAACGGATTGGAGCACATGTTTCCGTCGGATCAGCGCGCGACTTTCTGGAAACGCAATCCCTCGACGAGGAGCGGCATGCCAAAATATACTTGCGATATCTACGAAAACTCGGCGGCTTAGGTCCGCTGTCGTCGGCAGTTGAGCATTCCTATGCCACTGCACTTTCATGGAAGGGGGCGCCGGAGGCTATAATACTAGCATTCCACGTCATCCTGGAAGGTGAAGCGCTCAGATTACAGCAAGACGTCGATATGTGGTTGCCATGTCCGCTTTTCCGGGAAGTTAGCACCGTCATTGCTCGCGACGAAGCGCGCCACATAGCATTTGGAAAAATATACCTGCGAGAGATACTGCCAACGCTGCCGCTTCGCGAGCGGCTCGATATCTATGTCTGGCTGAAACACCTTTGGTACGAAAGTGCCCTCTCGGTCGCATCTCGAATGGCTCCGCCGGGCATGTTCATCGGGCGCCGGCGCCTTAGCGTGTGGCTTGCGCGAAAATGGAGGGAACGACTTGGAGATCTGACTTCAGCTGGATTGATTGGCGACGAGGAACTGCACCGGTTTGAAACGATATGATGATTAGCGCGGTAATTCCGGTTTTGAACGAAGAAGCATGTCTCCGCCGAGCCCTCACTTCCGTCATCGACCAAGCTGGACCATACGAAATAGTAGTGTGCGATGGCGGTAGTTACGATGACAGTGTGAAAGTCGCCCGCGAAATGAGCGATCGTTTGGTCGTGGCTGGCGGTGGAAGAGGACCGCAGATCTGTGAAGGTATTCGACATTGTTCGGGGGAGATCATTCTGATCTTGCATGCCGATACGATTTTAGGGCCCTTGGCGTTTGAGAGCATTCGAGCCGCGCTTTGCGACCGTTCGGTAAGTGGTGGCAATTTTCGAGTGATCTTCGATGGTGACACAGATTTCGCAATCTGGCTCACCCGTTTTTATGAAAGCTTGCGTTCCAGGGGTATCTACTATGGAGACTCCGCGATGTTTGTACGCCGGTCCGTATACGAGAAAATCGGTGGAATGAAGCCGCTTGCGCTCATGGAAGACTTTGAGTTTGTGAAGCGCTTGGAACGGCACGGAGGAACTGTTTGTATCGATGCCCCGCCGGTCGTGACGTCATCGCGCCGCTTCACGTCGCGAAAGCGCTGGCGCATCATCACACAATGGATTTTCATTCACTCGATGTTTTACCTGCGAATGCCGTCCGCACTTCTGGCGCGTCACTACCGATCAGCCTCACATTCGCCAGCTATCAACGACTAAGCCTTGGACAGGGTGACACCGTCTAAACGGCGTTCAAAGTCCAGTCATAGGCAGATGAATACACATCGCCAATTCGCGCCAACTCCACACCCAGTTGCTCGTCTGCGTACACGCCGAGATGTTCCAAAATCGTTCTCTCCGAGCTCCCGAAATCCTCGTAGTACCAGTCATAGATCTTAGACACTGTGATCTTATTGCCTGAGACGCTCACACCGCGTGAGCTGTTTACATAGTCACGTGCACCACGATCAAGCAACCCGACAACGTTCTCAGAAGTATAAGCAACGCGCTGAAGGTTCGGGCAGCCGATCGACGCACAATTTACCGCATAGTGTATTCGATTGTCGTTCCAGATAGGGCGCAAAATTCGGTGTTCGATGTCATTCAGACTGAGCCCTTCGCCTTCAACCTGCACCAATGCTTTGCCCCACGGGCCATCGGAAAACAGCCCGGGCGAAATGTCAATTTCTCGGATCGACTTTACGGGGTAGTGCTCAAGCACTAGATCAATTGTGAGTGCGTTGTACAAATTGATCCAAAACGCCAATTGCTCCGAACGGTTGAGAGTGCTGACCTTCACGTTCGTTAATTTCTGAAGGTATGATGTTAACGCCTGTCGGTCGGAGACCGTCACACCACGATAATCGAAGAGGTTGACGTCGGCGGGACCGCTGCGAATGTATTTCTTCAGAACAGTATCCCAAGCAGCATGGCTAATTTTGGTGCTGCTGAATTGGTCATACGCCAGCCATCTTGGCCAAAGATCCGAACTTGGCGCGAACACCCTCTCACCACTTCCAAACCCCGTTAAGACCAAAGCTGCAAATCCCAGACCGCTCAAGACTAAAGGCCTTCTGCCCAGCAAACCCAATTTCATTCGTGATGTTTCCCGTAACATTCCGTTGACTGAAATTGGTATGTCGGATGCCGAGGCGTAAGATCAATTCAACCCTGGTACAATTGCCATTGAACGTAGATGACAAAAAGCTCTCTTGCTTGTGAAGAACCCTCAGGCACGATCATCGAGCCTGCTGCCTGCACACACTACCCAGACAGTTTCGTTACGACCGCCGCGCCTTTTTCAAGTGTGCGGTGGACCGGACACTTGTCAGCTATTTCAAGCAGCTTATCAGCAGTTTCGCTATCAACTGCCCCAACTACCCGTATGCGTCTCTCAAATCTGTCAATACGCCCTTCCCGGCCTTCGCCGCAATCGATGCAGTCCTTTGCATGCACCTTCGCATGTCCGACATCGACGCTGATTTGCCCAAGCTCCAGCCCCTTGCGTTCCGCATACATGCGCAACGTCATGGATGTGCAGGCGCCCAGAGCAATCGCGACAAAATCATAAGGTGATGGTCCAGAATCGAGACCGCCATAGTCGACCGGCTCATCGGCGATCAACCGGTGTGAGCCGCTTAACACTTGCTGCTGAAACTTACCGTTGCCGGTTTCGCGGACAACAACGCCGCCCGGATGATCTTCGCTCGCAGGCGCCGCTCCACTACCGGATATGTACCGCGACGCCCACGCTCCCAGCACGTCGGCTACGTAAATCGCATCGGCGCGCCGGGTGAGAAGATGGTCCGCATCATCCAGGGATACGAACGTCTTGGGATGCTTGGCGGCCTGAAATATCGCTCCGGCATTCTCTATCCCGACAGTCGCGTCACGCGGTGCGTGAAACACAATCAGTGCACGCTTCAGATCGGCGACCTTTTGCATCAGGTTCTGCCGAGCAACGTCATCGAGGAATTGCTGCCTGATCTTGAACGTACGCCCGGCAAGGGTGACGTCGGCTTCACCGTCAGTTCGGATTTTATCGAGATCAGCCGCAAAATTGTGCACCACGTGATCCGCGTCCGCCGGCGCGCCGATCGTGGCAACCGCGCTGGCCTCCGGGATCTCTGATGCCGCTGCAAGAACTGCCGCTCCGCCCAGACTGTGTCCGATCAGCAGTTCAGGGGCGGCGTACGAGTCCCGCAGGAAATCGGCTGCAGCAACCAGATCTTGAACGTTCGAGGAGAAGTTCGTGTTGGCGAAATCGCCCTTGCTGGCGCCAAGGCCGGTAAAGTCGAACCGCAATACGGCGATGCCCTGTGCTGCAAGTTCGCCGGCGATGCGCGCCGCAGCAAAGATGTCCTTCGTGCACGTGAAGCAATGCGCAAACAGGGCATAGGCCCGGACGGCTCCCAACGGCATTTCGAGGCGCGCGGCAAGCTCTTCATTTTGAGAACCGGTAAATGTAATTTTGTGCGTTTGTGTATTCATGGTTTCTCTCCCGGAGGATCAGGCTGCGCTGCAAGTTACGCGCAAAATGGCGGCTTCGTCCCTGCACGACAAGATGCGCTCGCGAGAAGGTGAGCGTTCAATGCCGGGCCGGATGCAACAAAACTTCCCGGCTAACCGTCCTTAAGGAGACGTTCAAGCTTGCTTTGTTCATCGCCGCTGAGCGGTTCCAGCGGTACCTTTAAAGCACCTTGCCGCCGCCAGTGGGCGATGAAAATAGCCAGACCTCCGGCGAGGAGGAGTGCTGGCATAGCCAGCCACAGCGCCCACGTATGCGGCGCAAATGGCGGTTTCAGCAAAACGAATTCGCCATAGCGCGCGACGATGAAATCGATGACTTCGGCATCCGTATCGCCTTCTGTGAGGCGCTTTCGCACCAGAATACGCAGGTCCCTTGCCAGCGGCGCATCCGAATCATCAATGGACTGGTTCTGGCAAACTAGGCACCGCAGTTCCGCGGAAAGTTCCCGTGCCCGGTTTTCAAGCACAGTGTCTGAGAGCACTTCGTCCAGTTCAACGGCCAGCCCCGGAGTCATTGCCAGAAGGAGCACAAGGCCAAGGCACCCCAACAGCCTTTTCATCATGCGCCTCCAGTGGCCGCTGCATGTCGTGCACGCTTCGGCGCACCGATGCGGTAGCGCCGGTCCGTCAACGACACCGCACCGCCCAGGAACATAATGACGGCGCCAATCCAGATGAACGGTGCGAAGGGATTGTAGTAAGCCCGCACCGTTCGTCCCTGTTCGGAGCCATCGCCAATGACGACATAAAGATCTCCGGTCCAGAACGTGTAGATCGCCGCTTCCGTCGTCGGCATCTGCCGAACCGCGTAAATACGCTTCGCACTTTCCAACCGCGCGAACGCGTTGCCATCACGCCGGGCAGTGAATATGCCCACTTCATCGTTGTAGTTCGGTCCCTGCCGGGGAACCACACCTTCGAACTGCAGCTCAAATCCAGCCACTTCCATTGTCTCGCCGGGCTTTATTACTGCAATTTTTTCAACCCGCCATGCCGAAACTGCCACTATGCCTATAATCGCAACGCCTAGCCCCGCATGAGCAATGGCCATGCCCCACGCGGACCGCGGCAGGCCAAAGGCGCGGCGCGCGGCAACACCCAATGTCTCGCGGCCGAATTTTGAACGGAACGCAATATCGGAGAACGCGCCGGCAATGAGCCAGACTCCCAGAGCGATACCGAACGGTGCGAGCACCGGGCCCCCGAATTTCGCGTAGCCGGCAATGGCGGCCACACCCAACGAAATCGCCGCCGCAACCCACAACCGTTGAAGGGCCGCCCCCAGGTCGGCTCTTTTCCAGGCGAGGAACGGGCCGAGCGGAACAAGCGCAAGCAGGGGGATCATCAAAGGTACGAAAGTAAGGTTGAAAAACGGCGGACCTACCGAACTCTTCGTCCCTGCCACTGCCTCCAGTACGAGAGGATACAAAGTGCCGAACAGCACCGTCGCACAACCGACCGTCAGAAACAGATTGTTCAAAATGAGCCCGCCTTCACGGCTGATCGGCGCGAACAATCCGCCGGAGCGCAGAGACGGCGCGCGCCAGGCGAAAAGCGTGAAGGCACCACCGATGAATAAACACATGATGACCAGAATGAAAACGCCACGCTCCGGATCGACCGCAAACGCATGCACCGACGTGAGCACACCGGAGCGCACCAGAAAAGTGCCGATGAGGCTCAGTGAAAACGTCAGAATGGCAAGCAGGATCGTCCAGACCTTAAGCGCTTCTCGCTTCTCCACGACAATTGCGGAGTGAAGCAGCGCGGTCCCGGCAAGCCACGGCATGAATGATGCGTTTTCGACGGGGTCCCAGAACCACCAGCCACCCCAGCCAAGTTCGTAGTAAGCCCACCACGAACCCATGGCGATGCCGAGCGTCAGGCACATCCAGGCGACAAGTGTCCAGGGCCGAACCCAGCGCGCCCATGCGGCATCGACGCGGCCTTCGATCAGTGCGGCCAGCGCGAAAGAGAAGGCCATCGAGAAACCAACGTAACCGGCGTAGAGAAACGGCGGATGGAAGGCAAGCGCGGGGTCCTGCAGAATCGGGTTCAGGCCACGTCCGTCAACAGGGGCCGGATCGAGGCGTACGAAAGGATTGGAAGTGACAATAATGAAAAGAAGAAACGCAACTGAAATGAGACCTTGCATGCTCAAGACGCGCGCCCGCAACGTATCAGGAAGATTGCCGCCAAACATGGAAACGCAGGCACCGAAGAAAGCAAGAATCAGCACCCACAGCACCATCGACCCTTCGTGATTTCCCCAAACGCCCGTCACTTTGTAGAGCATCGGTTTTGCGGAATGGGAGTTTTCCCAGACATTCGAAACGGAGAAGTCAGACGTTACGAAGGCATGCATCAAGGCAAAGAATGCCAGCAACACGAGAGCGAACTGAACCAGTGCAGCGGTATCGCCAACACGCATGAGTTGACCGTCGCCGCGATGCGCTCCAAACAACGGAACAAGCGACTGTGCGATCGCGATTGCCAGAGCCAAAACGAGAGCGTAGTGGCCTACTTCAGCGACCATACCAACCACCATGGATGCTTACTGCCACCGGCCTAATCGAGTCTTGTGTCACTGTTCATCACCACCGTGTTGCCAGAGCCCCTGCTCTTTCAAAGCATCGGCGACTTCCCGCGGCATATAGTTTTCATCGTGCTTGGCGAGTACGGTATCAGCTTCGAAGACACCCTCCGCGTTTAATTTTCCTTCAGTAACGACACCTTGTCCTTCACGAAAAAGATCCGGTAGCACTCCGGCAAATACAACAGACATCTCTTGTGCGGTGTCGGTCACGGTAAAGCGTATCAGGGTGCCATCGCCACGTTCGACGCTGCCCTCGGCCACCAGTCCCCCGAGCCGGAATCTTTGGCCTGGGCCGAGCTGTTTTTCTTGCGCCTGACTGGGTGTGTAAAAGAATACGAGAGTGTCGCCGAGTGCCCACAAAACAAGCCCCACCGCCACGGCCAGTATGGCAACGCCGCTGCCGACAAGTACTCCGCGCCGCTGTTTACGTGTCAGGGCCATGCACTACTCCTGTACGGAAAGTTCGAGCCTTATAGCAAGCTCGTCAAGTTGTGCCAAAGCCTGTTCATCGTTTTGGAAATTCGCATTAGCGGATACGAGCGCGTTTCGCGCATCCTCTGCCCGGCCGAGAACGCGGTAGGCGTTTATGAGCCTGAACCAACCTTCCAGATCACCGCCGTCGGCCTCCAGCTTCGCAGCGAGGTTTGAAACCATACCTTCGATCATCGCCAGGCGATCCTCGGCCGACATGTTTTCCGCGCCGCTCATCTGTTCCTGCGACAGCGCGGGCAGGTTACCAAGCTCAGCCTTGGCAGCCGTTATGTGCTGCGCCACAAACGCGCGCCATGGGGCACCCGCCGGCGCGGCAGCCATCACTTGTTCCCAGCGCTCAATTGCCTGCTCAATCTGACCATCCTGCCGATCAGCCAGGCCAAGATAAAAATGCGCCTTGGGGAGCGCTGGATTTTGCGCAATGGCGCCTTCAAAGGTTGCGCGTGCCGTGTCGGTTACCAGGCCCTGGTTCGCCAAAACCTGCGCTTCTCCATAACTTGTCAGCAGATCAGCATCGGGCTCGGTCAAATCAACGACACGCCTGAAAGCCTCGGCGGCATCATTGAAACGTTGTTCCTGCATGTATGCGGGGGCCAAGACCCGCCAGCCACGAACATCTTGCGGATTTTCGCGCAAATGCGCTTCGGCCTGTGAAATCAGACTTGCCAGATCACGGTTCTCCAATGACGTGGCCTGGCGATCTACAAACGGCACTGACGAGAGTTGCGGGGAACCTGAACCGGCGTAGATTCCAAGTGCAAGGGCTGGAACGGCAACTGCAAGTGCGGCAGAGTAAACAACGCGTGCTTCAACACGCTGTGTTCTCTGCGTCTCGTTCGCCGCCCCTCTTCCTTTGTCCGAATTCAGAAGGCGCCGCGAAATTTCAATGCGCGCGGCTTCCGCCTCGGAGGCGTCAACAACACCTGTATCCAATTCCTGTTCAATCTGGCGCAACTGATCGCGGTATATTTCGGCGTCGAACTCCAGGCGTGCCGCGGAATGGTGCCCCTGCCGCCAGAGCGGCCAGCAGGTAGCGGCGAGAGCGGTCAGGGTCAACAACCCGATCAATATCCAAAGTGTCATGGCGTTATCATTTGTATCGTGAGCCGCAAAATCAATGCACGATCCTGCGACACTTTGGGAGGATCAAGTGTCGCAGACCCCGTTCGAGTTGTCGCAAATCCGTGGTGTGCGCAAGTTCGGGATGATAAATTCAGGCCCTGTTGAGCAATAACACCCGAGCACAAACCTTCATCGTAAGGGAAACTGGCAGAGACCGGCATGAAACGCTATTCGATTTTTTCTCTCGCCCGAAACGCTGCGAATTACCACAAGGACTGGGGTCCTGTTTGGCGCAGCCCCGAGCCGAAAGCCGAGTATGACGCGGTGATCGTTGGCGCCGGCGGCCACGGGCTGGCAACGGCGTACTATCTTGCCAAAAACCACAACATGACGAACATCGCGGTGCTGGAAAAGGGCTGGCTCGGCGGGGGAAACACTGGCCGCAACACAACAATTATCCGTTCCAACTACCTACAAGACGAGAGCATGGCGATCTACGAGCTTGCGAGATCGCTGTATGAAAATCTCAGCCAGGAGCTGAACTACAATGTGATGTTTTCGCCTCGCGGCGTCCTCATGCTGTGCCAGACGGAACATGAATTGAGGGCGTTCAAACGTACATCGCATGCCAATCGTCTGGCTGGCACCGAAGCCCGGATGATCGACCGGGCCGAGGTGAAACGATTGTGCCCGATAATAAACGACCGAGATGACTGCCGTTATCCGATCCTTGGTGCGTACTATCAGCCACGCGGCGGCACGGCGCGGCACGATGCAATCGCCTGGGGCTACGCGCGCGGCGCGGATGCGATGGGCGTCGATATCATTCAAAATTGTGAAGTTGTTGGAATTGATCAAAATGCTGGGCGGATTACTGGCGTGAGAACGTCGCGCGGCGAGATCAAAACGACGAAGCTGGCGGTCGTTGTTGCGGGCAGTACAACGCAGCTTATGGATATGGCTGGCGTCAGGATGCCGATCGAGAGCGTGTCGCTGCAGGCGCTTGTGTCTGAGCCGATCAAACCGGTTATCGACGTTGTGGTCATGGCAAACACGGTACATGGCTATATGAGTCAGTCCGACAAGGGGGAGCTCGTTATCGGTGGCGGAGCAGACCCCTACAACAACTTCTCGCAACGCGGAAGCTTCCCGGCGGTCGAGCACACAGTCACGGCGCTTGTTGAGACATTCCCAATTATCAGCCGCCTTCGCATGTTGCGTCAGTGGGGCGGAACGGTGGATATGACGGGCGACCGAAGCCCGATCATTTCGATGACCGACATTGGGGGTCTGTTCGTGAACTGCGGATGGGGAACGGGCGGGTTTAAAGCAATACCGGGGTCAGGTTGGGCATTCGCCGATACTATTGCAAACGACCGCCCTCACCCCATCGCTGCCCCTTTCAGCCTCAACCGCTACATGATCGGCCATTCAATCGACGAAAGTGTCGCGGCCGCCGTCGCGCACTAGGGGGAGGATATTGCGATGTTGATGATTACCTGTCCCGTCTGCGGTGCCGAGGGTGACGAAACCGATTTCCACTGTGGCGGTCAGGCGCATATCTCCAGGCCCGCCTCGACCGACCCGCACAACGTCTCAGACGATGCGCAGAGAGACTACCTGTACATTCGAAACAATCCGAAGGGGTTGCATCGGGAGATGTGGATGTGTGCACGAGGCTGCGGGAAGTGGTTCCACGCGGAGAGAGACACCGTAACCTTGGAGTTCAAGTCGTATTACGGCATTACCGAGTCCGCCCCGCCTTCCAGCTCGCCAAATCCGGCGGCATCCAAAACCACGAAGAAGAAGAGTGCGGGACGATGAGTGGACAACCCTACAGATTGCCGGCAAACGTCGGCTCCGGCACCACCGGTCGCATCCTCGACAGATCGCGGCGAATTGCGTTTTCGTTCGATGGAAAATCGCTTTCGGGCCATCCCGGAGACACGGTTGCGTCGGCTCTGTTTGCCAACGGAATCCGCTTGGTCGGCCGCAGTTTCAAGTATCACCGCCCACGGGGCGTAATCGGATCCGGCGCAGACGAGCCCAATGCTCTGATTTCCGTCGGTGAAAGCGGCCGCCACGAACCCAATCAACGCGCCACTCAGGTTGAGCTTTACGATGGCCTCGTGTCGAAGAGCCAGAATAACTGGCCAAACCTGAAATTCGATATTGGGCAGATCAATTCCAAGTTTTCCCGCCTGATTCCGGCAGGCTTCTACTACAAGACCTTCATGTGGCCCCAGTCGGCGTGGATGTTCTACGAACATTTCATTCGCAACGCGGCCGGCCTGGGCACCGCCGCCTCTGAGCCCGATCCGGACACCTATGAACACATGCATGCCACCTGCGATGTTCTGGTCGTAGGGGGCGGCGTCGCCGGATTGGCTGCGGCGCAATCGGCAGCGGCGGCCGGCGCACGCGTGATGGTTGTCGATGAGTGCGCGCGTCTCGGCGGTCTGGCTGACAGCTCCAGTGGCCTGATTGAGAGTTCCCCCCAAACGGAATGGGTTCAGTCGACCGTGTCCACGCTGGCGGCGGCGGAGAATGTGCATCTGATGACCCGAACGATCGCGGCGGGACATTACCATCACAACTGGTGCCTTTTGCTTGAAAGAGTGACAGATCACGATCCCTCTCTTGCGATCCAGGGAGCGCCGCGGCACAGGCTTTGGAAGGTCCGTGCAAATCAGATTGTCATGGCGACCGGTGCCTTGGAACGGCCCCTTACATTTGCCAACAATGATCGCCCAGGTGTCCTGCTGGCTTCAGCGGCACGCATTTACGTCAACAGATACGGCGTATCTCCAGGCCGTCGCGGCGTTGTGTTCACAAACAACGATGATGCGTATCAAACCGCTCTCGATCTTACGCGTGCAGGCGTCCCGCTCGCGCGCGTCGTGGATGTCCGAACGGATCCCCGAGGCGAACTTGTCGAAGAGGCCCGGGCGGCCGGTATCGAAGTCGTCACCGGTATGGCTGTGACCAACGTCGACACAGTGGCGGCGGGTGCAAAGATCCAGAGCGTAAAGGTCGCACCATACAAGGCCGGCAGCCGCATTGGCGGTCGCGAGGAACGGATAGAATGCGATTTCGTAGCTGTGTCGGGCGGATGGAACCCGGCCGTACACCTCTACTGCCATACCTCGGGCAAGGTTAAGTTCGACGAGGACCTTCAGAGTTTCAAGCCGGACCGCAGCTTCGATCAGATAACGCCAGTCGGCGCAGCAAACGGAACCTACGATCTCGACGGACTGATTTCCGAGGCAAGCAACACAGGGGCCGCGGTTGCAAAAAAGGCTGTGGGATCAAAGGTCAAGCGATCCAAATCGGACCGCCCCCTTGCTTCGTCGCCAAAGGCTGGCAAACTTGAGCCGGTCTGGTTCGTTCCTGCAACCGGTGCTCTGAACGAGGGCAACAAGCACTTTGTAGACTTTCAGAACGACGTTACGGCCGCCGACCTTGAGCTTGCCGCCAGAGAGGGTTATCGCTCGGTGGAACACATCAAGCGCTATACCACGCTCGGCATGGCGACCGATCAAGGCAAAACAAGCAATATCAATGCGCTCGGCGTTCTCACGGGTGCATTGCAAAGCGCTATCCCGCAAATCGGAACAACGACTTTCAGGCCGCCCTATACGCCAATTTCATTCGGTGCGATTGCCGGCACAAATGCAGGAAACCGCTTCCTCGTTGTACGCAGGACCCCTCCATATGAATGGCATTGTGAAAATCGGGCCGATTTTGAACCCATAGGCCAGTGGCGGCGTCCCTACTGCTATCCAAAACCCGGCGACAGCCGCCACGATGCGATCAACCGGGAGATTCTGTCGGTGCGCAATGAGGTCGGCCTGCTTGATGCATCCACGCTTGGCAAAATCGAGCTTAAGGGACCGGACGCCGCAAAGCTGCTGGACCGCGTTTATACAAACACGTTCTCCACTCTGAAGGTCGGCAAAGGACGTTATGGTCTGATGCTCAATGAGGAAGGGTTTCTCATGGATGACGGGGTGACCGTCCGGCTGGCAGACGATCACTTCCTCATGCACACCACAAGCGGCGGTGCCGACCGAATAGCGGGATGGCTCGAAGAATGGCTCCAGACCGAGTGGAGCGACCTTAAGGTCTATGTCACCCCGGTGACCGAGCAGTGGGCACAATTCGCGATCGCTGGCCCCAACGCCCGAAACGTTCTGGAGAACTTGGACGGCGACATCGATTTTTCGGCTGATAGTTTCGAATTCATGTCCATGAAAGTAGGACGGCTCACCGGCTATCCGGTGCGCGCATTCCGCATCAGCTTCTCCGGCGAACTTTCATACGAAATCGCAACTCCTTCAAACTTCGGCCACTCCCTCTGGCTGGCGCTGCTGGAGGCCGGAGAGAACCATGGCATTCAAGCCTACGGCACGGAGGCCCTGCACGTTTTGCGAGCTGAGAAGGGCTTCATCGTCGTCGGCGATGAATCCGATGGAACAGTCACACCGCTCGATCTCGGTCTTGGGTGGGCCGTTTCGAAAAAGAAGGACGACTATATCGGCAAGAGGTCCCTGGAACGTGCCTATTTGGCGGCGCCCAAACGCAAGCAGTTGGTCGGTCTATTGACACAAGATCCCCAGGAAGTCCTGCCCGACGGGGCCTACGCGGTCGCGGAACTGAAGGATAAACCACCAATGGAGATGATCGGCCAGGTCACATCGGCCTACTGGAGCCCGACGGTTGGACGTTCGATTGCGATGGCACTTATCAAAGACGGTAGAAACAGGTTGGGTGACGTTGTCGATTTCCCGCTTGATAATGGAAAAGTTGTCAAAGCAACGATCGTCGATCCGGTTTTCTACGATAAGGAAGGGGCAAAGCAGAATGTCTGATCTTCAATTCAGATCGGCGCTTTCGCACCGCCGCGACGAAGACCTGCCGATGGATCTTTGCGTGTCGCTCGACGAAGTCTCAGACCGCGCGATGATCGATCTGCGCGGATCGCTCGATGATCCAAAGTTCGTCGCGGCTGCAACGGCTGCCCTCGGTGTAGCTTTGCCTGCTCAACCTCGTTCGTCCTCCGTGAAGGGCGATATTACCGTGCTATGGATGTCGGTCGACCAGTGGCTTGTAACGACACCGCGCGGCAGCGAACAGGCGTTGTTGTCCAAACTCGTCAAGCGGCTTGGAAACACTTTCAGTTTCGCCTGCGATGTCAGCGACGCAAGGACAATCATTAGAGTGTCCGGTGGCGATGCCCGGTCCGTTCTGATGAAGGGGACATCGGTTGACCTTCAAAGTCCGGTTGTTAAACCCGGGTGGGTTCGTCGGTTACTGTTTGCCGAGGTGGCGGCTGCCTGTCAGTTCGTGCATTCTGACCCGGACACATTTGATGTCTATGTTTTCCGCTCCTACGCGGATTATGTTTGGGAGTGGTTGTTGGCGGTTGCGCGCAAGGGGGCACGGGTCCAGCTCTACGGCAAGCAGGAACCGCCGCTCGTTTAGCGGTTGCGGGGCGGACACCGTCATTCGGCCGGAGTACGATGGTACCGGCTCACGCCTCGTAGAAACGGAGGGTGATTGATGTTCGGCGATCGCCCACACGAATGGCCCCAGCGATTTGCGTTCATCCTGGTCGATCAGTTCTCAATGATCGCGCTCACATCTGCAATCGAACCTCTGCGGCATGCCAACCGGATGGCCGATGCGGAACTCTATAACTGGAACGTCTACTCGGTTTCAGGAAAGCCGGTTCAGGCATCGAACGGAATAGTCGTCTCCGTAAGCGGTGCTCTGGAGTGTACCGATCCCGGCGAAATAATCGTTCTATGCAGTGGACCGGACGTCGAACGGTATACTCCCGATGTCTTGACCGCCTGGCTCCGGCGTATCGAACGCCACGGCAGATCGATAGGCGCCATATGTACTGCGCCGCATATTCTCGCACGAGCCGGCTTGCTCGATGGCTACCGATGCACGATCCATTGGGAAAGCGTTGATGCGTTCCGGGAAAATTTTCCTCATCTTGAGGTGACCGGTAAACTGTTTGAGATCGATCGCGATCGATTTACTTGCGCCGGCGAGACGGCAGCTATCGATCTCATGGTTATGATGATTGCCCGGCAGCACAACGACGCACTCGCACGTGTCGTCGCAGATCAGGTTCTGCACTCAACCGTACGCGAACCGGGAGACGCCCAAAGAGCGTCTTTGATGAGCCATGTTGGGGCACGAAACACTTACCTGATTGCGGCCATGCAGCACATGGAAGGAAATGTGGAAGATCCACTGACACCGCTTGAGATTGCGGAGCGCGTCGGCTTGTCGCGCCGGCAGCTTGAACGGTTGTTTCAAAAACATTTGGGTCAGTCACCTCAGACGTTTTATCGCCAACTCCGGCTGGCTCGCGCGCGCACGCTTTTGTTGCAGACGAATATGTCAATCATGGAGGTCGCTGTCGCCAGCGGTTTTTCAACGCCGTCTCATTTCAGCAAGTGCTACCGAACGCGGTTTGGACACTCGCCTTATGACGAGCGTGGCCTGCCTTCAAGCCTCTGAAGTTTTCCCCAACAGCAAGCCCCGACCGGTTCAACGCCGCGCCTTAGCAAAGGAATAGGATTGCGTTTCAGCAACATCCGGGCCAAGAATGGCTGGTACAGCATTTGTGTGCGTTCGCATGAACGCGGTGAGCATCTCAATGGGAGTTTAGGATGTTCGGAGATGCGCCCAGGGATTTGCCCCAGGAATTTGCGTTTTATTTGGTCCCTGAATTTTCGATGATGCCCCTAACCGCGGCGATCGAACCCTTGCGCATTGCAAACAGACTTTCAGAGCGGCAGCTCTACCGCTGGAAAATGTACTCTGGTGATGGCAAGCCGGTCGCCGCATCCAATGGTTTCGTCATAGCCTGCGATGGGCCGCTAAATGAGGCGGACGACCGCGCGAGCATGATCGTGAGCAGCGGCCTCAATGTTCAGAATTACGCGTCAAAGCCGCTCGTCAACTTTCTACGGAAGGCCGCCCGTCGTGGCTGCGAAATTGGTGCGCTGTGCACCGCGACACACATTCTGGCCAGTGCAAATCTACTTGACGGTTATACCTGCACAATCCATTGGGAAAACCTGCCTGCCTTTACAGAAGATTTTCCTGAGGTTCGCGTGACCGGCAACTTATTTGAGATCGACAAAGATCGCTTCACGTGTGCTGGCGGTACGGCATCCATTGATATGATGCTTGCCCTGATTGCCGCGCAACACGGACCGGAACTTGCAGCCGACGTTGCAGAACAGGTGCTTCATTCTCCGATCCGCCATCACAGCGAACATCAAAGAATGTCGTTGCCCGCCAGAATAGGAGCGCGTCATCCTAAATTGGTGGGAATCATCGAACAAATGGAAGTGAATCTGGAAGAGCCTTTAAGTCCAAGTATCCTTGCCCGTCAGGCAGGGCTGTCGACGCGGCAATTGGAACGGTTGTTCCGGCGATATCTGGATCGATCTCCGAAGCGGTATTATCTGGAACTGCGACTGAAAAAGGCCCGGTCATTGCTGCTGCAGACAAATATGTCTGTTATCAATGTGGCGCTTGCGTGCGGCTTTTCTTCACCGTCGCACTTTTCAAAGTGCTATCGTGCATTCTATTCGCGAACGCCCTATCGGGAGCGCGGCATCCCCAACATCGAGCGGGACTTAGATAAAACTCACGCTTCCTGAGCTTCTTCGGGCGACACGCCCGACTTCATTGCAGACCGACCGCGTCTGATCAATAGACTGCTGGTTTCGGCGCCAAACAACATCGTCACCATACTGCCGGCCGCCTCCAGATATTTGAATACATTACGGGCCGATGATTTGGCGTCGTTGCTCAGTTCGCGCAGCAGCCTCTCACCGATTGCCTCAACATACTGTTCGACTTCAGCCTTGATGCCCGTATAGACGGCATTGATGGCAAGTTGATCGAGATAGAGACGCAGATCCACAAGCAGTTGAACCAGAAAAGCTGCTTCGGCGACGTCAACCGCGTCGGGCGGTACGGAAAACGCATCCTGACGCGTACCGGAGCCACTCCCTCGCTTTGGATAAAGTGCGGCTTTCACGATACGGGGTATCGCCGCAATTTCTTCCTTGATCACTTCGGACAGCTTCGTCCTGGTATCGGCGACGCGACGCCCCCATTCCGACGTCCGCTCGATATCCAGCGCATCTGACATCCCGCTTGACAGCGTATTGAAACTGGACAGGTGGACGATGACCTCGTTGTGCGAATGACGCGACCGAATTGCATTTGCGGCCAGGTTTCCGGCTGTTTCGAGATCATGGAGCACCACGGCACCGACCACTCCCATCGGATGAGACTGAATTATGTCGGCACGATCGGATCCAACAATTTCCCGCACGACCCTTATGGCGTCGGACACATGTGTCACACGCCGATAAATCGTAAGGCCCAGTAAGTAGCCCTGATCGGGGGAGTTTGCGGCAAGGTTTTTGCAGATGTCCGCATAAAGCGGAAGATCGTCTGGCAGTATCTCACGAACTTGTAACGGCAGTCTCGCCCGCAGATTCAGCAGTACCGGCGCCACCGCAAAACATGCTGCCATTTCACGGGCATCTTCCAGCACGACGTCACCGCCAAGTTGGTTGGCGAGCTTAAAGTACGGTTTGGTCGCGGGCTCAATGCCCTCTAGCGCGCTACTGATCGCCACTGACAGCTGCCGGTATGTCTGAACGTTACGCTCCGCGATTGTGTTGTCGTCTATATCGGCGGCGCAGCTATCGTACTCCGTTTCAAGCCTGCCAACGACTTCGGCTGCAACTGAGTACTTCAGCCATTTCCAGATAGGATCGATCGAAGCACGCCTAATGCGCCCCTGTTGTTTGGTTTCCGTTGAATGATCACACAGGAGATCTTCAAAGGGCAGACAAAACACGCGCAAGGGCGTAGCCGGACGCCAAATATCCTCATCCGCGCTTTGCAGCAGGCGCCGGGCGTGCGCAAGAATGAAGTCATGCGGAAAGGCGTTACCGCCGCGCAACCGATCACGCTCCACCTCTCTAACGAGGAATGCCGCCGCCTTCGGGGTTAAAGAGGCAAGATACGCTTCCAGCTGGTCAGTCTTGAGCTGACTCAGATTCATTGCTCGATCCCCACCAGTTGCCATCGCATTCACGACGAACTCATGACTATAGGTTGATCCTCTTCCTTTAAGCTTAACATTGTGTTGAGAACTGTGTCTCCTGCACCACTTCGGGCGAGCCGGACTGCCCATGAAACGGGGCGAAATTACTGTCTTTGGTGTTAGACGTGAGCAAAACGGCGAGATTGCTCGGGCGCACAAAAAAAGGTGGGCCCCGAAGGACCCACCCCGATAAAGTGCACGCCCGCGACCGGGGGCAAATAGGCAGACGGCACCTTATCTAACCATCATCGCACGACTTCTACTCAGTCATACGAGCTTCCCGCCTGAAGCATACATCAACAAATTATAATTTGTTTGCATTTCGATGCCGTTTACGTCCTAGGCAAATCAAAGTACGGCATCACGTACAAATATCAGAAACAGAAATCACGGCCTCACTTTGGATATAGCTTGACCATTTCTGTGCGTCAATCGGGTATTCAGCATGCCTATTGATCAGTGGCGGATGTTGTTTGGGCACCCATCGAGGGAAATGACAATTGGATTCTTAATCCACCCCGATCCGACGAGTTGAGGTCGATGGCACCACTGTACATTGCAGCTGTTTCGGAAACGATTGACAGGCCGAGACCTGACCCTGGTTTTGTTTCATCAAGCCGCCGCCCCCGTTCCAGAGCTTCCCGCCTTCGATCTGGTGGCAGCCCCGGCCCGTCGTCTTCCACCACGATGAGGAGCCGCCCACCATCCAACGATGTACCTGCGGCCTTTTCGAAATAGACCTCGATGCGTACCCATGTCTCGGCCCACTTGAACGCATTGTCCAATAGGTTGCCGATCATTTCTTCGAAATCCTGCCGTTCCCCCCGAAACAGCATTGCGGGACTGCACCGCAAATCGACTGTGATTGCTTTTTCGTGGTTGATACGCTGCAGGGTGCGAACAAGCGCGTCAAGAACCGGGCGAACCTCGGTTAGAGATCCCAACGCATGAGCCCTCGCCGCGCGCTGCGCTCTGTCGAGATAAAGACCAATCTGATCTCGCATTACCTCGGCCTGCTCACGCACTTTCACCGAAAACCGCCCGTCGCTGTTCGTCGCCTCATTCGTGATGACGCTGAGTGGCGTCTTCAAGGCGTGAGCCAGATTGCCAACCTGCGTTCTTGCCCGCTCGACAATGTCCTGATTTGCCTTGAGCAGGGCGTTGAGTTCTGCGGCAACGGGCTGAATTTCGTCCGGATACGTCTCCTCAAGGCGCTCTTCACGGCCGGTCCGCACCGAAACAAGGCCCTGCTGCAGTTTTCTGAGTGGGATCAGTCCGAACTTGACCTGCAGAAAAGTCGCAAGCAACAATCCGATCGCCAGCACCGAAAGCGCAATAATCACCGTCTGGCGAAAATTCTGAATTTCCGCTTCGAGAGCGTCGGCGTTGCCGGACACAGCAAATGACAGAAGTTCGGTCGAGCCGGGTAGCGTAAACTTGCCTTCGATGACGCGCAGGCTCTTCCCGTATGGGCCGGTCAAATAAAATTGCACGGGCGAACCGGTTTGCACGTCACGCACTGGATGCTCGGGGATGTCCAGAGATTTTTCCAGCAATGAGGCAAATGATGTAAGCCGCGATTCCGTACCCGGAGCAACCGACCTCACCTGCCAATACCAACCTTGAAACGGTCTCTGGTACTTCGGATCCGCCAAAACAACCGTTTCGAAAAGTTGTCCGTTCTCATTGAATTCAATACTGGCAAGAAGCGCGTTGAGATTATCTTCCAAACGTTCGTCGAACGACTTTTCAACGGATGCCCGGAACAGCGACGTCAGAACAAAGCCGGTTATTGCGAGAATCACAATGCTCCAGACCGCGGAAGATGCGATCAAACGGAAGGCGAGAGAATTACTGCGCATCATCCGGCTCGGCGAGGCAGTATCCTAGCCCTCGCACCGTTTGGATAAGAGGCGTGCCGAGCTTTTTTCTCACTCGTCCGACAAAAACTTCGATGGTGTTTGAGTCTCGGTCAAAATCCTGATCGTAAAGGTGCTCCACCAGCTCGGTTCGGGAAATGACCCGCCCCTTGTGATGCATCAGGTAAGACAGCAGGCGATACTCCAGGGAGGTAAGTTTGATGGCATTGCCATCCACGGTGACTCGGGCGCCCTTCGTATCGATCATTATCGGGCCGCATTCAAGTTCGCTGGTTGAATGGCCGGCAGAGCGGCGCAACAGAGCCCTGACCCGGGCCAGAACTTCTTCCATGTGAAAAGGTTTGGCCACATAGTCGTCCGCCCCGGCATCAAAGCCGGCAACTTTATCGCTCCACCGGTCCCGGGCGGTTAGGATCAGCACAGGCATGGAACGCTCGTTGCGGCGCCAGTCTTCCAGTACACTCACACCATCCTTTACGGGCAGCCCCAGATCAAGGATCACCGCATCGTACGGCTCCGTATCGCCAAGAAAATGACCTTCCTCACCATCCAATGCGGTATCCACCACATATCCTGCCTCCGTCAACGCGGTAACGAGTTGACGGTTCAAGTCGGGGTCGTCCTCAACTACCAGAAGTCTCATTCGATCTGCTTTGAAGTGATTTGTTTCCGCTTACTGCCCGACAATTCCGATAATACCGCCGGTCGCCGCATCAATGAGTACTTTTACAATCTTGCCAGGTTTTTGAATTTTCACCTGAAATCTGTTGCCTCGGCGATTGACGCTGAGCACAGTGCCGCCAACGCTGCTGCGTGCGATCTGGGCAGCTGTAGAAGCAGATATCCCGCTCGCCACGACAACGCCATTTCCACCATTAGTAGGCAAGAGCTGTGCTGCATCTGCCGACGCGTTGGGCACCTCCCGCTCAGCGGCCGCCTCGACACCATGGGTCGCGGCACCGGCACTGAGAACCGTCGCACAGAGAAGACATATGTAAAAGATTCGTATCATCGCGTTCCTATTCGCGGTGACAGTACGCTAATCAACATGAATGCGCGATGAACCCAGAGGCCAAAGGACGTTCGTTGGAATTCCTGCATCCGACTGATCAGCGTATCAAGGTCGTCTACTTTTGCCGACCCATGTTACAAAGTCATCCATATCAGCACGCTCCGTCACCAGCGTATTAATTGGCGCGTCCGGATCCACGTACCCCAGCGCGATGCCGCAAAATAGCATCAAATGTTCCGGCGCGGCCAAATGCTCCCCTACTGTCTTATGCCAAGTTGCCCAGGCTTCTTGCGGGCATGTGTGCAATCCTTGTTCGCGGGCTACAAGCATTATTGTCTGGAGAAACATGCCGACATCCGCCCACTGAGGCGGACCCAGGGTACGGTCGATATAGACAAAAAGGCCCGTGGTGGCGCCGAACATTTCAAAATTGCGCCGAAATTGCCTGACCCTCCCGCGCGTGTTGGAACGTTTCACGCCGATGGTCGCGTAAAGATCCTCGCCACACTTATCCCGGCGCGAATCATAGGGATCCTTCAGATCGGTCGGATAAATGCAGTACTCAGTCCCCTCTCCTCGAGGTGAATTGACACGTCCTTCGCGTACCTTCGCGATGAGTTGGGCCAGGACATCGTCTTGCAGCACGTAAACGTGCCAGGGCTGCAAATTGCCCCCCGATGGCGCACGCCTGCTCACATCCAGGATTTCATGGATGACCGCTTGGGGCACCTTCGTCGTCAGAAAGCTGCGGCAACTGAACCTGGACATCACGGCTTCCGAAACGATCACCCGGGCTCCTCCGTACTCGGCATAAACGGTTTCGGCGCTCCGGCGGATGCCTGACCGAGTGCGTTAGGCCTGCCTGGATATTCCGATTGCACTTCATGTCCTTGCTCGGACTGCCACAAGCTTTTCACCGCTAGCGCAAGCAACGCGCCGACCAAAAACGCAGCGACGATCAAAGCGAAGATTACGCCACCTGCGGTCTTTTTCTGGTTTCGGAAAAGTGCGCCGCTTCGCTTTTCAATTGTAATTGCCTTGCGATCGGAATGTTTCAACTTCGCAAATCCCTGGTTGTCAACTTTCAAGAAGTACGCAGTGCCCGAGCATCGACAATTCAGCGCCTACGCTAGCCGGACCCGGACAAACACACAATCCGCAATGGCATGGCACGACCTGCCTCAACATCGATCACTTCACCGCCGGAACCACTGCCGCGCCGCCGTTCCCGCCGCCACAACAACCGACCCGCCGCCGATAAACACCTGGATGATATCGACCGCGTATTTCTCAAAGCGCGGCGGCAGGGAGAGCACTTCAAGCCGGATACCGGTGTAGGTTTCCAGAAGCGTGACACCGTAGACAGAGCCCATATAGGCCGCTGGAGGACCCACAATCAGGATCAGCAGGAAGGCCCCCGCCGTCGTCTTGAGCATGCCGACACGGGCCTGTGCATTCGCTACGGAGATTTCCGCCTGCGCTGTCAGGGCTGTCGTCAGTGGGCGATCAGCTTGCCAACGGCGAGCCGGAGCGGTTCCGGCACATCTTCTGGATGGTCGCCATAGCCAACCGTCAGGTCAATCTGCAATGGCGTGTTTGCAAGAGCGCACGCCTGACGCAGCGCATCGCTTTCGAAGGAAATCGAAAGACCATGCCCGGTATCATGCAGATCGGCGTCGGATATCTCGGCGTCACGCCAGACATCGCCATCGAGCAGCCACACACCGTTGAACCCCTGGACCGGGGCAAGTGGCGGCGGCAGCATGAAACGGCCGCTCTCGGGCCAGCTGTCAACACAGACGGACCAGCCTTGCGTGATCATCGCATGGCCGCACTCGAATTCGATAAGCGAGCGCGCCGCGACAAGCATGGCGGTCAGCGGATAATAGGCCTTCGGGTTCTTGACCTCCAACGTGACGCCCGCGTCTTCAAATTCGACAGGCTCGCAGTGCGGTTCGTAAACAAGGCAGGGGATCATGGTCGCTTCCTTTGTTGTGCGGTCTTGTTTTTGCCCTTTTAACGTGCAAAACAGGGCTTCGCCTCCTGCGCAGTGCGCCCGGGTGGCGCGCGGCGACAGAGTTCCGGCGATGTGCCGGCGCTTGGCGGAGCCAAGTATTGCGCCCGTCAATTCAAGTGGGGATAAGTTCACTCAAATTGTTAGGAATTTTATCTTAGAAAGAATTTAGTCCTAGATTCTGGCAGCATTTAGGCAGAACCATTCGACAATTTCAGGCCACCAACAGGCGTCCGCAGTCAGGCGTCCCCGATCAGGCGTCTGGAGGGACCTCAGCCGGCCACGCAACGCAGCGCTCTTCAAGGCCGTCTTCATGAATGTCGGTTTCCGCGACGATGCGGCCCGCAACGGACACGCCGGCCTCCGCCACGGTGTCGAAAGTGCCCGAGACAAGCGGGTGCCACCAGCGAAGATCCTCGCCATGCGCCAGCAGCCTGTAGGCGCAGGTGGGCGGAAGCCAGTCGAGGTCCGCCGCCCGCGCTGGCGTCAACTGCAGGCAATCCGGTACGCGGTCAAGGCGATTTTCATAGTCGGAACAACGGCATGTCTTTTCGTTGAACAGCTCGCACGCAACGTCTGTATGAGCCAAATCGCCGGTATCCACATCTTCCAGCTTCACCAGACAACACCGCCCGCAGCCATCGCATAGGGCCTCCCACTCTTCGTCGCTGAGCGCCTCAAGCGGCTTTTTCTTCCAGAATTCAGGCGTCACGGCGTCCCCTCGCCACGCGCTCGCGCCGGCGCGTATTCCGTATCAAGATTTTGTGCACTGCAATTTCGCAAATCCAGTGGCCGATCACCCGCGTATCGGGTTATATCTAAACAGATTTCCGACGCATAACGTCAAGATTCGGCCATGGTGGTGGCTTAATGTCTGACGGTATGAAAGTTGCTTAGGCAAGGTTATCGTCAAAGAACCTCATCTGCGTGTGCCGAACTGGAACGAACCCGCGTGTCGAACCTGACCCCAAAAGGCCGTTTCTCCCAGTTTCTCTACGATCTGGATTGCCGGATCAATGCCGGTGTCTATTCGGCCTATGACTGGTTGTGCCGCGCCTACAGCGCCTATGCCGCGTTCATCGGCCGGTGGCGGGTGCGCGGACCGAAGCGGATCTTGCTCGATCTGTTCTCCGACGGCGCCACGTTCGGCCTGATGTTCGCATTAGGCCTCGTCTATATCGCCCTGCCGCCGGTGTGGGAAGACGACGATATCTGGAACCGCGGCCGGCAGCATTCCGTGACGTTCACCGATTCCACCGGCACCATAATCGGCCGGCGCGGCATCTGGCAGGATGACGCGATCCCGCTTGATGAACTGCCGCAGAATATGATCTCCGCGGTGCTGGCGACGGAAGACCAGCGCTTCTTCGAGCATTTCGGGCTCGACTTCCTCGGCACCGCCCGCGCCATGGTTGAAAATTTGCGCGCCAACGACGTCGTGCAGGGCGGCTCAACCATCACTCAGCAGCTTGCCAAAAACCTGTTCCTGACACCGGAACGCACCTTGCGCCGCAAGATGCACGAGGCGTTCTTCGCGCTGTGGATCGAATGGCGGCTGACCAAGGACGAGATCCTCAAGCTCTATCTCGACCGCTCTTATCTCGGGGCGGGCACTTACGGGCTTGAAGCGGCGGCGCAGTTTTACTTCGGCAAATCCGTGCGCGATGTGAACCTTCCGGAAGCGGCCGTTCTCGCGGGTCTTTTCAAGGCACCGAGCAGCTACGCCCCGCACGTCAACCCGGAAGCATCGATGCAACGCGCGAATGTGGTGCTCTACCGCATGCTCGACAGCGGTTTCATCTCCCAGGGCCAGCTCTTCGCGGCGCGCCGCGAGCCTGCCGTCTATGCCGGCAACGATGATTACTACAGCCCCAACTACTTCCTCGACTGGGCCTATGAACAGACCCTGCAGACGCTCGAGGAACAGCGCCTTTCCAATGAGTATGTGGTGGAGGTGAGGACGACGATAGACCTGGATCTGCAGCGCCACGGTCAAAACGTCATCAATTCGATGCTCGATGAAAACGCCGAGCGATATCGGGCGACGGAAGCAGCGCTGGTGTCGATGGAACCGACCGGCGCGGTGCGAGCCATTGTCGGCGGCCGCGACTACGAGCAGAGCCAGTTCAACCGGGCGACCGATGCGCGGCGCCAACCGGGCTCCGCGTTCAAACCGTTTGTCTATCTGTCGGCACTCGCTGCCGGAATGACGCCGAACACAATGGTGGTTGACCGGCCGGTGCATATCGGCAACTGGTCGCCGCGCAACTATTCCGGTGGTTATCGCGGCCGCATGACGATGGCAACGGCGCTCATGAAGTCGATCAACACCATTGCCGTGCAATTGGGTCATCGGGTCGGCATCCGGCGTGTCATCGATGTGGCGCATCAGGTCGGACTGGAAGCGGATCTTCGCGCCAATGCATCTATGCCTCTGGGCACCAATGAGGTGACGGTAATGGATCTTACCGGCGCCTATGCCACGTTCGCCGCCGGCGGTCTTCTGACGAAGCCCTACGCCGTGCTGGAAATCGCGCGGCCGAATGGCGAAGTGCTCTACAGCCGCGAGCAAAATGCGCCGCGGCCGCGCCAGGTCGTCGATCCGGAACTCATTCGCGATCTCAACTTCATGCTGAACCAGGTTGTCCTCAGCGGTACCGGCCGGCGCGCCCAGTTGGGATTCACGCCGCAGGCCGGCAAGACAGGCACGACCTCAAGTTACCGTGACGCCTGGTTTGTCGGCTACACCGCCCATTACGTCACGGGCGTCTGGTACGGCAACGACAATTTCCGCCCGATGCGGCGCGTTACAGGCGGTAATCTGCCGGCAATGACGTGGCACAAATACATGGTCAAGGCGCTTGAAACCAAGGTTGCAGAACCCTTGCCGGGAGTGCCTCTGGAAGGGCGCTACGCCGCATACATCGATCCGGAACTCTCCGACGTCGAGGCCCGGTTTGAGGAACTGCCCGTGGGAGAATATCCGATCTACGACGAAGACGGATTCCTGGTGGCTCGCGAGGGCGAGTGGACCGAAGAGCAACCCGGCGGCAGCAATCGCCGCGATGCGGTGGCGCGGGCATTTCAGAACATGTTCTCCGTGTTCCGCGAGTCACGCAGCCGCGAAACGACCTTCCAGCAGCCGACGTTCAACTCGAACCGGCGCACCACCCGGCGCAACAACAACCGCCAGAACACTCGACGGAACACACGCCGCAATAACTACGGACAAAGCGCGGAAACGCTGCGGTGAGATCTCTGCTTCGCATCATCGCATTTCTGGTGGTCGGCATCGGTGTCGGCTACTGGACGGCCGACTACAGCATGGAAAAAGGACTCACGCAGGTGTCGGTGCGTAACGGCGCCTGGGTGACGTGGCCGGCTGCCGGACTGCCTGACGCGGATCCTTACACACGCGCTCACTTTGCCGCTACCGGCCATCTGCCACTCACCATCTTTGAGGCTGCAAGCTTCCGGGCCGAAACCGATGATGGCGGCGATCAGCTGGATCAGGACTGCGAGTATCTGATAGAAGGCCGGGCCTTTCGCAGCCGATGGTGGAACCTTGTCGTCTACAAATCGGACCGCGATCTCATCGACAACGCGGCGGGGCGCCATTCGTTCAACTCAGGAAACATGGTGTTTCACGGCCAGGGCTCGTTTCAGATAAGGCTGGCGCGCACGGCACGGCCCGGCAACTGGCTGCCGCTTGGACAAAGCGGCAAATTCTATCTGGCGCTGTCGCTCTACAATCCGGATACGGAATTTCGCGCCAATCTGGATCAGGCTGTGCTGCCCAAGATTACCAAGGTGACCTGCGCATGAAGTCGGCGCTCTACTGGTTGATCGCAACCACCCTGCTTGCGCTGGTTGTCCACCTGTTTGTGGTGATTTTCGTTCCAGGAGTTGATACCGGACAGAAGATGGCCCAACTCGCCGCGTCAGGCGATATTAACACGCTGCATTCGTTCCGCCGCACGAGTTCGGGCTCACCTCTGCTCACGGAACCGAACCCCGATCTCGTCTACGCCTACTGCAAGTTCGACGTGAGTTCAGGCCCTTTGCTGGTGCAAACGCCGGTGCCGCAAAACTACTGGTCGGTCAGCGTCTACACCGAAACGGCGGAGAACATCTACACATTGAACGACATGCAGGCGGGCGTTCCGAACGTACGGTTGCTGATCGTGCAGGACGCCGAACTCCGGCGGTACACAACCGCCGACGAGACGGGAGCGCGGACAATCGATGCTATCGTCGTTGGCACACCCAGCGACACCGGGCTCGTTCTGGTGCGCGCGTTTGCGGGTGAGGCCAGTGTTCGGCCGGCGGCGGAAGCCCAGATCGCGACCTCAAGCTGCGCGCCCTACTCGGCTCCGCCGGCTTCTGAAACCGTACCGCAGGAAGGCGCACCTGCAAGCTGACGCCGTGCCGGGACTCTCGGCAGGTTCCGGTACCTGAGCCGTTTAACCGGCGAGATCAAGATTGTGCGGAACACCCTCAGGATCCGAAACCGCCCGAATGCGGGTTTCGAGCTTGTCGACCCGTGCGGCGAGCCGGCCAATCGCATTGTGTAGAGCGATCTGCGATGCCTCGGGGTGGCGCAGAACTGTTCGACGTGTTTCGATTTCGTAGTCATCGATGCGGTTGTGCAGGGTGAGGATCGTTTCTTCGACTATGCCCCGATTTTCCTTGGCGCGATCGGTTGTGTTGACGACGTCGCGCGCGGGAACATCACCGTTTTCACGCAAAGCGGCCAGGCGGTCCATGTCGGCCTCATAAACGCGGATCGCGGCTCCTTCGAAGGAAGCGATCACGTCAAGGTCGAAATCGATGCTTGCAAGGATCAGTTCAGGCCGCCGCACATCCCGGTCGGGATCAAGTGCTGCCGCGCCGCTGGCGTGCTCCACGCGGCGCTCACGCTGGTAGTCGCGCTCATCGAGACCCAGGTTCGCTCCGGCCTCATCTGCAGCACGTTCCAGTGACCACGCTTCTGACGAGAAAAGCGTTTCGCTGTAGGCACGCAACCGTTCCTCGTCATGCGTGAGTTCGTAGTTTGAGTGCGCCAGGCCTGTCGCGCCGGTGATAATTTCGCGCGTCGCGGGGACTACCGTGTCGTGCAGAAACGAGGGTTCTCGGCGTCCAAAGTCACCGGTTGTCCGGCATGCCGAAAGCAACAGCACAACAATAACGGCGCCGGTGATCGCGGGGATCCGACGCGCAGATTGTGCACAAACACCTGGCGTGAGCGACAAGGAGACAGTCTCCTAAACAGGAATACCGGGGTCACACGAGACGCATTACAAACTGGTTTAAGACCGGGCGCTCAATGGCAGGAGGGATCCGCAACGATCCGGCGCAGCTCTATTCATCAAGCGTGGATCGTCTGTTGCGTGCACGGGTATTCAGCATTGCCCTTTTAGGTCGCATCAAGCGGTCGGCGAGGTTTATGCCCGTGCGCTCGATGCGCACACCGGGAAATATAACGACCTCCGCGGTTCCAACGACATTGCGACGGCGCGGCCGTTGGTTCTCAAAGGCTTGTAGTTCGACAATTTCAGCCATCCTCACACCCTCCCTCGCAACAAAACGCCGAGGGTAAGCGGCATTTGAGTCCACAATCTCTCTTCGCCGCACTCCCATTAGAGCCGGATCATGGTTAACAAACATCTAAGGGGCGATAGAGCGATTTAGCGAGGTTGTGCAAACGGCGTCTTTACTATTTTAGGGCATAGTGCGCTGCAAATTAGAGCAGAAAGCTCGAGTAACTGGGGGACCCCGAATGCCCGACAACCGTACCCGACTGGAGCAGTTGGTCGACCTTGCTGGAGAGAAGTCCAGCGATCGCCGCCGTGAGCTGCTGCGCGAGATCACCGATGTGTTTCTCACCGAGCCGGAGAATCTGAACGCGACGGAGTCCCAGTATTTTGGCGAAATCATGGGCAAAGTCGCCTACGATCTTGAAAGCGAGGTCCGTGTCGAACTCGCGAACCGTCTTGCAAGCGAAGCCGCCGCGCCGCCCGAATTGGTCCGCCAGTTGGCGAATGATGAAATTCAGGTGGCACAACCCGTGCTCGCGCAAAGCCCTGTGCTCGGCGAAGACGATCTCATCGAGATTGCGGCAAGCAAGAGCCAGGAGCACCTGTTTGCAATCACCAAACGCCCCCATATCAGCGAGAAGCTCTCCGATGTTCTGGTCGACAAAGGCGATGACCGCGTTGTGCATGGCCTGGTGAAAAACCAGAACGCAAAAATCGGCGAAGCGACGATGGGCAAGGTTGTGGCGCGCGCGGAGGGCAGCGAACTCCTTCACAAACCTCTGATCGACCGGCCTGACCTGCCGGCGGACATGATGAAGGAGATGCTCTCCTACGTTTCCGAGAGTTTGAAAAACGAGATTCTTGAGCAAACGAATCACGTCAATTCCGACAAACTCAAGGAAATAATCTCAGACGTCGAAACGAGCATCGAAGAACGGGCCAATGCCAATAAGGATGTTCGCAGCAAGCCGGAGTTTCTGATCGACCAGCTCATGCGGAGCGGAGATCTCAATGAAGCGAAGCTGTGCGAACTGGCGCGGCAGAAAATGGTTCCTGAATACATATGCGCGCTGGCGCGGCTTGCCGATATTGATATGGCGACCGCAAAGAGGGCAATTCTCGACCGTTCCGGTGAGGGACTTGCGATTATCTGCAAAGCCTGCGGATTTGAGCAGAGCACCTATTCAGCGACCATCAACAACATCTGGCCGGAATCTGAACGCTCGATCGAACAGTCGTGCCGGATGATCGCGCTTTACCAGCAGGTGACCCCCGAAACTGCGCAACGCGTCATGCGTTTCTGGAAAGTCCGCCAGCAATCGGAAGACGCGACGGCCACCGCATAGACCAATTCCCCTTCATATTAAGTCTGCAAGGTAAAGTCCCTTCCGGGTCAGCACATGCAGTTCATCGAGCTGGCGCGGCGATAGCGGCAGACCCGTCGCGGCTCCACCTTTCCGGTTCGGGCGGGTCAACGACCGGGCGTTTGTTCCGTCGCATGCAACGGACCTTGGATGCGGCCGATCAACCGGCGCTTGCGCCAAGACTTGACAATCCGCTGACATTTTGCAGTTCACGCACGAGATCACGGGTTGGCGCTCCGGTAACAGTCATGCGGCGGTCGCTTTCAAATCGCCGGATGGCCTGACGTGTCTGCTCGCCCAGCGAGCCGTCAACCGGTCCTGGGCGGTAGCCAAGCTCTGAAAGGCCAGTTTGGATAAGCTTCATGAGGTCGGCATCAGCTTCAACCGCCGAGGTCGAGCTTGTGCTCAGCGCATCGCGGATCTGCCGGTTGTACTGAATGTGCTCCAGCAGTTGCGGGGTTGCGCCGCCATTGGCAGTGAGCCGGTTCGCCCGCTGATACTCCACGATTGCGGCACGCGTCTGAGGACCCACCAGGCCGTCGATTGTGCCCTTGTAGTGGCCCAGTTCAGACAGCTCTCGCTGGATACGCGAAACAAGATCGAAGGTTTCACCGGACGGTCCGGGAGCCGCGGGCAGGGACTGACGGTCCACCGAGGAGAGCAAATCCCCAACCGCATCGCCCGGCGTGGTGTCGTTCAGGGTCTGCTCGATCCAGAACGCGGGTATGGGCGCGGGGTGGCGCACCTGCTGGCGGCCGAGTGCATTATAGGCAATTGCGACACTGAAGCAGAGGCCGAGAGCAACGCTGACGATCGGCCCCTTGCCCGAAACGATAACTGAATTTTCCACTTTTCTACCCATGTTTGACACCCTTTGGCATTGTTTTGCTTCTGGTTTTCAATTTTTTTCAGACAGGATCGTCGGCCAATTCCCGCTCGACGTCGCTTGGCTCGGCGATTTCGGCGTGCGCAATGTCAGCTCGCTTACAGGGCAACCTTACTGTCACACAAGTCCCCTCGCCGAGCGCGCTGTCGATGTCCAGCTCACCGCCGTGCATCTCTACAAGACCACGAACGATTGCCAGCCCCAGTCCGGCACCCTCGTGGCGCCGGCTGTAGGCATTGTCGCCCTGCGTGAAGATCTGGCCGGCCCTGGCGACCAATTCAGCGGGCATGCCCGCGCCTTTGTCCGAGACGGCGATGACACAGCTCTCCTGATCGCTGGCCGCCTTTACGGTAACGACACTTCCCGACTCGCTGAACTTAATGGCGTTGGAGAGGAGGTTCAGAATGATTTGAGTGCACGCCTTGCGGTCCGCCATGACGATACCGCCATCAACCGGCACATCCAGCGAGATCGTCACGCCTCGCTTTTTCGCGGTTCCAGACAACGCATGCTCGCAGAAGCGGACAACTTCGCCCAGGTCAATCGCCTCTGCGTCGATCGCGATCCGCCCCGCTTCAATCCGTGACATGTCGAGAAGATCGTTGACCACTCCCAGCAGGTGGGCACCGCTTTGCCTGATGTGACTGGCATACTCTTCGCGGATTTCTCTGCCGCGGCCTTCGCCCGGATCGTTGCCAAGCACCTCGGCAAAGCCGATAATGGAATTCAGCGGCGTGCGCAGTTCATGGCTCATGTTTGCAAGAAAATGTGTTTTCGCATGATTTGCGGCCTCGGAGGCATCGCGCGCGGCGCGAAGCTCTTCCTGCCGCTTTTTGCGGCCCGATATGTCACGCGTAACGGCAACAATCTGGCAGGCCTTTCCAGCCTGTTGGGGGTCAACGAAGGGGCGGCAGTTCAACTCCACCCAGCGATAGTTCTCCGGCCCGGCAGAGCCCGACTGGTCCACAGACAGTCTGAACTCCGCGCTCGCGGATCCGCCGGTGTCGGCAGCCTTCACAAACGCGGTGACGTAAACATGACGGTCGTCTTCGTGGACGAGATCCATCAAACCGGTTCCGAGCAATTCGTTCGAATCGCAATGGACAAGCCTGTCAAAGGCGCCGGAGACGAACTGAACCTCTCCGTTGGGCCCATGACGGGTAATCATGTCCGTCGCGTTTTCCGCCAGCAACCGGTAGCTTTCCGTCTTGTCCTGTACGACGGCTGTGGATTTCCCATAGTGGTATTCGATCGTCGCCGCCAGCATACCGACATAGACGAGCGCGCCACCGAGCCCGAGGACAAGATAATAAAGCGAGCGTTCCGCCTCCCCGTGCCAAACCGGCAGGGAAGAGAATTCCCCGGCAAGCGCGAGCGCGGCCACGACCAGTGCACACACGTTGAGTGCCGCGATGACAACTTTGCGCGAACCGGACATCGCTGCTTCGACCGGCACCGCAAGCAGCCAGAACAGGGCAAACGAGTAGATGCCACCGGTTGCCGCTGCAACACCGCCGACAAGCGATGCAAACAACGCCGCTGAAACAAAATGTGCGGCGGCAAGCCGTCCGGTACGCCACAACAAGACCGCAGCGAAAACCGGCAGGATCATCCACGCAAGGGCTGCCAGCGCAATCGGCGAGGGATCGGGGCTGAGCATTCCGTATGCGAGCATACCCGCCGCGGCAAGTCCTGCTCCAATGGTATGAGAGATCAGGAATGAGCGGTGGCGCGCGGACGTGAGTTCATCGCCGCGAGCGCTTTCGTGCACAAAATTGTCGAGATGGCGCCGGAGCGGCCACCTGTACGTCCGTTTGATCATCCCCACAACAGCATGCCACGGCATACCGTCCCTGTTTGAACCGATGATCGCGCATCGCTCTTAAAGACATTTAAACCCTGCGTCGCTGATCGCGCGTTTCACGCATATTTGGGTCGTTCTGAGCGCGTTCTTGCAAGATTGGTGTACAAACGGTTACCGGTCTGTGCGGTTTGGAAGCATCGTACCGGGCTTCAATCTACTGCGCTCAACGCAAACGCAGCCGCTTTACCTCCACCGGCGTCCCGGTCACCTTGGGCCGGCTCGGGCAGGCAGCCCAGCCGTACGGCCAGCTGATTATGTTTATTTTTCCCGGATAACTCCCTGTTTTAGACATACGACGGGAGGATCATTAAAATTTGCACAAATGTTGATTCAACACATCAATTGATTTAAGCAAAATCTGATTTATATTTAAATATAATAAGTAGATAACTTTAGTTTTTCTATTTATATTATAATTTGCTACAATATTTCTCACTTCTTTTCATTTGATCTAAAAACACATTCAGTACTGTGGCGCCATCGAATGAAAGGGCACCACTATGTACATCTTCAGAACTCTATTTTGGATTTCTGTCATCGTTTTCCTCTTGCCGGGTGAAGAACCCGCAAATGAAAACGCATCGACAACTTCGGCACCCAGCACATCTGTGAGCGTTACAGAAGCGGTAAGTGCCACTCTGTCAACGATTGGCGATGTTGCAGGTCTGTGCGCGCGTCAGCCGGAGGTTTGCGACACCGGCTCGGCCGCGTGGCAGGTTTTTCAGCGCAAGGCCAAGTATGGCGTGAACCTTCTTTATGATTGGACCGCTGGCGATACGCCTGAAAATACCGGCGAAGCGCCTGCCGCCGCCCAGTCCGAAGCAGCTCGGTCCGAAGCCGCCTTGTCCAGTGAAGGCCGCTACCGGATCAGCGATAATTCTCAACCGGTGCATACCGGCAGCGCCGACCAACCCGCGCAGGCGCCTGCGAGCGATCAGCCTTCGTCTCAGAACACACTCCGCCTGGAAGACCTCATTCCCGAATGGAGCGGTCCGTCCAGTCAGCGCGCTTAGTCGTACTGAGCCACGAACTCAAGACTGACACTGCCTTGTGACGACCCTTTGGCAGGGGAAAGGCCGGCACCCTACGGCTAGCGCAGTGTCAAACAGATACCAATGGCGGCCACCAGCCTGCCATCGCACCACGGAGCGGTTTTCCCCTGCCCTTTCATCGCTCCGTGGTGCACTCTTTTCCCAGCACTTCCGTTGTTCGGACACAGACTTTAACGCCCCAGCGGTGCTCCCCACTTGTGTGAGGCGGACAGGGGCTTTATCACTTCGGCCTGCATGCTTTCTGAAAATTGGGCCGGAGCCCCCATGGCGACGATAGATCAGTTGATTGACGACTTCGAACTCCTCGACGAGTGGGAGGATCGTTACCGTTACGTCATTGAGTTGGGCCGCGACCTTGAACCTCTTGACGAACATGAGCGCCATGCCGGAACTAAAGTCCAGGGTTGTGTGTCGCAAGTGTGGCTCGTTACGAATATCGACACGACAGTCTCCGATAACCCGACGCTGACATTCAGGGGCGACAGCGACGCGCATATTGTGCGCGGTCTGATTGCGATTTTGTTCTCTATGTTTTCCGGTCAAACCGCAAAGGACATCCTGTCCACCGACGCGCTTGAGATATTGCGTCGCATCGGGCTGGAAGACAATTTGACGCCACAGCGCTCCAATGGATTGCGCTCCATGGTCGATCGCATTAACCGGGATGCGCAGGCGGCAGCGGCTCAGTCCGCGGCAGTTTAGGTCATGAATTCATAAATGGCGTGCATTCTGCGATAGTCCGTAGTGCCTGGCCAGGCGGGTCAGCGCCAGTTGAAGAACCACCTTGGCGGATCGCCGCGGCCAGCCGTTTGCGCTTTCGGCTTCCTCGATACCGTGCAGAAAGCAACAGACATTGACCAGGATGTCGGCAAGCTCCGGGCCGACCGTCTCCAGCGCTTCCGCAAATCTCTGCCGGGCATCGAGCGCCGCATCGGAGGCACTGCCGTGCCGGACCGCATAGCGCGCGCGGCGGGAGCGCGCCGGCCGGTCTTCGCCCCATTGGCTGGTAAGTTTTGGCCCAAGACCGGCCTGTTCGAAATCGCGGCGAAGACGTTCGCCTGCTTCAAATTGCTGCCAGTCGAGCAAGGCCCTACCGTCACGCCCCCGTCGCCGGCGCATCCACGACAGCGGACTTTCGGCATGGTTGACGGCAACTGCGCGGCGCCTGCCATCTTCGCCATCGATCATCCGTGACCCGATACAACGGCCGGGTTTGACGGTTTCCCTGGCTCGACCGGCAGGATCCGCGTGCGGCACAATTTCAGTCAGCAACAATGCACCGTCAGCGCCGGCCTCAAGCCACCCGCGATCGAGCATCACTTCGACCAGTTCGTCGCCGGCGCCGTAGTGCTTTTTCAGCTCCCTTGTGCCGTGAGAGACGACACACCATTCCCGCCGCCGCTTGCGGCCGGTAATCTGGCGCCGCAACACGCGGCCGGCAACCGAGAGATGCGCCGTCAGCGCGCGAACTTCACGTTCGATTTCACGCTCACTCAACATCTGCGGGCTTCCGTTTCCCAGCGATCGCACCCGCACTGACGCACGACATTCCCTGTCCGGTCCACCGCCGCAACACCGCATCGAGATAGTCCAGACCAAGGTCCCAGCAGGGCTCGTCACGTAAGGCCTCCACGCGCTGGCAAGCGTGCGCGGCGGTGGTCCGGTCCCGCCCCACCCAGGCTCCGGCGTTTGTATATGAGTGCCCGCAGGACACGTGACCGAGATACATGGATATCTGGCGCGAAAGTGCCACGACCGCTCGGCTCCGGCTGCGGGCATGCAGAACATCCCAGTTCAGGCGCAGCGATCGCGCGCCCAGATGGCAGGCCAGGCGATATGACGCCGCAGCTGTTTCGCATCCTTGCCATTTTCCGCTAACAGCCGCCGGTCGACCGAGGCGAAGCCGCACATGTATTGGCCGGCCGGCCATACGGGCACGCTTACCGACCGGATATTCAACCCGTTGCATGGAAACACTCATGGTTCCTCCCAATCCCGCCCGGGTCCGCAGCTGCTTCGTCTGCTGCCGGACACCCGTTTCATCCACCTGGTGCCGCATGCTTTCTAAGCTTCGGCGATTGGAGTAAATTCCCATAGAAAACCTATATGGGATTTTTCTCCTATTCAAGGTGATACAACGAACGGGACTGCAGGGGGATAAGTGCCCGGCAGACCTGACCGGGCAAACAAATGAAAGGAATAAAAATGAACGTGCTGAAGGGCTGGTGCGGCCGGGTTCAGATGGAGTGTTTTTTCAAGCGTTGCGCCAGAGCAGGCGTGCTGCAAAACCCGGACCGTTTAAAGGCGGTTGGGCCGACTCTACATTTCCATGCGGCTTGAATGAGCCGGCATGAAGAGTTGATTGGCGAGAGGCGATACTTCACCGACCTCCGCAGAAGCGACAAAGGCATCATAGCATAGGATCATATTGACCTTTTCGCCATCGTCCGCCAAAGGCAGGCGCAGCCAGAACTGAACAAGATGGTCTTTGCTTTCGCGCGGCCCGCGCACCATGCCCTGTGCCGGCTTGCTCGCCTCGACAACGCGATCGTAGGCCGAGACCCAATAATCGGCCATCGCCCCCCAGTCGAGCGTATCGAGATAGCATCCGGTGATTTCCCGGTCGTAGATTTCGCGCAGGCGGGTCCCGGCGAGGCGAACACGAAACCGCTTTGCGGCCTGGTCCACGTCAATGAGGCTGATCTGCGGAAGCAGGCGGGGAAAATCGACCGGATTTATGTCCTGGCGGCTCGGCATTGCACGCACACCGGCCTTCTCCAGCCAATAGTCGTAGAGCTCACGTTGCTCGGGAACGACAAGCTGAGTACGAAAAGCAAGTTCCGAAATTGCAGCGCCCACCTCGGTCTCCCCTCTTCACCGAGCAACGAATCATTGTGTAACACTATGAATCAAAATGATGAATCGTGGCAAGCGCAATGATTAACAATGTTTGAACCCAAGAGAGTTTTTGCCTGAATTGCCGCACGGCGCTTACATGAACACAACGTCATCCGCCGCCACAATTGCCGCTCCAACTGGCGTCTCGGACACGAAAAAGCCCGTCACGAAGCGCGACGGGCTTTCTCGATTCTGTTGTTTCGAAGGCCTTAACTGGACCGGCGGCGACCTTTCTGACCCAGGCCCATCTTCTTGGCAAGCTGCGAGCGCGCAGCCGCATAGTTGGGCGCAACCATGGGATAGTCGCGGGCAAGGCCCCACTTCTCACGGTATTCCTCAGGGCTCAAATCGTAGTGTGTGCGCAGATGACGCTTCAACGATTTGAACTTTTTGCCGTCCTCGAGGCAGATGATGTAATCCGGCGTGACCGAGCGGCGAATTGCGACAGCTGGCTTCAGTTCCGGTTCTTCCGGTTTTCCAGCATCGTTCACGGCTGTGGAAAGCGCCTTGTGCACTTCATTGATAAGGTTCGGCAGATCGGTCGCGGTTACAGCATTGTTGCCGACATAGGCCGCGACAATCTCCGCTGTGAGTTCAACCAATTCTGTCTTCGTGTCCATTGTGACGTTGTCCATCTGTTCCATTTGCATGTCTGAGTTATTAAAGGTTCCGTTTTGCTTTTTGTTTGAACGCGCCTGAATTGTCGTCAAGCAGACAAACAAAAAGGCGGCCAAAAATACCTGTCACCGCCCCACGAAATCTCCAACACTTCAGCCCTACAATCGGATGCGAGTCGAAGAATAATGACGCCCCCAACATGGCGTATTCAAATTCCTTTTTCAAGTAACAATTACGCTGTACTCACCAGAACATCCGCAAGTGAGCATTTAATTCTTATTTTCGTATATCTAGCGGGAAACTTCGCAATCTTCTCTATGAAGTATGCCAAATGCGTCAAACTCATGGCGACCCCTATCATGTATATGCCATGCAGATTCTGCAATAAATATACAACCTGCAGTTTATTCACCCGAACTCGACAGAAAATATATTGGTTAGATTGAATTTTCGGGCCAAACAACTCGAAACGCATATGAAGCAATGCGGAGCATTTTGGGCTTGGGAGATTTGTTTACGTCGCCACGTAGTACAGTAGCAGGTAGGCGCCAAGCAGTATTGTCGTCCAGATCGCCATACTTCCGGTGGGCCAGGTGCGCGCCAGGATACCGTGTGGCCCGTGATGCCGGTAGATTTGCAGCAGCATGCGTTCAAGCCACCGCTGCACGCGGGCAACGGCGCCCGTGTTGACCCAGGACAAAGCCCTGGCGATTCGCCCGATAACTGCCGGCATCAACCTGCGATAGGTCCATTCAGCATCGATGTTGGTGCTCGGCAGTTCCGGGGGGTAGAGATTGCTGAGTTTGAGCCAGCAAAAGGCAAGGGCGGAGAAGAACAGCAACTGGCACTGAACGATGATGTGCGCAACCGTATAGGGCTCGTAATCGACCGGAAACGGCAGCCAGCTGTATAACAGCCAGGGATATGTGCCGTTGAACACGCACAAGACGGCCGCCAGTCCCATGGCGATGAGCATGTTCGGCGGCGCCTCCTTCGTCCGGATGCCGCTGTCATGCGAGAAGAACGCAAAGAACGGAATCTTGATACCGGCGTGGTGGAACACGCCGGCGGACGCAAACAAAAGGGCAAGCCAGATGATCGGATGGCCCTCATGCAGGGCGGCGACCATGACCATGGATTTGGAAACAAACCCGGAGAACAACGGAAAAGCGGAGATCGACGCCGCGCCGACGATGCAGAAACCCGCTGTGAAGGGCATCGATTTGTACAGTCCGCCAAGTTCTGAGCCGTTTATCTTGCCGGTCCGGTAAAGCACCGCGCCCATGGACATGAACAGCAGACCCTTGAAGATCACGTCATTGAAAGCGTGCGCCACCGCGCCGTTGACCGCGAGAGCGGTGCCGATGCCGATGCCGCACACCATGAAGCCGACCTGGTTGATCAGGCTGTAGGCGAGGACGCGGCGCAGGTCGTTTTCGATCACGGCAAAGAAAATCGGGAACATTGCCATGGTGCCGCCGATATAGACGAGCAACTCGGTTCCGGGATATCCGCGCGCCAGCGCGTAGACGGCAACCTTGGTGGTGAAGGCGCTGAGGAACACGGTGCCGGTCGGCGTCGCTTCCGGGTAAGCGTCGGTCAGCCAGTTGTGCAGGAACGGGAACGCGCATTTGATGCCGAAGGCAAGCAGGATGAGCCATGAGGCCGGACCGTCGAGCCCGATGTAGTCGAAAGTGATCGAGCCGGTCTGATGCGCATACATGAGGACGCCCGCCAGCAGGATGACGCCTGAGGTCACCTGAATGATCAGGTAACGCATGGAGGCGGCGTATGAGCGCGGCGTGCGGCGCGCCAATATCAAAAATACCGACGTCAGGGCCAGCAGTTCCCAGAACACGAATAGTGTAATCAGGTCGCCCGCGAACACCGCACCGACGGCACTGCCGGCATAGAGCGTGCCGGACACGTGCTGCACTCGGTCTTTGACATGAAGCGAAAATATCGCCCCGATAAAAGCCGCCAGATGGAACAGATAGCCAAACAGCAGACTAAGTTTATCCACCCGCACGGGAGTTGCGGTAAATTCGAAAAGCTCGAAGTGGACCGAGTATCCGCTGGAGAAGCTCAGAAGATTGAGGGCGCCGATGACCGGGGTTGCAACGAGCACCGCCGAACGGACATGCCCGCGGGTAACGGAGACAATGATCGCTCCGATGAGAAAGATCACGAACGGCGCAATGCTAGTCATCGTAGTAGTCCTCCGCACGCATGAGGACCTTGCGCATTTCCTTGGCGATCAGAACCAGCACAACGCAGGCGACGAACCCATAGACACAGTAAAACGCCACCAGTGCCTCCCAGGGATGGTCGACATGGCGGTGAATGAAGAAGTCGGCGATCAGCGAAATGCCGCACACAACGTAGAGCGCATAGATTACGCGTCTTACATTTTGCGGATTATCGAATATGTGGCGGTGTTCTTGATCACTCATAGGCCGGCCCTATCGCAGGTCAATCATGCTGAGCAGGTCGAACACCGGCTCGGGGAATAAAAACAGCAATACGCACCCCACCGACGTGGCTCCGATTGCGATGAGACAAGGCAGCGGTGCCTCGCGAATCTTTTCGTCGCTTGAACCTTCCGGTGCGGCGCCGAAAAACCCTTTGAACGGTATGGGCAGCAGATAGGCGACATTGAGGAGCGAGGACACCATCAGCACCGCAACGAGCAGCACCTGCTCCGCATCCAGGGCACCGAGCGCCAGATACCATTTGCTCCAGACACCGCCCATGGGCGGCAATCCGATAATACTCAGGGCGCCGATAAGAAATGCCCCGAATGTAAACGGCATGACCCGCCCGAGCCCCGACAGCTCGCTCACCTCGGTTTTGTGGGCGGCCGTATAGATGGCTCCGGCACAGAAAAAGAGCGTGATCTTGCCTACCGCGTGCATGGTGATCTGCATGCCTCCGCCGAGGATGCCCCAGCTGTTGGCAAGCGCCGCCCCAAGCACGACATAGGAGAGCTGCGATACAGTCGAATAGGCCAGTCGCGCTTTAAGGTTGTCCTTCGACAGTGCCACCAGGGAGGCAATTACAATGGTTGCTCCCGCCACATAAACCAGCCACTCGCTTGCGCCGGTCCGGGTCAGAAGATCTATGCCGAAAATGTAGATCACGACCTTGAGCACCGAAAACACGCCGGCCTTGACGACAGCCACCGCATGCAAGAGCGCGCTCACCGGTGTCGGCGCCACCATCGCGGAGGGCAGCCAGAAATGGATCGGCATCAATGCTGCCTTGCCGATGCCGAAAGCATAGAGCATCAGCAAAAGCGCGACGGTTACATCGTCCACCTTGCCGTTGAGGATGCCGCCGGCGGTGAAGTCCATCGTCCCGGTTGAAACCCAGGTAATCATGATCGCGGGCAGCAGCAGCAGCATCGACGTGCCGAGCAGCAACAGCAGATAAACCCGCCCGCCGGCACGCGCGGCCGCATTTCCCTTGTGGGTCACGAGGGGGTATGTGGACAACGTCAGCACTTCGTAGAACAGGAACAGCGTGAAGAGGTTTTCGGCGAACGCAATCCCGATGGTGCTCGAAATCGCAACTGCAAAGCACATGTAAAAGGGTGTTTGCCGAGGCTCGTTATTGCCCCGCATGTAACCGATGGAATAGACCGAGTTGACGATCCATAGCCCCGATGCAATCACCGCGAACATCATCCCAAGCGGTTCGACGGAAAAGGCAATTTCGATGCCGGGCAGGATTTCGAGGAGGGAGACTTCTGGTCTCACGCCTTTCAGTACCGCATCCAGCACACTCAGCACCGCCACCAGCAATACACCGGCCGTACCGAGCGTTACCGCTTCGCGCAGATTGGGAACCTTGTGCGCCAGCGCGATCAGAACAGCGCCCACGGCGGGAATGACCAGACACAGAATGATGAGGAATTCCATGCTCATTTGACGCCCTCAAGCAAAGCGCTCGCGGCACTTGAGGCGATGTCGGCGGTCAGAGACGTATCGATGCCGAAATAAACCGTTGCGGCGACGAGGATCAGTGTTGGCACAAGCATGTCCAGCGGCATCTCGCGCGCGCCCTCTGCCTTCTCCGAAAGCGGGCGGAACCACACCACTTCGACGACCCGGCCGATATAGACAACGGACAGCAACGAGCTTGCGACAAGCAGGAAGACCAGCCACCACATGCCCTGCTCAAGCGCCCCGACGGCCAGATACCACTTCGAAATGAAACCGGCCGTGCCAGGCGTACCGATAATGCTCAGGCCGGCGACGACGAATGCGCCCATGGTGACCGGCATGCGCCGTCCAAGCCCGGCAAGCTCTTCGATCTTGACCGTGCCGAGCCTGAACGCAACCGCGCCCAGCACCAAAAACAACGCGCCCTTCATCATGGCGTGATTGAACAGATGTACAATTCCGCCGGTCAGGCCGGTCTGGTTTGCCAGGGCGATACCAAGTGTGATGTAGCCAATTTGCGCGACGGACGAATAGGCGAGCATCCGCTTCACGTTTTCCTGAAAAATCGCAACGATGGAAGCGCCAAACATGGCGGCGATCGACAGCGCCAGGAATATCTCGGTAAGCGGGAGGTTCTCAAACGTCGCGTGAAGCCCGAAGACCGTAAACAGGAACCGAAGCATTAGATAAACGGCCACCTTCGTTGCCGTTGCGGCAAGAAATGCCGTGGCGAGCGAGGGTGCATAGGCGTAAGCGTTCGGCAGCCAGACGTGCAGCGGGAACAGGGCGAGCTTCAGGCTCAGCCCCACCATGATGAAGGCAATGGCCGCGAGGATCGGACGCGTCGTCTCCATATCGGCGATACGGGCGGCCACATCGACGAAGTTCAAGGAGCCGGTCATGGTGTAAAGCAGCCCGACACCGATGACATACAGCGTCGCACCGATCGTGCCCATGATGAGATACTGATAGGCGGCAAGAAGGGCCCGGCGGTCTTTTCCAAGCGCAATCAGGGCATATGTCGACAGCGAAGAGACTTCCAGGAAAACAAACGCGTTGAAGGCGTCGCCGGTGATGGATACGCCTAGAAGTCCGCACAGGCACAGCAGATACATGGTGTAGAACCATGCCTGATTGCGCCGTGAAATCTCCGCCCCTACGGAGCGCCGCGCATAGGGCATGATGACGGCGCCAACAACGGAAATCAGCAGCAGCACGAAGCCGTTCGCGGCATCGATCCTGAACTCGATTCCAAACGGCGGCGCCCACCCGCCCATGGCGTACGATATTGCCCCGTCGGACAGAACCTGCGCGAGAATGAGACCGGCCACCACCGGCATCATCCAACTGACCAGCGTCGAAATCGCCCAGGCGATGCCGCCGTGACGCACGAGCGCGCAGAGGACGGCGCCAAGAAGCGGAATGACAATCTGAAGCGCGGGAAGATTTTCGATCATTCGCCGCCTTCCCCGTCGGCGAAGATCTCATCTTCCTCGATCGTGCCATACGCCTCGTTTATGCGCACCACGAGCGCCAGGCCGAGCGCCAGCGTGGCGACACCGACGACAATGGCGGTGAGCATCAGAACGTGAGGCAGCGGATTGGAGTAGACGGCAAAATTCGGATCGAGAATCGGTGGTGTGCCGCCGAGGATCTTGCCTGGCGTAAGATAGAGCAGATAGACCGACGTCTGGAACAGCGACAGACCGACCAGCTTCTTCACCATATTGCCGCGCGCGACAACGATGTAGAGGCCGGCGACCATGAGGAAGATAGTCACCCAATGGTTGTAGTGGGCGATGATGTTTTCAAACAGTTCCATCACCTGCCCCGCCCGGCGAATGTGTAGAAGATCGCGGTCATGGTTCCGGCAACGGTGACGAACACTCCAAGCTCGACCAGCAGAATGCCGAGCTCCTGGGCATGTGCAGGATCGTGCTCAAGGACGGAGTAGTTAAGATACTCCCCGCCAAGCAGCATGCTCGCCACGCCGACGCTGGCGTAAATCAAAACGCCCACGGGTATCATCGTCTCAACGACGATGGGCGGGACGACGTTCTTGGCCGTCTCCAGACCGAAAATAATTGCATAGAGGATGACCACGGCGGCCACGATCACGCCAGCCTGAAAACCACCGCCGGGGCCGAAGTCACCGTGAAACTGAACGTACAGGCCGAACAGGAGAGTGAACGGAATGAGCAGCTTCGCCGCAATGCGGAGTATGAGATCGAATTTCATCGCACCCGTCCGCCCTATGCTTCATCACTGTCGGAGTGATCCCGCCGGCGCCCGCGCAGCAAAAGCAGAACCGCAATGCCTGCCGTGAAAATAACAGTCGTCTCGCCCAGGGTGTCGATCCCCCGGTAGCTTGCAAGAACGGACGTCACCACATTCGGCACGAGCGTCTGCTCGATTGAGTTCGACAGGTAATAAGGCCCCACATGGGAATGTACCGCGGTATCGGCGATACCGAACGGTGGCAGATCGAAAGTGCCGTACAGCAATGCCGCGGCGACCACGACGGCGACTATAAGGGGTAGTACCGGAGTATGGGCCGGCACGGCTTCTTCAACCTTAGTCAGATAGAGCACTCCGAGCATAAGCACAGTTGAAATGCCCGCGCCGACAGAGGCCTCGGTCATCGCGACGTCAACCGCGTCGAGAACGATCATGACGCTTGCCATGAGAAAGCTGTAGATGCTGCTGAGCACGACCACGGCGAACAGGTTTCGAGCCCGCACGACGCCAATCGTTATGGCAGCAAGCAGCGTCAGCAGCACCATATTGATGAGCGCTTCTATGACCCGTCCTCCTTGTCCACGTGCAGCTGTGGTTCCAGGCCGGCATAACGGGCAGCGCGCGCGATGGCATGCGTCGCCACGGGGCCGGTATAGAGAAGAAGAAGCAGCACCACGGCGAGCTTTGCGCTCACCAGGCTGAAGCCGGCCTGCACCATCATGCCGGCAAGCAGAAGCCCTGCCCCCAATGTGTCGCTGACGCTTGTCGCGTGCATACGTGTAAAGACGTCGGGCATCCGCAACAGACCCAATGCCCCGATGACGTAAAGCGCGCTGCCGGCAACGATCAGCGGCCAGCTGATGATGTCTGCCGCAAGGGAGCTCACAGTTCCGCCCCTTCCTCTTGGGCATCGTGGCTCAAGTCTCCGAACCGGAAGAACTTGAGCACGGCCAGTGTGCCGATAAGATTGAGCAGACCGTACGTGATGCCGATATCGAGAAACTCCGGCCTCCCGGTCAGAAATCCAACCACGGCGAGCAACAAGATGGCCGCCGTCCCAATGGTGTTCCCCGCGAGCAGACGGTCAAAGACAGTTGGGCCTCTGAGCGCACGGATCACAGCAAATACATGCGCGATGACGACTGCAACGGCGGCGATTTCGAACATCACGCGGAGCCCTCCAGCGCCTTGACCCGGGCGCTCATCGCGCCTTCCAGGAGTTCCTCCGCACCTTCGGCGGTGATCGCGTGGACAAGAATTTGGTTGCCCTGCACATCTACCGATATTGTCCCCGGCGTCAGTGTGATGGAGTTGGCATAGACATTTACCCCGACGCGGGTTTTCTGATCGGCGGGCACCCTCACCAGCGTCGGTGAAATAGGCAAATCAGGATTGAGAATAAGTTTCGCGACGCCCCAGGTCGATTTCACGATTTCGGCAATGAGCCACGGCCAGTAGGTCAGCGCGCCGAGCGCCAGTTGCACGGGATGACCTTCTTCGTCGACAATCGTCATCCGCCTCGATAACGCAAGGATTGCCGCGCAGCTGGCCAGACCAAGTACGATAAGAAAAGGTTTGTAGTGGCCCGACAGGAGAAGCCAAAACACGAACAGGGCCACACCGAGACTTAGAATTCGCATACCACCGCTTCCCCTCGACTCACTGCCCACGGGTGCCGTGGCCACAAAGAGGTCTGGCGAAAAGTCGTAAGAGCGTATGGTTAATGGTTTGTTAAATTCGCCGATCAGGGAAACCAAACCATGGCCGGGTACAAAAGTGAAACGGGCCGGCACCGGAAATCCGGCACCAGCCCGCTCCGGGGGCAAGGTACAAGGAGACTATGCCGCGCTGACCTCTCTATCATTCATTGAAGTATCCAGGGCCTCGTAAGGGCCGATCCTGCATGCCTGCCAGTTCCAGTAGGTGAGCGCCATGCGCGCCTTCTTGAACGACAGGGTATCGAATATGATTTGCAACCGCTCAGCCATTTCGCCAGGCGATACCGCGCCCACCGAATTTGCAAATCGCGTGCGGCAGGCGGATTCGAACGCAAAGCGCGAGATACCTGCAGCCTTGCAAGCCACGGCGAGCGCTTCGCAACCAGGATCGGAAACAATTCTTTCTGCGGCCTCCCGGCCTGCGAGACCGAGCTGAACGAGAAACGTTGAAACCGTTGAATGATCGCCCTCTTCGATGGCTGTCATCATGTCGGCGGTCATCGCCCGGGACTTGGCCCGCGTACCGGCGGAAGTTGGTTCTTCACCCGGCGTCGGGGGATGTTGGCCCGCGCACCGCAACGCGCCGGCAATGAGGTCCCCGCCTGGACGCGCCATTACGAGCACCTGCGGCAACACCTGACAATCGGTAAGGAACCTTCCAAGCACATAACTGCGTTGTTTGGCGGGCAGTGACCAGAACAGACCCAACGCGCATGCCGGTGTCATCTCCGGCCTTTTGACGAGAACATCTGCGAGAGCGGCATCGCCGGACGCACGCTCGGTCAGCCACATCATGGTCGGCTCATCAATCTGTGCAGCACCGTTTGTCAGCAATCTGATCAGAACATCACGGTCGGCAACAATCACCAAGGCCGCAGTTGCGACGCACGGCAGATGGTTCCGCTCCGCGATCATCCGCAGGCGTTTCATGCTTGCGGAATTGATGAGTGCGACGAGATCATGTGCCGTGATGCAGGCACCGTCGCGAATGAGCGGCTCGACGGTTGCGTCATCGAACTCATTCAGCAACCAGCGGACGAGTGAGGCGGGAGCATCGGACAGACCGGCGACGCGGTCGACAAGCAGCTTCTGCGATTCTCGGTCGGCTGTCTGTGCGACTTCCTTCAGCAGGTCGGCTGCAAACGCCCGTTCCTGCGGTTGAATCATGCCTACAGGCATTACGAGGAGATCCATAAGCGACCGGATTACAACGTCACTCGTGTTGCCGGCCGCAACTGTTGCCCTTTTTTCTGCATGAATTCCGGTAGAAGCGACCACAGGCGCGCTATTGAAAGCGTCTTGCCCTAGATTTTCTGAATATTCCATATGCCCGCTCTTTTTTATTATTCTTGACCCCTTATATTCACTAGAACAGAATATTCAATTTAGCTAGGACATCGAATTTTACACACAGTAATATAGATTTTTATACATAACTAATACTTATTTTAGTTGATTTCTTCGGAAATTCGTTGAAAATTTGAACGATCCCCTACCCTTTACAAATGACGCGTTCTCGGCTTTGTGAACCACGCATTTTTATAAGATCGACAGGCCGGAGAGGGCTCTATGCGGATATTTCCAACGCTGGCGGATCTGGCGGCAGAACAAGGCACGGAAATCGGCGCCAGCGACTGGCTCCTTGTCGATCAGAAGCGCATTGATAACTTTGCGGAGTCGACGGGCGATCATCAGTGGATCCACGTCGACCCTGAAAGAGTGCGCCGCGAACTCGACATGCCAACCATCGCTCACGGTTATTTGACATTGTCCCTCGTGCCGCACTTCCTAAATGAGATTCTAGAAATCACTTCCGTCAAACGAACGATCAACTACGGCGCCAATAAAATCCGCTTCACCAACATGGTCCCGTCGGACTCGCGGCTCAGGGGTCGCCTGTTCCTGACCAGGGCCGTCCACGGCGGCGGCAGTCTGAGGGCAATATCCCGGGTTACAGTGGACATCGAAGGTGAGGAGAAACCCGCGTTGACCGCCGACACCATAACCCTTTTCTACGAATGAGATGATCGATGCCGAAATCAGAAACCGATAATATCCCTGCCACACGGGTTGAAAAATCCGACGAAGAATGGCGCCGCCAGCTCACACCGGATCAGTACGATGTCACGCGCCGGCATGCCACCGAGCGGCCATTTTCTCACACTTACAACGATGAAAAGGCAGAAGGCACCTATGCCTGCGTTTGCTGCGGCGAGGCGTTGTTCGGGTCCGATGCAAAGTTTGACTCCGGCAGCGGATGGCCGAGCTTTTACGAACCCTGCGCAACCGGCGCCGTCTCGGAGCACCGCGACCGCTCGCTCTTCATGGTGCGAACTGAGGTTCGCTGCGCCAGATGCGATGCGCATCTGGGCCATGTCTTTCCCGATGGTCCGGCCCCCACAGGCCAGCGCTACTGCATGAACGGCACCGCGCTCCATCTCAAAACAGACGAAGACTGAGCAGACGCCACACATGACCTCCCGTTCCCCGCAACCGCCCGTCGCTCAAAAGCGCCCGGTGGAACAATCCCATCATGGCATCACGAGCAGTGATGAATATGCGTGGCTGCGCGCCGACAACTGGCAGGAGGTGATGCGCGATCCGGCGGTTCTCGATGCGGAGATACGCGCGCATCTTGAGGCGGAAAACGACTACACGAAGGCGCAGCTTCATCAAACGGAAGACCTGCAAAGCGTCCTGTTCTCGGAAATGAAAGGCCGCATCAAGGAAGACGACGCCTCACCGCCGGCCCCCGATGGGCCCTATGCCTACTACTACGACTATGTAACAGGCGGACAGCATCCGCGGTATTGCCGCATCGCGCGCGGCGGTTCGGACGAAAAGGTCCTTCTGGATGGAGATGCGCTCGCAAAGGGCAAGGACTACTTCAATCTGGGCGGCGTGGCGCACAGCCCTGATCACGAACTGGTCGCCTATGGCAGCGACGAGCGCGGCTCTGAGTACTACACCTTGCGCGTGGTTAGCGTTGCCGGAGGAAAGCTCTGTGATGATCTGATTGACGACACATCCGGATCAGCGGTCTGGACGGCGGATGCACGGCATTTCTTTTACACGCGGCTGGATGAAAATCACCGGCCCTCAAAGGTCTACCTGCATGCGCTCGGCACAGCGCAAAGCGAAGATGTCCTCATCTACGAGGAAGAGGACCCGGGTTTCTTCGTCGGTGTCGGCACCACTCAAAGCCGTGCATTCATCGAGATCTCCGCGCATGATCACGAGACGTCCGAGGTCTATCTGATCGACAGTTCCAATCCGCGTGGAGAGATGCGTTGTGTCGCATCGCGTGAACGCGGCCATGAATATCAGGTCGAACACAATGGTGACCGGCTGATCATTCTGACGAATAGCGGCAACAGCGAGGATTTTCGCATCGTTACAACGCCGCTGAGCGCGCCTGGTCGCGAAAACTGGTCCGACCTCGTGGCACACAAAGCCGGCCGGCTGATCCTCACCCATGTGGTTTACCGCGATCACATGGTGCGACTGGAGCGCGAAGACGGCTTGCCGCGCGTGGTCATCACCGAGTTTTTCGGCGGAAAAGAACACGACATTGCATTCGATGAAGAGGCGTACGCGCTTGGCCCGTCCGCGGGTTATGAATTCGATACCGCGACCCTGCGCTTTACCTATTCGTCCATGACCACCCCGGCACAGGTTTTCGACTACGATATGGTTAGCCGCGGGCGCAACCTCGTCAAGACGCAGGAAGTTCCGAGCGGCCACGATCCAGAAGATTACGTTACCCGGCGCGTTTATGCGACTGCGGAGGATGGCGAGACGGTTCCGGTGTCTCTGCTTTACAGGCGCTCCACACCGCTCGACGGATCGGCACCGCTCCTGCTTTACGGATACGGTGCATACGGCATCAGCATCCCGGCCTCGTTTTCGACCAACTGCCTGTCGCTGGTCGACCGCGGCTTCATTTATGCGGTGGCGCATGTTCGCGGCGGCAAGGACAAAGGCTATCGCTGGTACCGCCTCGGCAAGCGGGAGTACAAGACCAACAGCTTTAGCGACTTTATTGACGCTGCGAAGTTCCTTGTCGCGGACGGATTCACACAAAGCGACCGTATCGTCGCCCATGGCGGCAGCGCCGGCGGCATGCTCATGGGAGCGATTGCAAATCTTGCACCCGAGTGTTTCGGCGGCATCATCGCGGAGGTTCCGTTCGTCGATGTTCTGAACACGATGCTCGACGACACCCTGCCTTTGACGCCGCCGGAGTGGCCCGAGTGGGGCAACCCGGTCGAGAGCAAAACGGACTACGAGCAGATCGCGTCCTATTCGCCCTATGACAATGTGTCGGCGCGGGACTATCCGCACATCATGGCGGTAGCCGGCCTGACCGATCCGCGCGTCACCTACTGGGAGCCTGCGAAATGGGTGGCAAGGCTCAGGGATCGCCGGTCCAATGATCGCTTGCTGTTGTTGAAAACCAACATGTCGGCGGGGCATGGAGGGGCTGCCGGGCGCTTTGACAGGCTGAAGGAGGTAGCGCTGGTCTACGCTTTCGCGCTGGCAATAACCGGCAAGACGGTTGCTTCCAGCTAAGAAATCGCAATTTTCAGGCGATTTGACGCGTTCGCGTGGGCGGACTTGCGAAACTCCCGGTTCACGCGCTAGGTTGCGCGCAATTCACACGATTTGAGATCATAAGAGGTAGACCGATGTCACAGGCAGCATCCGTGGCGGAGGGGCCGCGCCCCGTCGCAGAATTTGACTGGGAAGATCCCCTGGGCCTTCACGCCCAGTTCTCCGAGGAAGAACGCATGATCCAGGACAGCGTTCGCTCCTATTGCCAGGACAAACTTGCACCGCGGGTTCTCAACGCGTTTCGAAATGAAGAGTTCGATCGCGAGATCATGAACGAGATGGGCGAGCTCGGCCTGCTGGCGGTGACAGTGCCGGAACAGTATGGCGGTTCGGGGCTTGGCTATGTTGCCTATGGCATCATCGCACGCGAAGTCGAGCGCATCGATTCAGGTTACCGTTCTGCGATGAGCGTCCAGAACAGTCTCGTTGCCTATCCGATCCTCGCCTATGGCTCGGAAGATCAACGCAACCGGTTCCTGCCGAAACTGGCAAGCGGCGAAATGGTCGGCTGCTTCGGCCTCACCGAACCCGATCACGGCTCCGACCCCGGGGGCATGAAGACCCGTGCCAAATCCGTCGACGGTGGTTACCGGCTGAACGGCGCCAAGATGTGGATCACTAATTCTCCGATTTCCGACATCGCCGTTGTGTGGGCGAAACTGGAAGAAGAAGGTATCTGCGGGTTTATCGTCGAGCGCGGATTCGACGGGTTTTCGACGCCGAAAATCGAAGGAAAATTTTCTTTGCGCGCCTCGGTTACGGGTGAAATCGTACTCGACGACGTTTTTGTGCCGGAAGAAAACCGCTTGCCGAACGCGCGTGGTTTGTCCGGCCCCTTCGGCTGCCTCAACCGGGCGCGCTACGGCATCGCCTGGGGCGCCATGGGTGCCGCCGAGGCATGCTGGCATCAGGCGCGCCAGTATGTGATGGACCGCAACCAGTTCGGCCGCCCGCTTGCCGCCAATCAGCTCATTCAGAAGAAGCTTGCCGACATGCAGACGGAGATATCGCTTGGCCTGCAGGGCGCCTTGCAGCTTGGCCGCATGCTCGAGCAGGGAACCGCCGCACCGCCATCGATATCGATGCTCAAGCGCAACAATTGCGGCAAGGCACTCGACATCGCGCGCGTGGCCCGCGACATGCACGGCGGCAACGGCATTTCCGATGAGTTCCATGTCATCCGTCATATGGTCAATCTGGAAACGGTCAACACCTACGAAGGCACGCACGATGTGCACGCCCTCATTCTTGGCCGTGCCCAGACCGGGATACAGGCCTTCTTTTAAAACGGCACCGGGTTCGAATTCAAAACGCCTTCCGCTGGCTTGCCCGGCGGAGGGCGTTTTTTATCGGTTCGCACAAAACGATACCGCTGCTTGCACAGACTCAGGCGAACCGCTAATTTGCGCTCACGAATTTAGGGGTTTCACAGAGTCAAACAGCGTGGCCTTCAGAGTACTGGATGGCATAACAGCTGGACAACGACAGCATGCCTCCACGCATTCACGGCGCGGAGCGATGAAGGAGAAAACGATGGCTTCGATACTTTCAAATCTCAGGAATACGGTGGTGGCCGGTGTCGTCCTAACCGTCATTCTCTATCTTGTACTCGCATCGGCTCTTGGTTCGGGCCCGATATTCGATCATGGCTGGTTCGCGTTTTTCTTCCGCTGGCTGCATGTATTGAGCGGCGTCATGTGGATCGGCCTGCTGTGGTATTTCAACTTCGTGCAGATCCCCAATATGCCGAACATTCCCGATGACCAGAAACCGGCCATCGGCAAGGTCATCGCACCCGCTGCCTTGTGGTGGTTCCGCTGGGGCGCCATGGCGACGATCGTTACCGGCCTGATCCTCGCTGCGATGAACGGCTATCTCGTCGATGCCATTGCACTCGGCAGCACAGATGGCGGCGCATCGACCCCGATCGGCATCGGCATGTGGCTCGGCGTCATCATGTGGTTCAACGTGTGGTTCGTCATCTGGCCGAACCAGAAGAAGGCGCTTGGCATGGTCGAGGTCGCGGCGGACGAAAAGGCCGCGGCGGCGCGCACGGCGATGCTGTTTTCGCGCACCAACACGCTGCTCTCCATCCCCATGCTCTTCTGCATGGTCGCGGCGCAGAACGGAGGGTTCGGCTTCTAGCCACCCCAGCACGCTCGAATTCAGGCCGGGGCACGGATGTGCCCCGGCCTTTTCTTTGTCTGTGCGGCTTGGTATAGGACACGCGCTGGAACGCAAATGTCCGCGCCGGCAAATCCGCAGAATCTAGAGGATCGCAATGAACGCTTCTGACAGCAGCAATCTGGACTCCGTTGAGACAGCCATCGCTGCCATTCGTGACGGCGAAATGATCGTTGTCGTCGACGATGCCGACCGCGAAAACGAAGGCGATCTTATTCTCGCGGCATCCGAGGCAAAACCCGAGCAAATCGCCTTCATGGTGCGCCATACCAGCGGCATCGTCTGCACGCCGGTAACGGCGGCCGGCGCGCGGCGTTTCAAGCTCGACCCGATGGTGGCGACCAACGACGCACCGCTTGGCACGGCGTTCACAATTTCGATCGACTATAAGGTCGGTCTGACAACGGGGATTTCAGCGGAAGAGCGCTGCAATACGGTGCGGGCGCTCGCCAACGGCAATGTTGCGGCGGAGGATTTCGTCCGACCGGGGCATGTGTTTCCGCTCATAGCCAAACAGGGCGGTGTATTGATGCGTTCGGGCCATACGGAGGCCGCTGTTGATCTCGCGCGGCTGGCGGGGCTCGAACCGGTCGGAGTGCTGGCAGAGCTGGTGAACGACGACGGCACGGTTAAGCGCGGTGACCAGGTGCTCGCTTTTGCCCGAGAGCACGGTTTCAAGATCATTTCGGTCGCCGACCTCATCGGCTACCGGCAAAAGCGCGAGCGCCTCGTTGAGCGGACATCGGAGTTTGCCGTGGACACACCGATCGGACCGGCACACGGTATCGCCTATTCCACGCCGTATGATGCGATCCAGCATCTGGCGCTTGTGTTCGGCGATATTGGCGAAGGCGAAGATGTCCTGACCCGGCTGCATGGCGAAAATGTCGTTGATGACGTGTTCGGCCGGCGTGCCGCACTCCAGGAAGTTTACTCACAGTTTGAGAAATCCGGACGCGGGGTCTTCGTCTACCTGCGCAAGGGCGCCGCAGGCGTTCCCGCTGAAAATTTCGACGAAGACAAGTCAGACGAAGACGCGCCTGAAACCGGCGAAGACACGCAAAGCGCCAAGGCACGCGAACAGGAATGGCGCGATGTTGGCCTCGGCGCCCAGATCCTGCGCGATCTCGGCGTCAACTCAATCCGCCTGCTCGCCACCCAGGACCGCCACTATGTTGGCCTCTCCGGCTTCGACATAGAAATCAACGGCACCGAAATCGTCGAAGCCTGAGCACGACTAGCGCCTCAGGCTCCCGAGTATTCCCCGCACGAGGGCCGAACCGATCTGGCGGCCAACCGAGCCGGCGAGGTTCTTGAAAAAGCGCTCCGATGCGGACTGGCGCTGGCGGCCGCGCGGCCGCGATGCCCGCTCTTCGCGCTTGCGTTCCTTCTCGCGCTCTTCTTCTTCGCGCGCTTTGGCTTCTGCCGCTGCGCGTTTCTCCGCGCGCTTGGCAAGGATTTCATAGGCTGACTCGCGGTCGTTCGATTCGTCGTAGATGCCATAGACCGGACTTTGCTGGACCGCCTGCCTGCGTTCGTCGGGTTCAATCGGTCCGAGCCGGGACGACGGCGGACGGATCAGGGTTCGTTGCACGACGGACGGCACACCCTTCTTCTCAAGCACCGACACCAGCGCTTCGCCGACCCCGAGCTGGGTGATGATTTCCTCGGCATCGAAGTCCGGGTTTTGCCGGAACGTATCGGCCGCAGCGCGCACCGCCTTCTGGTCGCGTGGCGTAAAGGCGCGCAGCGCATGCTGGATACGGTTGCCGAGCTGCGCCAGCACGCCGTCGGGCACATCAAGCGGGTTTTGTGTGACGAAGTAGACGCCGACGCCCTTTGAGCGGATAAGACGTACAACCTGCTCAACCTTCTCAACCAAAGCCTTTGGCGCTTCGTCGAAGAGCAAATGCGCCTCGTCGAAAAAGAAGACGAGCTTCGGTTTGTCCGGATCGCCGACCTCGGGAAGATCCTCAAAAAGCTCCGACAGCAACCAGAGCAGGAATGTCGCGTAGAGCTGCGGCGACTGCATCAGCTTGTCGGCGGCGAGAATGTTGATATAGCCGCGCCCGTTCCGGGTCGTGCGCATGAGGTCCTTGATGTCGAGCGCCGGCTCGCCGAAAAAATTCTCCGCTCCCTGCTCTTCAAGCACCAGAAGGCGGCGCTGGATTGCTCCAATGGTTGCGGAGTGCACGGATCCGTACTCGGTTCTGATTTCTTTCGAGCGTTGTCCGAGGTTGATCATCAGGGCGCGCAGGTCTTTCAGATCGAGCACCGCCAGGCCCTCGTCGTCGGCGATCCGGAAGGCGATGTTGAGCGCCCCTTCCTGAGCCTCCGAAAGGTTCAGAAGACGGGACAGAAGCAACGGGCCCATTTCGGAAATTGTTGTCCGGATCGGATGGCCCTGCTCGCCGAAGAGATCCCAGAATACGGTCGGGAAATCCTCGAACCCGTAGTCATCGTATTCGATCGTCTCGGCACGTTTGAGCAGAAAGTCCTTAGGCTCACCCTCGACCGCGATGCCGGAGAGGTCGCCCTTCACGTCGGCGGCAAACACCGGCACGCCCTGACTTGAGAAACCTTCCGCCAGAATCTGCAAGGTTACCGTTTTGCCGGTGCCGGTGGCGCCGGTGATAAGACCGTGCCGGTTGGCAAGCTTGAGATTCAGTCCCTCCTGCTTGATGCTTTTGCCGATGTAGACGGTTCCTTCGGGGCTCATTCAGCGCCTCCCTGTTCGGCCGTACGAAGCCGCGGCCGGAATAACTGTGCGGTTCGACCGGGTTTTAGCGGTAAACGACTATGGCATGCAAATGGACTCGGTGCCCAAACGCTGCTTTGAGCCAAACTCCGCCAGTTCTCGCGCCATCGAGCCCGCCAGCGCGCGTTTCCGGGAGAAAATTCGTATGCGTGGCAAAGAGATCGCTTGTCGCGCCGCCGCGCAGCGGGCATGATGAACCGATTCGAACCAAGGACGACATCTGCCTGACGTGACGATGGACGAACTCGTCGACGAAATCTCCGAAAAGGTTGGCATTGATGCGGACGCGGCGCGCGCTGCGGTCGGGACAATGCTGGCGCTTGTCAAATCGGATGGTAATCCTGAATTGGTCGATCAGATGTTGAGTGTCCTGCCGGATGCCGATGATCTCGCCGGAGCTCATCCTTTGAAGAAGAAGGGTGGTATCATGGGGGCGATCGGCAACGCTGTCGGCGGCAACTCCATGGCTGCTTACGGCATGCTGACAAGTGCTGGCTTGAAGGACGATCAAATCAAAGACATTGCGGAGATTGTCTTCGACTACGCGAAAGACCGCGCGGGCGAGGAACTCGTCGCGGAGGTGGTGAGTTCAGTACCGGGCCTGTCCACGTTTATGTAGGCGCAAAGGCCCCGGCGCGCGGTGCGCCGCAGTTGGATTACATGTGAAACGTGCAAGGGAAGACTAAATCATGGGCTACTCCATAATCGATATCGAAGGCGTTGGACCGAAATACGCCAAGAAGCTGAAAGCGGCGAACATTCACACAACAGATGCGCTGCTGAAGCGTGCCGCCGACAAGAAGGGCCGCAAGGCCGTGGCGGCGGATACCGGCATCGACGAAACCTATATTCTCAAGTGGACGAATATGGCCGACCTGATGCGCATCAAGGGCGTCGGTGAAGAATACTCCGAATTGCTCGAAGCCGCCGGCGTCGACACCGTCAAGGAACTGCGTAACCGCAATCCGACCAATCTCGCTAAGGCCATGGCGGACTCCAATGCCAAGCGCAAGCTGGTGCGCCTGCTGCCGGGTGAAAAGAAAGTCACAAGCTGGGTTGCGCAAGCCAAGAAACTCAAGCCGGTGATGACCTACTGACATCGTCCCGCGCCATTGGCGCGCACAAGGGATGACCTTAAATTGCAAGGGGGTGCATGGCGATCATGCGCCCCCTCGCTGTTTAAGCGTGACCTGAACCGATAAATTTGGCAGACACGGGGTGTTCGTTGGGGCGGTCGTGTTTGGGGCAATCGTGCGGAGCTGAAATCCGGTGTCGGTCAAATCCATAGATGTCGATGCGATTGCGGTCGGCGTGCTGTCTGGCGACCGCGCGACGCTCGGCCGCGCCATCACCCTGGTTGAAAGCCGCCACCTCGATCACGAAGCGCGGGCACAGGAACTGCTGACGCAACTGCTGCCGCATACCGGCAAGGCCCACCGCCTCGGCATTACAGGTGTCCCCGGCGTCGGCAAAAGCACGACCATCGACACGCTCGGCTGCAACCTCACCGCCGACGGCCAAAAGGTCGCCGTGCTTGCGGTCGACCCGACGAGCCAGCGCTCGGGCGGCTCGATCCTTGGCGACAAGACACGCATGACGCGGCTTGCGGTCGACCCGAATGCGTTCATCCGCCCCTCGCCGTCCGCCGGCACGCTTGGCGGAGTAACGCGGCGCACACGCGAAACCATGCTTCTGTGCGAAGCGGCGGGTTACGACGTGGTCATCGTCGAGACAGTCGGCATCGGCCAGTCGGAAACCGCGGTAGCGGACATGGTCGACATGTTCATCGTTCTGATGCTTCCTGGCGCGGGCGACGAGCTGCAGGGCATCAAGAAGGGGGTTCTTGAAATTGCCGATCTCGTGGCCATCAACAAAGCGGATGGCGACAACGTCAAGCGTGCCATGGAGGCCGCGGCGGAATACAAGGCCGCCTTCCACATTATCGCCCCGGCACAGGGCGAGTGGCTCCCACCGGTCATCACGGTGAGCGGCAAGGAAAACCTTGAGCTCGACACCTTGTGGTCGGAAGTTCTGCGTCACCGCGAGTTCATGCGCGATGCCGGCGCTTTCGGGGCGAAACGCAAAGCTCAGACCGTACGCTGGATGTGGTCGATGCTCGATCAGCAGCTGCGCCACCTGCTCAACGATCATGCCGCCGTCCAGAAACGTCTGCCGGAGCTGGAACGCAGCGTTGCGGCGGGCGAGGTCACACCCGTCAGCGCCGTCGCCGAAATCATGAGCCTCCTCAGGTCGGGCGCGCCAGATCCCCGTTAACGCCCGGTTTACCAAGCCTTGGGCAAGGCACGGAACTTGCGTGGTTTCCCAACGGAATTGCGACAGAACCGGAGTGAAACATGTCCATCACGCGCCGAAGCTTTATCGGAACCGCCGGCTTTGCCGGCGCAGGTGCTGCATTGGCGGCCTCGCCGGCCGGCGCCGCGATGCCATCTGCCGGCGCCATGATCAACGCTCATGACCTGGGCGTTGCCGCGAACACCGGCACCGACCAGACCGCTTCCCTGATGGAAGCGCTGCGCGAGGCCCGAAGCAACGGGGCAACGCTTTATGTCCCTGCCGGGCGCTACGGTGTTCAGACGCTGGAACTGGATGCGCCGGTGCATCTGGCGGGTCTTTCCGGCGCATCCGTCCTCGAGCCCGTTGGCGGAGGCCCTGCCTTACGTATCGCCGGCACCGACACGGTTAGTCTCACCGGCATTACCATCGATGGGTCTCAAATGGCCCCTGAGGCAGACCGCCTCCTTGCGCTTGCGCAGGTTCCGCACGTCCACCTTGCCGACTGCCGTCTCCTGAACTGCCCCGGAACCGCACTCGCGCTCGACACCGTCGGTGGGCTTGTCGAACGCTGCGAGATCGCGGGCGCAAAGAAGGCGGGGATATTCTCGATCGATGCCACAGGGCTCCGCATCACCGGCAATCATGTGCGCGATTGCGACAATAACGGCATTCTCGTCTGGCGATCCGAAGAGGGTGAAGACGGCACGATCGTATCCGACAACCGGATCGAGCGCATCGGGGCGGCCGATGGCGGCTCGGGTCAAAATGGCAACGGCATCAATATTTTCCGCGCCGGCAACGTGATTGCGGCGCGCAACCGCATCACCGATTGCGCCTTTACCGCGGTGCGCTCCAACGCGGGCTCCGCATGCCAGATCACCGGCAACTCATGCGCCCGCCTCGGCGAAGTGGCGCTTTATGCGGAGTTCGGCTTTGAGGGCGCCATCATTACCGACAACATCGTTGAGACCTCGGCAAGCGGCATATCGATCACCAACTTCAATGAAGGCGGGCGCCTGGCGGTGTGTGCCAACAATATCGTCCGCGACCTGTTCGTGCGCGAGGGCGAGGTTGACCAGCGCGGTGTCGGCATTTCGGCGGAAGCCGACACGCTTATCGACGGCAATGTGATTGAAAACGCGCCGCGCTGCGGCATCGGACTTGGCTGGGGTCATTTCATGCGCGATGTCTCCGCAACCGGAAACATCATCCGCAATTGCGGCATGGGCATCGGTGTCTCCGTCAGCGAAGGCGCGGGATCCGCGATCATTGCCAACAATCTGGTTTCGGGTGCCGTTCAAGGCGCCCTTCTGGGCTTTGACTGGGAGAAACTCGTGACGGGTGATTTCGCACGCGACGGCGTCGACGTACCGCCCAACGTCACATCGACCGGCAACAGGGCAACCTGAGACGGTACTGCTCGGCCCTACACCGCTACCGTCCGGATATCTTCGAACGGCCCCATAACCGGACGGATAGTTCCCACCTCTACACCCTTGCGCGTTCTGACCGGACGGTGGGCGAATGCGTGGAATGTGCGTGTTTCGGCTTCGGCAAAGCCCGGCAGGCATTCAAGAATGTGTGCCATCATGCACTCCGCCGCGCGTGTCCCACCGTCACCGCATTTGAGCGCGATGCCCAGGCCCAGATGCGGCACGCATCCGCAGTAGACGCCTTCCGCTCCGGTTTTCGCATAGACCCGCGGCACTCGCTTCATAATGCCGGTGCAGAACCGTCTGGTTCCCGCCACCATATGAGGGTGTGCTGCCGAGGCGCTGAGCAGTCTACGTGCAGCCGCACCCTCCTCGTCCGCCAGCGCACCGGCCGTGCAGCACCGGGCAAATCCAAGCGCCAGATGCTGCAACGGTACCGCCCAGGTTGGAACGGAACACCCATCGACACCCCACGGCGCGGTGGCGATATCGTACTCGCACAGTGACCCGATGGCCTCCGCCATGCGCGCCTGCACCTCGTGTCCGTGGTCCACGTAACCCGATGTCGGCACGCCAAGATGCCGGGCCAGCGCCAGCATACCGGTGTGTTTGCCCGAGCAGTTATTGTGCAGGGCGTTCGGCTGTGTGTGGCCGAGCTCCTGTGACGCTTTCGGCCATGTCGGCCAGTGAGCACCGCATTCAAGGTCGGCTTCGTTCAATCCAACCTTCTCCAGCATGCGCCGCGCACCCTCCACATGCGCCGGCTCGCCGCCATGCGAGGCGCAGGCAAGGGCAAGTTCTGCATCGGTAAATCCGTAGGCGTCGGCCGCGCCCGTGACGACGAGTGGAAGCGCCTGAAACACTTTGATCGCCGAGCGCGGGAACACCGGTTCCCCAGCATCGCCCGCGTTGGCAAGCACGCGCCCGCCCGCATCGCAGACAACGAACGCACCGCGGTGCCGGCTCTCGACGTGCGATCCACGCGTGACTTCAACAACAACGGGATTGCCCATGTGCGCTCCAGATCGGGTTGGGTCGGGCCGTGAGCTCAGACGCAATCGTAGCGCACGGCCTCGGAATGCTTCGGATCGTCATGCGCCTCCCAGTAGAGCTGGCGCATTCGCATTGAAAGAGGGCCCGGCGTACCATCCCCGAGCGGCACCTGGTCGAGCGACCGCACCGGCATAACGCCGCCGGCGGTCGAACTCAAGAACACTTCGTCGGCGCCACGCAGTGTCGCCTCGGGAACCTGCACAACCCGGGTTTCGACATTCAAGGTATCTGCGAGCTCGAGCACGGTTTTCCGGCTGATGCCATGCAACACGCCGGTGTCGGGCGTATAGAGCACGCCATCCTTGCACATGAAGATATTGAAGCCTGGCCCCTCCGCAACGTTTCCATCTACATCCAGCAGAACAGGCAGCCGCGCACCGCGCTCGTTCGCTTCAATGATCGACTTCGTCAAATCGGCCCAGTGATAGTTTTTCACCGTCTGATCGACGCTCGCCATGGGAATGCGCGGCGTCGACGAGACCAACAGATCGATCCCCGTTTCCTGCTCCTCCGGCTGTGTGATCCAGACAAACGGCGCGGCAAAGGCATAGAGTTTGTTGGTGCACAACAGCGGATCGCGCGAGCCTGGCTCGAACGCGCCGCGAGAAGCCATGAAGTTGACGTAGGCCTCACGCAGACCCGACAGCGCCACGATCCGATGCAGCATTTCCACAATTTCGCCGCGCGACAGGCCGATTGAAAAGCGCATTTTCTCACATGACGCCTCGAAGCGGTCGAGATGATCGTTAAGGCGGAAGAAGCGCCCGTTCCAGACATGCACAACATCGTAGGTCACATCGGAACGCACAAAGCCCAGATCGGTGAGGGGTATGCGCGCTTCGCCAATCGGGCAGTAGTCGCCGTGGACATAAGCAGCGCCCTCACTGAACGGATTTTCGGCGTCGGCCAGTGCATGCACCATGGTTTTCTCCTTGATACTGGCAGCCCTTGGTCTGAGCGCAACGTCAGCATGGCGGGGGTCGCATGGCAAGTCATGATGCGGCACTTGGTTTCAGGCGAACGTGCGCGGTTCAACACGATGGAGAAAACGGCTAGTATCGTTCTTGTGCGGCAACACGGGCTGGTCTGGGACAACGACAGAAAGGGACGACTGTCATGGCTCCAAACTATCGGAATCTGCTGTGGACCGCTCTCGCCGCGTGCTTGTTGATGCTATCCTCTCCCCCCGCCTCCGCGGTCACCACTGCCGACATCATCCGGTTTAACGAGGTGCGCGAACTGGTCGCCGCAGGTAATCGCACACGCGCCATCTTGGTGCTTGAGGAGATGGTCGCGCAAAGTATTACCGGCGATCCTGAGCGTACAGCCGCCCTAATTGAGGAAGTCGCCGAGCTCTACATTGCAGAAAACCGGCATACCGAGGCAGGAGAAGCCCTTTCCATTCTGACAGACCTGCTAGGCAGGTTGCGCGGCCCGACGTCGCCGGAACTGGCGCGCGTGCACGACGCGGCGGGTTCCGCGCACGCGGCAGCGGGCAACCTCGATGCGGCGATCTCTCACTATGAGGATGCACTCGCCATCGACCGGCGTTATCAGGACTGCGCTGCGGACTTCTTCAATGGTGCCCTGGCACGGCTTGCCGAACTGCATGGCGAGCGGGGTCACGCTCAGGTCTCCGGGCGGCTCGCCGAACTGAGCGCGGATACCGAAACCCGCTGTGCCGATCCGGCTTATGAGAAACGCACGCGCGGCGTCATTGCGGAAACCGCGTTCGAAGGCGCAACGCAGAAGAGCTATGCGACCGTCCAGGTTTTCTATGCAACCGACAGGGCCCGGACCGGTTCGTTAAGGCCGAACGATTTCTATGGCGGCGAGCGCGGCGAGCTTGGCTATGGCGTTCTCGACGTCACCGTACCGCGTACGCACAAACCCGGCGAAATAGAAGCGCCCTCGCTTTTGCGCGTCGAATGGTCGGAAAATCCGGAACGCCACATCGTAATCATGCGGCTTGAGACGTTGAGCGGCGATGAAATGTACGCGCAGATGCGCGAGGCACTGTCCGAGCGTGCAGCCAAAGAGGCCTTCGTCTTTATCCACGGCTACAATGTTACCTTCGACAAGGCGGCGCGGCGAGCGGCACAGATTGCGTACGACCTTAATTTCGAGGGCGCGCCGCTGCTTTATTCGTGGCCGTCGCGCGGCAGCCCGTTCAGCTACATCTCCGACGAGGCGGTGGTGCGTCTCGGCGGACGTCGTCTGATGTCGGTACTCAAGGATGTGACCCGGCGCTCCGGCGCCGAGCGTGTGCACATCATCGCCCACTCCATGGGCAACCGCGCCCTGCTTGACGCGTTGGAGCTGATCTCGGTCGAACATTCGGCGGCGGGCAAAACAGAACCCCTGTTCGATCAGGTCGTGTTTACCGCGCCGGATGAAGACGCCGGGCTGTTTGCCGACATGTTACAGCGCATCCGCCCGGTCGCACGGCGGCTGACGCTTTATGCATCGGAGCAGGATCTGGCCTTGAGCGCATCTCGCACCCTGCATGGCGAAGCGCCGCGCGCCGGCCAGGCAGGAGCGGATATTCTGGTCACGGAAGAAATTGATTCCATCGATATGACGGTGCTTGGCGAAGACATGCTGGGCCACAGCTACTTTGCAAGCTCGACCTCGGCGCTGTCCGATATCTTGTGGCTGTTCTGGCGCGATACGCCGCCCGAGCTGCGTTGCGGTATGACTGAGGCATCGGTCGCCAACGGTCGTCACTGGATGTTCGATCCGCGCGCCTGCAACGGCGGTGTTACGCTGTCCGCGCTGACGCTGGCGCGCAATGATGGCGCGGCGGCTCTCGATGTGGCAAGGCAAATGCTGCAGCGCCTGGGCGGCGATGAAAACCGGGCCGCCGAATGGCGCGCCATCGCGGACATGCTGAAGCGGGTGTTCCGCCGTTGAAGAGCGACCGGTTCTCTTCGGGGAAAACCGGTCGCTCCTGAACTTGAACTCTACTCGAAACCCACATGCACCCTGAAGGGCGTGGCGGAGCGTGCGTCGCTACGGCCATCGGTGATTTCAAGCCGGTAGCGGCCCGGACCCGAAATCGGCAGGCGCGCTTCGGTGACACCGCCTGGACGCGGCGGACCGACCCAGCTGGAGGCAGCACCTTCGGCGTCCCAGATACGAACGTGGATATCGAGCTCCTTGTCGACCTGATCGACCGTGATCAGAAACGCACCTGCACGCGGCGCTTCGAGCAGATACCAGTCCGTATCGCCGCGCGGCAGAATGTACGACATCCGCGTGGTGCCGACCTCAACCGGACGCGCCGTGCCGAACGTATTGTTCGGCTCAAGCCGATCATATGCCGGCGTAAACACCGTTTTCATGGTGGCGTGCACAATGGAACGGTCATCGCTGCGGCCGTCCGTCAGCTCGATATAGTAGGTGCCTGCGCTCGGCAGGTCGGCAAAGCCCTCCGTCAGGCCGCCCTTGCGATAAGGCGCAACCCAGTCGCGGATGACCTGGCGCTCGGCATTCCACACCCGGTAATGAAGATCGAGATTGTCGGGACCATCATCGAGGAAGATTGCCAGTTCACCGCCGCTTGCAACATCGACACGGAACCAGTCCGTATCGCCGCGCGGCAGAATATTGAACAGGATCTGTCCGCCGGGTGTCAGCTGGGCGGCAGCCGCCATCGAGTTGTTGGGCTCGTGCTGATCGGGTTGCGGCACGAAGGTCATTGCGAGATCGAACAGATCGGGGCTCGATGCATCCGAGCGTCCATCCACAATTTCTATGAAATAGCGTCCAGCCTTTGGCAAATCCACAAACGCTTCCACGTCTCCGCCTTTGCGCAACGGGCCTATCCAGTCTCTGACAACCGTTTTCTCGGCATTCCACACCCGCACGTGAAGGTCCAGATCCTCCGGCGAATTCGTGATCAGCATGCTGAGTTCGCCGGGATGATCAACGTCCACATGCAGCCAGTCGGTATCGCCGCGCGGGAAGATCGCCAGTTGCTGTTCGGCGCTGCGGGCGGTGGCGGCCGATGTGCCGAAGCTGTTGTTCGGTTCCGCCACATCTTCCACCGGACGGAACAGGGCTGACACGGAAAACGTTTCGACACTGCCGGCGTCGCTCCGACCGTCAACCAGTTCGATCACATAAACGCCGGGGATCGCAACTTCCACATCAAGCACCGTGTCGCCGCCGGCTCGCCCGGGCGATGCCCAGTCCTTCACAACCGTACCGTCGAGGTTCCAGAGCCGCATGGATATGTCCAAGTTCTCCGGAACATGTTCTGCAATAACGGTGAGCAGGCCCGGTTCGGCAACGAAAATTCGGAACCAGTCGGCGTCGCCGCGCGGGTAGACGCTCGCATCGAACTTTGCCGGCAGCGGCAGCGGCTGCGCAGTTGTCCGATTGTTGTTGGGCTCCATCGGATCGTTGGCGGGCAGATAATCGAAGCGAAGGTCGAAGGGGGCAGGACTTTCAGCATCGCTGCGGCCATCGGAAACCTCGACGCGATACTCGCCCGGCTCCGGAAGGGCAAAGCCGACGTCAAGCGCTCCACCGGCGCGCCCTGCGCCCTGCCAGTCGCGCACGACCTGACGGTTCGTGCTCCAGACCCTGGCAAAGAGGTCAATGTTTTCCGGTGCGGCATCGACCGTCAAACGCAATTCTCCGGCAATCGGCACGAAGATCCGGTACCAGTCCTTGTCGCCGCGCGGCGTAATGCGCGATTCGACAACGGCAGCAAGCGGGATCAACTGCCCGGTGCCGTAGGTGTCATTGCCATGCGCTTCTTCAAGCTCCGCGGCGGAGCCCGGCGTCCAGTCAGGCGCACGCGGTACGGCGACCGTATCGGTCCACGCCGGCCGGTAGATGGCGCGATCGCCAAAAAAGCCTTCACGGCGGGCTGAGCGGCCATCGGCAATGGATTCGGCGGCAGTTTCAACGACGGCTGCGACCTGTACTTCGCCGCCCTGTTGTTCGCCGACCTGCTGCTGTCCACCCTGTTCTGCACTTTGAGTGTCAACCGCCGTTTGCGTTGCAGGCGCCGTTACCTCCGGCTGTTCGCCGGTTGACCCAGCCGCTTCGGCCGCGGTGCCCTGCGCCGGCGGTTGTTCGCCGGCCGCGGCGACCAGTTCGGCCGACGGTTTGAGGTAAACCTCATCGACCAGCCGCACCAGCAGTTCGGGACGTTGCACGCCATCGGTCGCGTCGATCACGCGGCCGGAAACACGGCGGAACATGAGACCGATTTCAATGCCCTCCTGGGAAATCTCTTCCAGCAGGGCGGTTGTGTAGGGACTGTGGTCGCCCGAACCGTCGCTTGCCGTCTGACCAGCGGCTGCGGCGTAGGCGATGATCGCACCGCGCCCTGACAGCTGCATGGGGCCAAGACCCCGTTCAACCTGCGCGGAACGCGTGCCGGTACTTGAGCGCGACAAGGCCTCCAGGAACGGATTGTCGCGGCAGGCATCGAGCACCGCCACGGAAACCCGTGCGCTGCGTTCCATCTCCGACACAACTTCCTGGATATCGATGGCGCTATAGCGCAATGATCGCTCGCTGGAGACATCGACATCGACCGGCAGCATGAAGTTCTGGCCGCCAATCTGAATTCCGTGGCCGGCGTAAAACAGCATGGCGAGATCGGCACCGCGCATCGCACGGCTGAATTCGTCGATTACCGCAATGGCGCTGCGGTGGTCCTTGTCAATGGCCAGCAGAACCTCAAAACCGAGTTTTTCAAGTTGCGCCGCCACGGCCTTGGCATCGTTGACCGTGTTGGCAAGTTCAGCGGTGTCCGTGTAACCGGCATTGCCCATGACAAGCGCAACGCGGCGCTCGACAGCATTTGCCGGTGCGATCAGAAAAAGTCCAAAGAAAACGATAGACAACGTCACAAACCATCGCATGGTTCACCTCATACGTTAGACGCTAGTCCACCCCGATGATCTAATATTGCATCATCAACCCGCTGCTTTCAACGTGGCGCCCTGATGCATGGCCTTTGGTCGCACTTGAATTCACCCGAAAACGTCACATTCGCGCGGGTAGCGCGCGCCACGAATCCCACAAATCGAGCGCCGGGCGCGGCTCCGCGGCTCCATCGGCAAGGCCCGTATCTCGGAACAGTTTGAATATTTCGCGGACCGAACCTGGCGGCAAGCGTTCGTAAAACGGGTCGTAATCCATTGGCAGGAACCACATGACGGCCCGGGCGTTGAGATCGGCGGCGCTGCCCAAGAGTCTGTGCAGATAGGTTTCCTGAGCCTCGGCGCTTGCCGCAAAACGGGTTCCCGCCACCTCAAAGGTCTCCGCCGGGAAACCCGTCTCCGCAACGACTAAGGGTTTCTCCGGCGCGAGTTCCTGCAGGGACGAGAGCCAGTCCACCGGAATACGGTTTGGGTCGGTGTGGCGCGCTGCAAACTGTCCCGCCGACACGCTCATGTACGGATAGGTACTGGCGGCCACCATATCGCTGTAGGCAAGCAACTGTATAGCGGCGGCGTTCTGCGCCGCGCCGCCATCGATCAAGGTTTCCCGATGGATCGAAATTCCGAGAAGCAATTCGGGGTGTCGTGCCTTAAGAGCGGCATAGACCTTGCCTGACATTGCCACATAGTCATTGAATTGATCGGGTGACTTCTCCGCCAGCATATTCGCCTCTATGCCGTAGAGCATGATCTGCGGCTCGAACAGGCCGATCAGAAAGTCACAGTAAGAGATAAACGCGTCGACGACCTGCGGGTCCGCAAAGCCGCGCCCGCGCCACTCACCGGGACGGGCGCCACGATCCTCTTCGGCCCAGTATCCATTGAGCCCGTCGCGTTCAACACTGATTGCACTGACCGCGAGGAAGACCGGCATATCGCGCAGGTAGTGCTTGCGGAACTGCAGCTCCTGTATCAAACGGTCATGATACGCCTCCCCCGCGAGCGCCTCGGGCCACGGCACGCCCTTGTCGATGTGATGCGCCACCATATCGGCATGCTCACGCACGAAATCATACGTCTGAACAATGGCATCCGGTGAAAAGTCACGTGGAAACGTGTTGAGCACCATTGCAAAAGACCGCTCATCCGGCAGTTGCTCCGCGGACACAGTTTCGATTTGCGTCACGCAGAACACGACCGCGCAGAATGCTCGCGCGGCAGCACGCATGAACGTGCGCTTCAATCCGGCAGCTTCGTTAATATGCACAGCGCTCTCCTAACGTTGCATGCGAATGCGATAAAGGGTCATCGCGGACACTTCCAGAGGATTGCGGCCATCCCAGTCGGCATGGCTGGTGCCGGATTCTTCCATGAACTCAACACGAACCCCCGCGATGTCCGCGCCTTGCACCGTGAGCCCCAAAGACACCGGATTGCGGCTGAAGTTGCCGCCATAAAGCCGGACAACACCCTGCCGGTTTATTGTGGCGTTGCCGCGCAAGCTGCGTTCCGAGTCCCACTGTGTCTCAATGATGCGGCCGCGGTGATAGCGTGACAGGAAGGCCTGCGCGGCTGCATGGGGCTGCAGACCTCCAGCACGGTCCAGCGCACCATGAGGCCATTCCCCGGGCAGCGTTTCGGGGAACCATGTCCAGCCCAGAAACGTAAGGCTGCCGGAACGCAAGGCCTCGCGCGTAAGATCGGCATGCGCAAGCGACACGGCCCAGGGGCGCGGCTCATCGGAGTGCGTCGAGTGGTCGGCGAGATACCCGTGAATGGCGTTTTCCAGCAAGACCGTGCGCGCCGGAGCGCCGGTGCCGCGCCAGTGTTGCGGCATCACCCTGAGATAGCCCCGTTGCCGCAACCCCGTTGACAGCAGCACATCCACATTGCCCGGCGTCAGCGGTGTCGTGTTGCCCGGGCCCGCCGCCGCGCCCTCATTGCCCCGGTAGCGGTGCAGATCGAGAGCGACGCCCGGTATGCCGCTCAATTCGCGGTAGAGGTACTCGTTCCACGTTGCAGCCTGTATCTGGGGGATGCCCGGAATATCGGCGCTGTCGGATGCTGACGCAACGATGATGACCTTTTCTTCCGAAATCACCTCACGCAACCGGCGGATGAGTGCCGCATAAGTCAGAACGGCAGGCGACGGATTGCGCAATTTGTAGTGTCGCCATTCGCATCCGGCCGCCAGATAGATGCGCTGCAAAGAGTTCCACGCCGGCTGCGCTTTCAGGTGGTCGACAAGACGGCGAGCATGAGCGGCAATCTTTTCGATCACATCGGGCGGGAAGGACTGGTCGAAGAAATTCGGCCCCCAGCGCGTGTGCCCTCCGTCGATTACCGCAAGCGGCACAGATACCGTGATGGCTTCAAGCTGCCACGTATCGGCAAGCGCCATCAGATCGCCAACGCCGACAATTGCTTTCTCGCACCAGCCGCTGCCGCGACCGAGGATGCGCGCGCAGTCGGCGGTGCGGGTTGACCAGCGGCCCGCGGAGTTCTCCCAGTTTACACCCCAAGTGGAAAACGACACGCCCCACGGCCAGGAGATGTTGCGCATGTCGCCGGCCTCGACCACGGGCCGCAAACGCTCGCCGAGATCGCGGATATAGGCGGCATGGGAAGCGTCGTCGAAGTCCGCCGGAGGAGCCGGCCACAACATGGCGCGTTTCCACATCGCACCCCAGCCGACGGCACCGGGGGGAACGCGCCCAAGGTCGCTTTCGGCATTGATGGTGACAGTGACATCGGCGCCGGCGCCAAGAACCGCGTCAGAATGCGCGGGCCGCACGGATATCGGATTGCAAACGGAGATTGCTCCAATGCATACGGTGAGTACGGCTATGCACCAAAACGAATTGTGCCGGGAAGTCCGCCCGCCAGCCCGTGTGGCAGGTTGAGATAAGGTACAAAGCAGGCCTTCCATAAATACCGGCTCCCGATAGCGTCCGGCCGCAACCGGACAGCGTATCGCCCTCCTCTGCGCGCAGTCCTAGTGTAGCGCTGCGGCGGAACTGTGGCGAGGGCAGCGTCTGTGCACAACTCCCGGCTGAAAACTGGCCTCGCCCGGGCCGGCTGAATTGGCCTTTGGCGGTTGCGCCGCGCTGTGATAGTCGATCATCAGACGCGATTAACAGTTGCCACACACCATGCCAGTTTGCCTATCCGCCAATGTGAATGCGATTGCGATGCTGCGGAACCGCCGGGATTTGCCGTGGCCGTCCGTTGTCGGCATGTCGCGGCTGGCACTTGCGGCGGGCGCTGCGGGAATAACGGTTCATCCCCGCCCGGACGAACGTCACATCCGGATGTCGGATGTGACGGAGATCGCGGATATGATGGCGGCCGAATATCCAGACCGTGAATTCAATATTGAAGGCAATCCGGATGCCCGCTTCATCCAGTTGGTTGAACGCATTCAGCCCCAGCAGGTGACGTTGGTGCCGGACGACATCCGTCAGGTCACCTCCGATCATGGTTGGGATATCGCCAACCACCGGAATTTTCTGTCCGACATTATCAGCCGCATCAAGGACGGCGGAATGCGGGTAGCCGTCTTTGTGAACCCAGAGCCGGAGACTGCATCCCTTGCCGGCGAGGTCGGCGCGGACCGTATCGAGATATATACCGGCCCCTATGGCGGCGCGGACACGGCAGAAACGCAGCGCAGGGAACTGGATCTCGTATTGGCCACGGGACGCGCGGCAGACGCTGCGGGGATCGGCGTCAACGCCGGACATGACCTCACACTCGCGAATCTGCCCCCACTTGTGGCCGGCCTGCCGAACCTGCAGGAAGTCTCGATCGGTCACTGCCTGACCGCGGATGCGCTGATTTACGGAATAGAAGGCGCGGTCACCCGCTATAGGGACGTGTGTGGGGGCCGCACACCGGCTCTCGGAGGACAGTGAGGCCGCGCGCGCAACCTAGACCGCTTCACCTTCACATGGAACCGTTTGACCGCCCGGGGCCAACGAGTTCTGGCGTCACGCCTCAACGCTCGTTCTTTGCTCAACTGTGTTTACCTGAGGCGACTGTGACAGAATGTGAGTCAGCAGGCGCCTCAGTCTGGCCGGGCGCACCGGTTTGCGCATCACCCGGTAGCCGAGAACCGCGATCCCCCTGATCTCACTGGCTTCCGCTTCTCCGGTTATGATGACCGCGGGGATCGCCACGCCCAGGGCAAGCTGGATTCGCGTAATTGCTTCCAACCCGTCCAGCCCACCGGGCAACCGATAGTCGGCGATGATGACGTCGGGCGTTACGGGACTTTGCGCAACCACCGAGAGGGCTTCCTCGGTCGAGCGCGCGCACAGGACACTGCACTCCCACAGCTCCAGCAGTTGCCGCGTCGCCCGCATGACGGTTGCATCATCTTCGATGAGGACGATGGTTGTCCCGTGAAAATCGAGCAGATGATGGTCGAGCTGCTGCTCTTCCTCTTCTCTCTGGTTCAGCTTGTTGCCGCACTCTACAAGCACGGCGAACCTCGATCCGCGTCCCAGTTGAGAACTGTGCTCGATGCGGTGGCCGAGCGCCGTACACAGCCGCCTAACGATCGCCAGTCCGAGCCCGAGGCCCTTGCCACGATCGCGCTCCTCATTGTTCAATTGATGAAAGTCCTCAAAAATTGCGAGCGCCTGCTCTTCCGGCACGCCGGGGCCCGTATCAAGAATTTCAACAGACAATTGAGCGCCGCGTCTGCGGCACCCGATCAGGACGCTGCCGTGCTCTGTGTAATGGATGGCGTTGGTGACGAAATTGCCGATAATTCTCTCCAGAAGAACCGGGTCGCTGCGTACAACGGCAGCGGTTGGAACCAGCCGCAAGTCCAGCCCATTGTGCTGCGCGAGCGGTGTGAACGCCCGTGCCACTCTCACCAGCACTTCCTGGATCGCAAAGTCTTCGATCTGCGGCTTGATGGCGCCCGCTTCCAGCTGCGACACATCGAGCAGCGCGTTCAGCATGCGACCTGCCGACACGGAAACCGAGTCGATATCGGAAACCACTCCCAGGACCTCACGGTCGCTGACTTTGCTGCGCAGCGCCGCTATATACATCTGCATCGCATGCAGCGGTTGGCGCAGGTCGTGGCTGGCAGCGGCGAGGAATTGCGTCTTCGCCCGGTCGGCCTGTTCGGCCTTTTCCTTCGCCGCACGCAGATCCTGCCCCTGTGCAAAAAGATCGTGTTTCAGTTGATTGAAACTTCGTCCAAGCATTCCAAGCTCGTCACCGCGAGTCATCAGTTCCTTTTCAGTATCCGTTTCCTTGATTTCGCGCAGCGTATCGAAGCTGCTAATGGCATCTGTCAGAGAATGCAGCGGTTTGGTGATGTTTCGTTTGACCACGAAGTAGAAGATTGTGATTACAACGCAGACCGTCAGAATTGACGCGAGAATGGTGAAACCGGATGCTGTACGTTCAAGCTTGGTCGCATAACTCACCGAAGCCTTCTTGAGCTCTTCGAGGTCGGCAACGAGATTGTCCAACTCCACCGTCAGGGCAGATTCACTGTCGGAAACCTCATCAAGCATCTCCATGCCCATAAGGAACGAACCATCTTCCACATGGCGGAATATTTTCTGGACGCGCTTGTGGTGGATCCTGTTAGCCTGCCTGATATCCGACAGCCGGCGCACCAGCCGTTCACTGTATTGATTGACAACGCTGTCGTTGTCGGTCTGCTGCAGAACGGATCGGCGGATCATGTTCTCCGCCCAGCTGATCTGCTGATTGATGTCAGTGTTTCCGTCCTCGTAGCGTACGCGCGCCGCAACGTAGGTCTCTTCCGCCTCCTGATCATACACCACGCGGTCGCCGACAAATATGATCTCCTTGAGATTGAGTCGGCCTTCCTGGATCTGTTGCCGAGTCGATTCAGTGGAAGAAAACAGCGGCAGGTAGAGGTCCGCCATCTGCTTGAGCTCCATGCCCACGGTGTGAATCTGCGACAGGGCGATCGTCGTAACCATCGAATAGGAGATCACTTCCACGATGATCACGGTCATCACTTTCTGACCGACCGACAGCCGGTTCAGTAGGTTTCTCAAACGCTGCACAGTTCTTTTTCCACTTGGTACGTCGGCCCGGCGACACACTGGTTCATGAGGCTGCCTTGACTATTTGTCCATCCGGCAGGTGCAAACCATCAGCCCGGCACCGGCCGCGGCTTGGATACAGGACGTATGGGCTTGGGGGAATCTGATCGGGCTGCGCGAACAGGAGTTCGACTTGCCCGTTGCGGTCGAATTTACCGATCTTGGGCGTCAGCCAATTGTTGAAGTTGTCCGGGTCGAGACGAACGGCTCCTTCAGGGGATTCTTCCGCCGACAGCTCAAGACCGGCCGAATAGCGCCTGACATTCGCCGGCGAAATTCCCGCAACACCTTCCGCCTCGACGATCCGCTCGACCGCTTTCTGGAAATACAGGAAAGACAGATAGGTCTCTTCCATATTGTAATGCGTCACTCCGCTCTCGCCGTAGGGGCTGGAAAGGAATTGTTCCACAAAACGGTGGTTTGTCGGGTTGTCGAGGCTCTGAAAGTACGGTGCCGACAGAATATGGCCTTCGCCGTATTCCGATCCCATCATCTTGACTTCCATCTCCGACGTGGTCAGAGACGCCGTGGGCAGCTTGTCCGGCACAAACCCCGCTTCAATATACTGCTGGCGCAGATAGAGATCGGAATCCCCGATCACCGTTGAAAATATCCAATCCGGGCTTTGGCGGCGAACGTCTTTCAGAATCTCGTCGAAAAAGTCCTGGCCGAGAGGCATATACGCTTCCTCGACCAACTCGCCCCCGGCATCTTCGAGCCAGCGCTGGGCATTGCGGTTTGATTCTCTCGGCCACACATAGTTGGAACCGATGAAATACGCGCGCGGCCCGTAGTTCTTCACCATGTACGGGATGAGATCGTAGGAATGCTGGTTGGCGATCGGTCCCGTGCATATAATGTTCTGCCAGCACTCCCGGCCCTCGTAACACGTCGGGTAGTAAAACAGGCCGTCATTGAGCGTGACAAGAGGCATCACAGCGCGCCGGCTTGCCGAGGTATATCCGCCAAACGTCGCCAGGACGTTCTGCTTCAGCATCAGCTCCTTGACACCGCTTCGATAGGTCTTCATGTCCGAACGGGCATCGATGACAACCGGTTCAATCGGCAATCCGGCAATCCCTCCGTTTCTGTTGACGTTCTCGACCCAGAACAGGCCGACGTCGCGGGACGGTCGCTCAATGACCGACAGATGCCCGCTCAAAGACCACAACAGGCCTATTTTGATGGTGCCATCCTGAGAGACCCAGCGCGATGACGGGCGGTTGCTTTCACGGGACAATACATTGGTCGATGCCAATGCGAGAGCCGGAGCCGCAACCGCCGTTGACTTCAAAAACTCTCTGCGGTTGAGATGCGGCCTGCCAAAGCGGCGAGGTTGCCCCGCATAGCGGTTTCCATGTTTAGTTGTTCGCCATCGCATGATGCTGCACACGCAAGCCACGCCTGCCCCACTCTGAACCAGCGCCCGCGAGACAATCCGCGCAACCCGGCTCAGCGACCCGTTCTTCCGCCCTTCCGATGTTCTTCCGCGAAATTGCACCTGAAGGCGCAAATGCGCCAGACAATAACGGCAATACTCCCATAAAGCACTATCCGACGTTACTCCACTATGCCAAACAGGCATAGCCGATTTTTTGGAGGTGAAACGTTACTGATTGAATTCCCGACCGTCGGATTCGGCGGGAGACAGGACAAATGTTGGTGCTGCAAGAGACCCGCGAACGGCAAATTCAACTGAAAACCTGTCGCCTCCCCCTGCAAGATGCCCGGCGACGGCGTCCACATCGTCTTCGGGCTTCAGTCCTACCGGATAAGACAGCACACCGTTTCCGGCAATCCCGCCATCGGCGAACACCAGACGTCCGTCAAACGAAACAAACGTCAATGCGTTATCCGGAGACGCCACGAAGTTCAATTTGTCGATGGCGCTCTCCAGGTGAGCGAACCATTGGGGAACGATTGCATCGAGTGAAGTGCCGGAAAGAAGCGCATCGGTTTTGATGGAGAGCACCTGGTTCTGGCTTGCAAATGCCCCGCGCATCATGACCGTCCCTCCGGTGGTTTCGATCCACAGTTCGTCAAGCTGTACGCGCGAAAGCGCCTCCGACATGTTGCCGCGAACGCGCAGACCGGTGAGCTTCACGTTGCGGCCAATATGCTCAACGACTTCCAGGCTGCCTATCTCGCCGGTGAGATCGAAAACCGCACGAGATACGGTCAGGAACTTGTCGAGCTGCAGTTCAACCTTTCCCGATAACGGAACTTCAACGGGCGCAAGGTAGAAAAGCTGTGGCAGAATTTCCGCAAGCAAGGCCGGACGAAACCGGTCCAGATCAACCGACAGGTCGATCCGTTGATCCGATGTTTTGTACAAACTCTCGGCGGACAAATGCAATTTGCCGCCGTTTGTCACGATTTCGATGTCGTAATGACTTCTTACGCCTTTGGGGTCCGGAGCCAGAACCACATCAGCGTTGGAAACGCGAAGAAGCGAGCCGCTCACCTCGTCGCCAACGCTGGCACGCGCCTCGGCGATCGAAATCCGCGGGAACGCGTCCATCCCTTCCGTGTGTGTCGGTGCGGTTGCGATTCCGATCAGCAGGTGTTCAAGTATCCGGCCTGATGACCCGTCCGTCGAACTGCCAATGTCGAATTTCACGGCACCGCCGGCGGTGCGCACCAGACTGACACGCGGCCGCATGATGGCCACGTATCGGTACTCCGGGTCTGCAGAAATAAGCGACGAAAGGGTCAGACCGACAACAACTTCGGGAATGCTGGCAATGGTCTCTCCGTTGAAGTCGGCCGCATATACTCCGGAGATTTGAAATTCAACAACGTTACCCAGCGGATGCCAACGCACACGCAATTCGTCGAATGCGACATCGTAAGCGTAGAAGTTTCGATCGAGGTAACCCGACACCAGCCCCGGCACAAAAGGCAGGGAAACGGATTTGACGGAAACAAGGGCCAGAAGTGCCACCGCAGTCAGGAGGATTGCGGCGCAAGCGGCGAGTAGTTTTCGCTTTATCCCTGAGCCTACGGTTTTCATGGTGGCCGCCAACGCTCCTTCGAAACGGCGCCTTATTGAGACCGCCCCGATGCCTGCTGCAATCCGTTACAAGATGCGGCGTGGATCACACGTCCACGCCTCCTTTGTGTTCAAACTAACTGCGCCTCTTTCTGTTTGAAACGCCCGTCCGCCGCGCGCGCTCGCATGCGGGCCTCACGGCGACGTCCGTTCACTCTTCTTGTAGAGATAGACGCAGTCATCGCCCTCTCCGCCGGCCGACACCGCGGTTCCATCCGTCTTCAGCTGGTTCAAAAAATAGTTTTGGACCGTCCGGCAGGCGGAAAACGTAAGCGCCTGTTTGTAAAGCCAGATATCCCTCTCCTCGTCAACGCTGTGATCACCCTTCATCGTCTTCAGCGGCTCGCCTGAAACGCCGACATACCAGTCGTCGAAGTTTCCACCGAATTCCTTGATATAGGCGAGGATCTCGTACTTTATCTGCTGCACACTTCTGATCATGACCGAATTGCCCCGGTATCTGGATTGCTTCGGCGCGGCCGCATCACGACGGCATCGGGTAAAGCGCGACTTGATCGGACCCCTGATTGTTCCTGCTGCGCCACTGATCGAACAACTCGGCACCTTGCGCCTTTTCTTCCGCTGACATGGCGTTGACGACGGACTCCAGAGCATTGAGAGCCGTGCCAATCCCATGCTGGGCGGCAAGTGACAGCCAAACGTAGGCTTTCACCCGGTCCTTCTCCACACCCTGGCCATGGGCGAACATGTAACCGAGCCGCGATTGGGACGGGTAGTGTCCAATCTCGGCGGCTTGGGTGTAGAGTTCAGCCGCGCGCACCTGATCTTCTTCAACACCTTCTCCCTTGCCGTAAAGCACGGCGAGATTGAACAGGCCGTTGACATCACCGTTCTCGGCCGCCGCGGTCAGCCAGTCGACAGCCTTTGACAGGTTTTTCTCCGTCCCCTGGCCCATGAAGTATATGGCACCGACATTGGCCTGCGCCATCGAGTGCCCCTGCTGCGCAGCGCGCTCGTACCATTCCACCGCCTGCTCGTCGTTGACCTCAACGCCTTCGCCGTTGGCGTAGAGAGAACCAATCCAGGCCTGCGCATCCGCATCGCCGCCTTCGGCGATCGGCAGCCACCCGTCAAATGCTTCTCTGAACTCTCCGCGGCCATAGGCCTCGCGTGCCTGATCATACTCGTTCATTATCACCTCCCACGTCGCTGAGATGTCTGTTATCCCGCAGCACCGGCCCTATAGAGCGGTGCATTCCAATAGTGTTCGTGTTCGCTCAACAGCTTGCGGATGAGATACTGCTGAAAACTGTAGCCGCCGGCGCCGGTTTCGACGGGCAACTCGTCATCTGCAACCAGCGCGCCGGGGCTGGCGCCCAGAGTTGCCAGAGTGGTTTGTACGGTTTCGGCCGCCGTTGAAACCTGCGAAAGGCTTGCCATCCACTCGGCATGCAGTCGCGTCACGCTCTCGGCCGACCCCGCCGTCGACGGTACCGCGGCGAGCACACAGACCCGTTGCAGGCACTCACCCATACTCAAAGGCTGGAGGATAACGGTCACGGCATGCGTTGGAAACACCGCCATCAGAAGATTTGGAAACAGCCAGTGTATTTTCGCATCCGCATTTTCACAGCCCGGCATGGCCGGTAGGTCCGCAACATGAGCGAAGTCGAAACCATACCGTCCAGCGTCCATCTCCGCCGCCGATACGTCCGGCTCCCGGTTCAGCTGGGCGGAGTAAAGCGGCGGACCGTGCCCCGTTGAAGAAGGGGGGATTGCCTGCATGGGAACACAGGTATCCACGAAGGCACGGCCCATTAGTTTCCAGTTCGCAGCACTCTCGGCCCATTGACCGGAGACCACACGCGGAAAAGCTTCGAGATCCCGGGCGAAATCCGGATAAGCCGCTTCCAGCTCGTCGTGAAGCGGCGGGGCGTTCGGGTCGAGATTCACAAAAATCACCGAGCCGACCGTCTCCACGCGCACCGCAAGCAGTTTCTCAGGCACTATGCCGAGATACTGTTGCATCGCGCCTGTGTTCTCACCGAGTTCCGTTGCACGGATGACGTTGCGATCGCGGCTGAAACCGCATGATGTAAACGAGCACTTGGTTCGCCGGCCGGTCTGGCATTGCAACGGTACCGCCCGGCACCCGCCGTGTTGCGCCTTGTTGAAGCGTCCCGTGAGATTCCAGTCCTCATCGCGCTGCACGTGAATACCATGGTATCCAACGGTAAACGGCAGCAGATCCCCGGGATTGGGGATCTGTTGCTCCAGACCCACCGCAACCCAGGACCGCGTCCAGACCTTTTCGTCTTCCAGCTCACTGAAAGCCTTGGACCGGTATGCGGCCGGCGGCAGCACACGTGCGGCTCCATACGCCGCACTGGCCGCTGTGTAGAATTCTTTGGAGGCCAGATCAGCCTGCTCGTCGTAGAAGCCCAGATCAGGATGCTTCATGATGTTGACTCCCAGCCAGAAATCGAACCTTTACAGATATCACGGGCGGACCCGATGAGAAGGAGGCACTCCGCCACGCCGCCGCGACAGCAACGGCACGGAGTGCCTCTCTCCCGACCTTTTACTTCGATGCCTTGTTCATGGGCGGATCGTAATCTGCACGTCCGCGGTGGATGTAGGCATCCGCCGGCGGAGGCGGCAGCGGTCCATCAGCCATGAAGCGGTTCAACACATTCCCAACGAGTTTGGAAATGTTGTTGTCGCCGTTGTTCCACGGAAGCGATCCGCAGAAAGCGATGGAACTGAACGCGAAGCAGGCACCGCCATTCGGGGTCTCATGGTAGGCAATATCCGAGCGAACGCGCGGATGCTGCGTGCCGTCGAGGCCCTGCTGGTTGAAGCCGAAATCTTCCATGACCAGCAGATACGCTTCGGTGTGCCGGCCTGCCGAAGTCGCAACCACGAGGGTGTGCGGCGGTGATCCGAGCATCGTGTCGACGATATCGAGTTCGGTACCGGCGGCACCGCCACCGACGAACCCGAAGTTGCCGAGTTTCTCGTCGTAGTCGATACCTTCGAATGCCCATTCAACGCGCGGATCGTTACTTTCGTAGGTACGGCTGTAGTAACTCGAGATGTCGAAGCCTTCAGACGACATGCCCGTACCGGCGACCGAGTGCAGATACCGCCCGCGGTAACGCCACATGCCACCGAGCTCACCGGTTCCCTGGTGATAGTACTCGCCTGGATCCGCACGCCACGTCCTGATACCTGACTCGCAACGGCGCATCTCTGTGACGATGCCGCGGCCGAGGTGTTCGTAAGCCGGATGATAGGAATGGATCCAGTACCAGGCATCGGCGCCCATATACATGAGACGGCCGCCCTGCTGCGTGTAGTTGTGCAGCGCGTCGAGCTGCGGACCGCTGTTGTGCTCGGGGTGCGAGCCCGTGATCACGACATTGTAGTTTTCCAGCCGCGCCAGACCGTCATAGTTGACGTCTTCGTCGGTGATGCAGTCATACTCATAACCCATCTGCTCCAGCCAGCAGATCAGATGCAGATCGGCTGGGTATTGCCACGGAGCCTGCATGAGGAAGTGGTCGTATTTCGGCCGGATGCTCAGGATTGGCCGCAGACGCGAGGACAGGCACAGTCCGCTGCCGTCCGTATGGGTGTCGTAAATTGACCCGCCATACTCGCGGTGCTCGCTGAGGAACATGTTCTGATCCTGCATGATCGGAACACGGTAGACCAGCAGCTCCGCGCCACCCGCATTGTTGGCCAGATGCTCGTTTGCATAGGCCATGTAGCTGATGGTCGGAACCATCACGGCGATTTTGGACTGTTCCTTACCGACTTCCGGCACCACCCAGAACGGGATGAAGTCTTCATCACCTTCCGACGATGTGATCTTTGCAGCATAGAACGCGCTGCGTTGATCCGCCGGCACTTCCCATACGAAATCGACGGCCCAACGGGCATCATCAACATCGTCGTCATGGAAGTGAATGGCGCCATACTCTTTCTGCGCATGTTTCCAGTCGAAATTGTGGCCGGAGAAGTTGTGGCCGGTCATCGCACGGGTCGGGCAGTTGACGATGTCCAGATCATAGACATAGGGCCCTCGATCGCTGCCGCCGATCGTGTCGATGCCGTCGGAGAAATCCCATGAGCCCACAATCGCTTCCGACAATGGACCGGTCGGCCCGCTGTGACGACGCTCGGTAAGACCGGGCTGGGCACCGAGTTTCATAGTCTCGATATCCTGCCGGCTGAGTGCGCGGCGGCATAGGCGCGGGCTATCGAGCTTGCCGTTGTAGTGACCACCCATGACAATGCCGGCGGGGCGCGACGATTGCGCTAACGGGCCGTCGTCGAGACGATCGGTGTAAGCGGCGACCGTGAAGGGCACGTTCGGCGTGTGCTTCGGCGCACCGCTGACTTTCGTGCTGACAGGGGGGATATCAGGATCCAACGCGTATTGGATCTGCGGCTCGTGGTAGAGCACCGCTTCGCCGCTGTCGGCATCGTAAGACGCTGCAACGAAATGCCAGGCGTGGTCGCGGATCGGCGCGCCGGTCGTGACTTTGTCGCCGTTGACGCGAAGTTCCAGGCAACCGTCCTCGTTGATGAAAAGACCATAGCCCTTGCCATCGCACCATTTGGCCATAAGGCCCTGGGCGCCGTGCTTCCAGTACTGCGGATGGGTTTTCGGTGTCGTCGGCCAGATCCAGCACTGCATTGTGAAGGATTCTGTTTGTAGGTGCGGATTGTCGGCCAGAACACCGTACGACCCGCTGTGAATGATCTGCTTGCGGCCCGGATAGGAGCTGTTGCAGGCAGCGTCGATATGCTCCTCAATATGGCCGGGGCCACGCGGGTTGGTATCGCCGTTGATCATTTTCACAATCTCGACGTTGTAGTCTTTCGGACCATCGCAGTTCACATAGAACTGGATGGTCTTTCCCGGGTTCACCCCAAACAAGTCGGCGTAGCCGGTAATTCTCATCGCACACATTGTTATCGCTCCTTCAGTACTCAAAGCCGTTGCCTGCTAGCCGTGTTCGTGGCGCAGAGCTTCCCGTTCGGCGGCAGACCCGTGTCTGGCCGTTGATAGGAATTCGCAATTGCCTTTTTTAATGACCGGAGACCGGCCCGTTAGCGGCCGGTGTCAGGTCACCGTCCAATTGTCGTCGCGGCGTTTCCACCCCTCTCTGAAATGCTCGGGGAAACCGTCTTCCTCTTCCATTTCGTCCAACCGCATCACAAAGATATCGTGTTGCGGATCCTGTTCATTGTCGTAAACCGTGTCGTTCACGAACTCCGGCGGGACGCCGCGAACGCCGGCCAGCCTGCCGATACGCCAGGATTTGTCCGGTTCCGTGCAGATCACGACCAGCTTGCGCTTGCCGTTTGCCGGCATTGCCGCGCGCATCCGCAAGAGCACCCGGTTGAGTACGAAATCTTCATGGATTCCGCCGGAAACTTCAGTTGTGTCGCCTTGTTCCCCACACCGGAGAACGGAGCAGCCCGCCACACCCTTCATCGATTCCATACAGGCCTTGTGTTCAGCAATGATGCGGTCACGCTCGGGAGACCCCTTCTTTGGAATTCTGATCATTGCGTTCCTCCTTTCATTTCACCTCAGTATCTTCACCTAAGCACCCACAGATCATGTAGAACCAAACACCCTTGTCCGCACACTTAAATGGACAGGTATTTTTGAATGAGCTTATCATTTAAATCTTTAGTTTTACCATGATTAGCAACCCGTCCAATGTCCATGAACAGGTATAAATCGGACATTTTCTTTGCGATAGTAATATGTTGCTCCGTCAGAATCAGCGTTATGCCCAATTCCTTGTTCAACCGCATCAGAGATGCTTCGATTTCAGCAACGATGTTCGGCTGTATGCCTTCTGTCGGCTCGTCCAGCAGAAGGATTTGTGGATCCGTCGCGAGAGCTCTGGCGATTGCCAGTTGCTGCTGTTGCCCGCCGGAGAGAAGTCCGGCCCGTTTCTCCAGGTTATCAGCCAGGTACGGGAACATTTCCAGACACGAATCAGGTATGGCCCGGTTGTCGTCCTTACGGGCAAACGTTCCCAGGAGAATGTTCTCGCGGACGGTAAACTTGCCCAGGACTCGCCGGCCCTGCGGCACGTAACCCAATCCTGCATTGGCGCGCAGGTGCGTCGGTTGAGCCGACACATCCTCGCCGTTGATCATCATCTTGCCCGTCATCCGGGTCGTAAGCCCCATTATGGTTTGAAGCAGGGTGGTTTTCCCAACGCCATTGCGTCCGAGAATGCACAGGCACTTGCCCTCCGGCACTTCCAGACTGACATTCTGAATGATCGGCGTTTTGCCGTAGAACGAGGTGATATCGTTAAGTTCAAGCATCTTAGCTTATGCCCTCCGAACCCAGATAAACCTCCCGGACAACCGAATTGTTCTCGATTTCCGAAATTGTGCCTTCGGCCAGCAGGCTGCCCATGTGCATAACGGTTATGATGTCGGCGATTTCCCGCACGAATGACATGTCGTGCTCGACGACGATCAGCGTATGGGTGCCCTTGAGCTCATTGAAGATGTCCGACGTTTTGGCCGTTTCCTGTTCGGTCATGCCGGCGGTTGGCTCGTCCATAAGGAGCAGGCTCGGGTCTTGCATCAGCACCATGCCGATCTCTAGCCATTGCGTTTCTCCATGGGAGAGCAGCCCGGCCGGGACCTCAAGGCGGTCGCCAAGCCCGACAATTTCAATGATTTCGTTGTAGCGGGCCTCACCGTCTGATCGGCGCATCACCGCCATGTTTGCAAACGGGCCGCGCTCGCGCGTAAAGGCGACTTCGAAATTGTCCTTGACGCTGAGCTCCTTGAACACCGCCGGGACCTGGAACTTTCGGCCGACGCCCTGCCTGGCGATCTGCTGTTCGGACATATGCGTGATGTCGTTACCGCGTAGATGGACGCTGCCCGAAGTCAGCTTCTGCCTGCCGGTAATAAGATCGAGAGACGTGGTTTTGCCTGCACCGTTGGGCCCAAGCAAACAGCGCAACTCGCCCTCGTTGACGGTTAGGTCAAATCCGTTGACGGCGATATAGTCGTTGAAAGCTCTGGTCACACCTTTCAGCTCAAGAACGGAGGTCATGATGCTTTCTCCTCCGTTCCGGTCTCGGCGCTCCATTGGGCGCCGGACGGGCCCCGTCCGAACGGCACTTTGCTCAGTATCAGTTCCAGCAGACCCGCTATCCCGCGCGGCAGGAACAGCACGACACCGATAAAGATCGCTCCCAGGATGAGCATCCAGACCTGCTGCAGTTCATCGCCGAGATAGCTTTGGATGCCGTTGACCATAAACGCACCGATAATGGCGCCCAGCAGCGAGGCACGCCCGCCCACCGCGGCCCAGACCACCATCGAAATGGAGAAGGCAATCTCCATGGATGTTGGCGAAACGTACTGCACGATCATGACCCAGCACAGCCCGGCCCACGCGGCCAGGAAACCGGAGATCGCGAAGACGACGACCTGATAATAGGCAACGTTGTAACCAAGGAACCTGGCGCGTTCGGCATCGTCGCGGATCGCCTGAACGATCAGGCCGAACTTGGTATGCAGCAACGCTTTCGTGGCGAGAGTTAAGGTCGCGAGAACGCCCACGCATATCCAGTAGGCGAGTGGGCTGTAGGGATCCACCTCACCGCCGAAGATCTGGAGTGGAAGCGGTGGCGAAATGCCGTTAAATCCGGCCGTGAAGGGTTGCATGTCGTAGGCCATCGAATACCAGGCCGCGAGCATGGCAAGCGTCATGATGGCGACGAACACGCCCGCAACCCGGGCCTGAAACATCAAAATGCCGAATATGACGAAGAACCCGGTCGGCACGAGGATCGTCAAAATCAGGCCCACCGGCGTCGACAAGAACGGCTCCCACAAAAGTGGCAGGGTTTCCAGCTCGTTGGTCAGCATGAAACTGGGTATCGGGTCGTACTCGGGATTCTGGAACTGCATCTGCATGGTCATGCCCATGCCATATGATGCCAGCCCGAAGGCGATGCCCTGGCCGAGGCTCAAGATGCCACCAAAGCCCCAGATAAGGCTCACAGATACCGCGAGCAATGCAAACACGCTGTAGCGCGCCAGCTGGTTCAGCGTAAACGGATTGTCGAACACCGTGGGCACCAGGGCCAGCAGCACAAACACCGCCACATATGCCACCCATTGCGCCTTGCGGTTATGATAAATGTTCCCGTTCACTTTGGCCTCCTTCCAGCCTGTGCGGCGCCTCAGCGCCGGCCCATTCCTTCGGAGATGATGCCCTGCGGCCGGAAGCGCAGGAAAACAACGACAAGCGTGAACAGGACGAACCGTGCAAATGTGTCGTTGGTGAAGTAGGAGAAAACTGAATTGAGCTCTCCCAGCAGCGCTGAACTGAAGACGCTGCCGATCAGTCCGATTCCGCCGACCACCACGACGAGAAACGCCTCGACGACGTAAGCGCTGCCCATATCGGGAAACAATGTCTTGAGAGCGCCGAACATCGCGCCGGCGGCACCTGCAAGACCTGCCCCGTAGGCGAATGTCAGGCTGTACACGCGGTTCGCATCGATGCCGAAGGACGCCGCCATCTCTTTGTCCTGCATAACCGCGCGCACCCGGATGCCAAGCGTCGTGCGATAGAGTATGTACCAGGTGAGCGTTACGAGGATGATTGCCATCAAAACGATGAACAGGCGAAGCCCCGACAAGTGCACGAAACTGGCGTCGATCTGAAAGTTGAGCCAGCTGGGAACACCCACATACTGCGGTTCACCGCCGAAAATCAGCCGCACACTCTGGATGAGGATGAGTGAAAGGCCCCACGTCGCAAGCAACGTGTCCAGCGGTCGTGTGTATAGCGTTCGTATGACCCCTCGTTCTATCACCCACCCTATTGCGGCGACGACAAAGAAGGCGAGAGGCAAACAAATCAGGAATGGAACTCCAACGAGGGACTGAAACACGTAAGTCGTATATGCGCCGAGCATTATGAGTTCGCCATGCGCCATGTTGATAACGCCCATGGTGCCGTAAATGATGGCCAGACCGAGAGCTGCGATGAGCCAGATACTGGCCAGGCTGATGCCGATAATCAGGGCATTCAAAAATGGCAGGAGCGAAAACGGTGTCCAAAAATCATGAACGCTCATAAACCCATCCCCTCAAGGTTATCGCGGACGCTTACACGTCGATCCGCACAGCGGCCCCTTGCCCTCTGCGGCCGAGCCGGTAGGGCTCGGCCGAAGCGGGCGTAGCTGGCTGCCGGAGCAACCAGCTCAACTGTTTAGAGTACGTTCTGCCTGACCGTGCCGTCGGGCGTATGCAGGCCGTCGGCCTTGCAGACACCGCGCTCGGGGTAGATCGACATCGGGTCCGGCCCGACATGTTCTGCCGCGGCCTTGATGACCTTGAACTGGCCGTCCGCCTGGCACTGACCGATTTTCGGCTTCAGCCAGATGTTGAAGTTGTCCGGATCGATCCAGACCAGGCCTTCCGGCGACACTTCGTCTTCGACTTTGATGCCGGCGGAGGAGTCGCGGATCAGCCGCGGCGTTACCTCTTCGATGTCGCCTGCCGCAGCAAGCGCTGCCTCGACGCCGTATTTCCACACATAAACGGAGAGATAGGTCTCTTCCATGTTGTAGTGCGTAACACCGCCGCCGCCATACTGGCTTCCCAGGTAACCCTCAACGAAACGCTGGTTCGTCGGATTTTCCATGGTCTGGAAGTAAGGCGCTGAGAGGAAATGGCCGGCACCGGCTTCCGCACCCATGGCGCGGGTTTCGATCTCACCGGTGGTGAGCGATGCAATCGGCATCTTGTCGGCCTTGAAGCCTTCCTGCAGGAACTGCTTGTGCAGCGCGATATCGGAATCGCCGACAACGGTCGAAAAGATGAAGTCCGGCTGCTGCTGCCTGATCTTGTTGAAGATTGGCGTGAACTCCGAACCGCCAAGCGGCACGTAGTCTTCACCGACAACTTCGCCACCGGAGCGCTCAAGCCACACTTTCGCGTTCTTGTTGGATTCCTTCGGCCAGATGTAGTTCGATCCGACCAGATAGACCTTAGGACCGAAATTCTCGACCATGAACGGAATGAGATCTTGAGAGTGCTGATTAGCCAGCGGACCCGTGTTGATGATGTTCTGGGTGCATTCGCGGCCTTCGTAACATGTCGGATAGTAGAACAGGTGATTACGTGCCATCACGACCGGAGCCACTGCACGCCTGCTGGCAGACGTATAGCCGCCGAATGTCGATATGACGCGATCGCGCAGAATGAGCTGGCTGATCTTTTCCGAGTAGACCTTGATGTCGGACTTGGCATCGACGACCACGGGTTCGATCTGCATGCCTGCAACGCCGCCATTGGCGTTGATTTCGTCGATCGCGTAAAGCACGACCTGTGCGGAATCATTCTCGACGACCGCGAGATTGCCCGATTGCGAAAACAGCACACCGACTTTGATCGTGCCACCTTTGCTGATCCAGGGCGCCGCAAGCGCCTTGTTCGGCAAAAACACGAAGGGTGAGGTTACCGCAGCCGCTGCCGCGCCTGTCGCCGCACCTTTCAGTACAGACCTTCTCGTAAGTTTCATGACCAAATCCTCCCTTGTTATTCGGGACTGCGTCGCGCCGTCCCCTTACCCACACCGGGCCAGTTCGCACCGGCCCGACGCCGATGCTGTCACCAGTTGTTACTGGGCCGGGCTGTTGAACGCCCCGGGCGCTTGCCCATTTATAGACCCATTTGGCACTATTATTCTCAACACTATAATCTTATAGTGCCAAATGGGTCAAACAAAAATCGAAGCTTTCCGCACAAGCCCGAAATACAGCCATTGTTCGGCAGAAAGGCGTGACTGGTTTATTTGGTACTAGTCCGAAAGGCATCACCAAGAGGGGAAATGCTGGCGAACTGGGCCTTTGGCGCTGTGACAACTGACCGGGGAACTATTAGCCGGCCCGGTAAAACCATGCGGCGCGTCATTGTGCTCATCGACGCACGGTGCCCCTCCATGGAACAATAAGCGTGAGAACATGGCCGTTTGGCGTTTCTGTTGAATAATGTACTGACAAAGTCCACAATTTCAGGACCAATAAGGAGTAAGGCTGGCTAGCGCAGCATTTGCAGGTTCATGACGCACGGTACTCACACGCTGCAGCTTATGAATGTCCTGGGCACGGCAAACCACTTCTCAGCACCTGGAAAGGCCGCTTGAATGAACATCAATACGCCCGAACCACTACGCGTCATGGTCGCCGATGATCATGCTCTCGTGCGCGGCGGCCTCGCTTTGATGGTGAAAATGGTCGAGGAGGACGCGGAAATCCTCGAAACCAATGACTACAACCAGACACTGGACGCGCTGTCGGCTGAAGACGCGGTTGATCTCTTGCTGCTCGACTTGCTGATGCCCGGCATGGAACTGACGAAGGGCGTCAAAACAATTTGCGACACCTGGCCGGACCTGCCTGTAATCGTTATCTCCGTCAAGGAAGACACCGGCACCATCCGCGAAGCGCTGCAATCGGGGGCGCTTGGCTACATTCCAAAAACGTCATCGCCCAACGTGACAACGATGGCTATCCGACTGGTGTTGTCGGGCGGTGTCTATGTCCCGCCACATGTATTGAGGGGGCCGTCCGCCGATGACGTAGTGGAACCGCCGGCACCGGTCGACGACGCGGCGCAATTTGGTCTCACGCGCCGGCAGAAGGATGTGCTCGATCTGATGGCGCAAGGCATGTCGAACAAGGCAATTGCCAGCGAGCTCGGCTTAACGCCAGGCACTGTCAAAATGCACACTTCCCGGCTGTTCAGATCGTTGAACGTTGAAAACCGAACAGAGGCAGTGGCGAAATACACCCAGATGAAACTTGACCGGAGGTAGGCACTGGCCTCCCGAACCGGTAGCGCCAACATTTGCCCATCATGGGAAAAGAGCCCGATTTCCCGATGTTTCCTGAGCATCGCCGACAAAAATGTACACCGCCGCCGGAGCGTGGCCGCTCCCCTGAAGCATGTGTGCGGGTCTAGGAGGACCTTGGCGTGTTGGACGCTACAACAGGCTGCAATCACCGGCATGAGAACACTCTCTCAGCCTGGACAGGCGGCAAAGAACCGGAATTACCGCAAACTCCGCGTGCTCTATCGCGAAGCCGGCGCGAGCTTGGTGCGCTGAAGCATGGACACTAAGTGCTGGCAAAAATACGTTTGCGAATTCGTTGGAACCTATGCGCTGGTGTTTTTCGCCGCCGGCGCCGTGATGGTGAGCGAGCATACCGGCGGCGGTCTGGGCGCGATCGGCGCCGGACTGATTTCAGGGCTGATCATCACAGTGGTGATCTACACCTTCGGTCACATCTCCGGCGCGCACGTCAATCCCGCCCTGTCGTTTGCGGCAGTGTTGGTCGGCAAGCTTCCGGTTCGCCTACTGCCCGGTTACGCGATTTCGCAAATGCTTGGATCCGCCGCCGCCGGCATGTGTCTTCTATGGGCCGTCGGCGGCACCGCAACGATGGGCGCCAATCTGCCGAACGAGACTCTCGGCATAACGCCCCTTGCGGCCTTGCTCATTGAGATCTTCCTGTCGTTTTTCCTCATGTGGGTAATTTGCGGAGCCGCCTTCGATGACCGCGCCGTGCAAACGCTTGCCGGCGTTGCCGTCGGCGCTACGGTCGGCATTGAAGTCATGCTGATGGGACCCGTTGCCGGTGCCGCGATGAATCCGGCCCGCGCTTTTGGTCCCTACCTCGCCCTTGGCGATTTCACCCACTACTGGATCTATGTCGCAGGCCCGTTCGTGGGCATGATCCTTGGCGCCCTCACCTACAAATTCACTCACAGCACCTAGACCGCTTGCCTGGAGTACGGGCTGCAGTCGCTGCCGGAGTGGTACGCAATAGTACCATATGGCACAAGTTACTTCAGATATAGTGACATTTGGGAGTCTCTCTGGTAACGTCCCTCGCTGTAACTGAAGGGAAGGCGGCCAATTGGCAGGGCTCCGGACACGATCGGCGTCTTCCGGCTATTCACACCGATTGCACGGATCGTGCGTTTGTCGCGGCCAATGCGAAGGAAAATTCAAGGGGAGTGAACCGATGTTCCATGGCGATATTTCGAGCAGCAACGACACAGTGGGCGTCGCAGTGGTCAACTACAAAATGCCACGCATGCACACCAAAGACGAGGTGATCGCCAACGCGCGCAAGATCGCCGAGATGGTCGAGGGCATGAAGATCGGGCTGCCCGGTATGGATCTGGTCATATTCCCCGAATACAGCACGCACGGCATCATGTACGACGAGAAGGAGATGTATGAAACCGCATCTTCGGTGCCGGGCGACGAAACCGATATTTTCGCCGAAGCCTGCCGGAAAACCGGAACATGGGGCGTGTTTTCGCTGACCGGCGAGCGCCACGAGGAACATCCAAACAAGGCGCCCTACAACACGCTGATTTTGATGAACGACCAAGGCGAAATAGTTCAGAAATACCGGAAAATCATGCCGTGGGTCCCGATTGAGGGCTGGTATCCGGGAAACTGCACCTATGTCTCGGAGGGCCCCAAGGGCATGAAAATCAGCCTGATCATCTGTGACGACGGAAACTATCCGGAGATCTGGCGTGACTGCGCCATGAAGGGGGCGGAACTCATCATCCGTTGTCAGGGTTACATGTACCCCGCCAAGGAACAGCAGGTCATCATGTCCAAGGCCATGGCATGGTCGAACAACTGTTATGTTGCCGTCGCCAACGCGTCGGGTTTCGACGGTGTCTATTCCTATTTCGGCCATTCCGCGATCATCGGTTTCGACGGCCGCACGCTTGGCGAGTGCGGCGAGGAAGAAAACGGCATCCAGTATGCGCAGTGTTCGGTCTCCGCGATCCGCGACGCGCGCCGCAATGGGCAATCCCAGAACCACCTGTTCAAACTCGTTCACCGTGGTTACACGGGCACGATCAACTCCGGCGACGGCGACCGGGGCGAAGCGGCATGCCCCTATGACTTCTACACGAAATGGGTCACCGATCCCGAGGGCACGCGCGAGATGGTGGAAGCCATAACGCGCGACACGGTGGGAACGGATGAATGCCCGATCGAAGGCATCCCGAACCAGAAGACCGCGGGCCACCGCTGATCTTCCGGCAGGCGGAACCATGTCGCCGGGAAAGCACTGGTTCCAGCCTGCCCGTGCGGCCGCAACTGCGACGATACCGCCACTGGTGAGAACAGACAGACGGGCGAAAACATGAGCCTGGACCACTACCTCATTGCGGACGAACCCTATTACCGGCAAACAGGCGATGAGATTGCGCTGTTTGAAGCAGCACACGCAGAACGCATGCCGATGATGCTCAAGGGGCCAACCGGTTGCGGCAAGACCCGGTTCGTGGAGCATGTCGCATGGCGCCTCAAGAAGCCGCTGGTTACGATTGCCTGTCACGAAGACATGACAGCGTCTGACCTTGTGGGGCGATTTCTGCTCGACGCGGACGGAACCGTCTGGCAGGACGGCCCCCTCACTCAGGCTGTACGCCATGGCGGCATCTGCTATTTGGACGAAATTGTCGAAGCGCGCCAGGACACAACAGTCGTGATCCACACGCTGACCGACGAGCGCCGTTTCCTGCCGCTCGAAAAGAAGAATGAACTGGTCACAGCGCATCCCGATTTCCAGCTGATGATATCCTATAATCCGGGCTATCAGAGCGTGTTGAAGGATCTCAAGGAATCGACGAAGCAACGCTTTGCCGCACTCGATTTCGGCTATCCCGCCATAAATATTGAAGCGGAAATCATTGCCAATGAAGGCAATGTCGATGCGGAGCTCGCAACAAAGCTGGTGAGCATCGCGGTCAGGTCGAGGAACCTGAAGGGCCATGGGCTGGACGAAGGCGCATCCACACGCATGCTGATCCACGCGGCCCGGCTGGTCCGTAACGGCATATCGCTGAAAGACGCCTGCCAGGTCGCCGTAGTGCTTCCCATTACCGATGACCCGGATATGCGCGACGCCCTGACATCCGCCATAGCCGCTTGCGCGTAAGCGAACGCTCCATGCACAAAGACGTCGACAGCGGCTTTGAAGAGGTTGCCGGTGCAACCGGTGACGAAGCGCCCAACGGCCCGGACGGACGGCTGTCGGACTGGCAGCGTGCGTGCCGTATGCTTGAGCAGGCAGGTTACGGACACGCGGTCACGAATACCTACCGGAGCCACGGAAAACTAATCGCCGACATCGTCGGCTACGATGCCGCCGCCGCCCTCGCCGAAACAGTGTCGAGCGCGGCCATCAAGGCCGGCACGGCGGCAGCGGCACGGCTGCCCGAAGCGGCGCTGACAGCCGCCAGGCGAAGCGGAGATACGCAAAATTACCATTCATGGGTCAATACCGTGCACCGGCTCTGCGCGCACGCACCAGAGTCTCTCGCTGCGGTTCTGGAACGAACCGACGAACTGTTGCGACAGCTCGATGCGGCACAATTCGACGCCTGGGTTCTCGCCGGACTCCGGTCTGCCGGCTCCGATGCGTCCCGTCGGCAACGTTTCTTCACGCTGGAAGATGAGGAAGCCAGCCGATGGCTACATCGCGAAGCAGGCGACGTTACGTTCAACGACGTCGACCGGCGGCTCAAGGCTTACCTGACGGCCCTGTGGCATTTGCGGGCGCCGACGCGGGAGTCCTCCCGCGCCGACCGCTCACTTATGCAGCATCGCTCAAGCTTCAGCGGCGGCGTTATCCGCGTACCGGCATCTTTCCCCAGCTATCGCGGCCAGGAGGCACAGGATATATTTCGTGCATGCATGGCACACATAGGTGCGCACTTCATGTTTTCTTCCGAACGGTTTCCGGTCGGCGAACTGAGACCAGTCCAGGTCGCCCTGGTTTCACTCATCGAAGATGCCCGGGTCGAGCATTTGGCGATGCGTCAGTTTCCGGGACTAAGAGAATTGTGGTCTCCCTTTCACACTGCCGGCGCGTCGGGAGCACTGACCGCGCCAAGCCTTTTCGCCCGCCTGGCAAGAGCGCTGTTTGACCCCGACCTCGAACAGGACAACGGCTGGGTACAGAAGGGGCGAAACATGTTCTTGGAGCATCAATCGGAGTGGCATAGCCCGGAAATCTCACGCCGGATCGGCGGGCTGCTGGGCAACGATCTCGGCCAGATGCGTGTCCAGTTTAATTCCAAAACCTACCAGCCGGACCCTCCTTACCGCGACGACAACAACGGTTTGTGGAACTTCGAGGACGGGCAGCAGCCCGAAGAACAGGTTGAAGAGACGATCAGCGAGTCGGTGCAAATGTCCAACCGCGAGGACGACGACCATCCCGACCGTGAGCAACTCGACGACGATGTCCGGTCAGACACACCCGTCAACCGCGCCCGGCCCCGCGAACCCGAGGAAGGCAACGAAGGCATTCCGGTCGCGCGGTATGGAGAATACGACTACGTCATCGGCCGCGAACGGCCGGGCTGGACAACCATCGTCGAGTATCAGCCCGAGCCGGGCCGGGCCGGTAACATCTCGGCCATACTTGAACGCAACGCTGAAACCGTGAACCGCCTGTCCGCGATCGTCAAATCGGCTTGTGTAAGCCGGCCGGAGAGGATCAAACGGCAGCACGAAGGCGAGACCCTGGACATCGATGCTTGTATCGGCTCGGTCATTGACCGCAGGCGCGGCGACACTCCCGACCCGCGCGTCTATCTAAGAACCGCCCGCCGGCAAAGAGACCTGTCCGTCCTTGTATTGCTCGACATTTCACAATCGACTGCGGACCGGGTGCTCGGCACCACCTCAACCGTACTTGATCTGGAGTGTCAGGCCATTGCGATGCTGGCAGAGGCCATGGCCGGTATGGGTGACCCGTTCGCAATTGCAGCCTTCTGTTCCGACAAACGCGACGACGTCCACTACGTCCGCATCAAGGACTTCAATGCGCCCTACGACGGCGCGGCCAAGGCCTCGCTTGCCGGCCTGAAAAGCGGGTTGTCGACACGCATGGGCGCGGCCATGCGACATGCGGCAACGGATCTGGGGTCTTGCATGACTCACCGGCGGCTTCTGCTTGTTATCACGGACGGCGAGCCTTCAGACATCGACATTGCCGATCCGAGATATCTGGTGGACGACGCGCGCGCCGCGGCCCAGAGAATCTCGCAGGAGGGCACGGATGTGTTCTGCGTCGGTCTCGGTTCCGGCGTTTCCAGCAATCTCGACCGCATATTCGGCCGCCGCAATGTTGTGCAGATCGATCGTGTCGAGCGGCTGCCCGAGCGCCTTCCGCAGCTTTACCTGCGGCTGACCACCTGAACGATGCTGACGCCACGAACATCGCATATTCGAATTCGCGGCCCCGGGATGCCAGCAGACGACATACAGAGCCATTTGCCGATCTCCGCGAAGTCGCTCTTCCCATGGTCAATCAGCCGCGAAGGGCTTGCCACCGGAGCGACCGCGCGCTTGAGGCGGTGGGATACGAATTCGCTTGCTCGCTCATGACGACGCAGTCCAGAAAGACACAGCAATCGGAATATGATCGAAATTACTCCGTGAATCTCACTGGCCATGCGCTCGTTACACGACGAATATAGGTGCGCCAATATGCAAATTCGGCGGGCCAACGTTATGGGGCCGCCCGACCTGCCACCTGTCCGCAACCATGCCAGATTGCAACTCTGGAACTGGGTGAAGTGCTACCCAACATGCCCTCAGTGAGGGCCAGAGTTTTCCGGCTTCATCAGCAACACGGGCCGGCTGCGTGTGCTGATTTTGTGAGCGCCGCGGGGACGTTGTTCCCGACGGCCCGCATAAGGGGCAATTCTCAGAATGTGCTTCCCGAGAGATGGGTGACACTTCTTTCCGGACACATAGGTTACACTTTTGGCCCTTTGCAAGGAGACGCAAGGTGCCTTGGAAGGAGTGTAATCAGATGGATGAACGGCTCAAATTCCTTGCACGATTGCTGGAC
>JAJFHE010000037.1 GCA_021775755.1 Hyphomicrobiales bacterium | reverse complement strand
ACGGATCAACATACAAACACACCCCGCATCAAACCAACTAAACAGTCAAAATCCAACAGTTCGAACTCAAAACGATCGAGCCAACACCGAAAAACACACAGCCACCATCAAAACTCGTCAGTTTTTCAGCAGCCTGCTAGAGCATTAGTGCGGCGTAACAACGGGTGGCCTCTCGAGGTGAGCCGACAAGCCCTGTTGGTGGGTTGATCTGTCAATTCGCTGCGGCGGAGTCGCGGTCCCATGTCTCAGGCGACACGCCCATCCCGGCGAGTTTGAACTTCTCCACCTTTTCAGTCGGTGTTTTGGGCAGCTCATTTGTGAACTGCACATAGCGCGGCACCATGTAGTCCGCCATGGCGCCCTCGCAATGGGCAATGAGTTCCGGCGCCGAGAGGTGCTGGTCGGGCTTCAGCACGATCCACACCATGACATCTTCCTCCGACAGTTCCGAGGGCACGCCGATGGCTGCCGATTCGAGGATGGCCGGGTGGAGGTTTATGGTTTCCTCGATTTCAAAGGCGGAGATGTTTTCACCGCGCCGGCGTATGGAATCCTTCTTTCGCTGGATGAAGTGAAGATAGCCGGCCTCATCGAGAAACCCGAGATCGCCGGTGTGGAACCACAGGTCGCTCATCTCCGCCCACGTTTCGGCCGGCATGTTCAGATATTCTTCCATGATGATGCCCGGCTCGTTCGGGCGAATGACGATCTCACCGGTCTGATTTTCGGCAAGCTCGCGATTGCGGTCATCAAAGATGCGCAGATCGTAGGAGCCGACGGGTTTGCCGCAGGCGCCCGGGCGGCGGAGCTCGTCGAGTGGCTGGAACACGCAGACACCGGCATCGGTGAGGCCGTAGACTTCCGCCAGCTGAAGGTCGAAACGTTTCTCGAACTGCTCCGCCCATTCCGGCATCGGCACGCCCCAGGCAAGGCGAACGGGGTTATCCGCGTCGTCCGGCCTTGGCGGTTGTTTCCAGAGTATGCTGAGGGTCGCTCCCATGAAGTCGAAAACGGTTGCTCCGTATTTGCGGACTTCGCTCCAGTATCTCGACGCGCTGAACCGCTCGCTGAGGGCCGACCTGGCGCCTGAGAGGAGGCTGGGCAGGACGGTCAGATAGGCGGCATCGGCGTGAAACAGGGGAAACGGCGAGTAAAGCGTGTCCGCATCGGTCATCTTGAACTGATCGATGATCTGCCCCGCCTGATGCAGGAGGTAGCGATGCGACAGTACGCACCCCTTGGAGCGGCCGGTTGTTCCGGAGGTAAACAGCACCATGGCCCGGTCGCGTTCGCCGACGTCGCGTACAGGGTTTTCGGTGTTTGCGGAGAAGACATCGTCATAGGCCACGACCTGGCAGCTCAGCTTCCGCCGTGCCGCGTCAAGATCGCCACGAACTATCACTGTTTCAAGGCCGGTCAGCGTGTCTGATATCTCGGCGATCTGTTCGAGATAGCGTTCATCCAGTATCAGAAATCGTGTTTTGCAGATCGTGATGAGGTGGGTCAGACCGGGGCCGCGAAAGGCAGTGTTGATCGGCACTTCGACGGCGCCGAGTTTGAGGATGCCAAACCACGCGTACATGAACTGCGGCGAATTCGCCATCATCACCGTGACGAGTTCGCCGGGGCGGGCGCCAAGTGCCGCCAGACCATGCGCAAACCGGTTGGCCTTCTCATTCAGTGCTGCGAAGGTATCGATACTGTCCTGCATCATGAAGAACACATCGTCGGGGATGCGGTTGGCCTGCCACTCCAACACGCCGGCGACATCGCACGGCATCGTTTCCGCTCTGCCGTGCATTGTCAGGTGTCGCTCCATTTCGGGGTGCGTTTTTCCAGGAAGGCCGAGATGCCTTCGTTCGCGTCGTTCGCCTTGAGGTTTTCCACCACAACGTCGTTGCAATGGGTGTAGGCGTCGTGGAGGGGCATTTCCAATTGGCGCCGGAAGGCCTGTTTGCCAAGGCCCACCACGTAAGACGACTTGGAGGCGATCTGCCCGGCAACCTCCAGCACGCGGGTTTCAAGATTTTCGGCCGGCACGGCTTCGTTGATCAGCCCGATGCGGACGGCCTCGTCGGCATCGATGGGTTGGCCGGTCAGAAGCATTTTCAAGGCCTGCTTGGCGCCGACCGCACGGCTGAGCGCGACCATCGGGGTGCTGCAAAAGAGCCCGATATTGACACCGGGGGTTATGAAGCGGGCATCGTTCGCCGCGAAAGCGAGGTCCGCTGTTGCCACCAGCTGACATCCCGCGGCGCTGGCCACACCATGAATTTCGGCGATCACCGGCGTTGGCGAATGATGCAGCGACTGCATCATCTTCGCACAGGCTTCGAGCAGCGCGTAGTGATCGGCGTCGTGGTCGATCGACAGGACCTCGTCGAGATCATGGCCCGCGCAGAAGCCGCGGCCGTTTCCACGGATGACAATGACACGAACCGCGGGGTCGTCGCGCGCCTCGTCGCAGGCAACCTGAAGGGCGTCGATGAGCGGGCGTGACAGGCTGTTATAGGCGTCCGGCCGGTTGAGTGTCAGGACGCGGACGCCGTTGTCGCGATCGCGGCTCTCGAGAACGGCCTGCTCTTCGGGCGGTGTCATGTGCTGTTCTCCCTCATTCTCTACCGGCGCTGCCCATCCTTGCTCTTACCCGCCTGCGGGATAATGTCCTGCAGAGTGTGTAGGATGGGCACGAGATTTGTAGGATGTCTGCAATATGTCAAGGCCGGGCGCTGAGCTGTGCATATCAGCGGCGGTCATCCCGAAAACCGGCGAAGTGATATGCGTGCGTGGAAATGTGTGACCTGGGGCGGCCCGGGCGATCTGGAACTGGGCAATATGCCTGAGCCGCCGTGTCTCGCGGGTCATGTTGCAATAGACGTTGAAGCATGGGCGGTGAATTTCGCGGACCTTGTTTTGATCGCCGGCAACTATCAGGCCCGTCCGGCCTTTCCCTTCGTGCCCGGCATGGAAGTTTCCGGGAAAGTCTCCGAGGTCGGGCAGGGGGTTGAGGCATTTACTCCCGGGCAGACGGTTGCCGCCTATGTCGAACATGGCGGCTATGCGGACCGGGTTGTCGCCCCGGTTACCAATTTAGCGCTTATGCCCGCGTCGGTTCCGATGCCGACCGCGGCGGCGTTTCCAGTGCCTTATGGAACCGCCGAGCTCGCGCTGGAGAGGGCATCGCTCGGTGAGGGCGAAGTCGTTGTTGTCGGAGGTGCCGGCGGATCGGTCGGCGCGGCATGCGTCGAACTTGCAAAGCAACGCGGCGCTTATGTGGTGGCCTGTGCGGGCAGCGCTGAAAAGCAGGATCTGGCGCGCGCATGCGGTGCGGACGGGATTGTTTCCTCGCACGCGGAAAATTTACGTGAGGACATCAAGTGCGCCGCGCCCAATGGCGTGGATGTTGTGCTGGACCCGATCGGCGGCGGTTTTTTCGAGGCCGCGTATCGCTCGCTCAGGTATGGCGGCCGCCTCGTGTCGCTCGGCTTCGCATCCGGCGAAATACCGTCTGCGCCGGTGAACCATATTCTCGTCCGGCACATCAGCGTGATTGGCTCTTCGTTCGGGCTCACCGGCCATAAGCAGCCCGAGCGAATTGCCGGCATGTGGCCCGCGCTTCTCTCCAAACTGGTGGATGGCCGCATTACACCAAGAATTGGTGCGACAATGGCGTTTTCCGAGCTGCCCGCTGCGTTGAGGCTGCTGGAGGACCGCAAAGTGGCGGGGCGCGTTGTGCTCGTCTAGCTTTTGTCGCCAAGCTTGGCCCATCCCGCATCCGGCGCGAACCTTGGACCATGGCGCGCGGCGAGGCGGCCGAGGGCGGCGACGACATCGGTAATGCCGCGCGTGCGGGCGTAGCGCATGGGGCCGCCACGGAAGGGCGCAAAGCCCGTGCCGAACACCATGCCGCCGTCGACATCGTCTTCGCTGGCGACGACCTTGCCGCGCAGGCAGGCGACGCTCGCATTGAGGAGTGGCAGTACCAGCCGGTCCTGCAGGTCGGGCGAGGGCGGCGCCGGCAGCTTTGCCTTCTGCGGCTTGCCGTCTTTCCAGCGGTACATGCCCATACCGGTCTTGGCGCCGAGATCGCCTGCTTCGACCTTTTTGGCGAACCAGCCGGGGATTTCCGGCATTCCTTCGCCCATTTCGCTGCGCAGGACGCCCGCCACATGCAGGCCGACATCAAGGCCGACCCGGTCGGCAAGCTCGATCGGCCCCATGGGCATGCCGAAGGCTTCCGCCGCCGCATCGATTTCCTCCGGCGCGATGCCCTCGTCATGGCAGATGAAGGCTTCCATGAGATAAGGCGTGAGCGCCCGGTTGACGAGAAATCCCGGCGCGCTTTTGACGCCAAGCGGGATCTTGTCGAGGGCGTTGACGAAGGACAGGGCGCGTTCGCGAACCTGCTTGCGCAGGCCCCTGTGGGTTACAACCTCCACCAGTGCCATCTTGGCGACCGGATTGAAGAAGTGGATGCCGACGAAACGTTCGGGCACCTGCAGGTTCGCCGCCAGCGTCTCCAAAAGAATACTGGATGTGTTGGTGGCAAGAATGGCGGAAGGCTTCATGCGTGCCTCCGCCGTCTCATAGACGGAGCGTTTGATCGCTTCGTCCTCCGGCACCGCCTCGATGACGAGGTCGGCACGGGCCAGGCCGTCGCCGGCAAGGTCGGGGGTCAACCGGTCGAGGGCGGCGCGCGCATCGCCGGGGCGGCGCAGTTTCTGCTTGAAGAGATCGGCGGCGCGCTTGATGGCGGGGGCGATATACTTCGCCTCGCGGTCCTGCAGCGTGACGTGAAATCCTCTGAGCGCGGCCCACGCGGCGATGTCGCCGCCCATTACACCGGCGCCGATAACGTGAACATGGGTGATGCCGTGGCCGGTCTGCTTGCCGGCATTCTTCAGGCCATCGCGCAGGAAGAACAGGCGCACCAGTTCGCGCGATGTGTCGCTTGTCAGAAGCTTTGCAAAGGATGGCGTCTCGGCGGCGCGCAGGGCATCCATGTCGTCGCCGTGTTGGCGCCACAGGTCGATCATCGCATAGGGCGCGGGGTAGTGTTCCGGGCGCGCCTGCGCTGCGGCTTTCTTCTCCATCTGCGTGGCGGCAAACTGGCGGCCGAGCTTTGAACGCATGAGGCGCGCCTTGACAGTTTTTGCCGGACGCTGCGTCTTCAATTCACCCGCAACGGCGGCGCGCACGGCCGCTTCCACATGGCGCTCCGGCACCACCGTATCGACGAAACCTGCGGTCTTGGCGCGCCGGGCATTGAGCGTCCGGCCCGTGAGCATCGCCGTCATCGCGGCTTCGGGATCTGCAACGCGCAATGAGCGCCAGGTGCCGGCAAGGCCTGGATGCAGGCCGAGCATGACTTCGGGGAAGCCGAGCTTGGCGTCATCGCGGGCAATGCGGTAGCGGCACGCTAGGGCAAGCTCCAGACCGCCGCCAAGACAGAAGCCGTGAATGACCGCCATGGTGGGGGCGGGAAACGCCTCCAGACGGTCGAGCACTTCCAGCCCCTGGCGAATGCGCTCTTCGGCTTCGTGCGGATCGGTCATGTGTTTGAACTCGCCGATCTCAGCGCCGGCAACAAAGCCGTTTTCCTTGGCGGAGCGGATGACGATGGCTTTCGGGCGGGCGGCTTCCAGTTCGGCAAGCGTCTCGTTGGCCTCGCGAATAACATCTTCCGACAGCGTGTTGGTGCTGGCGTCTTGCTTGTCGAGCAGTACCCAGGCCACGCCGTCCGAATCGAGGTGACGGTGCCAGTGCTTGAAGGTGCCCTGCGGCGGCTGGTCGCCGGACGCTGGCGGTATGGTCAGCGGCTCGCTGGTAAGTTCGGCAAGTGCCGTGGCGCGTGTCTTGTCGGTTTTCCGCATGGCTCTACAGCGCCTCGATCAGCATGGCGCCGCCCATGCCGCCGCCGATGCATTCGGTGGCGACGCCCATTTTGGCGCCAAGCCGGCGCAGCACATGCACGAGATGGATAACGATGCGGTTGCCGCTTGTGCCGACAGGGTGGCCTAAGGAGATGGCGCCGCCATCGACATTGAGCCGGTCGGGGTCGAGCGCGCCGAACGCCTTGTCGAGACCCAGAACACGTTCGCAGAAGTCGCTGTTTTCCCAGGCGGCAAGGCAGGCCAGAACCTGAGCTGCGAAAGCTTCGTTGAGTTCCCAGCCGCCGACATCGCCGAGAGAGAGGCCGTTACGGGCAAGCATGGGCGTTGACGCGACCACCGGTCCAAGCCCCATGACGGAGGGGTCGAGTGCCGCCCATTCGCTGTCGGCGATGCGCGCCATGGGCTCAAGTCCGTGTTTCTTCAGGGCCGCCTCGCTGGCAAGGATCACCCATGAGGCGCCATCCGTGATCTGCGAACTGTTGCCAGGCGTCACTTTGCCGAAAGGCCGCTCGAATGCCGGCTTGAGTTTGGCGAGCTGGGCGACGGAGTTCTGCGGCCGCACGCCGTCGTCGTGGTCATAGACCGTGCCGTTGGGCGCGATGGCCGGCGCCATTTCCTCAAGCCAGCCATTCTCGTGCGCGAGGGCAAGGCGCTTGTGGCTCTCGACCGCATAGGTGTCCGCGGCCTCGCGGCTGACGCCGAAGCGATGCGCGAGGATTTCCGCGGTTTGTCCCATATTGAGTTTCACGACGGGATCGGTGAGGCCGCGCAGCAGGCTGATTGTCGGTTTGAGATGCGAGGGGCGGAAGCCGCCGGCCTCCTTCAGCTTGGCCACAGCACCCTTGGCCGACATGAAGCCGCCGAACCAGGCGGTGGCCTCGTCGGAAAACAGCAGCGGCGCGTGGCTCAGTGCCTCGGCCCCGCCGGCGAGAATGAGGTCGGCGCCGCCGTCCGCGATATAGCGGTAACCGACATCGATGGACTGCATGCCCGACGCGCAATTGCGCTGCACCGTCCAGCCGGGCACTTCCGGCCCGCAACCAAGCCTCAGCGCCGCAACCCGACCCGGATTGACCTCATCGGGACGTATGTTCACACAACCGAGGATGACGTCATCGAACTCTGTGGCCTCGAAGGGCTGGCGCAGGAGCAGGGGGCGGCCTGCCTGAACCGCGAGATCCACCGGGGTGAAGGGACCGGGGCCTGTGCGCGCCTTGATGAAGGGGGTTCGCGCGCCGTCGACGATGTAGACGGGCCGTCCCGAGCCGGTGCGCCGGCGCCGGGGGGCGGGTTTGGCTTTTATTTCCCTGGCGGCGATTGCCGGTTACTCCGCTGCCGGTTCGGTCGAGCGCCGCCGCGCCCTGGCCGGTGCCTTGGGTGCCTTGCGGGGTTTGCGTTTGGCCGGTTTGCCGGTCAGTTCCTCCGGCGCAAAGTCATCGACCTTGATGACCTCGCGCACGAGGGCGCTGGCTACGTGAAGCTGCTCGGCTTCGTCTTCTGAAATCGTGCCTTTTGCCAATGCCTGCTCGATGTCGCCGATCTCTGCCGCGCGCATTCTGGCGCGCACCGGGGCAAGCCGTACGGTGTCCGCAAACGCATGAGCGAGCCGGGAGAGTTCGGTGTCCTCACCGATGAAGATGCCTTGCGTCAGACGCTCGCGTGCGGCATTCGGCTTGCTCAGGAGGTCGGAAACCTGTTGCGCGAGCCGGTCGCGCGGTGCGCCGTAGCGCGTGCCGAAGGGCTGAACCAGTGCTTTCAGTAACCATGCCACAGGACGCACAGGAAAGTTATCGATGACGCCTTTCAGGGCGCGCTCGCAGCGGTGCAACGCCATCTGAGCGGAATAGTCGACAAATGGAAGATCATCGTGCGGGCGGCCGTCGTCTTCCCATTTCTTGAGAATGCCCGAGAGCAGGTAGAGCTCGCTCAACGCATCGCCAAGCCGGGCGGACAGCATCTCCATGCGCTTCAGGCGTCCACCGAGAATGACCAGTGCTGCCTCGCTGACGACTGCAAGAGATGCACTTAACTGTTTGGCTTGTTTGAAATATTTTGCCGTCGGGCCATTGACGGGTGCAGAACTTGCAAGGGCCAGCGACCACGTCCGGCCGACCGCGCGCGCCAGGGTCTTGATCTGGAAAACCGCGTGTTTCGCCAGGATCGCGTCGAAGGCCTCAAGCCCCTGCAATTTGTCCGGATCCTGGGCGGCGGCCATTTCATCGAGCAGATAGGGGTGTGCGCGCACCGAGCCCTGACCGTAGATCATCAGGTTGCGCGTCATGATGTTGGCGCCCTCGACGGTGATGGCGATCGGGATGGCGCGGTAGCCGGAACTCAGATAGTTGCGAGGCCCGTCGATTGCCGCCTTGCCGGAATGAACGTCCATGGCGTCATTGGTGACGTCGCGCATACGCTCCGTGGCGTGATACTTCATGATGGAGGAGACGACGGCGGGTTTTTCGCCCATATCGATGCCGCGCAGGGTCATGCGGCGCGCCGCGTCGATGGTGTAAGTCTCGCCGGCAATGCGCGCCATGACTTCCTGAATGCCTTCGAATTTCGAGATCGGCAGATTGAATTGCTCGCGCACGCGCGCATAGGCGCCGGTCGTAAACGCGGCAACCTTCATGCCGGCGCACGACATTGACGGCAACATGACGGACCGGCCCGCGGCGAGTGCCGTCACCAGCATGCGCCAGCCCTGACCGATGCGCTCCTGACCGCCGATGATCCACTCCATGGGAATGAAGACGTCGGTGCCGGAGTTCGGGCCGTTCGGGAAGGCCTGCATGCCGGGATAGTGGCGCCGGCCGATATTGACGCCGGGTGTGTCGCTCGGCACTAGCGCCAGCGTGATACCGAGATCTTCGTCGCCGCCGAGCAGTCCGTCGGGATCGTGGAGCTTGTAGGCGAGCCCGAGAACGGAGCACACCGGCCCGAGCGAAATATAACGCTTCGACCAGGTAACGCGCATGCCCAGCGTCTTTTTGCCGTTGTGTTTGCCCCAGCACACGATGCCGCGGTCGGTCATGGCGGTGGCATCGGAGCCTGCATCGGCGCTCGTCAGGGCAAAGGCGGGTACTTCTCGGCCATCGGCAAGCCGGGGCAGGTAGTGTCGCTTTTGCTCATCCGTGCCGAACAGCACGAGAAGTTCGCCGGGCCCGAGCGAATTGGGCACGATGACGGCAACGGCGGCGGACGGACTGCGCGATGAAATACGCGACACAATTTCAGAATTGGCGGTGGCGGAGAAACCCTTGCCACCGAGCTCTTTCGGGATGATCAACCCCATGAAGCCATGCTTCTTCATGAACGCCCATGCATCTTCGGGGATATCACGCTCCTCGAAGGTAATCTTCCAGTCGTCGAGCATGGCGCAGAGTTTGCTTGTCGGTCCGTCGATGAAAGCCTGTTCTTCCGCCGTCAGGGCCTGCGTGCCGAGGCCAAGCAGTTTTTTCCAGTCGGGATCGCCGGAAAGAAGGTCCGCTTCCCACCCGACGGTGCCGGCTTCGATGGCTTCGCGCTCGGTGTCGGACATCGGCGGCAGCACGCGGCGCACCATGTCGAGAATGGGACGGCTGAAATAGCGCTGGCGCGCGGACAAAGAGGGCAGTGACATGGGCTCTATCGTGTGTTGTGGAGGTCTCAACCTGCCATACAGGCCTTGTCGTAAAGATATAGTGTCACAGGCCCGCGATTTGTACCATTCGGTAGAAGGTAGCACGAGCGAGAGGCATAGGAAGTGGACTTAATATCGTGAAGCTACAGTCAGATTGCGGCGAGCTTGATGAAGGCGAGGAAGTTCTCTGATTGCGTCGTGGGCCCATGCGAGTTGAGTCCGCATAACCCTCAAGTGCGAAAGTTCCGCGCCCTGACGACCGCTTTCGGGCGCTTGTCGGACGTGCGCGGCGGGGTCTCCGTACAGCTGCTAATGACCCGAAGCGGACAAGCTGTCGCTTTTTGATTTGCATCAATGCCGGCGCTGGCAGTCAGACCATCCTATAGCGTCGACTGTTGACTCATCCCCTTGATTGCGACGGAAGCCAAAGGAGATTCTTCGTAACCTTGGAAGTCGCGACACATGTTCCGGGTTGGTTCGCAGAATTGGGATGCGCCGCTGCAACACCAGGCAACGATGAAATCAGTTCGGAAAACACTGGCTTCGGGAACAGTCAATTTTCTTTATTGGCTAATCATGCTGGAAGGCATCCTTATGGCTACCCCCTTCGGCATTTTGTTGTATTCGTTTTATGACCCATTCTTGGCGGGCGCCCGCCAGAGCGAATTGACGGCATGGGTTGCCGCGTTCTTTCTCCCCCAGTCCGTATACACGACAAACAGTTCATTCATCGAATTCATAAGGTACGGGGAGTATCTGTTTTACATTGGGCTGGCAGGGTTCTTTGTATCCGCCGCCCCGGTGTATTGGGCCAAGTTGACGCGCAAAGGCATGGTGAGCGGCTTTATCTATGCGTACATCAGGCATCCACAATATCTGTTTTTCATGCTGTCCGCGTTTGGGCTGCTGTTCATTTGGCCCAGAATGATGATGTTGGTCCTGTTTCTGGTTATGAGCGTGTTCTACTTTTATCTGGCGAAATTCGAGGAGCGTCGGATGCAAACACAGGACCTTGAATATACGGCGTATATGCAAAGGACAGCGATGTTTGTTCCTGGCAACCCTGGGAGGAAGTTGTTCAATATGCTGTTCGGATGGGTGCCAAATCGGAAATTGGCCCAGCTCATGGCTGTTCTATCGATTGTCATTGTTGCCTTTGCCGGCGCGATAGGCCTAAGGAACCTTACAATCTCGAATATCTCCGTAGCGGAACTACCCGATCAAAGGATATTGGCGATATCGATTTTTCCGCATGACGAACCGTATTTGCGCGATGCGGTCACTAAGGCCATCGCCGACGACGCGGTTCGAAACGCCTTGAACGCACAAGGTAACGTAAGTTTCACGGCTCATATATTGCCGGCGAACTACGGCATGCTGGGAAAGTTCGTGTCCGTCAATGAACATCATATGGCGGAGATCATAAGGAACTTCAGAAATAGATTATCGTTGAAAGGCTTCCTGTGGGGCACTGAGTCCGATGATGTGAAGATCGTTCTCTCGAAGATTGACAAGCCTGGAAAACGTTTCGTTCCTTTAGCTGAAATCATGGACATGAGCGCCAAGATGACCCCTATTTTGATCGTGGATTTGAACCTGCCGACAGCGGCGCTGACCAATCTGACGATAACTGATACGACGCATTACGGAGACGTACCACAGCCAATTTTCTAACTTGCGTGGTCCGTTCCTGGCACTAAATGACCGTGTAGCACCGATCCCGACCACGTCCGGAGTTGAGATGATCCGGAAGTTCTGAGCGAAATCAGCTGAGAACTTCCGCTTTCGGGTGCACTTTCACCGTCTGATTGACGGACCGGACAAGGGCATTGATGAACCGTTCCGAAAGCTGGCACCAGCGAACAGGTGCTGCAAAATATCACGAATTAAGACCACCCAAACTAACTCGCGCAAAGGAAGTTCAAAGGGTGTTCGCCATCTTAGCGCGACTCAATATCTCCCATATTGTGCAATCAATCGCCGCTCAGACCGCGTGTTCGCTGATCGCTCACATTCTAACCTCTTCAGGCACAAAAAGCATGAAATCGTTATCTGCTGCGCCGGTATGGCAATCATGGCAATATTGAAGACCTGCACTGTTCTCGCCACCTGTCATACCAAACAGTTTTCCACCTGGCATAATCATAGTGTACCGCCAATCGGCCGTGGCAGAACTCCAACCTTTGACAAGTTTTTCCATGATAAACAATGGTCCTAACGTGACGTTTCCGTTCTCCTCGACCGTGAAGCTGGGTTGGGCGATAGTAGACCCAATTGGCATCTGAGCGAGTTCATCATATCGCCCGTAGGCTTGGGAGCCGATGTTACTGACATACGTCGCCACAAATCGCCCACTGTGAGCATCTGACCGAAATGGACGTTTGCTAAACGCTGTAAACCGGTTCCACTCGCCGGCGACCCAATGCCCCGAGGTGCCATAGCTGTCGATTTGAGCGTCACGAACGCAATCAGATAATTCGGCCAATTCCTCGGCCATCACATCATACGTTTGAGGCTGACCTTCGGCCAATCGCGGGACAGTGCACTGGGTAGTCGAGCCGCCTATGGCGCGTGCCGTAAAGAAAGGCAACGTTGCTATAATCGATGCAAGAATAAAACGCTTAATCTGATCTCTACCAGATAAGGCTGCTTCTGATCGCAAGGTTGGAATTTGACGCTCCACCTACCCACCACTTTCGCGCCGCAGCTAGCATAGCGCAGTTATGGGGTGACCAAACCGACATTCCCCAGATGGCTCAACAAACTTGCCTGATGATACCCAAAAAAGTGACATCGAGGAACGGTTGCTTCGGAATCGAAACTCAGCCGTTCGATGGATGTGAGTGAGTGGCAACATTTGGCACATTGGTCTTCCCCGGTTTTAGTGGACGGTTCAAAAAGATCCGGTTGACTGTCTTTCGAAGTCAACGGGGCTGATGTTGCCAAGATATCCATGGCGACGCTTTCGATTGTAGAACACCTCAATGTACTCGAACAG
>JAJFHE010000036.1 GCA_021775755.1 Hyphomicrobiales bacterium | reverse complement strand
GTTCGGGACCGAGAAACGGCGACGCGCCGAACGGCTCGCCGATGCGGAACCCCGGCGGCCGCTTCGGTCCGCCCGGATTGTCTGGTGGTGGTACTTTGAAACCCATCTTCTCTCGTCATCCTCCCTCGTGGAGGACGGACCTCGTTCATCCGCGCTCGGCCCGCGCAATTTCGGGCAAGCCGGTGGCGTTCGCCGGGAACGGTGTGTTCCGGCGGGGACAGGTCCGTCTGGTTGAAACTCATTCCGCAGCCGCAGGCACCGTTGCCTGCAGCACAAGCGGGGACTCTAAGGGCGGTTCAGGGGTGGGGGATTAGATTGTGCGAATTATTTTTTTGGCGGTGCGGTTCGACACTCTCCGCGATTGAAATGGCCACACCCCGGCCTGCGGGCCGGGGTCCATTGCGGGCCGGGGTCCAGTGCGGGATGGCGGGCCTCGCGACGCTGTCCCTGGATCCCGGGTCAGGCCCGGGATGTTGAGTGAGGAAACGGCATCGTCCACCTGCACACGTCATCACCCTGCTTGACACGGTGATCCAGTAGCCTCCGTGCGGGAAACAGCATGAGACCGGGGTTACTGGATTACACGATCAAGTCGGGTAATGATGAAGAGGAGAAAGGGTAATGACGAAAGGCGGACCGGGTGGCGACGGTGGAACCGGGGAGTGGCGACGGGAGGGCGCGCTGCTCGCCCGCGCCTAGTCGCCCGCGGCCTTAAGCCTCTCCATCACAAGCGCGCGCACGTCTTCCGCCACCACCTTGCCCATGGCGTTGCGGGGCAGGGCTTCAATGGCGATGAAATGCTTGGGGTGCTTGAAGCGGGCGAGTTCCGCCTCGAGGCGCGTGCGCACGGCGTCGATGGCCTCTGGGCCGCCGGCTGACACGATGGCGGCGGCGGGGACTTCGTCCCACTTCGCATCGGGGACGCCGACAACCGCGATTTCCTCGACGCCGTCGACGGCGCGGCAGACGCGCTCGATTTCCGCGGGATAGATGTTCTCGCCGCCGGAGATGATGACGTTCGACTTGCGGTCCTCGAAGACGAGTTCGCCGGAGGCATCGATGCGCCCGATATCGCCCGAGGCGAACCAGCCGTCCTTGAGCGCCTCGCGCGTTGCCTCCGGGTTGTTCCAGTAACCCTGCATGACATGGTCGCCGCGTACCTGGATTTCGCCGGGCGTTTCGGGGGCACGCACCGGGCGGCCGGCATCGTCGACAATGCGCACCTCGCTCAAGAGTGCAGGTCTGCCGGTGGCATCCGGCCGGGTGCGGCAGTCGCCGGGGCGCTGGTAGGTGGCGATCGGGCAGGTCTCGGTCGAGCCGTAAACCTGGATTACGGAAATGCCGCGCGCCTCGAACCGCGCGATGAGTTCGACGGGCACGATGGTCGATCCGGTCGTCAACATGCGCAGGCAGGAAAAGTCCGCCGCCTCCCACGCCGGATCGCCGGTGAGCGCCGTCATGGTCGCGGGCACGAGAACGAGGAGATCCGGCCGCACCGCTTCAATCGCCGCCAGCACGGCATCTGGATCGAAGCGCGCGTGAAGATGAACGGTGGCGCCGGCATAAAGCGCCGGCGTCAGCTGGATGTTGAGGCCGCCCACATGAAACAGCGGCAATACCACGAGCACGGTATCTGCGGCGGTGAGGCCGTGCATGTCGATGCTGTTGAGCGCGTTGGCGAGGAGCGCGCGCTGGTCGAGCACGGCGCCCTTGGGCCGCCCGGTTGTGCCGGATGTGTAGACGATGAGGAGCGGATCGCCGAGGCGCCCCGCATCCGGCGCCGGCGCCCCTTGCGTCTTGTTGCAGGGCGGGGCGGGCAGGGCCGGACACCCGTCGGGGCCGGTAACGATGTCGCCGGCAATGCCTGCATGATCGCCGTCATGGAAGAGGACCTTCGGTGTGCAGTCGGCGGCGATATAGCCAAGCTCCGCCGGCGTCAGCCGCCAGTTGAGCGGTACCAGAATGGCGCCGAGCCGGGCGCAGGCGAACAGCAGCACGAGCATCGCCGGATCGTTGAAGCCGAGCCAGGCAATCCGGTCGCCGGGGCGGATGGTGTGGGCATCGGCGAGATGCGCCGCCATGGCGCCGGCGCGCCGGTGCAGTTCGCCATAAGAAATCGGCGCCGCGTCTTCATAGACGATCGCCGGAGCATCGGGTTGGAACGCGGCATGACGCGCCAGCCAGCGCGCGATATTGGGCGCGCCGGGGCGTGCCGCCTCAGTCATCTTTTTCGCCGGGTTCGTAGAGCGCCTCGCGGCCGATGCGGTCGAGACAGAGCTCCGCCGTCCACGGCAGCATCAAGGCGCCGCAGCGGCTGTCGCGGTAGAGCCGTTCGAGCGGCAACGCGCACAGCATCGACTGGCCGCCGCAGGTGCGGATGGCAAGCCGGCAGAGATCGTTCGCGGTTTCCATGACGGTATGGTTCGTTGCATAGGCGCGCAGCACCTGTTCCTTGGTCGGTTTGTAACACGCCTCCGACACTGCCTGAAACCACAGGGCCTTGGCCATCTCAAGCTTGATGCGCATTTCCGCAACCGCGATCTGCTTGGTCGGATACATGCGCCGCTTGACCGGCGCCGTGCCCGGCACCTCGCCGCGCAGATAGGACACGGTGAAATCATAGGCCGCCTGGGCGATCCCCATATATGTTGGCGACAAGGTCATGAACATATGCGGCCATGACGAGGCGGCGAGGAAATAGACCCCTTGCGGCATCAGCTCCGCGTCGTCCTCGACGAATACGTCGTCGAATAGAAGCGTGCGCGACACGGTCCCGCGCATGCCGAGCGGATCCCAGTCGCCGACGACGGTGACGCCCTTGGCATTGGAGGGCACCGCGAGATAGTGAGTGTCGCGCATGGAGGGCTCGTGCCCCTCGCGCTGCAATGTGCACAGGACGCCGTAATAATCCGCATGGCCGGCAAGCGAGGCGAAGATCTTGCGCCCGTTGACGACATAGCCACCGTCGACCTTGCGCGCCTGCGTCGAGAACGGCTGAAACCCGGCGGCGGCGGCGGAGCCTTCCGAAAACGGCTGCGAATAAATTGCGCCCTCCTTGACGATGCGCTCGTAGTGGATCGGACGGCGGCGCTCGTGTTGCTCGCGTTGCGCGTCCGACATCTCAAGGTCGTCGGCCAAAAGGCCCGTCCACAGGCTTGAGCAGACATGCATGTTCCAGGTCAGCGCCGTGGTGCCGCAGTAGCGCCCGATTTCAGCGGCACTCAGACAGTAGGCGCGAAAGCTCGCTCCCGCGCCGCCATACTGTTTCGGGATGGTGATGCCGAGAAGCCCGGCCGCGTGCATGTCGTCGTAGTTTTCGGTCGGAAACACCGCGTCGCGGTCCCACTTCGATGCGCGCCCGGCAAACTTCTCCTGGCCAAGGGTGCGCGCGAGGGTGGTGAGCTCTACCTCGTGATCCGTCAGCCTGAAGGCCGTCGGGTCAAACAGCGCTGCGTCGCCGGTGGATGTGGTGGCGGTCTCGCTCATGTGACGCACTCCTTGAGAAACGCGTTGAGAATATCGTTGAAGGCTTGCGGCCGCTCCAGGTTGGCGAGATGGCCGGCGCCGGCAATGGTTCGGAAGCGCGCGCCGGGGATGCGCCCCGCCATACGCTGCATCATCGCCGACGGCGCGTTCGGATCGTTTTCCGCGGCAATCAGAAGCGTCGGGCAGGCGATGGCGCCAAGCGCCTCGCGCAGATCGAAAGTCACGATGAGCCGCACGACAGCGCGGTAGGTTTCCGGCGGCACTTGCGCCATGCATTGCTTCGCAAGGGCAACGCCCTCGGCGTCCGCGTCCTTGCCGACGATGCTCTCGACCATCTCATCGGCCATATCGGCGAGGGTTTCTCCCCGCTCGAGCGGATCAAGCCGCGCCGCCACGAACGCGCGCTGAAAGTCGCCATCGGGTTTGCCGAAGGCCGAGCTTGTTCCCGACAGAACGAGGGCCGAGACGCGCTCTGGAAAATCGCGTGCCATCTGCTGCGCCACCATGCCGCCGAAGGAGTGCCCGACCAGAACCGCGCGCTCGATGCCCAGGTCGCGCAGATCGTCGGCAAGCTGCCAGGCGATGCTGGCGAAGCTTATGTATTCGGGAAGCGCCCGTCCGCCAAAGCCTGGCGCGTTCCAGCACACCACGCGGTGGCTTTCGGAAAAGGCGGCTTCCTGCGGCGCCCAGCTGAGGGACGAACCGCCGATGCCATGCAGAAAAACGAGATCCGCGCTCATGTAATCAGGCTCCAGACCGGCTCGCCCCGGTCGATCACAGTGACGCCGTCGAGGACAATCGTACAGCCGCGCACCGGCAGGTCGAAATGGCCTTCGGTGTAGCGCCCGGCAAACTCATTGGCGCCGGTTGAGAACAGGAAGTTGCCCGGGAAGGCGCGCAGTTCCGTGCCGTTGAAATCGCCCCTGTCGTAGAAGGTCATGGCCTCGTAGCGCGCGCCGGGGTTCATGCCCCAGCCGACATGCGAGACCGCGTAGGCATTTTTGTCGTTCCACGATGCCCAGTAGCGTCGCATCAGTTCCGCATCCGCGCCCCCGCCCTCGATGCGGGTGACGAAGTCGTTTTCTATGGTGAGCGTAACCGGGCGCTCCAGATAGCGTTTGAATGTAAGGTTCACATCGCCCGCATCGAGCACCAGCGTGCCGTTTGTACTCGCCGCGGCGGGGAAGGAAACGACGATGCCGCCCGGCCAGTGGGCGAGCGTACCAGGCTTGTCGGTGAACCCCCAGATGCCAACCGTGGAGGCACCCTCAAGCGATACTTTAAGTTCGGTTCCAGCGTCCGAGGTAACGCTCATCTCATTGGCATCGCGCACAAGTTTCGCCGCCTTGCGCACCTGGTCCTTCAAAGCGGCATCGGGCACGAGGCGTTCGAGAGCTTCGGGATGCTCGTTCGAAACGGTGAGCACCCGTGCGCCGCTTTTAAGGATTTCCGGCAGCTCCGGCGCGTGCATGAGCCCCTCAACGGTGACATCGGCAATGAAGGATGCGGAGGTCAGGGCGGCAAGCAGAGCGGGATGGTGCTGCAGAGCCTGCGAAGCGCCGGTCGAACGAACCGGCACGGACGCCGTTTGCGGCGGGGTGACCGCGCGAACGTGCACCGGCTTGGCGCCAAGCCGCAACAGGGCAAGCTCCGCCAGATGGACATTGATCGGCCGCGACTGGGTTTCGGAAAGGATGGCCGCCGTCTCGCCCGGCTTTACGCCACACAGTTCGAATGTGCGTGCAAAGGCTTCGATCCAGCGGTGCTCGACCCGGTCCACCAGCATAACGGCTCCTCCCCAAGAGTGGCGGGATATTATACGGGGAAAATTAATATGCAAATGGATATTTATGGCGCGCTTCGATCCGTGACCCGCTCACAATTCCCGCCCTGCGGTAAAACGCACGGCCTATAATTGCGCGACACCCGCAGACTCGCCACATATAATCCGTTTGCGCACTATCAATATGCAGCATCGGCATTTCAATCAGCGACGGTCAGACGGGAGACGCACATGACTGAGACAAAAGACGCGGGATCCTCAAGAACAACCGCCGGCCGCGGCCGGCTATTCGAAAGCGTTGTCGACACCATTGGCGACACGCCGTGCATTCGCGTCAACGCGCTGGCGCCCGAACATGTGAAACTCTACGTGAAGGCGGAGTTTTTCAACCCGGCGGCATCGGTCAAGGACCGGCTGGCGATTTCCATCATCGAAGAGGCGGAAGCGCGCGGCGATCTCAAGCCCGGCCAGACCGTCGTCGAGGCGACCAGCGGCAACACCGGCATCGGTCTCGCCATGGTGTGCGCGGCCAAGGGTTATCCGCTCGTCGTTACCATGGCCGATAGCTTCTCTATCGAGCGGCGCAAGCTCATGCGGTTTTTCGGCGCCAAGGTGGTGCTGACGCCGCGCGCTGAAAAGGGCTTCGGCATGTACCAGAAGGCTGTCGAACTGGCACAAGCCAACGGCTGGTTTCTCGCCCGCCAGTTCGAGACGGCGGACAACGCCCTGGTCCATGAAAAAACAACCGCACGGGAAATCATCGCCGACTTCGACGGCGAGCGGCTGGATTACTGGGTCACCGGCTACGGCACCGGCGGTACGGTCACCGGCGTCGCCCGTGTTTTGCGAAAAGAGCGCCCGGACACGAAGATCATACTGAGCGAACCCGCCAACGCGCAGATCGTCGGCAGCGGCGTTGCGCAGGGACGCGACGACAGCGGTTCACCCGCCCACAGCCATTCCGCGTTCGAACCGCATCCGGTCCAGGGCTGGACGCCTGACTTCATCCCGCTGGTGCTGCAGGAAGCGATCGATGAGGGTTACTACGACGAGCTCATTCCGGTGCCCGGTCCTGTCGGCATCGAGTGGTCGCAGAAACTCGCCCGGGAGGAAGGTATCTTCACCGGGGTTTCCGGCGGCGCGACGTTTGCCATTGCCATGCAGATCGCCGAAAAGTCCGAAGCCGGTTCGGTCATCTTGTGCATGCTGCCCGATACCGGCGAGCGCTATCTGTCGTCGCCGCTTTTCGAATCCATCGAAGAGGAAATGACCGAGGACGAAATCGCCCTCTCGCTGTCGACCCCGGGGTTCCACATGCCGGCTTCGTAGCGGCGTGGCGCGCGGGCTTACCCGGGTGCTGGAAACAGCGATGCCAGCAACTGCATGAGCCGCGCCGCGTCTTGCGGTGAGAGGTGCGCGAGGTCTTCGTTCTGAATTGCCAGCGCCGCCGTCATCAGCTTCTCCGCCACGGCATGTCCTTCGTGTGTGAGCGACACCATGACCACACGGCGGTCGGTGCCGTCGTCGTTGGTGCGCATGACGAGATTGCGGCGGCGCAGGCGGTCGACCGTGCGCGACAGGGTCGATTGCGGAGCCAGAACATGGCGCTCAAGCGTGCCGAGGCTCATGGGCGGCGAATCCGCCAGCGTGGCAAGCACTCGCCATTCGGTTTCGCGCACGCCGCCTTTCTTGAGTTCCAGATGAAACCGGGAGCTCGTGCGTTCCGCCGCCTGCGCCAGAAGATAAGGCACATAAGTGTCGACGAAAGGCCTGCCGGTTCTCTCGACCATTTGCCCGGTCACATGTCTTTGCGGGCGAGTGCGAGTGCTTCTGCAAGAATGTCCGGGTCGCCGATGTGGTTGGCGAAGATCAGAACAAGACGGGCATTGAGCTCCGCACTTTGTGCGTCGCTGAGGTCCCGGTGCACATCGATGATCGATGTATAGGCGAGGTCCGGCTCCGGCAGGTTGGTGTCGGTGATGAGTTTCGATTGCGTGCTCATGCGGTATCTCCTGCAAGCGCGCGCCGGTGCGCCGCGGCAAGGGCGCTCGCGTCGGCTGTGCGGAACCGGGCGCAGACATACTGGTCCGGCCGGATCAGGTATAGGTTTCCCGGCTGCGCATCATAGCGCTCCTGAAAGAGCCCGGTACGGTCGTGCAGTTCATCGCCGATAATTTTCAGATCTACACCCTTCGGCACCACGGGAATGTCGCCATCACCGATATAGAGCGCCGTAAAGCGGGGGCTCAGTTCGTCCAGCAGCCAGGTCGATGTCCCCTCTGCCGTTTCCAGCGGCGCATCGGGTGCCGGCATGCCGGGCGCCGCGCGGCCGCCGAAAGCGTCGCGGTCAGGACTCGACAGCGGCGTATCCGCATAAATGCTTGGTGTCGACAAGCGCCCTGAATTGACAAGCCGGCGCGCGAACGGCACGCGGCGGGCAAGCTTGAGTGTCGCACTGCGGAAGACATGCGATATGTTGCTTTTCGGCGAGATGAAATCGGTTGCCCGGGTCGAGTGGCCGATATTGTCGTCGGCCGCGAACTCACGTTCTGAGCCGTATGTCGAGAGCAGGTCTTCTCCGGCTGTGCCGTTGAGCGCGGCGTCTAGCTTCCAGACAAGGTTCTGGGCATCTTCAAAGCCACTGTTTGCGCCCCGCGCCCCGAATGGCGAGACCTGATGTGCGGCATCGCCGGCAAAGAACACCCGGCCGTGCATGAACCGTTCCATGCGTTTGCACTGGAATGTGTAGACGCTCACCCACTCAATGTCGCAATCGACATCGCCGAGCATCGCCTCCAGACGCGGCAGAACGTTGTCGAGTTTCTTTTCTTCATCGGGATCCGCATCGGCGCCGAGTTGAAAGTCGATGCGCCAGACATCGTCGGGCTGTTTGTGCAACAGCGCCGACTGGCCCTTGTGAAACGGCGGGTCGAACCAGAACCAGCGCTCTGTCGGAAACTCCGCGTTCATTTTGACATCGACGATCAGGAAGCGATCGTTGAATACCTGCCCTGCAAACTCAAGACCCAGCATGTCGCGCAGGGACGAGCGCGCGCCATCACAGGCAATGAGATAGTCCGCCTCGATATCGTAAGGTCCATCGGGCGTGTCGATCGTCAGGCCGACATGATCGTCACCCGGTGTCAGGCCTGCGACCTTGTTGCGCCAGCGGATTTCGACGTCGCCGAGTTCGTTGGCCCGGTCGACGAGGTAACGCTCCACATAATATTGCTGCAGGTTGATGAATGCCGGCATCTTGTGTCCCTGCTCGGGCAGGAGATCGAACTCGTAGACCTTGTCGGCCTCAAGAAACACCTTGCCGAGCTGCCAGGTGACGCCCTTCTCGACCATGCGCTCGCCGATACCAAGCGTGTCGCAGACTTCAAGCGCGCGTTTGGAAAAGCAGATGGCGCGCGAGCCCTCGCCGATCCTGTCATTGTCGTCGAGCAGCACCACTTTGTGGCCGCGCTGCGCCAGGTCGATCGCCGCGGCAAGACCTATCGGTCCGGCGCCGACTACGACCACGCGATGGCGCACGGTGCGCTTGGCGTCCTGATCGGGCGAGCGCTGGTAGTCGTACTCGTAAAGCGATTTGTAGGCCTCGTCGCTCATTCAACGCTAACCCTGCAATTGCTCCCACATCTGGAGATCGCGCTCCGCGGTCCAGATGCGCGGGTGGTCGATGCCGTTCGCCTCATCATAGGCGCGTGCGACGTTGAACGGCATGCAATGTTCGTAGATTGCCCAGTCGCCGAAGCTTGGCTGCATGGCGGCTTGCGCCATGTCGAAACACTCCTTGAGGCTTGCGCCCCGCGCCGCTCCACGTTCGACGGTCGTATAAAGGGTCGACAAAAAGTCCCGTGTCAGGCCGATCGCTTCCGCAACGATATCGGTTGACGCCAACGCATCGCCGCGTCCGGGCATAAGCGCCTGCGGTGCGAAGCTCTCTATATTGTCGAGGGTCGTCGGCCAGTCGGTCAGGTGCGCGTCGCCGCAATAGCACGCCGACTTGTACTCAACCAGGTCGCCGGAGAACATAACCTGCGAATCCGGCACCCACGCCACCGTGTCGCCGGCGGTATGGCCGCGGCCCAGATGCACGATGTCGACGCGGCGGCGGCCGAGATAGACCGTCATCATGCCGTCGAACGTCATGGTCGGCCAGGTCAGGCCGGGAATTGTGTCGGCAGCCTGGAAGAGGCGCGGGAACCGGCCGTATTCGGAATCCCAGTCTTCCTGGCCGCGCTCGACGATCAGCGCGCGGGTCGCATCGGAGCCGATAATCTGCTCCGCCCCATAGGCCGACGCACCGAGCACACGCACGGCGTGGTAGTGGCTCAGCAGCACATATTTGATCGGCTTGTCGGTAACGCCGCGCACCCGCTCGATGACCTGTTCGGCCATCGCCGGTGTCGCCTGTGCGTCGACGACCATAACCGCGTCGTCGCCGATTATGACGCCGGTGTTGGGGTCGCCCTCCGCGGTAAAGGCGTAAAGGCCATCGCCTATTTCAGCGAATGTGATGTTTTTTGCTTCCATATCGCCGGTGGAGGCGAACGACTTTGACATGGCTTTCTATGACCCCTGATAAGGTGAAACGGTTTGTTCGATGACGCCGAATATCGAGGCGCCGCCGGCGTCTTTCATCTCAATGCGGATGGTGTCTCCGAACTGCATGAAAGGCGTTTTCGGTGCGCCGTTTTCAATGGTTTCGATCATGCGGATTTCGGCGACGCAGGAATAGCCCGCCCCGCCCTCGCCAACCGGCTTGCCCGGTCCGCCGTCAAGCTTGTTTGAGACAGTGCCGGAACCGATAATGGCGCCCGCCCCGAGCGGCCGGCTCTTTGCCGCATGCGCCACCAGGGCCGCGAAATCGAATGTCATATCGGCGCCCGCGTCGGGGTGGCCGAAAAACTCGCCATTGAGCGTGCTGACGAGGGGCAGATTGAGTTTTGTTGCCGACCAGGCATCGCCCAGCTCGTCCGGCGTCACCGCGACCGGAGAGAACGCCGATGAGGGTTTGCCGTGAAAGAACCCGAAGCCTTTCGCCAGTTCGCCGGGAATGAGATTGCGCAGGCTGACATCGTTGACCAGCATGACAAGCCTGATGTGTGACGCCGCATCCGCCGCACTTACACCCATCGGCACATCGTCGGTGATGACCGCGACTTCCGCTTCGAAATCGATACCCCAGGCTTCGTCCGCGATCTCTATTGCCTCACGAGGTGCAAGAAAACTGTCGGAGCCACCCTGATACATCAAGGGTTCGGTCCAGAAGCTCTCTGGCAGCTCTGCCCCGCGGGCGCGGCGCACCAGTTCGACGTGGTTGACGTAGGCCGAGCCATCCGCCCACTGATAGGCGCGCGGCAGTGGAGACAAAACCCCGGTTTCGTCGAACGCAGATGCGTCCGCCTCGCCTGCTTCAAGTGTGTGGGAAAGCTCTGCGAGCCGCGCCGCCGCCTCCGCCCAATTGTCCAGAGCCGCCTGCAGGGTCGGCGCGATGGTGTCCGCGGCCGCATATTTCGTGAGATCGCGGTTGACGACAACAAGCCGCCCGTCCCTCGATCCATCGTTCAAACTCGCCAGTTTCAACGTCCGCCGCTCCCCTCAAAGATATGGATATTTATCTGAACCCCGCACCGGATGCCTTATTCGGCGGCATCGCGGCGAATGGCCGGCGCGCGCACCGGGCCGTCGCTCACATGCCAGCTCCTGGCATAGTCCGGCGCTTCCACCGCCGCTGCGGCATCACCCATGTGCAGGGCATCGCGTGTATCGATCATCACCGCATATTCATCCGTGGCCGTCTTCTTCTGCTCATACATCAACTGCAGAGCCTTGGGATGGGGGCCATGCGTAAAGCCGCACGGATGCCAGGTCACCATACCGGCATCAATGTTGTCGCGGCTGAAAAAATCGCCGGCGTGATAAAAGATAACCTCGTCATAGTCGTCGTTGTTGTGAAAAAACGGCACCTTGAGCGCATCCGCATCGGTCTCGAACGGGCGCGGCACGAAGGTGCAGATCACGAACCGGTTGCCGACCCAGGTCGTGTGCGCCGATGGCGGCAAGTGGTAGCGGTGGCTCATCAGCGGGCGGATGTCCTTGACGTTGAGGCGGACCGGTGAAAGGTCGCCATGCCAGCCGACCGCATCGAGCGGGTTAAACGGATAGGTCACGGTCGAAATCTCGTTGCCGCGCTTGATCTTTACATGCCATTCGGCATCGTCCTTTTGCGCCTCGAAGGCATCGTCGATGCGCGGCGTGTCGAGCATCGCTTCATCGTAAAGAGCATGGCGTCCCACCATGCCGCGGTCCGGGGTCATGATGGAGCCGTTCGTGCACTCGATCAGCAGCATGTCGGTACGCTCGGCCGTCTCGATACGCCACATGGTCGAGCGCGGCAGAACGATGTAGTCGCCCTGCGCATACTCAAGGTGCCCGTAGTCGCAGTAAAGCGATCCGCTCCCGCGGTGAATGAAAAGCACCTCATCGCCATCGCCATTGCGCACAAGGTGATCCATCGCACCTTCAAAGACCCATTGGCGCATGCTGACGCTTGCGTTGTGGAGCACCACCTTGGCGTCGATCGGCGAGGAGCCGTCATGGTCCAACCTGTTGAGATCGAAGGCGCGTGGTCGCAACGGCCCTTCCCAGTTCGTCCAGGCGGTCGGCGGGTGGGTGTGGTACATCTGCGTGGCCGGTCCGAAAAACCCCTCTTTGCCAAGCTCGCGCTCGAACGTTCCGTCGGGAAGATCGCAGTGTGCCTGCCGCGATGCCTTGCCCTCAACAACAGGAAACGAGACGTAATTGTTGGATGCCATGTGATCCTCCCGGGTGCCTTTGATGCCTATTGGAAAGCGCCTTTTCAGCTCTCGAAGAAATAGTTACACTCGCAACTAATGTCAACTGAACGCCACGACGACAAGCGCCGGCGGAGCGCTGCAAACGGTACGCTGGAACTTGAACGGTTTCTGCCCTACCAGCTCAATGTTCTGGCCGAACAGGTCAGCCGGTCACTTTCCAAGATCTATGGTGAGCGCTACGGCATAAGCATCCCCGAGTGGCGCGTCATCGCCACGCTCGGGCAGTACGGACGCATGACCGCGAAGGAGATCGGCCTCCACAGCCGGATGCACAAGACCAAAGTGAGCCGGGCGGTGGCGTCGCTGCAGGCTGACGGCCGGCTCGAACGCAAGGCCAACAGCGACGACAAGCGGGAAGCCTTGTTGCGTCTGACGCGGCAGGGCAGGCTCATATACGACGCACTGGCCCCGGACGCACTGGCATTCGCCGGAGAGCTTACGTCGGTGCTTTCCCAGGCTGACAGTGAAGCACTGGGGCGCATCATCGATCAGCTTCGCGAACGTTCCGAAGACCTGGCCCTCGGGCTCGACCGGTCAGGCTGAAAACACCGGTGCCTCATGTCGGGCGAACACTTCGGTGTATCCGGTGCTGGCTTTACAACGCATCCTACCTTAGTTTAGTCAGGCTCGATTGAAGGGGAGCAATGAGGCGGCGCAAGATCGGCGGCAAGGCCCGATCGAAACGCCATGGGGAGGTTCGCCGTCACCGCCGGTCGAATGCGGAACGGCCAAGGATCCGGCACTCGACACAGGTGTGCGGATGTGGGGGAAACTCTAGGGGATGCTGAGGCTCGAAGACCTGACAAAGAATTTTGGCGGCGTTCTCGCCGTCGACGGCTGCAACCTCGAAATCGAAGAAGGCAAGATTACCGGTCTCATCGGGCCGAACGGCGCCGGCAAGACGACAATATTCAACATGATTGCCGGGGCGCTGCGGCCGACCTCGGGGAAAATCCTTTATACGAGCCGTGGCGAAGACGGCAAAGAAAGTACCGTGGACATCTCCGGGCTGCCGACGCATGAGATGTTTCACCGGGGCATCGTGCGCACGTTTCAGATCCCGCATGAGTTTGGCGCGTTGACCGTTCTCGAGAACCTGATGGTGGTGCCGGCTGAACAGCACGGCGAGAGCCTCTATCAGAGTTGGTTCCACCGCAAAAAAGTTATCGATCGCGAGCGTGAAGTACGCCGAATGGCCGAAGACGCGCTTGAGTTTCTCTCTCTCACGCATGTGCGCGATGAGCTCGCGCAAAACCTCTCCGGCGGCCAGAAGAAACTTCTCGAGCTAGGCCGTACCATGATGACAGATGCGAAACTCGTGCTGCTCGATGAGCCCGGCGCCGGCGTCAATCCGACCCTGCTGCGCAAGCTCGCCGACATGATCCGGCGCCTCAACAAGGAACGCGGGTACACCTTCTGCATTATCGAGCATGACATGGACATGATTGCGAGCCTCTGCGATCCGGTGATCGTGCTTGCCGAAGGCAAGGTGCTGACACAGGGACACATGAAGGATGTCCGCCGCGACGAGCGTGTGCTTGATGCCTATCTCGGCGGCGGCGAAGAGGAGGCGGCCTGATGTCTGTATTGGAACTGACCGACATCACCGGTGGATACGGCGAGACCGAGATCCTGCATTCCGTCTCAATGCGGGTCGATGAGAAGGAAATCGTCGTCATCATCGGGCCGAACGGCGCCGGCAAGTCGACGGCGATGAAAGCGGTGTTCGGGCTGTTGAATCTGACCGCTGGAACCGTACGGCTCAATGATAAGGACATTACGCATCTCGCGCCCGAGCAGGTGGTGCGGAAGGGTGTGTGTTATGTGCCGCAGGTCGGCAACGTGTTTCCCAATCTTTCCGTGGAAGAGAACCTCGAAATGGGAGCCTATGTGCGCACCGACGATTTCGGCCCTCGCATTCAGGAAATGTATGAACTCTTTCCCGATCTTCGCACCAAGCGATCGGAAGCGGCGGGAGCCCTCTCCGGCGGTCAGCGTCAGATGGTGGCCATGGCCAAGGCGTTGATGCTCGACCCGAAAATCCTGCTGCTCGATGAGCCGACCGCCGGGCTTTCGCCAAAATACAGGGGCGAGATATTCCGTGTCGTGCGCGATATCAATTCGATAGGCGTTGCAATCTTGATGGTCGAGCAGAATGCCAAGCAGGCACTGAACATTGCTGACCGTGGCTACATCCTCGTTGACGGTCAGAATCGCATGGACGACACCGGACCGGCGCTGCTTTCCAATCCGGAAGTCGGCGAGATGTTCCTCGGCGGCGGAACGGACAAAGCAGCATGATCGACCTTCTGAACTTCCATATTATCCCGGGACTTGTACTCGGCAGCATTTACGCGCTGGGAGCCATCGGTGTGTCGCTTGTCTTCGGAATTCTGCGCTTCGCGAATTTCGCCCACGGCGACACCATGACACTCGGCACGTACATTACCTACACGTTCATTCATCTGACGCCACTTTACGGGATCGTGGCACTGCCGCTGGCGTTGCTGATCGCCGTGCCGGCCGCGATGATCGCCACCGGCCTCATCGTTCTCATCATTGACAGGCTTTTTTATCGGCCGTTCCGAAACAGTCCGGTCATCATCGTGGTCATCGCGTCTTTCGGCATGATGCTGATGATCCGTTCATCCATCGAAATGATCTGGGGCCCGCAACTGAAGGCGATGATTACCGGCATTCAGCCGCCGTGGTTCTTTTTCGATACCATTCGGGTGTTGCCGAAGCATGTGGCCATTCTCATCGCGGCCTTGGTCTTGATGGGCATCATTCACTATCTGCTGTCCCACACGAAAATCGGCAAGGCGATGCGCGCCATGGCCGACTCCCCCGATCTCGCCCGTGTGACAGGTATCGACACGGAACGGGTCGTGAAAGCGACGTGGATGATCGGTACAGCGCTGGCCGTGGCGGCCGGCGTGTTTCTCGCGCTCGACGGGCAGATGAAACCGCTCATGGGCTTCTCCGTCCTGCTCGCGGTGTTTGCATCGGCGATCCTCGGCGGCATCGGACGGCCCTATGGCGCAATGGCCGGTGGCCTCGTCATCGGCGTTGCGGAAGAGCTCTCGACATATCCTTGGATCGGTGACGGGCCATTACTTTCACCGGGCTACAAGGCAGGTGTCTCTTTTGCCATTATGGTGGCCATGCTGATCTGGCGGCCGAACGGCCTGTTCAAGGGAAAGGTGTTCTGAGATGGAGCAACTTTACGGCTATTTCCTCTATTCCCTCTCGCTCCTCACCTTTGGCGGCATCTACGCGATCTTATGTCTTGGTCTCAACATCCAATGGGGCTTCACCGGCCTCTTCAACGCGGGTGTTGCGGGTTTCTTCGCCATCGGCGCCTATGTCAGCGCAATTTTGACGGCGCCTGAATCGCCCCGTCATCTGGGCGGATACGATCTGCCCATTCCCGTCGGCGTATTCATCGCCATGGTGGTGTGTGTCCCGGTCGCCTGGGCGATTGGCCGCGTCTGCATCAGACTGCGCAGCGACTATTTGGCGATAGCCACTCTGGGAATTGCGGAAATCATCCGGCTCGTATTCAAAAACGAGCTCTGGGCAACAAACGGTGCGCGCGGCGTATCGTTCGTGCCGAAGCCGTTTGAGGCATGGGATTCGCCATGGGACCAGATTGCCATGGCACTGGTCGTGTTGGTCATTGTTGCCCTGCTGTATATTGCCATCGAACTGGCGCGCACCTCACCGTGGGGGCGCTTGATGGCGGCCATCCGCGAAGACGAACCGGCCGCGCTTGCCGCTGGCAAGAACGTTGAACGCTTCCGTCTCGAAGCGTTCGTCATCGGTGCGGTGGTGATGGCGCTCGGCGGCGCGATGATGGCGCACTATATCAAGTTTGTGGATCCCAAAATGGCAGAGCCGCTAAAGGCCACATTCCTGGTCTGGGTGATGCTGATCGCTGGCGGCAGCGGCAACAACAAAGGCGCTATCCTCGGTGCCATGTTGTTATGGTTCATTTGGTCGATCACCGAAACCATCGCGCCAATAATTATTCCCGACAGCTTCGCGCATGTCGTCTACCCGTTCCATCTGGTGGCATCGTGGTTTCTTCCTGAAGCCTGGATGGCAACTCCAATCGCGCCGGACCCGGTTACCGGGCTTGATTCATGGGACAGCAAGGCGCCGTTCCTGCGTGTCTTCCTGATCGGTTTGGCCCTTCAGATCGTGCTCCAGAAATTTTCCTCCGGCATTCTGCCGGAACAAAGACTGCAGTCACTTGCCGATACCGATGACGCTTCGGCGCGTGCTGCCCGCTCATCGCCATCGTGACGTGCCGCTTTAACCCTAAGGCGGCTATTTGGCGATTGGGTTTGACATATTCTTTGGTGGCGTCATCATACGGGCAATGGCGCGGGACACGTATAGTTCCCGTCAGCTCCAAGAAAGCAAATGGGAGGTTATTTATGTTGAAGACAGTCAAGCAAGTAATGCTTGCCGGCTCCATGCTCGCGGTCGCAATGACCGCTGCTTCGGCCGATGACATTGTTGTCGGATCGGCAGCGGGCATTACCGGACCGATAGCAGAACTCGTCGCTCCGATTGTTGCGGGACGCGAGCTTGCCGCCAAACATGTCAACGAACAGGGTGGTCTGCTTGACGGCGACACCTTGGTTCTGGCGCACGCGGATTCGCAGTGCGATCCGACAGCCGGCGTCGACGCAGGCAACAAACTCGTAAACATCGAACAGTCTGTCGCGATCATCGGCGCAAGCTGCTCGGGCGCAACCAACGGAATGGTGCAGTCAGTGACCATTCCCGCCGGCGTGATGAGCATTTCCGACAGCGCCACCGCGCCGTCTATAACCGAGCTCGATGATAATGATCTGGTGTTCCGCGTGGCCGCTTCCGATGCCTATCAAGGTGTCGCCCTGGCGCAACTTGCGATTAATGCCGGGTACACGAAGCTCGCCATGACCTTCTCGAACGACGACTACAATGCTGGTATTGCCAGCGTCTTCGAGCAGGCGTTCAAGGATCTTGGCGGCGAGATTACCGGCAGCCAGATGCATGAACCGGAAAAACAATCCTACCGCTCAGAGCTGTCGACCCTTTCGGGCGGCGGCGCGGAAGGCTTGGCCTTGTTCGCATACTACGGTTCAAGCGGCATCACGATCGTCCGCAACAGCCTGGAAAACGGCCTCTTTGGCAAATTCCTGGCGGCTGACGGCATGTTTGATACATCCGTTATCGAGCAAATAGGTGCCGATGCGCTGCGTGGCAACATCATGATCACGCAGGCAGCCTCCGACGATGCGAATGTGTCGTATCAGGCATACGCCGCAGCCTATGGCCCGGCTTACGAGTCGCAGGGCTATGCCGCAAGCGCACCTTATGCCGCGCACGGCTATGACGCCGCGTTCCTGGTTGCGCTCGCAATCGAGAAGGCAGGCTCCACGGATCGGGCCGCCATGTCGGCAGCGCTCCGCGAAGTGGCGTCCGGTCCTGGCACCGTCATCCGTCCGGGTGAATGGGCCAAGGCAAAGGCTGCCATCGCGGCTGGTGAAGACATCAACTACGAAGGCGCGGTCGGCAACAACGACTTTGACGCCAACGGCGATGTCACGGGCATGTTCTCCGTCAACACCGTCGGCGACGGTGAAGGATATACGACCGATCTCATTCGCTAACCTTTGAGCGAAGAGCAACAAACAAAGAGGCGGGTCCTTCGGGGCCCGCCTTTTTTTCGGCTCGGCCGTCACGCGCGTGCAAGGCTGAAGAAATCCCAGAACAACTCCATTTGCTCATCGAGCATGTGGCGGCCGTAGTGAACGGCGCAGCCCCTCTCGGCGGCGAGTCGCAGCAGTGTCGTGTCCGCGGGCTTCATGATGATGTCGCAGACCAGGCAGTCCGGCGAAAGTTTATCCACACGGATCGGAAGAGCGTCACCCTCATGCAGGCCGCAAGGTGTTGCGTTTATGACGACGTCATAGCCTGAAGGATCCGAAAATGAATCCACGGCGCTGAGAACACACGATGGATAAGCGTCAGAAACCCGCCCGGCCAGATCGCGTGAGCGGTTACCTTCTGTGTCGGAAATATCAACGCCCGCGGCGCCGGCTTTGGCCAGGGAAAAAGCGATCGCAGATCCCGCACCGCCTGCGCCTGCAAGCAATATGCGCTTGCCCGCAACGCCGTGTCCTTGCTTGGCGAGGCCCGCCATAAAGCCTGCGCCATCATAGTTGTCGCAAACCATTGACCCGTCGCGCTCGCGCCGGACACAGTTCGCCGCGCCGAGTTCGCGGGCCCGCGCATGGGCTGTATCGCTTAGCGCCAGAGCTTGAGCCTTCAACGGAACTGAAACCACGATCCCCGCCAGGTTTCGGCTGAGGCGAGCCGTCTCCCAGGCTTGCGTGAAATCGTCAGGATGCACATGCAGCGGAACCATCACCGCATCGATGCTGCGGGCTTCGAACATCGGGTTCATGATCTCGGGCGTGCGCACATGCGCGATGGGATGCGCCATCATGTAGAACAGTCGTGTGGTCCCGGTTATTTCCACCATGTGCCCTAAAGCCCGTCGATATGGGCGCCCCAGGCGTCCGACAGCACAAACCCTTGCGGGAACGGGTCGGAAGGGTCGAGGCCGATCTGTTGCGTGCCGGTAATCCACGCCCGCCCGGTAATGCGCGGCAGGACGGCGGTGCGGCCGCCGACGTCGGTTGTGCCGGTCAGCGCCACCCCGAACTCACTGCCGATTATCGACCGTGACAGTGTCGAGCCCCCGACCTTGATATCGCCGCGCGCATGCAAGGTCGCGAGATTGGCGGAGCTTCCTGTGCCGCACGGCGAGCGGTCGACGCGTCCGGGCTTGAGGGTCGTGCAGGTGCGCACCGCGCCGTCGGCGTCGCGCGAGCGGAACATCACATAGGCAATTCCTTCGATGCCCGGCAGGGTCGGGTGGGAAACCCGATGCTGGGCGTTCGCAGCTGTCTTGATGGCGACCCCGCAGTCGACCAGATCGCGCGCCGCTCCAGGCTCTATCGCAAGGCCGACCTGTTCGACATCGACAAGTGCGTAATACACACCGCCATAGGCGATATCGGCGCGAATGGTGCCGAAGCGTTCGGTTTCGATCTCAACGTCGAGTGCTTCGACGAATGCCGGCACCATGTCGATGCTGACGCGCTCGCAGCGCCCGTCCCGGCACTCGGCCGTGGCGGTGACAATGCCCGCCGGCGTGTCGAGCACGACTTTGGAGGTCGGTTCGCTCATCGCAACCATGCCGGTTTCCAGAAGCGCGGTGGCCACGCAGATGGCATTTGACCCGGACATGGCATGCGCCTGGTCGGCCTGAAACACCATAAAGCCCGCGTGCGCGCGGGGGTCCGCAGGCGGCAGCAGAATGTTGACGGACATCTGTACACGGCCGCGCGGCTCGAACACCAGAAACCGCCGCAGGCTGTCATCGACCTTGTTGATATGATTGAGTTTGTCGAGCATCGTCGTGCCGGGAATATCCAGAATGCCCGATGTCACGATGTTGCCGGCCTCGCCCTCGCAGTGGGCATTGATCAGGCCGATCGTTCTGCTCCAGCGCATTCCCGCTCCGTTCGCTTGACGATTGTCGTCAAATTGTCGACAACATCCGTGAAAACACGAAGCGGCCTGCCGGTCAAGCGTTGTGTGGCAAACTGAGCGGCGGCATTGTGAGGGATAAGAGGCAGCCTCAATGACAAAGCCCACGGGCAAAACAGGTTCAGACCAAAGATCGCGTGGAACCGGTGCGGCGATTATCTACGATGCGTTGCGCGATGAAATCCTGAGGCTCCAGTTGCGGCCGGGTGAGGCACTCGACGAAACCGGTCTCGGCACCCGGTTTGTGTGCTCGCGGTCGCCCGTGCGCGAAGCATTGATCCGCCTGGCCAGCGAAGGTCTGGTTGAGATACTTCCCAACCGCTCAACCATTGTGGCTCCGATCGACCTGCAGCGGGTGCCGAGTTATCTGGACGCCCTCGACCTGATGCAGCGCATTACTCACAGGCTGGCGGCGATCGCTCACGATGATGCCGATTTGCTCGCCATCCGGGAGGCACAGCACAGGTTTGCCGGCTCGCTCGAAGTTTCATTTGCCGAAAACGACTCCGTGCCGATGATCGAGGCCAACTACGGGTTTCACATGGCCGTCGCAAGCGCCGCCGGGAACGATTACTTCCTGACGTTCTACCGGCGTCTTTTGGATGAAGGCCGGCGTATGTTGCACCTGCATTTCATCTTTCAACGCCGCGATGATCGGGGTCCGGAGGATCTGCTCAGCGACCATGAGGCGCTGATTGCCGCGATAACCGAACGTGACGCGGAGGGCGCGGACGCCATCGCGCATGAGCATGCGGCGCAATTCAAGGGCCGTTTCATGGAATTCATGACCCGCAGCCTGACCGCGGATATCGATCTGTCGAATATGCCGCGCCGTGCGGAATAGCGTTTACAGAGCTTGACAGTCTTTTTCGTCGACAGTATGTCGACAATTGAAAATCACTGAACGCCTAAGGTGGGACCGTTCTGAAATGAGTAAGTCTGTACGCATTGCGGTGGATATTGGCGGCACATTTACTGACCTGGTCCTACTGAGGGGCAGCGACACGCATTTCCTCAAACAGGCCTCGACGCCGGAACGCCCCGAAGATGCCGTTATCGAGGGTATCTGTCATATTATGCGGGCCGCGGGCGTCACGCCCGGCGATATCGCCGAAGTCCTGCACGGCACAACGGTCGGCTCCAATACATTGCTGCAAAAGGCCGGTGCGCGAACCGGTCTGATCACCACCAAAGGATTTAGGGACGTTCTCGAAATCGGCCGCGTCCGCACGCCCGACATGTTCGACCTGACATGGCAAAAGCCCGATCCGCTAGTGCCGCGCCGCCATCGCGCGGAAGTGCGCGAGCGTATTCTGACTGACGGGACGGTGCTGGAGCCGCTCGACCGCGACGGCGTAGTCTTGGCAACGCGGCAGCTGTTGGAGGACGGCGTTCGCTCCATCGCCGTGTGCTTCATCAACAGCTATCGTAATCCCGTCCATGAGCGTGAAGCCGAAGAGGTGATCGCGGAGAACTTTCCCGATGTTCCGGTAACCACATCCGTGTCGGTCCTGCCGGAAATCAAGGAGTATGAGCGCACCAGCACAACGGTTGTGAACGCCTATGTGCGCCCCAGTCTGAGTGGCTATCTGACATCGCTTGAGCGCGGCTTGAGAGACATGGGCATTGATGCACCGCTGCTGGTCAGCACGTCGAACGGCGGCCTGAGCGCGGCGCGCACGGCCCAAAAAAAACCGGTGTTTTTTATTTCGTCCGGGCGTTCCGCCGGTGTCGTCGGGGCAACCCGCATGGGGGCAGCCGTCGGCGAAGACAACCTCATCGTCTTCGACATGGGTGGCACGACCGCGTCTGCCGCACTTGTCCATAACGGCGAGTTGTCGCGCACCAACGAGTACGAATTTCGCGCCGGCATCTCAACGCCGAGCCGGTTCATCAAGGCCGGCGGCTACATGATGCGCGTGCCGACCGTCGATGTCGCGGAAGTCGGCAGCGGCGGCGGTTCGGTTGCCTGGATCGACGCGGGCGGACTGTTGAATGTCGGACCGGTGTCATCCGGTGCGGTTCCGGGACCGGTCTGTTATGGCCTCGGCGGCGACAAACCGACCGTATCGGATGCCAACGTCGCCCTCGGGCTGCTGCCGGCTGAACTTGCGGGCGGGTCGCTGACTCTCGATGTTGATGCGGCGCGTCGGGCAATTGAGCGCGATGTCGCCGCACCGCTCGGTCTCGACACGGACGCGGCGGCACGTGGCATCGCCGACGTCGCCAACGTCAACATGGCGCGCGCCATTCGGGCAGTCACCGTTGAGCGCGGCGTTGATCCGCGCGACTTTACGCTGCTGGCGTTTGGCGGCAGCGGACCGGTTCACGCCTGCGACCTTGCCCGTGTGCTTGACATCCGCCGCGTGTTGTTTCCGCCGATGCCAGGCGTCTTTACGGCGATGGGTATGCTTGCCGGCGATGTGGAGCGCTATTCCATCCGCGTTTATCCAACGCTGCTCGGGCAGGCCGATTTTGCTGAGGTCGCGCGGTTGGTTGCGGAACTTCAGGACGAGGCACGCGCCACGCTTGGAGAGGAAGGCTATAGCGCCGGTCAGGTGCGCCTCGACGTAGAGTTCGATCTGCGTTTCGAAGGTCAGGACAACGAAGTCGCGGTGGCACTCTCGTCGGTGGCGGGAGAGCTGTCGCGTGACACGGTTCGCACCGCCTTCCTCAACGCGTACCTGGCAATCTACGGCTATGTGTCCACTGACGAAATCGAGTTCGTCAACGTACGGCTCATCGGCCGCGGCATGCGCGAGGCGCGTGTCGACTTTGCAAATGTCGGTGCTATCGCAGACGCGGTGAGGGAACGGCCCGCGAACCGCCGTGTCTACTTTGCGTCGGCTGGTGGATGGTGCGAAACGCCGGTTGTCGACCGCCAGATGTTCTCCGGTGAACGCACAGGACCCCTGATCATCGAAAGTTCAGATACCACCATTGTCGTGCCGCCCGGCGCCCGGGCATCGCTTGATGCGGCCGGCAACATACGCGCCGACCTTGAAGACTGAGTGCGGGAGCGATCGAAGAATGACCAGACGCAACATCGACCCGGTAACGCTAGCCGTCGTCAACAGTGCGCTTGAAACCATCGTCGACGAAATGGCCTATACCGTCATGCGCACATCGCGCTCGCCGCTGGTGCGTGACGTGCTCGATTACTCCTGTACGCTCTGCGATGCCAAAGGCCGCATTCTGGCACAGGCGAAAACCGTTGCCCTTCACCTCGGCGCCGTGCCGGAGGCGATTATCGCGGTGCAGGAAGAGTTCGGCGACGACATGGCGCCCGGCGACATCATCGTCCTCAACGATCCCTATCAGGGCGGCATGCACCTGCCCGATATCTTCATGTTCAAGCCGATCTTCATAGAGGGCGTGCTGCAGGGCTATGCCATTGTGATCACCCACCACTGCGATGTCGGTGGCCGGGTGCCGGGTTCCAATGCGGCGGATTCAACGGAGATCTTTCAGGAAGGCCTGCGCATCCCGCCTATCAAGCTGCATGACGCGGGTGAGCCGAACAAGACGCTCCTGAGCCTGATCCGCAAGAATGTGCGGCTTCCCGGAATGGTGATCGGAGATCTTGAGTCTCAGATCGCCACCTGCAACATCGGCGAGCGCGATTTTGTTGCACTTATTTCGCGTTACGGCGCTGACCAGCTTTCCGATTATCTCGACGAACTTCTCGACTACGGTGAGAAGCTGACGCGCGATGCGATCTCAAGCTGGCCCGACGGCACCTACACCTTCACCGATCACATTGACGGCGACGGCTTCGACGACCGCGCCATCCCGATTGTCTGCACGCTCAAAGTCGACGGAGACCATCTGACGGTCGATTTCGAGGGCACGTCGCATCAGGTGCGCGGCGCCATCAACTCAACCTTCTCGTTCTGCAAGTCATCGACCTATTCGGCCGTGCGGTGTGCCCTCGAACAGCGCGTCCCCAACAATTCCGGCGTCTATCGCTGCATGACAATCACCGCTCCGAAAGGGTCTATCCTGAACCCTGAGATGCCCGCACCCGTGGCCGCGCGCGCGTTGACCGGTTACCGCGTCCAGGACACCGTTATGGGAGCGCTGGCGCAGGCGGTGCCCGACAAGGTACGGGCCGCGGGCGAGGGCGGCAATACCGTCATTTGCTTCGGCGGTTATGACCGCGAGACCCGTGAACCCTTCATTCTGGTCGACATGATCAACGGCGCCTGGGGCGCGCGTCACGATGCCGACGGTATCGAGGGTGTCACCAATCCGGCCCAGAACATGTCGAACATGCCGGTCGAGACGCTTGAGGCGAAGTATCCCGTGCGCCTCGAACACTATGGCTACCGCACCGATTCGTGCGGCGCGGGCGAGTATCGCGGCGGGCTCGGCCTGACCCGCCAGTACCGGCTGCTGGCGCGCGAGGCAACGCTGCAGCTGCGCTCGGACCGCTACGACCACCCGCCCTATGGTCTTTGTGGCGGTGGGCCCGGAGCGCCAAGCCGCAATGTGTTCTGGCGCGAGGGCGCGCGCGAAGACCTGCCAAGTAAAGTGACGCGCTTCGTCCAGACCGATGACGTGCTGCGCCACGATCAGGCTGGCGGCGGCGGGTTCGGCGATCCCCTGAAACGTGATGTCGCCCAGGTAGCAAGCGACGTGCGTGACGAAAAGATAACGCCCGCCTTCGCGGCGGAGAACTTCGGCGTGGTGATCGCGGACGATGGCGGCGCCGATCCGGAGGCAACAGATAAGCTGCGCAAGCAGATGAGCGCGCGTTGATGCTTTGGGAGAACAGCCGTGCCTGATCTTTCCCGGCTCGCCCTCAACCAGATCACCACCTATCGCTGGACGATGGATCAGGCGATCGAGGGTTGCGCGGCAAGGGGTGTCGGCGGGATCGGGGTGTGGCGTCAGTATCTTGAGGCCTATGGCGTCGGGCAAACCGCCAGGCATCTCAAGGAGGCCGGCCTCTTTACCGCATCCTTGTGCACAAGCGCCTGGTTCAATCATGCCGGCGATGCCGAATTCAAGGCCGCGATCGATGAGAACCGCCGGATACTAGACGATGCCGCCGCGATCGGCGCGCCAACCCTCGTCATGGTGGTCGGTGGGCTGCCGCCGGGCGCCAAAGATTTGGCGGGCCAGCGTGCCCGCGTTCGCGATGCGCTGCACGAACTTCTGGATCATGCGCGCGCAACCGGTGTCCGGCTCGGCCTTGAGCCGTTGCATCCGATGTATGCCGGCTCGCGCTCATGCCTCAACACCATGGCCATGGCGAACGATCTTTGCGACGAACTGGGGGAGGGGACCGCCGTCGTCGCCGATGTCTACCATTGCTGGTGGGACCCGGAGTTCGAGGCGGGCCTGAGACGTGCCGGCCCGGACCGCGTTGCAACATTCCACCTCTGCGATTGGCGCGAACCAACCCGTAATCTGTGCGATCGCGCCATGGTCGGCGACGGGGTTGCTGATATTGGCGCGCTGCGGCGGGTACTCGATGACATCGGTTACAAGGGGCCGTTTGAACTTGAGCTCTTTTCCGAACTTGACTGGTGGCGGCGCGACCCGGACGACGTTCTCGATATCGGTATCGAACGTTGCGCGCCTTATGTAATGCGATAGGCGCAGCGCCGGGCGCCGGCAAGAATATGCTCGATGCGTTCCACCCGCACACCGTCTCCAAGTGCCGCCTGAAACAGTTCAAGCTCCGAGGCACACAGGCCCGTGCAGCTTCGCGCGGCCGCGCAGATCGGACAGTGGTTCTCAATCAGCAGATAGCCACCGTCCTGTTTGCGGACTTCCGCCATGTACCCCTCTTCATTGCGCTGGGCGGCCAGAGCATTAATCCGCTCGGCAGTGTCGCGCATCGGTGCGAGGCGCTTGCGGTAGGTTTCGATCTGCTCCGAAGTGCGCGCCGCGACGATCCGGCTCAATCCCTCCTCGCCGAACACCTCGCGCATTGCGTCCATAAGCCCGGCGGTCAGTTCCGCATAGCCTTGCGGAAAGAAAGTGTCGGCGGCGGGCGTGAGATGCCATATTTTGGTGGGGCGCCCGACACCGCTCGGTTGCGCCGACGCATCGACCAGGCCTTCATCTGAGAGCCCGTAAAGGTGCTGGCGCACCGCCATGGCGGATATGTCGAGTTCCGCCGCCATACGTGCCGCATCGCTCGGCCCGTCACGCTTCAGCATGTCGAGGATTTTGCTTCGGGTACCCTGGTCCAATCCCGGCTCCTTTGGTTGGTTCAATATGTTTCTAAAGAGAGTTCTTGAATTATTCAAGCAGGTGTCATATTATTTATTAAAGGAAATGCTTTTGAAAAAGGGTTGCCAATGTCTGCCACCGACACACAATCTTGGACCCGAATCTATTCCGCAAGTGACCTGGCCGAACGTACCAAGGCGATCGTCAAACAGGACGGAAAGCAAATCCTGCTGTGGCGGACGGAAAAGGCGATCTACGCCTGCAACAACCGCTGCCCGCACGAGGGGTACCCGCTTGCCGAGGGCACCATGGCGGAGGGCTGCATCCTCACCTGCAACTGGCACAACTGGAAATTCGATCTCGAAAGCGGCGAGACTCTCGTCGGCGGCGATGCGCTGCGTCTCTATCCGGCGAAATGCGAGGGCGATGACATTCTGCTCGACCTGTCCGACCCGCCGCCGGAGGAACTGCGCGCACAGGCGTTAGAGGGCTTGAGGGAAGCGTTTGATGAACACGAATATGAGCGCATCGCGCGTGAACTTGGCCGCTTCGAACAGGCCGGCGGCGGAATATACGATGCGCTGCTGCAGGCATTCGGCTGGGCGGCCGACCGCTATGAGTTCGGCATCACCCATGCGCAGGCAGCCGCAGCCGACTGGCTCACCCTGAGAGACAGCTTGAGCGGCGCGCATGTCGCCGACCGTCTCGTGCCCGCCATCGAAATTGTTGGCCACCTCTCCTGGGACGCGTTGATGCAGCGCGGTCCCTATCCCTTCGCCGCCGGGCGCGCCGAAACCTGGAACGCGCAGCAATTTGAGGATGCGGTTGAGAGCGAGGACGAGGCAGCCGCGGTCCGGTTGTTGCGGGCGGGACTGGAAGATCACGGTGCGGTGGAACTGCGCCCGGCGCTCGAACGCGCCGCGCTGCGCCACTATCAGAATTTCGGTCACACGCCGATCTATCTGGAAAAGACTTTCGAACTCGTGGAACGGTTCGGCGAGCGCGATCTGGAGTCTTTGTTCCTGCCTCTGGTGCGCGGTCTGTGCATGGGAGCGCGCGAGGATCTGATCCCCGAATTTCACGCCTATGCGCCGGCGCTTGAGGCCTGGGACGAAACCGGTACCGACGTGCCCTCGGCCGATGACTTCCGCAAGGCCGGCGTCAAGGCCTGTCTCGACAGGATTTCCCGTGCCGGCGGCCGGGTCGACGAACTCTACGACGCACTCATGACGGCATCGGCGGAGGCCATGCTGGCCTTCGATCCGCAGTTCAGAAGTCACATCGACAAGCCCATCCAGCAGAATGTCGACTGGCTCGATTTCACCCACGCCGTCACGCATCTCAATGCGTCGCGGCGCATCTGCGCGCATCAGCCCGAACTCTGGGCCAACGCCTTTGCTCAGACCGGTTGTTTCCTCGGCCGCAACGCGACCTATGTGGATTGGTCGCGCGACCTTGAGGCCTGGAAGGTCGAGGATCCGGACGCATTTCTCGATGGCATCCTGACCGGCATGATCGACCATGACGAGCCGCTCTACATCTACCCCGCACACGTCCTGAAGCTCGCCACGGCGGTGCGCGAAGAAATCGCTCTGCGCCCCGATGCGCCCTTCGTGCCGGTGCTGCTGGCGGCGCTCAACCGTTTCGTCAACGAACCGATGAAACGCAAACACCCTCGCCGCGTCGCCCGCCAGGCTCTGAGTTTCGTGGAGGCGCAGGGCTAGAGCCTATTTGATGAACTCCGGGCCACTTTGACGCATCAAAGCGGCTCCGAATTTATCAAACGAGCTCTGGTTTCACTTTTCATCTTGTCCGCTTCCCGTTTCAATGGGCTCCAGGCGAATTTTGGAGGCGGCATGGAGAAGCAGGACCGACGCACCGTAGTTGTGACCGGTGGCGCGAGCGGCATTGGTGAGGGAACCGCGCGGCGGTTCGCCGCCAGCGGCGACCGTGTGCACATTCTTGACCGCAACCGCAGTCTCGGGATAGCGCTTGCGGAAGAGCTTGGTGCTGAATTCCACGATGTTGATGTAACAGACCCGCCAACGCTTGAACGCGCGCGCGAAGCCATTGGCGACGCCGACATTCTCGTGCCCAGCGCCGGCGTCCTTCAGAACGCGGTCAACCTCCTCGATATGTCGCTTGAGGAAGCCGACACCATCTTGCGTATCAATTACCTGGGCGTAGTGGCGACCTGTCAGATATTTGGCCGGCCGATGAAACAGCGTGGCGGGGGCGCGATCGTTCTCATTGCGTCGCTGACGAGCTACCGGGCCTCGGCTCAGCCGGCCTATTGCGCAACCAAGGCCGCCATGGTGTCGCTCACCGAAACCCTTGCCGCCGAACTCGGGCCCCACGGGGTGCGGGTCAATGCAGTGGCGCCCGGGTATACCCTCACACAGGCCATGCAGCAGCGCATTGACGAAGGTTTGCGTGATCCGGCTGCCGTCACCGAAGCCTCGGCACTCGGCCGCTTCGTCATGCCCGAAGACGTCGGCAACGCGATCTACTTTTTGTGTTCGGACGAAGCATCGGCGATCACCGGTGTGACCTTGCCCGTCGACGCGGGATGGCTCGCCACCACGGCTTACGCGGCCTATGCAGCGAAGCCTTGAGAAAAAGCGTGCGGTACTGGCAATTACGGCAACGGCGAAAAGTAGGTTAGGTGCTCTGAAAGAACGCCTTCATCACCCGCTTTGATCAATGCCGCACCCTTTAGATCGGTTTTTCTTGCGTGCCACCAGCACCAGACCGTTGCAGGCAGTTCCCGGTCGTCGATGACGATATCTGAATACTCAAGGAACGGATCGGGCAGCGTGCCTCCGGCAAGCTCTGCAGCGGCTGATTTGAAGTCCTCGACGAACGCGACAAATTCGGCGCGGCTGATGCGCCCCGTATTCGGGTCATCGTAGTAGAAACCTACCGCTGTCGCGCCGAGGCTCAGGTTTCCGTCGCCGCGCCGCCAGCCTTCAAGATAGGTGTCGATGTGTTTTTGATGAGACATTGAACCTCCTGTCGGATGGCGGCTTGGCGGGAAGCAGTTCCTCAGGCGTCAGGCGCAGGCATTTCATCCGGATCGATGCCTGGCACATGCGTCAGGCCGGCAAGCTGTTTCCAGTTGACCGGATAGGCGGCATAGAAGATCAGGCATTTGTCGTCGCATTCATAGGAGATCTTGTTGTCCTTCGGCACATACATGAGATCGCCCGGATTGAGCTCATAGCTCTCGCCGTCGCAAACCAGCCGGAAGGTGCCCTGAAGGCAGAAAATCAGTTCGTCGCAGGTCAGATCCCACGGCACTGAAATCTTGTTCAGGCAGTTGATACCTCCGGCCATGCTCTCCGAGACCTGGGTGGTCACGAAGGGTTTGATGTAAGTGCCGTTCTCGGGAAGATTATCGATGCGGTCCTGAATGTCGGCGATGCGGAATACGGAAGGTTTAGCCATGGGTCTCTCCTTGTGCCAGGCGGTGTGGGTTTGCGGGTTCGGGATGGGCCCGCGATGTTTTCGGGGTAGTTCGGGGCGGCGCCCGGCGGGCGCCTATTGATTGAGGTGTTTGAGGATCGATTCGTTGAGCTCGACCTTGTAACCGTCGGGATCCTCAACGAAGGCGATGACACGCGTGCCGTGTTTCATCGGTCCGGCGGGCCGGGTAATGGTAATGCCGGCTTCGGCAAACCGGTCGCATGCGGCGTAGACATCGGGAACCTCGACACACAGATGGCCCCAGCCATCGCCCTTGTCGCAAGGTTCGCTCTGGTCCCAGTTATGCGTGATCTCGATCGAGGGGAAGCTCTCTTCCGGTCCATAGCCGATAAACGTATTGGTGAACTTGCCGTCCGGGTAGTCGGTTCGCCGCAGAACGTTCATTCCAAGCAGACCGCAATAAAACTCAAGCGACTTCTCCAGATCGCAAACGCGGATCATGGTGTGCGCCAGCCGATAGCCTTCTGTTCCTGTGGCCTCTGGCATTGCGGTGATTTCCTTTTCGAATGGTGACGCTGCAATAATTGTTGGGTTTTTAGTTGTTGCTTCGCAAGCCGGGACTAGTTGAGGTCCGTCCCGGCGACGATATGTTCTTGGAACAGCCGCACACTGTCTTCCCAGTACGGCGACAGGACACCGCCGCCGGCGGCCACATCCGACGCGCGGCCCGCCTGCAGCCGCTCGCACATTTCATGATCTTCCTTGTGGACGTCATGCCACAGCGTTGTGAGAGCTTGGATTTCATCGTCTGACAGGGTCTGGCCTTCGGTCGTGTAGATGACGCGCTTTTGATGTGTCCGGTCAGGGCCCATTGGTATGTTGAGGTGGACGCCGAGCTGATCGGGAAAATAGCGCCCGACAATGAAGTTCGGGAACAAAGTCAGATAGCGCGAGCTCACCGCAAGCGTGCCGCAGCCCGCTTCTGCCGCGGTCTTTTCCGAAACATCAATGGCGCTGCCCATGCACACACCGTCGACGACTGTGTAATGCTCAACCAGCGGCTGATCCGTCGTTGTCGCGTGCACGAACTGGACGTGATAGGGCTCGATGAAGTTCTCGATCAGGAATTTCCAGTTGGTCCTGACTTCGCCGAAGTCGATGGTCGAGACCGGCTCGATCTTTTCAAAGTCGATGCCTTCGAGACGTGCTACCAGCGGCGCCGCGTATTCCTCGAACTCGCGAGCGGTGCCGCTCAGATTGACGAAAATCCAGTCGTGCCAGATCGCCGTGCGCACCGGCACCAGTCCGTTCTCCTTGGGCTCGAACCCTTCCGGAACCTTGTCATCGTTGCCGCCGAAATAGGGGGATGCGCGCAAACTTCCGTTCAGGTCGTAGGCCCAGGCGTGATAGGGGCAGCGGATGAGCTTGCCTACATTGCCCGGCGCATCGACGAGCTTGAGGCAGCGATGGCGGCAAACATTGTGGAATGTTTTGATCTCGCCGCTCGGCGAGCGCACCAGCAGCAAAGGCCGGCCTGCAACGTTTATGGGCGAGACATCGCCTGTCTTGGCCAGTTCGTGCACGAACCCGGCAAACACCCATGTTTCGGGAAACAGTTTCTCGCATTCACGCTGCCAGAATTCATCGCTCGTATAGGCCTGAGCGGGCAGTCCGTGTTTTACACCGTCATTTTCTTTAAAGATTGCGAGCCAGTCGCCATTCTGCTGTTTCATGCATCACCTCGCCCTGGCAACCCGTGCCGTACTGAAAGCTGCGGTATCTCTGCAAATATGTACCATTCGCCACTATCACGGTGAGAGAGCGGGGGACAGCGCGTTTTTTTCCCAGCGCATGAGAATATTTCATGCGCTGGTTCTCATTGATCAACTGCGGCCTCTGCCAGGACCCAGTTCGCAAATTTCCGCACGGTGGCGTTCACGCGCCGCGCCGGCGGCACGACTAGATAGTAGCCGTAGGATTCAAGGTGGATGTCGAACGGACAGACGAGGCGGTTCGCCGCGAGATCGTCGCGCACCAGGGACGGGCAGACGAGCGAGAATCCCTGCGCTTCCAGGGTCGCCTGGTGGCGCACGTTGGTGTCTTCGTAATAGACCTTGCGGGCCGGCTCCAGGTCCGGCACTCCGGCGCATTCCAGCCATTCCCGCCAACTCGCCTCGGCGGCTTCGTGCAGCAGGGTATGGCGGGCAAGGTCGGTTGGCACCTGCAGTGGCGCACCGGCTGTAATCAGGCCTGGGCTGCAGGCCGGCGTAAGATTGCCGGGCTTGATGAGTGTTCCGTGCTCGGGGGCAACGCTTTCGTGGCACCACTCAACCGACAGATGGATCTGCGGGTCGGAAAAGTTGGCCGCGTTGTTCGAGTGCTGAAACCAGATGTCGAGGCTCGGATACCGGTCCCACAAGGAAGCCATCCGCGGTGCCAGCCAGCGGGCGGCAAAATGGGACCGCAACGATACACCGATCGACGCGCTCGCGGCGTTGGCGCGCACATCGGCTACCGCACGGGTCATCAGGGCGAATGCCTCGGAGAGGTTGCGGAACAGAATTTCGCCTTCCGGCGTCAGCGAGGCATTCTGGGCCGTGCGGTGCAACAGAACCACATCGAGGCTTCGCTCAAGGTTGCGGATCTGGTGCGAGATGGCGGACTGGGAAACCGAAAGCTCTTCGGCGGCGCGCGTGAAGGTGCGGTGCCGTGCAACGGCCTCAAAAGCGCGCAGAGCATTCAAAGACGGCAGCACGACGCCTGCCTCCCTCATTCCGGACTATGAGAAACTCTCATCTGGATGCGTACTTGTCGAGGGCTTTGTCATGTGGCCCGCTCAGGCGCCTTCGAGACGCGTCATGATGGCGCTCAGGCCGCGGTCGATCTCATCGAGCCAGCCCGCGGCCTCGATCTGGCGCAAGACCTGCTCGTTGATGCCGCCCGGCGTCAGGCATTCCTCGGGAAGATCGCGCAGTGTGGAAGGATCGGCATCGCTGGCCACGGCGGCCAGCGCGTGTACCATGGATGTCGAATACAGAGCGGCCTCGCGCGCTGCCACGTCCTCGTCTTCCAGCCATCGCGCTGTGCGCGCCATGAACGCAAAGAGCGTTGCCATCAAGGCGCTGCCCGCGGCAAGCGCCTGAAACTGGCGTTCGTCGTCAACCGCAACAACGGTGCCGGCGCGCGCCAGCAGATCATTCATGTCCGTGTCCGGCGGGCACAGCGGTATCGGTCCAAGGCCACGCTCGACCGGGGGCAGGGGAACGGCGCGCTGCACCCGCGTCGCCGGTGAGATGAGGCGGCGCAGGTCCTGAAGCTTGAGGGCCGCAATGACACTCAGAACGTGATGATCGGGGCGGAACGACAAGGCGCCCAATACCTCTTCGGCCTGTTGCGGCAAAACGGCGATGACGACGACATCGCTCGCATCGACAATCGCCTGATTGTCATCGTCGATGGACACGTTGGAGTACTTATCCCGTAACCGTTCAGAACGCGCCCGCGTGCGTGCCGAGACGATGACGTTGCCGTCATAGCCCCCGTGTCCGCACAGTCCGTCGACCATGGCTTCGGTGATGGCACCGGTGCCGATGAACCCGAGTGTCATAACGCGTTTCCTAAAGCAGGTTGAGATCGCTCAGGATGGCGCTGAGCTCGCTTTTCTGGGCATCCGTATAGGGCAGCATCGGCGGGCGGCTGTGGCCGCCGGGCAGCCCGCGCAGGTTCATCGCCTCCTTGATGCCGACATATCCGCTGCCGACACCGAATATGTCGTATGCTCGCACCATTTGCTCGTGGTAAGGCTGTGCACCTTCAAGATCGCCGGCCACCGCGGCATCGTACAACTTGCGGGTAATCGAGCCGACTACCTGCGGCATCATCGCGACCGCCCCGACGGCCCCGACCGAGATTGCGGGCAGAAGAATGTCTTCCAGCCCGACGAACACGCGCAGGCCGGGCGAACAGCGGCGCACGAAGTTGATCGTCGTGTAGATGTCCCAGGTCGTATCTTTCAGGGCCACGACCTGATCGAGCGTCGCGAGTTCCTCGACGAGATCGGTGCTGAGGTTGTTGTTGACGAGTTTTGGGCTGTTATAGAGCATGATCGGCAGGCCGCCCTCTTCCGACAGGCGTCGGTAGAAGCCGAATATTTCCGTATCGCTGAGCGAGGCATAGACAGGCGTGAGCGCCATGACACCGGCGCAGCCGGCTTGCGCCGCGCGACGGGTCAGAGCAATGGAGTCCTCAATCTTGAGTGCTGCAGGACAGCCAAGGACCGGCACCCGTCCACCCGCCTGATCGACGGCGATATCGAACACGCGGCCGCGTTCGTCGTCATCCATCAGGTAGAATTCACCGGTACTGCCCGCCGCGATGACGCCATGGCATCCCGCGTCGATGACGAAATCGACGACTGTGCGATAGGCGTTCTCGTCGATCGCGCCCTCCGCATCGAACGGCGTTACGATGACGGCGAAAAGGCCGTGCCAGTCAACTGCAGTCTTGGCCATTGCGCGGGATCCCTCCGTATGTCTGCTTTTATCAGGTGACGGTGGCGGCGCGCTGCGCAAATTGTGCGTCCCGCCACACGCCGCTCTCAAGCACGTCACGCAGGATTTCTACAGCATTCCACACATCCAAGAAACGGATATAGAGCGGCGCGAACCCGAACCGCATGATGTCGGGAGCACGAAAGTCGCCGATCACGTCGCGTGCGGCAAGCGCCTGCATAATGGCATAGCCATCTGGGTGTGCCAGTGCCACCTGCGAACCGCGCATGGCGGCATCGCGCGGGCTCGCAAGTTCGATCCCGTGTCCGCCACAGCGCTCTACGATGAGGCGGATGAAAAGGTCGGTGAGCTGCATGCTCTTTGCCCGTACCGCGTCCAGATCGACGGTTTCAAACAGCTCGAGCCCCGCCTTCAGCGCGCGCAGCGACAGGATCGGCTGTGTGCCGCACAGGAATTTCCGAATGCCCGGATCCGCATCGAAACCCGGATCGAATGCGAAGGGAACACGATGGCCCCACCAGCCCGACAACGGCTGGCGGATTTCGCCCTGATGGCGCTTTGCGCAGAAGATGAAGGCCGGCGCGCCCGGACCGCCGTTCAGATATTTATACGTGCACCCGACCGCAAGATCGGCCTTTGAGGCGTTGAGCGCGACCGGCATGATGCCCGCTGAATGGCAGAGGTCCCAGACAACCAGCGCACCCGAGGCATGCGCACGCGCCGTTACCGCCGCCATGTCGCGCAGCCTTCCGGAACGGTAATCCACCTGATTGACAAGAACGACGGCGGTGTCGTCGCCGATCAGCTCTTCCAGCGTGCCGCCGTCGCGGCCCTCCAGCCGCAGTTTTGTGTCCGGTGCAAATGCCTGCACGCCTTGCGCGATGTAGAGATCGGTCGGGAAGCTGCCGCCCTCAGCGACAATAACCTTGCGCCCGGGCCGCAACGACAGCGCCGCCTGCAGGGCCTTGTAGATGTTGATCGATGTCGTGTCGCAGACAACAACCTCGCCACTTTCGGCGCCGATCAGGCCGGCTACCTTGTCGCCGAGCGTATCGGTGAGCATAAACCAGCCCGCCTTGTTCCAACTCGTAATCAGGTCGTGTCCCCACTCCTCGCGCATCGCCTGTTCGATTTCGGCGAACGCGGATTTCGGCGCCGGCCCGAGCGAGTTTCCGTCGAGATAAATGAGGCCGTCGCGCAACACGAAGAGGTCGCGGATGCCCGCGAGCGGATCCGCATCGTCGAGTGCGGTGGCATCGGTTTGAGCAAGGGCAGTCATGGAACGTGGTTGATCCTTATTCGGACCGCGCTCTTATAGCAGATTGTGTCGCGCGCGGTGTGCATTTAGAGGTTTCAGACGCACCGATTCCATGCGCCATGCCGCATGAAATTGCGGGCGTCTGAAAAGAGGGCAATATGAGCGACGAACCACTCGATCCTGCTGTCGTTTTAAAACGCGATCTCGAGGCCGGCATCAAGACGCAGTTTGTCCGCGACGGCACACGCCAGACCTACGCGGATTTTCTGAAACTCGACCAACTGCTCGATCTGCAGGAGACGTTCCAGGATCCGCCCGAACGCGACGAACTTCTGTTCGTCATGATCCATCAGGTCTGCGAAATGTGGCTCAAGCTCATGCATTTCGAGCTGCAGCAGATCGCCGGCGCCCTGAAGACCGGCAACCTCAACGACGCACACAAATCGCTCGCGCGGGTCAAGGCAATCCTGCAGCAGCTGATCGGCGCCTGGCAGGTGCTTCAAACCATGACGGTGACCGATTATCTGGCGTTTCGCGAGGCACTTGGCGCAGGCTCCGGTTTCCAGAGCTGGGGCTACCGCCTGGTCGAATTTGCACTTGGCAACAAGGATGCCAACCACATCGAGATGCACAGGCACGATCCGGACGTGACGGCGCGGCTCGAGCAGGCGCTCGGCGAACCTGCGCTCTACGATGTTGTTCTGGTGATGCTCAAACAAAACGGGTGGCCGGTGCCCGACCGGTTGCTCAACCGCGACGTTTCCCAGCCCTATGGCGGCGACGAAGCCGTCGTGGCAATCTGGGCGGAAGTTTACAGCGACCCCGCAAGGCACTGGGACCTTTACGACCTTGCAGAAAAACTGCTGGACGTGGAGGGTCTGTTTCAACGCTGGCGCTTCGATCACATGTCAACGGTGCAACGCATCATTGGCCACAAGACCGGCACCGGCGGATCGTCAGGCGTCGGTTACCTGAAGGCGGCGCTGTCCCTGCGGTTTTTCCACGACCTCTATGAAGTCCGAAACGTGCTCGTGGAAGATGGCTGATCCCGTTCCCGCCTATCGCGGACTTTCGGCTTTCGATCTTGAGAGCGAATATTCGCCGAGCCTGCATATCGAAGGCGGCGTCGATCCCTGGATTGCGCGCTATGTGTCCGAGAGCGCCGGTGCCCGCGCCGCATGCCGCATACACGAGGATATTGCCTATGGCGGCGGGCCTGCGCAAAAGCTCGATCTGTTTTTGCCGGAAGCGCAAGAGCGCGTACCGTTGCACGTCTTCCTTCATGGCGGCTACTGGCAGGAACTGAGCCATAAAGAGTCCGCGGTCATGGCGCGCGCCCTGACCAAGTGCGGGATCGCGCTCGCCGTCGTGAACTACACGCTGGCGCCGGCAGCGCCCTTGGAGCAGATGGTTATCGAATGCGCCGGTGCGCTCGACTGGCTAGCCGGGAACGCTGGCGGTCTCGGTGTGGATGCCGGCAATCTCACCGTGTCGGGCCACAGTGCCGGTGCGCATCTTGCCGCCATGCTGTTGTCGGAAGGCTGGCCCGAAGGCAGCCCGTGGCCGGTCTCGGCGATGCTCCTGATAAGTGGCATCTACGATCTGGAGCCAATACGCCACACCTATATCAATGAACCACTTGGCCTTACCGCTCACACGGCAAATACGATGAGCCCCATAAAGCTACCACCGCGGAACAGATGCCCCGTCCGCGCCGTCGTTGGCGCACTCGAAACTGAAGAGTTCAGGCGCCAAAGCATTGACTACGCGGACTATCTGAAGGGACGGGGGCTTGACGCAACCTGCAAGGTGATGGCCGGCCTTCACCACTTCGACATTCTCTGTGCACCGCAGGTGATAGGCGAAATCACTGCGCTGCACGGTCTTCCGCCTGCGGAAGGCTGAAGCGGTACCGGTGCAGCACGAATGCCTCATCGCCGCTGCCGAATTCAAACAGGGCATGCCCGCCGTTGTCGCGCAAAAATGCCCGCAGTTGCTCACGCGGCGCCGTTACCGTGACATCTGCACCGAACGTGCCGCTTTCGACCTTGCCGTCCAGGCGCCCGTCCTCGATGGCGGTTCGCCAGAGTTTGGTCTGCATGATGCCGATCTCGATTTCGTCATCGCCGCGCATTCTGTAGGCGAGGACCATGTTGTCTTCCTCGCTGGTGAAGTTGATGTAGCTCGCACCATCGATCTCGGTCGTCCACATGCGCGCGGTATTCCAGTCGAACGACTGCCCGGTGTCGTTGTCCTCCTGCGACACCTCAAGGCTCAGAAGCTTCGCCGTCCCGTCGCTGTCGGGCTGCACGGCGATGAAACCGAACCGGTTTTCATTGTCGTCGGGCACTGTCCACGCGCCGAACAGACGCGCATCGATGTCGTGATCGCCCGGTTGCGACAGATAAGTTGCGGTCTCAACCACGCAGGCGCTCAGTGCCAGGGTGCAAACCAAGACCGCGGCAATACGGGCGAAAGCGCGCATTGCACTTGTATTCAGGGCATATCCGCTCATAGGCCGTCCTCCATGAAGGGGTCAGGCGGCCAGTTTGTCCCTAAACTTGGCGACTGTGAGGCGGCTTACCAGTGCCCGGTTACACTCAACGAGATGATGTCGAGGTCGAGATCGGCATCGCCCACCAGTGTGCCCGCAGGAATGGAGCCCGGCGTGAGTGTCGGAATGTCGAAGAACACATGGGCATAACTCGCATTAAACGTAATGTGCTCGCTCATCGCGTGCGACACACCCACCGCCACCGTATAGCGCTCGCCGTCGGGGAGGATGGCGCTGCCGGTTCCATCGCCCGTTGACGAGGTAAAGCCGCCACCGAGGTTGAGTGTGATCTGCTCGCTAGCCATGTAGCTCACACCGAAGAAGCCCGAATAGACGTCTTTCCAGTTCTGCGGGCGCACATCGCTCGGCAGGCCGGCATCGAACTTCACGGTAATGTCGTCGAACAGGCTCCAGTTGACCCATTCGAAAGTGGCGTGAAATTCCACATATTCGTTCAAGCGGTGCGAAATGCTTGCGGTCACGACATCGGGCGTGTCGATGTCGAAGTCGACGCTGAGGTTTGGCCCGGGTGCCGGCGAGTTGACGCCGGCCTTGCCGCTCAGATCATGTTCGATCCGAGAGCGGTAGCCGATGCCGATGGTGGTGTCTTCGCTCGGTTGAAACAACAATCCGGCAGTGAATCCGAAGCCCCAGTCGTTGCCTTGCAGGAAGCCTTCGCCCTCGAATGGGCCGAACGGCGGCGGCAGGGCTTGGGAGTTGCGCATGTCGGCTTCGAAATACTGCACCTGAACGCCGGCGCCGACGGTCAGCATCTCATTGATGCGGTAGGCCATCACGGGATTGAAATTGTAGGTGCGGTATGAGGTTTCCGTGACCTGGAATCGGCCGACCCAGGGATCGTCCGCGTCGACCAGGGCGGCGAACGGGCCGCTGCCGCCGATGCCGACGCGAAGGTCTTCGGTGATGGCGTAACTTGCAAAAAATGTCGGCGCGATTGCCGCGCCGGTCATCTCCCCGGTATTGGTTTCGCCGACCACCGGTGCCCCTGTTCCCTGAGGAAACGCGGGACGCGTCGCCGCGCTGCCGGTAATGTCAAGCGACGGGACGAACAGTTTGAAATCGCCGGTGACGTCAATGCTGTCGTTCAGGATAATCGCCGCGGGGTTGTAAAACAGGAAGCTCGAATTGTCGCCGCGTGATGCGCTGCCGGCAAACCCGGTCGACATGGCAGCCGTGGATTGCTCGCGCACGTAAAAGCCCGCTGCGTCCGCAGTTTGAACCGCAACACCTGACACAATGAAAAACGCGAGCGTAACGCCCGCCGTCCTGACTACGGATTTCATTCGAACCCAACCCCTGTTTCCGTGCCGCAGCACGGGTTTGTACTTTTTGTTTGCACCCCACTGGCGATACTCTATGCGCAATCTTGGCCGACGAAAAGGCTCTCATTTTTGACGCGTGCTATTCAGCGGCTGAACAACGCGACCGCGCGCAATGCCGGCCGGTCGTTTCGCAGCCACCCTTTTTTTCGTGACGGTGATCGGGTAGTACCTCCCGAACGCAGCAAGAAGATATCCGCATGCAGATCCGTTCGCCGCTTCGGAACCGGACTTTCCCGGAAGACAACAGAGTTCACATCCGATGATCTCACTCGAAACCACCGTTGCGGCGCTGGTGCGCATGCGCTGGCTGGTTATTGTTCTGCTGATCGGCATGGGTGTCGCGGTCGCCATGGGCGCGGTACGCCTCGAGTTTGACCCGGACGCGCGCAGTTATTTCAGCAGCGAGAACCCCGACCGTGTGGCGCTTGAGGAGCTAGAGGCCCGCCACGGACGTTACGGCAATATCGTCATTATGCTGGTGGCCGAAAGCGGCGACGTGTTCACCCCTGAAATTCTGAGCGCGCTGGCACGCACCTCGGCCCGTCTCGGCGAGGTCGCCGGCATTGCCGATGCGCGTTCGCTCGTCAACGCCGCCGTTTTGCCCTCACCCGGTGCCATAAGCCCGCAAACCGCTAGTGGCGACGCGCAGTTTTTGCGTGAGTTATGGCAATGGGATCACGAGCCGTTCGGAGCCTTCGTGTCGGCGGACGGCACCGTCGCGGCGATCCATCTTCTCGCCGACCCGCTTGCCGGCGAATTGCTCGACATCGTCCGCGATGTCCGCAACGAGGTCGATGAGCTTCGCAACTCCGATCCCGGCATTACCTTCCGTATGTCGGGCGATGCGGTCATGGACGCGACATTCATGGAAGCGATCCTGCAGGACATGACCTGGCTTGCACCGCTTCAGGGGTTGGCCATTTGCGTTCTGCTGCTGATCTGTCTGCGCTGTTTCTGGACGACGTTGTCGCTCTTGATCGTTCTCGGCCTCGCAATCGCCATCACCATGGGTGTCGCGGGATGGCTCGGGTATCAGTTGAACGGCGTGACGAGCGCGACGCCGATGATCCTGCTCGGCCTTGCGGTTGCGACATGCATTCACATTCTGACAAGTTGGCAGCAGACCCTGCGCCTCGGGCACGGCCGCATTACGTCTTTTGCCTATGCCATCAGAGTGAACGCCTTTCCGGTGTTCCTGGCGGTGTTCAGCACGGTGGCGTCGTTTCTGTGCCTGAACTTCTCAGACTCACCGCCGTTCCGCGAGCTTGGCAACCTGGTCGCCCTTGGTCTTGTCGTGACCGGCATTCTGGCGTTTACGCTGCTGCCGGTACTGGTCATCTCCCTGCCGACGCGCCCGGCGCGTTCGCGCGTCGGTGCCGAGAACGCCATGGCTCGGCTCGGCGCGTCCGTCGTCTCCCACCACAAAGCACTGGCGATCATCCTGCTCCTCGTAAGCGCGGGCACCGGACTTGGCGCGACACAGCTCGTATTCGACGACCGTTTTGCTCACTACTTCTCCGATCGTTTCGAATTCCGCGGCGACACCGATTTCATGGAGGAACGGTTCACGGGGCTGACAGTGCTGGGGTTTTCCCTGCCGGCGGGCATCCGCGACGGTGCCGGCGATCCGGTCTATCTCGCTTCAGTCGACCGCTTCGCCACATGGCTACGGGCACAGGACGATGTCGACCGTGTGAGCGACTTCGCAACTCAGGCGAAAGGCATTCTCGCCGCCGACCCGCGCATCCCCAGCGACAACGGACTGCCGGCCTCGTTCGGAGCGGGCGGGCATCTTCTGCGGGCCTATCGTGACCATGTCGGCGCAAGCGGCACGCCGGACCGCTACTTAAGCGTTGCCGGCGATTTCACGCTCATGAGCGTCGTGCTGCGCAGTGTCGGCTCCCGCGCCACCCGCGATTTCGCCGACCGAGCCAACGTCTGGCTGCGCGACAATGAACCGGCCATTGCCGCGCGGGCGGCAGGCATGCCGTTGCTGGGCGCCAATCTCTCGCAACGCAACGCGCGAGGCATGCTCTATGGAACCCTCGTGGCGCTGGCACTCGTCTCGGCAATCCTGCTCGGTGCCCTGAGAAGCCTGCGGCTAGGCATTGTCAGCCTGGTACCGAACCTCATTCCTATGCTCGTCGCTTACGGCCTGTGGGGGTTGTTTGCCGGCGAAGTAAGTTTTGCGGCAACCGTGGTGATGGCAATGACATTCGGGATTGTCGTCGACGACACGGTTCACATGCTCGCAAAGTACAACCGCTTGCGGTCGGTAAGCGGCCTGCCGGTCACAAAAGCGGTTCCCGAGAGTTTCCGCACGGTCGGCGTCGCGGTGACCGCCAGCACGCTGTCGATAGCCAGCGGCTTTGCCGCACTTGCCTTTTCCGGTTTCTTGGTAAACCGGGATCTTGGGATTTTGACCCTGCTGGTACTGTTCGCCGCCCTCGGCGCCGTTCTGTTCCTGCTGCCGCCGCTGCTGGTGCTGTTCGACCGGCGGCGGTCATTCTGACCAGCGGCAATCGTGCCTTCAGGACAAGAGCACGGGATCACCCAGAAGGTTTGGCACGGCGCGGATCTGTTCCACCGCCCATTTCAGGCTGTCGCGCTCGGAGGCTGAGAATTCTTTCGGCGAAACCGAATTCGACAGCGCCGTTCCCTGCTCAAGATCGAGCAGTTGCTGTTTCAGGATGGCGCCGAGCAGAACCCGGTGGGCGTCGATCAGCGGCGTAATGAGATGGCGCTCTTCATCGAGCAGAGAACGCGCCGTCTCCAGCCGCTCCGGCGTGGCGCGTGCCTCTATCCGATGTTTGAGGGCCAGCACGCGTGCCGATGAAAAGATCGGCATGATGCCACCCTTCTTAAGATCCATGCGCCCGTCTTCAAGGCGGAAACGTCCGAACCACCCGAGGGGTGGATGCACATCGGCGGCATTTTGCGACATGAGATGCAGGAAGTTGGAGGACTGCGCCGCGACGTCAAGCGCATCGACACGCAGTTTGTCGCCGAGTTCGGTTGCGCCATGCACGGGCGCGCAGTCGAAGAATATATCGGTGTTCAGGATGTCCTTCGGCCTGGAACGGTGGATCCAGCCGGCCACCATGGTCCGCCAGTTCTTGACCGACATGCGCCATTCCGCGTTGGACGCCATGATACCGCCCTTGCAGTACTGCACGCCGACCATGTCGAGTATGTCGGCGACGCGCTTTCCAAGCGCCTCAAACCACAAATCCTCAGGGCCGCCCGGTTCTCCGGTAGCGAATATGATGGCGTTGTCCTGGTCCATGGCGAGCAGGCTTTCGCCGCGGCCGCCCGATCCCAGCACGAGCATGGCATAAGGCACGGGCGGCCCGCCTTTGCCCTGCGCTTCCATCTCGCTTTCCGCGATCCGGCAGGCCTGGCGCGTCAGCGCCCGCAATTCGCGCGAGATAATCGTCGCGATGTCGCGCGGGTCCACTTCTTCATAGGCGAGCCCGCGCGCCACAAGCGTCAGCTTGGTCCATATGAGGCCGAGCTCTTCCGGACTCTCGGCGCGTTCAATCTCATCGTCGAGCGAGATCGCATCGCCTGCGCGCTGGCGCAAAAGATCGCGGGCGCTCAAGGCGCCGGTGAGAGTGCCATCCGCTCCGCTGACGCCGAGATGCCGGAACCCGCCTGTGTTCATGCGGCCGATGGCGCGATAGACATACTCATCCTCGCCGATCGTCTTGAGCGGGCGAATGGCGAGCTCGTCGGCCGTGAGCGCAAGCGCGCCTGTTTCTTTGGCATTGATCGCACGCAGGATGTCGCGCTCGGTAATGATGCCCGGCACACCGCCTTTAGCGCCTGGTAGAACGAAAACCGAGCTGACGTGATCGCGCATGAGAAGCGCCAGCACATCGCGTACCGTCATGTCGGCCGGGATCACCTTTGCCGGCGCGTTCATGACATCGCGCACCCTGTGGCGGTAGGGATAACTGTCGACGCGGGCCAGCGCGGTTACCGAATCGGGTGTGATCTCCGCACTTCGCACGACCTCGATCCAGCCTGCCTCGCTCTCCGTGGCCTTTTGCTGGGTGAGTTTTCCACAGGCATTTTCGACCTCCGCGAGGGTCAGTATCCCCTTCTTGCGCAACAGCGGCACGAGCGCCAGAAACACCTTCGCCGTAACCAGCGCGTCGCCGAGGGCGCGATGCCGGTCGGTGACTTCGATGCCGAGCCAGTGCGCGACCGTGTCGAGCGCCATGTCGGGTAACTGCGGCGAAACCAGCTGTGCCAGATGACGCACATCGAGCGAGCGCGGCGCCTGCCACGCCGTGCCGAGACGTTGATGCTCGGCCTTGAACATCGCCAGGTCGAACCCGATCGAATAGCCGATGAGGACCCGCCCGCCTGCCCAGGCCCGATATGCGTCATAGACCGTCGCGAACCCCGATGCGCCGACAACGTCTGCATCTTCGATGTGGTGAATGCGCGTCGATTCCGGTGGGATCGGCAGGCCGGGATCGACGAACTGTTCGAACGTCGCATCGCTCAACCGGCCGCTGTCTATGTGGACGGCACCGATCTGAATGATGCGTGCCGCCGTCGTGTCGAGGCCGGTCGTTTCCGTATCGAGCACCACCGCCGAGAGCGACAGCAAGGGTGTGGCGGAAGCGGTTGAGGCGGAGTGTTCGTTCATGTCGGGTGGCCTTCAGTATTCGTTCCATCGCATGTGGCAGGCATGGCGGCCTGAGCAGATCTGCCTGCCATAATCCGCGATCGTGCAGGGTTTCACAATGATCCCGAAGTCGAAGGCGCTGTCCATACGGTGTATCAAATCGCGGTCATGAGCCGCCGCACGGAGTTTGAAATGTGAGAGTTTCCGGGGGAAAAATTTGGAGGTATCGAAACGTTTGACCCGAAACCTTTCCGCCACTCATGTCCGGCGGCCTTCCGGAAAGCTATGTGGCGGCGGAACTTCCACCGTTCTCGCGCCAGTCGGCACACACGCCGCCACCGTCGATCCGCGTGCGCAGCTGTTCGCGAATGTCGCGCCAGCGGAAGCGTGTGGAGTTGATGACGATCTCGCTGTCGAACTCCTTGAGCTCATCGGCAATCGGCGCCCATCTGATGAGGTCGACGGGGCTCTTCTCAAACGCGTTCTCGCCGAGCGCGGCCTCGTCCCAGTTTGTCCCGGCGGCGCGGATCGAAAACGCCGCAACGATCTCTTCAGGCAGGGCCGGGTCGTCGACATCGTCGAATGCCCGCTCGACCGACCGGTTGAAGCAGAAGCGCGCAAGCTCCGCCGCCTCGGTGTCCTTGAGGTCGTCGCGTGTCGCTGCCGTCGCCGCGGCGAACACGGCGAGATCAGACAGGCACGACGCATAGGTCCGCCACTTCGCGAAGTTTATCGACGCGGCATACGTCTCATCCTCGAACATGTAGCGGTAACGCGTACCCATGCGTGTCTTGATGTAGCCGTAGAGCGACGTCTGCGCGACGTAGGCGGCGCGAGTCTGTACGAACTCCGCCAGCGTATCGACGGTTTCGACCGGGCTCTTGTCGAAACGAATGGTGAAAACACGCCGCAGGCTCTGCGGAATCGCCTCGATAAATCTGATGATTGAAAAGCTCACGATAGGGGAAAACCGATCATTAGCACTTTGTATAACTTGTCCGCGGTTGTGGCGGTCTGGTATTTGGTTTCTGCAGCACACTTGCCAAAATTGCAAGTTGGCGACGTGATTGCCCGTGCCGGAACCTCCGGCACTGTTAGATGGGAGGGGACGTATGTCTCAGGATAATGCAGCAAGAGAGGGCCATTGGGCCAAAACCCGGACGTTGACGTTCGGCGTTTTGATCGTCTGGTTCATATTCTCTTTTGTCGTTCACTGGTTTGCACAAAGCCTTAACGAGATGTCCTTTCTGGGCTTCCCGCTGGGTTATTACATGGCCGTCCAGGGTTCATTGGCCGTTTTCGTCCTGCTGATCGTGTTTTCGAATTGGCGTCAGGATGCAATCGACCATGAATTCGGCTTCGGCGAAGATGAATAGCGGGGTTCTGGGGAGATGATTGAAGGTAAATTCGTCGACAACCTGCCCAAAGTATACGGTCTGTATACGGGCGGGTTCATTGCCTTTATTCTGCTCATGGCAATTCTTGAGCAGATGGGCGTGAGTGCCGAGACAATCGGCATTCTGTTCGTGTTATTCACGATTTTCATCTATGCGGCGATCGGCTGGTTGTCGCGTACCATGCAGGTTTCTGCATATTACGTTGCGGGCCGCGAAGTGCCCGCCTTGTTCAACGGCATGGCGACGGGCGCGGACTGGATGTCCGGTGCTTCCTTCGTGGCGTTGGCGGGTGGTGTCTACTTCGGTGGTCACGGCTATCTCGCCTTCGTTGTCGGCTGGACCGGCGGCTATGTGCTTGTGGCCTCGCTGATGGCGCCATATCTACGCAAGTTCGGCTGCTACACGGTGCCTGACTTCATCGGCACCCGGTACGGCGGCAACCTTGCCAGGTTCTGCGCGGTTATCGTGCTTGTTGTGGCCTCGTTTACCTATGTGACGGCGCAGATCAACGCAACGGGGACGATTGCCTCCCGCGCGCTTGAAATCCCGTTCGAGGTTGGCGTCTGGTTTGGCCTGCTCGGCATTCTTCTCTGCTCCATGCTTGGCGGCATGCGGGCGGTGACCTGGACTCAGGTGGCACAGTACATCGTGCTGATCATCGCCTATCTGACGCCGGTTATCTGGATGTCCAACAAGCAGGGCTTCGGCCTTATTCCGCACTTCAGCTACGGCGATGCCGTGGCACGCATCGCGGAACTCGAAACCGTTCATGGTGTTGGCACGGCCGCAACCGAGAGCTTCCCAAGGCTCAAGATTCTGACCACGCTTCACAACGACCCGGGCACCGGTATGGCGGCCTGGAAGTTTGTGACACTGGCCTTCTGCATGATGACGGGCACGGCCTCTCTGCCGCACATTCTTATGCGCTACTTCACGACACCGACCGTGAATGCCGCGCGTAAGTCGGTTGCCTGGTCGCTGTTCTTCATCTTCCTGCTGTACTTCACGGCGCCGGCTCTGGCGACGCTCACGAAGCTGCAGGTTCTCGATCCCAATCTCGCAACCGGTATTATCGGCAAGGCATTTGCTGACGTGCAGGCGCTTGACTGGGTTCAGAAGTGGAGCAGTGTTGGCTTCCTTGCGATATCCGACAGTAATGGGGACGGCTTGTTGCAGATCAACGAGTTCTTCATGCGGCCCGACATCGTCGTGCTCGCAACGCCGGAGATCGCCGGTCTGCCCTACGTGATTTCGGGCCTTGTGGCCGCTGGCGGTATGGCTGCGGCCATGTCGACCGCCGACGGTCTGCTGCTCGCCATCGCGAACGCACTGAGCCATGACCTGTACTACAAGATCATCGATCCGAAAGCTGACTCCCGCGTCCGTCTTATCGTCGCGCGAGTGTTGCTGATCGTTATCGGTGCTGCTGGTGCAGGTGTCGCGAGCTTGAAACTGACAGGCATCCTCGGTGCCGTGGCGTGGGCATTCTGCTTCGCCGCCTCCGGCCTGTTCTTCCCGCTCGTGCTCGGTGTCTGGTGGAAGCGTGCAACGCGCCAGGGTGCGATCGCCGGTATGGCCGGTGGTTTTCTCGCTGGCACATTCTACCTGTATTATGTGTATACGGGTGGCACGCCGATCCTTGGCATTGACCACCTGCGCTTCGGCATTGTCGGTATGCCGGTGAGCTTGATACTGATGATCGTCGTCAGTCTCATGACGCCGGAACCCGATGCGGAAACGCAGGACATGATCGACCGGACGCGTATCCCGACCGGTAAGCCGATTCTGTCTGAAGAACACTAACCCTTGTGTTAGAACGATAACCGGGGCGGGACATTGTCCCGCCCCGGATTTTTTTGAGAACAGCGCAGAAGACAAATGGCGGACACCTTCTCAGCATTCCCGCTCTGGGTTCTCCTGATCGACTACGTCATGGGCCTCATTATGTGGACGCTCATCGGGCGTTCCGCCATGAACCTGTTCCTGCCCATCGACAGCGACTTCTTCTTCATGAAGTTCTTCGTGCGCGCCACCGATCCCCTGATCAAGCTGTTCAGGCCGATCACGCCGAGCTTCCTGCTCGACCTCGTGGTGCCGCTCTACGTGGCATGGTTCTTCTTCCTCATCCGCTTCTATGTCATGCCCTGGATCCTTGGCTATTCGGTCATGGGCATGCTGTCCTTCCCGCTCGAAGGCGAGATCGCCAACGCCATCTGGCAGACGTTCAACTAGCGCCTCCCGCTTCACATGATCGTGAACATCGTTTCACGCTGTGGCACGACAGCCCGCTTGCGAAAGCGCTAGTCTGGCCTGGGAACGTAATATGTGAGGCGATCATGCGAACGATGGTCCAGGCCCCTTTGGCTGCGTTTCTGATGAGTGTCACCGCAGGCGGCGCAATCGCCAAAAAGTGCATCGCACTGGTTATCGGCAATTTCGATTACGAGCTGATCTCACCGCTTCCCAATCCGGCAAACGACGCACGCCTCATGGCCGATGCCCTGCGGGAGTTTGACGCCGGATTGACGCCGCCGTTCCTGACGCCGCCGGATTCCGCATTGTCAGAACGCTTTAGTTGCGACGCCGGGCCCGATCATGAATGCGCGATTTCGGCGATTGTCGCTGCGCCCGTCTGAAATGGCAAATAACAAGGAGAAAGCCCAATGAAGTACCTTGCCTTCACATGTCTGTTCGTTGCTTTCGCGCTAAGCGGTGGAATGCTTTGGAGCGATCGCACGAATGCCGAAACCATTGGCTGCATTACCGTCAACCAGGTTGCGGGTACGCATAACTGGAAGTTCAAAAACGGCTGCGGCGCGCGTGTCGATGTCGCCTATTGCGTGCGCTATGTCGGCGATTCCTCGGTCAGATATCTCGGCAATTTTCAGTTCAACGCCGGGTCGTCCATGACCGTTCACCTGCACGACCGCGATCATAACATGCGCTTCAACTACGAAGAGACCGCCGTGGGTCAGGCCGCGACACCTGGTTGCTGAGATTGGAACACATACCGCTCCAGGCACCTGGAACACGACACACGCGTAACAAAGGAACAAGCCCATGCGCCGAACGCTGGCAGTAACTCTGTGCATCCTGAGCATGGCCGTCGGGCTTGCCGCTCCCGCATCGGCCAAGCGTGTCGCACTGGTCATCGGCAATGACGACTATGCTCAGGTGGCGAAGCTTCAAAAGGCCGTCAACGACGCGCGCGCCATCGGGGCAACGCTTGGCGCGCTGGGCTTTGACGTGCTGCGCGCGGAGAACGTGTCGCGCCGCGAGATGAACCGGCAGCTTCAGCTGTTTGCCTCGCAACTGGAAACCGGCGATGAGGCGCTGTTCTTTTTCGCCGGCCATGGTGTCGAGATCGCCGGTCGCAACTATCTCCTGCCGGTCGATATTCCCAATGTCGAGCCGGGGCAGGATGACTTCGTTACCGCGGAGGCTATCGCCGTCGATCAGGTGCTGCAGCGCATCCGCAGCCGCGGCACGCGTGTGGCGATCCTGATGCTCGATGCCTGCCGCAACAATCCGTTTCCGCGCGACGGCACGCGCGGTGTCGGCGCGACGCGCGGCCTTGGCCGTCTCGAAGCGCCCGAGGGCGCGTTCGTGCTTTATTCGGCAGGGGTCGGACAGACGGCGCTCGACCGCCTCTCCAACTCGGATGCAAATCCAAATTCCGTCTTCACCCGCAGCCTGATCCCGCTGCTGCGGCAGCCTGGGCTGTCGCTGACCCAGACCGCGCGGCGCGTGCGCGTCGAGGTGCAAAAGCTCGCCACCACGGTCTCCCACGACCAGCGCCCCGCCTACTACGACGAGGTGACCGGCGACTTCTACTTCTCGGGCGCAGGCAGCGCCGAGCAACCCGTGGCGCAGCCATCCACATCCGCCGGCGCCGACGAGCGCGCGTGGGCGGTCATCCAGAACACGCAGAGCGAGGCTGTGCTGGAGACATTCGCCGCGAGGTTTCCAGATAGCCTCTACACGGAGTTTGCCAAAGCGCGGTTGAACGAGCTTCAGGGCGAGCCGGAAGAGGACCGCGTCGCCGTCGGCGTCTATCCTGAGCAACCGTCCGCGACCGATCTGCAGGCGGGAGATGAATTTCAGGACTGCGATGAGTGTCCGCTCATGGTGGTGGTGCCGGCAGGGTCGTTCTTGATGGGACTGGCACGATCCGAATATTTGGGCCCGCGGCACAGGGTTACGCTTGGCAGTTCCTTTGCGGTCGGCAAGTTCGAGGTGACCTTCGCTGAATGGGACGCCTGCGTGGCAGACGGGGGTTGCCGAACAGTCGATGATGAGGGTTGGGGACGCGGCCGGCTGCCTGTCATTAATGTTTCGTGGAACGTTAGAATCAGAGCCTACTTGGTGTGGCTCTCGAGTAAGACCGGAGAGGAATATCGTCTGCTTACGGAAGCCGAGTGGGAGTATGCGGCGCGCGCTGGAACCCGTGAGGCCCACTGGTGGGGGCCGTCGCCAAGTTACGAATATGCCAATTACGGGAAAGAACAAAATCTGTGCTGCGAAGGTCTCGCTTCGGGGCGTGACCAGTGGCTGAACACCGCGCCGGTCGGCTCGTTTCCCGCCAATCCGTTCGGCCTTCACGACATGAACGGCAATGTCTCCGAGTTTGTTGAAGATTGTTGGACCGAAGGTTACTCGGACGCTCCGAGCGACGGATCAGCGCGCACCGACGGCGATTGCGATTGGCGTATGTCCCGCGGTGGAAATTTCGACAACAACGGCAAATCATTGAGCAACAGTGGTCGTCGCAGGGCAGGTGCCGATTACAACAGCTTTGGAAGTATAGGGTTCCGTGTCGCCAGATCGCTTGAGCCGTGAAGTTGGAGTCTGTGTCTCTTGGATCTGGAACCCGACTGCCGGGCGGGGCATTGCCGGTCCGATTGCAACAACATGAGGCGTTGATGCGCGCGATAGTCTTCGTTATTTTGACCGCGGTTTCTGTGACTTTGACGGCCAGTGATGCGCACGCCGAACAACGCGTCGCGCTGATCATCGGTAACTCGAACTATGAGGCGATTACGCCGCTCGCCAACCCGCAGAACGATGCCCGCCTCATGGCCGCGACCCTGCGCGAGGTGGGTTTTGAGGTCATTACCGTCACCGATGCGGACCGCCGCGCCATGGGCCGGGCCATTCAGGAATTCGGCCGGGCCTTGCGGGCGGCGGGGCCGGACGCTGTCGGGCTGTTCTTTTACGCCGGCCACGGCTTGCAGTCACAGGGGCAGAACTTCCTGCTGCCGCTCAAAGCAAACATCCTCGATGAGGCGGACCTCGACCTTGAAGCCATCAGCGCATCCGACATCCTCGCCCAGATGGAGGGTGCTGGAAACGCACTGAACCTTGTTATCCTCGATGCCTGCCGCGACAACCCGTTTGGCGGCTCGAGGGGGGCCGGTGGGCGCGGGCTGGCGCGGGTGGAAGCTGCGAGCGGCTCGCTCGTCGCCTTTGCCGCGGCCCCCGGCGAGAGCGCCGCCGATGGCGATGGCGCCAACTCGCCCTACACTAGAGCGCTCGCCGCAGCGATCGCAGTGCCCGGCCTGCCCATCGAACAGGTCTTCAAGCGCGCCCGCATTCAAGTGCGCAACGAAACCGCCGGCCGCCAAACCCCGTGGGAGGAATCGTCCCTGCTGGGCGACTTCTACTTCGTACCAGGAACTGCCGCTGCGTCATCGCCGTCGCAGCCGGCTGCAACGTCCGGTGCCGTGGAGCGGGCGTGGGCCGCCGTCGAGGACACGCAGAGCCAAGCCGTGCTTGAAGCCTTTCTTCAAGAATACCCCGGCGGTCTTTATGCGGCGTTGGCGAGGGCGCGGCTGGAACAGCTTGAAGACGAACCGGAGGAAGACAGGGTGGCCGTCGGCATCTATCCCGAGCAGCCGCAACCCACAGGCCAGTACCAGCCCGGCGATGAGTTCCGCGACTGCGATGTGTGTCCGCAGATGGTGGTGGTCCCTGCGGGATCGTTCACCATGGGCTCGCCCGAGAGCGAGGAGGGCCACCAAAGTAACGAGAGCCCACAGCGCAGGGTGACAATTCCCCGACCGTTCGCGGTGGGCAAGTTTGAGGTGACTTTTGCCGAATGGGATGCGTGCCATTCCGAAGGCGGCTGCCATATCCTTCCAGAAGATGAGGGTTGGGGTCGGGGTGACCGCCCGGTGATCAATGTCACGTGGAATCGCGCGATGAGATATGTTGCGTGGCTCTCAAAAAAGACCGGCGAAACCTATCGTCTGCTCTCCGAGGCCGAATGGGAATACGCGGCTCGCGCAGGCACCACGACACCGTTCTCGACAGGCAGCCTTATCACTGCGCTTCAGGCAAACCACAACGGTTCAGCACGGAATCTGCGAAGAACCGCAAGTGTCGGCACCTCTTCAATTCAAACTATAAATCGTTTCGGACTGCACGACATGCACGGCAATGTCGCCGAGTGGGTGCAGGATTGCTGGAACGGCAGCTATGAGGGCGCGCCGAACGACGGCTCTGCCCGCATGAGCGGCGACTGCGGGCAACACGTTCAGCGCGGCGGCTCCTGGGTCGAATTTATGAAACATCTCCGCTCGGCCCGCCGCCGCAAGCTTAAATCCTACCTTAGCAACAAGTTCGACGGTTTCCGTGTGGCCAGAACGCTTGTGGATTGAGACTATGTCTTCCTTGGCTCAAGGATCTGGAGTTCGAGTGTCCGGTGGCTTCAAAGCCATCGTGACGGCACAAAATGAGGTGAACATGCGCACGATAGCCTTGGCTGCTTTGGTCGCCTTTCTGACGTTTCTTGTGGCGGGCGACGCTCTCGCTGAAAAGCGCGTCGCGTTGGTCATCGGCAATTCCGAGTACGAGCTGATCTCGCCGCTCGCCAATCCGGAAAACGACGCGCGCCTCATGGCTGGCGCCTTGCGCGATGTCGGTTTTGAGGTCGTCGAGGCGTTGAATGCGGACCGCTCGGGAATGATCCGCGCCATGCGCGAGTTCGGCGCGAAGCTTGCCGCCGCCGGTGCGGACGCGGTGGGCCTCTTCTTCTATGCCGGCCACGGCGTGCAGGCCCTCAATTCGAACTTCCTGCTGCCGCTTGGCGCCAACATCAACACGGAAGAGGATCTGGAGCTCGATGCGGTCGACGCGCGCTGGGTATTGCGCCAGATGGAGCGTGCAAGAAACAGACTGAACATCGTCGTGCTCGATGCCTGCCGCAACAATCCGTTCCGCGGTGCGTTCCGCTCCGCCTCGCGCGGCCTTGGCCGCATCGAGGCACCGTCCGGCTCGCTCATCGCCTATTCCGCAGCGCCCGGTCAGGTCGCAGCCGACGGCAATGGCGCCAACAGCCCCTATACGGCGGCACTTGCCGAAGCGATCAGGCAGGCGGGAAGCGAACTCATTCATGTGTTCCGCCAGACACGCATCGCGGTCGAGGCGCAAACCGGAGGCGCTCAGACGCCGTGGGAGGAGCAGTCGCTCAAGGACGATTTCTACTTCTTGCCCGGAGCCATCGTTGCTCCTTTGACCCCCGGCACGGCTCCGGACGCCGCAGCATGGACAGCGATCCAGAACACGCAAAGCAGGGCCGTGCTGGAGACGTTCATCGAGAAGTTTCCCGATAGCCTCTACGCCGAGTTCGCAAGGGCGCGGCTCATAGAGCTTGAAGGCGAACCGGATGAAGACAGGGTGGCCGTTGGCGTCTATCCCGAGCAGCCGCAGCCCACGGGCCAGTACCGGACCGGCGATGAGTTCCGCGACTGCGATGACTGCCCGGAAATGGTGGTCGTGCCTGCGGGGTCGTTCATGATGGGGTCGCCTGCGGATGAGGATGACCGCCGCGACACTGAAGGCCCACAGCACACGGTGACCATTCCCCAAAACTTCGCGGTTGGCAGGTTCGAGGTGACCTTCTTCGAATGGGATGCTTTTTGCAAGAGGCATGCGCGTGCGGAATGCGGACACCATCCGTCAGGTAGATTCGGCCGGGGGCGGCAGCCCGTCTTGAACATCTCCTGGGATCACGCGAAGGCTTATGTGGCTTGGCTCTCAAGGACGACCGGCGAGGCCTACCGTCTGCTCTCGGAGGCCGAATGGGAATATGCGGCCCGCGCGGGCACCACGACACCATTTTCCACAGGCAATTTTCTCGCTTCGCTTGAGGCGAACCATCGCGGCTTAACGCGCTACCTGCGAAGCACCGCAGTCGTCGGGCAGTCCGATGTGAACGGCTTCGGCCTTTTCGATATGCATGGCAATGTTTCGGAGTGGGTGGAGGATTGCTGGAACGACAGCTATGCGGGTGCGCCGGACGACGGTTCTGCCCGCATGAGCGGTGACTGCACAAAGCACGTTCTGCGCGGCGGCTCCTGGAAAGACGAAGCGAAGGATCTTCGCTCGGCCAGCCGCTACGGGCGCTGGACCGTTTTTATGGACGAATTGGCCGGGTTCCGCGTTGCCAGAACGCTTTCGCCATGAGGTTTTGTTCCATAACCTAGCCAGGCCGGAGTTAGAATTCCGGGCGGGTGTGACGAATCGATATGAGGCTGCTATGCGCACGATGGTCCCGGCTGTTTTCACGGCCATTCTGACGGTTGTCGCGGCGGGCGGGGCGCACGCCGATAATCGTGCCGCACGGGTCATCGGCAACTCCAACTACGAACGCCTCACGACGTTGGCTAATCCGCAGATCGATTCACACCGCATGGCGGACGCCTCGCGCGAGACTGGGCTCGAACTCGGCGGCGAGTTCCAGGATTGCGAAGTTTGCCCGCAGATGGTCGTGCTGCCTGCGGGCACCATCACAGTGGGGCTGCCGACAGACGAGTTGGGCGACCAGATGACAGAAGGCCCGCAGCACGAGGTTAACATCGCCGCGTCCTTCGCCGTCGGAAAGTTCGAAGTAACCTTTGGTGAATGGGACGCCTGTTTCACTGACGGCGGCTGTAGCTACACCCCCGACGACCACGGCTGGGGCCGGGGCCGCCAGCCCGTCATCAGAATCTCCTGGGACGACGCGCAAGCCTACGTGCAATGGCTGTCGGGGAAGACCGGCGACACCTACCGTTTGCTCACCGAAGCCGAGTGGGAGTATGCCGCCCGGGCCGGAACGGCGACGAAATTCTGGTGGGGCGCCGAGCCGAGCCACGATTATGCCAACTACGGCAAGGATTTCTGCTGCTGGGGCGCGGTATCGGGAGCCGATGTCTGGAAGAATACCGCACCTGTAGGGTCATTTCCCGCAAACGCCTTCGGGCTTCACGACATGCATGGCAATGTCAGCGAGTGGGTCGAGGATTGCTGGTACTTCTATTCAAGCGAACCGTCCGACGGCGCGGCGCGCACCAGCGGCACCGACTGCCGCGAACGGATTTTTCGCGGCGGTTCCCATCGCTCGCCACCGCGCGGCATGCGCTCGAGCAGCCGCGATGCGGACCCTGTCGGCGTCCGTTTCCTGAGGCGCGGCTTCCGCGTCGCCAGAACGCTGTTCCAGTAAAGCCGCCCGGCCTTAGTGCCGCCGCGCGTGCACGAAGATACCGATGATCGTTTCCTCGCCGAGCAGTTTGCACGCTTCGAGCCGGTGCAGGCCTTCAACGAGCACCAGCCGCTTGCCGTCGTCGCGTACCTGAATGGGGATCTGCTGGCCTTCTTCGAGAATGCTTTCCGCAAGCGGTTCGACCTTTTCGGGTTCAAGCGTCTTGCGCCGGCTGATCGGCACGTAGATGTCGTCGATTTTGATTGCGATATTTTCAACCATCTGCAGTCACCCTGGTTGCAAGCAAGCGGAGCTACTTTAGCATCAAAAAGGGCCGCATTGCTGCGGCCCTCCATGAGTTTGGCGTATGCCGGGACCCCGAACCGGGGGTCCGGTTCGAAGGTGCTACAGGAGAAGCGAAGGCTGCTCCGTCATCCCTGTAAAACATCCAAAGTCCTCTGACACCGCCTTGATCTCATGTGACATTGGATCACCTCCTTTCGCTGATTGAACCTGCCCCGACTATTACCCTGTTCGCGGTCGATGACAATAGTTTTGCGGTAAATCCAATGTTACCTGCGCACGGCGCGTACACGCGCCTCTCTGTGCGCAATATAGAGTGCGGAGCCTATGATGATCGCGGCACCGGCCCAGGTCCAGCTGTCGGGAATTTCCGTGTAGAGCAGATAGGCGGCGGCCGCGATCAGCGGCAGGCGCAGATATTCGAACGGCATGATCGCCGATGCGTCGGCATGGCGGTAGGCGCGGGTGAAGAACATATGCGCGATCATCGCAAGCACGCCGAGGGCGACCGTGAGGCCAAGCACGTACCAGCTCGGCCACCGCCACACAAACAGCGCGGGCACCAGGGAGATCGGCGTGAGCATCAGGTTCATGTAGAACACGATGGCGTTGGGGTTCTCCGTTCCCGACAGGCTTTTGACGATAAGCGATGTGGTCGCCATGGCCAGGGCGGCGAAGATCGGCAACATGCTCACCAGCGTAACCACTTCAAAACCGGGACGGAGAATAACCAGCGTTCCGAGAAAGCCGATGGCTGTTGCCGCCCAGCGCCGCATGCCGACGCGCTCGGCGAGAAACAACGCAGCCCCCGCCGTCACGAACAGCGGCAGCGTGAAGTTGAGCGCCACCGCCTCGGCGAGCGGTAGTACGGTGACGGAGGTAAACCACAGCGCCATGGCAATGAAACTGATGACGCCGCGCGTCAGCTGTAATCCCAGACGCTTGGTGCGCAGACCGTCGAAGCCGACGTGCCACAGCCACGGCAGCATGGCGATCAGCGCGAAGATGTTACGCAGAAAGGCAATCTGCAGCGGGTCGAGCTCGCTCGCGGCCTCTCGGATCAGGAGGTTCATTATCGTGAAACAGAGTGAGGCAAGCGCCATATAGGCCGCGCCCAGCACAAAGCCGCGCCGCGTGCCGGGCGCGGCGGAAGCGTCCAATGCGGGCGGGCCCTGCACGGGCAGGTGTGGCGGGTTCGGCATCTGTGCCTTTAAGCCTTGTGAGGACGCTCTTGACGGTGCGGCGGGGTCGCCGCCACTATCACAGCCGTAGCCCCATGTGTGAAGCCTTTATCCCCGACGAGGACCAGGAGAACCATGCCGTCACCGTCAAATCCCACCGGCCTCAACGAACGATCGCGCGGTTGGCTGAAACACCTGTGGACCAAGGCAACGACATCCGACGACTGGTCGAGTGCCGGCGAACCGCACCCCTGGTGGGACCGCTACTCATCCGAACCGGTTCAAAGTTTCGCGCGTTTCGACCTTTCCGAATCAAGCTATGCGGTGGCGGCCATGGCGCAGCAGACGCCGGCGTGGCGCGAGGCCTATGCGCAAATTCTCGATGGCCTTGTCGAACGTCACACCACCTATTGGGCGGCGATCGACTGGCTCACCCAGTTCGGCCCCGATCCGCGCCGTGAAAACTATCCGCAGGAATGGCTCGATATCTGGATCCCCGAGCACCTGCGCGGCCGCTACGACACACCGGGCTGGACCGCCAACGGCATCGAGCCCTGGGGTCTGCAGCCCGATCCGATTGCCTCGGACGGCAACCTTTTTTTCCGCGGCTGGTTCAACATGCTGATGGGCCTTTATGCGACAGTCAGCAATGACGGCAAGTGGCGCCAGCCCTTCAAGGTCGCGGGCGTTGAAGAACGGACGTTCGAATGGACGCATGACCGGGTCAACGCATTTCTCACAAACCAGTGGGCCGCACGGCCCGAGGGCCCGCATTGCGAGAACACCAAAATCTGGCCGTTCTGCCTGAGCGCGGCGGGCCTTGGCGTGAAGCTCTACGACGCGGTGCGTGGCACGTCGAACGTCCAGGTGTTCGATGAGTGGATCGCCTATGCGCGCAAACACTACATGTCGATCTCCGACGACAAGCTGGAATGGATGGCACTCTATTTCGATCCGATAGAAGATTGCCTGCACACCGGCGGGCCGGGGGCGGGCCTTGGCACCTGCTTCTATCTTCTGCCGCACGATCCCTCGCTTGCGGAAATTCTCTATCGCTCCGCGGCGGCGCGCATGGGCTGGAGCGACACTTCGAAGAAGCTGCGCATCCCACCCGATCCGCGTTTCACGGTGCTGGCGTTGGTGCTCGCCAAGGAGTTCGGCGATGTTACGGCGGAGGCGCGGTTGCGTTCAGCGGTTGAAGAGATTGCCGAACCGCGCGGCTTCGGCGATGGCGGCTCGGAGTTCGGCTTCTGGTTTTATCTCGGCGAAGACTGGCCGCGCGGCCAGATGAGCGCTCTGGCCATGGTGGCGGAAGTCGGGGGACCGGGAGCCTGGTCGCGCATCTTCAATGCCCCTGATCTTGCCCGTTTCAATGCGCCGAGCATTGAAGGTGTCGACTTCCCGAACCTTGGCATTGCGCGCGCGGAGAATGACGATGACGGCATCCTTCACGTCGCAACCTACGCGGCAACGCCCTCGAAGGCCGGTATGAAAACAAAGCTTCGCGTCACCAATCTCGACGATGCGCAATCTGTGGACGTGCGCTGCGACGGAGCGGAGTATTACGACTGGCGCGCCATGGGCGACGACAGTATCGAGATCGAAACTATGATTGCCGCGCGCGACTTCGAAATTCTGGCGCGCAAGGGTGCGGCACGCGGTCCCGGAACGCATCATGCGGGTGCGACAGCGAATGCCGGTGACCGTAAACTGCAGTCTCGCCCCGCTATGCCTGCACTAACACCCGGCACAGCACGCCGCTATCTCTCAACTGCCAGCGTAACCTGCCCGTGCTGTTCCGGGCTCTAGACAATAAGGGAGCACAAGCAATGGAAAGTTTCACCCCGCAGACGGCTCACGAGGCGGTTGGCAAGACATTCACTTCCGGTTGGATCACCATGGATCAGAAGCGCATCACGGAGTTCGGGCACACGACCGAAGACCTCGATCCGGCCCACATAGATCCCGAATGGTGCAAGGAGAACAGTCCATGGGGCAAACCGATCGCGTTCGGTTTTCTCACCGTGTCGATGCTCGCGCGCATGGCCTATGACGTCTACAAATATCCTCTCGATGGCGATGCGGAGACGGAAGGCTATCCGGCGAACTACGGCTTCGACAAACTCCGCATGATCGAACCCGTGCACGCCGGCGAGCGCATCCGCGGCCACTTCACGCTGCGCGACGCTGTAGAGCGCAAACCCGGCCAGCTTCTGATGACGCTTGATACGGTGGTCGAGATCGAGGGCAAGGAAAAGCCGGCTCTGGTCGCGGAGTGGCTCTCCATGTGGGTGAAGCCCGAAGGTTCGCCTGCATGAGCGTGAATGATTTGTCGCGGACACCGGATCTTGCGCTGATCAGCGACTATCCGGCCCATTTTGCGCTGGACCGGCCCGACGCCGACGCACTGGTGTTTGAGGGGCAGACGCTCAGCTATCGCGAATTCGCACGCGACGTCGACCGCTGCGCCCGCGCCCTGATTGCCGCTGGCGTGCAGCACGGCGACCGCGTCGCCATGCTGTCGACGCCGAGGCCCGAATTCATGATCGTGTTCATGGCCTCAGCGCGCATCGGCGCCATCTGGCTCGGGCTTAATCCACGCGCCACACTGGCTGAGCTTTCCTACATCGTCTCCGATGCAAAACCCTCGGCGCTGTTCGCCATTTCAGCATTCGAGGGCCGCGAGTACGGCGATGACATCGCTGAACTGATGCGCGCAGAAACTTCCTTCAAGCAGCTTGTCGCTCTCGACAGGGAAGGTTTGGAGGGTGCACGGCCCTATGCAGAATTTCTGGAAAGCGGCGCCGGCGATGCGGCGTTCTCCGCCGCCCGCGCCGCCGTCGATCCGGGCGATGCGGCGCTTATCGTCTATACATCGGGCTCGACCGGCCGCCCCAAGGGTGCGTTGCTGTCGCATCGTGGCATTGTGCGCACGACACGCGAACAATGCGCACACTGGTGGGCGGAGCCGTTCCGCATTCTCGGCAATCTTCCGATCAATCATGTCGGCATGGCGGTGCAGGGATGCTGTCAGGCGCTGGTAGCAGGTGGCGCGCTGGTCTTCATAGAGCGCTTCGATCCCGCGCGCATGGGTGAGGTGATCGCGCGCGACACCGTGACCATCATTCACCAGGTGGCGACCATTTATCAGATCCTGCTCGAACACGATGCGCTCGACGTGAACGATCTGCGATCGCTCCAGACCATCATCTGGAGCGGCGCACCGGCGCCGCGCGATCTGATCGCGAAACTGCGTGCGATTACCCCGAACCTCTTCACAAGCTACGGGTCGACCGAAAGTGGAGGCGAAATACTTTATACAGCCAGCGGAGCATCGGATGACACTCTTGCTGAAACCGTCGGTGCGCCGGCTGACGGTTTTGAGGTGCGTCTTGCTGGTGAAGACGGAGCCCCGGTGACTGATGGCGGAGACGGAGAGATCCAGGTGAAATCCGATACTGTCATGGTCGGCTACTTCAACCGTCCCGACGATACCGGAGCCGCCTTCACGCCGGATGGCTGGCTGCACACAGGCGATGTCGGCCAGCGTCTCGAACAGGGCGATTACCGGATCGTCGGACGCCTAAAGGAGATGTTCAAGTCGGGCGGCTACAACATCTATCCGCGCGAGATCGAAGCCGCGCTTGAGGAACATCCGGCCGTTGCCATGGCAGCTGTCATTTCGGTCTCCCATCCTGTCTACAACGAGGTCGGACACGCATACATTCTCTCCGATAGCGAATTGCTGCCGTCGCGGGAAGAAATCGAACAGCATTGCCGCGAGCGTCTTTCCAACTACAAAGTGCCGAAGGCTTTCGACATTCGACGCCAACTGCCCATGCTGCCCATCGGCAAGATCGACAAGAAGGCGCTGCAAAGCCTGGCAACTGACAATACGGGCGAACTCAACCGATAGCGGCAGCCGTCAAACGCTCGTTTTCCTCTTCAAGCTCGGCAATCCGCCCGCGCAGCGCGGCTTCGCGGTCGGCAACCGCCTCTTCATCGAGCAGCACCGGGATATGCTGCGGGCAGTTGACATCCCAGGCTGTAATGTCGAACACGATGACCCGTTCGGGCCGTGCCCGGTAGTCCGGGTCGCGAACCTGGTCGAGCAACCCGTCGTCTCCTTCAACCACCCGGGCGCGGCCCCACACTTTGATACGCCGTCGGTTGGCATAGTCCATCAGGAATATGTAGGCGCGGTCGTTGTCTTCGAGATTACCGAGCGAGATGTACTGGCGGTTGCCGGCGTAGTCGGCAAACCCCAGTGTGCGCTCGCCGAGCACTTTCAGGAAGCCCTTCTTGCCACCGCGATGCTGGATGTAAGGCTGGCCGTCAGCGTTTGCGCTGGCCATGTAGAAGCTGTTGCGCTCGGCTATGAAGGCGGCAAGGTCAGGTGTAACGGTGCTTTCCCAATCTCGTTTTGCGATGTGCTTTTCGTAGTTCTCGCGCGAGCCGCGAGCGGTTTGCGCCCGTTTGACGGTGTCGGTGAAAGCAATGTCTGCGATCGCTTCAGGCATTTTCTCAGTCCTTCTTGCGGCGGAGTGGCTTGGCGCCACTCCGCGTTGATGGTGAGGGCTCAGGCGGCAAGCTCTACCGGCGTTTTGGGCATGCCGATGAAGCCGGGCAGCGATTCCATACGTACGATCCAGGCGCGTACCTTGGCATAGTCGTCGAGTGAAATGCCGCCTTCGGGAGCGTGTGCGACATAGGTGTAGACGGCGACATCCGCGAGTGTCGGTTCCGCGCCGATCAGGAACGGCACCCCGGTCAGTTGCCGGTCGAGACGGGCGAGCAGTTTATGGCCCTCCGCCTGCGCCGCTGGGAGATCGAGGTTCGCGCCGAACACGCCCACCAGCCTTGCGGCTGCGGGACCGGACGCGACGTCGTGCGAGGTGACCGCAAGCCAACGCTGTACGTCTGCCCGGCCTTTCGGGCCGTGTGGCAGCCATGTGCCGGTGTCGTATTTCTCGGCGAGATAAATGAGGATCGCGGTCGATTCGGTGATGACAGCATCGCCGTCCACCAGCACCGGCACTTTGCCTTCGGGATTAAGCTTGAGAAAGCCGGGTTTGCGTTGCTCTCCTCCCGCCAGATCCACATCGACAGACTTGTAGTCGACGCCGAGCAGCGACAGAAAGAGTTCAACGCGGTGGGCGTTGCCCGAGAGGGCAAACCGGAAGAGGGTGGGTTTGGAAGTTTCTAGCGTGGTCATTCCAGATCTCCTGTTGTCTGGTGGGTGCTGCAATTCAGGCGGCGCTTGCTTTAACCAACCCCAGAAGCAAGGCCTTGGATTGTTCGGTAACGGTCGGGGTGGTGTTGATCTCAGCGCCCAGTTCATAGGCGCGAATGACGGCGGGGCGCAGCGCCATGTCGGCGCTCCAGCGGGCAACGTTTTCGAACCCGTCGAAGCGCTCAAGCGTGCGGCATACCCACGGGTAAATAGATATATCGGCAATCGAGTAATCGCCGGCGACGAACGGACGGTTTTCAAGCTGTCTGTCGAGCACACCGAACAGGCGTTCCGCCTCCTTGCGATACCGCGTCTCGCCATAGGCGATCTTTTCAGGCGCATAATCTGCAAAGTGCAGATACTGACCGAACATCGGGCCGACACCGCCTATCTGCCAGAACAGCCATTGAAGCGTCTCCGCGCGCGGCGCCGGCGCGGCGGGCAGAAAACGGCCCGTCTTCTCGCCAAGGTGGGTGAGAATGGCACCGCTTTCAAAAAGCGTGACCGGTTCATCGGTTCCCGCCACTTCATAATCGACAATGGCCGGGATGCGGTTGTTCGGTGAGATTTTCAGGAACTCGGGCTCGAATTGCGCGCCGGCTGAGATGTTTACCGGAACGATGCGATAGTCGAGGCCCGTTTCCTCCAGCATGATAAGCGGTTTGTAGCCATTCGGCGTGGTCCAGAAGTAGAGGTCGATCATGTGTTTGGTTTCCGTTAATTTACGGACCATACGGTCCAAAATGGGCAAAAAAACTACCCAACGGCCTCAAAAGCAATATCCACGATCTGTTCAAGTGCTGCGGCATCGCGCTTTGCCTTGCCGACGACGATGACGCCGTGCAGCGTTGATGCGAGATACCGGGCGAGTTCTTTCGGGTTCTTGCCGGTACCCAGCTTGCCAATGGTCACTGCGTTGCGCAGGGCGATCTCAAACGTGTGTTCGACATGGGTGAGGCCTTCCGCCAGCAGATCGGCGGCACGCTTGTTGTCAGGCCCGGTTTCGCCGGCGCAGTTGTTGATGAAACAGCCCCTGACGGGATTGCCGGAAACGACATCCTGGATGACCGTTGAAAACACCTTGCGCACACCCTTTAGCGGATTGTCATGGGCAGCGATGATGCTCGCCGCACGGCTCGCCGCGAGTGTCTGGTTATAGTGGTCGATGGTTTCCAGATAGAGCTGCCGCTTGCTCTCGAACGTGTCGTAGAAACTGCTCTTCGACAGCCCCATGGCGCCGGTGAGACGGCTCAGCGATGCCCCTTCGAAGCCATGCTCCCAGAACACGTTCATGGCGGCTTCAACGGCGTCGGTTCGGTCGAATTCTCTTGGGCGGGCCATGGCTCAGGCGCTCGTATATCAGTTGCGATGATCCATATATAACAATTACGGACCGAATGGTCCAATAACAAAAATGTGAGCCCGCTGCAGAGGCCGTAAGCCTCTCTAATCTTTGACGAAAAGTTTGCGCGGCGTGGTGCAGAGCGGTTCCGATCCGGTCTCGGTGATGAGAAACGGCTCGGTGATTTCCAGCCCGCCATCGTCAAGCCAGAGGGCGGGCATGAAGTGAAACGTCATGCCCGGCTCAAGCACTGTTTCATCATTTTCACGCAGGCTCATGGTGCGCTCACCCCAGTCCGGAGGATACGACACGCCGATGGCGTATCCGGTGCGGCCTTCTTTTTGGAATCCGTGCCGCTTCATGGCGGCGAAGAACGCCTTGGCGATATCGGCGCATCGGTTGCCCGGCTTTGCCTGTTCAAGGCCGACCGCCAGCCCTTCGAGAACGGCCGCTTCGGCGTCGAGGTATTTCTGTGGCACGTCGCCCAGAAACATCGTCCGGCTCTGCGGGCATTGATAGCGTCTGTAGCAACCGCCGATTTCAAAGAACGTCGCCTCGCCTTTCTGCATGGGCCGGTCATCCCATGTGAGGTGGGGAGCGGTCGCGTCCATGCCCGAGGGAACCATCGGAACGATGGCGCAATAGTCGCCCCAGTGGCCGTCGGCGCCATAGGCCGCGGTTCGCTGAATTTCGCCGACAAGCTCGTTCTTCGGAAGGCCAGGTCTGGCGTGTTCAAGGATTGTCCGGTGCATCGCTTCAACGATGCGTGCTGCGCGGCGCATGTACTCGATCTCGCGCGGCGACTTGACGGCGCGCTGCCAGTTGACGAGGGCGGTTGCGTCGGCGAAGCGTGCATGCGGCAGATGTGTGGTGAGGGACGCATAGGCGGCGGCTGAAAAATAGTAATTGTCCATTTCAACGCCGATGGTGCCCTTGTCCCAGCCGCGCTCCGCAATCAGGCCCGACAGGTGATCCATCGGGTGGCGTTCGTTCGACTGCACGAAGTGATCGGGATAACCCTGAATGTTATCGGGTTGCATGAACGCGGTGCGCAGCGCGCCGTTGGCGTCCATCTGCCGGCCGTACCAGACGGGTTCCCCATCGAGGGCAAGCAGCACACATTGATGCACATAGAACGACCAGCCGTCATAGCCCGTAAGCCAGTGCATGTTAGAGGGGTCTGAAACGATCAGGAGATCGATGCCGCGCGCGCTCATCTCAGAACGGGACTTGGCGATGCGGGTGTCATATTCTGAGCGGTCGAAATGCAGGACAACGTCGTTCATCTGGAACTCCTGAGGGGTTGGGATCTAAACGCCGGCGATCAGGTGGCCACCGTCGACAACGATCGTGGTGCCGGTCATGAAGCTGCTGCGGTCGGAGGCGAGCAGCAGCAGTGTGCCATCGAGATCTTCCACCTTGCCGACACGTTTCAGGGGTATCCCCTCGACCATTTTCCGGCCGATATCGGACTGAAGAAATTCGCCCGTCATCTCGGTGGTGAAGTAACCCGGCGCTATGGAATTGACGCGTATGCCGTGTTCGGCAAGATCGCTTGCCCAGGTGCGCGTCATCTGCACCACGGCCGCTTTCGACACGCAGTATGTTGCAGCTCCCGCACGCAGACCGAACCCCATGATGGAAGATATGTTGATGATGCTCCCGCGCCGCTTTTCGGCCGCCATGCGCTGTGCCGTGATCTGGCCAACATCCCAGACGCCGCGGAAATTGGCGCCGAAGGTGCGGTCGGCGTCCTCGGGCGTGTAGTCGAGAAAGCGCGCCCGTCCACCGACGCCGGCATTGTTGACCAGAATGTCCGGTGCGCCGTCACGGGCGCAGACCTCATCGAGTGCAGCCGATATGGACGCGCGGTCCGTTACATCCATGACCACGGGCACCGCTTCGCCGCCGTCGTCGGCGATTTCACCGGCGAGGCTCTCCAGCCGCTCAAGACGCCGCGCCGCGATCGAAACCCTGGCGCCCGCGCGTGCCAGCACACTGGCAAAGTGCCAACCAAGGCCGCTTGAAGCGCCGGTCACCAGCGCGTGGCGTCCGGACAGATCGAAGTAGGAAAGGGACATGTGTGGCGCGCCTCCATGGCAGAGAACTCATACTCGTTCCCTGCCATGGATTTGCGCTGATGGGAATAGGTGACCGTCGCCGGAGATCTAAACCGTTTCTCGTTCATATGGAAACGTTTGATGGGTCAAACCGGCTCATCCGGTAAGGCGCGGCGCGAAGCGCGATGCGGTGTATCGGGCAAGCGCCGCAACGCAGCCGGTGGGCCGCTTTGGCCCACCGAAGGCCGGTGTTTCGCGCCCGCTGGACTGCGTTACGGCCCCCTTGTGGACAGCCGGTCCACGGCGGGATCCGTGCCTTGCCAACAGACGCGAAACACCGGTTAAGCGATTCCATATGAACGAGAAACGGTTTAGGCGATCTCGCGAACCTGAACGACCCGGAACGTCCGCATCTCGCCGTCATGTTCACGGATCGATACGTACTCTCCGGGGACAAAACAGTGAAGGCCGAATCGGTAGCCCGACTCGTCGTCGTCCTCATCGCCGTCAATATCGTAGTGAAACGCCCACGATCCGCCGGGCTTGCGGATCACATGACCGATTTCGTCCGGCTCGCCGGCCCAGAACCGTTTGACCCGGCAATGGTCCCGGTCCTTGTGCCAGGCTTCCGGATCGATATGTCCTTCCGCGTTGAGCGGTGCGGTAAATTCATAGCCGTGCAGTGTACTGCCATTGGGAAAATCGCTGTCACGGGCCAGCTCAAGGCGCACCTGTTTCATTATCTGAGTCTCCTTCGTACAGGCGGTGATGCGTTAGTGGGACATGAGGACCGGTACGGTCATGTGCCTCAGGATGTGCCGGGTCGCCCCGCCAAATACCATTTCGCGAAAGCGAGAATGCCCGTATCCACCCATCACAAGAAGATCACTGCCGTAATCGGCGAGGCGGGACAGAATTTCATCGCCCACCGACATGCCGTCGCAAACCGAATGCCCTGCTTCCGTTTTAACGCCATGGCGGGCGAGCGTTGCTGCCAGTTCCGATCCGGGAACCGCTTGCGTGCCCTTATACTCGCCTTCCGGATTGACCCAGTGGACGCGCACGTGATCGGCCGCTTCGAGGAACGGCAGGGCGTCAAACGCCGCACGCGCCGCTTCGCGTTCTCCGTTCCAGGACAGGAAGATCCGTCCACCGATTTTCGGGAACTTGCCAGCCCTTGGTATGAGGAGAACGGGTCGGCCGCATTCGAGCAGGAGGTCGGCGGGAAGGGCCTGCTGATCGGGCGTGCCGTCGTCGTAGTCAGGTTGGCTGGCGATCACGAGATCGCACATACGCGCGTGCTGGGCGCCGAGTGTCGATACGCTCGGCCCGTTAGCCTCCAGCGTGCGCCATTCGTTAAGCAGGCCTTCGCGTTTCATGGCGTCTGTAAACTTGCCTTCAATCTCCTTGGCGAGATCGCGGTGAGAGTCGCGCTGCCGGTCGAGAATTTCAGGCGGGATGTGTATGCCGACTGCCGGTGTTATCTGTACCGGCGGCACAATGTAGACGCCGATCACATGTGCCGAATTGGCCGCGCCGATTTGAGTTGCTGCCGAAATCAGCGCATCGCGATCATCTTCGCCGCTGAAGTAAACCAGTATCGTCCGGTAGGGCATGACGCCATTCTCCTGGTTATCGTGTTCGAAAACTATGGAAGATAGGCGACCTCAAATCCTTGATGGAGATCAACTCTGACGCAAATGCCCAATCACATCGTATCGGTGCCGCTTGGAGGTGCGTAAAGGCGTCGATACCGCTTCCGGTTTACTTCACAAACCGCTCCAGATAGCCGATCAGGTCGGAGATTTCATCGGGCTCAAGTTCGAACTCCGGCATTGCCGGATGGCCGACGACGATGCCTTCCGCGAACGCCTCTTCCAGACCCTCGAGCGGATAGCGGTTGGCGATATCACGCAGCGGCGGCGCGATGCTCAAGGGGCTTGCGTCATGCTCGCCGATCGCATGGCAGCGCGCGCAGCTTTTCTCAACGAACGCCAGGCCGGGATCGTTTTCCGAAGTACCGTTGGCGCCGGCCGGGCCGCCAAGCACGGACACCAGGAAGAAGCCGAGCGCGATGCTCCGTAAGACGGTCATATGCATATCCTTGTGGCGTTGGGCCGCACAGCACGTAGAAAAATGCGAGGACTGCGTCAAGCGAAGTTCCTGCAGGGTTTTAACTTGTTACGCATCTTTACGGCCCACTTCAAGCGTCAGCCGAAATGTCGATCTTCCGGCTCGAGTTCTCAGTTTCAGGTGGTTTTTCGACTATGATTTTCAAGACGCCCTTGCCAAAGTTTGCCTCGACCTTGTCCGGGTCCACCTTGAACGGCAGTGCAATGCGACGTTGGAACATGCCGTAACGGCGTTCCACCAGATGGAAGCCTTTATCTTCGCGTTCGGCGTCCATCTTTTTCTCCGCCTTCAGCGTGATGGCGTTCTCCGTGACCGTCAGGTCAATGTCGGTTTCGTCTATGCCCGGCAACTCCGCCGTTATTTCCAACGACGTGTCCGTTTCGGCAATGTCGATGTTTGGAGCAAGCGTGCTCCCCGAAACGCCTTTGCCTTCGCCGGCTTCGCCCGGAACCAAAGAGCGTGAAAACTCATTGATTACGCGGTCTATCTCATTGTGCAGCGACTTGAAGGGCCAAGCATCCGGTGCGTCCAGAAACATTGGCGCCAATGATTTTTTCGCCATAAAAGGTTCCTTGCCGCTGAAGCCCCCCGGGCGGCTTCAGAAACATCCACGCCAGTCGTTCACTCAGTAGACCGCGAACGAGGGCCGCCGGGATTGATAGAGGTCAAGGAGGCCGGCCGCGCTCAGCTTGCGTCCTTGTCGACAACAAGCCGTCCTTCCACCCAGACCTTGCGGATATCCTGGCGCACCGCATTGTTGACGATTTTCTGCAGGACATCATCGCCCGTATCGGTGTCAGCCCATGTGACGAGATTGCTGTCCGGCCTGTTGGCTTCGATCATGATCGCGTCGAACCGGTATCCGGGTTCGAACTTGCCGACCTTGAGGTCGAGAGCCTCGCCGCCGCCCGCGGTTGCTAGCCAGAATGCGGTATTGAAGCCGACCCGCGATCCAGGTCTGCCGCGCGTATCTGCCGGCGCCGCCGGGTCTGTTCCGTCTTCGAGAGCGCGCGATGAGGCAATGGCGTGCCGGCAAGTGTCGAGAACCGACGGGCTCGCGCCGCCTGAGATATCCGTGCCGAGTCCGACATGCAGTCCTTTGTCGAGTGCGGCGCGCAAGGGAAAGGCCGCATTGGCGAAATAGATGTTGGACAATGGGCAGTGTGCGATGCCGGCGCCCGCGCGCGCGATCGTACCCATGTCGGTATCGGTTATGAAGTTCGAGTGAGCCAGAACCGAATGCCGCGTGAGAAGGCCGAAGCGGTCGAGCGCATCGGTATCTGTGCGTCCGGTACGCTCGATGACGAACCCGTGCTCCCAGTCGCTCTCCGACACATGTGTCTGGATGTGGCAGTCATTGTCGTGGGCTATGGCGCCGAGCCCTTCCAGGGCCGCATCCGTGCAGCTTGGAATAAACCGCGGCGTGACCACTGGACGGACCGTAGCGGCGGTATTGCCGGGCAACGCGCGTACAGCTTCCACGAAGCGTTCCGTGTCGCGCAGAGCATCGTCCGTCGACGCGTCGCGGTAATAATCAGGGCACTGCTCCGGGTCGTCCATCACCACCTTGCCGACCAGCCCGCGTTGTCCTTTCTCCAGACAGATCTGCGCCAGCAGCAAAGACGCCTCCAAATGCACCGTTGCGAAATAGACCGCCGTTGTCGTTCCATTGGCGAGCAGGGCTTCGACGAGTGTGCGGTAGGCGCGCTCCGCAAACGCCACGTCGCGATAGCTGGCCTCAAGCGGAAACGTGTACTCAAGCAGCCATTCGTGGAGCGGCAGATCGAGCGCCTTTCCCATCTGCGGCCATTGCGGGGCATGGATGTGCAGGTCAACGAAACCCGGCAGGAGATACTGATCATTGGAGAGGTTCACGAACGCGCCGCTTGCGGCTGCTTGCCTCAGCCGAGCATCATAGTCCGGCGATGCCGGCGCCATGACCGACCTGATTTCTCCATCGCCACCGACCTCAATCAGGGCGTTTTCCACAACTTCAACCGTCTCCAGCCGCGGCGCGTGCATGAGGGTTCCGTGTATCCAGTTGGGCATCGTCGCCTGGTCGTTCATGGGCTATTCCTTATGGTATTTCCGCGGATCGGATCACGCTGGCACAGTGGGCTTCAGATCGTGCACCGGTGTGCCCATACCGCGTCAAGTTGAATTTTCACGGTTGTACTGGCATAGGTTTTCGCACAGTCTGCCGCGTCGTGTGGGGGTGTTAGCGGAGCATCGGGTAGTGGCAAACTCGAAATCGATACCTCGGTTAGAGCTGAGGAAAATCACAAAGTCGTACCCCACAGTGGTTGCCAACGATGCCGTAAGCCTAACGGTGGCGCCCGGCTCTATTCATGCTGTTCTGGGTGAGAACGGAGCTGGAAAAAGCACGTTGATGAAAGTCATTTATGGTGTTGCGAGGCCCGACGCCGGTACCATTTTGTGGGAGGGAAAACCCGAGGTGGTTGGCTCGCCGGCGTACGCGCGTCGGCTCGGTATCGGGATGGTGTTCCAGCACTTTTCTGTATTTCCAGCCCTCACCGTGCTGGAAAACATATTGCTGCTGTCGCCCAAAGGTACCCGGCGGCAGGAACTTGCAGCGCGGATTTCCGAGCTTTCGCAAGAGTACGGATTGCCGGTTAACCCGGATGCCACCGTCGGTATGCTGTCGGTTGGTGAGCGACAGCGGGTCGAAATTGTCCGGTGCCTGTTGCAGGAGCCAAAGCTCCTCATCTTGGATGAGCCGACGTCTGTCCTCACACCACAGGCCATTCAGGAACTTTTTGTGATGCTTACACGCCTCGCCGATGCCGGGCACAGCATTCTCTACATCAGTCACAAGCTCCATGAAATTCGCCAGCTGTGTGACACCGCAACGATCCTTCGCCATGGCAAGGTCGTTGCGACAGTTGACCCGCGCCAGGAAACAGATGCGAGCCTTGCGCACCACATGCTGGGGACACTCGTGCCTTCCCTTTCGAAGGGCACTAGCGCAGAAAGTGGGGCGCAGCGCCTGATCGTAGAGTCGCTGTCGCGCAGGGCCGAGACGGTTCACGGTGTAGATCTTGAGAACATAAACCTGACAGTTTTTGGGGGAGAGATTCTTGGAATCGCGGGCATCACCGGCAACGGACAAGCTGAATTGTTGGAAGCCGTGAGTGGCGAATGGCAAAGCCCCAGCGCACGCAACGTATGCATTGACGGTACCGCCGCTGCACGCCTTGGCGTGACGCGCCGGCGCCGGCTTGGCCTCGTGTACATTCCCGAAGAACGGCTCGGGCAGGGCTCTGTTCCCGGCATGTCTCTGGTCAAGAACGGTCTGCTGACGGTACAGGTCGGCAAGTTTGTTCGATGGGGCGTGATCCGCATGGATGCGGTACGACAGTTTGCCAGCAAATGCATTGAGGAGTTCGATGTGCGCCCGGCAACTTACGCAATAAGCGCTGAAGCTCTGTCCGGCGGAAACCTGCAGAAGTTTATCGTTGGCCGCGAACTGTTGCAGGCGCCAGGAGTTGTCGTTGCCGCGCAGCCGACTTGGGGTTTGGATGTGGGCGCCGCACAGTCCATTCGTCAGATCTTGCTGAAACTGCGCGCAAGCGGCGTTGCCATATTGGTTATTTCAGAAGATCTCGACGAACTTCTCGAACTGTGCGACCGCATTGCTGTTATGGCCAACGGGCGCATTTCCGAGGCCCGTGCGGTCGGTGAGACCAGCATTGCGGAAATCGGCCGTTTGATGAGCGGTGAGCATGAACCGGTCCCCGCGAACGCGGCGGGAGCCTGAAGTCATGCTCTTCAGAATCGAGCCCCGGGCGGAAACTTCCCGTTTCATGAAACACGCCGCGCCACTCCTCTCCGCCCTGCTCGCGATGGCGGCGGGGAGTTTGCTTTTCCTGTTTATTGGCCATGATCCGGCATACGCATTCTACGTTTTCTTTATCGTTCCGGTGAGTGATCTTTACGGCATCGGAGAACTTTGTCTCAAAACGTCCCCCATATTGCTCTGCGCAATCGGGCTCGCCATCGGCTTCCGCGCAAATGTCTGGAACATTGGTGCCGAGGGGCAACTCATTGCCGGCGCAATTTGCGGCGGCGGCCTGGCCCTCCAGCTTCAGGCCTTCGACGGTATTTGGGTGCTGCCTGCGATGTTTGTCGCCGGCGCACTGGGGGGCATGGCTTGGGCCGCTGTCGCCGCGTTCCTGCGCATCAGGTTCAACGCCAATGAAATTCTCGTAACGCTGATGCTCACGTATATTGCGGGTTTGTTTCTCAGCTATTTGGTTTATGGGCCCTGGCGAAGCCCGACCGGGTTCAACTGGCCCGAATCCACCGCGCTTCATGAGGCTGCGCGCCTGCCAAGATTGCTTGCAGGGACACACTTGAATTTGGGTTTCCCCATCGCTCTCGTTGTCGCGTGCGCAGCCTGGCTGTTCATCAGACACAGTTATCTCGCGTATCAGATGGAAGTCGGAGGTAAGGCGATCAAGGCGGCGCGTTACGCTGGCTTCGGCCGCCACCGCATGATTTGGATGGGATTGTTGATAGGAGGTGCATGTGCGGGTCTGGCAGGTGTTGTCGAGGTGGCCGGTACCATCGGCAAACTGCGCGAGGTCGTGTCGCCGGGATACGGGTTCGCCGCAATCATTGTGGCCTATATCGGGCGCCTCAACCCGCTGGGTATCGTGCTGGCAAGTTTGCTGATGGCGCTGTTCTACATCGGCGGCGAACAGGCAAAAGTAACACTGGGAGTGCCGTCCGCAATCACCGGAATCTTTCAGGGCACGCTTCTGTTCTTCCTGCTGATGTCGGACTTGCTGATCTCCTACAAACTGAAGTGGACCGGATTCTCAACGGCCTCTGGACTATCGGAGCCGCATGGGAATGGCTGAAATCAACTTCATCGTCATACTGCTCATTGCGACCGTGACCGCAGCCACGCCGTTGATGCTAGCCAGCCTCGGCGAGCTGGTTGCGGAGCGCTCGGGCGTGCTCAATCTCGGCGTCGAAGGAATGATGCTGGTTGGTGCCAGTGTTGCGTTTGCCGTCGCGGCCTCATCTGGAAGTTTATTGTTAGGCACTGTGTGTGGCGCACTCGCCGGTGCGTTGATGTCGCTTGTGTTCGCATTTCTCACCTTAAGCTGCATGGCGAATCAAGTTGCCACAGGACTGGCGCTGACAATTTTCGGTATTGGCGTGAGCGCGTATATCGGGTCGGGTTTTACGGGCGTATCGCTTGAAGTCTCCGGGCCGTTAGTGGTGCCCTTCATCAGCGATGTGACAATTCTCGGAACTTTCCTGCTTGGTCTGGAACCGCTGACCTACGTGACCATTGTGCTGTTCTTTTGCGTTCGCTGGTTTCTTTACAAAAGCCGTCCCGGTTTGATGTTGCGCGCCGTAGGGGATGTGCCGGACGCGGCCCACGCAATCGGTTTCAGCGTTCTGGGTGTTCGATATCTGGCTGTCATGTTCGGCGGTGCAATGGCGGGGGTCGCGGGCGCTTTCCTGTCGGTCTACTACACGCCGGTCTGGGTGGAAAACATGACGGCCGGGCGCGGCTGGATCGCCGTGGCGCTTGTCGTTTTCGCGGCATGGAACCCCACGCGGATCATGTTCGGCGCGCTGCTTTTCGGCGGGGTAACAATCTTGCAGTTTCACATCCAGAGCGCCAATCTGGGAATTCCCACGCAGTTCCTCACCATGTTGCCCTACGCCGCGACAATTGCGGTTCTGGTTATCATCTCGTCTGATCGGGCAAGAATACTTCTCAACACACCGGCGTCCCTTGCCGTGCCATTCCGGCCATGACGGGCGCGTGCGGCGCCCGTGGCGGACTGGCATCCCCATTTACCTTTGCCGTGCGGATGCACTAAGCTTTTTGCATGGAGCAAAAAGCCATCAACATGCCACTTCGCCTCGATACCGGCAGCATCCCGGCTGATCATCGCGTTGAGCAGTGGGCCGAGGTTATGTGGGGTCTGTGCAGCCCCATGCAGGTTGCAACGCCGAAGGGGTCTGACTTTCACGCTCGCGTCGTGTCGTCTGAACTCGGCCCGTTGGGTCTGCGCCATATCCAGAGTGATCCCTATAAGGGTCGGCAAACGCGGCGGACGCTCGGGAGGGAAAAACGGGAATCGTACATACTGACAATTGCGACGCAGGGAACGTTTCACATGTCCCAGTTCGGCCGCGACGTTGTTGTCGACTGGAAAGCGGCAACTCTGCACTCAACAATGGATGAGGTCGAGTATCTGCACACCGCGGAAGCCGGAGCGCTTTTGCTCAAGATACCGGCGCAGCTTTTTCGTGAGCGTGTCGGAATGGCCGAGGACTACTGCGCACAAGCTCTGCGTATCGACAATACGGCTTTCAGGGTTGCCTGTGATTTTCTCATATCGCTGGCCCGGAACATTGACAGTCTGGACGACTCCACCCGAACCGCGATGGCTCACCGCATGCTAGATATCCTGGCGGTTGCGCTGGACGGCAAACATGGCCAGCAATCGGAGGCGGCCACCGCAGTCCGCTTTGCGCGGCTACGGCGTATCAAGGATTACATCGAACACCATCTGTCCGATACGGATCTTTCGGTGGAGAAAATCGCCAATGCCAACGATGTATCGGAACGATATCTCTACGAACTGTTTCGCGGTGAGAACGCATCACCGGGAAGTTGGATACGTGAGCGCCGGTTAAACAGCGCCCACCGCACCTTGCAGGATCAAAAACTTGCAGCTGTTCCCATCGGAACCGTCGGTCTGCAGTGCGGATTTCGCAATACGGCCCATTTTTCGACGGCATTCCGCAGGCATTTTGGGAAAACGCCACGTGATGTCCGCTCGGCGGTTGCTGTTTCTAATGTCACAGACGACGATTCTTTTTCCTGAGCGCACAATTTGTTTCTCAAACTGCATTGAACCGCGGCATCACTTGCGCTGGGCGTTCATGTGCCCCGTAATGTCGGCGGGGTTCGGCCGCGCGCGTTGCGTTGGAAAATGCCATGTGCGCCGCCGATTGGTGATGGAGGAAACAGAATGCTTAGATACTTGCTGCATAGCATAGCCGCCTTGCTGGCCGCCTACGGTCTGCTCGGAGCGCCGACCGGTGCTGTGGCTGAACCTCTCAAAGTCGGGTTTGTGTACTTCAGCCCGGTGGGAGAAACTGGCTGGACAGCCGAACATGACAAAGGCCGCCGAGTTATGGAAGAAGCGCTGGGTGATGCGGTCTCGGCAACCATCGTGGAAAATGTCGCCTATGGGCCCGACGCTCTTCGGGTTATCCGGCAACTCGCGGCGGACGGGCACGGTCTCGTTTACACGACATCGTTCGGGTTCATGGATCAGACGCTCGAAGTGGCCGGCCTATATCCGGATGCCACGTTCATGCATCTCGACGGCTATAAATCCGCCGACAACATGGCTACCTACTCGCTACGTTACTATGAGCCGTCATACCTTGCCGGAATGGTTGCCGGAGCGATGACGAAAACCGGAACCATTGGCTATGTGTCGTCGTTTCCGCTGCCCGCCGTGTTGCAGATCATAAACGGGTTTGCGCTGGGCGCACGGGCAATGAATCCGGACGTCGTAGTCAAGGTGATCGAAGTCAACTCCTGGTACGACCCGGGCCGTGAACGCGAAGCGTCGGATGCCCTGTTTGCGCAAGGTGTGGATATCGTCGCACATGTTACGGACTCGACCGCGCCAACCCTTGCCGCACAAAAAGCCGGCAAAATGGTTATCGGATTTCATTCCGACCGGGCACAGTTCGGGCCGGACTCGCAGTTGACCGCGGTCATTCCGGTCTGGGGCGATTTCTACACCCGTGTGACGGGCAGCGTCATTGATGGAACGTGGACCAACGCGCCCATGTGGGATTCCATGGCGCAGGGTGTGCTTGCCATCGCGCCGTTGGGGCCAATGGTTCCGCAGGATGTGGTGGCACAGGTCGAAGCCCGTCAGGCTGAAATCGTGGCGGGAACATTCCACCCCTTCCAGGGGCCAGTGCGCGACCAGTCAGGCACTGAGCGCATAGCTGCAGGAACTGTCATTCCCGACGCCGATCTCTATTCCATGAACTGGTACGTAGAGGGCGTCGAGGGAACCTTGCCTGAATGACGTAATACGCGACGTTCGGTTCCTGCCTGAAGCTTTCCCACGGGCGGGGACCGTACCTCAGCCTGGAGCAAGTACGATGCATGTTGATCCGGTTGTTCTGAACGATTGGCACGCTGTCGCTCGAAGCGGCGATGTCCCTGAAGGTGGTTTATTTCCGGTCGAGCTTCTGGGCTCGGACGTCATCTTGTGGCGCTCGTCGCAAGCACTTTGCGCGTGGGAAGACAAGTGCGCCCATCGTGGTGTGAAACTTTCACTCGGCAAGGTTTGCGACAACCGTCTCGTGTGTCCCTATCACGGCTGGCAGTATGAAGGTGATGGGCAGTGCGTCCATTATCCTGCTCACCAGAACCAGCAGCCAACGCCCAGGGCGCGCGCACGCGCCTTTCAGGTGAAGGAGGCTTACGGCCTGATCTGGGTCTGCCTTGGCGAGCCCAAGCACGATGTTCCGCCCTTTCCCGAAGCCGATGAAGGGACCCACACGATTTTTTTTGGCGGGCGCTATCAATACGAAACCAGCGGTTTGCGCGGCATCGAGAACTTTCTCGACATCTCGCACTTTCCGTTCGTGCATACTGACTATCTCGGCGACAAAGAGCACACCGAAGTCATGGATTACGACGTTACGGTCGGACCGGACGGTGTTGCCGTAACCAATGTGAAGGCGTGGCAGCCGAAGCCGACCAATGCTCTCGATGTAGAGGGTATGGAGGTCGGGTATGAGTATTATGTGCCGAGACCGTATACTGCGCGGTTGAAAAAGGATCTCGGAATCAAGCGCTCCGACGGCTCTGCGGCGACGGAAGCTATCGTATTAACGGTGACGCCCGTCGCGCCGGACCGCGGCATCGGCTGGGTTCTGCTCGCGTCGAACTACGACGAACTGGATACTGCCGAAGAGGTCAGTTCCTTCACTGATACGATCATCGGGCAGGACGTGGTGATAGTCGAAAGCCAGCGCCCCAAGCTCCTGCCCATTGATGCGGGATCGGAAATGCATCTGCCATCTGATCGTACCGCTGTCGAGTATCGGCGATGGTTGAAGTCCATCGGCCTGACCTACGGCACGACGGCAATGCAGACCGCTTGACTGCCCGAAACAGCTCCGTCAAACACAAGCCGGCCAGCTGCTTTAGTCTGCAACAATGGTTGCAGCATGCAGGCAGCACTCTCTTTTCACACCATTGACATACATCAAGAATTCCATCGGTGTTCGATCTATGAGTTAGCTTTGTCAGCACTTCCGATCGACTCATGGAGGCCCCCGTTGTCATGACGGCCACCGATGCCACGCTCAAACGGTCTTTGAACCTGCCGCTCCTTGTGCTTTACGGCCTCGGCGTTACGGTGGGCGCCGGCATTTACGTGCTTGTCGGGGCGACGGCGGCGCGGGCCGGTATCTATGCCCCGGCGTCGTTTGTCGTGTCGGCTGTGGTTATGGCCTTTACGGCATTGAGTTTCGGCGAGTTGTCGGCGCGATTTCCGGTAAGCGCGGGCGAGGCGGCCTATGTGCGCGAGGGGTTCGGATCCAGTTCCCTGTCTTTTGTAACCGGCGCTCTGGTCATTGCGTCGGGCACCATATCGTCTTCCGCAATCGCGCTGGGGTGCGCCGGTTACCTGCGCGAGTTTGTTGACCTGCCGGCGACGCTGCTGATCCCTGCGATTATTGTGGTGGTCGGGTTGGTTGCCGCATGGGGAATTCTTGAATCCGTTATGCTCGCCGCGCTGTTTACGGTCATTGAAATCGGTGGCCTGTGCGTCATTATTGCTGCGGGCTTTGCCGCCAATCCCGGCATTGCCCTGCAGTTCGGCAGCCTCGTGCCGCCACTCGATCTCACGGTCTGGTTTTCGGTATTTTCCGCCGGTCTCCTCGCGTTCTTCGCGTTCATCGGATTTGAAGACCTTGTCAACGTTGCCGAAGAGGCGCGAAACCCGAAACGCGATCTGCCCATCGCCATCATTGCAACGCTTGTCGCGACAACAGTGATTTATGTGCTGGTGGTTTCCGTATCCGTTCTGTCGCTACCCGCTGCCGATCTGGCGGCTTCCCAGGCGCCGCTCGCCGATGTGTTTCGCCGCGTCACCGGTGCATCGCCGGTGGCGATCACCGTCATCGCCGTATTCGCAACCCTCAATACGATGATCGTTCAGGTCATTATGGTGTCGCGGGTGATCTACGGCATGTCCTCCATGGGAACGCTGCCGCGGGTTCTCTCAACGGTCGATCCGCGCACCCGTACACCGCTCTTTGCAACCGCACTCGTAATTGCGGCGGTGCTTGTCCTGGCGCTGGGATTTCCGCTGGAAGGGCTGGCGGAAATGACCTCGCGCGTAGCGCTCGTTATCTTCACGCTGGTTAATCTTGCGCTTGTCCGGCTGAAGTTCACGCAAAGCGGGGGACCGGTTCCACAGTTTGCCGTGCCCTCTTGGGTGCCGGTCGTCGGTGCGGTAACCTGTGCCTGTTTTTTGGTAACAGGCTTTCTCGTTTGAGGACCGCACAGTAGTTTCGCGGGCGGCAACAGGGCAGGGACACATTGAGCGACACTATTATCATCAATACGCATCGTGATTTTGATGAAATCTACAACCGGCCCGATCCGCGCGCCTATTATCGTGCGCTCAAGCCGGCCGGCTACAGAATGCCGGATGTGACGTCACGGTTCCTGCGCGACAATCACGCCGCGATTGCCGAAGCCTTCTCCGTACCGAAACTGCACGTTCTTGATTTTGCCTGCGGTTTCGGCGCTGTCGCCGCAATGCTGCGCCACACGGTCACGATGAACGATCTCTTTTCCTATTACGACACGGATGCCCCGGAGGATTTGCACGGGGCGGACGCGCGATTTTACGGCTCGCGCCGGTACCGGGAAGACCGCTTCGACATCGCCGGCCTCGACATCGCAACGCAGGCAGTCAACTACGCCCGCGCCTGCGGTCTCATCGACAAAGGCTTTGACGACAATCTGCTGGAGGCGGAAGCGGGGGAAGACCTGCGGGCGTTCCTGAAGGGCACGCACGTTATCTATGAAGCGGGCGCCGTGCTCAGCGTCTTGCTGCCCGCCCTTGCTCGCCTGCTTGAGACCGCCACGTCGCTCGGCGCGCGGCCATGGCTCGTCTATGCACCGCGCTATGATGTCGACGATGATGCATTCATCCGATCGCTCGGCGCGCTCGATTATGTCGTCGAGCCGGTAAACTCCCACCCGATACGTTACCGCCGCCTGATCTCGCAGGAAGAACGCGAACTGCATAAAAGCACGATCAGGGCACTGGGCCGTGACCCTTCAGACGGGTTCGAGGGCGACTGGATCGTGTTGGACCAGAAACTTGCACGACCGCGCGGGGTGGCCGATGCCATGCCGGTCGGCACATTGCAGCGGACTGATACCAAGGGCGGCAATTATTGACCCATTTCATGGGCCATTCCGGCTCGCTCGACGAGGCGCGGGCCGCAGTGCGATGCGGTGTATCAGACAAGGCCCGCAACGCGGTCGGCGGGCCGGAATGGCCCACCGCAGGCCGGGTGCTTTTGCCCTCCCGCAGCGTTGCGTACTGCTTACGGTACCTGTGCCGCGGCGCAGTACGCGCCTTGCCGGAGGGCAAAATCATCCCGGTGAAACGGGTCAATAATTGCCGCCCTTGGTATGACATGTCAGCTGCTGCCGGTTGAGGTTCCGCCGGGTGGGAGTTCGCCGGCGTACGTTTCCACCGCCGGATAGACGCGTTGCGCCGGCATGCTGAAATCTCCGCGCCACATGGTGGCCGCAAATACCCCGTCCGGGCCGCTCCACACCGTCTGCGAAACTTTGCTCGGTTGACAAACAAAAGAGCCTGGAGCATGCGTCCTGGCTTCGCCGTCGCCTATCCGCACGGTGGGCCAGCCAGCCACAACCAGGCTGAGTTCGACGGCGGAATGAACATGTGGAGGCAATAGCTGATCCGGTGCGATGAACGAAAAGTCAATCGTCAGGTCGTCTTTTTCGATTGGTCCGCTGGGCCCGGCCATCTCGGCATTTGCAAAATGCGGAAGAAACTCCTTGTCCCACCGCGCCGGCGCGAAACCACGCGACCAGTTCAGCTCGGGCGCTGCATCTTTGACCGCCTGTGCCATCTCCCCCATGCCGCTTTTCACTGCAACGGAAATGTATGGCTCGAGCAAAGCCTCGAACTCGATCGTGGAGGGCTTTCGGGGAAGGATCGCGGTTGGATCGACGCCATCCAGCAACATGCTGAACTTACCGATTTCCGCACCCAGAGCTCCCTGACTTAGTGCCCCTTTTCGCACAATACGCGAAAAGATTTGCAGCAGGTTCGCCAACGGCCGCATGCTTCAGTTAACTCCGCCGCGGTTAAATCCAGTATCTGGTTGTCAAACTAAGATACCGGGGGAGGTCATTGCGAGCGGAAAACTCAATGAGTCAACCAATTGTGAGTTAAGCGGATTACGCCGTATATTCGCAGCATCTTCCCGCAGCCGCCTTGTCGCGGTAGACTGTCGACCCGCCGTGCAGATGATGAGGGAGTGGGAGTTATGGAGCTAAGTGAAAGCGATCTCGCAACCTTCGAGCGTGAAGGGTACCTGTTTTTTCCAGACCTGTTTTCGCGCGAGGAAGCGGGCCTGCTGCGTGATGAAGCCCGCGCCGTGTACGCCATGGACCGTGAAGAGGTGTGGCGCGAAAGTAGCGGCGTGGCACGCACCGCCTTTGCGGCTCACACCTACAATGAAGCTTTCCGCCGGCTCGGCGCGCACCCGCGTCTCATCGACCCCGTCATGCAGGCGCTGGGCGGCCCCGTATACATGCATCAGTACAAGGTCAACGCCAAGGCGGCCTTCGATGGCGATGTCTGGCAATGGCACCAGGACTACGGCACCTGGGCGCGCGACGACAAGATGCCCGAGCCGCGTGCGATGAACATTGCCGTATTCCTCGACGATGTCACGGCCGCGAACGGCCCACTGCTGTTTATTCCGCAAAGCCACAAACTTGGCGTGATCGAGGCCGGCCACGATCTGGAAACGACGAGCTATCCGCTGTGGACGCTTGACCGTGAAGTCGTAAAAGAGCTGGCGGACCGCGGTGGCTGTGTGGCCCCCACCGGGCCGGCCGGCTCAATGCTGATGTTCTCGTCCCTGCTCGTGCACGCAAGTCCGGCGAACATCTCGCCGCTGGACCGCACCATCGTCTATCTGTCGCTGTGTCATGTCGACAATCACATCCGCCAGTTCAAACGGGCCGAATGGATCGCGCATCGCGATTTCGCAGCCATTGAACCGCTCGACGACGACTGCCTGGAGCAGCTGCTTGCCGACCGAAAGGCAGATGCGGCGGAGTAAGACTGGCAATTACTCGATGTAAATGCTGACCCGGTCCGTTCGGCCTTCTGCGTCTACTACCGTGAATGTGGAATAACCGGCGGTGTCCGGCGTCCATGTTGTGCTCGGCCGCCGCGTCGGCGTCTCAAGCGGTGCGCCGTTGGCGAACCATCTGTAAGGCGCCGTTCCCCCATCTGCCTTCAAAATGAGCGGTCGGAGCGTTGTGCGCGCCGACCCGGCAAGTGCAACGCGTGCGCCCTCGGGCGGGTGGATGATTGCAAGCGGCGCACTATTCGCGGAGCCATTTGCTGCGGCCGTGCTGAACGGCGCTTCGAAGCGCTGCAGCAAGCCGGGTAGGTCGGCGGTGGTTGCGTGCAGCGTATCGGGAGGTGGCGGTGGAAGCGGCGTGCGCTCGCCGGGCAAACGCGAAAACCCTTCAAACAGGATAGGGGCCGCGGCCGTGCGTCCGGTGAGGCCGGCGATCGGCGCGGCATCGGCGCGGCCGACCCAGACCCCCATCACAAGGTGTCCGTCAAAACCGATCGCCCAGGCGTCGCGGTAACCGTAGGAGGTTCCGGTCTTGTAGGCGATGCCGATCGGCAGGGCGGCATCGGGCGGCGGCGTGCCTGAAAGCATATCCCCGACATGCCAGCTCGCGGGTGCCGCGAACATTGCAGTTGCGCGCGGAGCAGCGAAAATCTCCTGCCGGTCAGCCGCCGTGCCGCGCAGGGCAACCGTGCGGCCCTCGCGCGGCAGACCGGTGTAAAGCGTGACGAGATCCTCAAGCGTCAGACCCACCCCACCCAGTCCGATGGCGAGGCCCGCAGGTTCGTCATTCGGCAGCTGCGGTGTCACACCCGCACCGCGGAAAGCCGCCATCAAACGCATCGGTCCGACCGCTTCAAGCAACCTTACGGCGGGTACGTTCAATGAAAGCTGCAACGCCTCGCGAACGCTCACCGTGCCCTGGTAGCTCATATCGAAATTGCCCGGCCGATAACCGTGGAAGTTCGTCGGCCGGTCATCGATCAGGGTTTCGGGATGCACCAGACCGGCCTCCAGGGCGAGGCCGTAAATGAAAGGCTTCAATGTGGAGCCCGGCGAGCGCACCGCCCGGGTCATGTCGATGGCGCCGGAGCGCCGTGCATCGAAATAATCGGCCGAGCCAACGCGTGCGAGAACTTCCCCGGTTTTGTGATCTGCAAGCAGGATGGCGACAGCAGTGCGGCTGCCGAGGGTATGCAGGCGTTCGCGAACCATGGTTTCCAGCGCGCTCTGGTAGGTGCGGTCAATCGAAAGAGTGTGGCGCGGCGCGGCGCGGGCTGAGCGCACCGCGCGTTCGGCCTCATGAGCGGCAAATGCCGGTAAGGGACGGCGGCGGTTCGGCACCGGCCTTTGCATTTCCCGATCTGCGTCCAAATTGGAGATGACACCGAGATCCGCCATGCGCCGAAGCACCCGGTCGCGCGCCGACTTTGCGGCATCGGGGTTGCGATCCGGCCGTCTGGCTTCCGGCAGCTGCGGCAGGGCGACAAGCAGTGCTGCCTCGCCGATCGTCAGCGCGCCCGGTTCCTTGCCGAAATAGGTGAGTGCCGCGGCGCGCACGCCCTCGATGTTGCCGCCATAGGGCGCCAGTGTCAAATAGGCCTGGAGGATCTCGGGCTTGCCGAGCCGGCGCTCGATCTGCAGCGCTCGCAGCATCTGCCGGACTTTCGCGCTCAGACTGCGTGCTTCGCGCGGTTCAAGCAGCCGGGCGACCTGCATGGTGATCGTCGAGGCGCCGGAAACGATGCGCCCGTTGCTCGCGAACTGCCACACTGCGCGCAGCAGTGCCAAAGGATCGACGCCGGCATGATCCTCGAACCGCTTGTCTTCATAGGCCAGAAGCATGGCGAGGTAGACCGGATCGACATCGCCGGGGGTCACCGGCAGCCGCCAGCGCCCGTCCGCAATCGAGAACGCGCGTAACAGCTCGCCGTTTCGGTCGTTGACCGTGACGGAGACCTCTTGCAGCCGGTCAAGCGGCGGCGGCGCGATTTCATCGAGCACGGCAAGTGTCAGCGCCGCGGCAATGACATTAGCCGCGGCGCCGAGCGCAAGGCCGCGCCAGTGTCGCCGCGAGGCCGTCCTTGCCCACACCGAGGCCCGGCGGGCTGTCGCCGCCAGCCTCATGGCCGCGGGCCGATTACTTCGCTTGTGCCCATGGTGGTGCGGGCGTTGAAGTAAGGCCGGTACATGTCCTCGACGAGCGCCGGCGGCACCGTATAGCGCCCGGGCGTCACCGCGCGCAGCATGTAGGCAAGCGTAAACTCGCGCTCATCGTGGGGTGAGCGTTCAAGTGCTGCCACGAAGCGGTCGTCGCGGAATTCCAGATGCGCCGTTGCGGGTGGCTCGCTGAGCCACGAGAAGCTTGCAAGATCGGCACTTTGCACAAGTTGCGGATTGTCGATCTGGAAGCCTGCCGGAATGAGGTCGGCGACGAGTAGGCGTGAGAGCCACTTGGTCTCTTCGCGCACTTTGAGGACAACGACGAAGCGTTCGTTTTGTCCCACTTCCTCGATCGAGACCTCCGTCCCGTCGAGCGTGTAATAGGTGCGCGATATAGAGAATCCGTCACCGCCTGCCGGCAGTGCATCGTGCGGCACACCCGTTGCCGTCAGCACTACATCGATGGTTTCGTCATTGTCGTTCTGTAGCGTCACCGGCTGAGCGGACAGGTCCTCGTCAAGATATCGATCCATGACGTTTCCCGCATGCGCGACGCCGTTAAGTGTGAAACGCAGAGCCTGCGTGTCGTCCAGAAGCGCGCGCGCCGCGAGCAGCAGCCAGGCGTTCTCCTGCGTGCTCGTGTTGGTCGCACGGGCCCTCAGGTCTTCAACGATCTCACCGAGCGTATCAAGCGGTGCCGCGGCCGGACGGGACTCCGCTGCCAGCGCCAGCGTTGCCGCGCTGTCGCGCAGAAGCGAGCCGTAGTGGCGCGCGTGCCGGCTGTCGCCGCGGTCTGCGCGCAGGTCGTCAAGCGCGGCATCAAACGCATCGCGGGAACGTGACTGCTCGCCATAAAGCGCCAGCGCCGCCCCGATATGCGCTTTCGCCATGGCCGAGCCGAACGCATCGAGCTTGGTGTCGACATAATATCTGAGGTCGCCAAGCGAGGCGCGCCGGTTGCGTGAAAGGACATAGAGCGCATAGGCAACGTCCTCGCCGGCGCCGTCAACGTCCGGCGCATAGCCGAGCACGTTTTGCAGGTTGTTGAGTGCCTGCGTCAGGCCTCGCTCGGGCACGGCATACCCAAGCTCGCGTGCCCGCGTCAGAAAGTCGGTCACGTAGGCGTTGAGCCACAGATCTCCCGAGCCCGGGCCCCACAGGCCGAACCCGCCCGAAGATGACTGATGCGACAGCGTGTCGAGCACAGCCTTTTGGACGCGTTCTTTCAAGTCCTCCTCACGGCCAAGCCCGCTCTGGCTCGCCACGTCGGCGAGGTAGAGCAGCGGCAGCGCGCGGCTTGTGATCTGTTCCGCGCAACCGTAGGGATAGCGGTCAAGCGCATGCAGAAGAGAGGGGATATCGAGCGCACCGGCCCGGCTCGCAGATACCGATAGCGAACCGCTACCTTCGACGAGACCGGCGAGGCGATTTGCGTCAAGGGTCAGCGAGGCGCCGGGTTCGAGTGACACCACCTGCCGCTCGCTCGTTACCGGCTGTGCCGGACGCACGGCAAGTGCATAACTGCGCGAGATGTTGATCGCATTGCTGTCGCTAAGCCGCACCGTGATCTGGCCAATACCCGGCTCGAGGCCGGACACCGTAACGGTGCCGACATGCCGCTCGCCGCTGGCGAGTGTCAGGGTCGCCTCGGCGCCTTCCAGTTCCAGTTCGTCTGAAGAAGAAAGGCTGAGCTCATACTCACCGGCCGGTCCTTCGAGATTGTGCAGTTCATAGCGAACCTGCGCGACATCGCCCGGAGCCAGGAACCTTGGCGGGCTGACCGTGACGACAATGGGATCGCGCACGATCACATCGGATGCCGCGTGGCCGACCGCGGAGGCGGTCCACGCAACGGCCATAACCCGCAATGTCCCGGCAAAGTCCGGCACGTCGAACTCGACTAGCGCATTGCCGCCCGCGTCCGTTTCCACGATGCCGGAATAGAGTGCCACCGGTTCCTGAGCCGGCGGTGCCGCCAGCGTTTGCAGGAAGGGCAGGTCGCCGCCCGAGCGGATACGCCCCGGTGCACCGAGCATGGCGTCAATCAGCCGGCCGTAAAGATCGCGTACTTCAAGCCCTAGGCGCCGCTGGCCGTAGTACCACTCATCCGGTGCCGGCGGCTGGTAGCGGGTGAGGTTCAAGATGCCGACATCGACAGCAGCAACCGTGACAAACGCCCGTCCGCCCGGTTCGATACCGGAAAGGGTCACTGGAATGGCAAGCGTATCGCCCGGCCGCATGGTGTCGGGCGTGTCCATCGCGATGCCGATGGTTCGCTCATCCACGTCAACGCCAAGCCATGCAAGGCCGATGGCGCGGCCTGGCATGCGCGATGCGGCGGTGCCCGTTGGGCGAAACGCGATGGCGGCGACGTAAGCCCCCGCGCCCCAGTCTTCGCCGACCGGCAGTTCAACAGTCGTGCCACTAAAATCGACATCGACATCGACGGTCTCGATAAGACGTTCGTTCATCACCATGACAACCGCCGATCCGGAGAACCGCGGCGAGATCGTGATGCGGGCGGTATCGCCCGGCAGATAGGAAGACTTGTCGAGTGTCAGCTCCAGTACGTCGGGCGTATCGGCGGACGACACATCGACATACCAGCCGGCGGAGAACTCAAAGCTCGATACCGGACCGCCCTGATCGGCGCTGGTCACTTCCAGGCGGTAGCGGCCCCATTCGACTGGTGCGGCGATCCGCACAGGCGCATCCGGTTCAATGTCGACGCGTCCATCCGCGACCCGCGTTGAATAACTCACCGCCTCGTAGTTCCATCTGCCGTCCACTTCGTACCACTGGAAATCGCGTTCGATGCGCAGCAGTTCCCAGGTCGCGCCGTCGAAAAATTCTGTACGGCCCTGCGGGTTGGCGGCGATGATATCGAACTCCGCCGTCTCGCCTTCGCCAACCGTGCCACCGGCAAACATCGGCTTGATACCGATTAGCGAGCGCTGAAGCGCGACGCCAAGCGTCTGCGAACGTTCGACCGCCCGGCCGCTGCCTTCGCGCATGCGCAACGTAAGTTCGGCCTCGACCGGACGCGTGGTCGCGGGCAGGATGCCGAGCTCAACGTCAAACTCCGCCCTGCCTGTCTCGTCTGTCGCCGGCAGCCCATCGAGCGGCAGCCGGTTCGGCAGGACCTGTTCGTCGGCCAGTCCGAATGCATATCCCTCAAAGCCCGCGAGCGCGGTGACGGGGCGCACGGCAAGCTCGCCTTCAAGGCGAAGCCCGGCCGCGTCGGCGCCATAGAGATAACGTCCGGCAACCTCGAACCGGGTCGCGGCGGAAGCATCGAAGGACACTGCGTCCGTCTCAAGATCGAACTCGATGCGGTCGGGAATGAAGTCCTCGACAAGGAAGCTCAACTCCGCAAGCGGTGTTGCCTTGGGGTCGACATGGGCAGCGACCCGCCATGCACCGCGCATCGCGCTGTCGAGCAGGTCGAGATCGTGCGCATAGCCGCCGGCGCCGGCGTCCCGGACCACTGAGCGAATGTGCTCAACCCCGTCGGGGCGCGTGTAGATGAATGTGAGCGGCGTGCCGGCAACCGCTTCGGCTTCTGCGTCGCGCATCAGAGCGGCCACATGCACTGTGGCGCCCGGCCGGTAAACACCGCGCTCCGTGTAAATAAAAACGTCCAGGGGTCCAGGTGCCGGTCGGCCTTCCACACCGCGGTCGGTGAGATCGAAGCCCGGCTTGCCAAGGTCGATGAACGCAAAATCGCTACCGCCGCGCGCCGCCGACACGAATGCCGGCGCACCACCGCCCGTGCCACGCGTCAGGCCGGCGGAAAACCGCACCTGTCCGCGTGCGTCCGTGCCTGCCGTGCCAAGCACGGTGTTGTTGCGCGCCACCAGTGTGACCTCGACATTGGGCATCGGCTGGGCGGTGGACAGCGAGCGCGCGAACACATGCAGGCCGTCCGTGCCCATAAGCGTCGACAGACCGATATCGGAAACGACGAACCACTGCGTCGCCTGCGCTCGCCAGCTCTCGTTGGCACCCTCGCGCGGCCTTGCGATCATCACGTAGATGCCCGGTGTGCGCTCGGGAAGCGCCTCTCCGACCGGCATGGAAATGGTCGTTTCGCGGTTGAGATCGCCATCGGCATCGAGCGTGCCCGACCAGATCAAAGAGCCCCGGTTCTCGGCGATGTCATTGGCGGAATAGCGGTTGAGTTGGCTGAACAGCTCATCGCGCGTCAGGGTTTCCGACAGGGCGCGCTCGGCAATCCGGTAAAGCTCGATGTCTATGAGTTTCGTATTCACGGCAATGACGGGAATGCCGTGGGCGCCGACGCGCGGCAGCACGAAGTTGCGGCCGGTAAACCGCACCGCCGGCGAGCGGTCGCGCACATAAAGCGTCAGTGAAACCGGGCTTTCCAGCACCTCGCCGATGGAGGACGGGATGCCGGCGCGAAGCCCGACCTGATAGGTCTCACCGTGTTCCAGGCCGTCAATGCACAGTTGCGAGCCGTCCACGCTGACCGACGCGGCGCTTTTCTGGTTGACGCGTACATAATCGTCAAAACCGCCCCGGCTTGCGTTGAGTTCTTCTGAAAACCGGACGCAGGCTCTCGGACTGGCGCTTTCTGAATCGACCGTGTGGTCGATGATCCTGAAGCCGTGCTGTTCGTGCAGTTCGTCGTAGGCGGCGCGCACTTCGGCTGAATCCGCCAGCAGCAGGCTCTCCTTGTAGGCCTCAAGGGCGGGCCGGTACATGTTGCGCCTGATAAGCGCGTTTGCCAGCAGCGCCAGCGCATCGGCGCGTCGGTCCGCCGACGGCGCGGTGCGATAGGCGAGGATGGACGCCGAGGTTGCTTCGCGCACCAGGGCGGCATTTTCCGCATAGCTGTCGCCATCGACCCTCAAAGAGGCTGCGGCCAGTCCTGACCACAGGTCGAAATTGTCCTGCGAGGCGCGCAGGGCGAGGCGGTAAAGTGCAGCCGCCTCCTTGTACATTTCCTGGCTGAGCGTAATGACCGCGGCTTCGCCGAGTGCCACGCTGCCCTGGCTCGGATCGGCCGGCTCGCGCGCGACGGCCTGCGCATAGTCTTCCGCGTCGCGCACCAGTCCGCGAGAAATGAATTCCAGGGCCGGTGCCTCTTCGGCGGCAACATCGTACGACGTTACGCGCCCCGCGACCGCCCCTGGCGTCGCGCGCAGGTCGGCGAAATCGTTCTTCAGAAAGCACCAGCGGGCCGACACGTTATAGGTGAACGCGAGGCAGTTCTGATCGTCAAGGCAGGCCGCCCGGCATTGCTCCAGGGATCTGTTTTTCAGCGTCTTGTAGTCGAAGCCGAAATAGTCCGCATCCTCCAGCGTGATGACGCGCCTCTCCCCGGCCTGCGCGGTCGCGAGGACGGCGGGGGCTGCTGCGGAAAGGAAGGATATTGCGAGGGCGATAAGGGCGGCGGAAGCCAGGCGAAGAGCCATAGGTATCTCCAGATTGACATAGTTTCAACGTCAACCGCCCACCTGCAAACCGATACCCTGCCACACGAAGCGGTTCCCGTCCATGACATGCGCGCCGAGGCTGACGCAGTGTCATGGCCCGCATGATAGAGGAATCAGTATCATGGGGGCGATCAGGTTGCACGTCGGACCGCATCAACCGGTGCGGCCTCGAATTTGAAAAGTGCGGCAAGCATCATTGCGCTTCATGGCGCCAACGTGACAAAACAGTGCCGAAACTATGGTGGAAACAGGGGGAGCGAGCATGATCACGGTAATTTTCGAAGTCTGGCCGGGTGAAGGCCACAGGGATCACTACCTCGATATCGCCGCAAGCCTCAAAGAGGATCTGGAGAGCATCGACGGTTTCATCTCCGTTGAGCGTTTTGAAAGTCTGGTTGAGCCCGGCAAGCTGTTGTCGCTGTCGACCTGGCGTGACGAAGAGGCGGTGATCGAATGGCGCCAGCGCACCAATCACCGCGCCGCGCAGGCGAAAGGCAGGGCGGAGCTTTTTGCGGGCTACCGGTTGCGCGTCACTCAGGTGTTGCGCGATTACGGGCCGGATGAGCGTGACGAAGCACCGGCCGACGCATTGCCGTAAAAGATTTTCCTGAAATCAGGGGAACTGTGATCCCGCTCACAGTGCGCGCCCTTTGAGCGCGCTATATCCAGTCTTGTCAGCTTCCACCGGTATCACACCCCGAGACGGTGGGAGCAGGGCAAAAACCTCCCCTCAGACTTGGGCCACCCCTCACGGGGTGGCCTCCTTTTTTGTCTTCAGCGGGCTTCAGCTTTTTGACGCTTCAATGCGGGCTACCGCCTCGTCCGTCGACCACAGCGCATTGGCCATGTAACGGAAGTTGATCAGTGCGGCGAGATAGCCATCGCCTTCGGGAAGCTTCGCTGCGGCCGTTGCATCGCGTACCACCGCGACCTCATATCCCATCTCCAGCAACTCGTGCATATGGGCCTGTACGCAGAGATTAGCTGACATGCCGGCAAGGATCACCTTGTCGATCCCCGCTTTGCGCAGTTGCAGGTTAAGGTCGTTGGCTTCCGGTCCATAGACCTTGTGCGGTGATGCGATGATGGTCGAGCCGTCCTCGATCATCGCCTTGTACTGCGGCATGAAGTCCGCGCCCGAGCCTTCAAAACCGTCCATGCTGAGAGGGCTCTGGCGGTCGAACATGCCAATCGCATGCATGAGCTTCTCAAGCGGTCCACCGAACCGCCAGCCATGATCGGTTGGATAGTAATAGTGCGGCGAGATCGCCACTGTCATACCAACTGATTTGGCGGCGGTGAGCAAGCGGCCGATATTTCCGACCGTGTCGTGTTCCGTGACACTGTCACCGACCACACCCCAGGTGACACCGTCGGGGCTCAGAAAGTCGATCTGCGGGTCGGTGACGACGAGAGCGGTGTTCTCCAGCGTCACCTCAACGTCCGTCTGCGGCAGCGCCGCCTTTTCCGGATCGGCATAGGGGTTCTCCGCGGCTTCCGCCGATGGCGCGGCCGCCGCAACAGTGGCAATAGCGGCTCCAGCGGCGCCTGCCTTCAGGAGACGGCGTCTTGAAATTGAGTGGTCATGATCGTCACAGCAGCTCATTTTGGTTCCTCCGGTTGATCGGACTTCTGCATTTTGGAGCTTTGAGGGTAGGGCGAGCCGTGTGCCTCATGGTCTTGAAGCTGTGCCCTATCGTCCAAAGACGTTGCATATGACGCCGCAGCTTCGGACAATGGCCAAATGAGTGCGCGCGGCAGACTTGACGAGGTGCTCGACGGTCTAACCGTCGAGGTGGACCCATTCGCGGTCTGCGAAGTGCGTGGCGATGGCCGCCTCAACATGGGGTGTCAGGACAAGGCGACCCTACATTTCATTCTCGCGGGCGAAGGACTGTTCCGCATGACCGGCGGCGCCGATCTGGCGATCCGCCAGGGTCACGTGGTGCTGGCGCCCGCATCCTTGTCGCACCGGCTGGCGGCCGTTCAGCACGGTGCGCCCGACCTGCCGGCCTGCCGCCCGCTTGAAGGCAACTGGGATCTGATCAGACACGGCAGCGGTGCAACCGGAGTTCTTGCGGTCTGCGGCCGGGTGTCAGCCAGTTTTCAGGATGTCGATGGCGTGCTCGATTTTCTGCACGAGCCGATCGTTGCGGATTTGCGCGACGATCGCCAGTTGCGCCATTTGTTCGAGCATTTCGTCGAGGAGCTGGCGAGCCCGCAGGCCGGCACTCGCGCAATTGCGCGCGCCCTAATGCAGCAATGCCTCGTGATACTTCTGCGCAAACATATTGCCAGCGGCGAAAATGCTGTTGCGTGGTTCGCGGCGGCGGAAGATCCAAGATTATGGGCGGCGGCGACATGCATATTTTCCGACCCGCAGACCCATCACACGCTCGATACCCTCGCCGAAACCGCGAACATGAGCCGATCGGCCTTTGCCGATCACTTTTCAAAGGCGTTTAGCCGCGGGCCGATCGACATGTTGCGCGAGGTGAGACTACGCCGCGCCGCGCGCCTGCTGGCGAGCAATGACGCCTCGGTCAAGGCCATCGCGCGCGATGTCGGATATGCCAGCCGCAGCTACTTTACGCGGGCGTTTACCGATGCGTTCGGCCTGTCGCCCGCTCAATACCGTGCGCGCAGCAGAAGCGACGCTACGGGACCCGACGCCGGGCTTCACGGTGGATGATATAGAGCCCGCTCAACACGATGATCGTACCGCCGATCGCTGCCTCAATGCCCGGGATATCGCCCCACAACGCGTAGCCCACGAACACCGCCCAAATGAGCGCGGTGTATTCGAAAGGCGCGACCGTCGAGGGAGCGGCCATACTGTAGGCTTTGATGATGAAAAACTGCGCCAGGACACCGAGAAGCGAGATTACCGCCAGCAAACCCCATGTCTCGCCCGAAGGCGTTTCCCAGATAAGGAACTGCGGCGCAAACCCGAGCGCCACGAATGTCGAGAGCGTGTAGAACAGTGTCGCCATCGGCGTTTCCGTTTGCGCAAGCTTGCGCGTCATGATCGCAACGACCGACCATGACAATGCCGCACCGATGACGAGCAACGAGTACCAGTCTATGCCGTTGGTGGGGTTCAGCATAACCAGCACGCCGGCAAAACCGGCAAGCACCGCCAGCCATCGCCTGATGCCGACACGCTCACCGAGCAGCGGCACCGACAGCGCGGTAATCAGCAGTGGAAACAGGAAGAAAAGCGCCAGCACATCGGCCAGCGGCTTGTATTTGAGCGCCGTGAAGAAACAGCACCAGGCCAGGAAGTTGATGAAGCAGCGGATCATCATGAGCCAGGGCTGCGCCACCCACAGATCCGCGAACGAGCGCTGCCAGCCGAAGTAGAGCAGGCAATAGCCAATCCCGAACACGCTGCGCAGAAACAAGATCTCCAGCACCACAAGTTCGGCGGTGAGCCATTTGACGCCGGCATCTTGACCGACGAAAAAGAACGCCGCCACGACGGCACTGACGATGCCGGCATAGGTGGCATCATCGCCGCCCATCCGTTTCGCTGTCTCGCGCACGCCGTAGGTCATCGCACCCGCCTCCGCCGGGTCTGCCGACACTATCGCGTGCGGTGGCCGGGAACCAGCAGTGATGATGCGTCAGGTGTCGCGGGCCGAGGCTTGCGTATCGGAGCCGCCATAGAAGACCGTGTCGGGGTAGGGGTACCACCAGCTTTGCACTTGCGGATCATGATCGATGATCACCATTTTGGTCTGGCGGAAGGCATCAAGCCCGCGGTGACCGAGCTCGCGGCCCATGCCGGACATTTTCCAGCCGCCGAACGACAATGCGTCGTTGTCGATAAGCGGGTTGTTGACCCACACCATGCCCGCTTCGAGGGTTTCCGCCGCCCTTTGTGCCTCGCTCATATTGGTCGTGAAGACGCAGGCACCAAGGCCGAAGTCCGACGCGTTGGCGAGCCGCAACGCTTCATCGAAGCTCGCCACCTTGCAGACCGGTGCAACCGGACCAAAGATCTCCGTATTCATAATCTCCATGTCCGGCGTAACGCCGGTGAGCACTGTCGGTTCGTAGAACCAGCCGGTATTGCGGTCATGCGGAACCTTGCCGCCGCAGGCGATCTTCGCGCCTTGCGCAACCGCCCCATCGACGAGACGGATGACCTTGTCGCGGGCGGCTTCGCTGACCAGGGGTCCGATTTCTGCTTTCTCCAGCCCGCCGCCGACCCGAAGCGCCCGCGCCTCCGCAACGAAACGCTCGACGAATTCATCATGCACCGCCTCGTGCACGAACAGGCGTTCCGACGACGTGCAGATCTGCCCCGACAGGTGGAAGGCTGAGCAGATCGTGCCCGGCACCGCGACATCGAGGGGCGCGTGCTTGGAAATGATCATCGGGTCGTTGCCGCCGGCCTCGATTATGGCCGGCTTGAACCGCTCCGCGCAGGCAACCGCCACGGCCCGTCCCGCGGCAACGCTTCCGGTGAATGCGACCGTGTGGGTGTGCTCGGATGCAATCAGGGTCTGCGCCGTTTCGACGCCGCCCGGCAGGCAACTGACGGCTCCTGGCGGCAGGATCTCCGCGAAGTGCTCCATGAACTTGAGCGTACACAATGTGGTCGCCGGTGCCGGTTTCACGATGCAGGTGTTTCCCGCCGCAAGCGAGGCGGCAACGGTCCACGACCCGAGGAGGATCGGAAAGTTGAACGGCAGGATGTGAACGGAAACGCCCAAGGGCTCATAGCGCGAATACTGGAAGGAGCCTTTCTGCGTTGTGCCCGCGATGTGGCCAGCGTCGTCGCGCGCGATTTCCGCAAAGTACCGGAATGCCGGAGCGACATTGTAGAGTTCGCCTTCCGCCTCCGGATAGGGTTTGCCCATTTCGAGCGTCATCAGTTTCGCGACATCATGAAACGAGGATTTTTCTATGCTGTCGGCGACCGCGTGCATCGCCGCGGCGCGGCTCTTGGCGTCCAGGTCGCGCCAGGCGCGCTGCGCCTCATGTGCCTCGCAAGCAACCGTCTCGGCGATGTCGGCCGGCGTGTCGACAATGCGGCCGATGATATCGAGCGTTGCGGGATTGGAAATGTCGTGGCCTGGCGCGTCTGCCGGAACTTCGTACCGGTTGGCGCGGAAGATCTGGGCCTTGAACGGGTCGAATGCGCTCACCGTGTTACGTCCTTTCGGGGAATGGCGGATCATCGAGGCTTCGCCGACGGTCACATGCACGCGGCACGTACCCTTCCGGAGAAATCATCCAGCAATCGTTGAGTGCCGGTTGATCGGTCCGAAAGGCCACCCCGCGCGAGCGGGCCTAACCGAGCAGACCGTTGAGAATGCCGGCCGCTTTTGTCGGGCCATGCTCGCCGTGCATATGCGCCGACGTTGCCTCAAGTTTTGTCTTCATGGCGTTATCGTTCAGCATTGCATCCACCTTTGCGTTGAGCTCGTCATCGCTCCAGTTATACCGGTGCAGCTTGAAGCCATGGCCGGTCTCCTGCACCCGCGTTGCGTTGTCGTGCCCGTCCCAGACATACGGCATGATGATTGCCGGCTTACCGAAATAGAGGCATTCGGTGAACGAGTTGTTGCCGCCGTGATGGATTACGGCATCGACCTGCTCGATGACGGAGGGTTGCGGATACCACGGCTCGATATGGCAGTTGTCGGGAACCGTTTCGTACTGGTCCTGGTAGTCGCCGACATTGGCCAGAACACGGACCGGTTTGTCGGCAAGCGCGTCGATAACGCGTTTCAGGAGATCCACATCGCCTGATCCGAGCGAGCCGTAGCTGACATAGATAACAGGTTTGTCGTTGTTCGCCTTGAAAGTCGGGATTTCGTAAGGTTCGTCCTGGCGTACGCACCCCTCAAGATACTGAAACCGTGCCGGATCGAGGCGATTGCGGCGGGTGAATTTGACCGGCTCTGGATAGAGCAGGAGGTTCATGAAAGGCGATGTTTCGAAGAACTCGCCGAGCGGGTAAGGAGCCTCTCCGCACTCCGTCAGGAACGCATTGAAGTCGTCGTGAATAGGTTTGACGACTTCGTGGAATCGCGAGCGGAATTTTTCGAAACACGCATGATCGCTCTCACCGCAGCCGGAAAGATGCGGCGGGATATCGGGATCCTCGATTTCGTTTTCCGAGCAGGAAATAATACGGATCCAGGGTACGTTGTTTTCCGCCGCATACCTCTTGATGGCCGGGAACAAGATGACGTTGTCGACGCAGATGAGATCCGGCTTCACCCTGGCGAGCACGCCGGGCAGGTCTTTCTCAGCCCATTTCGACGTGTCGACGATGGCCTCCCAGCACTCCTTCACATAGTTGTCGATCTGTTCGTAGGGGCTCTTGGCGAAATTCGGAATGTGCCCGTTTATGAAATCGGACCAGTACTTCGCCATTTCTTCTGCCGGCATGGGTTCCGACATGTTGACAACGTGTTCGTCGAAGCCATATCCGGAATAGACGCCGCCCATACCGGGGTCTGTGAGGAACACGGCCTTGTGCCCGAGTGCCTCGCATGCCTGCCCGATGCCCACCGAGTTAAGGGCAGGCCCAAACGCTGCCTCCGGGAAAAACGCTATCGTCTTCTTGTCGCTCATTGGATCGGTTTCCTTCGTGCTTCGAAATGGTTCTCGATCATCGCTTACTGTGCGCGACCGTGCCCGCGACAGGCAATCTCCGAGTGGGTGGCTTTGATGATGCTATGGGAACCGGGTTTTGATTTCCGTGTAAGGGTGAGGTGACGCGTGTCTCTCACGCTGCAGTTTGCGTCAAGGTACCACCCACCCGGTGCGTACCGTCAACACCTCTTCGCCCCGCTCCCGCTGCCCCGCCATCCGGCTGCTCGCACGGTCGCGGCGGGCCACCATTTATCGCGGGCTGCCGGGTTTCGTTAAAATGGCGGGGCAATCGGTAAAATGACGGGAATGCAGGGCGGATTATCCAGCCAAAAGCGTGGCATCCGGCACGGATAGACGCAACTCTCTGACGGCGGAAGGCGGGATCATCGCCCCGATCGGGCGTTTCGTTTGCCGTAGGGAACTATCAAATAGCCGTACGCCGCATAGTTTATGATTGCCATGGGAGTGCATATGTGCGGGAGTTTCGGTTCAGATCCGTTTCCCTCAAGGATCGGACAACAATAAGACGGGAGAAAAGCTCCCAGTCAACAAGGAGGAAGTAATGAAACTAACAAGAAGATTGATGCTGTTGGCGGCAACCGCCGCGTTAGCGGTAACCCCGGTCGTGGCGCAGGCGGGCGAAGCGCTCGACCGTATTATGAGCGACAAAGTGCTCAAAGTCGCAACGGATGCTAATTGGGCGCCGCAGTCGTTCTTGAACGATAATAACGAAATGGACGGGTTCGACATCGACGTCGCGCGCGAACTTGCCAAGCGCCTCGGCGTTGAGGTGGAATTCGTAACGCCGGACTGGACGGTTATTACCGCCGGGCGCTGGAACGGCCGCTGGGACGCTTCGGTTGGTTCGATGACGCCGACGGCTGAGCGCGCAACCGTACTTTCATTCCCGGCGATCTACTATTTCACGCCGGCCGGCTTTGCGGTGCATGCCGACAGCACGGCGCAGTCCAAGGCCGATCTTAACGGCAAGACCATCGGTGCCTGCACCGCATGCACCTTCGAGTTCTATCTGCAGAAAGATCTGACCATCGATGCCGAAGGTGCGCCGCCGTTTGAGTATGACGTGACGGCCGGCGAGATCAGGTCCTATGAGGATACCTCGGGGGCGCTGGCTGATCTGCGCCTGGGCGATGGTGTGCGCCTGCATGCGGTCATCGATTCCATTCCGACCCTGCGCGAAGCAATCAATAACGGCTACCCTCTTCGTCTCATCGGCGAGCCGGCATTCTTCGAGCCGCTTGCTGTCGCCATCGACAAGGGCGATCAGGAACTCGATGACAAGATCGCGGAAATCGTTGGGGCTATGCACGCAGACGGCACGCTAACCGCTCTGTCCGTCAAGTGGTACGGCGTCGACTACTCAAGCACGAGCAGCGCGACCAACTAAGGGTCTGAAAACGATCTGAATCAGGGCCAACCGTCCAGCAGTGCTGGCGGTTGGCCTGTGATTTGGCGGGGAGATGGGGATGTACGCTGACACGGTCGTTGAAGACAAACTGGTTCACAAGCCGAAGTTTATCGCATTGCTGTTTGTGTTGTCGTTCGTGGCATTTGTATTTTTCAATCTCACCGATACGATATTTGGCCATTTCCTGATGCCGGTGATCGGCGACCCGGCAACCGCCGGTATTTTCGGCCGGTTTGCCGTTGCATTTGTTCTTGCGGTGATTTTCACGGCCAACATCGTGGCCATCGGATTTCTGCCTACGCGATACCAGGTCATCATTGTCTGGATCGAATTGATCGCCCTGTTTCTGCTGTTTTTTTACACGTTTGACCTGTCGATGGAGTTCATCCAGCGCAAGGTCTGGTTCATGATTTCGCAGGGCGTGTTCACGACGCTTTACGTGTCGGCAATTTCCATCGCTATCGCCTTTGTGCTCGCCATGGTCGGCGCTGTCGCCAAATTGTCGAACAACGGATTCGCCTTCGCTATCGCCAGTTTTTACACGTCGTTTTTTCGCGGCCTGCCGCTGCTCATGCAGGTCTATCTCATCTATCTCGGACTGCCGCAGCTTGGCTGGGTGATCGATGCGGTGCCCGCCGGGGTCACCGCCCTGTCGCTGTGTTACGGCGCCTACATGACGGAAATTTTCCGCGCCGGAATTGAAAGCATCCCAAGGGGCCAGTGGGAGGCCTCGCGCTCGATGGGCTTCAAGTTCGGCCTCACGATGCGCCGCATTATTCTGCCGCAGGCGGTGCCGGTCATCATCCCGCCGACCGGCAACCAGTTCATTGCCATGTTGAAGGACTCATCGCTTGTGTCCGTCATCGGCGTCTGGGAAATCATGTTCCTGGCGCGCACTCTCGGCACCAAGGAATTCAAACACCTGGAAATGCTCATCACCGCGTCGATGCTCTACTGGATGCTCACCATGGTGCTCGAAGCGGTCCAATCCCGTATCGAACGCCGATACCGGCAGAAAGCAGAGCGATAGACCATGTCGGAAAATGCTGTTGAAGCACAGGACGGACGCGGCGACGTCATCGTTTCCATGCAGGGCGTGTCGAAATGGTTCGGCGAGTTTCAGGTTCTCAAAGACATTAATCTGGAACTGCACCGTGGCGAAAAGATCGTCATCTGCGGGCCATCCGGGTCCGGCAAGTCGACGCTCATTCGCTGTCTGAACCGGCTTGAAGCCCATCAGCAGGGCACGGTCATGGTCGACGGTATCGAACTTCACGACCACATGAGTAACGTCGAGATGGTGCGCCGCGAGGTCGGGATGGTGTTCCAGTCCTTCAACCTGTTTCCGCATCTCACCGTTATGGAGAACTGCACGTCAGGGCCGCTTTGGGTACACAAGATGCCCAAGGCCGAGGCGGAAGAAATCGCGATGAAATTTCTCGAACGGGTGAAAATTCCCGAGCAGGCCCACAAATACCCCATGCAGCTTTCAGGCGGTCAGCAACAGCGCGTCGCCATTGCCCGCAGCCTGTGCATGAACCCGAAGATCATGCTGTTCGACGAGCCGACTTCCGCGCTTGATCCTGAGATGGTTTCCGAGGTGCTCGACACCATGACGGATCTCGCCAACACCGGCATGACGATGATGTGCGTCACGCACGAGATGGGCTTCGCGCGCGCCGTGGCCGATCAGGTGGTGTTCATGGATGAGGGTGAAATCGTTGAGCGCAATGAGCCCAATGCCTTCTTTACCGCGCCCAAGTCAACGCGCACCAAGACATTTCTCAGCCAAATTCTGCAACACTGAGCACCTTGGCGCCCCTTGCACACGGCAGAATTCCGCACCAGCGGCTCAGCAGTCCGCCGACGATCTGCACCAGTTCGTTCGGGGACTCCGGCTTGGTATGAAATTCAGCCGCACCCAGTTCGAGCACCTGCCGCGCTGATACTTCCGCCTCACTTGTCGACAGAACGACGAACGGAATGCCAACCATGGCCGCGTTGTTGCGAACCGCCGCCAGAAGATCAAATCCGGACATTCGCGGCATGTTCAGGTCAAGCAAAACGAGGTCCGGCCGCGGAGCCTTGTCGTGACCCGGTTTCCTCGACAGAAACGCAAACGCTTCTTCGCCGTCACACGCGTGGTGTAAAGTACAGGTGTCGCTCACGGACCTGAACGCACGCACCATGAAAAAGATGTCGTCTGGATCATCTTCAACCAGAAGAATATCAGCCGTGGTCCGAGCTCCCGGTTCCGACATTTCTTCGTGGTGCTCCTGCTGTTCTGAGACTCGATTCGTACGCCTGAGCGTGCGAATCTGTAACGTGACCCTCAATCATAATCTTCTAATTTTTATTGATAATCCCTATAATGGGTAACCGAGAATTCAATAAATTAGAAAGATGAAAATGAACGAAATTCGCGCAATTCGCATTTTCGTCGAGGTGGTGCGCAATGGCAGTTTTGCCGCAGCGGCGCGCGACCTCCGCATTTCGACCTCAGCCGTGACGCGCTACGTCAGCGAACTGGAAAAATGGTTAGGTCTGGTTCTCATTCATCGCTCCACCCGGCGTATGACGCTGACCGATGCGGGCGCTAGATATCTCGATGAAAGTAAGCGAATGCTGCAGGTGTTCGACGACCTGCATCGTGACATCCGAAACGACGCGACGGTGGTTCAAGGTAACGTCCGCATTACCGCCGCCGTTGTCATCGGCAAGCGGTTATTGTCGCGGGCCCTGCCTGGGTTTATGGAGAAGTATCCCCAGGTCAGCCTCGACGTTCAGTTGAACGACCGTGTCGTTAAGCTGATCGATGAGGGCTTTGACATTGCATTGCGCATTGGCGACACCATGGAAACAGACATCATTGCCACCCGCATCGGTGTGAGCCATCTGGTCGTCGTCGCCAGTCCTCAGTACCTCGAGCATCACGGCACACCGGCGTCGCCGTCCCGGCTGATGGAGCATGAATGCATCGTCGAGACGTTTCCCGTAATGAGTCAGGGCTGGCCGGTTGGGGGCGGGGGCGCAAGCCGCGGAAACGTACGCGTGAAAGGCCGCCTGGTCGTCAATAATGGTGAGTTTGCTTGCGAAATGGCGCTTGCCGGTCTGGGCGTTGCCATGTTGCCGGACATATTCGTGCGCGAAGAGATCGATACAGGCCGCCTGGTGCAGCTATTTCCGGATTTGCATACGCCAAGCGTCGGGCTCCATCTGCTGTCTCCGCATCGGCGCATCACATCGCGCGCCGTACAGTCGCTGACCGACCATTTGGCCGACTTCATGAATGCCGACGCTCCAGGCACGGCGTAAACTGGTCGTGACGGCGTTCAGACTTAGTTAACCCCGCTTATCATTCTACACATCCGGTACCTTCAATCTTACCCAAAGTTAAGTGTTCGCGACTATTACTCGGTCAACTTGTATGGATTCGCTGGAACGCGGCAATCTCTGCATGGAATAAACGTACCGGGAGGCAAACATGTACACACTCTACACCACATTGGGCTCAGGCAACTGCTACAAGGTACAGCTGTTGATGCATCAGCTGCAGGTGCCGTTCAGGATGGTCCAGATCGACGTTTTGAAGGGCGAGACACGCAGTCCTGAATATCTGCGGATCAATCCGAACGGCAAGGTTCCTTTTCTGGTTCTTCCCGACGGCCGTACACTTGGCGAATCCAATGCGATGCTTTTGCATCTTGCGGAAGGTTCAGACCTTATGCCGCAAGATCCGTTCGAACGCATGCGGGTGTTTGAGTGGCTGTTCTGGGAGCAGTCCAGCCATGAGCCATACATTTCGCCGGCGCGCTTCTGGATCGCCATTATGCCTGAAGGCCGTGTTGAAAAGGCCGAACAGATTGCAACCTGGCACGAGCGCGGCAACGCAGCACTTCAGATCATGGAAAAGCACCTGTCGCGTCACGACTATCTGGTTGGCGACCGCTATTCCGTCGCGGATATCGGCCTTTATGGCTACACCTGCGTGGCCCAGGACGGCGAATTCGACATGAGCGCATATCCTGCGGTTTCGGCTTGGCTGGAACGCGTGAAGCAATCAGCCGACTACCGCGAAATGATGGACCTCGCCACCGCTGCGTAACTACCGTTGGACAGGGCAAAGTTCCGACGACGCAGCTCCATACCGAAACAATAAGACGCCGGTTTCGGCGCAGTGCGGGTAGGCAAGAATGACCGGGGAAGTACAGGAGTGTTCACAGGAGCGGCATCGCAGTGTGCCACCCGCCGCGCAACGGGTCATTGCGGACGCGTCGCGTCCGCAAACCGTTTCGCTGAACGATTATCTTGAAGGTTTCAGCCGCATAGTGACGCCCGTATGGGTGTTTGACACTGATGAAGGCCGGGTTCGCTGGGCTAATCCCGCGGCCATGGAACTGTGGCGTGCGAAAACGCTTGATGAACTGGTCGCGCGAAACATGGCCGACGAGATGTCGCCAACCGTTGCCACCCGTCTCAAACAGTACCAGCAGGACTTTCACCAGGGCTCCTGGTTCACTGAAGTCTGGACGCTCTATCCAAATGGCGAACCGGTGACGCTGCACTGCACGTTCAGCGGAATCCAACTCGATGACGGCAGCATGGGCATGTTCTGTCAGGCGGTGGAAGAAAGTCAGGACACGCCGGAGACCTTGCGCAGTGTGCAGGCGCTCCTGCACACCACTGTGATGATCAGCCTGTATGATCTGGGTGGCGCACGCGTCTATCAGAATCCGGCGGCACGCGAGGTTTTGGGTGAACAGGCCGTCGAACTCATCAACCGTTTTGCCGATGCGACGGATTATAACGTCCTGCGCCTCATGCTTGAGCGCGACGGAACGGCGTCTTTTGTGTCACGCGTGAACACCGCAACTGGCCCGCGATGGCACGAAATCAATGCGCGAAAGAGCCGCGACGCGGTGACCGGCACACCGGCCATCCTGATCACCGAAGTCGACGTTTCGGAACTGAAGGAAACCGAGCGGCGCGCGCAGTATCTCGCCGTGCACGATATGCTCACAGGGTTGCCGAACCGGGCGTTCATGCAGCGCGAGTTTTCCGAGCGTCTGCTGCTTGCCGGATCGGAGGGGCGTGCGGTTGGATTTTTGTTCATTGATCTCGATAACTTCAAGACCATCAACGATACGCTCGGCCATGCTGTTGGCGACAAACTGCTGATTGAAGTGGCGCGCCGGCTGACGGCAAACACGCGCTCCGGTGACATGGTCACGCGCCTTGGAGGCGATGAGTTCATCGTTTTCATCAACGAAGCTTCGGAGCGGTTCGAGGTGCAGTCCCAGGCTGAGCGCATCAGGGAAGTTCTGAGCGAACCGGTCAAGCTTGCCGAATATGAGCTGCGCACCACACCCAGCATCGGCATCAGCCTGTTCCCCGAAGACGGCGAGGACATGGAAGCGCTGATGAAGCATGCCGACCTTGCCATGTATCAGGCGAAGGATCTCGGCCGTAATCAGCACTGCTTCTTCACCTCAGATATGCGCGACCGTGCGCAGACGCGCCTTGAACTGGAGTCAAGCCTGCGCAGTGCCGTGGATCACGGTGAGTTCGAACTCTACTACCAGCCGCAGGTGTGTTTCAAAACCGGCAGGGTGCGTGGCGCCGAAGCGCTGTTGCGCTGGCATCATCCGACACGCGGCACGCTGGCGCCGGGCGCGTTCATGAGCGTCGCCGAAGAGACAGGGTTGATCGAGCAGATCGGCGAATGGATATTTGCCGATGCCGCCGCGCAGCAGGTCAAATGGCGCGAACAGGGGCATGACTTGAGCGTTTCCATCAATTTGTCGCCGCGTCAGTTCAATTCCGAAGAATTGATCCCGATGATCAAGCGCATCGCCGCAACCCAGGGCTGTGATCCGACCTCGCTTGACCTGGAAATCACCGAGTCCATGCTGATGGGCGATAGCGATAAGATTGTGCACGCGCTGCAGACGCTCAGCCACATGGGCTTTTCCATCGCGATCGACGACTTCGGCACCGGCTACTCGAACCTTGCTTATCTCCAACGCTATCCGATCTCGAGTCTGAAAATCGACCGCTCCTTTATCCGCGATCTGGGGGAAACGAGCGCCATAACCGAGCTGATCATCGCCATGTGCAAGCTGCTCAATGTGAAGATCATCGCCGAAGGCGTTGAAGAAGCGCACCAACTCGCCTGGCTCGCGGAGAAGGGTTGCCACCAGTATCAGGGCTATTTCTTCTCGCCACCGGTCCGCGAAGGCGATTTTATCGCGCTTCTGACTTCCGCCGAAAATGCCGGCGCCCCGGTGTTCGATCTTGACGCTGTTGCGCGCCGTCAAATTGCGGGTTGACGGCCAGGACGTTTCGCCTTCAGGCGGTTTCACGAGCTCCGAAGTTGCCTGCTTCAACAGGTAAGGTGATATCCGCCGTTGCCGTGTGGCGGTTCTCACGCAATGTGCGCAGCTTTCTGGCGCTTGCGGCAAAGTCCGTGGCGGAAACTTCCGCAACGATCCGTTCAAGTGGCACCTCGGTTGCCGGGCCCGTTTCCAGGAGGCCCTCGTTTCCGATTGCCTGTGCCATCTCCGCGAGCGCCACGCCACGGCCGGTGCAGTGCGCAATGAGATCCGACAGCCTCTCGGCCAGCCGTCCATCGTTGCTGGCACTGGTGCCGGCAAGCAGTGTTGTCACGAGATCGGGAACCTTCATCGCTGCAGCCGGTGCCTCAAGTGCGATAGGCGCGGGCCGCGCGCTTTTGGCCGGTGCGACCGTTGAGTTCAGCGGCTGAGACAGTTTCGATCCGTCGCGGTAAAGGGCGGTGGCCTTGAGTCCAAGCCGCCACGACAGCATATACGCCTGCTCGCAGTCTTCCACCGATGCCGCGTGCGGCAGGTTGATGGTCTTGGATATGCCGCCCGAAACGAAGGGTTGCGCCGCCGCGAGCATGCGAATATGGCTGGCCGGCGAAAGCGAGCGTCGGCCGTTGGGGCCCGATTTATTGGCGCAATCGAAAACCTCCAGATGCTCAGGCTCCAGATGGGGAGCTCCCTCAAGCATCATGGCCCCGCAGCAGTAACGGTTGGCCGCCTCGATTTCATCCGGTGAAAACCCAAGTGCCTCCAGCGGACAAGATCCGTCTTCAATCTGGATTTCGGCACACATCGCATCGCCGAGCGTCCAGCGGCTGAATGCCTGCTGAATGTGGAAGGCGCGGGGCAGGGCGGCTTCAACCGCGGCGATTTCGCCATCGCCGATCCCGCACCGGCGCAGCGTCCTGTGGTTGATATGGGGCGCGTCGCGCAAAGACCCCTGCCCGATGATATAGGCCTCCATCTGCGCCACTTCTTCAGCGCCGTATCCGAGCGACCGAAGGCCTTCGGGTACTGCCTTGTTAATGATCTTGAACTGGCCGCCGCCGGCGAGTTGCTTGAATTTGACGAGAGCGAACTCCGGTTCGATGCCGAGCGTGTCGCAGTCCATCAGGAGGCCGATGGTCCCGGTCGGTGCAATCGATGTCGCCTGGGCATTGCGGTAGCCATGCCTGTTGCCCAGTTCGATCGCCTCGTCCCAGGCGTGCCGGGCGGCATCCACCAGAGCTGCCTGAGGGCAATTGCCGGTGTCCACGGGTACCGGATCTGTGTGCAGGGCTTCATAGCCATCGCGGTGGCCATAGGCGGCGCGCCGATGGTTGCGCATAACCCGCTGCATGTCTTGCGCGTTTGCTGCATATTCGGCAAACGCGCCCAGCCGCCCGGCGATTTCTGCGGAGGCCGCATATGCGGTGCCGCCAAGCACCGCGGTGATGGCGCCGCACAAGGCGCGGCCCTCGCGCGAATCGTAGGCGATGCCCAGCGACATCAACAGCCCGCCCAGATTGGCAAATCCTAGACCGACCGGGCGGTAGTCGTGGGTACGCCGCGCAATGCGGTGCGAGGGAAAATGTGCCATCGAAACGGAGATCTCCAGCACCAGCATCCACACTCGCGCGGCGTGTCTGAATTCATCGACCGAAAAACTGCCATCTGCGTTCACGAACTTGAGCAGATTGAGAGACGCCAGCGTGCTCGCCGTGTCGTCCAGAAACATGAACTCCGAACAGGAGTTGGACGCCCTGATCTCATCGGCCTGCGGACATGTGTGCCAGTCGTTGATGGTGGTGTGAAAGTGCAGTCCGGGATCCGCCGATGCCCACGCGGCATGGCCGATCCGATCCCACAGATCGAGCGCCCTGACCGTGCGTACAGGCCTTCCCGTTGTGCGCGATGTCAACGCAAAGGCACCGTCTTCAACTACCGACTTCAAATAGGCGTCGGTAACGCGAACCGTGTTGTTCGAGTTCTGGCCGGAGACGGTGTTGTAGGCTTCTGAATCCCAGTCCGGCGTGCACACCGGGAACTCGATTTGCGGGTGGCCCTGCTCAGCCATGGCGATGACGCGCTGCAGGTAGTTTTCAGGAACGTGCACGGCGCGTGCATCCTTGAGAGCTTTGGCAAGCGACGGGTTGCGCGCCGGATCAAAGCGGTCGCGCGCATCCCGTGCCGTATCTGTGCACGCTTGCATGACCGCATCAAGGTGATCGGACACCACCCGTGATCCCGTGACCAGCGCACAGACCTTCTTCTCTTCGGAAACCTTCCAGTCGATATAGTCCTCGATATCCGGGTGGTCGATGTCGACGACCACCATCTTGGCGGCACGGCGCGTGATGCCGCCCTGTTTCATGACCGAGGCGGAACGATCGCCGACCTTGAGCAATGAGAGCAGGCCGCAGGACGTGCCGCCGCCCGACAGCCCTTCCGCCTTGCCGCGCAGCCGCGAGAAGTTGGCGCCCGTGCCGGAACCATGCTTGAAGGTGCGCGCTTCGCGGATCCACAGGTCCATAATGCCGCCATCGTTGACGAGCGTGTCGTCGACCGACTGGATGAAACACGAATGTGCCTGCGGATGAGCATATTTGGAGGGCGAGGAAACCACATCATCGCCGCCGGGCTCGACATGAAAATGACCGTCGCCTTCGCCATCTATGCCATAGGCCCAGTGCAGGCCGGTGTTGAACCACTGTGGACTGTTGGGGGCGCCGCGCTGCGTCGCCAGCATGGTGCAGAGCTCATCGTGAAAGGCTCGTGCGGCGCGCTCGCTGTCGAAGTAGCCGCCCTTCCAGCCCCAATAAGTCCAAGTGCCCGCGAGCCGTTTAAACACCTGACGTGCATCGGTTTCGGGCCCATAACGGCGATCTTCCGGCAACTTGGCCAGAGCGTCCCCATCGGCCACCGAACGCCACAGCCATGACGGTACGCCGGCCTCCTCGACACGTTGCACACGTGCCGGTACGTCTGCTTTGCGAAAGTATTTCTGCGCCAGAATATCGCTTGCGATCCGGCTCCATGAGCGCGGCACCACAATGTTATCCAGACGCGACACAACGGTACCGTCCGCATTACGCAGCTCGCTTGCCGTTGTGATGAAATCTATTCCTTGAAAAAGCGCTTTCCTGCCCTTGGTGAACTTGCGTTCAATCCGCATCATCCGTCCTCACGTCGGTGTACGCAGCAGCGGCGACGCTGCGTCGAGTGTGAAAATCTGGAGACGGGAAGTCGGCACGTGAAGAGGGTATCAACCTCCACGCTAACCGACACGTATTGCTCCCCGGTGCCGCAGCGTGGAGCTAACCTTAACCGGGCGGTAATGTTAAGTAGTTGTTAATTCGTTGGTTAATAGGCAAGAATTGCCGCGGGCTTGCGGTGTGCGGCGGGATCGACCGTTTGCGCGTGGTTCCTGAAAAATCTGAAACCCGGCCTTTCAGCCGGCTCAAACCTGGGGAGATTTGCGACGTGTCTGGATATCCAAGCTGGGACGATATTCGTAACGGCATCATGTGCGAGGGCCGCGACATTCCGATGCTCGCCGACGAAACGCCAACCTTCATGTGCCGTCGTCATGCGGAGAAGTTCGAAGATCTCGAAGGCGCCGATGTGGTCATCATCGGAGCGCCCTATGTGACGAGTGCGACCGATGAATATGCCGGCGTGCCCAAGACGGACTGGCTGGCTGCCCCTCAGCGTGTGCGCCAGCAGTCGGCGCGCTACCGCTCCGGCTATGTCCAGGATTTTGACATCGACATTTTCGAACATCTCGATGTGGTCGACTATGGCGACGCCGACATTCCGCCCGAAGCCAACAAGATCCAGGACCCCGAGATCATTCTGGCCGCTCAGGCCGCCGTCGAAGCCAAGGTTAATGACGCACTCGATGTCGGCGCGGTGCCGGTGGTGATCGGCCAAAACTCGCCGTGTGGCTCCTACGCCATCGCCAAATGTGTTTCCGAACACACCAAAGGCAGCGTCGGCGTCGTAAGTCTCGATACCCACTGGGACGCGGCGCGCATCGATACCGTCACGATGGACCCGCGCATTGCCGGCGGCTCAAGCTGGCTGCACAAGATGATCGAGTTTCAGGACAACATCGAAGCCCGTCACCTCATTGAGATCGGACCGCGCGGCATGCTCGAACACGCAAACATCGTGCGCGATCTTCTCAAGGCGGGCGCGCGGTTCATATCGGGCTGGCATGTGCGCGAGATGGGTATCGAAAAGGTCTGCCGGGAAATCGATCACGCCTATAACGGCACCGACGCCGTCTACGCGCATTTTGACATGGACGTGATCGGTGGCGCGGGGCCGGCACCCGGCGATATCCTGGGCGAGCTTGCCGAGCCGTTCGGTATGACCGACTACGAGGTCATCCGCATCGCCCACGAGCTTGGCCTGCGCGGCGTCAATGGCTTCTCTTTCATTTGCATCCCGCCAGGCTCTGCCGTTGCCTACCGTGTCATCGTCTATGTCATCGCGTTCTTGATGGCGGGCATGGTCAAGGCGCGCCTGAAGTAGGAGGCGAAGGGCCATCATGGAAAGAACGGGCAAGGAGTGCGGCCGGACACGGCGGATGTTCCTGAGTGCGGGTATCTCGGGCACAGCAGGACTAGTGCTGCTTACAGCGTCAGCGGGGCGTGGTGCTGCGGGCAGTATCCTTCAACCGGCCAATCCGGCGTCTGATGCTTTCATCGTTCGCGCCTTTGAGATGCGCGATATGGCCTCCGCTTCCGGTGATCAGGCTTATGGCGCCATTGTTGTCAGTTCCGCCGGTGTCATTGTCGGCGAGGCGCCGAGCCGGGTCGTTGTCAATGGCGATCCGACGGCGCATGCGGAAATGGAGGCAATTCGCGATGCTGCCCAGCGGCTCGGGTCGCGCGATTTGTCCGATCATGTGTTGTATTCATCTTCGCGGCCATGCCCCATGTGCGAGGCTGCGGCCTATTGGGCGGGGATTTCCAGCATGGTGCACGGCCATGCAGCGGCAAGTGCCGGCCGGCCGGAGCTTTGCCGTGGATAAGGATTGCTAACATGTTGGATTGGGCATCTTCGCTGTTTCTTCTCTCCGCCGCGGCCGTCAACCTGTTGGCTGTGCCGTTTGCCCTGGCGCAGGTGCCGCCTGCGCCTTTCGAAACCGCGCGTTATGAGGGCCTCTTCGCCGCTGCCTGGGCGGGCGACACGGCGGAAGTGCGGCGCCTCGTCGATGAAGGTGCCGACCTTACCGCCGTCGACAGCGCACAGCGCACGGCACTTCACATCGCCGCGTTTGCCTCGCACGACGAGACCGTGCGCGCCCTTATCGAACTCGGTGCCGACCCCAACGCCCTGGAGCGCGGTCGTTACGACATCATCACCATTGCTGCCGTCGCCGACGATCCCGCCATGGTGGCGCTGGCCATGGAACTTGGCGGCAACCCGGCAAATGTTACGAGTGTCTATGACGGCACCGCACTGATTGCGGCCGCGCATCTCGGCCACGTTGAGGTGGTGCGCGCTCTGATCGCAGGCGGCGCGCCCCTTGACCACATCAACAATCTCAACTGGACGGCACTGATTGAAGCGGTGGTGCTCGGCGACGGCGGGCCACGCCACACCGAAACCCTGCGGGCGCTTGTCGAGGCTGGCGCCGACCGCTCGATCCCCGACCGTGAGGGCCGCACACCCCTCGACCACGCCAACGCCCGCGGCTACGAGGAGATGGCTTCAATTCTGGGCGCCGAGTAAAATCTCACTTGCGCTGAGCGTGATATTGCCGTCATCCTGCCGCCCTTCGAAGCGAAGGAAACCGGCTGCGATGCAACAGGCCATTCGTGACATGATCGACTGGGAACAGCCGTTTCCGGCGGAAGAATTTGCTGAACGCCGGGCGCGCGTTAAACAGGCGCTCCAAGCGCGCGGCTACGACGGCATGCTGGTCACCGCGCCGCGCGATTTTTACTACCTCACCGGCCATGATCAGATCTGGCAATACCGCTACGGGCTCACCGGACTGTTCTTCGTGGCTGACCTCGGCGATTTTCTGTTTTTCGATAATGCAAGCCACGTCAACGTCGTTTCAACGACACCAGAAATCCGCGATGTCGTCTATCATCCGCGCGGGCGCTCGGAAGAACAGGCTGACTTTGTCGCCGACGAAATTAGCAGGCGAGGCTGGGCAAAGGGCCGCATTGCCGTTCAGACCTGGGGCTATGGGGCCCACCCCGATCTCATCCGCCGCATCGCCTCCCGGCTCAACCGTACCGGTGCGGAGGTCGTGGAGGACTCAACGGTTATCGAAGACGTTCGGCTCTACAAATCACCGCGCGAAGTTGAGGTAATGCGCGAAGCGGGCAAAGTATGTGAGGCGGCAATGGCCGCGGCGCGCGACTTTATGAAGCCCGGTGTACGTGAAACGGATATCGACGCGGTACTGTGCTCTGAGCTCATGTCGCGAGGATGCGGTCATCCGGGGATTCGCAACATGATCGGTTCGGGAGCGCGTTCGGGTAATCATCACGGCCCGGCCACGCACCGCACGTTGAAGGGTGGCGATGTTGTCCATGTCGATTTCTCCGCGTCCCTGCACCGTTATCATACGAACCTGTCGCGCAGTTTTGCTGTAGGCGAAATCGATGCCCGCTGGCACGATCTGATGAACCGTTCCGCAGGCTGTACCGATGCCATTGTCCAGGGCGTACAATGCGGCGATCCCTTTAGCCGCGTGCAGAACGCCGCCGATGACTTTATCGCCCGCTCTGGGGTTGATCGGGCGCGGCATGAATGGTTCATCGGAGGCTATGTGTTGGGTATCGCCTTCCCGCCCGACTGGGTGCACCGTCACCGACCGCGACCCTTCGAAATCGAGCCCGATCCTGAAATGAAACCCGGCATGGTGTTCAATTTCGAAGTGCAGTACGACGTGTTCGATGGCTGGCCCGGGGGCTCGGGTGCAGGGTGGATCGACAGCTATCTGATGACCGACAACGGCCTTGAAGTCCTCACCGAGTTCCCGCGCGAGCTGACGGTTGTGGGCTAGGCGCCGGGAAAGAATGGGGAAACCACTATGTCTTCAATCGCCTCAACCCTCAGCGCTGCCGTCAGCGAGGAGCGCGTAAGCCGCACGCTGAGCGATCTCGTGAAGATTGAAAGCGTCAATCCGTTCGACGGTGGTCCCTGCGCGGGCCAACGCGAGCACGAAGTGGCTGACTGGATGGAAGCGCGCATGAAGGCGCTGGGCCTTGAAACCGGGCGCCGGGAGGTGGCGGATGGACGGCCCAACCTCTGGGGCACCTTTAAAGGGGCAGGCGGTGGCAGGTCACTGATGCTGGCCGGCCATATGGATACGGTCGGCGTTGAGGGCTATGACGACGCATTTTCCGGCCGCGTCGAAGACGGCAGGGTTTATGGACGCGGTGCGTGCGACATGAAAGGCGCGCTTGCGGCTTATCTTGAAGCGGTCGAGGTATTGCGTGGGTGCGGCGTGGCGCTGAAGGGCGATCTCCTGATCGGCGCCCAGGCGGACGAAGAACATCTGATGCTCGGCTCCAAAGACTGGGGTCGTAATGGCCCGCATGCGGATTTCGGCATCATCGGCGAGCCAAGCGAGCTTGCCGTGCAGCCAGCCCACAAGGGTCAGATCGGGTTGCTCATTCGCACTTTCGGCAAGGCGGTGCATTCGAGCGTTCCCGAACTTGGACAGAACGCCATTGAACGCATGGCCCGCGTCATTGCCGCGCTGGCCGATTACAACGATGAGCTCAAAACCCGCGAACCCCATGCGCTGTGCGGCCACGGCCGGTTTAATCCGGGCGTCATCCGTGGCGGTACGATTTCATCTTCCGTTCCTGATTTCTGCGAACTTGAGGTCGACCGCCGCCTGCTGCCCGGCGAAACCCGCGAAGAGGTGATCGCCGACTATCGTGCCCGCATCGAGCCCCTGAAGGCCGACGATCCGGACTTTGCCTACGAAATTGCCGGCCCGACGCTCGATTGTCCGGCGCTCGACATTGATCCGGCGTCGGACTTCGTGCAAACCGTGGCGCGCGCCTGCGAGGCAGTAAGCGGCGCGCCTGCCCGAATTTCCGCCTGCACCGGCGCCACCGATGCGCCCAACATGGGTTTTCCCTGCATCGTCTGCGGTCCGGGCTCGATTGCCCAGGCGCATACGGTCAATGAATATGTCGAGACGGCGGAGCTTGCCGACGCGGCGCGCGTTTATCTGCATGCCATTGTCGACCTTGTCGGCGTCGAGGAGGCCTGAGCGTGAGCGAAAACTGGGACTTCCAGGCGTTTCCCCGAGCCGAGCACGAGGCGCGGCTTGCGCGGGCTTGCGAAGCGCTTGCGCGACACGGTCTTGCCGGCGCCGTCTGCACCGCGCCTGAGCTTCTCTATTATTTCACGGGCTATGAAGCGCACACACATCTGGCCATCGGATCGCAGGCGCTTGTCCTTTCCGCCGATGGGGCAACGCCTGTGCTGATCATCCGCGACGGCGACGTGCCGCAGGCAGACGAGACCGTGGCCATCGCCAAAGTCCGTCCGTTCCGCTATGGCGCGGTGCCCCTGAGCCAACTCGTGGCCGGTGCGGTGAGCAATCTGAAGCTTACCGGCAAGCCGCTCGGCCTCGATCTCTCAAGCATCACGACAACGGGAGCGCTGGCCGATGCCCTGCGCACCAGCCTCGCCGGTTCGCCGATTACCGATTGTTTCGCCATGTTCGGCCGTCTGCGCACCGTTCTGTCGGAAAGCGAGATCGCCTATGTGCGTGAGGCAATGGGCTACGCCAATGCCGGTCTTGACGCGCTCTATACGAAACCGCGCGCGGGCATGAGCGAAATCGAGGTCGCAGCCGAGATCGAATACGCCATGCGCTCGGCCGGCAGCGACTATCCGCCGATCCCGACCTGGACCGCATCTGGCCCCAGGTCCCATTGCCAGCACGGCCAGGCAACACCGCGAAAGCTGTGCGAGGGCGACCTTCTCCATTGCGAGTTCTCCGGCACCGCGCGACGCTACCAGTGTGTCACCATGGGGTCCGTGGTGATCGGAAGCCCGAGCGCGCGAATGACCGAGATCGCCGACGGCGGGGCCGCCGCTTTCTGGGCGGGACACGATAAGATCAAACCTGGCGAGCGCATTGGCGATGCGGAACAGGCTTACTTCGACGCGCTTGAAAAACACGGTATCGGCGAATGCGGTGTCATGCGTTTCGGTGTCGGCACGTCGGCGGCCTATCCGCCGGTCTGGGAAAATCAGATATCGATTCAGATCGAGAACGACGACATCTGGCAGCCCGGCATGGTGTTCTATATCCACTCCTCACTACAGTCGTTCAAGGACCGCATCGGCGTGCTCTTCGGGTCGAGCTTTGTGGTGACCGAAAGCGGCACCGAACGGCTCGATGCCTCGCAAATCGAGCTTGTCAGCGTTTAGCTTGTTCGCTGCGCAGCAGCACAAGCACATTGCCTGCGAGTGTGAGCGCCACACCCGTTAGCGCGGTGAGTGTCCACGTGTAACCTTCGAAGAAGGTTGAGAGTGTGAGCGCCACAACGGGAAACAGTACCGTGACATAGGCGGAGCGTTCCGTGCCGATGCGTGCAAGCAGCGCGAAGTACAGAGCAAAGGCGATGACCGAGGCAAAGACCGCAAGAAACACAAACGATGCGACGTAAGGCAGACGTGGATCGAACGTGAAGTCACCGCCGCGCATGACGAGCAGCAGCGCCAGCAGTGCTGCGCCATAGGCCATCGCCCAGGCGGTTGAGCCCCGCACCGGCATACCGCTTTCCTGATTGCGTGCTGCCACCATGCCGCCGATCGCAAAACTTGTTGTGCCTCCGAGCGAGTAGATCAGGCCGATACTGGCCGTGGATTGAAAGGAAAATCCCGCAACTTCCGGCCAGAAGATGATCGCGATCCCGGTTACGCCAAGCATGACGCCGGCCAGCACGCGCGCTGACGGCATTCGGCGCGTCAGGGCGGAGCTCACAAGCAACGTGATGATCGAGGCTGTGGACATGACGACCGCGATCAGTCCGGTCGTGATATGGGGCGTCGCGAGGTAGAAAAGATAGTAGTTCAGACAGAAGATCAGCGTCCCCTGCAAAGCAATGAACCCGTGCTCGCGAGCCGAAAACCGGCAGCTCAGGCGTCGCACGAACACCCAGACGAACATGAACAAGGAGGCTGCGGCAAACCGGTACGCGATCGACGCTTCCACCGGTACCACGCCGACCTGAAACGTCATCATGATCCAGGAGGCGCCCCAGATCAGCACCGTTGCTGCGTAAAGCCCGATCGTGGCCATGGGCGGGGTCCGAAAGTGTGGGGTGGGAAGGTGTATGGGTTGTGCCCAAGCGTTACCACCTGGCGGCAATGTCCACAATGACGCCGAGTGATTGTTACTGGGGGGGTGATCAGATCTTTTTGTCGCCGACGATCCAGGGCAACAGGCGCGCGATGTTCTTGGCATCGTCAAGCGCTCGGTGATGGTCGCCCTTCAGTCCGAGCTTGCAGGCTTTGAGGGCGCCGGCCATGCCGAACCGGCTGCGTGTGTTCTGGCGCCGCGAGAACATTGTCTTCAGATTGGCGTGCGGCGGCATCTTCGCATTGACTTCATGGAACGCGCAGTCCTGGAGGAACTGATTGCGGTCGTATGCGCCCCATGATGCGATGGCAATTTCGGGCTCGTGCTGGCCGAACCAGTCTGTAAAGCCGTTGAGCGCCTCGCCAAATTCCGGCGCGCCTGCCAGCATGTCCTGGCTGATGCCGGTGAGGCTGTGGCAGAACCCGGTCAGTTTTGGATGCCGGAAGGGCGTCACGAAGGTTTGGAATTCATCAACCGGCTCGAAGCTTGATGTCTCCACCGCGACGGCACCGATCTCGATGATTTCCATTTCCTCGCGCGGCACCGCGCCATCGTCGCTACAGGTCGCCTCAAGGTCGACGACAATGACGCAGGGAAAAGACGCGACTTCGTGCGGCTTGTCGATGCGCTCCCAATATTCAACCATAGTATAGTAACTCGTAACGTGTGTGTTGTGTTTGTACTATCATAAGGCGCATCTCGCTGCCAAGCGGTTATCTCAAGCAATCGCAAATCTGAGAGGGGGATCCGGCGCTCAGGGCCGGATGATGAGCGCTTGCCGTCGTTGCGCACCGCAATGGAGTAGTTGTTCGCCGCTGCGGGTTACGTTTCCGCTTGGTCGGTGAGGCCACGCCGCGCGCGGATCAGCATATCCACCAGCTCGCGCGCGTCCTGTGGCATGATCGGTTTTTCGATGAACGGTCGGCCCGCCCCGTCGAGAAACGAACGCACCCGAGGGCTCAGCGTGTCCCCGGTAATAAACGCCAGACCGTCGATCGATTGTGGCGAACTGGCGCGCAATTCCTTATAAAGCGCGGGCCCGTCCATGCCGGGCATGCGTACATCGCTCAGGATAATTTCAAATTGACCGCTCTGAATGCGTCCAAGCGCACTTGCCCCCGACGATACAACCTCGACCCTGTGGCCGTCATTTTCGAGAAGGTCGGCAAGGGTCCCCGCGACATCAGGCTCATCGTCGACAATAAGGATAGCGCACCTGTCGCCGTCGGCGGCCGCCGTAGCGGTCCCTGCGGCACTTTCGTCTTCCGGGGCAAGGCACGGTAACCGTACGGCAAACGATGCGCCGGGGCCCGATGCACGTTCCAGCTCGATGGAGCCGTCATGCGCTTCGACGATGCGATGACAAAGTGCAAGCCCCATCCCGGTGCCCGCACCGACGTCCTTGGTGGTATAAAGCGGTTCGAAAATGCGTGAGCGGATGTCTTTGGGAATGCCGGGGCCGTTGTCCTTGAACTTGATGACAACCTGATTGGCAGTCCGCCGGTGCGATGCTCTGATCCGCAGTCTGCGCTCGCCATCAGTGTCCTGCAGTGCGTGTTGAGCATTGACGATCAGATTGGTGAATACCTGCACGAGTTGATCTTCCTCGCCCAGTATCCGCGGCAACCCTCCAAGTCCCTGGATTTTGACGTCGATTTCGAGATTGTTCAGCGTGTATCCGGCGACTTCCATCGCGCTTTCAAGAACTTGCGAGAGTTCCAGAGGTTTAGGAGCGCGCTGTTCCTGTCGTGCCATTGCAAGGAATGTCTTGACGATCCGCGCGCAGCGGTCGGCGGCCTTGGCAATTCGCTCCGCACGATGAGCAGTCTGATCGTCCTCCGCTACTTCCTGCAGCATCAGCGCCTGACCGACGAGGACCGAAAGCGGATTGTTCAGTTCGTGCGATACGCCGGCGAGAAGTTCACCGAGTGCGCTCAGTTTCTCGTTTTGATGCAGCCGTTCGCGCTGCCGTGCAAGTTCCGCTGCCGCTTCGTGCCTTTCTGTGAGGTCGACAAAGCTCGTAATGCTGATCTCACGTCCGCCATAGGTGATCAGACGGTCGTTGACCGAGGCCCAGAACTTGGTGCCGTCGGCCCGCTTGAGTTCAAACTCCTGGTCAATCATCGAGCCGGTTTTTCGCAGTTGATTGTTAACCTCGTCCCTGTGCGGCGCACTGGGAACGTGATCGGTCGTGTAGGCGGGTTCGGACGAGGGCCATTCGCGGCCCACCATCTGGGCTGCCGCCGGGCTTTCATAGAGTATCTGGGCGGTTTCAATATCAACCATCCAGACCGGCACGGGATGGCCCTCAACGATGCTTCGGAAATGTTCCTCGCTCTGCCTGAGCGCTTCTTCCATTGCCTTGCGTTCGGAGAGATCGACGAGCGCCGACACAACAACCGTCTCGCCCTTGAACTCAATCAGCCGCGCTGAGACCGAGGCCCAGAAAGTGGAGCCGTCCGCATGCCGCAGGTGCATTTCCAGATTATCGACCGCGCCCTTTTCATGCAGCCGCGCCAGATAGGTCTCCCGGTCCGCCAAGTCCATATACATGGAGTGCCGCTGCGAGGGGTTTACGGTAGTGGCGTCGCGCCCGAACATAAGGCTGCACGCCGGGCTTTCATAAATCACACGCCCCGATACCGGTTCCCACATGCGCACGGGAACCGGACAGGCTTCGAGTACACGGCGGATCAGTTCTTCGCTTTCGCGCAGTTCCTGCTCCATCGCGATGTGCTCGGTGATGTCGCGCCACACCGACACGAACCCGTTCTGGCGCGTTTTGCGGTGGGAATATTCAAACCAGCGGCCGTCTCCGCTTGGAAACACTTCCCGGGACGCGGAGCCTCGCAGCGCGATCTGGCCGCGCAGCCAGTCATCGAAATTACCTTCCGCCTCCGTGAACAAACCGCGTTCGCCGCGCGCGCGCGTTACGTCGGGCCAGAACGCGCCGGGCACGAGGAGGTCTGCATTGTCGCCGTGAAACTCGCGGTACTGCGAATTGCACATGACGAGGCGATCGTCGCTGTCGTACAGCACAAACCCCTCCGACAGGGATTCAATCGCGTCTTCGAGGGTTTCGTTCGCAAGGCGCAGCGCTGTTTCGCGCCGTTTCTGTTCGGTCAGGTCGACGATGCCTGTGACGACCACCGTTTCGCCGCCATATTCAATAAGACGCGCGGAGTGGGCGCCGACGAACTCGCTGCCATCTTCCCGGCGAAAGCGGATCTCGAAACTATCGACCCTGCCGTTTTCGCGAAGCAGCTGGAGGTAACGTTCGCGCTCGCTCGGATCGATGTCGTATGCGCCGGCGGTCTTCGACGAGGAGTTTGGATCTTCCCGGAACACGGCGTGGATGGCAGGGTTTTCAAACATGATCCTGCCGTTGTCGAAATGTACCATCGACATCGGAATGGGGCTTGCGTCGAGCACTCTCTTGAACATCTCGACGCTTTCGGCAACGCGCTCGTCGTTCTCCCTTTCAGCTGAGATATCGACCATACAGCCGACAAATTCGCTGTCATGGCCGTCGACCATCCGCAGTTCGTCGCGGAACCAGCGGAAAGAGCCGTCGGCAACCGCGAAGCGGTATTCATGGGTCAGTGTGCCGCGTTCCTTCAATGCGCCGATGTTGTGCTTGTACCGTGGCAGGTCGTCGGCGTGGATGCGTTCGTAGCCGTAATTGTCTTCGGAGAGGAAACTCTCAACCTTGTGACCCGTTATGGCCTCGACATTTGAGCTGATGAACCGCACCGGACTGTAGCCCCCGATGTCGGCGATATAGAAAACGGCGGAAGACTGCGATACCGCAAACTGCAGCAGTGCTTGTTGTTGAACGTCGGACGCCGGCGCGACCGGCATGCCAGATGGCTCGGTCTTCTTTTTTGCCATGGCCCGTCGTCCTTCCGCTTAAGCTCTGGCTCACTTCACACGCAGGCACCGTCTCCACAAGATCGCGAAACATAGCCCCTTTCCCCTTCATACGGAAACGTTTGATGGGTGGTGGTGGCAAACCGCAAATGCTGAACTATTCAGCTGGAGACCGGCGTTATCTGTATGACTTGCCGCGGGCGCTGCCGGGCTGCCGTACGACTTTGTAGGCCACTACATCAATGGCGGCTCGGCGGATGCCTATGTCCGCCAATGTGCGGTTGTTGAGAGATTGCAGGACATCGAACATGGCGCGCTCGCGCCTGCGGATCCTGATGCGTTCAGCGAACTTACGCGCTGAGTGGTGCACCCGGGCCGCGATCTCGGCCACTCCTGCGATGCTGAAACGGTGTCCTGGTAAAACCGGCGCGAGGCCGGCGCTGTAGGAATGGCTCATGGCTGTGATCTCCCGTCTCTCGTGATTGACGTCGCGGTAGGCACCGTTTGCAATCAGGTGGGGCGCATGTGTTTCGGCACCGTTTCCAAATGCGAGGAAACGGGTTTCATTTGTTTCGGCCGGCGGGTCCGGAATGCCCGGTCGTCAGGGGAGCGAGAAGGTGCCGCCCTTGTGAGACGACAGAAGAATGCTGGTTTCCGTCGATGAGATGCCGTCGAGCAACCTGACGCGCCGCAGCGTTTCGTCGAACTCCGTCAAAGTCGCGGTCTCGATCAGTGCCACCATGTCCCAGCGGCCGTTGGTGCTTTGCAGCGTTCGCACTTCGGGAAAGCCGCGAAGCCGCTGCATGACCCGGTCCGCGGCTCGGCCGTCAACCTCGACCAGCATGACCGCGCGGACCGCGTTTTGTGCCTGCTCAGCCTGAAGAACGATTGTGAAACCCTGAATGACACCGGTTTCGACGAGCCTGTCCATTCGCGCCTTGACTGTGGAGCGCGATACGCCAAGGGCCGCCGACAGAGACGCCACGGGCTGGCGCGCATCCGTGCGCAGAAGGGCAAGGAGTCTGTGGTCGATATCATCCATTAAGTCCACCAATATGGCGATTATTACCTCCATAATGCACAAATTTGCCGACATATCGACGATTTTTCGTCTTTAAGGCGGCATGGCGAGCCGTCATATAGATGCAGACGAAGCCGGTCCCCGGCACATACCGCACAATGGAGCACTCATATGACGGTCGTGTCATTTACCAGAACGCGCACAAGCCGCGCCGAAGATCGCACTGAAGCCAAACCCATTTCATTGCTCGGCCTGCCCGTACAAGAGGGCGCGGGCGTTGCCGGCGCCGTGATGGGTCCCGCCGCCCTACGCACTGCCGGCCTGCCGCAGCGTCTTCGCGAACTTGGCTATCGCGTTGACGATCTCGGCGACGTCTCGCCGCGCCGCGATCTACTCGGTGAAAACGAAAACGCGCCACAGGGCAACACCCGCAACTTCCGCGATATCGCAGCCTGGACCCGCACCATCGCGGAGCGGACGCATGAAGTGGCCGCAACAGAAGCGCTGCCGATCTTTCTTGGCGGCGACCACTCCTTGTCGATGGGCACCGTTGAAGGCATGGCCCGCCATGCCCGCGATGTGGGCCGTGAATTGTTTGTGCTTTGGCTCGACGCGCACGCGGACTTCAACACGCCGGAAACTTCGCCGTCCGGCAATATGCACGGCATGCCGGTCGCAGCTCTGACCGGCGAAGCGGGACTGGCGAGCGTATTCGGCGACAAAGAGCGTGCCGGTGTCGACCCCACAAGGTTTCATCTGTTCGGCATCCGCTCCGTTGACCGCGGCGAGCGCGAACTGGTCCGCGAGCGTGGCGTCAATGTCGTCGACATGCGCATGATCGACGAAACCGGCGTCGCTGCACCGTTGCAGCGCATCCTCGACGAAGTGGCCGCTTGTAACGGCCTCCTGCATGTCAGCCTCGATGTCGACTTTCTCGACCCCTCGCTTGCGCCGGGTGTCGGAACTGTTGTTCCCGGCGGCGCAACCTACCGCGAAGCTCATCTCATCATGGAAATGCTCAACGATGCGGGGCTTGTGTCGTCGCTCGACATTGTTGAGCTGAACCCGTTCCTTGATGACCGGGGCAAAAGTGCTCTTATTCTGGTCGAGCTTGTTGAATCGCTGTTCGGCCGACGCATCATGGACCGGGCGCCGCTCGCCCACGCCGCCCTCTGAGCTGCTTGAGAAACCGAAGGAACCCTGCCATGACCGACCTCGCCACTGACCTGATCTCAACGGAAATGCGACTCGGCGCCCATAACTACAAACCGCTGAACGTGGTGCTCAATCGCGGCGAGGGGATCTGGGTATGGGACGTTGACGGCAACCGTTATATGGACGGGCTGTCCGCCTACTCCGCAGTCAATCAGGGTCATTGTCACCCTAAAATTATTGCCGCGATGGTGGAACAGGCGGGCAAGCTCACCTTGACGTCGCGGGCGTTCCACAACGATCAGCTTGCGCTCTTTTATGAAGAGATTGCCGGGCTCACCGGCTCGCACAAGGTGCTGCCGATGAACTCCGGTGCCGAAGCGGTCGAGAGCGCCGTCAAGGCGGTACGCAAATGGGGCTATGAAGTGAAGGGCGTGCCTGATGGGCAAGCTGAAATTATCGTCTGCCGCAACAATTTCCACGGCCGCACACTTGGCATTGTCGGCTTCAGCACGGACCCGGTGGCAAGAAGTGGTTTCGGACCCTTCGCGCCCGGTTTCCGCGTCGTGCCGTTTGGCGACATTGCAGCCTTCGAAGCCGCGATTACGGAGAACACGGTCGGTTTTCTCGCCGAACCGATCCAGGGCGAAGCCGGTGTTATCATTCCGCCCGAGGGGTATTTCGCGCGTGTGCGTGAGCTGTGCACCGAGAACAATGTGACGCTGATCCTCGACGAAATACAAACAGGACTGGGCCGCACCGGCAAACTGCTTGCTGAAGAACACGAAGGTGTCGAAGCGGATGTGACGCTTGTCGGCAAGGCGCTCGCCGGCGGCTTTTATCCGGTCTCCGCGGTGTTGTCGAACACCGAAGTGCTCGGCGTTCTGAAACCCGGCGAGCACGGCTCCACCTTCGGCGGCAACCCGCTCGGCTGCGCCGTTGCGCGCGCCGCCATGAAAGTGCTGGTTGAGGAAGGCATGGTTGAAAACTCCGCCGAGCAGGGCGCCTATTTCAAGGCCGGTCTTGAAGATATCCGTGCGAATGCCGTGAAGGAAATTCGCGGGCGCGGTCTGATGATTGCCGTGGAACTCGACCCCGCCGCCGGTGGCGCGCGGCGCTACTGCGAGGCGCTTCGCGACAAGGGCATCTTGTGCAAGGACACCCACGAACACTCCATCCGTATCGCGCCGCCGCTCGTTATCGGCCGCGACGATGTGGATTGGGCGCTTGAGCGGTTCGACACGGTGCTGACATCCCTCGACGGTTGATGCCTGTCTACGGCGAACTGATCGGCACGTGCAGGCCGCGTTTCACCGCATCCATGACGACCATTGTGTCGAAGCGGCGGATGTTCGGGTTTTCAAAGAAAAATCGCTGCGTGAACTCCTCGTAGTGCGGCATGTCCCGCGCCGTGATGATCAGAATAAAGTCCGCATTACCGGTAACATAGTAACACTGCATGACTTCTTCGGTCTGCGCCATGGAGCGTTTGAAAGCGCTGATGAGGTCCGGATTCTCGCGCTCGAGCGTGACCTCTACCACCATTGTGAGATGACGCCCGACGGCTTTAGGTGAAACCACCGAAATGTCGGCGGCGATGACGCCTTCGCGGCGCAGGCGGGCAATGCGCCTCTGGCACGAAGATGGCGACAGCCCGGCCTGCGTTGAAAGTTCCTCAGCGGTCAGCCGGTTGTTCCGTTGCATCAGGTTGAGCAGTTTGACGTCAAAACCGTCCAGCTCGATCATAAGAATCTCCAGAAATTTTCGAACTTTGCGAAAATAACCCGAAACTTGATGTAACTATGACGAAAAAACCTGTCGTTGGCGACCTATTATCGCGACCTCGAACACGCGTTTCAGACAAGGACCGAGCCCATGGATGCCACCGCTTACGCCGCCCGACATGTTCACAACCCGTCAGCCGACCCGGCGCAACCTTATGGTCAGGCCGAACGCGATGTTCTGAGTTTGTCTGAGTTTGAGGTGGCGCAGCGCGAGATATCCACCTGGCCGGGCTACCGGGCAACTCCGCTGATCGACTTGCCGGGGCTCGCCGCGCAGCTAGGACTTGGCGGTATCCACTACAAGGACGAGGACAAGCGGTTCGGGCTGCACAGCTTCAAGGCGCTCGGCGGTGCCTATGCGGTTCTGCGCATGTTGCAGGCGCATCTTACTGACGGGCACGGTCTGCCGGATGTGTCGTCGGCCGAGCTTCTTCGCGGCGCCCATCGCGAGCTTGTGTGCAATGTCACGGTAACGTCCGCAACCGATGGCAATCACGGCCGCTCCGTTGCCTGGGGCGCTTTCATGTTCGGGTGCCGCTGCGTCATCTATCTGCACGGCCACGTCAGTGAAGCCCGTGAGGCGGAAATCGCCGGTTACGGCGCCGAGATCGTGCGTGTCGAAGGCAACTACGACGATTCCGTTCGCCAGTGCGGCGAAGATGCCAATCGGCTCGGTCGTGTGCTTGTCGCGGATACCACATCGGGCGGTGGCGACACGCGCATTCCGCGGCTCGTCATGCAGGGATACACAGTGATGGTGCAGGAGTTCATGGATCAGATGGGCGAACGGCCGATCAGCCATGTCTTCGTGCCGGGTGGGGTCGGCGGCATTGCCGCAGCCGTTGAGGCGCATCTGTGGGAGGTTCTCGGGAGTGCGCGTCCGCGCATCGTTATTGTAGAACCGGCCAAGGCCGACTGCATCTACAGGTCCATCGAGGCGGGCGCGCTGGTGCCCGTGCGCGGCGACATCGAGACGGTCATGGCCTGCCTTGCCGCCGGCGAGGTCTCGCCCATCGCCTGGCCGATACTGAAGGCTGCGAGCGACGATGTCATTACGCTCGGCGAAGACGCCGCGCCTGAGACCATGCGGCTTCTGGCACGCGGGCTGGGCGGCGACAGGGCCATCGTATCCGGCGAAAGTGGCTGCGCGGCAATCGCCGGCCTTGTCGCGGCCTGTAACGATCCGGAACTGGCATCCGCACTTGGGCTGTCGGAGGCCTCGAACGTTGTCGCCATCGGCAGCGAGGGCGCAACGGATGCGGCGATCTATGAGCGGATCGTCGGGGAAGCGGCGGCAACGGTTGCCGCACGGGCCTGAATCAGACCGCTGAACGCTCTTCGCGGAACAGGCCGAGCTTCTCCTGTGCGGAGCGGTCGGAGAAACAGAACAGGACGCATTCGCTCGACGCCTTGACGCTTCGCCACGCCCAGCTCGGGGCGACGAGAACGTCGTCCTGCCAGAAGCTGAAAGTTTCGCCGCCTGCCGTGAGTTGACCCGTACCTTCCGCGACGGCGATCACGACACCGTCGGTCGAGCGCATCCGCGCGGTTTCCTGGCCGGCCGAGAGATACGTGACCCAGCTTGCGATTGTCGGCATTGCCCAGCCGCCATCCATCGGATTGGCGTAGCGCAGCGTCGTTGCCAGATGCGGGTCGGGTACTTCGCCTTTGGCGGCCACGGTCAGCGCCTCGCGGGTCCGCTCATAGGGGTAATTGAAGATCGGCGATGTCTTGCCATATCGCTCCACGGGATCCATCGGCAAAAGGTCGGACCCGAACCGAGCCATCGAATCGCCCTCCGGCCGCACCAGACTGTGGCGTGCATCGTTGTAGCCTTCGCCAAAGCCCGCTTCGTAGAACGCGACGATCGGAATGTCGAGGCCGTCGAGCCACACCACCGGGCCATCGCCCTCATTGCCGTGGTCGTGCCAGGCCCATGACGGCGTGATGATGAAATCGCCCTTGCGCATGGTCGTGCGCTCGCCGCCGACCGCGGTGAAGCCCGCTTCTCCCTCCATCAAAAATCGCAATGCTGACGGGGTATGCCGGTGCGCGGGTGCTGTCTCGCCGGGAAGGATCAGCTGAACACCGGCATAGATTGTGCCAGTGGCGCGCGACTGGCCGGGCAGGGCCGGGTTTTCCAGGATCAGAACCCGGCGTTCCGCCTCTTCCGCCGTAACAAGCGCGCCCGATTCGAGCAGCAACGGGCGAATGTCCTTGTAGTGCCAGCAATGCGGCGCCGCCTTCGACTTTGGTTCCGGCGGCACAAGGTCTTTCAGGACTTCCCACAAAGGCGCCATGTGACCCGGCGTGAGCCGGCCATAGAACTCCTCTCGCTCAGCCGCTTGTTCCGGTGTGATCGACGCGTCCATTAAACCACCCTTCAGGCGTTGTTCCGCAAGCTTTGTCGAAACACTAGTGCAATTAGGCTGGCCAGAGAACCGTCAGACACGTCTCAGGATCTATATTGCGCGAACGCCTTGCGGTTTCGCCCGGCGATGTGGTCGCCGGTACGTACCGGCTCATGGCGCGGCGCTTCGCCCGTCGGCAGGTTGAGATCGCGCGGGTCGATGACCGCGTCTGTACCGGGATCGAAAAACACCGGGATCGAATAGCGTTTGCGCCCCGACCGGTTGATCACCCGGTGCTCGGTTGAAACGAAGCGGTCGTTCGTCCAGCGCTGCAGTAGGTCGCCGATATTGCACACGAGCGTATCGGGAACGGGTGGCGCGGCGATCCACTCACCGGCGCGGTTTCTTATTTGAAGCCCGCCGCTGTCGTCCTGAAGCAGGAATGTCAGCACGCCGAAATCCGAATGCGGCGCCACGCCGAAGCGCTGCTCGGCCTCATGGGTCCGCTCTGAAGTCGGGTAATAGACAAGCTGCCCGCGCGCCAATGGGGTGTCGTAGCGTTTGTCGAAAAAGTTCCTTGGTGCACCGAAGCCCACAGCGATGGCGCGCAACACGTGGCGCGCGACACCGCAGACAGCATCGTAGTAAGGGAGGAGATCGCGCTTCAGTTCGGGAAACACCGCGTCGGGCCACTTGTTGACGGCCATGAGCGGCTTGCCGGCAAGAACATCCGGGTGATCGGGCGCAAGCTCCAGGCCCCAGAAGAACACTTCCTTCAGGTCCCAGGTCGCCGCCCCTTCCATTGTCGACATGCCGCTTGCCATCCAGCCGCGCTGATCCGTATCGATGGCGATGGTCTGCTTGGCTTCTTCGGGGAGGTCGAAAAACGCACGCGCCACGGCAAACGCCCGATCGGTTACATGCGCCTCGATGCCGTGATTTGCGAGATAGAAGAAGCCGACCCGGGTTGCTGCCTGATGGATCGCCTTAGCGACGTCCTCCATGCCGTCCGGTGTCATCAGGGCGCCTGCGTCAATCACCGGTATCTCGGTGAAATCGACTTCACGTGCCGCCGCGAACACGGCCTGAGAGTCAGAAGTCATTGCCTGCAATCCTGCCTATTCCGCTGCATCCAGAAGTGGTACGACAACCTCAAAATCGTTGCCCGAACGGGCATTGAATATGAGCTGTTCGCGACCTGGAATACCCATGGCGCCATAATCGAAGGCGTCGCCGAAGTCTGCCATGATGCCTTCCTGACGAACCGAGGTTCGCAGCACCGGATTGCCGATCCATGCGAAGTCCGGGTTGTGCGTGGCAAAATCGCCATTGATGCGCAGCTGGATCCGGCGGGCGATGTCGGCGGCACTGGAACTTGCGCTGGCGCGTACAGGGGCGATGCCACCGGGATCCATGATCACAACTTCGATGCGCCCGCCGCCTTGCGGAGAAGGCACGAAGGCGAAATTGTCCCACTTGTTGTCGAGCCACACGAGCCCCTGGCGGTTGATGTCGCGCATAGCGCCTTCGAACGCCATCATCTGCGCGATGCTCATTTGGCCGCCTTGGCGCGCGAGGGTTTGCTGTGCCGTCTCCGGCATGCGCTCAACCACACTGACACGGGTAATAATCTGCCCGCGGAACTCGCCGCCCGGCACGTCGTGAGCTTCGTGAATACGTACCGGCCGCACATGGTCCGAACGCACCCGTGTCCGCAACGCCTGATCGCCGAAGCTGTCAAGTGCGGCAGCGGGCGAGCTCTCACGGAAGTAGGTGATACGAACGGCGAGGTTTTCCGGATCGTCGCCATGCGCGAATACTTCGCTGGTATAGCCGCCGCCAAGGCGCTCGCCGAGTGGCAGGCTGCCGGGCAATTCGTTTGCGCCGGTGAAATGCACTTCTGCGTTTGGGGGAGCGCGCGTTTCAAGCGCGTTGGGAACATCGCCCCCCGCCTGGGGCGTCTCGATGCGCCCGCCGGGCGGTGGGCGTGCGGTTGCAAGGTCGTCCCGGGCGCCCGGATCGAAGCGGATCGGAGCGGACGGCGCGGAAGAATCGACCAACCCGGCCGCCGGCAGGTCCGGTTCCGGCAGCAGCCGTGTTGCCTGATTGACCGTTGCATACTCGTCAACCAGCGCCAGCGAACGCCGCTCAATGTCGGTGAGTGTTTCAAGCCCCGCTTCTTGCGCCCGCATGCGCGAACTGATCGCAAACGCGCCGAAATCCTGAAGGTCCACAGGCCTGAGCGTTTCGAGGCTTGCCGCCCCCTCGACCGTGCGGGCGACATGGCGGCCGCGTGCGACGCGGCGAAGCGCGGCGATTCTCGGCAGCACCTCAAGGCCGCCGGTGATGACGCCGAACGCTGCCGTGCCGATACCGAAAGACGTGCTGGCCCAACCTTTGGCGGTTTCAAGTGCCTGAGTATGGCGCGCGTCGCCGAGTGTCACCGCCGCGCCGGACGCGAACGCAACCTCGGTCTGGCTGGCGAAATACTGGCTGAGTTCGCTTGCGGTCGAGACCCCGAGATCGATGAGATCGATAGCGAAGGTGACCAGCATGACGGCCGCATTTTCCGCCAGCATGAAGGGAAGCGTGAGGAGTGTCACGGCGGCCAGCGTCAGGTCGGTATCGGTGTCGGAGATCTGCTGCTGACGGCGCACGGCTTCAGCCAGCGGCGCGACCTGATCGATCCAGAAGCGCGCTGAGAGGTCCGGCACCCAGACGGCGGACCGGCTGCCGCTGCCGGATACCGCTTCGGCAAGGGTCACGAGCTCGGCCTTCACCCGTTCGGATACCGGCTCGAAGTTAAAACCGGTCATGCGCACCAGATCTTCGACCTCGCAGTCGCCCGCCTCGCGCGCCAGCTCAAGGGTTTCGTTCGCCGCCGCAATCAGCTTGTCGATCGCCGAGACCGTGGCGCGTTCCTGCCAGGCCTCGATGGCCGCCTCGCTGGTGCCGTTCTGTTCGGCAAGCCATTCGGTATCGTTGAGGATCGCATAACGGTATTCGGTTTCCGTACCGTCGAGGCGGTTGACCTTCATGCGCAGCAGCGGCTGCCCGCGCTGATGGGCGCGCGGGTGCATATAGTCTACGAGGCCGCGCACGGCTGGGGCCGTATTGCGCGTCCACTCAAGCCGCCGCAGTTGGCGTTCGGTAATGCCGGTGAACATGTCGCGCATCAGGATCGTTGCCGCGTGATGGCCAAACGTGACCGATTGGCCGGGGAAATGATCGCTCGTGGTGAGCACGATGAGGTTCCAGATTTCCTCCGACTGTGACTGCGTCAACACCGCCCAGTCGGTGACGCTCACATCATCTTTGCAGGTCGCGGCCCGGTTGAGAGCGTCGCGCCACAACCAGCTGTGCTCCCCGGCGCCCGGCGTTGTGCCAACGGCAACGGAGGCGACGACTGGATCGATGGGCAGCCGGAAGGTTTCGAAGACGAAGTTTTCATCGATGCGCGCCTGAAGCAGGCCTGGTTCGTCGCGCCCACGGGCCGATGCAATAGCGGTACCGCCGGAAAACACCGCCGCCGCGCCTGCCTTGTGCAGGTCGAGAGGACCGGCGAGATAGATACTTCCGCCGCCGAGTTCGCTGCGTCGCGCAACGAGGTCGATTTCACCGCCGCCGGGAGCGAGATCCTCCAGGTTGAGGTGCACGGGGATCTCGTTGACCGGCAGACGCACGTTGGGCTCAACGGCCAGATAAATGCGTTCGGGTGTGTAGGCGTGCTGGAGAACATCGAAGCCGCCCCCCTCGAGCAAACGTACAAATTCAAACCTTGCCGAAAGTTCACCGAATAGGAGGGCCCAGTGGCCGCTTGCCTCAAGATCCCGGCGCCCGTGTGTGATGGTGAGCGTGTGCCGCCCGGGCATAACGCCGCTCAGAAGGTCGGCGCGCACCAGCACCGCGTCATAACCGTCTTCCTCGGCGCGGGCACGCGCTGCACCGGTGTCCCGTGTTTCATAAAACCGCCTCCAGCCGTTTGAGAACCATTCCTGATAGTGCGGATTGTTTGTGTCGGGAAAGGCGAGGAAGGTGTAGCCGATGGTTGCCGTGTCGGTTACGCCGATGCGGTCGCGCGGATGCTGCGGCAGATTGTGACCGACGATCAGCAGATAGCGCGTGTCATTGCCATCCGCGTTGGCGCCTGCAGGATAGGGATAGGAGGCGGTCTCATACTCAACGCGCTGCTGATCGTTGAGCATCACGGCATCGACGATGCGTGGCGGCGCGCGGGCGCCGATCAGCCCACCATGCGCAACTGATGCCCCCAGATCGCCGGCGCTGGCAAGATCCGCCGCCCAGATAATGGCACCGGTCATCGGTGTTTCGGCCGTGAACTCGAGATCGGCGACCGCCCCCGGTGCCATATCGCCGAGCGAGCAGTGAAACTGGCCGCCGCCGAGCGGGGCGCAAAGGTTGCCATGGTGTTCGAGATCCTTCGGCGCACGCTCACTGCGAGGGTCGGCGAGCGTCAAGGCGAGATCCACGCTGGCGGCGGCAAGCTGACTGACGTTCTCGATGCGGAACGCCATGGTGACCGGCAGGCCGGGAACCGGCTCGCGCGGAAAGCCGGCCGCCTCGACGGCAAGGAAAGGCGGAGACTGGTAATCGCCGGGTTCTTGCAGTTCGCGCGGGCAGATCTCGACCGGATCGGATGTCAGCAGGGGCCATGTCTGCTGAACGCCAAGCGTTGCCGGGCTTACCGTGAGCCGGCGCTTGACTTCCTCTGGAACGCTTTCGTCTTCTGCTGGAAGCACAACGCGGTCGAGAATAACATCGCCGCAATCGCGTCGCGCATTGCCGCAGCCGAACCGGCCGATCAGCTGGAGTTCCTGATCGATGAACGAGCGGCCCCCGCGCATGATCCGGGTTTCACCATCGGATAAACTTTGAGAGATCCAGTTGCGTTCGGGCAGAATTGCGCCGCCGGAGGTCTGCGCGGCGGGCCGCAGGATGCGCGCCCAGACCTCGTCGAGGCTGGCGGGCAGCGCTCCGGTGAGGCCGATTTCGTACGAGTAGCCCTGATGGCGGTCGCCGCTGCGCGCATATGTAAGAAGCCCCCCGCCCGGCGGTGGCAGTATTTCAAACTCGAGAATTTCCTCCAGCGGCAGATCGGAGGAATTTGATTCCTCGTAATCGTTGTCGCCGAGCACCGCGAGCTGATATTGGCCGACCGGCATCTGCGACGTGTCGAGCGTCGTGGCGAAGAGATTGGGCGCCTCGCGCTCAAGATCAATCGTAGGCGCGAGGTGATAGGGGATCTCGAGATTTCCCGTTACGCACCCCTGTGCGATGAAACCCGGAGAGACGAGGGCGACCGTACTGTTGACGCGAAACCAGTCCGGCGGGTCGGGTACGTCCGGGGCGTTGCGGGTCCAGGCGATCTCTATACGTACGGGCTCGCCGAGGCGGTAGCTGTGTCCGTTCGGCAGGCGCGCCTCTCGCGTGAAACCGAGGTCGAGCGGAACCGGCGGTTCCCAGGTCGGCTGCTCGCGTGCCAGCTCTTCCGGCAGCACTTCAAACCGCGCCGAAGCGTAAATCAGGCCATGGTCGCCCACTTGCAGGCGCAATTCGTAAAGGCCGGCTTCCGGTGCCAGCGCGGAGAGTTCCTGCGCGCCGCGGATCAGCCCGCCGATACCCGGACGCGCGACCGATGCGGCACTTTCCCCGATCGGGATGCCGGTTTCCACCGTGCCGCCAAGGCGCGCCAGATAGATCCAGAAATTATCGGGCGTGAACGGTTGATCTCCGCGCGCGAAGTTCAGAATTTCATCTGAGAGATTCACCTGATAGCGGATCTCGCGATCCACATGGATGCTTCCTTCGTTGAGGATCTGGAGTGCACCGGCGAAACGTGCGAGGTCGTTGAGGACCCATATGTTTTCTGATTGAACGATTTCGAGATCCGGGTACGGCCCCCCCGTCGCACCCGGCGCATTGTGCGTCAGATAAAGCTCAATGCGCGTGATCGCCGCGTTTCCAGTGATACGAGCGTAATATGCCGTATCGATTTCGACGCTCCGCGGATCGATCGTCTCGTTCACATACGCCGCGCCGCCGGAATAAACCGCATCGGAGATGACGTGATATGTCGCGTTGAGGTCGTCGCTTGAAAACGTCACTGTGAACTTGGCGCCGCGCGGCACGATGCGCCCACCCGGTACACGCTCGCCGGCCGGTCCGGAAATCTCCATGCCTGCATAGGCGGCGCGGTCACCGGCGCTGCTGAGCAGCGCAAACACGGCAATCGCCAGAGCTGTGAGAAATCTCCCAAAACCGGTCATCGAACCAAATGCACCTCTTGAAGCGCGCGATCGTTACACGGAATTATGGCAGGGGCAATGCGGGCCGGTATTCCACAAGAAGTGATCTGAACCGGTGCACCTTCTCGCCGATGCCGCGCTTGCCAGTGGATCGCCGTGTTGATCGCCACGACCCGCTCACTCTTTCATGTTCCGTTGCTAAAGCGGCTTAAGGTTTGCGCGCTCTGAGGTGGGTCGGTCTGAGTTCGCCCCGGTCGAGAACAACGATCATTTTTTCCCAGACATCGATCTGATGCTCCAGGAATTCCTTGCCCACGGCGGATTCGAGGCCCGCATAAAGGGTCCCTTTCAAATTGTCCCGTTCCCGCCGCGCTTCCTGCCTGTACCACGGGTTGCGGTCGGCGATACGGATGTCGACAAAGCCCGCGGCCCCGAGTGCCGCCTCGTAAACAGCGGCCGAGGCGAGGCCGAAATCCAGCCCTTCGGCCTCGATATAGGCCTGCATTTTCGGTGACGGCGTGCTTGTGTAGCCCGCCAGCCAGTCGCTCGCGGCGAACCAGCCGCCCGGTTTGAGACACCGAAAGATGTCGCATGCGAGCGCATGTTTGTCTGCGATATGAATGATCGAGTCTTTGCTGAACACCAGATCGAGGCTCGCATCGGCGGCGGGCAGGGGCCCAGGCTCGACCTCGATGAACTGCGTCCTTTCTTTTAGTCCGGCACGCGATGCCAGGTCCATGCAGGCCTCGATCAGATTGTCCTCGATGTCGATGCCGACGATGGATGCCACTCCGTACTGCCGGGCGATATGCACTGTTGCACCACCAAGACCGCATCCCAGATCGAGTGCGGCGAGACCGGTGAGGTCGAGGTCGTCAAGGACGCGGTCCACTTCTCCCGTGCCCCCCCGGGCGACATGAAGCCTTCACTCCACATCGCTTGCAACAAGGCGGTCAGGTCGTCGTCATATTCCTGATGGGATTCGGGCGCATCGGATGTCGTCATAAGATCGTCCTCCGTGTGCGGTTCCATTCGCGCTCGGCCCCGGTTGCACGAATGGCAATCACGGCATTGGGAAACATCCGCCCCATGCCTTTGGACGGCGTCACCGGCTCAATGGCGAAGAGTTCGTAGAGCATGTCTGAGCGCGCATCCCGCTTAGTTTGAACCGCCGACCACAAGACCATCCGGCAACGCGCCCGCAGTCTGTGCGATTTGGGTGTCGCTGACCATGGTTTCCGCCCGGAATTCGGCAAAGAACGCACTATCCTGTGTTCTCGGCAGCTGAAAACCCGATTTACCGCAGACTGGGGGAAACATTGAACCAACCTAGGCCGTTCGTTCCGGTGCAACCACCAATGCGACGCCGACAACCGCCACTGCCATGCCGCCAAGCGCCATCAATCCAACCGGCTCATCAAGTATCAGGTAACCCAGCAGCGTCGCCATTGGCGGCACAAGGAAGAACATGCCGGTCATGCGCGACACGGCCCCGCGCCGGATCATTACGGTCAACAGAACCATTGAGACCAACGACAGGAACACGGCCACATAGGCCAGCGCCCCGACGAAACCCGGCGTCCAGTGAATCACTCCGTCCTCAAACATCAGCGCAAGCGGGCTTATCAGCAGTGCCGCCACGAAAAACTGGATGGCGGAGCCTGTGCGCGGGTCCATCCCGGAGCAGAATTTCTTCTGGTAAATCGTGCCGAAGGTAATGCCGATCAATCCCGCGAACGCCCAAGCCATTCCTACGGTGCTGCCTAAACCCAGCGCCAGCTTGTGCGCCACCACCAGGGCAACGCCGGCGAAGCCGAGGATCAGGCCCAGCCATTGACGCCGCGTTACGCGTTCACCAAGCAGAGGCCCAACGACGGCGGCCGTGAGCATGGGTTGCATGCAGACAATCAGCGCGGCCACTCCGGCGCCAACCCCCAGACCCATGGCCAGCCAGACGCCGCCGAAGTAAAGCGCCTGGAGCAACGCTCCGGCAACGGCGATATGGCCAACATCGCGCCAGCTCTTCGGCCATGGCGCGCGCATGGCAACTGCGACGCCGGCCATCAGCAGTGTGACGACACCGTATCTCAGGGCGAGGAAAGTCAACGTTTCAGCGTGCGCGAGACCAATCTTGGCAACGATGAACCCGCTGCTCCACAAAAGTACGAACGTTGCCGGAATTGTAAGGAGGGTTAGGTCCTGCCGAGGCGCGGTAGCCGGATCATCCGTCACAAAAACCCTGCCTCGTCAGCGTGAAGTTGACTGTCACTGGTGCATCTGCCGCGATGCCAAGCATCGGCGATTCATGTCTACGCACCTGCGAAAATCGAGTCAAACACCCTGCCTTCCATGATCGTTTCAGGATCATGGCACGCTCTTGCCGGTGCTGTTGAAAGAGGCCAGAACGGGCTGTACTTCGAACATCTCTTGTCGGGTGTATCGCAGGGTCAGGAAGTCCACAGCGCAATGTCGCGCCATGGCTCCGGCACGAGCAGTTTTCCCTCAGGCGTCGCGCCGCCATCGCGCAGGTGCATGGACTGCCAGGCTCCACGCCATTCTATTGGCAATGGATACGGCGTAGCGACTTTATCCTCCGTCTTGAAGCCAAAGCGACCGTAGTAAGCCGGGTCGCCTAGAACGAAGACATGATCGATGCTTATCTGTTCCAGATGATTGAAACCCGTCTGAACCAGCGCGCTTCCAATTCCCTGATTATGCAAAGCTGGCGCGACCGCAAGCGGAGCCAAAAGGGCGACGGTATCTTCTCCTCCTTCGACGCGGCAAAGCGTGAAGATGATATGTCCGGCGATCGAGTTTTCACGTAACCCCAACAGCGATATCACGCTCTGCCCCAAGTCCAGAAGCGGCCTCACAAGCGGAAAAAGATCCTCGTCCGGGAATGCGGTCACATACAGCTCATCGATCCCGGCTGCGTCGCCGGGAAGGTTTTCGCGAATTTCAAGGTTGTCGTTCATCCAGGCTTTGTAGGTTTGTCTTGCGGAGGCGGGGTGGCGTGGGTCGGCTTCGGGCGTACCATTCCCCAGTTGCGCGCGGCTTGTAAGCGCCCGAAGTTGGAGGGTGCTCAGGCAGCTTGAGCACAGCGGCCCATACTCCTATGCCTTCTAGCCGTCAATTCTACTGACCGCACAAGAGCATTTATGAACCAAATGAGACCGGATGTGTATGGCGAGTTCAAGAGCACCCCTGTAGTTTGATCTGATGTTGAGCATGAAGCGACTTCGCAGTGTGGTTCATAGCATTGCCCACCACGGCATGAGCGGGCTCTGCTATGTCCATCCGCATCTCGGGCAGGCATGTCAGAATCTTGGGTGGGATAGAGCGGAAATAGATCTGTTGGATGAAAAAGCCGGTTCTCAATTTGAAGCAAGCTCCGGTGAGATTGCCGGTGGTGCAGGGGCATTGCGTGAGCAGTTTTCAGCCATCCTCCGCTCAGAGAAGATGTTGCCCGGCGACCTGTCTGGAGCGACAGCTCTGTTTTTCTTTGCTCAAGATGCCTGGCCAAGTGCGTGTTACGTACGAGTGACCACGATGTCCGGCCGTTCAAGTGATGCCGCTGTCGACGCATTGGGAAATCCGGCGGAAGTCGTGGAGATCTCTACCCAAGACGACCCGAAGCCGTCATCGGAGAAGCTGCGGTGAGGTGGCGGCTGTGCGGGCGGGACGTGCACGTCGAGACAATTTTGCTGGCTTATGATACTCGGCACCATGCGCACTTCCTACGATAAGATCGGTATCAATTACTCCGATCTCAGGAAACCCGACTTCCGGATTGCAATGCTGATCGGAAGGGCCTTGGGGTCCGCGGAAAGTGTCCTGAATGTTGGCGCTGGATCAGGCTCCTACGAGCCCGCCGACCGGCAGGTTACGGCTGTCGAGCCTTCGGAGGAAATGATCCGGCAACGCGGTGCGTCAGCGGCCCCGGTCATCCAGAGGTGTGCGGAAGACTTGCCCTTCGACGACAATACCTTCGATGCGTCGATGGCGGTCCTGACGGTCCACCATTGGGTCGACAGGGAGAAGGGCCTCAAGGAGATGCGTCGCGTGACGCGGGGCTGTGTGGTCGTGCTGACATTCGATCCTTCGTTTTGGGGGTTCTGGATTGAGGACTATATTCCAGAACTTATGGCGCTCGACGAGACGCAGATGCCGGGGATGATGGCATATGAGAAGTGGCTTGGGTCAGTGGAGATTTCCTCCGTTCCAGTTCCGCACGACTGTACTGACGGGTTCTTGTAGGCCTATTGGCGGCGGCCCGAGGCTTATCTCTATCCCGGGATCCAGGCCGCAATGTCTTCTTTCTGGGCGATCGGCGACGCGTCCGAGGGATTGAACAAGCTTGCGGACGACCTGGACACCGGTGCGTGGGCGCGGCGAAATGCACACCTGCTCAACCTAGTTGCCTGCGACTTTGGCTGTCGCCTCGTCACGGCGAAGTAGCACGCTCTCAAGATAGATGGTGCCGCCTGCGTCAAATGCCTGTGTTGGGCGCCAGACATGTGATGTGCCTCAAATCGGATTGTTTCCGCGAACAGCGCGTAGACTCCGCACCTTGCCAGCAGGTGCGAACTCCCGGTCGAACCGTTCAACATGAATGCGCATGAGCGCTAGTACTCCGCCAGAAGCGATCCGAAGCCCTGCACCTTGTCCTCAACGCCGCTGGCGCGCAGGGCGTGCCAGTAGATCGCCGTGTTGATGGCGACGACCGGCTTGTCGAGCCAGAACTCGGCGATGCCGGCAAGACGCGCGCAGGCGAGGTTGGTGCCGACCTGCACGATGGCTTCGACGGACGGATCGTCGATCTTCAGCATCGCATCGCGCAGCACGCGTTCGGAGGTATGCGCGATCTGCACCGGGCTTGAACATTTGAGGCCTTCGAGCGCCACGACCTCGAAACCGCAATCTTCGAAATATCCGATAACTCGTTTGTCCGCTGCCGGTGTGTAGGGGGTCACGACGGCGATGCGCTTGATGTCGCCGAAGCATTTCAGCGCCTCGTTGACCGCGTCCGACCCCATGGAGACCGGGCGCCCGCCCGCCACTTTGCTCATTTCCTTTTCCAGCCGCTTGGCGCCTTCTGCGCCATCCCAGAAGGTTTCAGACGACATGCCCATGACGAGCCGCGCGGGGTCACAGGTGATGACTTCCTCGATAGTCCTTTCCATGGACGCGCGGATGTTGACGAGCAGTTGCTCGAAATCCGCATCGCTGCGGATCGGGTCGTCCGGAATGAATATGCGGCCGAAATGATTGGTCACGCCGGCCGGGCGCATGTCGTCCATCTCCGGCTGTACGGACGTATTGGTCGACGGCGCGATAACGGCGAGCTTGAGGCGGTGCCCGATGGAATCGGTCATGATGGCTTATCCTTTAAAATGGTCGGCAACCGCGGCGAACTCCATTAGGTCGGCGCACTTCTGGCCCATGTCGAACAGGTTGGCCTCATGCGGCCCGAGCGCCCGGTCGCCGACACAGTTGCTCACCACCACCGGTCGGAAACCATGGCACATGGCATCGATCACCGAGGCGCGGATGCAGCCCGACGTGGTGCAGCCGGCAACGATCAACGTGTCGACACGGCGTGCCGTCAACCACTGCGTGAGATCCGTGCCGAAGAACGCCGACGGATGTCGCTTGCGCACGATGAGTTCACCCGCCTCGGCTGCAAGTTCGGGCACGATCTGGCCGATATGGCTTGTTTCGGTCAGCCCGCGGAGGCTTGGCACTTTGGCGGAAAAGATGTTGCCATCCGATCCATCGTCGGCAAACACCATGCGCGTCATGGCGACAGGCCACGAATTGGACCGGGCAAGCTCAAGCAGCGGCACGGTCGCGGCGATGGCATCTGGAATGTTGCCACCGCCGAAATGCGCCGGGTCGGCAAAGCCATTGACGAAATCGACAATGACAAGCCCCGGCGCTGCACCGATACCGAGCGCGTTGCCGAAACCCTGCGCCGCGTAGATGGCGCTCTCGTCGTCCATTATTCCGCTGCCTCCGCAACATTTGCGTTCGGCACATCATAGCTGCTCATGAGCCCGTCGACGATGCCGTCGAGTTCGCCCCAGGGGGTTTCGCGGAAACTGTGGCCACGCACGATGAAACCGGCGCCCGCGTAGAATTTCTCATATTGCTGGTGGCGTCCGGCAAACTCGGAGCCGACCATATCCCAGGCCAGCCGGAAGAGTTTCATGCGCGCCAGCGCATCCATCTGCGGGGTCTGCCAGTAGGTTTCGAAACGCTCGCGCAGGACATCGTCATGCATCACGGTGACGTCGGCCGGCATCTGGAATACGCCGCCACCGCAGAGTTCGCGCAGGATGTCGACGACGGCGGAGTGGTTCTCGGTGCACCAGTTGAGAGCGGCATACATCATGCGCCGGTTAAACGTGAGATAGCCTTCGGGCCAGCTTTCAGCCGCCTCGATCTGGCCGGCGATCATGCCCGCAAGTCCCGCCTCCCACGCGGCGAGCCGCCCGAGCGTTTCGGAGACGGCGGGGATCTTGTTGGCGCCGGTCGACTGCGTCACTTTGCTGGCGAGCCCGACAATCAGGCGAAGCTTGGCGAGGAACCGCACATTGGACTGGTGATTGCCGTAGCAGTGCGACGGCGTCATGTTGTAGATGCGGTAGGAATGTGTGGCATCGTTGATGCAGAAAACCCGTTCCCACGGCACCTTGACGTTCTCGCACAGCACCATGGCGTCGGTTTCGTCGAGCCGCCACGTGAGCGGGCTGTCGAACTCGTTCGCCGCGTTGGGCTCCATCGGCTTGCGCGACCAAAGGCTCAAGCCTTCGGCATTGCAGGGAATAGCGCAGGTAATTGCCTGAGACGCCTGATCCGGCGCCAGCGGGATCACATTGCCGATCCAGATTTCATCGGCGATCACGGCGCCCGTTGCGAGCATCTTCATGCCCGAGATGACGACCCCGTCATCGTCTTCGCGCACCACTTGCAGCGTCGGCACGGGCAGATTCTGCTTGTGGTAGAATTCCGGATCGCGTGCCGCCTGCGGCGGTAAAACGGCATACGTCGCATAGGTATCGTTGCGGCGCATGAAATCGTAGTAGTTGAGCAGGTTGCCAGAGAAATCGCCGTGCTCGGTGTTAAGCGTTTCCGCACTCGTCGACATGCCGGTAACGAAGCTCGAGACATGATCCGGCGAGCGTCCGAAAAACCCGTAAGTCTGCTCCGCAATCTTCGTGTGGATCACGGATCGCTTGCGAAGGTCATCTCGCGACTTGGCGCGGATATAGTAGTTGGAAAAGAGCTCGCCATCCTCTTCGAAGGCCAGTGCCTCGCGGTTGGCGGGATCGGCTTTCATGTCATAGATCGCCGCCGCCGATTGGGCCGCATGGGCGAACGCTGGATGCGTGGTGACGTCATCGACTTTTTCACCGCCGATATAGACGATGCGTCCGTCGCGCAGGCGTTCAAGATGTTCCTTACCGGTGCGTAACATGGTGTCTGCTCCCTTGGCCTCAGGCCCTTGTGATTGTCCAGGTTTCGGTGAGTTCGGTTCCCGATTGGCGGATCACGTTGGAGATCGGGCAAAACTTCTTGAGGTCGCGCTGCAGGGTTTCCATATCCTCTTCCGATGCCGACGTGGTGACCGAGACCCTGAGGTCCATTTTCGGGAAGGGTACGGTGAGGTGTTCTTCCTGCATGACGCCGCGGCGGTCGAAATCCGCATCCACATCGACGCTCATGTCGGAGAGCTCGATGCCGAGACGCTCCGCAATCCGGTGCGAGACCACCGTTGTGCAGCCGATCAGCGCGCAGACCAGAGTTTCGGTCGGCGTCGCCCCTTCGTTGGTGCCACCGCGCTCTGACGGCTCGTCAATGGTGACGGCGAGGTCGCGCACGGTAATGTCGGTGCGTGCGTGATGCGCCACATCGCCATGCAGCTTCATGGTGACGACGGGTTTCTGTTTGATGGTGCCCATGAGCAAGCTCTCCCTTTCGTGGTTGTTCCGTGTCGTGGTTGTTCCGTGTCGTGGTTATGCCGTGTGTTCGGTTTTTTGATTGGTTTCGGAAAGAAATTCAGCCAACGCCTGTGCATTGCGGGCATCTGGCAATAACGTTTCAACAAGTGTGCAGAGGTGGCGGTACTCATCCGCGCTGAGTGTTTGAAAAAGTGTGTCGTTGACGCGCCGTTGAGCCGGCGCGAGTTCGCTCAACAGGGCGCGCGCCCGTGCCGTTACGGTGAGCAGAACGCGGCGCTTGTCACCGGGGTTCTGGCGCTTTTCGACAAGCCCCAGGGTGGCGAGCTTGCCGGTTTCAATGGTGACGAAAGCGCCGGTGTAGCTCAGGTGATCGGCGATCGCCTTGACGCCGATGCCGTGCTCGCCCTGAAGATGGGCGATGCAGATAAGGATTGTGTACTGCACGGCAGACAGGCCGATTATCTCGCCAAGGCTCGCACGGATTGCTTCGAGGCTCGAGGCATAGGCGAGCAGCCGGTGCACTAATTGCCGGAAATGGGCATCGGACCCTGCCACCAGCAACTCTTCGCGAGATACGGTGAGCGGCGGGGCGGCGGCTTTGAGCTCTGTGTCCATCGGGGAAACCTTGGTTGGGCGTGCTCAGGCGGGTACCTTGGTTGCTTCGTCGAGGCTGTCCGGCTTGATATCCGACGCCGCCCAGCTTGGCCGGGCGCGCAAACGCTCCATAAAGGCGCCGATATAGGCAAAGCGCTTGAAGATGTCCGTCATCTCGATGATCGGAAACATCTCCGTGCGCGGCCCCAGCGCGATATCGGCAAGCGAAAATTCATCGCCAAGGAGCCAGCTGCGCCCGTCGCTCAGGCGGTTTTCCATGAGCGTCATCTTTTCGTTCAACAGCGTGTGCCGGTCGGCGATCAGCTCGTCGTTCTTCGGTGTGGTGAGGACGCCCATGGCGAACTTCAGATAGAACGGATTGTCCGTGCGTTTGGTGATCTCCGTGGCGAGATCTTCCGGTGAGATGTCGGTGTCCTGCAGGCGCTTCTTGCCCATGGTCTCGTAGATCACGTCGCGGAACGGCTTCGCCCAGTCGAGCTCGAACGCCATCCACATGCGCATCTCGGCCTGCAGGAGAGGGTCGTCCGGTACCAGCCTGGGCTCTGGAAGCAGGCTGTCGATATACTCGTTGATGACGTTCGACTCATAAAGCGCGTGGTCACCATGAACGAGCGTTGGCACCAGGCCGTTCGGATTGAGTTCCAGATACCACGGCTGCTTCTGGTCCATGAGCCCGAGGCTCATCCAGCGGATCTCGAACGGCACGCCTTTTTCGATAAGACACATCCGCACCCGCCGCCCGCACGGACTGTTCGGCGCGTCATACAAAACGAGATTGTCCATGGACCGTCTCTCCCCGATGTCATAGCTGCTGATGTCCTGCACGTTTCGGCAGTGTTTTCTTCTTATGGAATTAGCTTTATAATTTAGCTAATGATTGTGCTTGTCAAGCGCAAGGAACAACGACGCCGTTGCGGCGGTCCTGAGGGGCGTTCTGGCCAGCGATACGGTGGGCTGCGCATAGGGCGACCGGCCCATGCCGGAGATCTGACGAAGTTGGCCGACAACGCCAGGATCGCCCGGCACCGATTAGACGGTTTACCCTTGGCAAGTTACAGTTTGTTGCCGTGCACTGTTGTCAGGTGGGCCACACGGCGAGGGGGCAACGCTCAGTCGAGGGTGCTTACATGTTCAAATTAACGCGAAACATTCTGGCAATTGCGGTCTTCGTATTCGTTTCCGCAGGCATGATATCGCCATCAACGGCGGACGAGTGTGCGTTCGATCTGTCCGAGGTCAGCAAATACATCGATGAATTGAGGTATCGTTCGCAGCTTGACGCGATGGATCAGGCCCAGGCGGCCGGGTATTTCATGTTCAGACTGCATGAAGCGCTCCCGGAAGATTCAGATGTGCGCCGGTGCATGCCCCAGATCATACAGCTCGTGGAAGAGTCCTTCGGTGGGCCGGCCAATCGTATCGCCTTCGATGGTGGCGCGGCCGGAATTGCCAGGCCCGATGTGGAGGCTGTAGTTCAGCAAATCCCGATTGGCCAGGTGGCGGCAAGTATTCAACCGGCGTCAACGGGCGTCCAATGCGGTCCCGCTGGCGGCATTATCGACGAGGCGCGAACCGGCCATTGGCGTCTCGATAAGTTTAGGGTGGTCACGGACGGTGCCCACACCCCGCAGTGGGAGGTCATGCTCCGCGATGGACGGATCGAACTGTGCGCTGACGGAGCGCTGTCAATGCGGATGAATGTGCTGGAGAGCCTTACCGACCTGGAGAATTACATCTGGGTCGATGGTAAGGGACAGCTTTTAGAATCCCCACAACCGGGTCTGATGTTGGGGAGGCTGGAGGGGAACGACTTCGATTACCTCGTCAGCTTTGATGGGGACCGCATGATCTGGTTTACGGCGGGCGGCACACTGGACCTGGACAACGATGCCGGCACACCATCCAGCCAGCAAATGGTTTTTGTCCAAGAGTAGGGCGTTACCCAATCGCCTCTCGAAACCGGCGCCTATCAGGTGATACTGACGAGACTCTGCTCCCTTCGGATGTTGTCGGCTCATCGGGCGACCCCGCACGCGGGTTTCCAGTTCGGTTCTGCATTCAATAATTGCCGCCCTTGGTATAGTATCAAAGACTTAGAAGGCCGATGCGCTGTGTATGCGATACCTGGAAAACGGCGGTTCTTTGTCAGTTGATCGAAGTCTATTGCAATTGTTGGGAGCTGATTTCAGCGGCGCCCCGGATCCGCGAATTGCGGTTCGCGGACATATGTCGCAGGCGAGCCCCGGATTCCAGGCACTTCCACCGGCAGCCGTCAAAGGCAATCAGGCAATTCTGAAGGGCCGGTCCGGGTCGCGATCGGCAAGCCGCACGCCGTCTTCCCACATCGACTGCAGGCGCGCCGTCTGGTCCCGCCCGGCGACCGGTTCGTAGATGTGGTATTTCAGGTTGCCGAACTCGTCGAAGACCAGCGCGCCGCCACCCACCAGATCGAACAGCGGGGAGGATGTGTCGCGGCTGCCCTTCAAAAAGCGCGGCGTCTTGATTTTTGAAAGTGTCCGGAGTTCGCCGAGCGTCACGCCCTGGATCAGTTGATAGTATTCCGCCACCGTCTCACGCAGAATGAAGCCGTCAGGCCCCACCCGCCACACTGGCCGCACTGATTTGACATGAGTGTAGGTTTCTCGCTGAAGACCGAGCGCGCGCTGGTGTTTCCATATGAACTCGAACATGCTTTCGCGGTCCCAGCGCATCGCGGCAATGTTGCCGCCTGAAAAGTGCAGGTTGCCGGCCCCTGCCTTGTCCGGGCTCCAGCATCCTTCATCGTCCTTTGTTGTCAGTGGCTCGATGCCATGCGCCGCGAAGATCTCCAGCAGCGTTGTGCGGTAGCCGTACGTGTCCTGTGGCACAAGTTCTCGGTCGGCGGTGAGCAGGGCCGTCAGAAAACTGCGGAACGTGACATGCACCGGCGGCAAATAGTCTATGGCGCGTATGAGCAGATACATCATGTGTTTGGCGGCTTTCGCACCTTCGTCATAAAGCCACCACGGCGGCAGCTTCTTCGTGCCGCCGCCGGTCCGCTTCAGCTTTTCAAGAAGGCGCCGCTCGCAGACCCGCAGAAAGCTCCGAAGCACGCACATAACCAGCAGTTCTCCGAAGCGGTGCGGCCCGCGCTTGCGCATGGTCTCATAGAGGCTTTCATCCGCCTCCTGGCTCAGTGACGTTCTAAGGCCGCCATGACGTTCGCCGTGATCATGGTCTCCTAGCTGCGCCGCCAGCTCTGTCAGGAAGTTGTTCGCCTTGCCGTCCATGGCCTTTGAGATAAACGAAAGAACGGTCTTTTTGCTGACGAGCCCCGATCGATCCGGCTTGAATGTTTTGCGAAGAGCCGCCTCGATAACGTTGGCGCTGCACATCGCCGACAAAAGCGCGATGCAGTCCGCATAGCCTTCGTGAAACGCCGCCTGGTCGGGCCCGGACGGGCGGGTGAACTGTGAGCGCAGGCCATTGAGGATCGCGTGTGTCGTTTCATGCACGATGGCGTCGTGCGACAGGCAGAGAAATGTGTGATCGCGCCAGCCCTTGGCCTTACCGTTTGAGAAATAGCCGAACTTGAGACATTCATCGCGTACCGAGAACGCAGCGCGCCTGCGCAACGCAGCGTGCGGATAGATCGTGAGCTGGTGACTGCCCGATTTCAGGCCCCAGTCGAGGTTCCGCCCAAGCGCCTGCTCGAACGCAAAAAGTGTCGCAGATGCGGTCCCAAAAACGTTCTGCGCATGAAAGCCGCGGCTGCCCGCCTTCGGTTTGTAGTGTTTTTTCTGAAGATCTTTCGCCGAGTAGGATTTCTCGCGTGTTGCATCGTAGTCGACGACGGTAAACCGGCCGCTGCGCGGGCCGGGTTCCAGGTGTTCGTTAGGTATCGAAACGACGCGCGTAAGCAGGTTCCGGTTGCCGTCCTTAACGTCGGGATTCTGCGCCAGAATCTCAATTTCGCGAAACTTCGTCGTGCACGGATGACCGTGACTGGAATCGTTCATTTTCAAGTCGCCCCCGCACTGCTCAAATACTCAACCAACAGCGCAAGTAAAACCCAACGAAAGGTACATTGCAAATATGCATAATTTCCGCCTTCACAAATAGGCGCTTGCAACCCGTTAATTTGTTGTTAAGCTTTGACTTAAGGGTTGAGTCAGTAGTTGGTTTGTTGTGCTGAGTCGGGGGTTGGTCATGTTGAGTGGGGGTGTACGATTTCGTGCCGCGGCGGCTCTCGTCGCGGCTTTTCTGTTTGCGATTTCGGATTGGTCGGATGCCCGTGCCGATAGTGCAGCCGTTAACAAAGAGCTGACCGAACTGCTCACAGCCATCAGAGCGGGGGATTTTGAAGCTTCGGACGTCCGTGAGAAGGTTCAGGAACTGCAGGACGAACTGGCACGGCGCGAGGTCATTCCGGCGACTCCCGATACGATTAAGCAGGACCTGGACAACTTGGTGCTGGTCCTCGACCGGCCCGATGTCAGAAACGTCTTCGAAAACTGTGCGCTACGCGAAGCGCTCGAACGCATAGGACTGCGGGTCGAGACGATCCTGACCGGTGTTGCCCCTCAAGATGTCGAAGGGGAGTCCGAAGGTCAGGCGTGCGGAGAAGCGGACGGTGACCCGGAGGCGCAGCGCGAAGCCCTGGAAGACGAGGCGATACCAAGCCTTCACATCGACCTCGCCGCTCATGTGCTTTCAAAACTTGAGGCGTATCTCGGCGACAATCTCGAACGTCAAAGCCGAATTTGGGGAAACGTGCAGGACCTCAACCGGTTGCACGAAATCGCGCGCCTTGCTGACGAGTTTCTTAATCCCGGTGCATTCTCACAGTTGCGCGGTTTTGAGGAAAACAGGCAGTCGTCGAACCGCGCGGAACGTCCAACACTGACTCTGTTCAGAGAGTATCTCGCGCGCCTTACGGCGACCCTGAACGGCGAACTGACCGATGAGCAACGAGAAGCCTTGGCTGCGGCTTTGAAAAATGAAGACCTGCCTCCGGGGAGCACGACTTCAACAGAATTTGACTATTTGAAAGCGTTCAACGATGCGATCGACAAGCTCGTCGAGCCTTTACGAATTCATGTGGTTCGCGCTTGGTATGGCCACGTCGAGAGCAACTGGCGCGATGGCATGCAGTGCAATGCGACCAATGCAATGCGTACACTGTGCGAAGGCAATCCTCACTGCAATCCACCCGCCACTCCTGCCGATGGCCCTTTGAACCCCATCGCTCTGTGCGGCTTCGATCCGGCGCCCTTTGCACGGGGCCGTGTGAGAGGATTGGTCGTCCAGTATGCTTGCGAACGGGGTGGGCAGGAACACTGGGACAATCTCGCGACAAATCCATTGGTTGAGCCATACAATATCGCGCGCCTTCAAAGCGGGGCCATGAGCATTCGTTGCCCTAGTCCGGCGCCGGCTGGTGATCCGTGATGGAGGATGCGACGGTGCTGCGGCGTAAGATTGTCTTCGGAGCCCCCAAGCTCTGGATTTTGGTTGGCGTGGCATTCATGCTCGGCGCCTGTGCCGTAACTCAGTCCTATTCGGTCAGGCAGGTCCGCGACCAGCGCTTCATCTGTGAATCCGAATTGGGCTCTTATGCGCTGCCGCGCAGCGTTCTTCAGTTTACGGTCACGCAGGTTGAAGAGAATTTTGTGCTGCAGAAGGTAGACGTTAGACGGTTTGCCGATAACGCGCACATTTACTGCCTCGACCATTTGCGCTCGGCCTTTGCTGACGACACGATCAGAGTGCATAAGGAAAAGGTTGTCGTAAGGAATCCGGCGGAGCAGAAGGCGCACAAGGAGCAACTCGACGCCGAAGATGCGGACACGGTCGCGCGCAGGATGACCTCGCCCTTCCTGCAGTTGATCGGATCGAAGGCCATCGACCACACGGCAGGGATCATTAGAAACGCCATCCGAGCCGCCTTCATTCTGATCTCCAACAATCCGGGATTTACACCAGCTCGCGAAGGTGTGGCTCTGCGCAGGGAGGGCGCGAGTGCGGTCGTGGCGAACCTCGAAGCCGATCCGTTCGATTTTGAGCAAATGGCGGACCTGAACAGGGGACTGCGGCGGTTCGGGTTCTGCGTTGCGCTGGACAACTACACGTTCAACCGCAATCGCGCTGCAGTTTCGCACTATTGCGACGCGCCGGTACAGGTGTCAGGCGCCGCCAGACCGGTGGCCGCCGATGCAATCCAGAATATGCAGTTCCATGTTCCAGAACCGGCAAGCGGCATCTTCTACAGGCCGCGCGCACCCTACAATCTCTACGTTTACACAAAGCACTATCCCGACGATCCGGGCGAATGGACACTCGCTCTGACAAAGGTTGTCGAGCTTGAGAACATCATGCCCGTCGTATCGGTCGGGGTCGACAGGGCGATTTTCGCGGAACGCCGTACCGGTCTCGTTTTCGATGATGGCATGCTGATAAATGTGTGCATCATGAAGGGAAGCGAGGTCGAGGCCTTCATCGATATCCCGCTTGATATCGTCTACGGGATCATCTCCCTTCCGACCGAAACGCTGCGCGCCGCATTTCAGGACAGAAAGACGCGCACGCAGTTGATCCAAACTGAACAACGGCTGATCAAAGCCCAAAACGACTACATTGCGTTTCTGGAACGCGGGGACAATGTAGTCATCGAAAACGATTCAGCGGATGGAGCCAGGAGGCCATCCACATTGACTCTGTCGGATGCGATTCAACCAGGCACCGTGGAGGGTGGCGCCGATACCGCACTTCCGAATCCTCCCGGACAAGCCGCGGCATCTGATGCTGCAATATTCGAAAACAGCGAGTCGGTGTTGAACGATATCTGCAAGAACCTCACAGCGGCGGGGTGAGGGGAGGCGGCATGATTGCGAAAATTTCAAAAAAGATACCCGCTCTGATCGCAGTGATCTTGCTCGGTGCGTGTTCCAACATGGTGTCGAGCAACACCGTCGACACAAATCTTGCCTCTGTAGGGGCGACATGTGCCAGCAACACGGGCGCCTATCATCTTCCCAGGCGCCTGATCGATGTCCTATTGTATACGGATGCGAGCGATCCCGAAACCGAGGCGGGCTACGACATCTCGCTGGACGAGGGCAGGTTCGTTGCGGATGCGTCCACCATGTATTGCCTCGACTTTTTGCTTTCCGGCTTCGCCGAAGATCGCATCGGTATCACGCGAGCGGGAACGCTGCTCACAAGAGTGTTCACCAAGGCGGAAGACAAGTCCAAGGAGATCGCTACCCGCCTGACCCAGGGGGCGGCCGATCTTTTCGCATCCGGCCTCCACGGTCTGCCAGGCGATGACCGGTTGTCCACCTTCGAGGCTCCGAAGGAGCTTGCCGGCAAGACAATTGTGCGTTCGTTCGAGTTCGACCCGATGGACGAACTTGCAACGCGGGAAGTGAACGCATCGCTGAGGCAGTTTGGCTATTGTCTGCACCTGGATGGCACGAGCGACCCGTTTGTCCCGGAGTGGGCGCTCAATGTGTGCGATGGCCGGACGGGACGCTACGCCCCTCCCCAGCGTAGCGGTCTCGACATTCTGGTCGACGAACCGGTGTCGCCCGAGGATCAGAGCCGGGGTGTGCTCTACCGGCCGCAGCTTTCCCACTCCATGGTTATTCTGCGCCAGGACGCTCCAGGCGTGCCGGGCGCCAGGTGGCATCGGTCGGGTTCGAAGCGCATCCATCTGCCCAATGCGGCACCTACGTTCCTGCTTGAGGTAAAGCGGGCAATTTTCGTCACTGCTGAAACCGATATCTCCTTCGTCAACGGAATGATTGAGAGCGTGATGGTCAAGAAGCCGAGTGAATTGGAGGCCATTTCGAACTTCACCGTCGAGGCCCTGCAGATCGTCTACAACATCCCAGCGCGCGCCCTGGAGATATTCCAAAACCGCGCTGAGAACACCGAAGCCCTCATCCTCGCCAATCAGGAACTCATCCTGACGCTTGAGGAGCACAACCTTGCGCGGCGCGAAGCAGCACGGGACTCAGCGGGTGCGGACGGGCCGTTGCCGGGAGGAGGAGACGGGCGGTCCTCGTTCACGGGCACCAATCCGGCGGGGAACGCAATGGCGCAGTGCCTTGCCAATCCGGCGGTGCGGCAGTTCGAAGATCCACGGGCCTATTGTGAGGATGCGATCAGGAGAAACCTTTGACCCGACGCCACAAGAGTATAGTGCGCTCCGCCGCGGTGTTTGCGTTGTCCCTCTCGTTGCTCTGGCCGGCGGGCCCAAGTGATGCGCGTGCGGATGTCGGTGAAATCAACAACCGCCTGGATTACCGGGAGATCCAGTCGGGCGAGCGGGATGACTTCGAAGACGCCGAGCAGGTCTGTCTGCGCGATGATTTCAGCGCGCTTCCGGAGACCGAATCGTTGGCGCCGGGCACGGGCGGAACCGCATTGATGGTTGGAGCAAAGGAGGCGCCTCCTTGTGCCTTTGTCGGTCTCGCCAAGATTCAGTTCGACAAACCCGGCAAACCAGATCTTGTTTGTTCCGGCTATTTCATCGGATCCAACCTCGTGTTGACGGCTGCTCACTGCACATGCGGCCTCATTCGTACCTACCGGATTCACAGGGCTTTCATAAATCAACTGGGCAGTGAGCCAAAGCTCGACATAGATGAGTATGTCTTAGCCGGTCCACCGTCACGTTATGCTCAATACAGTTGCGATGTGAGTACGGAACTCCAGACGGGAAGGGATTTGGCCCTTTTGCCCGTTCGAGCGAGCGAAAGGGTGGATTTTTCTGTCAACCCTGAACCTAACCCAAATGCACATCCTCTGCTTGAGAGCACGACTGGCGGTTCGAGTTCGCACTACACGCTAATCGCTTCGATGTTCGAGGTTCAAAACGATGAACAGACTAGGCGTCTGGTTTCAGCGGGCTTTGGTCGTGATGATGCGGGGGAAATTGGCAATCTTCTCTACGCCGGCATCCCTATTGCATCGTACTATTGCGGAGCAGGCAAATTCCGGTCATCGAGCTGCGCAAGTTTCAGGGAGTTTGTGCTGGCTGATCCACGATCGCCGCAGGGCGAAAACAGGCCGGATTCTTGTGGAGGAGACAGCGGTGGTCCAGTCTTCTGGCAGGCACCTCGCCCTCCTGGTGCTATCAACAAAGACCGAGCGCGCATTGCACCCGTCTATCTCGTCGGCGTCACTTCCCGCGCGGTGAGTGGGGTCCGGCACAATCCCGGAACAACCTGCGGCGGCGGCGGCATATACACAGCACTCGCCCATCCCGATGTCGTCGACTGGCTCGCGGCGAATGGAATTAGGGCATATTCGAACATCGGGGTGCCGTACAGAACCGAAGACGAGTAGTCGGCAGATCCAGAATGGCAGGCACAGACTATATTCATCTCGAGCAGATAGCGGATCTGGAAGAGTTCGACCTTCTGGCATCTCAGGAACAGACCCGCGCGGACAAGGCTCGTAGTGTGTTCGGGGTAGACGGCGCCGGCGTCTCCGTAGCCGTCATAGACACTGGATGCGCGCCGAAAAATCCGGGACTCAGGGCCGCTCAGTTCGGCAAGTGGCGGGTGGCTCACGGCCGCGACTTTACCGGCCTGCATAAGAGCGGCGTTGGCTCAGAGGGCGCCGCCGACGATATCGACGGTCACGGAACGGCGGTTGCAGGGATTATCGCGTCGCGCTTGCAGAACCTGCCCGGGGTCGCCCCGAAGGCGACGATAGTTCCGCTCAAGGTCACCAACGACCGCCAAAGTTTTGAGTTCGAGGCACTGGCGAACGCGCTTGAGTGGCTGGTGGGCAACGCCAAGAACAAGGGGATCAGCATCGTGAATGTTTCCCTCGGCGACACGATCTCGCATCGAACGTCGGCGGATGCGGTGGCGGTGGACGCGGGCGTAAGGCAACGTATCGCAGATAGCCTGGCATCGCTCCGCAATGCGGACATCCCCGTTGTTGCGGCGTCCGGCAACGCCTACAAAGCCAACGACAGTTCGCAAGGGCTAAGTTTTCCAAGCATCGTTCCCGAAACGATAAGCGTCGGTGCGGTTTTTACGAAGGATGCCGAGTTCTCCGACGCGTGCCCGTCCGTTGCCGGTGCCTTTTCCAACACGCCCGTGCGCGACGCAATCGCACCCTTTACGCAGCGGCTCGCCCGGCAAGGCGGGCAGGAGCATTTTCTTGACATGGTCGCGCCGGGGGCGCCGATGAAGTCGTTGTCTCATATGCCGAGCGTGGGGTTTGCTCGCGCTTGCGGAACTAGCCTCGCGGCTCCCGTCGCCGCGGGCGTCATAGCGTTGCTGCAGCACAAATTTCAGAAGATTAAAGGCGCCGGCGAGCTGCCGACCTGTACGCAAGTCGAAAAGTGGCTGGAATCAGGTGCAAAGGACATCGAGGACAAAGACCTTGGTCACGACAACGTACAACACACCGGAAAGACGTTCCGTCGCATAGATGCTTTCGGTGCGCTACAGGCGTTGGTTGCCAATCCGAACTAACTGCAGTTGGATTTGTTTCTCGCGCGACGCTTCTGAAGAGTGTGCTTCCCGAGAGATGGGTGACACTTCTTTCCGGACACATAGGTTACACTTTTGGCCCTTTGCAAGGAGACGCAAGGTGCCTTGGAAGGAGTGTAATCAGATGGATGAACGGCTCAAATTCCTTGCACGATTGCTGGAC
>JAJFHE010000035.1 GCA_021775755.1 Hyphomicrobiales bacterium | reverse complement strand
TCTTCAAGGCAGAAGTCGTAGAAAAGCCGATCAGGTGCTGCCTGTGTCCCCATCATCGATCCGTCCTCCGTGCAATTCACTGAAGATGACGGAATCACTACATACAGGCAGCTTCAAGGCCGACTAAATCAACAAAATCGGTCAATTATCACCGTTCTGATGATGATTGCGCGACTTCCGCTTCGCCGCCATAGCCGGATGCCGTTTGGCATTCGGGAGCCCATATCCGATTTCAGCGCACATCAGTTTCTAGCACTTGCCAAATCGGGCGTAGCGCGCTTCCATCGCGCCCATGTTGCCGCTGCTGCGCCATCTCCGTTTCGGGCTTCCGAATGCGTTCCTTGCGACCGCCACTCTTCTGGCGGCCGCCGGGGGGCCGTGGCTGTGGGGGATATTCGCCGCGCTGCCCGGTTACTGCATCCTCGATGAAATGTTCGGCCGCGACCGCGAAACGCCCGAATACAGGCAGACCTGGCTGTTGAACTTCATACTGCTGGTGACCCTGCCGCAGCTCGGCCTCCTGTATTTTGTGTTCATGCATCACCTGGGCAGCGGTGATCCGCTGGGCTTCATTGCCGGCCTTAAGGCCGTCACCGGCTACGATTTTGCCGTCGCGAAAGAGCGCACCGGCGCGTTCGACATCATCGGCGGGGTGCTCGGCCTGGCGGTGTTTCTGGGGTCGGCAGGCGTCAACGTCGCCCACGAACTCCTGCACCGTACGCACTCCCCGCGCGACCGCCTCGTGGCGCGCTGGATGCTCGCGTTTTCCCTCGACACGACATGGCCGATCTATCACCTGCGCTGTCATCACCGGCTTGTCGCAACCGAGGCCGATCCCATTACGTCGCGACGCGGCGAGCACGTTGCGCCCTATATCGTGCGCGCCATCATCGGCACGAACCGCTTCGCCTTCGAGCATGAAGCGCAGCGCCTTCGCGGCAAGGGCCAAACCCCCTGGTCGCTGCAAAACCGGGCCCTGCGCGGACAGCTCATGTCGCTGACGCTTGCCGCCGCCTGTTACGCCATTGCGGGATGGCCCGGCGTAATCGCGTTCGCGCTGATCGGGCTGCACGGCAAGGCCTATCTGGAAGCGATCAGCTATATCGAGCACTACGGCCTCATTCGCGTGCCCGGCACCGAGATCGCCGCCCGCCACAGCTGGGACTGCCATCACCGGCTGTCGGCCGTTTTCCTGTTCAACCTGCCGCGCCATGCCGATCATCACCGCCATGGCCACAAACCGTTCTGGGAGGTCGAAGCGCGCGACGACGCGCCGCTGATGCCGTTCGGCTACGGCACCATGATCCTCATCGCCTTTGTGCCGCCGCTGTGGCGCCGAGCCACCCGACCGGCGCTTGAGCGCTGGGACAGGGAGCTCGCGAGCGCCGGGGAGCTTGATTTGCTCGCATCACAAAGACAGAATGCTCCTGCCAACTGAACAAGAGCGCGCGCACACCGTCGGCCGGCCCCTGCGGTTTTCCACCCGTGCCCGACGAAGCCGTGTGTGAGCGTTCGTCGGCACTCCGAAACGTTTTCCAAGGCGTGGAGACCAAGCCATGCTGAAATGGGCGTTGTGCATTTTCTGCGTCGTCATTGTTACGACGACATCCGCGTTGGACCGAGACGCATCCGCTGGACCGGCCGATGTCCGCGAAATCCAGGAAATGCTCACTTCGTTTGGCTACGACCCTGGTCCGGTGGATGGACAATGGGGTGCGCGCACGGAGCACGCAACAATCCAGTTCCTTCAGGGCAAAGAGCTTGATGTGACGCTTGTTTTCACGCCGGAGGGTCGCGACGAGTCGGCTTTACTCGATCTGCTGAGACGAACCGGTGATGGTGAAAGTGCTATCTCCAACGAAGGGAACAGAGTTGCACGTGCCGTGGAACCTGCGCGTGTCGTACCGCAAATTGGGCACGGCAATGACATCAACTCTGTCGCTTATTCACCCAATGGCGCAATCGTTGTTTCGGCCAGCCACGACAGCACCGTACAGCTGTGGGATGCAAGTTCGGGGACGCTTTTGCGGATCCTCGAAGGACACGGTGCCGCTGTTAGTTCCGCCGCATTCTCATTCAACGGCGCAACCGTTGCTTCCGGCGGCGGCAATACTGTTCGGCTATGGGACGTAAGCACAGGCAGGCTCTTGCACATACTAAGAGGACACAGCGACCAGGTAAATTCAGTTGCATTCTCTCCCGATAGCGCGATTGTTGTTTCCGGTAGTTCCGACAAAGCCGTTGAACTCTGGGACGTCATATCAGGCAAGCTTCTACGCACCATCGAAGGGCACGACGGTGCGGTTTGGTCGGTCGCCTTTTCGCCCGATGGCACGACCATCGCATCAGGTGGCTCGAACAGCATCAGGCTCTGGAACGCTACAACTGGCAAACACCTACACACCCTCGAAGGGCATAGCGCTTCTGTAAGTTCCATCACATTTTCACCCGATGGCAAGGCCCTGGTTTCAGGGAGTATCGACGGTACGATAAAGATCTGGGGCGTCAAACACGGGAGACTCCGGCGAGCCCTGGAAGGATATGGCGGCGCCGTTCTTTCTGTCGGCATTTCGCCCGATGGCGCAACTATAGTTTCGGGCAACGCTGACAATGCAATGCGATTCTGGGACGCCAAATCGGGAAACCTGGTGCGCACGGCCGTTGGACACGGGTCCTATGTCAAGTCGGTCAACTTTTCGCCGAATGGAGAAACTGTGGTTTCCGGCAGCGGTCGTATGGTGAGAATCTGGGACGCCAGATCCGGGAGTCTTATGCGGACTATGGGCGGATACCGCACTACCGTAAGCGCAGTCGCCTTTTCACCGGATGGAAGAGCCTTCGCTACCGGCAACTCAGAAAACATGGTGAAACTCTGGGACATTGCATCGGGAACGCTCTTGCGGACGCTGGAAGGACACCGCGACAGAGTTTGGTCTCTCGCCTATTCTCCAGATGGCGCAACGATCGCTTCCGCCAGCGTGGACAACAGCTTAAGGCTTTGGGATGTTGCTTCGGGAAGACTCTTGCAGACACTCGAACGGGGAGGCAAACCAGTTTCCTCTGTCGACTTCTCCCCCGATGGCACAACAATAGTATCGGGCAGCGCAGACAATGTTTTGCAGTTTTGGGATGCCGCTTCGGGGGTGCTATTGCGCACTTTGCGAGGGCGTGGCGACGGAGTTTTACAAAAAGTTGATTCTGTCGACTTTTCACCGGATGGCGCAACACTCGTTTCGGGCAGTTGGGATGGTACCGTTAGACTCTGGAACGTCAAGAACGGGGCGCCCCTGCACACTATTGACGGACACAACGATTGGGTTTTCTCTGTTGCCTTTTCACCCGATGGCACCACAGTGGCTTCAGCTGGCGGCGACGGAAGCGTTATGCTTTGGGATGCCGCTTCGGGGACACATTTGCGCACTCTCGAAGGGAATGGCATCCGGATATACTCAGTCGCATTTTCGCCCGATGGCACAACAGTAGTTTCGGGTGGCCATGACAGCGCGGTAAGGCTGTGGGACGTCGCCACGGGAGAACCTCTGCGCACCTTTCATGGTCACATTGGCGCAGTTTCATCAGTCGCCTACTCACCCGATGGTGAGTCCATCGTGTCGGGCGGCGCAGACAATGTGGTGCGTGTTTGGAATACACGCAGCGGCAGTCTATTGGCGTCCATGATAGGAACACGCGACCATGGCAACTTGACCCTTACACCACAAGGCTTCTTCCATTCGGATGATACCGATACTGCGTCACTTGCAGTGGTTCGCGGGTTGGATTTCTTTGGTATCGACCAGTTCTACCAGGCGCTCTACCGGCCCGATCTCGTGCGTGAGGCGCTGGCCGGTGACCCGGAAGGGCGGGTGGCCGAAGCCGCCAAGCATCTCAATCTCGACGCATTGATCGACACTGGTAACGCACCACGTCTGGAGATCATTGCACCGGAGCCGCTGCGCAAGGCCGAAACGGATGAAGTTGAAATTGAAGTGCTGATAACCGGGCGCGGCGGCGGCATAGGGCGAACAGAGTGGCGCATTAACGGCGTCACTGTGGGCCTTGAGACGGAGCGGGGACTTGCGCGCATTGAAACAAATCAACCGCTCCAACAGCAGCTATTGAAGCTGAGCCGCACAATTGTACTGGAAGCCGGTGACAACATTATTGAGGTTGCAACCTACAACGCCGCCAACCTGATTTCCTCCGAACCAGTCTCCGTAACTGTTCGTTGGGACGGCGTCTCCGGCCTAACGCCACCGGAACTGCATATCCTCACCATTGGCGTGAATGATTACTGGGACGGGCGTCTGCGTCTGAACTATGCGGTGCCGGACGCGCAAACGCTGGCGTCGGCGTTTGCGGAAGCAGCTCCCGGACTTTATGCGAAAACGCATGTGCATGAGCTGTTGAACGAGGATGTCACCCTCGACAATCTCAATGCGGCTTTCGCAAAGTTGGCCAATCAGGTGAAACCCAGCGACGTTTTCCTGTTTTTCATCGCAGGCCACGGCAAGACGGTGGACGGGCGCTACTATTTTCTGCCCCAGGATTTCCGTTACCGCGACGCCCAATCGATTGTTACAGACGGCATCAGCCAGAACCAGTGGCAGGCATGGTTCGCATCGGTATCCGCTCGAAAGTCGCTTCTTATGTACGACACTTGCGAGAGCGGCTCTTTGACCGGCGACCAAATCCAGCGGGGAATTGCCCTCGTCACCGCCATTGACAAGCTGAGCCGTGCAGTGGGACGAACCATTCTTGTTGCGTCAACCGACGATGCACCCGCGCTTGAAGGTTATCGCGGTCACGGCGTGTTCACCTATGCATTGCTTGAAGCCATCGGGCTCGGCGATCTCAACGGCAATGACAGAATAGAAGTGACGGAGCTTGCCACCCACGTCGACGAGCGGGTGCCGGACATCTCCAACGAAGCATTCGGGTACCGGCAAGTCCCGCAAATGCGCATCGTCGGCAACAATTTTCCCGTTGGCGTACGCTATACAGCGCTGCCGACCGAAACCGGCGGAAGTCTAAGCATCCCCGCCAGTCCAACCCACGTAGTGATTGCAGACGCAAAAGTTTTTGCAGATGCAGACACAGGAGCGCAGTCGGTGGCTGTTCTGTCACCCGGTTCGCAGGTTGCAGTGGTGGAAATGAGTGACAACTGGGCGCTCGTCGCACGCGATGGCGCGGTGCTAGGGTACATTCAAAATTCTGCCCTCGCGCATCTGCAGTAGAATTTCGGGCGGCTTTTCGTTGTTGCCGATTCACGCACTCTGATTGCGTCTCGCCGGGCACAAGAACGTTGGAAAGCCACAACAATCCAAGCATTCCAGCTTGATCTTGCGATGGTCAATTTAAAGAGTTCCACACCCCGCCGAGGGTTGCAGCAGGGCAGCCGGACGCCTACCTTCCGGTGAGGAGAACCCGTCACCTTGCGCATATCAGATATTGCCGAAGAAACCCGCATAGCCGCCGCGAGTGTTGGCGATTATGCGCGCGATCTGTGGACGCCGACGCTGCGGCTCGGCGTCACCGGGCTGTCGCGCTCGGGCAAGACGGTGTTTATCACCGCGCTTGTCCACAACCTGCTGCACGGCGGCCGCCTGCCGCTGTTCGATGTTGCCGCAGAGGGTCGCCTGGTGCGCGCCTACTTGCAACCGCAGCCGGATTATGAACTGCCGCGTTTCGACTACGAGCGCCACCTCGCAAGCCTCACCGGCGATGACCGCGCCTGGCCTGAAAGCACGCGGCGTATTTCGCAGCTCAGGGTTACGCTGGAGTTCGAGCCGACCGGATTTTTCGGCCAGCGCCTGAAGCGCGGCGTCCTCAATATCGATATCGTTGACTATCCCGGCGAATGGCTTCTCGACCTGCCGATGCTGGAGAAGACATACGAAGAATGGTCCGCCGATATCATCGAAGCGGCGCGGCGGCCGGTGCGCGCGGAACTTTCAGCGACGTGGCTTAAGCGGCTGCGGCGCATCGATCCGCATGACATAAGCAATGAGATCGCCGTGCGCGCGCTCGCCGAGCAGTTCACGAACTACCTTTCGGCCTGCCGCGAGAGCGACCGGGCCTTGAGTGTCCTGCCGCCCGGGCGTTTCCTCATGCCCGGCGATCTGGAAGGCTCACCGCTTCTGACATTCTCGCCACTCATCATGGAGCCCGGCGTGAGTGCGCCGAAAGCCTCGCTCCAGGCGATGATGGCGTCGCGCTATGAAGCTTACAGGCGCCATGTGGTGCAGCCGTTTTACCGCAACCACTTCGCCCGGCTCGACCGGCAGATCGTTCTCGTCGATGTGCTCTCGACGCTCAATGCCGGCTCTGAAAGCGTTGAAGACCTGCGCGCGGCGCTGACGGAGATTCTGCACAGCTTCCGGCCGGGCGGCAATTCCTGGCTTTCCTCGATCCTCGGCAAGCGCATCGACCGCATCGTCTTTGCCGCAACCAAGGCGGATCTCCTGCACCAGACGAGCCATGACGCGCTTGAAGCGATAACGGCACGGCTGGTGCGCGACGCCATCGAGCGCGCCGAGTTCAAGGGTTCGGATGTCGACGTCGTCGCCCTCGCAGCCATACGCGCCACCCGCGAGGCCACCGTGCGCCGCGGCCGCGAAGATCTTCCCTGTATCGTCGGCGTGCCCGAGGCCGGTCAGTTCATGGGCCGCAAGATCTATGACGGCGAAGAAGAGGCGGTTCTGTTTCCAGGCGATCTGCCGGACGAGCCGGACAAGGTGCTGGAAGATGCCGAAAGCCCGGCCAAGTCGAGCTTCCGGTTCTTGCGCCTGCGCCCGCCGCAGCCGGTGCCGACCGCGGTGCCGGCACCGCCAAAACCCCTGCCCCACATCAGGCTCGACGCAACACTCAACTTTCTGCTCGGAGACCGGCTCGCATGACAACGCGGCAACGCAAACCGGCTGCCTTTAAACCGGGCGACAAAGGCGTGGAGATCGCCGAACCGGCAGCAGCGCCGGAAGCGCAGCCCGAATTGGTTGTCGCCGGTGACGCCACCGGCACAACGCAAGCATTGCAACCGGCGCCTGCCGGCAGCGGCAGCGAGACCGCCGCGCCTGCATCCTCACGCTGGAGATGGGGCGCGCTTTTCGGCGCCGCCGCGACGGGCCTCATCTCGCTCGCTGCCGGGCTGGCCGTTACCGAACTCGTCGAAGGGTTTTATGCACGCCATCCCTGGCTCGGTCACGCGGGGCTCGCACTCCTCGCCGCGGCCCTGCTCGCCTGTCTCGCCATCGTATTGCGCGAACTGCTGGCGCTGTCGCGGCTGCGCAAGCTTGAGCGCATCCGCATCGCCGCCGAGCGTGCGCACCGCCACAACGACGCGCGCGATGCAAAGTCCGTCATGGGCGAATTGAAGGCGATTTATTCGAACCGCCCGGACATGAAGTGGCCCCTCGACCGGCTGCGCGAACAGGACGGCGAGGTCATGGACGCAACCGACCGGCTGGCGCTTGCGGAAAAGGTCCTGATGGGCGATCTCGACCGTGCCGCGGGAAGCATCATCGCGCGCGCGGGAAAGCGCGTCTCCATCGTCACAGCGGTCAACCCGGCGCCGGTCCTCGACATGCTGGTGGTCGCGGCCCAGAACCTCGCCATGATTCGCCAGCTCGCAACGCTCTACAGCTCACGGCCCGCCACCATCGGCACGATCAAACTGGCGCGCATGGTGATTACCCATCTCGCCGTCTCCGGCGGCCTCGCCATCGGCGATAACCTCATTCAGCACATTCTCGGCCGCGGCCTTGCCGGCCGGCTGTCGGCCAAGATCGGCGAGGGTGCCGTCAACGGCATCATGACGGCACGCATCGGCATCGCCGCCCTCGACCTTTGCCGGCCTTTGGGGTTTCATGTCCTGGCGCGGCCAACCCTGCAGTCGGTACTCGGCGGCGTTCTGTCGGGCGGCAAGTCAGAAGAAGAAGAACCGCCGAATGAGAAATCCTGAGGGAGGAAAAGAATTATGGGCGATCTGATCAGTTTCGAAAACGCCGAAGGCGCCGCCACAAACGGTTACCTTGCAAGTGCCGACGACCCGAGCTTCGGCATCGTCGTACTGCAGGAGTGGTGGGGCCTCAACGATCAGATCAAGGGCGTGGCGGACCGTTTCGCCGCCGCCGGCTACACCGCGCTGGCACCTGACCTTTATTCGGGCCGCGTGACCCAGGATCCGGACGAAGCAAACCACATGATGACTGGCCTCGACTGGGTCGGGGCCACGGAAACGGATGTCGCCGGCGCCATCGCCCACCTGCGAGGGCTTGGCCTGCAAAAAGTTGCCGTCATGGGCTTCTGCATGGGCGGGGCGCTGACCGTAATCGCCGGCGTCAAACTCCCCGGCTGCGATGCGGGCGTATGTTACTACGGCATCCCACCGGCGGAACAGGTTGACCCCGCTGGTATGCAGGCGCCGTTCCAGGGCCATTTCGCCACGCGCGACGACTGGTGCACTCCAGAAGCCGCCGACGCACTGGAGGCCTCGCTTGCAAACGCCAGCGCGCCGAGCGAAATGCACCGCTATGTTGGCGATCACGCCTTCTTCAACGAGGAGTCCGAGGCTTATGACGCGGAAGCCACGGAACTCTCATGGCAGCGCACGCTGGAGTTTCTCGCCAAGCACCTCTAAACGTTCCGCCGCTATCCTGAATTGTGGAAATTGATCGGTTGTGATTTCTGCGAGCTTCCGCTCGGGCGCAGTTTCGTGTTTTCACGAAGCAAGATCTCGGGGGACGTCAATGCAAACAACTGACATAAACACTTTATTTCAGTCCATCGACGCCGAAGCGCGCGATCTGGCCTCTCTACACCTGACGCCGGAACTGCGGGCGGTTCTGTCGGAACGCCCCGGCTCCAACTACCGGTTCAATATCCTGCACTACGAAGTGCTGCTTGCCGAAGCGACGCAAATGCTGGAGCGTGCATTCTCGATCCGAGCAGAACACGACCGGCTGATGCGCGAGACGACTTCGGCCGATGCGATGTCACAGGAATTCAAGCACAACATTCAACTCATCGAGAAGGAGGTCGAGGTTGGCCGCGACGGCATTGACTTCGAGCAGGCAAAGCAGGACCTCAAGGTGTCTGAGAATATCCTGAAACGCCTGATGACAACTCAAGAGGTCTATCTGCGCGAACTGTCCGGATTGATTGAGACCAAGTGGAAGCCCGCACAGGATGGCGAGTATCGGTTTCCAGCACCGCCTGACGACGGCATGGCGGATCCTGCGCCGGCGAACGACGGCGCAGCGGGCGCGGAACCGCAACCCACACCCAGGGTCGAGCGGATCGAAACCGCTGGAGGCCTTGCCGGTCTTGGTGCAACCCTGCACAGCGATCAGCTCACGGAAGCGGGCAGGAAACGCGAAACTCTCCTGCTTGACGCTGAAATCTTCCGCTTGAAGCGAGACCTTGAGACGCTCCGCCAGGACATCATCCGCCACACCGCCTCCGCCGCCAGCGCCAGGAGGCAGATAGCGCTGCTGGAAGTTTCGCATGTCAATCGCGCGAGCCGTCGCGATTTTCTTCAAGAGCAGGAGGCCGAACGTCTCGAACGGCGCGGTCAAGCCGGCAACGCGGAGAATACAGCCGAGCAGGTCAGCACTTTACAGCAACGACTTCAGCTGGAGGTTCAATCGGCATCGGAGCGCGTCTATTGCGCTAGAGCTGGCATACTGCACATCTTCGGCAAAAACCCGCTCGTCGACGAGCGGGCACCCTCCTTTGCCGGTGTCGTCGGCGATCAACTCAGCCACCTCTACTCAACAACCCGCGGGCTGACCGAAGAGCTTTCAATTATGGCGCGCAGCGATCAGGAGATAACCCTGAGGCTCTCCGTAAAGGATCTCGTTGCCGGTCAAATGCTGCGCGGAGGGGCGGGGTGGGATGCCGACATCAAGAACCGACGATTCATATTCACAATCGTCCCCAGACTGTTCCCGACCGCCAGGATCGTAAAGCTGCAATCCGTCGCCGTCTCCGTGACGTCCACCAACGCACAGCGGGACGTCTGGCAGATGATTCTGACGATGCCGGACCAGAAAATCCCCTTGCGCCCCATTACGACGATGGAAGCGCTTGGCGCGACACCAGCGCCGAGCATCTCCATACCGGAGGTTTTTCTCGGTGCGGTTACGCATCACCATCCCGACGTCTTCCCCGATGAGGCAGGAGGGCTTGGCCTGATGAATGTAAATCCGCTCGGCGAATGGACGCTGGCCGTTCAAGGTGGCCAAGGCGCAGTCGATGGACTTCAGGACATCCGGCTCGAACTGCGTGTCGTGATTACGCCGGAGATGTAAAATGCGCGCCCGATCACCACGCCCAACGCCTGGAGCCGCTATACTGCAAGCGGCCTCCAACCCGCACCCACGCGGACAGGAGCTTCCCCCTAGATGGATGTCCACCGCGGAGGCCAGAGAACACATCCGCAGGAACGTCAAGGCCCACCGCAAAAGAAGTCTCGGCTTCTCCATAACGGTTGACACCTTCGGCGGCGCATTTGCGCAGGAAATTGCACGGCAGTTAGCCTCGCGCTCGGGCATCAGGCTTGTTGCCAGTTCCGCGGTACTCCTTGGAAATCCGTGGATCGGCATACCCATGGACCTTTTGATGCCGTCCAGTATCGGCACCTCTTCCGAGCTCGACATCGATCTCTCTACAGGGCTGGACACATTCGGACTGGTCGCCCCGATGGCGGGAATGCTGGAACATCCCGATGCCGCTTTGACAACCCAACGGCAACGGCTGGCTCAGCGCTTTTCGTTGCTTGCAGACGGACCGTCGCAAGCAATCGAATGGCAATCCAGATATTACCTCACTCAGAACTTCCGCTTCGAACCAATATCCGTAGCGGCTGGCGGTGGCCCCGCGCCCTCAAGCCCGGGAGGCTCAAGCCGGGGGGAGCATGTCGGCAGAGGCGGCAGAGGCGATGTTGGCGGGGCTCGGGGTGGCGACGGAGGAAGCCTCGGCGTTGGCCGTGGGATCGACGTCCTTACCGGAGGGTTCTGAGACGGCAAACCTGTAGGTGAAATCCCTGCCACCACACATTATCTTGGAAGTATGAACCTCGCCCCGCTCGACTCTGGCAAACAGCACCGCCACAAGCGCCGCAACACGGTTCAGACATGGTTGCTTGTCGGCGGCAGCGTCGCCCTGCTGGCCTATTGCGCCTTTGCGATCTGGGGCGGCGCGGGTCTGATTGCCGCTGCCATTTCAGGCGGTATAGGCTTGTGGGCCGCCTACAGAGTGTCGCCGCGCATGATGCTCAAACTCTACAGCGCCCGCCCGCTGTCGCGCACGCAGTTCCCGGACGGCTACCGCATCATGGAGATCCTCGCGCAGCGCGCCGGCCTTCCCGCCGTGCCCGTCCTGCATTATGTGCCGAGCAAAATGATGAACGCCTTCGCCGTCGGCAAGCCGGAGGATGCCGCTATCGCCATTACCGACGGACTGCTGCGCGGCCTCTCGCAGCGTCAGTTGGCCGGCGTTCTCGCCCATGAAGTGAGCCATGTGCGCAATGAAGACGTGAAAGTCATGGCGTTGTCTGACGTCGTGAGCCGCATGACGAGCACCTTGTCGACCCTCGGCTTGATCGCGCTTGCCTTCCGCATTACCGGCCTTGTCGAGGGTGACAGCCTGCCGTGGACGGCGATTGCCGTTCTCGTGCTGGCACCGACCATCGGCGGACTGCTGCAGCTCGCCCTGTCGCGCTCCCGCGAATATGACGCGGATCTCGATGCGGCGGGGCTTACCGGCGACCCCGAAGGCCTGGCCTCCGCGCTCCTCAAATTGGAACGCCTGCAGGGCTCCATGTGGGAAAGCCTCGCGCTGCCCGGCTCGCGCTCGCCCGAACCGTCCGTAATGCGCTCGCACCCCAGGACGGAAGACCGCATCAAGCGGCTTCTCTCACTGCGCAAGGGTCCCGCCCCGCATTTCCAAATGCCCGAAACCGCACCGCGCATGCCCGACACCTTGCCGCAGATCATGCGCCGCCCTCGTATTCATGCGTCCGGGCTGTGGCATTGAGCACCGGCCTTGCACCGCCGGGGATTGTTTGCGGCAGCGGAGTTATCTACAAGCAGGTCATGTAACCAACCAAGCCCCGAGCGCATCTGCAAACCAGACGTCCGCAAACATCGTTGCACCCATCGCTACAAACCCGGTCAACTGGCATCGACACGGTCGGGCAGGAGTTCAAACATGCTCAAACGTATCTCAAAAATCCTCGCCGCCACGGTCGTGATTGTCGCCATCGCCGTGGTGTCGGTGTCCTACATGAAAGCCTACAACAATCCCTACGACACCCCCGCAACGGCCACGGCGCACGCCCCCACTTTTACGGAAGTCGATTTTCCGTTCGCCAACCAGTTCGACGGTGACAACTCGCTGCCGTTTCTGGGCTCTGCCATTATCGATGTCGACGGCGACGGCGTCCCCGAAGTTTTCATGGGCGGCGGCTACAGCCAACCGGACATGTTGCTCGAGTTCAACGGCTCTGACTTTGCGGACGCCACCGCTGAAAAAGGTGCAGGCCTGACGAAGGGCGATCGCGATACGACATTTGGAACCGCGGTGATCGACGCCGATGGCGATGGCCGGTCGGACCTTTTCGTTGCCCGCGACAGTGGAATTACGCTTTATCTCAACAAGCAGGGCGGCTTTCAGGGACAGGCGCTCGACATTAAATTCAATTCCAAATCGACACCGCTTTCCATCGCACTGGCTGATCTCAACAACGACGGCGCCGCTGACATGTTCGTATCGACCTATGTCAAACTGACTCAGGTCGAAGGTCAGAACATTTTCAACCAGGAGGGTTACGGCTCCACCAGCCTTCTTCTGTTGAACAACGGCGACAACACATTCACAGACATCACCGCAGATGCAGGCATGGACTATGTCCACAACACGTTCGTCGCAGTGTTTTCCGACGTCGACCGCGATGGCGACCAGGATTTGGTGGTGGCGCACGACACCGGTCAGGTGCGCACCTGGAAGAACAACGGCGACCTGACATTTACTTCAGCCGACAACCCAAGTTCCGACCGCTTCAGCTATCCGATGGGTATCGCCATCGGCGACTACAACAATGATGCGCGCATGGATTTCTTCTTCTCAAACGTCGGAAGCACGCCTCCACGCTTCCTCGCCAAGGGCGACCTGCGCGACGATCAGATATTCCACACGGAACTGTTCTTGTTCCGCAACGACGGGGACTTCCGTTTCACCGACACCGCGGCGCCCACCCTTGTCGCCGACTACGAGTTTTCCTGGGGCGCGGTGATGGACGACTTCAACAACGACACACGTGAAGATATTCTGGTCGCGCAGAACTATGTCACCTTGCCGGTGCAAAAGATCTTCCGCCTGCCCGGCCGCTTTCTTCTGCAGCTCGACAATGGTACTTTCGCGACCGCCGAGGACACATCCGGGCTCACCAACCGAAACTATGAGATCACACCGCTGGTCGCCGATTTCAACAACGATGGCTACCGGGACGTTATCAGGGTCAATCTTGCCGGTCCGTCTCGCGCCTTTCTCAACAACGGCGGCGGCAACCGCTTCCTGAAAGTGGCGTTACCGGACACACCGGCGTCGCTCGGCGCGCTGGTGCAGGTGACCTTGGTCGATGGCAGCGTACTTACCCAGCAATTCACCAGCGGTGAAGGCCTTGCATCCGATCAGTCGCACAAGATGATCTTCGGACTCGGCGCCGAGGGCATCATCGCGTCGGTGAATGTGCACTACGCCGACGGCGGCGTTGCCAGTGCCGGCGCGCCGGAAGCAAACAGCACGCTGGTGATCGAATAGTAATAAAGCACCGCGAAATCCGGTTTTGGGCCCGCGCACGGCGTGAGGATAACCTGAAACCGGATCCTGCTCGCACGAGAGGAACGGCCATGAACGAATTACCGAACAACAAAAAAAGCCAACTAATTGCAACCGGTGTGCTTGCCGCATTTGGCGCGCTTGTGGTCGGGATCGGCGAGTTCACTTTCCAGTTCTCGCCGCGAGGCGGTTACGAAGACCCCGGGTATCTGTACTTTCTGGATGTCAGCTCCGACCGCCTCACATTTGGACATTTTCTCGGCGTCCTCTGCGCACCGCTCTATCTTGTCGGCTACTGGCATGTCAGCCAGATGCTCCGGCCTGCCGGCAGATGGCTTGCTGCCGCGGTGTTCGGACTGGGCGTCTATGCCTTTGCCATCGGTAATGTGTGGCTCGGCGGCCGCGTTAATCTCGCCCTCATCGTGCAGGCGCGGGATACCGCGCCGCCGGACTCAATATCGCAGTTCACTGCCCTTCTGGCAGATGCGGCCAACCACAACGAGCCTTTGATCAATATCGTGCGCGTGCTTATCGCCATTGTTTCGCTTCTGCTTGCCTGGGGAATACTGAGCGGCCGCTCGCACTATCCGCGCTGGGCAATTGTCGCCACACCCTTCGTGCTGCTTGCCGCAATTTTCGGGCTATATGCGGTGCTGCCCGCCGTTGGCGTCTATGCCCTGCCGGCGGCAATGAACATCGCGCATCTGGTATTTTTTCTGGTATCCGCTCTCGCCGCGACACGCATAAGTTCCACCGGCTAGGCCTTATTATATCTAAGGTCAACCGATGCTACCGCTAAGAACATTTTTGTCTCATCCCTCCATCGCAAGTTTCCTGTCGATGGTCACTGCGGAACGCGGTGTTGTGATCGAAGATGAACTGGCCTACGGCCCGTTGCCGCGTCACCGCGCGGATATCTACACCAGTGCGGCAACACCCGATGACGGTCCGATCCTCCTTTTCATCTATGGCGGCGGCTGGGACAGCGGCGAGCGGTCATACTATGGTTTCGTCGGCTCCGCGTTCGCCGCAAAGGGCATTACGACCGTTATTCCGGACTACCGGCTGTTTCCGGAGGTCAAGTATCCCGTCTTCATGCACGATGTTGCACAGGCTTATGCGTGGGTGCATCGCAAATTTTGCGCGCCGGGAAAACCACCACGACCAATTTTCATTTGTGGCCACTCCGCCGGCGCCCACGCCGCAGGTCTCCTATGCTACGACGAGAGTTTTCTAACAGGGATCGATCCGGAACTGCCGCGCCCCGCGGGGTTCGTCGGATTGTCCGGTCCCTATGCGTACGACCCCACAACACACGTAAGGTCGAGACACATCTTCGAAACGGCGCAAAGCGTTGATCAGGTGCGCCCCATCGCACATGTTTCGCTCGGCGCACCGCCGAGCCTCCTCATGCACGGGGCAAAGGATCAAATCGTCCAGTTCAAGAATGCAAAGGTGCTCTCAGCGGCACTTCGCGATTTGGGTATCCGGGCAGAAGCCATCGAGTTTGCCAACATGGCGCACACGGATATGGTCATCGCCATCGCCAGGCCCTTCCGGTGGCGTGCACCGGTGTTCAGCAACGCGGTCCGGTTCATCGAAGAGTGTGCAAAATCCCGGTCATCCACCGTTTGACCGTCTTCGAACCCGCAAGATGTGGATAAGGACCGGCACGAACACCGCAATCGCCAGAGCCAGCGAAAAGTAGCATTTCGGAACACCGCCCGCGGTTCTCGGGCAGGTTTCGCGACCGGCCAGTTCAAGAGAGGACCCGAACGCTGCAAGCATGAAAACCGGCAGCCAGCCTGCAAAAAACACAAGGGGTTTCCAGAGCTTTGGATGGAGCACCGTAAGCAGGACGCAGGCGTAGGCTGCGGACACCAGGTGACAGGCCGGCAGCGGTCCGAGATGCGGACACGCACCGCCGTTCATAAGTTCAGCCCAGCTCACCGGAAGAACGCCTGACAGGCCGAGGCCTGCAAGGAGCGCTACGATTAACCGGATCGCTGGATGGGGAACCGTGCTCATTGTGACCTGAATTCCAATGCATCCCGGCGGAGAGTAGTGTCTGGCCGTATCGAGCCAGCCCGATAGTGATGCCAGATGGTTTTCTCGCGTTACACGCCACCGGCACGACGGAGACAAGATCCCGATAGAGCGGTTCGCGTGCTATTGAACGGAAACAGCACTCAATCAGAGAACCACTCCGATGACCACCATTGCAACCGCCCTTCTGCACGCCCTCAAAGACTACGGCGCCAAGGAAATCTTCGGCATTCCCGGTGACTTCGCCCTACCCTTCTTCAAGGTCATCGAAACGTCCGGTGTGCTGCCGCTTTACACGCTTTCGCACGAACCGGGCGTCGGCTTCGCCGCGGATGCAGCCAGCCGCTACCGCTCCGCTCTCGGCGTCGCGGCAGTGACCTACGGCGCCGGTGCCCTCAACATGGTGAACCCGGTGGCTCAGGCATACGCCGAGAAATCGCCGCTCGTTGTCATCTCCGGGGCGCCCGGCGCCGGCGAGCGCGACATGGGTCTTGGATTGCACCATCAGGTCAAGCACTTCGATTCGCAGTTTCAGGTGTTCCGCGAAGTAACCTGCGACCAGGCCGTTCTCGACGATGCGGCGACCGCACCGGCGGAGATTGCGCGCGTCCTGCGCCGCGCCCTGAAACTCTCACGCCCGGTCTATATCGAGCTGCCACGCGACATGGTCGATGCCGCCTGCGACCGGGTGCCGGCGCCAGAGGCACCGCAAGCGGATAAAGACGCGGCACGCGCCTGTGCGGAAGAAATCATGGAGACGCTTCGCGGCGCCGACAACCCGGCGCTCCTGCTGGGCGTCGAGGTACGGCGCTACGGGCTCGAACAACGCGTCGCGGAGCTGGCCCGCAAACTCGCCCTGCCAACCGCAACCACCTTCATGGCGCGCGGCATCCTCGCCGCCTCCGATGCACCGCTCATCGGCACATATCTCGGCCTTGCCGGAGATACCGATACCCGCCGGGCGGTCGAGCGCGCCGGCGCGCTGGTGCTTCTTGGCGTCATTCTGTGCGACACCAACTTCGGCGTATCCAAACGCCAGATCGACATGCGCAACGCCGTGCACGCATTCGACGAGACGGTGCATTTCGCCCACCATATGTATCCCGCCATACCGCTTGGGGCACTGGTGGACGCGATGCTTGAAATCGCCGAGCCGCTTGGCGACGCCACAGCTTTCGATGAGCCCGAACCGGACCGAGGACTGCAAGCCGACGAGGCGCCGATAACACCGCCGGATATCGTGCGTGCGGTCAACGATCTTTTCGCCGAACACGGGCGCATGCCGATTGCATCCGACATGGGCGACTGCCTGTTTACGGCCATGGACATGGAGAACACCGAACTCGTGGCGCCGGGCTATTACGCCACCATGGGGCCGGGCGTGCCCATGGGACTCGGCATACAGGCAGCGTCGGGCCGGCGCCCGCTGATCCTCGTCGGCGACGGCGCGTTCCAGATGACAGGCTGGGAGCTTGGCAACTGCCGGCGCTACGGCTGGAACCCGATCGTGCTTTTATTCAACAACACCGGCTGGGGCATGTTGAAGGTGTTCCAGAAGGACACCGGCTATAACGATCTCGATGACTGGCGCTTCGCCGATATGGCCGCTCCCTTGGGCGGGCGCGGCTATCGCGCGGCAACGCGCAACGAACTGGCCGGCGCGCTCGCCGCGGCTCACGCGGACGACAGCACTTTCCAGCTGATCGAGATCATGATCCCGCGCGGCGAGATCTCATCGACACTTGAGCGTTTCGTCGGCGCTATCCGCGAAAAATCGGCCTTGGGCAAAGACTAAACTGACCCTCACTGCAGCCGCTTCAACGCTTCCTCGCTGACTAACGATCCAGGCGTCAGTTCCAGCGCACGACGATAGTCGGCGATTGCGAGATCGTTGTTGCCCGCCGCCTCATGGACCGTTGCGCGCGACTCCAGAAAGGGGACGATCTGCCAATTAAACTCGGAAATTTCGATCCCGACGGACAGATACTCGGCGGCAAGCTCATAGTCCGCAAACCAAAATCGCCTTTTCCACACATATGGAATTAAAAACTGCACGGAACTACGCGCTTCAGAGACAAAATAGGGGGGCTCATAGGCGCCACCCTCAGCCTCGGCCATCGCTTTCGCCTCATCTGCAACCGCCAGGACTTTGGTCCAGTCGTCAAATGCAAGTTCAGCGGCCCCCAACGTACCGTAGGCACGGGCGCGTTCGACGTAGAGCTCCATATTGGCCGGATCTTCGGAAATGGCCGCGGTGTGCTGCGCGATCTCTTCATCTTCACCGGCCGCATCGCGAACACGCGTCATCGCCGTTTCGATCCGCGCCACCGCCGCGGGGTTCGGAGGGTCGAGCTCCACCGCCTGATTGTAGCTCTGCAGCGCGAGCGTAAAATCTCCGGCATGCAAGGCCGCATCTCCGGTGTACATATGTGCCAGGGCGCGGTCTTTCTCCAGTCCAATCCCGAGAAAGTTCACTGTCCGGCAGGCCAGACTGCGCTCCGTCCAGGGCAGGTCCGCGTTGATGCAGGTCGTTTGCACAAAGTCTTGAAACGCCGCCTGCGGCCCGATTTCCTGACGCACGGCAAAATCCAGAACCTCGATCTCAACCGCCCCGTCCTCGGTATTGTTCTCAGCATAAATGCCGATCTGGAAGTCTCCCTCGGGCGTCTGCGCCCGGAAGTTCTGCAGCTCTTCGCCGTTGATGATCAACGTGGCGACATTTTCCTCCAGCTGAACCCGGATACTCTGCTCGTCGGCAATCGATCCCTCCGGCAGGGCCGCATGTTCGCTCAGCCGGAGCCAGCTTCCATCCTTCTTGCGGAACGTTCTGCCCTCGATTTCTTCGCGGCTGGAGAACATGGACGTGAAATAATTGTCCTGGTCGGCGTACCAGTAAACGACACCGATGCTGGAGCTTTCCGGCGCCCGGACATTGATCTCAAGACAGAGCTTCTTGTTACGCAGATTGAAAAAGAAGCCGCGCAAAACGATCCGGTGGCCGCGGTTTGATTTGGGTGTAATCCGCAGGATGCCGTCCTCGATTCTGGAGAAGTCCTGCGAAAGCTCCCAACCGGTGAGAGTATCGTCGAAACTGTCCTCAAGGACGACCTGCCCCTCGCACATGGCGACGGCCTGGCCGCTCAGGGCCATGGCGAACACAAGTATTACAGAAAATGCCGCAACCCTCATCGAACACCGCTTCCCGAGGTCACCTGCATCGATACCCAAGTCGGCCACACCGACACCCGTCAATCGTTACTTCCCAAAGTCACCGCATTAATCATGCATTAAACGCCGGCGGCTCACAACGCCGGTCAGACAGCCGATGGCGCCGGCGGCTTTGGCGAGTTCCTGAGCCGGTGCGGTGATGCATTCAATGCCGAGCGACTGATAGAAGGTCTGCGTTGCCTCGTTGCCGGCAACCATGAGAATTTTGCGCGGCCCAAGGGTCACGCAGTTGAGTGCCCGGTTGCGCTCGGCTTCCGCAACTTCCGGCAGGAAAGCAACCTGATATCCACGCTCGCGCAGCGCCGCGACGGCTGCATGCGGCGTACGGCGCGGCCAGGCAATGGCGAGATCGCGGTCGGCAATCCTCAACATGCCCATGAGATGCATCGTGCCGTAAGGCATATCGACGGCGATGGTCTCAACGCCGATTTCGGCCAGTTGCGCGGTAATCTGCTCGATTGCCCCCTGATTGGTGCGCAGGCCCCGCCCGATGATGGCGGTTCCAGCGTCCAGCCACATAAGATCGGCACCCTCGAAGGTTGCCCTTCCAGTCAGCGTTTTAAGGATTGGTACGCCGATGTCGGCCAGCCGCCGTGCGACCCATCGCTCTTCGCCGGCGCGCACATCCGATGCCGGCCGTGCCAGGATCGCGCCCTGCGGCGTCATGACGAAAAGATCGGCGCAGAACATCTGGTTCGGCGAGGGTGCCGCTGCGGGCTCGACATAGTGCACGGCGACACCCGCCCCCCGGTAGGCGTCGGCCATGGCGTCGTGTTCCGCCTGCGCCTTGGCGAGATCCAGCGGCTCGAGCATCTGCACGGCGCCTGGATCGTTATGCGAGGCGGCAAGCTCCTCGCCCGGCTTGTGCAGCACCACCGCCTCAAGCGGCGCCCATTCGGTATCGATGCCGCACGACGCCCATAAACCGCCGATCTCCTTGGCATGCGTGCGGCTGCGCGGTTTCCAGCCCTCGCCGCCAAAGGCCGAAGCCCCGAATGTCGATTGCACCGTCATTGGCGGCACCGGTTTCTATGTGCTTGTGCGAGCATCATCTTGCGTAACTCCCTGCCCTGTTCATCGTCTTTTTCTACTCCGTCCAGCAGCCAGTCGCGAAACTCTTTTATTACCGGCTCTTCCCAGCCTTCGCGGCGGCGGAAAAGAAGTAACCGTTGTCGACGCACCGGCTATAACGACACTTACATCGTGCACTCAAACTGAATGAAAGGTGCCAAAGTCAATCGAAAGGCAGTGATGGACACGGAGCTTTGGTATTTGTAATCGTGCCAGCAACACAGGAGCAGTCCACTCTGGCCTGCCAGTTGACCTGGAAAGTGACGGGTGTGCGGACAGCAAATGAACAGGCCGGAAATGTACGCTTCCTCGTTGCCGTTATTCACAACAAGGACCCGGAACGTCTGAGCCACATCCTGCCTGCGGCTCGGCATCTTGCGGATACGCTCGGCGCGGAGTTGCAGGAGGTGTGCGAGCAACCGCCGATCGTTCCGCATTCAGCCTGGCGCGCGTATTGGCGCAGCGTTACGCAGACAATGCTGTTCGCGCGCTGGCGGCGTTACATCGAAGCGGAGGCCGTGCCGGGGTTGTCTGACCTTGCCAGGTTGTTCGTCAGAGATTTCGGCCGATACCTCATTCCCGGAGAAACATCATCCCGGCTGCGCCGGTTCGGCGCGGTCGATGAGATTGTGACCGCAAAGCATGTTCACGCCTGGAGAAGCGGTTGCGAAAAGAGCGATTTCATTGTCGTTTTCGAAGATGACGCCGTGTTCCGGCAGGACTCAGCCGAAATATGTGCCAACCTGGTGGCGGAACTGAAGGATTTCCCGGGCGACGAGCATCTTTATGTCGATCTCGCCGGCGGATTCCCGCTTGAGCAGTTAGCGGTTTCACATGTCACCGAGAAACGCACCGCCCGATACGTACATTTCAGAAAACCGGTCACCAATACCTGCTGTGCATACCTGATGAGCGCTTTTACGGCGAAAAGTTTCGTTTCCACTCTCGCCAACAAAACCTGGCACCGGCAACACCCCGGGGACTGGCTCCTCAACCGGCTGATGATGCAAGCGGTCGCGGACGGTGCGGAGTTCACCTGTTTTCACGCCAGTCCGCCAATTTTCGATCACGGCAGCATTTGTGGCGTACACGCGTCCTGGCGCAGCTGACTACGAACATACTGCGTCCACCAAGGCATGGTCAGCTTGGTGAAGTCGTAACCGCCCGCCTCGAGTTTCCAGCCAATGGCCTTCGACTTTTCCTCCAGCGCCGCCTGGGTGATGTCGCCCGGACCATCGACCTCCCAGACCGGCAACCCTTCGTATAGCGGCGCAAGTTCGCGAAAGCGCTGCACGATGGGAACGCAACCGAGCGAGAGGGCTTCCCAGGTGCGGTGACAGTCGCGGCCGCGGCCTGGAGGGCTTGCGATGAATTGGCAAGTGCTCATTTCCTCCCAGAGTGCGGTTCTGGGAATGAGATCGGGCCGGACTTTCGCAAACCGCTCGTCTGCAAGATGGTCCAGCCATCGGGAACGCTCGTCCGGATTGTTCCTCACCTTGAAGTTAGCGAAGACGCGCGCGTCACGGCTGCCGAACGGCAAAGCGTTGTCGCGCAACTTCAGGAGCTGCCGCTCTTGCACATCGGGCGAGAGCAAATCCCCTCCCCGCGCCCAGTCCTCCGCGTTGCTGACGGCGAATGTATGAAAGTCCAGCCCGATGGGAATGGCGGACGCCTTCTCGTGCGTCGTATCGAGGTTCTGCGCGAACAGTGCGACGAGACGCCGGTCCCCAAGCAGCGCCGATGCGTCCGCCGCCGACCCCAGCGCCCCTGCCGGTACCGATACGTCGTCGTCGCCGGTGACCAGAACGATCCGCCGCGCGATATCAGGCAGGACCTCCCTGACAAACTGCTTGAGATGGGACGCGACAACATAGACGGCCACCGGATCCTCACGCGACCGCGCGATCCGCCCTGCATAGTCGTCCATCGAAATAACAAGACTGCGAGAACGGTTCGACGTGCGCAGCGGATAGACGTCCGCGAGATCCGCCATGAAGGCTTTCGACCAGATGATGCGCTGATCGGTCCTTGCCTGTTTTGTCGCGAACACGGCCGCCGAGCGCAGCTCTTCGCGGTGCACCCACCGGCGCCACCGGTGCTTCATTTCCTGGATCGGCATGGGGCCTGGATCGACTCATGATTGGCGGTCAGGCAATCTTACCGCTGCAGGGGCTGGCCGTCACCAGACTTGCCTTTCGCCGGCAATTGGATAGGGTCTGGCCGACATCCCGCAACCTCGGCCAAAGCTCCATGTTTGTCGACTTCTTCTACGAGCTCAAACACGCCAACGTACCTGTAACCCTGCGCGAGTATCTCACCCTCATGGAGGCCATGGATGCGCGAATTGCATCGGGCAAGGTTGAGGAGTTCTATTATCTGGCGCGCGCAAGCCTCGTTAAAGACGAGCGCAATCTCGACAAGTTCGATCAGGTTTTCGGTCATGTTTTCAAAGGCCTGGACGCGATGGTCGATGAAGATGTTTACGAGGTCCCCGAGGACTGGCTGCGCGCGCTGACCGAAAAATTCCTGAGCGAGGAAGAGAGGGCCGAGATCGAAGCGCTCGGCGGCTGGGAAAAGATCATGGAGGAGCTGCAGAAGCGGCTCGAAGAACAGGAAGGCCGCCACGAGGGTGGCTCCAAGTGGATCGGCACGGCTGGCACGTCGCCGTTCGGCGCCTATGGCTACAACCCGGCGGGCGTGCGCATCGGCCAGAAGGAAGGCCGCCACGGCCGCGCCGTCAAAGTCTGGGACAAGCGCGAATACAAAGACCTCGATGACGGCGTCGAACTCGGCACGCGCAACATCAAGGTGGCGCTCCGGCGCCTGCGCAAATTCGCCCGCGACGGCGCACCGGAAGAACTCGATCTCGACGACACGATCCACTCAACCGCGTCGAAAGGCTGGCTCGACATCAAACTCGTGCCCGAACGCCGCAACACGGTGAAAGTGCTTTTGTTCTTCGATGTCGGCGGCTCGATGGACGGCTATGTGCGGATTTGCGAGGAGCTGTTCTCCGCTGCCCGCACCGAGTTCAAGCACATGGAGTATTTCTACTTCCACAATTGCCTTTATGAATTTTTGTGGAAGAACAACCGGCGCCGCCACACCGAGCGCACGCCGACCTGGGACATCCTTCACACCTACCCGCACGACTACAAGGTGATCTTCGTGGGCGATGCGTCCATGAGCCCGTTCGAACTGACCCATGCGGGCGGTTCGGTGGAACACATGAACGCCGAGCCCGGCGCCTTGTGGCTGCAACGCGTTACCGAGATCTTCGAGTCCGCCGTATGGCTCAATCCGAGCCCCGAGAAATACTGGAACTACACGCCCTCGACCGACTACATCAAACAGCTGTTCTCCGACCGCATGTATTCGCTGACGCTTGAGGGCCTCGACTCCGCCATGCGTGAACTGACGCGTTGACGCACACTCCGTGACACCAATCCTCCAGATATCCGACCCGGACACTTCCCTCGCGTTCTACCGCGACCGCCTTGGCATGGCTGTTGTGGCGCAGCAACCAGCATCGGACGATACCGGCGGGTGTAGCCGTTATGTGCTTGAATTTACAGATAACAAGGACGCCGGTGCCGGGCGGCTGGAGCTTTGGCACGACGCGACCACGCCCCCAGGCGCCGCCTACGAACACAGTAGAACCGACTGCTACTGGAAGATCGGCATTACCCTCGGCGATGTAGATCTCGCCCGCGAAAGGCTGCTCGCCGCCGGTGTTCCCGTGTCGGAGCCGCGTCAGTTCCGCGATATCGGCTATCTCTGCCACATCGCCGACCCGGACGGATTTCAGATCGAACTGCTGCAGCGGACCTTCGAAGGGTATGGGAAACAACTCTCCCCCCTTCCCGGCCACCCGCTCGGCCAGAGCACAGCGCTTGCCCACATTACGCTGCGCACCATCGACATCGACGCCTGCCTCGCCTTTTACCGCGACGAACTCGGGATGCGGCTGCTGTCGCGCCAGTCCGTTGAGCCTTATGGGTTTACGCTCTACTTCCTTGGCCACACGAGCGAAACGCCGCCTCACGAAAGTCTCGATGCGGTTGAGAACCGGGAATGGCTCTGGCAGCGGCCCTATGCGCTGATTGAACTGCAGCACCTGCACGGGCCGGAAATGCCGGCGGCGCTGCGCTTGCACGATAACGAACGCCTGGGATTCCGCGGACTCCGGGCAACCACTACCGGGCCGCAGACTGTGCGCCTGCTCGACCCGAACGGCGCGCCGGTTTACACAGCACCGTTATCTGATGCTCAGGTCTAAGTACCGAAAACCGTTTGAGAACAAATTTGCTATCCCCCGGAACATTGGCAATGGCCTCTACGTATGCCACATTTGGTCAGAACAAAATCCGGGGATGTTCTTAAGAGTAGGCCAACTTCTTTTTTGCTGATCATAAAATACCCCGGAATTCATACGTGCTATTCAGGGGGCGAACAGCAATGGCGGCACAACAACCGATTACGAAACAGCTTGCTGACTTAATCAATAATAACGGTTGGGAGGGTGACTTTGAAAAAGCCATCGCGGCCGCTCAATCAGTCGGCATTCCCCGGCTGCGCCCGATAAACTCACTTCCCAAGTTTCTCGGCTACGTCAACGATCTGGTGACGTGGGCACCGCGGGAACATGGCGACTCGCGGACAGGCTACAACAAGTTTGTCGAGTTCTATTTCTTTCTGGACCAGGAGCCGCTGGCAAAGCTGCAAAATCAGATCGAACCAGGCGCACCGGAAAAGCTGACGCCACTGTCGCAGTGGATCGTCGACTTTGCAAAGGACTGGGGCAGCTATCTCGACACGCCGGAATCGGCCGCGGAAATCGAGACATTCAAAACGGACCCAGCATTCGACTGGGAAGCCTACATGCCGCCGCCCAGCGGCTACAGAACTTTCAACCAGTTCTTTGCACGCCATGTAAAACCCGGCGTGCGCCCCATCGCCGGAATGCGGGACGACACCATCATCGTCGCGCCTGCAGACAGCCGTTTCATGGGCTGGTGGTCGATTAACGAGACATCGGAAATTTTTGCCTCCCAACCTCCGCTCAACATCAAAGGCCTGCGCTGGTCGATCGAAGAACTTCTGCAAGGCTCGCAATATGCCGACAGGTTCCGTGGCGGGATCTTTACGCACAGCTTCCTTGATGCGCAGGACTATCACCGCCTGCACACGCCCGTTCAGGGCAAAGTCCTTGAGAGCCGGGTGATCCAGGGCGCTGCCTATCTTTATGTCCAGCCTGTCCCCGCTCAAGTCGCGGGCGGCGACGAACCTGTCCTCACCGCGATGGACCAGACCGGCTACCAGTTTCAACAGACACGCGGCCTTATGGTCATCGAGTCCCCCATCGGACTTGTCGCCTGCCTGCCTGTCGGCATGGCACAGGTTTCTTCGGTCGTTCTGACCGCGGAAACCGGCAAAACGCTCTACAAGGGCGAGGAGCTTGGATACTTCCAGTTCGGCGGATCGGACTTTGTGATGGTGTTCGAGCGTGCCAGCAACGTTCAGCTCAACTGCACCGCCAACCAGCACTACAACCAGGGCATGGCCGTCGGAACCGCATATCCCTATTCCGCTCACTAAATCAGATGGCGTTCTCGTTTGACTTTCCCGCACGGCTGGAAAAGGCGCTGCCTGTCGGTTACAGAGCGAGCGATCCAGCCACCGTGCGCCAGACCAAATCCGCCTATGTCGCAACGATGCTTGCAATCGTTGCCTATTTTGTCGGGTTTTCGATCCTGCCGGAGCGCACAACACTCGAAGCGACGATTGACGTATGCGGTGCAATCATCTTTGCCAGCGGTATCGTGACCCTGCATTGGAAGCGAGATCTGAACTTCGCCTACACAACCGTCGTACTGACCGGCCTGCTGCTGTTTCCCGCCTATACGTTTCTGCATGGCAACAAGGAGGGCGAGTTCTTCTTCATCATCCTCATTCCAGCCTCGGCAATCGCGTTCGTCGGCGTGAGGCGTTCTGTTCTCTTCCTGGTGTTCGCACTTGCCGCGGCTTGCACGATCGTCATCGTCGACCCGTATCTGCCGCAGATTCGCCACGACTGGCACGTCTCGGCGGCCAATCCGGAAGGCTGGCTGTTTCACTCGCCGGACAAGGTGCCCTTCCGGCCTGTCGAAGCGGCGACCTTTTTCTCCATCACGCTGATTATTTACGCCCTCCTCTACGCAAGCGGTAGTGCATTGCGCGACGCCAACAGAAAAGTGGAATCCCTGCTCCTCAACGTACTGCCAAAATCGATTGCCGGCCGGCTGATGGAAAAAGGCATTACCGAACATGGCGGCACGATCGTCGACAGTTTCGATCAGGTCAGCATCCTGTTTGCGGATATTGTCGGTTTCACCCAACTCACCAAGCGTATGCGGCCGGGAGACCTTGTCATGATGCTGAATACCCTGTTCAGCGAGTTTGACAGGATCGCATCCGCCCATGACGTGGAGAAGATCAAGACAATCGGCGATGCGTACATGGCGGTTTGCGGATTGCCCGAGCCGAACGACCGGCATGCGGAACAAACCGCGGACATGGCTCTGGAAATGCTTGGCGCCGTGAAAAAGTTCAACCGGTCTGGCAGCTTTCAGATCGGCCTGCGCATCGGCATAAATTCCGGTCCCGTCGTCGCCGGCGTCATTGGTCGCGACAAGTTCATCTATGACTTGTGGGGCGATGCGGTGAACATGGCGAGCCGAATGGAAAGCAACGGCAGCGAAGGCCTCATCCAGACAACGAAAGCGACACGCGATATCCTGAAGGACCGTTACGAGTTCGAGTCGCTGGGTGAGGTTGATGTAAGAGGACAAGGACTTGTCCCGACATGGCGCCTGATGGGCCGAACCTCAAAGAGCCGGACTGGCCGCCAGTGAATTCTGGCCGCGCTCGGGGTTGGCTTCGACCTTTATGTCGAGCACCGAAGCCAACTGATCGGCGCCGCCGATATACTCGCCATCGATCCAGATCTGCGGCACGGTGATCGGCGTCTTCGGCCCGACAATGGGTTTGACGCGGCCGATCATCTCGTAAAGCGCGCGCGGGCTTCGAACCACGTCGTGATACTCGAAGTCCACGCCCGCCTTCTCCAGATAACCTTTGGCGCGCACGCAGTGAGGACAGGTCGCCTTGCCGAACAGGCGGTTGCCTTCCATTTTCGAGCGCACCACATGCGCCGCGATGACCGCCTCGGTGAGCACGCCGCGATTGAGCGCATGGCCCTGACTGACGAGTTTGCCGTCGACCATAACGATCGGCGCGTGCCAGCCGCCCTTCGGCAACGGCCGCCACCATTCAGACAGCCATTCGCGGATTTCGAGCTCAACCGGGATGCCCTCAAGCTCATGATCGAGGGTATCCTGAATGACGTCAACCGTGAGCGAACATTCACCGCACGGGATGTTGACCTTGAATGGCCCCCATGAACCGGCCCAGCGATAGAGCGTCAGTTTTACTGAAAGTGTGTCGGTCATCGCTTTGGGCCTGCTGGTGTTGGCTAGAACAGTGAGGTGCACGGCGCATCGCTCCATCCTTGGATGCCGGCGCCCGCATTCAGGTTACGGGCGCGCGGACCGGATGGATGAGGTTCACCTACCGGATGTGTGCGACACCGAGCGGCACGGAGAACTTGTCACACCAGATGTAGACTTCGTTGACGGCGTTGATGTCGACGGAAGCCGGCACATTGTAGGTTTGCGCACCGTTGTTTGAGCGCAGTTCAGACACCAGGGTCGATCCGATGAACGTGCCATCGAGGCCGAAACCGATCCACGGGTCGGGCGCCCCGTCGAGCGAGAAATTGCCGCCGAGCTTGAGGGTCAGCGCGTCGCCGTTCTGCGTCACCGTTACGGTGCCGCGTGTCGCATGGCCGGAAGCACCCTGGAACGAACCCGTCCAACTGCCATCGCCAGCGACTGCAAGCGACGCCGCCTGGACCGTGACCGACAAAGCGACCGCCGCAACGGCAATGCCACGGACAAATAGTCTTTGATCGAAAATGTTCATATCTGTTAAATCCCCAGTTGAGGTGAGCGAGCTGACCGCACGTAACGGCGCATTGGAATTTTGCAACTGACACACAGTTGGGATCGCATACTCCATTCGTCAATCAATCGTGCACGGACAATTCGATCACTTCGCGTCACTCCCGTGTGAGTGGCGGTTGAGCGGAAGCCAGTGCCGGAGACCATGACCCATGTCCAACGAAAGCGACGCACAGCCGGCGCTCATTCTGATCGATCTGCAGGACGCGATCGACGACCCCTGCTGGGGCCCCCGCAACAATCCGGATGCGGAAGACAAACTGCGCCACCTGCTCGATGCCTGGCGTCATGCCGGAGCGCCGGTCTTTCACGTCAAGCACAACTCTGTCGATCCCGCCTCGCCCTACCGTCCCGACCGGCCGGGCAACGCGTTCAAGGAAGAAGTGATGCCGGCGCCCGGGGAGACGATAATCGCCAAGTCGACGAACAGCGCGCTTATTGGAACGGACCTTGAGCAACGCCTGCGCGATGCCGGTCTTTCCCGCCTCGTCATAGCCGGCGTCCTCACCAGCAACTCCGTCGAAACCACCGTGCGCCACGCCGGCAATCTCGGTTTCGAGGTCCATGTGGTCGCGGATGCCTGCTGGGCGGTCGACAAAACGGATCTCACCGGAAAAACCTGGCGCGCAGCCGACGTGCACGACCTCTCGCTTGCGCACATGCACAACGAATATGCGACTGTCATTGAGACAGCGGAAGCCCTGCAATTGCTCTGAAGGCCTGGCAGTTATGCTCACGAGGACGTGATCGTGAGTGCTTCCAGGACCGCATTTACTAACCGAATATTCGCAAGTTCCCCTTAGATTTGAGCGCGGATGGAAGCGCATCTATGGCGTTCCGGGGATCGAATTATGCGAATTTCGCACCTGAGCGAACAGATTGCACATGCGTGCGCCGGCGCAACTACTGAACCGCGCGCCCTTTCGCCCTATGCGACCAGCGCGCTGCAGGGGCTTCCCGAAGGCGGCTCAATAGACATCGCCGGCACGCTCGAGGATCTGGCGTCTCTGCGTGAGCAGTGGCAGAAACTTCACGCGGGGCACGGCACCGCCAGCCAGGTCTTCCAGACATTTGAATGGTGCGATGCGTGGTGCCGGCAGTTTCTCGACAATGAACCAGGTACGTCCCTGCACATTATCGTTGGCCGCCAGAACGGCCGGGTCGTCATGATCTGGCCGCTGATGATCGTGCGCCAGGCAATGCTGAGCGTCGCACGCTGGCTATCGGACCCGTACGGCCAGTACGGCGATGTTCTGATCGACAACACGGTCGACAAGGCTCTCTGGCTTGGCACCGCATGGCACAACCTGCTTCAAGACGGCTCGATAGACGCCGTCGCGTTGCGTCATGTTCGAAGCGACGCCCAGGCCCTGCCCCTCCTGTGCCGGTCGGCCAGCGCGGTTGGAGAGACCACCGGCGCCCCGTTCCTCGACATGACAGCCTTTGCGTCCGCCGATGACTACTCGGCGGGACTGAGCCGCAACCAGCGCAGCAAACGCGCCAAGCTGATTCGAAAAATCACAGCGGACGGCGAGCTTGACTTCGACGTGCATTGCGAGGGGCCCGGGCTCGAAGCCGCGGTCGAAAACGCCCTGCGCTACAAGCAGGAATGGCTCGAGGCGCACGGTTACTCCGCATCCGTCCTGACGACACAAGGCCTGAAGAACTTCCTCTGCGGCCTCGGCCACGGGCACAGCGCGGAGACGACAACAACGGCCGGCGTGTTGTCGCAGAACGGCAAGCCACTCGCGGTCGACATCGGCATCTTGTGCAAGAACGAGTATTTCGGCTACCTGATCGTGCAGGATCAGGCAAAGCTTCACCTCTCTCCCGCCAAGGCCCATCTCGACCATTTGCAGCGCTGGTGTGTAGAGCACGGCATCAAGCGGTTCGATTTGATGATCCCGGCCGACGACTACAAAATGCACTGGGCGGGCGGTGTCATGGCGGTGCAGGATTTCGCCGCCCCGGTCAGCCTGTGGGGCGTTGTCTATTGCCGCGTCTACCTGAAACACCTGCGCCCCGCGATGAAGCGTCTTTATCACGCCATGCCCGAAGGACTGCGCGCACCGCTCGTTCGCACACTGAAGTCACTGCGCCGGGCCTGACGCCAAGCGCCTGCAAAGACCGGCATTTCCCGACCCCAATACGTCATGCCTGCAGTGTTGCGGCAAAAGCACATGGTGCCGGCGTTTGACCGCGCCTGAGCCGCATCCACAGTTTCGCCGTGGAACGCCCACATTTTCTCCCAACTTCTCCACGACCTTCAGCCCCGGGGACGAAGCTATCGTGATTCCGGCCGGCCGCGCCCAACCGCGCGCTCGCGACGGTATGTGTGCCGGCGGTGAACTTCCCGCCCGGCGCCGGGAGGGGTATACCGATGGACTTCGACGCGCTCGTTCTGTCCCGTATCCAGTTTGGCTTCACCATTGCCTTTCACGTGACCTTTGCGTCGATAAGCATCGGTCTCGCGGGCTTCCTTGTGCTGTTGGAAGGCCTGTGGCTGCGGCGCGCCGATGACACCTACCAGAGGCTCTATATTCACTGGGCAAAGGTGTTCGCGCTGGTCGTTGTGTTCGGCGTCATCTCCGGTGTGGTCCTCAGCTACCAGTTCGGCACCAACTGGAGCGGCTTCGTGCAGGCCACCGCCAATGTGCTCGGCCCCCTGTTCGGATACGAGGTTCTGACCGCGTTCTTCCTGCAGGCATCGTTTCTCGGCATCATGCTGTTTGGCTGGCGCCTTGTCGGCCCCGCCCTGCATTTCATCGCAACCTGCATGGTCGCCGCCGGCACGATCATGTCGGCATTCTGGGTACTTGCCGCGAACAGCTGGATGCAGTCGCCGGCAGGTTACGAACTGCGCGACGGCGTCTTCCATGCCACCGACTGGATCGCCGTCATCTTCAATCCGACAATGCCGTTCAGGTTCGTCCACACGATTCTCGCCGCCTATGCTGCAACCGCCTTCATTCTAGCCGGCGTATCGGCCTATCAAGTCCTCAAGTCCCGTGCCGCCAAAGACGCCGCCGTTCTGCTGCGGATCGCCCTGATCGCCGCCGCTGTTTTGGTGCCGGTGCAGTTTATCGCCGGCCACGAACATGGCCTCTCGGTGGCCCGTACGCAGCCGGCGAAACATGCCGCGATCACGGGCCATTGGAACTCGCATGACACCGCCGCACCGCTGGTGCTCTTCGCCTGGCCCGATCAGGAACGCCAGACGAACACCTCGGAAGTGACAATCCCCGAGATCGGCAGCCTGCTGGCGACGGGCACCTGGAACGGGCCAATCACCGGGTTGCTGGAATGGCCGAAACAGGATCAGCCCAATGTCGCGGTCGTGTTCTGGGCGTTCCGCGTCATGGTGGCATCGGGCCTTGTCATGCTCGCCGTGGCCTTGCTTTGCGTCTGGCCGGCCTGGCGCGGCACGCTTGCCCGGCGGCGTGTTGTTCTGTGGCTGCTTGTGGCGATGATCCCCGCGGGCATTGTCGCCATGCTTGCCGGCTGGATAACCGCGGAAGCCGGACGCCAGCCCTTCAGCGTCTACGGACTTCTGCGCACGTCGCAGTCCGTATCTCCCGTCGGCACACGGGACGTTATCTTCTCTCTCACCCTTTTCGCGGTGACCTATGTGACTTTGTTTGGCGCAGGACTTGGCTACCTCGCGCGTCTTGCCACGCGCGGCGCCTCGGGCACACCAGCGTCGCAAAGCGCGGCGGCAACACGCAAGAAACCGCGCAAACAAAAGCCGCAGAAAACGCCGAAGACCAAACGTGCGTCGCTTACGAGCCGGCTTCTGCCGCGCCGCCGCGGCCAGTCCGGCGAAAAGGCCGACGCGAAGTCCGGCAAAAAACCCGGCAAATCTAAACCCGAGGCCGCGGTACCTCCGGACGCCGCGCCGCCGCCCGCCCCCAAACCGGCCAGGCGCACCAGGAAGAAAGGCGGCACGCTCGCAAGCCGCATTCTGTCCCGGCGCGGACAGTCAACGCCGGATAAAGCGCCACCGCCGCCCGCCGAAGAACCGCGATCGGCCCCGCGCGAACCGGAACTGCCAGAACTGGAACGGCCAGGGACGGATGAGATCTTGCCGGAACAGGCTGCGCCGGAACAGACCTTGCCGGATCTTGCCGTCCATACACCCGTTGCCGAGAGCACAGAGCCTGACCCACCACCGGCTGACGCGGAAGAGGCCGAGGCGCCGGATACAGACGGCGAGCCCCCTGAGGCGCCCCGCTTCCGCCCTTATGGACCGCCGGGCACCAGCCGCTCAACCGAGGAGGATGACAATGGAAACTCTTGATATTGCCGCCATCTGGGCCGTGATCATTGCCCTTTCAATTTACCTCTATGTCATTCTCGACGGCTTCGATATCGGCATCGGCCTGTTGTTCCCATGGCTGCGCGCGGAGAAAGACCGCAATGTCGCCATGCATTCCGTGGCGCCGGTGTGGGACGGCAACGAAACCTGGCTCGTCATGGCCGCGGCAGGGCTGCTGGCAGCCTTTCCGAAGGCGTTCGTACTTTTGATGCCGGCATTCTACCTGCCCCTCACCGCCATGCTGGCGGCACTCGTCCTGCGCGGCGTTGCCGTTGAGCTCAGACCGAAGGCCTCTCCCGGCTTCCGCGTTTTCTGGAACCGGTGCTTCGCCATCGGGTCTCTGGTCGTCGCGGTAACGCAGGGTCTCATTGTCGGGCGGTATCTCGAAGGCGTAACGACCGCCGGCACCGTCTACACGGGCAACTGGTTCGGCTGGCTCACACCGTTTTCGGTTTTCATGGCAGTCGGGGTTACCGCCGGTTACGCCCTGCTCGGCGCAACCTGGCTGATCATGAAGGGCAGCGATGATCTCGCGGACCGGGCCCGCAACTGGACCCGGCACCTGACGCCGGTGGTGTTCGCCTTTATCGTTATCGTCAGCATCTGCGTGATCGTGTTCAACGTCGAAGCCGGCCGGAGGTGGGGCATCGTATGGCCGATCATCAACCTGAAGGCACTGCTTCCCCTGTTGCCGATACCGGTCGCGGTCGGCCTGCTCGCCGTTTGGATGGCACGGGCTCTGCGGCGCAAATCGGAGGTGTTGCCATTTCTGTGCGCGGCAGGCCTTTTCTCCATGGGATTTCTCGGCCTTGCCATCAGCCTCTTCCCCTATGCAGTGCCCTACCGGATGACAATCTGGCAGGCAGCGGCGGCATCGAACGCACAAGCCATCCTGCTGGTCGGCGTCCTTGTCCTGCTGCCGCTCATCCTCACTTATACCGGCTATGTCTACTGGGTGTTCAGGGGCAAAGCGGAAAAGACGGAACTCTTCACCGAACCCGGTCTTGGCCGCAATGCGGTCCCGTAGAGCACTCTGGTTCGTGGCGCTCTATGCAGGCAGCGCGGTCGCAACCTACGCACTCGTGCAGGCGGTGCATCTCGCATTGCAGTTTTGAGGCTCAGCGCGCGGTCACCGCGAGGATGCCGACAAAGGGCTGCCAGGCTGGTGACATGATCTCCTCGTGGCGCCACAGCTGCGACAGGTTGCCATCGAGATAGAGCGCGGCGGCGCAGCCGAGGTCATCGCGCATCATCGTGGCGAAATCCCAGAACGTGACCTCGCGCCGCGAGATGGCAAGCACCACATTGCCGTCGTCTCGCACGCCGACGCCGTTTCGGATGTAGCGGCTGGTCGAGTGCTCCAGAAACCGCGGGTGAAAGCCGCGCTCATCGAACAGAAGCGGGCCGCTCTGTGTCGCCAGCACGATATCGTCGCGCATCGCGAACCGCTCCGCCGCGACGACCTGTGCACCGTTCGGCGTCATAAAAAACACGCCGTTGGGTTTCAGGAAAAAGTTACCGCCTCCGTTCGCCTCGTTCAGCGGCCGCAGCATTTCCCCGTTTTCGATATGGAGACCGAGCGGCTTGAAGTCCCGGCCATAGATCCCCGCATTGGTGAGTGCCAGCACCCGTTTGTCCTGCCTCCTCAGCATGCGGCGCACCCGGCGCAGCTTGCGGTAAGGTTCGCCGTCGCCATCGAGCCAGTGAAGCGAGATGTCGTGGCGCGCAAGATTGACCGTCACTGCCCTGTAGGGGTCGGCCGCATGCGCCGCTTCAATGCCCGCGCCAGCGAGCAGCGCACCGCTCAACTTCAGAAAGCCGCGCCGTGAATATGGCCCCCGCGCCATCATGAAATGTCGTCTGCGCCCTTTGCAATAATCGCAAACCGGTCGGCCAGCGCAATCATGGAGGCATTGTGCAGGTCGCGCGCCGACATGACGCCGCCATCCGGCGCCGGCAGGTCGCGCGTCGCAACGGCACCCGACACCACCGTTGAGCGGTAGCCAAGATCGAGCGCGGCACGCGCACTCGACGAAATGCACATATGGCTCTGGAAACCGGCGAAGATAATCTCCTTGCGTCCGGTGGCCTGCACCGCTGCATCGAGTTCGGTTTTGGCAAAGGCATTGGGCAACGGCTTGCGGATGATCGTTTCGCCGTCAACCGGCGCGACCGCATCGGCAATCCGGCCGCCATGACCCTCGAGATCGAATGGGCCGCCGGCCCGCCCCTCATGCACGATGTGAATGACCGGAGCCCCCGCCGCACGTGCCTTGGCCAAAAGCTTTGCGCCTTCCGCCAGGGCCTCGTCCATGCCCGTCAGCGGCAGCATGCCATCCACATATTCGTTCTGGCAGTCGATCATTACGACAGCCGCGTCGGCAAGCGTTGAGGGCTCCTGCGGCGCACCAGACATGGCAAGAAGAGTTTTCGGGTCGGACATATGCGGAGATCTCCAGCTATGGTGATTATCTGTTGTCGGTGCGCAGCACGAGTACGGAACATTCCGCATGCCGGACGACGCGCGCCGCGGTTGTGCCAAGCAGATAGTCCGACACACCGGGCCTGTGCGATTCAATCACGATCAAATCTGCTTGAATTTCCTTCGCGACGCTCAGGATCTCGGGATATACATCGCCATAGCGGACATGGCATGCGACCGTGCCGTCCACATCGAGACCTTCCGCAATCGACCCGAGCGCCTCCTGCGCGCGCACCGAAGTTTCGGCTTCATATCCCTCGGGCAGATAATTGGAAACGATGGCGGGCGATCGATGCACGACCGTGACAAGATGCAGGCGCGCATTCTCGCGTTTCGCCGTATCGACGGCGGTGCTCAGGGCATCGTCGTAGGTTTCGGCGTGTTCGAGGTCGATCGGCACCAGGATGGAATTGAACATGGGTTTTGTCCTTGCAAAAATGCCTCAGGCGATGAGGCTAACATAGACACTGCCGCCACGGACAAAAGATGACGGGCCATGCCTTGTGCGCATGGCAGGCGAGACGTGCGCCGATGGCAAACAAGTGTTATAGCCGCGCCGATGAAACCTGCCTCCCCGCCCCACGATCTGCAAGGCCCGCGCTGGCGCAATCCCGCCTTCATGCTCATGCTGATGGCGGTTGCGAACGGTTTCTCCTTCGCGACATGGATTGCGCTCTTGAACAATTTCGCCATCGAGCGTGTGTCGTTCACCGGTATCGAGATCGGCATCCTGCAATCGCTGAGAGAAATCCCCGGTTTTTTGTCCTTTGCAGCCATTTTCATCATTCTCGCCATGCGTGAGCAAACGCTGGCTCTGGTATCGCTTGCGCTGCTGGCTATCGGCACCGGGCTGACAGGCTTCTTCCCGACAGAGTACGCGTTCTATGGATCGACCGTGCTAATGTCGATCGGCTACCACTACTACGAGACGATGAACCAGTCACTGGCACTGCAGTGGCTGCCCAAAGCCGACGCCCCGCGTCAGCTTGGCCGCATCATCGCAGCAGGATCCTTCGCCACCATTGGTGCTTACGGATTGATCTTCTTTACGTGGAAGTGGCTTGAGCTCGACTATGTCTATGTCTACGCGGCGGGCGGTGTCATCACGCTGATCATCGTGATTTTTCTCGCCACGGCGTTTCCGTGGTTCAAGCAGGACGTCGAACAGCGCAAGGAACTGGTGTTTCGCAAGCGCTACTGGCTCTATTACGCCCTGACATTCATGGGCGGCGCACGGCGTCAGATCTTCATCGTGTTCGCCGCCTTCATGATGGTCGAGAAGTTCGGCTATCGGGTCGAGCACATCACAGCGCTTTACATCGCCAATGCCGTTTTCAATATGATTTTCGCCCCGAAGATCGGTGCGCTCATCGGACGCTTCGGCGAACGCAAAGCACTGATCTTCGAATATATCGGCCTGATCATCATTTTCGCCAGTTATGCTTTCGTGACGAGCCCCTGGATCGCCGCCGGTCTTTACGTGCTTGATCACGCGTTCTTCGCGCTGGCAATCGCCATGAAAACCTATTTTCAGAAGATTGCAGATCCCGCCGACATTGCCCCCACGGCAGGCGTGGCCTTCACCATCAACCATATAGCCGCCGTCGGCCTGCCGGCGGTACTCGGTCTCATATGGATTTTCGATGCCGGCGCCGTGTTCCTCATCGGGTCCGCAATGGCGGTCGTTTCCCTGATTCTGTCCTGCATGATCCCGTCACATCCCGAGCCCGGACACGAAGTCGTCTGGAACCGCACTCCGGCGCCGCACTCGACACCGGCGGAATAGCCGGAGACACGTTGCCCCTTCCCTGCAAATTTTTTCGCGCGATTGACGTTGTGTGATCCCTCTATCATCACCGAATGCCGCCCGCCAGGCAGCGGCAGCCCAGGACCGTCAGCAACGGGTGAAAACGATGATCGAAAGGCAGCCTGAAAGACGGCGAGGTCGCGTATCCAGAAGACGCGGTTCAGACAAAGCCATCATGAAGGATCGCGACACACGGCTGCACGAGGCGATTACCGGCATCCACCGCAATATCCCGACTTACGATCCCGTTTGTGCCGATGACATGGCCCTTATCGAGGATCATGTGGACATCGTCCTTCAGGAAGTCGGCGTGGAATTCCGTGGTGACCCGGATGCCGTGTCATTGTGGAAGAACGCGGGCGCCGATGTCCGGGGAGAGTGCGTGCGGTTCGACAAGGGCATGCTGCGCTCCATCGTCCAGTCAACAACACCGAAGAGCTTTACCCAACACGCCCGCAACCCCGCACGATCCGTCAGCATCGGCGGCAACGGTGTGGTTTTCGCGCCTGCCTATGGCGCTCCGTTCGTGCGCGACGAGGAACGCGGCAGACGTTACGGAACGATTGAGGACTTCGAGAATTTCGTGAAACTGGCCTGCGTCTCGCCCTGGTTGCACCATTCCGGCGGCACCGTTTGCGAGCCTGTCGACCTGCCGGTCAATAAACGTCACCTCGACATGGTTTATGCGCATCTCAGGCATTCCGACAAACCGTTCATGGGATCCGTCACAAGTGCCGAGCGGGCGGAGGACTCAATTGCCATGGCACGCATGGTGTTCGGGGCGGAATTCGTAGATCGCAACTGCGTCATCATGGGCAACATCAATGTCAACTCACCCCTGACATATGATGCCGCCATGTCCGGTGCGCTCAGAGCCTATGCCCGAGCCAACCAGTGTCCGGTCGTCGTGCCGTTCGTGCTGGCCGGTGCAACGGGACCTGTAAGCTCCGCAGGGGCGCTCATTCTGTCGCTAGCCGAAGCACTTGCCGGCGTCGCCCTGGGTCAGCTTGAGCGTCCCGGCTCCCCGGCCATCTTCGGTAACTTTCTGACCACGACCACGCTTCGGACGGGGGCGCCGACTTTCGGTATGCCGGAACCTTTCGTAAGTTCGCTGGCCGCCGGTCAGTTCGCCCGCTCGCTCGGCGTGCCGCTACGCTGCAGCGGTGGCTTTACATCCTCCAAGGTACCGGACGCTCAGGCCGCTCACGAAACGACGATGTCATTCCTCACCGCCGTCCTGAGTGGCGCCAATTTCGTGCTGCACACGGCGGGCTGGCTCGAAAGCGCGCTGGTCATGAGCTATGAGAAATTTGTCCAGGATCTCGATGCGGCCGGATCGATGCACACGCTTCTTGCCGGCCTCGATCTGAGCGCCAATGGGTTTGCGCTGGATGCACTCCGGGAAGTCGCCCCGGGCACCCATTTTTTCGGTTGCGCGCACACGCTCGAAAACTATCGCACGGCGTTCTATGAACCTGAAGTGGCGGACACGGATGCCTTCGAGATATGGCTGGAGAACGGTGAACGCACGGCGTCTGAACGCGCAACACGGCGCTGGAAGGAAATGCTTGCAGCGCATTCGGTCGCATCGCTCGATCCCGCTGTTGACGAAGAGCTGCATGCGTTTATGGAGAAACGAAAAGAAGAATTGCCCGACCTGTGGCACTGAGTGTTGAATACGCAAGCGCTCTGCCGACACATCAGGATAATTATCCATGGCCTCATCCGACCCCTTGCTGCAACCGTTTCAGCTCAAACATCTGACTTTGAAGAACCGCCTCATGTCGACATCGCATGAGCCGAACTATTCCGAAGGCGGCATGCCAAAGGACAAGTACCGGCTTTATCATGCGGAAAAGGCAAAGGGCGGCATCGCCATGACGATGACCGCGGGATCGGCAATCGTGTCACCGGACTCGCCACAGGCCTTCGGCAACCTGCACGCCTATGACGACGACATCGTGCCATGGCTGAAGCGCCTGACGGACGAATGCCACGAACACGGCTGCGCCGTGATGATCCAGCTCACCCATCTTGGCCGGCGCACCAACTGGAACAAGGCGGACTGGCTGCCGGTGCTATCCGCCTCGCCGGTGAGAGAACCCGCTCACCGGGCTTTTCCGAAGGAAATGGAAGACTGGGACATCGCGCGCATCGTCAAGGACTATGCAACTGCCGCGGAGCGCATGAAGGAAGCCGGCCTCGATGGGTTTGAGTTCGAGTGCTACGGCCACCTGATGGACGCCTTCTGGTCGCCGCACACCAATCGCCGCGACGATGAATACGGTGGCAGCCTTGAAAACCGCTTGCGGTTTACGAACAAAGTGCTCGATGCGGTACGCGGCGCGGTCGGGTCTGACTTCATTGTCGGCGTCAGAATGGTCGCCGATGAAATGTTCGACAAGGGCGTGACGCGTGAAGAAGGTGTTGAGATCGCCCGCCGGCTGGTTGCCACCGGGCAGGTCGACTTTCTCAACATCATTCGCGGACGTGTGGAGAGCGATGCCGTCCTTACCGATGTCATACCGGTGCTCGGTCAGCGCTCCGCACCGCATCTCGATTTCGCCGGCGAGGTCAGAACCGAGACCAAATTCCCGGTCTTCCACGCGGCCCGGATAAACGATGTCGCAACGGCGCGCCATGCGGTGGCCGAAGGCAAACTCGACATGGTCGGCATGACGCGCGCCCATATCGCCGACCCGCATATTGTCAAAAAGATCATGAGCGGTGCGGAACACGAGATCAGGCCCTGTGTCGGCGCCACCTACTGCCTCGACCGGATTTACGAGGGCCATGGCACCTTGTGCATCCACAACCCGTCCACCGGGCGCGAAGCCAGCCTGCCGCATGAGGTTCCAAAGACAACCGGCAAAACCCGGCGCATCGTTATTGTCGGTGCCGGCCCGGCCGGCCTTGAGGCCGCGCGCGTCAGCGCCTTGCGCGGCCATGACGTTGTTGTTCTCGAAGCGGCCAGCAGCGCCGGCGGCCAGATCCGCCTTGCCTCCCGTCAGCTCCGGCGCAAGGAACTTATCGGCATTGTCGACTGGCGGCTCGAGCGTTGCGAGGAAGCAGGTGTCGACTTTCGCTTCAATACTTATGCCGAAGCCGAAGATGTGCGCGCGCTGGATCCCGATATCGTACTGATCGCCACCGGCGGCATGCCGCAATCGCCCGATCTGGATGCGGGCGCCGATCTCGTGGTCAGCTCCTGGGACATCCTTTCCGGCGACGTCGCCCCGGGAGAAGAAGTGCTGCTTTACGATGACAATGGCGCCCATCCGGGCATGCAGGCCGCCGAACTCATTGCAGGTGCGGGCTCTACCCTTGAGGTGATTTCTCCTGAGCGCTTTTTCGCGCCCGAACTTGGCGGCCTCAATCACGTTGCCTACGCCAAGGCACTGCAGGAGGCGCGCGCGGTTGTGACCATCAACACACGCGTCGCATCGATCGCACGCGACGGCAACAAGCTGGCCGTCGCGCTATCGAGCGACTATACGCGCGGCGAAGTTGGCGAACGTCGCGTCGATCAGGTCATCGTCGAGCACGGCACGGCGCCGCTTGATGAAATCTACTTCGAACTCAAGGAAGAGAGCAGCAACCGCGGCGAGGTCAACTATCAGGCATTCGTTGCGGGCAAGCGTCAGGACATCGGCACCAATCCGGATGGCAGTTTCCAGCTGTTCCGCATCGGCGATGCCGTTGCGAGCCGCAACATCCACGCCGCCATCTACGACGCCAACCGGCTCTGCCGAACCTTCTGAGCTACCCGCCGGCGCAATACCGGAAGCCGCCGAACAACGAAGTTGTGGACGGTGTGTGGAAAACTCAATATGCGCCGATGACAGCGAAAACCAGCTGACGCACACTACATCTGCACGGTCCGAAAGGGTTCGGTGAGTAGCGAAATCGAACATTGCTTGAGGGGTGCCGTGAGTTCCGGGTTGGTCTCGGAACTGGAGGCGGATCGAGGGTTTCGGCCCGAGGTTCGCGCCGGGAAAGGGCCAGCATTCGCTGCCGGGGCGGCTCGGTCGGAACCGTTGCGTCCTTCGGGGTGGAGCGGTACCGTCAGGAGCCTAACCGATGAGGCTGTAAACGGCGGTCATCCGTTAAGACAGCACAACGGTGAAGCCTTTCGGGGTGGATCCGGCGGGCCGGACCCTTCGGGGATTGGTTCGTGCGGTGGAACGAAGCCGGCAACGGCCAAGGGAAGTCGCAAATCATGGAACTTCCATGACGTACGGCATTCTTCGGAATGAAATGCGATATGGTCGGCTCATGAGAAAGTGCGGGGCGGCTCCGGCGGCTCCGCATTTTCATGTTGGGCTCCCGAACTTCCACTGAAGTCCGCTTACGCAACACCAAGCTTCTTCTTCAGATCCGTGCTCGACGTCGTGTACTGGAACACCAGCCGCTCGTCGGGATAGATGTAGTGGAAAGCGTGCTGTGCCATAAGCGCCGCCTCGTGAAAGCCTGAGAGGATCAGCTTGAGCTTACCCGGATAGGTAATGATGTCGCCGATGGCATAGATGCGCGGCTCGGAGGTTTCGAAAGTCTCCGTGCCGGTAGGAACGAGATTCTGCTCAAGATTAAGCCCCCAGTCCGCGATCGGACCAAGTTTCATGGTGAGCCCGAAGAACGGCAGCAGCGTATTGCACGTCACGTCCAACTCGCTTTCCTTGCCTTTGATAACGGCGCCCTGAAGTGAACCGTTCTCACCCTTCAGTTCCTTGACCTGGCCAACGTGAAATGTGACCCGTCCCTCATCAACAAGCTTGTGCATCTTGGAAACGGAGTCCGGGGCGGCACGGAACTCTTCGCGCCGGTGAACGAGCGTCATGCTGCGCGCCAGCGGTTCCAGATTGAGCACCCAGTCGAGCGCGCTGTCGCCGCCACCGACGATCAGGATGTCACGATCGCGAAAGTCTTCCATGCGCTTTATTGAGTAAAATACCGATCCGCCTTCGTATTCGTCGATCCCGGCGATCGGCGGTTTCTTCGGCTGAAAGCTGCCGCCGCCGGCGGCAATCACGACGATGCCCGCCTCGAACACCAGATCGCCGTCTGTGTGCAGACGCCACGTCTTGTCATCGACCTTCTCAAGCGCCGTCACCATGTGATTGAAGTGAAAGCCCGGGTTAAACGGCTTGATCTGTTCCAAGAGGTTATCGGTCAGTTCCTGACCGGAAATCACCGGGAAGCCCGGAATATCGTAGATTGGCTTTTCCGGATAGAGCTCGGCGCACTGCCCGCCGGGCTTGTCGAGTATATCGACAACCTGACAGGAGATGTTGAGCAGACCGAGTTCGAACACCGCAAACAGGCCGCACGGCCCTGCGCCAATAATAATGGCATCGGTTTTAATGAGAGAATCGGCCATGCAGCCCTCCTGTAGATTGCTCCACGCGGACCGGCCGCGCGTGCGAAGCTTTCAGATTATACTGGGCCGGCGGGGCTCCGGCGTTCTCGCAAAATCGTCAGAATTGCTGTTCGGGCAACCGCACAACAAGTCCGTCAAGTTCGTCACTCACGGGGATCTGGCAGGACAGACGCGAGGTATCTCGCACGTCGAATGCGAAATCCAGCATGTCTTCTTCCATTTCCGCCGGTTTGCCGACTTTTTCGCTCCATTGCGCATCGACATAAACGTGACAGGTCGCACAGGCGCAGGCACCACCGCATTCCGCGTCGATACCGGGCACCAGGTTCTTGATCGCCGCCTCCATGACCGTCATGCCGGATTTGGCGTCGACGACATGTTCGGTACCGTTGTGTTCAATATAGGTGATTTTTGCCATTTGGTCCTGCCAAGGCCGCTTATGATGAGCGGTGCGCGATGTCTTGAAACCGGCGCACCGTATAGTCCAAAAGCCGTGGCGGCGCAATTGACAAACGCGCGCACCCGCGCGGCGCCGGCAGCCGGCGCCGCGCGGGTGCGCGGCATAACATCATCATCTGGTTCGGGCGTCTTTTTCCGAGCCCGTCAGCGAAAAACGCCTGGCAATTTCAAGCCGCGGCGTCCTGCAGTAAATCCACAATAAACGCATTGGCCTCGTCGACCGATCGCGCGAGCTCTTCGATCTTTCCGGCCTTGTCGTTTTTCGTGCTGGCGAAGCTAAGTTCTTCCACTGCCACGACAAATTCCGCGATCTGCCACGCGCCGATGCCGCGTGCCGAACCTTTCAGCGTATGGGCAGCTTCCTGCCACGTACGCTCGTCCGCCGCCTGGCGCAACCGGTCCAGATAGATCACCGACTGCTTGGCGAAAAGGCTCAGGACTTCCTGCTCCAGATCTCTGTTTCCCATCGTGTAGCGGGCGAGGTGCACAAGGTCCACGGGCCTGTCTGACCCGGTCCCGGCTTCGCCTCCCATGTCCGCTGCGGCGGCGTATTCACTTACCCTAGCCATTGTTTTTTTCTCTCGGCTTTGTTCCACGCAACAGGGAGGAGACTACCTCACCCGCCATACCATCGCGTTAAGAATCAGGGTTGCCAAAGTATTGACGCATCGCCCGCGGCTCACTTCCATCACCCGGTTCGGTTGCGGCGCGGAGCAACTTCGCCGGCATTTGTGCCCAAAGCAAATTTGTTAATGAATGCAGTGCGGAACGCATGACTGTTCTGATTTTAACCAAACTGCCCATAAGTGGCTGTGGAAACCGCTGTTTATGTTTATCGTAGCCACAAAATCGGGTATGGTCTCATTGCTGCTCGTGTGCGAGTTGCAGGAGGCCACGCGAAAGAACGATAAGAACATTCTTTGGCGAAGTCAGGCAGAGTGTCAGCCCCAGTTGAAGCCACGGCAGGCGGAACCAGGGTACAAAGACTTCCGCAAGGTGCATTGTCCGCAAGGCACCTGAAACAAACAGAGAGTGGTACGAGTGTACTAGAACAGTACATCCGGAATTTGAAAGCTTTCGCGGCCCAATCGAACGAGTTGCAACAGTGGCAACACCGGTTCACGAACGCCAGTTGGTTTGGTTTCAGTTGGTGTGTTTCAGAGTCGGTCAGTGGCGGGAAGCGTTAGAATGGCAAGCAGACTTGAGTCACGTCGGTCGCGTAAGGCCTCCAACAGAGGCTCCGACAAAGCACAATCCGCAGAGAGTGCGCACGGGCGCAATGTAAGGTCCGATACGGAGCGCAAACCCGCGCGCCGTCCTCAGGACGCTCCCATTGCGCGCCCGGCAAACGAGAACGAGCCGTCGACGGCCGCGCTGATGAGCAATCTCAAGCGCCGTACGTCGCCTGCCCCGTTTATCGTTGCGATGGTGGTCTCCGTTGCCTGGCTCATCGCCTATGCCGCTTATCTGGTCGGTCTGTACGCACCGCAGGTGGAACAGTCCGGTTCGCTTCTGCGCGTCCTGTTCGAAGCGCCCGTGCAGGAACTTTCCGTCATTATCGTGATGGCGGTTCTGCCGGTCATGCTGGTGTGGTCCATCAGCTATCTCGTCTGGCGCGCCCAGCAGATGCGCAACGTGTCCCAGACGCTGGTGCAGACCGCGCTGCGCCTCATCCGTCCCGAAGATATTGCCAATGAAGGATTTGCCACCATCGGCCAGGCGGTTCGCCGCGAACTCGGTCAACTGGTTGGCGGCGTGGAGCACGCCATCTCGCGCGCCGGTGAACTTGAAACGCTTGTGCACAAGGAAATCAGTGCGCTCGAGCGCGCCTTCGGCGGCAACGAGGAACGCATCCGCACCCTGCTCGACGGCCTGGAGAAGCAGCGCGGCGCGCTTGAGGAAGCAGGCTTCGTGCTTGGTTCGGAGGCCAACCCGCTCGTCAACCGGCTTGAGCAGAACACTTCGACCCTGCAGCAGATCATCGATTCCGCATCCAAGACGTTGAACTCGCTTGAGACCGGCCTGAAGCAAAGCACCAACGAACTGGGCGGCGCGATTGCCGACATCGCCCAACAGGCAAGCGGTACGAGCGAACAGATCGCCCAGCAGACCGGACGTCTCGAACAGATCTCGGGCACCGTCCTCACGGATATGCGCAAGTTCAACGAGCAGCTTTCCGGACAGACCGAGCTCATCTCCAAGACGACGCGCAGCCTGGAATCGTCAAGCACGGACTGGGCACAGGAAGTCGAACGCATTTCCGGCAATATCACCGGCCAGATGCGCGACACATCCACGGAACTTGCCCAGCTGCTGCGCGGCGCCAGCGGTGAGTTCGATGAAGCCAATGCCGAACTCGTCAAGCACCTTGACCAGACCAGCGAAACGATTACCCAGCGTCTGCGTGACACGGGCTCTGAATTTACCCAGATGCTGCGCGGCGCCAGCGGTGAGTTCAGCGAAGCCAATTCCGAACTTGCCCGCCACCTCGACCGCACATCCGCCAAGCTGACGACGCAACTGCGCGATGTCGGCAGCGAGATGACCGAACTGCTGCAGACCTCGAGCGGCGACATCATCTTCCAGATGAAGGAAGCCGCGCACGAAGTGTCCCAGCAGGTGCAGAAAACCGGCCATGACCTCACCCAGCACGTCGAGATCTCCGGCGGTGCGGTGACGGAAAAGCTTCTGAACGCCAGTGGCGAGTTCGTCCAGAACCTCGACCGCGCCCGCGAGGAAGTGTTCGAGTATCTCGCGACCGCCAGTACCGAGATGACGGAGCGTGTGGAAACCACCACATCGCGCGTGTTTTCCAAGCTGAGCGGCGCAAACACCGAGATGAGCGAGCGGCTTGAAGATGCAAGCAACCGACTGTTCGCCCGCCTCGACAGCGCCACGACGGAAATGAACTCAAGGCTCGAGGACACGAGCGCGCAAATGGTCGAGCGCATGACGTCGACCACCGGCAACATCTCCACTCAGCTGTCCGAAACCGGCCAGGAGTTGTTTGCGCAGATGGAATCTGCGAGCCAGACTGTCGCCTCATCCATGGAACGCACGGGCGCCGATATTCTCGGCCGGTTCGACACGACGACATCTCACATCTCCGAAACCCTGTCGCGCGCCGGCTCGGAACTGTTCTCGCATCTCGACGGCACGACACAGGATCTTGGCGAACGCCTCGATACGGCAAGCTCGCACCTTACCGGCCGCCTCGAAGCGACCAGCACCAAGCTGGCCGACGCACTCGACCAGACCGGCACGCAGCTCTTTACGCGTCTTGACGAAACCACCCAGAACATGGGTGACCGTCTCGACGAGACGAGCAATGTGCTCACGACGCGCCTGCAGGATGCCAACCAGCAGCTCGTGACAAATCTGGAGCAGGCGACAGTCGGCCTTAACACCAACCTTGAAGACACTGCAGAACGCATCGGCAAGCGGCTGGAACAGTCCGGCACGCAAATGTCGGGATGGCTTGAATCGACGAGCGGGCGTATTTCCGACCAACTCGACACGATGAGCGGCCAGCTTGAATCCAGCGTCCGCAACGTCAACAAGGAGATGGAGCGCGTGCTCGAAACACGCGAGGACACCATCAACGCCATGGCCGACCGCCTCGCCAAGCGTTCCGAGGATGTCGACGCGCTGATGCGCAGCTACGTCGGCCTCATCGAGGACTCGCTTTCAACCGCCGAGACGCGGGCACGCGATGTCGCCGGCCTGCTGGCTGAAAATGCCGGCAAGACGACGGACGCGCTGCAGTCCGAGCTCAATAAGCTCGAAGATGCCGCCGGCGAGCAGATTGGTGATATCGCCAATCGTCTGCGCCAGCGCTACGAGGAAAGCATGTCCGCCGTGCGCGACATGCTGGACGGCACAAGCCGCGACTTCTCCACGACGGCCAACGACATTCGCACCGTTGCACAGGACGTTACCCGCGACCTCGACGGCGCGCGTGCGGAATTCAAGCACGCCATGTTCGACCTGCCCAACGAGACTCGCGAAAATACCGACGCCATGCGCAAGGTGGTGGCGGACCAGATTACCGCGCTCAATGCGTTGGCTGATGTTGTGCGCCATCATGGTGCAACCGTCGACCTCTCCGGTCCCGACGTAATGCAGCAGCAGGAAGCTCAATCGGCCGGGCGGCAGACAACGGCTGCATCGGCAGCCCCGGCGCGTGCGCCGGCCCGCACGCCGCAATCGGAAGACAGCCGCGGGCGTCAGCCTCGGCGCGAGAACAAGAAGCAGGCGGAATCGCGCGTCAGCAGCTCTGAAAAGTGGGCCTTGCCCGATCTTTTGAAAGCCGCATCGCGCAATGACGATGAAACGCTTCCGGCGTTGTCGGAAAATGTCGTCGAATTCAAGGGACGCTCGAACAAACGCGAGGCCTCCCCGAACATTCCGCGCTCCGCCCTGCACATCGTTGAGAGCCTCAACTCGCTTTCGGTCGATCTTGCGCGCACGCTCGATCACGACAATCACGCCGAACTTTGGCAACGCTACAAGAAGGGTGAGCGCAACGTCTTCACGCGCCGCCTTTACAGTCTGCGCAGCCAGAAACTGTTCGACGAGATCGTCAAGCGCTACCGCAACGAGCCGGAGTTCCGGTCCGACGTGGACCGTTACGTCAAGGATTTCGAACGTCTGCTGGACACGGTCTCCGAAAACGACCGCGACAACATGATGGTCGACACCTATCTCGGCTCCGAGACCGGCAAGCTCTACCTCATGCTGGCACATGCGAGTGGGCGACTTAAGAGCTGACACAACACAGATTTGCGGTGGACCGGTTCCATCGCTTGGTGTAAATGCCGCCCGGACTTCACAAGGTCCGGGCGGTTTTCATTTTCGCCACCCCGCGCACAACGGCGTGAGATACAACCATGCAGATTGAACATCCTTATCTTATGTTTCTGGGCGATGCGCCCGACACGCTCGCCGCCAAAATGGCAACCGGCATTGTCGACTGGCGCCGCGACTGGTGTCTTGGACAATTGCGGCTTGACGGTTGCAACGCCGATGTCGGCGTGCCGGACATGGGCGTTCGCGACGCCGCCGACGCGGGCTGTAAAACCATGGTTGTGGGGGTCGTCAACGCCGGCGGCGTGTTGCCCGATCACTGGACAAACACAATCGTCGAAGCACTCGAGGCAGGTCTCGACGTGGCAACCGGACTTCACCGGCGCCTGTCGTCGTTTCCACGCATAGCCGCCGCCGCCGAGTTGCACGGACGGGCATTGCACGACGTCCGCTTCACGGATGAAAGTTTCCCGACCGGCAAAGGCCACAAGCGAACGGGCCGGCGCATCATCACTGTCGGCACCGACTGCTCGTGCGGAAAGAAATACGCGGCACTGGCACTTGAACGCGACATGCGCGCTCGCGGCATGAACGCGGACTTCCGCGCCACCGGACAAACCGGCGTCCTCATATCGGGCCGCGGCGTGGCCATCGACGCGGTCGTCGCCGACTTTATCTCAGGTGCCGCCGAATGGCTCTCGCCCGACAACACACCCGACCACTGGGACGTCGTTGAGGGTCAGGGTTCGATCTTCCATCCCTCTTTCGCGGGTGTCACCACCGGTCTTCTGCACGGGTCTCAGCCCGACGCGTTCGTTGTCTGTCATGAGCCCACACGCACCCGCATGCGCGGTGTCGACTATCCCCTGCCCTCAATCGAGCAGGTGATCGATCGCGTCGTCGAACTCGGCCGCCTGACCAACCCGGCCATCCAGTGCACCGGCATTGCCATCAACACGTCGGCACTCGATGAGGACGCCGCCCATGCGTGCCTCGAAGACGCCGCCACACGCCATGGCGTACCGGCTGTCGATCCGATGCGGTTTGACATGGAAGCCGTCGTCGACGAAATCCAATCCCGTTTCGGCTGAAGCCCGGTCCGGAACATGGCACGCCAGCTCACTGTCACCGCGCAATCATGGCCCATCGCGGGCGGCTTCACGATCTCGCGCGGCACGAAGACCGCCGCCGAGGTCGTCGTTGTTGAGCTCAGCGATAACGGCATCCACGGCCGTGGCGAATGCGTTCCCTATGCCCGCTATGGCGAAACGGTCGACAGTGTCTGCGCGGTGATCGAAAGCATCCGCGCAAAGCTCGAGAGCGGCGCGGACCGGCAGCGGCTCCAGAGCCTCCTGCCGGCGGGTGCCGCGCGCAATGCGGTCGACTGCGCGCTGTGGGACCTCGAGGCGAAGGCCGCCGGGAAGCGGGTCCATGAACTGCTCGGCTTCGCGGCGCCGAAACCGCTGACCACCGCCTACACGCTGAGCCTTGGCAGTGCCGCGGAGATGGGCGATGCCGCAGCTGCCGCCTCTCACCGTCCGCTCATCAAGGTCAAACTCGGCGGTGAAGGCGACGACGCGCGCCTGCGCGCCGTCCGCGCCGCAGCACCCCGCAGCCGTCTGATCATCGATGCCAACGAGGGCTGGACGCCGGGCGATGCCGCGTCTTACTTCAAGCTCTGCCGCGAGGTCGGCGTCGAACTGATCGAGCAACCCTTCCCCGCCGGCAACGACGCTGTACTCGCGGATATGGACCACCCGGTGACGATCTGCGCGGATGAGTCCGTGCACGGCCTTGCAAGCCTCGATGCCATCGCCGGGCGCTATGATGCCATCAACATCAAGCTCGACAAGACAGGCGGGCTCACCGAAGCCCTGGCCCTTGCGGCGGAGGCGGAGGCCCGTGGCCTCATGATCATGGTCGGATGCATGCTCGCCACATCGCTTGCCATGGCGCCCGCAATGATCGTCGCCCAGCACGCATCGGTCGTGGATCTCGACGGCCCTCTCCTGCTCGCCGGCGACCGCGATCCCGGCATCCGCTTCGATGGCTCGATCATGCAGCCGGCGCCGGCGGAACTGTGGGGGTAATGAACGCGGCTCAACGCGATTTTACCGGCAGTTCCCCGCCCCGCCAGCGCAGCGCCACGACAAGCGCAAACCCAACACCCACAAGCCCCATGGCAGCCATATAGAAATAGGCACCGGCGCCCTCCGACTCATACAGCAATCCCGCGCCCCACATGACGGCCGCCAGCACGATGCCGGTCGACAGTGCGGCATAGGCGCCCTGCGCACTGGCATGCGTTCTCTTCGGCACGGCGCGGGCGATGAAATGCATGGTGCCAAGATGCGTTGCGCCGAATGTCAGCGCGTGCCCCGCCTGCGCAACAAAAAGCAATGCGAGCCCTGGTTCAAGTGCCGTGACAGACCAGCGCAGCGCCGCACCGGCGCCACCGATAATCAGCAATAGTGCCGGACCGCACAGGCGCACCGTATTGCGCGAAAACATGAACAGGATAATTTCCGCCACAACCCCCATCGACCACAGCATGCCGATGGTTTGATCGGCAACGCCCGCAGCCTGCCAGTGGATCGTTCCGAAAGCATAGTAGACCGCATGGCTTGCCTGAATGATGCTCGCCGACGCCATGAAGGCCATAAACAGCGGGTGCGTCACGACGCGCAGGACTTCACCTGGCGTGACGCGGGCGCCGGGGCGGCGGTCTTCGTGGATCCCGCCCGCAGGCTCGCCGGGCAGCGCAAAGGCCGCTGCCAGAAGCACCACGTCGGCGGCCACCAGAAGCCAGATTACCTGTCCGGGTTCGCTGACGCTCAGGACGTACCCGGAGCCGACACTTCCTGCAATAAACGAGAGCGATCCCCAAAGACGCATGCGCCCGTAATCGGCACCGCCGGCCTCACTCTCCGAAACCGCAAGGGTTTCGATCAACGGAATGATCGGCGTCCACGCGGCCGACGCAAGCGTGGCGATGAGCACGATGGGCCAGAAGCCGTGCGTCTGCGACAGCACCAGAACGCCCGCAAGCGCCATGAGAGAGAGCCCGATGATAACCGGTTTGCGGCGGCCCAACCGGTCAGCGGCGAAAGCAAACAGCGGCACCGACAGGATGCGAACAGACATCTGAGCGGCCAGGACAAGGCTGATTTCCGGTGCGCTCAGATCGCGAGACGCCAGCCATACTGGAAAGAACGGCAGGAAGATGCCAAGCCCGAGGAAAACGGCGGCATAAAAAATACTGATGCGCAAAGCGCGGGCGCCCGTGCCGCGAACCGCCCCATTCCCATTGTTTTTGGTGTTTGCAGACACACGTTTCGCCCCGACGCCCTCTTTCCGTCTAAACAAATCGCTAACCAATTGCCAGAATATTGGAAACGAATCGCCCAATGCGCCAGAAAAGGACGGTGAAGCGCTTGATGACAAGAGAACTGACACCGCTGTCTGAGGAAGACTACGACGCGATCGAGGCCGCCGTCATGGAAACGGCGCGTGGGCGGTGGTTTCTGGCCGAGTTCGCCAGCCGCAATCGCACCGCCGACACGCGCGTTCTGCTGGACGCCCTCGAAAAGCTCGAGAATGTTGTAACCAGCCAGTCGGCGGCGCCCGCTGCCGTCACGCCGGTTGGCGATGAGGTCAAGTACTCCATCATCGAGATGGCAGACGCGATCAGCCGGACTAAAACTGAAATTGCCGCCGTGCGCTCCGACGAACCCGACGAGAGCAGCATCGCGCTTGCCGCGGGCGAACTCGGTGCCATTGTCACGGCAACCGAAGCCGCAACCCAGGGCATCCTCGAAGCCGCCGAACAGGTTCAGGAAGTGGCCTGGACGATGCGCGAACAAGGTGCTGAAGAAACGCATTGCGAAAAGCTCGACGCACTGACGACAGAAATCTATATGAGCTGCTCGTTTCAAGACATTACCGGACAGCGCATTTCAAAAGTCGTATCGCTCCTGAGCTTCATAGAAGACCGCCTCGGTGCGATGCAGAAGATCTGGGGCATTGATGCCGCGCCGTCCGGTACCGGACAAGATACCGAAGCCCGGCCGGACACGAACCTTCTGAACGGCCCGCAGCTCAACGGTGACGGCTGCAGCCAGGACGATATCGATCTCATGATGGTCGATGTGGACGGCACGCGAGAAGCAGCGTCAAACGCCACCAGCGAAATCGCGCAGCCGCAACCCGCCGCCGTTACCGAAGTCGTTCGCGCCGACGAAACCGAAGACGATGACGACGACTTGCTCTTCCACGGTGTGATTAGCGACGACGCCGCAGGCGATATCGTCACGACCTTGACATACGAGCCTGAAGAAGAAGTCATCCTTGAGGCCTCGCCGGTCCAAAAGCGTGAGCCGCCGACCATCGTCATGCGCAAGCCGGGCGGCATCGCCACCGCGGTCGCGATGTCTGAACCCGACATGGCGGACGACGTGGCGGACGAGTTGAACCTGCAAAGCCTCAGTCAGGACGAGAAACTCGTGCTCTTCTCCTGATCCCCTGCGCGATCACCATTGAATGATTTCCGCATGCAGGACAGCATCGATATTGCCGCCTGACAGAACGATACCGGTTGTGCGCTCGCGCGTCTCGATTTTCCCCGAAAGCACCGCCGCCAGGCCGACAGCACCGCCCGGCTCGACCACCAGCTTCAGCACACGCCAGGCGTAGGCGACGGCGTCACGCACCTCGTCATCGGTTACCGCGAGCGCGCCGGCAAGGCAGACCTGATTGATCTGAAACGTCAATGCACCCGGTTGCGGCGACAGCAGGGCGTCGCAGATCGAGCCTATCCCCTGCGAATTGCTTTCACGCTCCCCGCTCGCCAGCGACCGGACGTGATCATCGAAGCCCGCCGGCTCGACAGCGAAGACTTCGGTCGTCGGTGACAGCTCGCGCATCGCCAGGTTGATGCCCGCAACAAGCCCGCCACCACCGCAGGGAACCATCAGCGCATCGAGCCGGACGCCGTCGCGCGCAAGATCCTGCGCGAGTTCCAGTCCCACCGTACCCTGGCCGGCGATCGTATCGGGGTGATCGAACGGCGGCACAATCACCGCGCCGCATTCATCGGCGATCTTCTGCGCGACAAGGGAGCGGTCGCCGCCATCGCGCGCGTAAGGCACGACCTGTGCCCCGAGCGCCTCTGTATTCTCCCGCTTCATGCGCGGTGCATCGTCCGGCATCACAATGACCGCGGGCAGACCGCAAAGCTTGGCCGCCGCGGCAACGCCCTGCGCATGGTTTCCCGACGAGAACGCCACCACACCGGCCGCATTCTCCGCCGGATCGAGCTGGCTGATCCGGTTGTACGCTCCGCGAAATTTAAACGAACCTGTACGCTGCAGGCTTTCCGGTTTGATCAGAACACGCCCGCCGGCGCGCTCGTTGAGGGCAGCCCATTCGAGAACAGGCGTATGCGCCGCAAATCCGGCCAGCCGGCCCGCCGCCTCTTCCACGTCGGAGAACTCCGGCAATGCAAATACTGAAGATGGTTTTTCGCTCATGGCCGCGGACATTAGGTGCCAAACGCAATCACGGCAAGGCGCCTGTCGCACCTTGAAATTCGCGCCGCAATCACCATATCAGCAGTACTGACCTTTTGGTTTTGAGAGGAGATCTATGTCTACTGTCACGCGGCGGAAACGCTGGTCCACAATTAATATTGTAGCACTTGTACTCGGCTTCATCGTCTGGTGGCCGATCGGGCTCGCGGTCCTCGCCTACATCCTGTGGGGCGGCGATATCGAGCGCACCGTACAGGACGAAATCCGCGACATCCGAGATCGGGTTACGACACCGAACACGGACAACAGCGCGTTCAATGAGTACAAGACCGCGACCATGCGGAAACTCGAGGAGCAGAAGCGCAAACTCGATGACGAACAGGCTGCATTCGGCGATTTCATGGACCGTCTGCGCCGTTCCCGCGACAAGGATGAGTTCGACCGCTTCATGAGCGAACGCTCGAAAGCCTAAAACCTCATCTGACACCGACTACTCTCACGAGCCCGGCCCTGCCCGGGCTCGTTGCGTTTGGAGTGACCGCCCGGTATGTGTAACCAACAAAACACATCGGACGTTGAAGGGGAGTAGCTCGCCATGGATCTCGGAATTGCCGGCCGCAAGGCCATCATTTGTGCGTCGAGCCGGGGCCTTGGCCGCGGCTGTGCGACGGCGTTGGCGGAAGCGGGCGCGGACATTGTCATCAATGGCCGCGATCAGGCAACCCTTGAAGCCACGGCACAGGAAATCCGCGATCTGACCGGCGCGAACGTGACGGCCGTGGCTGCCGACGTGGGAACGGCTGAGGGGCAGGAAGCGCTGTTTGCCGCCTGTCCGCAGCCCGACATCCTCGTCAACAACAATGGCGGCCCGCCGTTCAAGGATTTCCGCGAACTCGACCGCGACGCCATGCTGGCCGGCGTGACACAGAACATGGTGACACCGATCGAACTCATCCAGCACGTCATCGACCCGATGATCGAGCGCAAATTCGGCCGCATCGTCAACATCACTTCGGCCTCGGTCAAAATGCCCATCGTCGGGCTCGATCTCTCAAGTGGAGCACGTGCCGGCCTGACCGCTTTCCTCGCAGGGGTGGCACGCTCCGTGGCGCACTCCAATGTCACCATCAACGGCATCCTGCCGGGCCTGTTCGACACCGACCGGCTGCGCGGCGGGTTTTCCGGCATGGCGAAGCTGCAAGGCATGAGCGAAGAACAGGTCGAGGAAACGCGGCGCAATTCGGTCCCGGCCAGACGCTTCGGCGACCCGATGGAGTTCGGCCGCACCTGCGCGTTCCTGTGCTCCGATCATGCCGGCTACATTACCGGCCAGAACATCCTGCTCGACGGCGGCCTGTTCAACAGTTCCATCTAATCACGGCCTGGGGTATGACCGGCATCGCGCTTTATGGCGCCGACTACAGCGTTTATGTGCGCATCGCACGTCTGGTACTTGAAGAGCTGGCGATTGCGCACAAACATATGCCGGTGGATATCTTCGCCGAGACGCGCGAAACGGCAACTTTCAAGGCCGCTCACCCGTTCGGCAAGATCCCCGCCCTCGAACACGATGGCTGGAACCTCTACGAGACCGATGCCATTGCCCACTATCTGATAGCGCTTCACGGCGATTCCACGTTGATGCCCGTTGAGCCAAGGTCCCGCGCCCGCACCGTGCAAATCATGCGCATCATGGACAACTACGCCTATCCGTCTCTCGTCTGGGGCGTCTATGTAGAAGAATTGGAGGCAGGGCTGGAGAGCGAAAAACTGAAGGAATCCCGGTCGCAGGCGAACTGGGTCCTTCGCGCCTTGGACGATCTCATGCGTGCGCCGTTCCTGGTGGGGCCTCACGTAACGCTTGCCGATTTGTGGGCCTATCCGATGTTTGTCCTGTTCGGTCTCTCCACATCGGGACGAACGATGATCGCTGATTTTCCGCGTCTGGAAGAGTGGATGGACCGTATGGCGGATACCTCCGCTGCCCGCGCGACACGGTTCCCTGTCGAGGTTGAAGCGAACGGTTGATCCTGCCGGCACGAAGCGTCTTGTATTGTTAAGGCCGCGGTCCGATTACTGCGGCAATCACCCGGGACACGTCCGCCAGCCTGTCACGCAGTCCGTCATGGCTGCCGCTGAGATCGACCGGCGCGGTGTCGCCATCGCCGAGCAGCGACAACAGCGCCACCGCACAGTGATAACGCAGCAGGTATTCGGCGTTGCTCTCAAGCACGGCAAGAAGCGTCCAGCCGGCCTGCTCCAAAGTGGCGCGCTCCGCTACTGCGGGCCAGATCGCATAATACTGACCGAAGCGCCCGGAACGGATGTCGGCGAGCAGGTCTTCAACTCGGCAGTCAAGCAGCGTCTTACGCTCTTTGGCCGCAAATGCCTCCCACGAATCCTGCCAGGTGTCATAGGTCACGCGTCACCCGCTCACGTGCCGCTAGGCTCCAGGAACTCAACGAACCACGACAATCTAACTGGCTTCTGACGTTGCACCGAAAAACTTCTTCCAACCGTCCAATGTTTCAGTGATCCGGCGCTCGACCTCGGAAATTGCGGCGAGCGACGCGGCGTCGTCGCTGGTAAGGTCGTCCGGCGTGATGGTCACTTCCCGCAGCAAATGCAAAAGCGCACCGGCGCATTGTTTGCGGTGTGCCTTGTCCGCATCGCTTTTCAGGACAACCAACAGCACCCAACCTGCTTCATGCAGTTTTGCACGTCGGGCGATGACGTCCCAGACGATATGACTACGACCATAATTTCCAGCGATAACATCCTGCAGGATACCATCCAGGGGGCGTTGCATCAGTGCATCACGCAATTTGCGCACACCCGCGTCCTGCATCCCGTGAGAACGTTCTCTAACGAACCAACTAACCATCAGGCGCGCCCTCCTGTCTGCCCGGCCAAATCACGCCAGATCGTCGGGACCGGTGCTGACGATCTTGCCGTCCACCTCCCCGATCGCGTCCTCGTCCTTCTGCGCGTAATCGAGGGCGTGCAGCACAGTGCGTATGGCGTTGAGGCGGGCGCGTTTCTTGTCGTTGGAGCGGATCACGGTCCACGGCGCGTGTGCGGTGTGGGTGCGCTCGAACATCTCTTCCTTGGCGCCGGTGTAGCCGTTCCACTTGCCGATCGAGGCATAGTCGATCGGCGACAGCTTCCAGACCTTCAAAGGATCGGTTTTGCGGCGGTGGAAGCGGCGCAACTGCTCCTCGCGCCCCACCGTGAGCCAGAACTTGAAGGCCCTGATGCCGTCGCGCACCAGCATGTGCTCAAATTCCGGCGCTTCCTTGTAGAACTGCTCGACCTGCTCTTCGGTACAGAACCCCATGACGCGTTCGACACCGGCGCGGTTGTACCAGGAACGGTCGAAGAACGAGATGTCGCCCGCCGTCGGCATGTGCTGCACATAGCGCTGGAAATACCACTGGCCGCGTTCGGTCTCGGTCGGCTTGGAGAGCGCAACCACATGGGCATGGCGCGGGTTGAGGTGTTCCATGAAACGCTTGATGGTGCCGCCCTTGCCCGCCGCGTCGCGGCCTTCGAAGACGCAAACGATCCGCTCGCCTTCCTCGCGCGCCCAGTACTGTAATTTGAGAAGCTCGATCTGCAGGCGCCGCAGCTCCTTCAGGTAGCGCTTCTCCTTCATCTTTTTGTCGTGCGGATAGCCGCCGCTGGCGAAGGCACGATCGAGGATTTCGGGATGCAGCACATCCGTCTCAAGCGTGTAGTGCGCTTCGCTTAGCGGACCCATGGAGGGGGCGGCATCGTCGTCTTTGGCCATGGCGGCAGGCTCCCGGCTGGTGAATCACTCAGAGCCTTATCCTGCCCCATCGCGCTAAGGGATGCCAATGCGCCAGATCAACGGGCGGTCAGGCCTTGACGATGTGGTCTGAGGCTTCGCGGAAGACGCCGCGCGTGTCGACGATCAGTTGCGCGTGCTCGCGGATGAGATCGTAGTCGAACGCATCGTGGTTTGTGACGAGAAGTACAAGGTCGTAGCTCTTCAGGCCTTCTTCGGAAATTTCGACGCTTTCGAGGTCGAGGCCATTTGCGACCTCGGGCACATAAGGATCGGAATAGGCAATGTCGGCGCCGCCGGCGCGCAGGAGATGCATGAGCTCAAGCGCGGGAGACTCGCGCAGGTCGTCGATGTTCTTCTTGTAGGCAACGCCGAGGATCAGGATCTTCGAAGTGCTCATCGCCTTGCCGGCGGAGTTCAGGGCATCGATCACCCGGTCGGTCACCCAGCGCGGCATGTTGGTGTTGATCTCGCCCGCCAGCTCGATGAACCGCGTGTGCACGCCGAATTCGCGCGCCTTCCAGGTAAGATAGAACGGGTCGATGGGAATGCAGTGGCCGCCGATGCCGGGACCGGGATAATAGGCTGTGAACCCGAAGGGCTTCGTCGCCGCCGCATCGATCACTTCGTGAATGTCGATGCCCATGCGCGAGGCAATGACCTTCATCTCGTTGACGAGACCGATATTGACGACGCGGTGAATGTTCTCCAGCAGTTTCGTCATTTCAGCTGCACGCGGCGAGCTCACTGGCACCACGTGCTCAATCGCTGCGCCATAGAGCGCCATGCCCGCCTCCAGGCAGCCGCTTGTCAAACCGCCACAGATTTTCGGGATCTTGTGGGTCGGGAATTTGGCATTGCCCGGGTCTTCGCGCTCCGGCGAATAGACCAGAAAATAGTCTTCGCCCGCGACAAGCCCGCTTGTTGCAAGCGCGTCCTGCACAACCTCTTCCGTCGTGCCGGGATAGGTGGTGCTTTCAAGCGACACGAGTTGTCCGGCGCGCAGATGCGGCGCAATCCGCTCCGCCGTGTTCACGACATAGCTCAAATCCGGCTCGCGGTAGCGGTTGAGCGGCGTCGGCACGCAGATGATCAGCGCAGCGCCCTCGCCCGTGCGGCCGAAGTCCGTTGAGGCCTCAAAACCGTTGGCCCGCGCCTTGGCCACCCGCTCGTCCGGCAGGTGATCGATGCCGCTCTTGCCGCTGTTCATGAGCGCCACGCGCTCTTCGTTGACGTCGATACCGAGCACGTTGAAGCCGCATTCAGAAAAGCGCAGCGCCAGCGGCAGGCCGACATAACCGAGCCCGTAAATGCAGACCTTCGCGTCGCGGGAGGAAATGCGGTCTTTGAATGTTTCGAGATTGCCCATGTACGACTCAAACCAGACGGTGCGGAAGATAACGCGCCCTGAAGAAGCGCTAGTGTCTTTAGAGCATTTTGCAGCGCAATGAAACCGCCCGGGATCCGGCCTCTTGCGGCAAGAGCGCGCGTTTGCCCGGTACGCCCGGGCATAATCCGGTTGACGAAACTGCGCCGTGATCCAACTATGGCGCCGCCTGACTGTCCGGTCCATTTACATGGAATTCAACATCGTGAGCCCAACGCTCCCCGACCTTATGCACGCGGTGCATCTCACCGGCCACGGCGGCCCGGATAAGCTTGTCTACCGCGACGATGTCCCGGTACCGCGGCCGGGCGCCGGCGAAGTCCTCGTCGAAATCAGCGCCTGCGGCATGAACAACACCGACATCTGGGTGCGCGAAGGCGCCTACGGCACCGATGAAGACCCCGATGCCGTGGCCAGCTGGCGCCTCGACAACTCAACCCTTGAGTTTCCGCGCATCCAGGGAACCGATACCTCGGGCACCATAGTGGATGTCGGCGAAGGCATTGCCGAGACGCGTATCGGCGAACGCGTGATGATCGACTTTTCGATCTACAATGGCGACGGCGAACATCTCGCCGACATCGACTACATCGGCCATGGCCGCGATGGCGGCTATGCGGAATATATGACCGCGCCGGCGGAGAACGCTTATGCGGTCGACACGGGCATGTCGGACGCGGAACTTGCAACATTCTGCTGCGCCTATCTGACCGGCGAGCACATGATCGACCGCGCATCCGTCGCCGAAGGCGAGCGGGTGCTCGTCACCGGAGCCTCCGGCGGCGTCGGCTCAGGCGTTGTACAGCTCTGCCGCGCGCGCGGTGCCATCCCCTACGCCGTCGTCGGGCCCGGCAAGGAGCAGGCCGTGAAGGATATCGGCGCGGAAGCCGTGATCACGCGCACGGTGGAGGATCTGCCCGGCGCCGTGGCCGAGGCAACGGGCGGCGCGCCGATCGACGTCGTTGCCGACCTTGTTGCGGGCCCGCTCTTCAACGATCTCATCACCATCCTAAGGCCCGAGGGCCGCTACACCACGGCTGGCGCCATTGGCGGCCCCGTAGTCGAACTCGATCTGAGGCGTATCTACCTGAAGCACCTGCAGATTCATGGCTCGTCGCAGGGCACCCGCACCGCCTTCCGCCGCCTTGTCGGCTACATCGAACAGGGAAAGATCAAGCCCTTGCTCTGGAAAACTTATCCCCTGTCGCGCATCCATGAGGCACAAAGGGACTTTGTCGCCAAGGAATATATCGGCAAGCTCGTCATGCAGCCCGATGCAAAATGGACACCGGTATCGTGAACGCCAGCTCTCAATTCGTCCAGATTGACGACATCTACCGTGCCCGCGAGCGCATAGCACCGCATATCCGCCGGACACCGCTCGCGCCATCGCCCGCCCTGTCCCGCGATCTTGGCGCGCCGGTTCACCTGAAGCTTGAACACCACCAGATAAGCGGATCTTTCAAGCTGCGCGGCGCCACGAACGCCGTGCTGTGTCTGGACGACGATGCCCGCAACCGCGGCGTTGTCGGCGCCTCGACCGGAAATCACGGACGCGGCCTTGCCCATGCCTGCAAGGAGAACGGCGTCAGATGCATCATCTGCATGTCATCGCTTGTGCCGCGGAATAAGGTCGAGGGCATCGAAGCGCTTGGCGCCGAAGTCCGCATTGTCGGCACAAGCCAGGACGATGCCCAGGTGGAAGTCGACCGCCTCGTGTCGGAGGACGGCATGACCATGCTGCCGCCCTTCGACCACCCCGACGTCATCGCCGGCCAGGGCACGCTTGGCCTTGACGTTCTGGACGATCTGGCGAACCCCCACACAATGGTTGTGCAGCTCTCGGGCGGTGGCCTGATCTCCGGTGTCGCGCTCGCCGTCAAGACGCTCAGCCCGGCGACACGGATCGTCGGCGTCTCCATGGACCGGGGCGCGGCCATGGTCGAGTGCCAGAAAGCCGGCAGGCCGATTCATGTCGAAGAGGTCCCGACGCTTGCCGATTCGCTCGGCGGCGGCATCGGCCTCGACAACGCCTACACGTTCCCCATGGTGCGTGACCTGGTCGACGATATGGTGCTGGTGAGCGAAACCCAGATTGCCGAAGCGATCCGCCATGCCTATTGGGAAGAACGCCAGATCATCGAAGGGTCCGGCTCCGTCACCATCGCCGCCCTGCGCGCGGGCCTTGTTGAGGCGGACGGTCCGGTTGTCGCGGTCCTGAGCGGCGGCAATATCGACATGGCCCTGCACCATCGCATCATCGGCGGCGAGAATGTCGATGTCACCGCAAGCGCAGAGAAGTGAGGAGTACGCGTGACAAAGATCAACATCCTGACAGAAGCTGAACTCCGACAGCAAATCACGCTCGGGCCGGACGCTGTCGAGTGTGTCGAGAACGCCTTCCGGACGCTTGCCGGGGGCAAAGTCGCGATGCCGCCGATCCTCTCCTTAATGGTCGACGACCACAATGGCGAAGTGGATGTAAAGACGGCCTATGTGCCGGGCGTTGAGAGTTTCGCGATCAAGATCTCGCCGGGCTTCTTCGATAACCCGAAAATCGGTCTGCCGAGCGTCAACGGGCTGATGGTGCTGTTCAGTTCGACAACCGGACTGGTGCAGGCCGTGTTGCTGGACAACGGCTATCTTACCGATGTGCGCACGGCCGCCGCCGGCGCGGTCGCGGCGAAGCATCTGGCGCGCAAGGATGCCTCGACGGCGGCAATCTACGGCGGCGGTGTGCAGGCCGGCCTGCAACTTGCGGCGCTGCAGCTCGTGCGGCCGATCAAGAGCGCACGGCTGTGGGCACGAAACCGCGATCGGGCGCGCGAAACGTCGGGCCGTCTGTCAACGGAACTCGGCATCGACGTCACCGCAAGCGAAGATGCCGAAGAATGCGCCATCGGCGCCGACATCGTCGTCACCACCACACCCGCCGCCGCACCGGTGTTCATGGCCGATTGGCTCGAGCCCGGCCAGCATGTAACCGCCATGGGTTCGGACAACGACCACAAGAACGAGCTTGAGCCCGCCTGCATTACGCGTGCCGACCTCTTCGTCTGCGACCGCCAGGCACAGTGTGCGAAGCTTGGCGAATTGCACCACGCCATTGACGCAGGGCTCGTCGGCGCAGATCAGCGGTTTCCCGAGATTGGAGCCATCATTGCCGGCAGCGCCACCGGTCGCAAAAGCGCCAACGACATCACCATATGCGACCTCACCGGGACCGGTGTTCAGGACACCGCCATCGCCACACTGGCCTATCAGCGTTGCATTAAAGCGGGCGCGGGAACCGAATTTGAATCTTAGGCGCCTGTCTCAACTGGCGCCGTTGAGATCCACCCAAAGATGTTCCGGCCCGCGAAACGCGATGGTGCGGATGTAGTCGAGCGGTTCGCCGTCAGCCAGCGTCATGTTCGGGAAACACCGTGTCAACTCCTCCAGAATGATACGCAGCTCAATTCGCGCGAGCGGTGCCCCAAGACAGAAATGCGTGCCGTTGCCGAAAGACAGATGATCGCGCGCATTTTCACGGGAGATGTCGAGACGGAGCGGGTCCTCGAAATGAGCTTCGTCGGTATTGGCCGAACCGAGCGCCAGCAGAATGTTTTCGCCCTCGGGAATGGTGTCACCGGCAATTTCAACCGGTTCGAGGGTGCGGCGGCGCCAGCACACCACCGAAGAGGCAAAGCGCAACACCTCTTCGACCGCATTGGGGATCAGGGACGGATCGGCACAAATCGCCTCCCACTGCTCACGGTGGGATAACAGCGCATGCAGCGCGTTGGTCGTCATGTTGGTCGTTGTCTCATGGCCTGCGAGAAGCAGCCCGAACACAAGACTGCAGACTTCGTTGATCGTTAGCCTGTCGTCGTCACCAGCGCGCATGGCAAGAAGTTGCGAAGCATAGTCATCGCGTGGTCGCGCCATACGGTCGTCAACCAGAGCCGTACAGTAATTCCAGTAGTCGACCATCTGCTCGGCCGCAGCGATCTGCGCCTCTTCGCTCAACTCGCCGAAGGTCAGCAGCAGCCGGTTATCCGCCCACTCCTTGATTTTCGGCGTATCCTCATCGGGAATGCCGAGCATGAGGAAAATCACCCGGGCGGGAAGGTCGTAGGCAAAGTCGCGCACCATATCGACGCGCGGCCGGCCTTCAAGCGCCGCACAGAATTCTCTCACAAGATCCCGCACGCCCGGCTCAAGCTTTGCATAGTGCTTCGCGGCGAGGAGCTGACCGGCGAACTTGCGAATACGCGTGTGCTTCGGGCGATCGCAGTTGACCTGCGTCGGCTCCGCGCCATAACCGTGCGTCTGCATCAGCGCCACCGCTTTCTCCGACAATGGCTTGACCGGCGACAGGGCGATGGCGGCGGAGAAACGGTCGGGATCGCGGAAGATCGGCAGGATGTCTTCGCGCCGGGTGACCACCCAATAGCCGATCTCGGGACAGTAGAAGACCGGCGCGGCCTCACGCGCTTCAGCGAAAAACGCATACATGCCGTGATGCTCGAACGGGCGGTAATCGAGATCGACACCCGAAACAGGGCACTTGCCGCGCAGGTCGCTCCACGATGAAGTCAGCTGTGTCATCTCATGCGCTCTTGAGTGGAACAATTACCAAACCCTAGAGGCTTTCATCTTCAGGCGGAACACCCGGTGACTATCTGGATGAATTTTTTCCAGTGGACCGGGCGGCTCAAACCCGATCAAACTTGCGAACACCGAATTCACGGACTGTGCCATCTTCGCGTGAGGGAGTTATCATGAGTGTCCTCAACGAAAAGCTGCGTGCCGATCTTGGCCGTGTGCGCGAACCGATTGAAACTTCAGCCACCCTGCCGCCGGCTGCATTCGCCGGCTCCGACGCATTCGCACATGAACGCTCGGCGATATTCCGGCAAGGCTGGATCGGCGTTGGCCGCGCCGACCATTGGGCGAATGCAGGCGACTACTCCGCCCGCGACATCGCTGGCACACCGGTTCTCATCGTGCGCGGCAAAGACGGCGAACTCAACGCCTATGCCAACTCGTGCCGCCACCGCGGTGCCCTGATGCTTAAGGGCGAAGGTACCTGCCGCGGCATCCGCTGTCCGTTTCACTCCTGGGCTTATGGGCTCGACGGCAAACTCGTCGCCGCACCGCGTATGGAAAACACGCCCGGCTTCGAGCGCAAAGACTACGGTTTGATCCGGTTCCAGATGGCGGTTCGCGAAGGATTTGCGTTTCTTTCATTCGACACCGCCCCGCCGGATATCGACGGCTGGCTTGGCGATTTTCCGAAACTGCATGCGGACTGGAAGCTTGGCGATCTGGTTTCCACCAGACGTCGCGAATTTGAGGTTGCGTGTAACTGGAAGAGCTTCCTGGAGGTATTCAACGAGTACTACCATCTGCCCTTTGTGCATGCGACTTCACTCGGCGAGACCTATGACGAACCCGATCCGGTGGATGATGCGGAAGGCAATTTCATCAGCCAGTTCGGCGAGACCAAGGGCACCGGCGGCTTGCTCGTGACGCAGCAGGAGCACGCCCTGCCCGTCATGCAGAGCCTTGGCGGGCGCAACCGCCACGGGACGCGCTACACCTGGCTTTTTCCCAATATGACATTTGCCGCGAGCACGGAGGCGCTTTGGGTCTATGAAGCCTATCCGCTGGCGCCGGGCCGCGCGCGCATCGGCATGACCGCCTGCTTCCCGCCTGAAACCGTCGCCACACCGGGCTTCGAAGAAAAGGCGCAGTTTTACTACGACCGCCTGGACACGGCGATCGACGAGGACATCGTGATGCTGGAGCAGCAGTATCTCGGCCTCGACTCGCCCGCCGCCGAACCGGGCCGCTTCGCCGACCTTGAGCCGAATGTCGCCACGTTCGCTTGCTGGTATGCTGAGCGCATGCTGCAACACTGACACCGACCTACCCAACAGAAAAGAGAACGGAACATGGCGGACAAGGAGCATCATTTCGAACCCGAAAAAATGATGGAAACGCTGTACTGGTGGGGCATCCCTACATTTTTCCGCTGCCCGCACGAGCCCGATCCCAAGAACTGCGATATCGCCCTTGCCGGCGTTCCGCACTCGACCGGCAACGGCACCACCGAGCGCGACCAGCATTTGGGTCCGCGCGCCGTGCGCAATGTTTCGCCGTTGGGGCGACGCGTGCACATGAAGTTCGGCATTTCGCCCTGGGATGCTGCCCGTATCGCAGATGTCGGCGACGTGCCCTTCCCCGAGGCCAATGACAACGAGCGCTGCATTGAGCGCATCACCGAGTTCTATCAGCGCATCGATGCGGCGGGCGCGCGACCCGTCTCCATCGGCGGCGATCACTCCATTACCGGCGGCATCGTGCAGGCGCTCGGCGGGCCGCAGGGGAAACTCACCGGCGGCAAACCCGTAGCGCTCCTGCATCTCGATGCCCACACGGATGTTTACGAGCATCTCGACCACTGGCTCGGCGCAAAGAAGTCGGCGGCGCACTGGGGCAGCTATCTCGTTCATCAGGGCAACGTCGATGCAGCGAAGAGTGTTCAGATCGGCATGCGCGGCAATGCCCGCACGCTCGACTGGCTGCAGCCAAGCTACGATCTCGGCTATGAAGTCATCGACATGGAGCGCTACCGCGACATCGGCACCGATGCGTCCATCGACATCATCGACAAGCGGCTCGGCGACGAACCGGTGTACATCACCTTCGATCTCGACTGCCTCGACGCGACGGTGGCACCTGCGGTATCAAACCTCGAACCCGGCGTTCAAGGTTTCGGCATCGACGAGGCGGTGAAGATTCTGCAGAGCGTACGCGGCAAGAACGTCATTGGCGGCGACGTCGTCTGCATGATGCCGACCAAGGATCATCCCAACAACATCACCGCGATGGTGGCCTCGGCCATCATGTTCGAAATGATCAGCCTCATCGCGGACGGACACGCCTCGCGTTGACGCCCCGGCTCACACCTCTGGTTTGATCCCCGTCCATGGCCTATAGTTGGTTCATTGGGGATGAAACATCATGCGTTACGTATTGCGCATAGCTTTTGCCTTCGCACTTGTGATTTCGTGCGCTTTTGCCGCGAACGCGGCGAACCGCGTCGCGCTTGTGGTCGGAAACTCCAGCTACGAAGCCGTTCCAAGCCTCGCCAACCCCCGAAATGATGCCGAACTGATCGCCTCTGCCTTGCGCGAAGTGGGTTTCGACGTTGCCATTGCCACCGATGTCGACCGCAGGGGCCTTGGCAGGGCAATTCGCGATTTCGGCAAGGCGCTGAGGCGGGCGGGAAGCGATGCGGTCGGCCTGTTCTATTATGCCGGCCACGGCATTCAGCATGGAGGGCGAAATTATCTCATTCCCCTGCATGCACAGATCGAGAATTCCGCCGATCTCGAAATTGAAGCCGTGAGCGCCGACAACATCCTGACGCAGATGGAAGCTGCCGGTAACTCGTTGAATTTCGTAGTGCTGGATGCCTGCCGGAACAACCCTTTCCCGGCGGGACGCGGCGCCACCCGCGGCCTGGCGCGGCTCAACGGCGTGAATGGTTCCCTCATCGCCTTTGCCGCGGCGCCCGGCGAAGTGGCACAGGACGGCGTCGGCTCGAACTCACCTTATGCCGCCGCCCTGGCGCAGGCCATTCGCGAACCGGGCCTGACCGTGGAACGCGTGTTCAAGAAGGTTCGCATCGGAGTGCGCGAGCAAACCGGCGGAGAACAGACACCGTGGGAAGAATCCTCTCTTGTGGGCGACTTCTACTTCGTGCCACCGCTAACATCGACGCCTTCCGCATCGGCGCCGCAATCCGGTCAGGCAGACATCTCCAGCCGGGCGGCGACCGTATGGCAGGCGATACAGAACACAAACAGTCCGGCTGTTCTTTCCACCTTCATCGAAGAGTTCAGCGGCACCCTCTACGCCCGTTTTGCCCAAGCGCGGCTTGAGGAAGTCCGCGTGGCGCTTGGCGTGTTCCCGCAACCCGATAGCTCGTCGGGGCCCGGCGAATTGCGCGCCGGCGATGAATATCGCGATTGTGATACCTGCCCAAAAATGTTGGTCCTGCCGGCCGGCGACTTCACCATGGGATCCCAGGGCAGTGAAGCGGAACGCCATACCGACGAGGGCCCCGTGCAGAGCCTGTCAATCGAGCGCGGCTTCGCCGTCTCGCGGTTTGAAGTCACCATTGGAGAATTTGAGAGTTTTCTGAAGGATACCGGATATCGCGGCGGCGGCGGATGCTGGTCGTGGGACCGCGAATGGCAGCTCAACGATGCCGCCCATTACCGCGCGCCGGGCTACGCGCAGTCGGACGACCATCCCGTCAGCTGTGTCAGTCTCGATGATGCGCGGGCCTACACCGCGTGGCTGTCGCGCAAGACCGGCAACAAATATCGCCTGCTTTCAGAGGCCGAATGGGAATACGCGGCCCGTGCCGGCCGCACCGGCGCCTACCCCTTCAGCGGCAGCCTCCGCCGTCTATGCGCCTTCGCGAACGGCGCCGACACCGCCAGCAGGCACGACTGGCGCAATTCGGAGTGCCGCGACGGGTGGATACACACGGCTCCCGTCGGCAGTCTGCAGCCGAATGATTTCGGCCTGCACGACATGCTCGGGAACTTGTGGGAATGGGTGGCCGACTGTTACGTGGAGCACTACACGGAAAGATCTTCAAACGCCACCGCGGCCGTTGAGGGCGGAACGTGCGAAACTCATGTCATACGCGGCGGCTCTTGGATCGACTTCCCGGGCAATCTGCGGCCCGCAAACCGCGGACATTTCCGTGCTGACCGCCGCGCCAATCATGTCGGCTTCAGGGTCGCCATGACCCTGCCGCGGTAACGCCCGATGCCGGATAAGTCTTTCCTCAATTCTCACCGAAGCCTCGGCCGCCGAAAGTTTCTGCGGGGAACGGCGGCGGCGCTGGGCGGTACCGTGGCGACTGCTGCCGGGCTACGCACTGCAGGTGCACGCGAACTTCTGGGCCTTGATCTGCCTTACAGTTCCGCACCATTTGAGCCCGACCAGGTTCCAGCACAACGCGGCGGGCATTTGCGCATCGCCATGCGTCATTCCGGCACCGCTGACACGCTTGAGCCTGGGAACTCCTACAACGACTTTATGATCGTGCTCGGCGGAGGCGTTTTGTACGACACCCTGACCGAGACGGCTCCAGATCTCACTTTGCAAGCAGGTCTCGCTGAAAGCTGGGAGGTTTCACAAGACGCAAAAACTTGGACCTTTTCCCTTCGCCACGGCATCAGCTTTCATAACGGCAAGGACCTGGAGGCGGACGATGTCGTTTCTTCGATAAGGCACCATACAAACGGCGAAAACAACTCAGCGGCGAAGTCCTTGTTGTCGGATATATCTTCGATCGATCGCCTCGACCGGAATACGGTGCGGATCACGCTCTCAAAAGGGTCTGCTGATTTTGCCAAAACACTCTCGAACTTCCACATGGTGATATTTCCATCCGGCACATCGAACAAGGAATTCGGCCGTGGAATCGGTACCGGGCCCTATGTGCTGGAGAAATTCGAACCCGGCGTGGGTGCCACTGCCAGACGCAACGATAATGATTACCGTTCCGACCGGGGTTACTTTGACAGTGTCGAACTCGTCGCGATTACTGACGAAGCCGCCGCAGTGCGAGCTCTGCTATCGGGCCAGGTCGATGTTGTCAGCCGGCTCGAACCCGATACTGCTCGGACACTGCAAAACCGAGCAAACATCAAAGTCATTCAAACGCCAAGCAATCAGCACTACACATTCTCGATGCGCACGGACCAGTCGCCGTTCAACGACCGTAACGTCAGGCTGGCTCTGAAACACGCAATAAACCGGCACGAACTCCTCGAGTCGCTCCTTAAGGGATTTGGAACCATCGGAAACGATCATTCGATCGGGCCGGCAAATCTCTTCCACGCTCCACCATCGGATATCGGACAACACAGTTACGATCCCGACAAGGCGCGCCACTTCCTCCGGCAAGCCGGCCGCAGCTCGCTGAGCGTTTCCCTTTCGGTCTCCGATGCGGCATTTGCCGGATCCACCGACGCCGGTGATGCCTACCGCAGGTCCGCACGCGAATGCGGCATCGAAATCGACGTGAGCCGTGAACCCACTGACGGATTCTGGAGCAACATTTGGATGAAAAAGCCCTGGGTCGCTTCATATTGGGGCGGGCGGCCGACGGAGGACTCGATATTCACCATTGCATACGAATCGAACGCTCCATGGAACGAAACGTTCTGGAAAAACAGCAGATTTGATAGACTTCTGCATGAAGCCCGCATCGAACTGGATAACAACAGGCGGCGCGAGCTTTACAAGGAAATGCAGATAATTCTGCGCGACGATGGCGGCGCTGTGGTTCCGGTATTTGCAAACAATGTCTTCGCCGTATCAGACAAACTGCAGCACGGCCCCCAAATGAGCGGCGAATGGAATATGGATGGCGGCCGCCTTCCGAGCCGTTGGTGGTTCGGCTAGAGCGTCGGCAGGCTCGCCATGAATTTCTCATGGTCCACAACGGCCCGCTCATGCTGACCGCGCATCAGGACCACATCGCCCCAGCGTGCCTCCACATCGAATGTCACGCGCCTGCCGTCAACTTCCGCGACCGTTGAGCTGGCGTCCACGGGAGCACCTGTCGGCACAGCGGCAAGGTGCTGTACGTCCACACGTGTCCCCACCGTTGCCTCATCTTCATCCATGTGCAGGGCGAGATAGCTGTGGCAGGCGACCTCAAGCATGCCGATCAACGCCGGTGTCGCGACGACGTCGACGCCTTCGTTGCCGTAAGCTTCCGCGCTGTGACGCGCCTCGGTTTCCACAGTATAGGCGTAGGCGCCACCGACCTTGAATCGCTCTGAATGCATATTGCGTATCCGGTTAAGTTTAGGGATGTCTAACAGCGTTGCGATATCGCCGTCAAAGGCAGGCCAGGTACAGATGGAGACAATTGTGACGCCCATGCGTTCAGCACAATGACAATTTCATCAAATTTATTTGAACACGAATGGAAAGGAGCCAAGTTGCCTTGCTCCCCGGAACCGCTCACTCTCTCATCTACCAATCCCAGCCTCTTGCCGCTGGGTGTGCAGCACAAGAATATCCGGGAGGACTTCTGAGATGACCATCACCGCGAATTTCAAATTTCTATCCGTTCTTGCGATATGTGTCGCCGTCGTTGCAGTACCGACAATGGCATTGACGCAGGAACCGACAGAAGAAGACAAGGCAATCAGCCAACGACGCGCATTCATGCAGCTCATTTTGCGAAGTTTCGGTCCGCTTGCCGGGATGGCCAAGGGCGAAATGACGTATGACGCCGAGGCCGCACAGGCGCACGCCAACAACCTGCGCGCACTGACCGGCTACAATGTCGGCGGCCTGTTCGTTCCAGGTTCATCGAATGCAGACAGGCCCGGCACGACGCGTGCTCTGCCGGTGATCTGGGAAAAGCTTGACGAGTTCGCAAGCCGTTATGGCGATCTAGGCGGTGCCATGGTCGCTCTGGCTGAGGCGGCAGGTCAGGGCCAGGGCGCCCTCGCGGCAGCGGTCGGCAATGCCGGCAAGGCCTGCGGCGCCTGCCATGAAAACTTCCGCACCAAAGACTTCTAAGAGCGCAGACACTATGATCGACAGCCGCAGGAGAAATCCTGCGGCTGACATTTTACGGCGAACACCAATCGCCAAAGCGGCACAGGCAGCCAACTCATGGCAAACGACGCCGAACATTCAACTGCAACCCGCTACATCTGGGATGTTCCGGCCCGTTTGTTTCACTGGCTGCTCGCAGCGCTCGTCATTACGGGCTGGATCCTTGGCGAATTTGGCCCGTTCATCAAGACGTGGCACTTTTACTGCGGCTACGCCATCGGTTGCCTCGTTGTCCTGCGCATCCTGCGCGGCCTGTTCGGCACGCCTCCCCATTCCTTCGGCTCGTTCATCTATGGCTCGCGCGCCACGCTCGACTACGCCCGGTCCATTTTCGAACGCGCACCCAGCAACTGGCCGGGACACAACCCGCTTGGCGGTTTATCCGTCATTGCGCTTCTCGCGGTGCTCGCCGTTCAGGTTTCGACCGGTCTCTTTGCCGACGATGACATTCTCAACAAGGGTCCGCTTGCGATCTACGCAAGCACCGGTCTACGCAGCACGCTGACGGCCATCCACGAGATCAATTCCAAAATCATTCTGGCACTCGTCGCACTCCATGTCGGCGTTGTTCTGTTTTATCTTTTCTGGAAACGTGAGAACCTGATCAAAGCGATGATCACAGGTCACAAGCAGGTCCGGAAATGAGCTCCTACAAGGTTTACTTCATCAGCGGCAGCCCGCCCTGCTGGCGCGTCATGCTGGCAATGGCCGTGAAGGGGCTGGACTATACGCCCGTGCGCTTCGACAACGCCCGGAAGGAACAGAAGAACGAGGCGTTTCTGAAGATCAATCCGCAGGGCACCGTACCGGTCCTGGAGGGCGACGGCATCGCCGTCCGCAACTCGCTTGCAATACTCGCCTATCTCGACGAAGCCCACCCCGAACCGCCGCTGTTCGGCTCAAGCGCAGCGGAAACCGGCGCGATCTGGCAACAGATCATGGAGTTTGAAGGGCACTATCCTGATGCAATTCAATCCATCACCCGTCCCATCTTCCGCGGCAAGGCGCAAGAGCAGGCCGACGCAATACGCGAAGGCGTGGAGGGTGTTCGGCCATGCCTTGAGGCTCTGGAAAAGACGATGGCATCGAGCGATTATCTCTGCGGCGGCGCCGTCAGCGCCGCCGACATCGTCATCTATCCGAACATCATGCAACTGATGCGCGGCGCGCAGAAACCTGACGCCGAAACGCTTGAACTCAGGCTCACTCCTCTGGGTGAACATTATCCAGCCGTCGCGGCGTGGGCTGCCCGCATCGCCGCCCTGCCACGCTACGACGACGCCTATCCGCCGCACTGGAAACAGGCGGCCGAATAAGTTCAGCCCGGTCGCGTACCCGGCTCAATGGTTTGCTTGCGCATCACCTCGATAAGACCGGCGGTGATAATCAGCAAGGTACCGGCGATCTCGCGCAACCCGAAGGGCTCATCGGTGAGCAGTGCCGCGGAGCCGACGCCGACGACGATCTCCGCCATGAACAGCACGCCCACACGCGCCGGGCTGAGCACGCTGGTCGGCCAGACAATGAGCACCAGCGCCGGCAGCACCATCGCTCCGAACACAACGATCATGGGCCAAACGGACAGAAGCTGAGCGGCGTGCGGGAAAGGGTTGTCCGCACCGAGAGGAAGCAGCATGAGCGCAAGTGCCATCGCGAGTGCGAACAAGACGAAAAGATAGGCTTTTTCGAAAATCAGCACCGGCCCGCCCTTGAAGAATGCCACCGAAGCAAACGACCAGAATATTCCCGACGCCAGCGCCATCCAGTCACCAGCATTGCGCGGCAACGGCAAACCGACATCCGCTCCCAGCACAACCGCCAGACCGCACAACCCCACAATCAACGCCAGCGCCCGGTTGATCGTCATGCGCTCGCCGAGGAACACGAGCCCGAGAGCGGTGCTCCAGACCGGCGAGGCGTAAAACAGCAGTTGCACCCGCACGATTTCGGTAAAGTTGAAGGCGACCGCGTAAAGCGCAAAAGCAGAACCGGCAAGACACGATGCAACAACAACGCCCCTCCCCACGCCGGCAAACGCCCGCCACCGCCAAACCGCCAGCGGCAGAAACGCCGCGACCACAAACGCAAACACAACCGCCGGCGACCACAGCGCGCCAACGCCCGCCTCCTCAATGGATCGCATCGGCACCCAGTAAAGGCCCCAATAGCTCGCACTGATCACTGCCGCGATACTCGGCAGAATGTCGGGCCTGCGGCGCAGGAGATTGATCATGACCCTCGGTCCAAAGCCCTCGCTTTGCGGCGAAAGGCGCTCAATCGGGATACGGGTGCGGAAGAATGCCAGACACGGACCTAGCTGGCGATATGCATTCAGTCACCATCCGGCGGCGTCAAAACATTGCCGCGCCGTCAAGCTCGATGAACTGCGGGCCGCCCTCTTCGAGAGCCCGCGCCACGGCGGCGCCAATGCCCTCAAGCGCCGCAACCGGCTGATAGGCATAGCCGTAGGCGTCGGCGAGTTTCGCGTAGTCCGGATTGACCGGGTTGGTGGCAATGTGACCGATTTTCTTGCGGTCCATGTCGTCGATGATCGCCTGCAGGCCCTGGTTGTTCCAGATCACGACGATCAGATCGAGGTTTGCCTCCGCCGCGACGGCGAGTTCGTTGAGCGTGTACTGGAAGCCATAGTCGCCGGCGAGTGCCACCACGGGACGGTCCTTGCCTTCGACGGCAAACCGCGCACCGATGGCAGCTGGCAATCCATAGCCGAGAGTGCCGTAGCCCACCGGGTGCAGCCACAGGCGCGGATGTTCGACAGGGAACATCTCATTGCCCGCATAGGCGATTTTCGTCATGTCGGTCGCCATGACCGTGCGTTCCGGCAACGCGGCGCGCAATTCTCTCAACACCTGGCGTAGCTGTGATTCTTCTTTGCTGTCGGCAGCCGCGGCGTCCGCGTCGAGTTTTTCCGCATCCGCCTGCGTAAATTCGCCGTTACCCTGTCCGCCGCCAAGCTCCGCCAACAGCGCGCGGACGGCAGCGCCCGCATCCGACAGGATCGCGACATCGCTGCCATGGCGGTCAGACAGCCGGTCGCCGTCGATGTCGATGCGCACCAGATCGCCACTCAGGTTGAGGCGTTCATCGACCCAGAAGTCGGTTTCGGCAAGCTCCGTGCCGACAGCCAGAACGATATCCGCTGCACAGACGAACTTCTTGGTCAGCCCGCGGCTGAAGCTCGACGCGGCGCACAGGGGATGGCTGTCGGGCACAACGCCCTTGCCGGCAATTGTCGGAATGACGACCGCGTTGAGACGGCTGGCAAGATCGCCAAGCGCGCCGGTTGCACTGATCGCGCCGCCGCCGGCGATGATCACCGGGCGTTTGGCCGCCGCGAGGCGTTTTGCGGCTTCCGCGATTGCGGCGGGATCTGGATGCGGTACGGCGCACGCCGGCCGTGCCTGCCAGTTCGCGTCTACTTCGCTTGCCAGAACATCGATCGGCAACTCCACGTAAGCCGGCCTCGGGCGGCCTGCGGTAAAGCTGGAAAAAGCGCGTGCCACAAGCTCCGGCACATCGTGCGGTGCCGTTGCTGTGGCGGCAAAGCCCGCCACGGTCGAGGCGGCGGCGCACTGATCCGTAATCTCGTGCAGCCGGCCGTGCCCCTGGCCCTGATCCTGTACATCAAGAGCGCTGGAGAACACCATCATCGGGATCGAATCCGAATAGGCCTGGCCCATCGGCGTCATGATGTTCGTAAGGCCAGGCCCGGTGATGGTAAAGCACACGCCGGGGCGTCCTGTAGCCCGCGCATAGCCGTCCGCCATAAAGCCCGCACCCTGCTCATGGCGCGTCAGGATATGGCGCATGCCTGAGTTCAGAAGGCCGCGGTAAAGCTCGTTGTTGTGCACCCCCGGAATACCGAAGATCGTGTCCACACCATAATCCTTCAGCAGCGAAACCAGCGCTCCGCCGACATTTCTGCCCGCATTGTTGGCCACGGCATTCCTCACTTGGTTGAAATCAGATGACGGTTACAAGGTGACGCACAGGCGCAGCGCGTCGTGAATTGCCGAGTGCACGTCACGAGACGCCACAGCATCGCCGATCCTGTACAGAGAGAACTCGCCGTCCGCAAGCTCTGCATGAGGTTGCGGAGCGCCTTCCAGAAGCGCCTCGATATCGGTGACGCCGCCGTTGCGAGAGCGCGGACTGAGTTCACACCAGAGTTCATCGGCCGGCAGCGTGCCGTGCTCGACAATGACCTGATCCACGAGACGGGAAGTTTCAACACCCGTCAATACGTTCTCCAACACCGCCAGACGCCGGTTGCCGGACATCTCGACGCGTTTGAGCCCATGGTCGAGCACCATATCGACACCGCGCTCATATAGCCGTTTTCGCTGGATGGCCCGGTCGTTGTAGCTGACTTCCATGCACAACATGTTGTCGGGCGACACAATTGCGACTTTCGCGCCCTCGCCCGCCAGATGATCGGCGCACGATGCCGCGACGTTAACGCCGGTGCCATCGAACACCAGAACGTCATCACCACGCGGCTCCGCGCCGCTCAGCACATCCCATGTGCTGACGCAATGCTCCGCCCCCTCCACCCAGCCGGTGTCCGGCACGCCGCCGGTGGCGAGAATGATGGTGTCAAAGCCGGCGGAGGTGAGATCGGCCGCTTCCACGAAGCCGTTCAGTCGCACCTCAGCGCCCGCATGCCCGACTTCCGACACCAGCCAGTCGACAACGCCGCGCAGATCTCCCCGCCAACTTGCCCGCGCGGCGATCACGAGCTGACCGCCAAGCTCGGACGCCGCCTCGAACAGCGTGACATCGTGGCCACGCAAGGCCGAGACCCGCGCCGCTTCAAGTCCCGCGGGCCCGCCCCCGACAACCGCAATGCACCGCTTGGACCCAGCAGCTGGAGAGATGACGTGCGGCAAGGCAACCTCGCGGCCGAGCGCCGCATTGTGAATGCACAGCCGTCTTGAGTTGCAATAGGTGGCGCCGACGCAGGGACGAATGCGTTCTTCCTCGCCGCGCTGCAGTTTCGCAACGAGATGCGGGTCGGCTATATGGGCGCGGGTCATGCCGACCATGTCGACGATGCCCTCGCTCACGACATGTCGTGCCGTGGCAAGATCGTTGATGCGCGCGGCATGGAACACCGGCAGATTGACCTGTGGCTTGAACCGCGCGACATCTTCGATAAAGGGCGCCGAGCGCACGCCCATACCGGGCATGTTGTATTCAGCCAGAGCAAGTTCGGTTTCCACCCGGCCTGCAACCAGATTGAAGAAATCGATCGTTCCCGCGTTCTCCAGAAGCTCCGCGATTTCGAGCGTTTCCTCAAACGTCAGCCCACCCTCGCCGCCTTCGAACATCGGCATGCGGATACCCGATACGAAATTGTCGCCGGCGGCTTTCCGGATTTCCTCAAACACCATCAGCGCGAAACGCGTCCGGTTGGCGACCGAACCGCCAAACTCGTCCTCGCGCTGGTTCGTGAACCGCGACAGGAACTGACCGACGAGATGGCCGGCCGCCATGACTTCGCAGCCATCGAGCCCGCCATCGGCGCAGCGCTTCGCCGCGTCGCCGAACGAGCGGACGACGCGGTCGATATCATTGCGGTCCATTTCCTTGGGAAACCCGCGATGCTGAGGTTCGCGCACCCGCGACGGAGCGATGATCGGCAGCCAGTCGCCGCCGAACGACGTCGAGCGGCGTCCCATATGGGTAAGCTGGCACATAAGGGCACAATCATGCGCGTGGATGCGCTCGGAGAACTCCTGAAAGTGGGGAATAATGCTGTCATCACCGACATAGAGCTGGCCGAACACGGAGGGCGAATCGGGCGCGACGTTGGACGATCCGCCGAACATCGTCAGGGCGATGCCGCCCTTCGCCTTTTCCTCGTGATAAAGCTGGTAGCGCTGCTTGGGTTTGCCATCGTCCTGATAGGAGATCGCATGGCTCGTGCTCATCACCCGGTTTTTCAGGGTAAGATGCTTGAGTTTGAACGGTTGCAGCAGAACGTCTGCGGAATTTTCTTGCGTCATGATCAGGCGACCCCGTCCGGCAGCACAGCCTTGCGCCGCGCCATAAATTCCTGAAGCTCCTCGTCGACCGCGATATCCAGAGCCGGCCGCTCATAGGAGGCAAGTTGCGACTTCCACTGCGCATGGGCACGCTCACTCATGCTCAGACTGCCGTCCTCACGCCATTGTTCATAAGAGCTTTTGTCGGAAAGCGGCGATTCCCGGAACGCTGTCTGATAGCGCTCCAGCGTGTGCGCACAGCCAAGAAAGTGCTCACCCGGGCCCACTTCCCTGTAGGCGTCGAGGGCGAACTCATCCCTCGACACATCGATACCCTCAAGCAGGCGCGCCATCTGACCCAGCGTATCGATGTCGCTCATGAACTTCTCGTAGGACATACAAAGCCCGTTCTCATGCGAACCGGCCGCATGGATAATCACATTGGCGCCGGAAAGCACGCTCATCATGATGAAGCTCGACGCCTCGATGCCGGCCTGGGTATCGGGAATTTTGGACGCGGAGAACGATCCGCCGCCGCGCAACGGCACACCAAGACGGCGCGCCAGCTGGCCGTATGCCATGAGCGTCAGCATCGGTTCCGCACCGCGCGAGGGGGCGCCCGAGCGCATGTCGATCGCGGTCGAAAGAATGCCGAGCACAACCGGCGCGCCGGGCCGCACAAGCTGCGCCAGCGCAATGCCCGCCATACCCTCCGCCAGCGCCTGGCTCAAATGGGAGGCAATCGTTACCGGCCCCATGGCACCGGCGATAATAAAGGGCGAAACGATGGTGCCCTGTCCGGCGCGCGCATAAACCTTGAGCGCCCCAAGCATGGTCGCGTCGAGCACAAGCGGTGAGTTGACGTTGATCAGCCCCATGAGGCAGCAGTTTTCTTCAAGCGTTTCCGGCCCGAAGAGAATGCGCGCCATGTCGAGCGAGTCGCGTGCCCGTTCCGCCGACGTAACCGCACCCATGAAGGCCTTGTCGGAATTGCGGATGTGAGCGTAAGTCATGTCCAGATGACGCTTGGACACCGGAACATCGACCGGCTCGCACACGACACCGCCGGAATAGTGAAGCCACGGGGACATATAGGTAAGCTTCACGAAATTGCGGAAATCCTCCAGCGTCGCATAGCGTCGCTCGAACTCCAGGCTACGCACGAATGGCGGGCCATAGGCAGGAGCGAAGATCGTTTTGTTGCCGCCGATAGGAACCGAACGCTTCTTGTTGCGGGCAAGTTGCGTGAATTCACGCGGCGCGGATTTTTGAATGATGGCGCGCAGCATTCCCTTGTCGAAACGCACCCGTTCTCCATCGACGCTCGCCCCCGCATCACGCCAGATGGCGAGCGTTTCCGGGTCGTTGCGAAACTCCATGCCGACTTCCTGCAGGAGTGTGTCAGCCTCATTCTCCACGCGTTCAAGCGCATCGTCATCGAGCAGCGAGAAGAACGGAATGCCGCGCGTTACGAATGGTGCGGCAACGGGCGACGGCGCAGCCTCGCGTTTGCGCCCGCCTCGCCGGCGCACAGATTTTGCCGGACTGGCCTTCTCAATGAACTCGTTCATGCGGTGAACCCTAGCGGAAAGCCCCGCCATGTTCCCCTCTAGAATTTTCTCCGCACCGTGAACGGGAGCGACATGTGCGGTCTCGCCCGTAACGCGTCTTGTCCCGCCAGCGCGTTTGCGCCATGTTTGCGTCTGATCACAGCTAGAGCCCATTTAATGAATTCGGAGTCACTTTGATGGACCAAATCAGTTTGACCGGTAAGGCGCGCACTCATGCACGATGTTAACGCCAATGGTGCCAGCATTCCGGCGCTCGGCTTCGGCACCTGGACTCTCAAGGGAGAAGAAGCGGCACATCTCGTAACGCACGCGCTCAATTCCGGCTACCGGCACATCGATACCGCCGCGCTCTATGAAAATGAAGAAGCCGTCGGCGAGGGTATCGCGTCCGCGGATATCGACCGGGGCGATGTTTTTCTCACCACCAAAGTCTGGACCACGGACCTCGCGGAGGGAGACTTTCAACGCTCGATCGAGGCAAGTCTGGAGCGCCTCGGCGTCGACCAGGTCGATCTTGCCCTCATCCACTGGCCGTCCAAGGCCGTTCCCCTTCGCGAAACCGTGTTGGCGCTGAACGATGTTCTGGAACGCGGCCTCACGCGCCATATCGGCGTCTCGAACTTCCCCGTTCGCCTGCTTGACGAAGCTGTTGCCCTGTCAGCAAATCCACTGGTGTGCAATCAGTGCGAGTATCACCCCTTTCTCAATCAGGATGCCGTGATCGCCGCCTGCCGCAAACACGGCATGGCGTTTGTGTCTTATTGTCCGCTGGCTCGCGATTCCGACCTACTGACCGGCGAACCCGTCAGTAGTCTCGCCGCGAAATACGGCCGCACCGCCGGCCAGATTGTTCTGCGCTGGCATGTCCAGCAGGAAGGCGTCGTCGCCATCCCGCGCACCAGAACCCCCGCCCGGGTCATCGAGAATTCTCAGGTGTTCGATTTCGAACTAACCGGCGACGACATGGCCACGATTTCCGCACTCGGCACCCGCAACATGCGCATCTGCGACTACGACTTCGGCCCCGATGAGTGGGACTAGGTTGAAAACTCACAAACGCGATGCACTGTGACCAATCGGGAGAGTGTCTGATTAGCATCCAGCTCCGGACTCTGTGAGCAGCAACCGCACAGGCGTGTTAAATTCCATAAACGGAAGCCAGCGGTGCCGTCAAATCACGCCACAGTTTGGCATATCACGATGCCGGCGGAGGAGCCGTCGACAGCATCAATCGCGGACCCCCGTTGTCCATGAAATAGGCGCCCGCTGGAGCACGGTGCTCTTAGGGTCAATTCAGCTGATCTACGAAAAACATCCGCAGGGGCGCCTTGTTTTTCACCGGCAGAGTGCCGCGCTCTTCGGTCGTGGCGTTCCCGAGCAGGGTCAGGGTTGCCTCGGAAATATTGACGCGGCCGGCGTCGCCAGCAGCTTCCAGGCGGGCAGCGACATTGACGGTGTCGCCCCAGATGTCGATACCATGTTCGCCTAGGCTGCCGGCGATGGCTGGACCGGAATGCACGCCGATGCGGACTTGCCAGGCCGGCTCCCCCAAGGCGACGCGGGCGCTGTTCTCCGCTGTAATGTAATCGCGGATCGCCAGGCCGGCGGCAACGGCGTCGCGTGCATGATCGGCGCTGGCCGCCGGGATCCCCGCGGCCGCCATATAGGAATCGCCGATGGTTTTGATCCGTGTGAGGTCGAAGCGCTCACATATCTTGTCGAAGGCCCCGAAATAGCGGGCGAGGGTTTCCAACAGCACGGCGGGTTCCAGCGCTTCGGTGTGGCGCGTGAAGCCGACAAAGTCAGTGAAGAGGATGCTGGCTTGCGAATGGAACTGGCCGCGCACGGGTGTCTTCTCCTTTGCCGGCGCCACTACATCACCGCCGTCGCGCACGGCTCCGCCCTGCAGCAGGCGAACAACCTGGTCGGCCAGCCGGCGCAGCGCGTCGATGGCGCGCGCATCCAGGGTCTTTGGCTCCGGTGCCATGACGCAAAGCGTACCCACAATGTAGCCGCTGGCGCTGACCAGGGGTGCGCCGGCGTAGAAGCGCAGGGACATCGGCGGGCTGATGAACGGATGTACCCTGGTCCTTTCGTCTGTGCGCAAGTCCTCAATGATCAGGACATCGCCTTGAGCGAGGACGAACTGGCAGAGGCCTCCCTCGATCGGCATCTCCGTTGGAGCCGTCTCCGGAATGCCGCACGATTGCAGGTTGTGTTGATCCGGCCGCTCCAGGATGTTGACCATCGCGATCGGGGTGTCGGCGACGGCGCAGGCGATCTGGATGATATCGTTGAGGTTCGGGTCCTTGCGGTTGGCTCCGGTCAGGCCGAGCACGCTGACTTCTTGCAGGCGCTCTGTCTCGTTGTCGGGAACCGGCGCCGGCCTGAAGCCATCACCCATCGTCCCCTCGTCGTCGGTTGTAGTCATGACGTTATGGTTCTGTCCCGCTTTGGCAAAGGGTGCCAACTGCGGACGCAAGCGCTGCTTGGTGTTGGTTGTCAACAAAAATTCGATTGCGAGCCGCTCAAATCTGCGGAGCCGGGATCGTTCGTCATCTCCAGATCCCGGCTCTGCGGCATGCGCTTGAGACACGCCCGTCAGGTCAGGGCCTCGTAACTCGTCATCTGCATGTCAGCTCCTTCATCCCGTAAAGCTTTCAGCGGCTGATAGGCATCGGAGTCGTACCATTCGTTGATTTTCTCGATACTCGGAAATTTCACCATGATGGTGATGGCGTGATCGTCGTTGCCGTTCAGCGCTCGATCAGCCTTGCCACGGTATTGCAATTCCGCGCCATAGGGTGCCGCAATCTGCTTGGTTTTGGCCAAATAGTCTTGGAATTTCTCTGGATCCTTAACTGTGATCCTGGCAACCATAAGAGCACTCATTTTTCTGTTCCTTTCAACGGATAGGGTTTGGGCGCGCCTGGTCGGCACAGGATCCGGCGACCCGAAAGGGATCATATGTTAGTAACTTTATTATATCAAGTGTAAACATTATATTTTAAAGTCTCATATTCGTGAGGAAAACACCTATGGCTCGAACCCGTCGTTACAAACTGCTTTGCCCCATCGCACGCGCGTTAGATCGCGTTGGCGATCGCTGGACGCTTTTGATTTTGCGGGATCTGCATGCAGGGCCGGCCCGATATTCCGATTTGCAAAGTGGTTTGGTGGGGATTGCCTCAAATTTGCTGACGGATCGCCTGCAGCAGTTGATTGACGACGGGCTGGTGGTGAAGCGCGACGGCGAATATGGCGTGACGCTGTACGCGCTCACCGACCTTGGCGCGCGTACAAACGATCTGCTCTTTGAGCTTGCGATGTTTGGCGGCCGATTTCAGCCGGACGAGGAAACGCATAGACCCGGCAATCTTAGAACGATTGTTGTGACGTTGCGCACTGCAATCCAGCGCATTGCGACGTCCGACCTGAACTTCGATGCGGAGTTGGTAGTCGACGGTGAGCGCTTTGCGCTTTCGGTTCACGAAGGGGCGGTCGATATGCGTGCGGGCGCAGCGCAGTCGCCTGACGTTGTCATGGAAACATCGTATGAGCCAATGATTGCGGCAAGCGAAGGTGAGATGGCGATGGACGAAGTCATGGAAAACCACGTGACAATCACAACTCACGTCGCTGGTAAGGATCAGGAACTAATGATGTTGCTCGGCTCGGTCATGCATATGTTTCAACAAGACGGCTAGACGAAGGCGGCACATTAGCAATCGCGAAATGCCCGAAAAAGGTCATGAATGCTCTTCTCCGGCCTGTCAAACTGACGGTGAAAAAGCTGTCGTAAGCGGATGTTTATTGGACGGGCGTAATTCGGGGAAAATGCGCCGGAAGCGGACATTTTTCGCGCGAGCAACGCAAAAGAATCCTACAAAAGCAAAATGAATGACAACCTTCAAATTCGCGAAAGCCGGCCCGGTGACGCTACCGGCATCGAACAACTGTATGTGGACGCCTTCCCTGACGAGGACCTGTTACCGCTTGTGAGGGAACTTCTGGATTTCGGGCAGAGCGTAGTATCGCTCGTTGGGATACGTGAAAACGTAATCGTCGGGCATGTCAGCTTCACGTTTTGCCACGTTGAGGGAGGGAAGGACAAAGTCGCACTGTTGGCTCCGCTCGCGGTGGCGCCAACACTGCATAAACAGGGGATCGGAAGCGCGTTGGTTCAGACGGGTTTTAAGCACTTGGGAAACTCCAACATTGGTTATGTATTTGTTCTCGGTGACCCAGCTTATTACAGTCGCTTTGGATTTAGGGCAGAGGACAAGGTCGTAGCCCCCTATCCATTACCGGCGGAATGGCGTGGAGCATGGCAGTCCATTCACCTGTGCGAGGAAGAAGCGCCTTATGAGGGAAAACTGTGTGTGCCAGAACCATGGCGCCACATTGCACTGTGGACTTCTTGACCCACCAATCCACCCTCGACATCGGACATTCCGGTGCGCTCGTGTTCAAAGCGTCTGCTTCACACTCGTATCCAGACCGTGTGGACATAGGTATCTCGCGAACTATTGCTCGACATTCAGTTGTTCGGCGATCTCCCGTGCCGCACGGATGCCCGACTGGTACGCGCCGTGACATGTGCCTTGCCCACCATAGACGGTGGCTTCACCGGCAAAGAACAGACGCTCATCGACCGGGCGTGCCAGATTGGCGCGTTGAAAGGCCTGCCCGGGTTGCGCGCAAGCCCACGACCCCCGGGTCCAAGGCTCCGTGCTCCACGCCGTCACGATTGAGCGGCTGACGTGTTTGCGGACGTCGTTGCCGAAAATATCAGCGACTCTGTCAACGGCGAAGTCATGGCAGGCCTGTTGGCCCTGTTTCTCAAGCCAGACACCGTGTCCACCGCCGACAAATATGGCGGCGGTGTTAAGCCCCATTACGCAAGCGTGAACCTTCGCCATGTTTCCATTGCCATTCCAGGTCGTGTAATGACCGCGGCCATCCGTGCCGAACACATCACTATCAAAACAGACGCCCATTTTGTTCTCTGTTCCCATGGGCAGATTACTGATCGCCTCAGCTTTCCACTCCGGCAGGCCGGGCGTGAAACGAATTTCACCGGACGCAAGAATTCCGGTCGATACCGTGCACAGGGCCACGCGGCCCCTGATCGTGCCTTTGGGCGTGTCCACCGTCACGCCCGCGTCCGACCAATCGACCCGCTCGACACAGGTGTTGAGCGAGACCGCAACGTCCGTGCCCCATGCTGCAACCAGATTGCCGTAACCGTGCAGCACCGGAAAGCCGAGTTCACCGACGGCGCTGACGAAATCGGCGGTTGAAACGCAATCGACATCTAGCCCCCAGGATGTTCCGATGCTGCCGCAAAGGGGCGGCGCATATTCATTCTCCAGATCTATCACTTCGCTTATGGCCACGTCCCGGTCTTGCCTGGCGGCGTTCGCAATCGCCGTGTTGCTGCCGTCGTAATACCGGAGGCACGCGACACGCTGTTGCTGGGTCAGGGGCGCTCCGTTTCGTTGAAACCTGTGATTCACGGTTTCGAACAGATGGCCCTTGTCCTTGCAAAGAGTGATGCCCAACCCGTCAGCTATGGCAGCGAAAGGATTGTCTGCGCCTCCAACCAGCCAGGCGCACCCCAGATCGAACCAGACGCCGGGAGCGATTTCCTCGGAATACGCGCGCCCACCGATGCGGTGAGACCCCTCGACCAGCGTGTATGTCAGGCCAGTTCGGGTCAATTCCTTGGCGGCCGACAGGCCCGCCGCACCAGCACCGATGATGATGACGTCTGTCTCCGTGGGCATGCTTTCTGTTCCTACGCGGTTACTGCTTCGCGAACATGCATTGCACAAAGCCGGCAGGAATGAAAACGCACGCCACTCATGCGGCATCGAGAAATCAAAAATGTCCGCATCGGGTATTTTCGTACCCCTTTTCCAGCTCGTCATACTGCCGGTGAAAATGCTCCCAATAGTGGACATCTGGACAAGCTCTCGGGAGCTTCGAGGCGTTTGTGTCCATACATGGTATGAGGATAACGCCATATAAGTTTGCACAAGGAACGCCTCGAATGACAGATCTGCGCCTGATCGCGGGAGCTCAAGAGTTCAGGGCTCGGCTTGAAACCGATCTTGCTCCAAGTACATGCGCAGCGTTTCTGAAGCAGTTGCCGTTCGAAAGCAAAATTATCCATGTGCGATGGAGCGGTGAGGGAGTCTGGATGCCGCTTGGTGATCTCGATTTTGGTGTCGGTTTCGAAAACAACACCTGCTATCCGCAACCAGGACAATTGATCCTGTATCCAGGTGATGTAAGTGAAACCGAAGTCCTGCTGGCGTATGGATATGTAAATTTTGCATCTAAAGCAGGTCAGCTGTCCGGCAACCACTTCATGACTGTGACGGATGGACTCCAACATCTCGCTGATCTTGGCCGCAAGACGTTGTGGGAGGGCGCCCAGCCGATCCGTATCGAGACGGCTTAGCCGTGCGTTAGGGACCAAGACATCCGCAACCGGTCATTTCACCCATTTTCCAGCCCGCTATACTACGGGTGAACATGCCTGCAAAGGTGGACGCACGGACAAACTCGCAGGATCTTCGAGTCGTTTGCGTCCATTTCTCCGCGCACCAGAACCCCCCCCGGGTGATCAATTTTGCTCAGCCGTTCGATTTCGAACTGACCGGCGACGGCATGGCCGCGATTTCCACACCCGGCATACGCAACATGCGCATTTGCGGCTAAGACTTCTGCCCCGATGAGTGGGACCAGGACACACAAGCCTTGGCGGGCCTCCCGATCCTTCCTCGCGGGAGCCGCGACCGGCGTGCAGTTCGTTTGCATGCAACGTATTCTAAATTCGGTATTTCTTGAAATAACAACGTCTTGCAATACTCCGCACACCGTTTACCGGCGTCCGCAACGGCAGAAATAGTTATGCAATATTCAGTACGAAAAGAACATTTTATCTGCAAAACCTGCGAGTTCGCGCGCAGAGTCGCACCGACCAGCTGCAAACCCCGACCATTACTCGAACGATAGTTTGATTAAAACAATTCTTAACCACAACAGGAGTAACACATGAGAGAGTCTTAGTGCGAACGAACCATATTCGAGGGATTGCCGGGCATGTTCACTCTCAAACGATTTTCAAAGACTTCGGACGAGACGGCCGAGGCCACGGCTGCAGCGCAAAAGAGTTTCACCTGGAAACTGCTGGTTCCTGTGCCGGTTGCTCTGGTCATTGCGGTTGCCGCCATCTGGTTTGTCGTGCCCAACATGATGGCCAGTAACGCCCGAACGGAGGCCATCCGCTCCGCCCAGCAAATCGTCCAGCAATTCAAGATCATCCGTTCGTACTACACACAGAACATCATTAAAAAGGTTCTGCAGAATGGCACCGTGCGCCCGTCGATCAACCACCAGAACGAAGAAAACACCGTACCACTGCCGGCCACGCTCATCCACGATCTGAGCGCGCTTTTGCAGGACAACGACACCACCATTCAACTCTACAGCGCGTTTCCTTTTCCAAACCGCGCGGAACGCGAGCTCGATGATTTTCAGTCCGAGGCGTGGGCCTTTCTGTCCGCCAACCCGGATGAAGTCTATTCGCGTCAGGAGACCCGCGGTGGCCAGGAGATCGTACGTGTTGCCGTTGCCGACCGCATGGCCGTGGACGCCTGCGTCAACTGTCACAATGCCCGCCCTGACACGCCGAAGGCCGACTGGGAACTCGGCGACGTACGTGGCGTTCTTGAGGTCAACACGGCAATCGCCGCGCAGCTTGCCGCCGGCGCAACGCTGAGCAACCGGCTTATCATGGGTGCCGTGGTGTTGGGCGCCATCCTGATTATGATCACGCTGTTTGCAACGCGCGGCGTTACGGGGCCCCTCACCGAAATGGTCTCCGCCATGCGGCGTCTTGCGGGCGGCGACAATGAGACCGAGATACCGGCGGCAAACCGCAAGGATGAAATCGGTGCCATGGCCGAGGCCATCGCCGTGTTCAAGGAACAGGCCATCGAAAGACAAGACCTGGAAGCATCGCGAACTGAATCCGAACGGCACAATTCCGAACGCACGCAACATATCGAGGATATGACGTCGGAATTCGATCAAAGCGTTTCCGATGCCCTCAATTCCTTTTCTCAGTCATCCGAACAGATGCGCGACAGTGCCCGCCAAATGGCGGAAGTCGCGGAAAGCTCAAAAGGGCGCGCCACGGAAATCGGCGGCATGTCGGAATTGGCCTCGGAAAACAGCCAGACAGTCGCGGCGGCAGCCGAGCAGCTTTCAAACTCGATCACCGAGATCGGCGCTCAGGTCGCCAAATGCGCCGAAGTTGCACGCCTTGCCACCGAACGCGCGACGAATTCAGACCAGCAGGTCAAGAGCCTTGCGGAAGGCGCCTCGAAAATTGGCGAGGTTATCGGTCTCATTAACGACATTGCGGAGCAGACCAACCTTCTCGCCTTGAACGCGACGATCGAGGCCGCGCGCGCCGGCGATTCCGGCAAGGGCTTCGCCGTCGTTGCATCGGAAGTGAAGTCTCTGGCAGGCCAGACGGCAAAAGCCACGGACGAGATCTCGCAGCAGATATCGCACATTCAGGACGCCACGACACATGCCGTCACGGCCATCGGCGAGATCGGTCAGACAATTCAGGAAATGGACGAGATTTCATCGAGCATTGCCAGCGCCGTCGAGGAACAGGGCGCGGCAACGCAGGAAATCGCTCACAATGTGAACAAGGCCGCGGAAGCTGCAAGATCTGTCAACGAGGAAGCGCGAAACATCAATTCGGCGGCCGAACAGACGGATCAGACGGCCGAGCAGGTGCTGCATGCATCGGAAGCCCTGTCAACGCAGCTCGGCACCTTGCGCACACAGGTCGACACATACCTGCGTGACGTGAAATCGGCGTGACACAAATCAGCCTGACACAGGCACGCCGGCTCTGATTTCGCACTCAGTGCCGGCGCGCTGCAACGTTCGAAGCAGTCTTCATGCACGCGTGGCAAACGCGTAAGCCGCTTCGATGACTGGTTTCAGGGTTTCAATCTCTTCTGCATTCCTCGGCGCGTAAACGAGGATCTCGTTCACACCCCGGTCTTTCCAGGGATGATGCAGTCCCCATCCCTTGGCGATAACCTCGCCCTCGTCTTCCTCCGCCATTACCAGATGAAAACTTCCATCTTCGTGCAGATGAGCGAATTCGCGGCTGCCTGGCGGCGGCATGAAGGAATTCGGTGCCGCATCGAGCGCCTCGTCGAGCCACAGTGCCCGGCTTGTAGGGACCGATATTCGTGTTGGTTCCTCGCGCGTGTGCGGGAAACTGGAGAAGAACCAGTCCGCCACCGCCTCATAGACATCGCGCGGCGAGGTATCGGAAAACTGCAGTTGCGGGGGCTGCAGGCCTGTCACCGGCGGTTTGCCGGCCCTCTGGGGAAGATTGAAACTGTTCATCGCCTGTCTCCTCTATTGCTAAACGTAGTCGCGGACGTGGAGCGTCGCACCATTGGCATCGCCTTCAACGGCCACCTTGTAGGCCTTGGCAGTATCGGCGGCCGATGTCCCCGGTTCGGGATCCATGCCCATCATGGCCATCGTTTCCTTGACGAACACCGGACTGACCGTGTTGACGCGCAGTGCATCGCCGGTTTCGAGCGCCGCGGCCTTCGTGAACGACTCCAGCGCGCCATTGGCCAGACTGATCGCCACCGACCCCGGCATCGGATGCTGTGCGAGCATACCGCTGGTCAGCGTAATCGACCCTCCTTCACTGACATAGCCGCGCCCGACGCGCACCAGATTGATCTGGCCCATAAGCTTGTTTGACAGTGCGAGGTCGTAGTCGGCATCGTCCAGTTCGGAGAACGGCCGGAACGCGGCGGCACCGGCGGTACTGACCACCGCATCGACGGGGCCGACATCTTCGAAGAGCTCGGCAATAGAGTCCTGCGACCCCAGATCAACCTGATGGTCGCCATCCTTGTGGCCGACACGAATGATTTCGTGATCGGAGGACAACAAATCCACCACGGCGGATCCGATTGTACCCGTGGCACCGACAATCATGACTTTCATTGTTCCATCTCCTTACAGGCCAGTGGCCGGTTGCGTGTATGAGCCAAAGATAGGGACAATTATTTCAGGATAAATACGACTTTACGGAATATATTATCCCGTATATAGGATTATAGGATGGACACAACCAAAGCTCTGAGGGTGTTCGTTGAGGTGGCGCGGCGCGGCACCTTCGCCGCCGCCGCACAACCGCTCGGCATCTCCACATCGTCCCTAAGCCGCCTCATTGGTGAACTTGAAACGTGGCTCGGAACGGCGCTTTTCAGACGCACGACACGCAGCCTCACGCTGACCGACGCGGGCCGGCAATTCCTGCAACGCAGCGCCGCCCTTGTCGACGCAACCGATGCCCTGCAGCGGGACGCACTGGCGCTGTCCGATGATCCGTCCGGCCTTCTGACGGTCTCCGGCTCGTCCTATCTTATGCGCAAGCGCATAGCGCCGCTGCTGCCTGGGTTTATCGGCACTAATCCCCACGTCCGACTGAACCTGTTGCTGCGCGACGAGCCGGTGGATGTTGTCGGCGAAGGCATCGACATTGCAATTCGCATTGGCGAGCTGGAAGACAGCGCCCTGATCGCGCGAAAATGCGGTGAGGTCGCCCTGCGCCTCACCGCCTCACCCGCGTTTCTCACGAGCCACGGCACACCCCAAACTCCTGAGGAAGTCGCCTCATTCCCCTGCCTCGTCGACACCATCCCCAAACACCGCAACCGCTGGCCCCTCGGCAACCGCGTCAGTGTCGATGGGCCGGTAACCGCCAACGATGGAGAAATTGTCCGTGAGATGACGCTTGCCGGTCTCGGGCTCTCGCTCCTGCCCGACATGTTTGTCGAAGAAGATCTCGCCGAAGGCCGCCTCGTCAGCATTCTGGAAGACGACATGCGCGCCGGCATCGGCATCTACGCGCTCTTTCCGGCTCAACGCCGCATGACGGCGGCCGCAAGAGCGTTTGTCGACTGTCTGGCCGAGCAGCTGTCCAAGACGCGACAAAGACCGGAAGCGTGCTAAACAGGCAAAAGACTTTCCGGTGGGAACCATCGCCATGCAACTGACCGACTTCAAGGCACTCACATTCGACTGCTACGGCACCCTGATCGACTGGGAAAGCGGCATGATCAGCGCACTTGAACCGCTGACCAGCAGGGTTCGGGACAACCTCTCGCGCGATGACATTTTGCAGGCCCATGCGCGCCATGAATCGGGGCAGCAGGCGCAAACACCCGCCAAGCGCTACAGCGACCTTCTTCCCACCGTCTACCGCCGCCTCGCGGAAGAATGGGGCGTTGAGGTGACATGGGAAGAGTGCAAGTCCTATGGCCGGTCCGTGAAAGACTGGCCGGCATTTCCCGATTCCGCTGACGCCCTCGCCTATCTCAAGCAGCACTACAAGCTCGTCATCCTGTCGAATGTGGACAATGAGAGTTTCGCCGCCAGCAATGCCCGGCTCGGCGTTGCCTTCGACGCGATCTACACCGCTGAGGACGTTGGCTCCTACAAACCCGCAGACGCAAACTTCGAATACATGCTGAACGGACTGGAAGGGCTTGGCATCGCGCCGGGCGACGTCCTGCATACGGCAGAAAGCATGTTCCATGACCACGCGCCGGCCAACAGGTTCAAGCTGGCGTCGTGCTGGATTTACCGCCGCTACGCCGAGGAAGGTTTTGGCGCCACAATGAACCCCGGCGACATGCCGCACTATAACTTCCGCTTCGATTCAATGGCCGATCTGGCCGAAGCCCACCGCCGCGAAGTCTCGCGCTAAGCCCGGTACGTTTAAGGCCGCCGCGCCACGAAATCGATTTCCACGAGCGCGCCGACGGCAAGCCCGGTCACGCCGATGCAGGTGCGGGCCGGCAGTTTTCCTTCGGCAAAATAGGACTGATAGGTCTGGTTCATCGGTCCATAGTCGCGCTCGAATTCGGTTATGTACACCCTTGCCTGAACGACGTTTTCAATGCCGAGGCCAAGTCCCTCCAGCACGATAATCAGATTGTCCATAACACGCCGGGTTTGCGCTTCAACCCCCTCGGGCAGCGGCCGGTCCGGCTCGCCGGGCCAGGTCGGCATCTGACCGGTGAGGAACACCCAGCCATCCACTTCCGCTGCGTGGGAAAACGTCGCAACGGGGCGTGGCGCCCCATCAACCATGTAAAATTCCGGAAGGCCCATGAGGTTTCCTCTCGTTCACGCAAGGTTATCAGGCGCCGGCGGCTTTCTGTTGTGCCGGCTCCGCCATTGTCAGGCCGGAAAAGAACCGGGCGGCACGCGCCGCCGCATCGCGGATGGCGGGTTCGGGCTGACAAAGCGCCAGCCGCATCCAGCTGTCATGTTCGGTGCCGAACGCCTCGCCCGGCAGTATCGACACGCCTTCCGCGGCGTAGAGTTCCTCGGCGATCTTCATGGTGGGCGTACCAAAGGCCGACACATCGAGGATACAGAAAAGGCCCGATGCCGGCCGGACGACCTCCACACCCGGTATCGGGTCGAACGCATCGCACACAATATCGCGGCGCGCGCGATAGGCGTTCTTCATTTCCTCAAGCTCGCCGATATCGGCGGTCAGTGCGGTCACACAGGCGTGCTGGATGAACCCCGGGCTGCCATAAAGCGCATGGTTCAGGAGATCAAGCATCGCTTCGGCGAGAAACTCAGGCGCCAGCGCCCACCCTATACGCCAGCCGCTCATGGCATGGGACTTGGAGAGGCTGCGGATAACGACGGTCCGCTCGCGCATGCCTGGCAGCGTCGAAGGTGACACGAACTCCGCGTCATAGCAAAGATCCGCGTAGACCTCATCGGAGATCAGCCACAACCCGTTGGCTTTGCAAAGATCGGCCATACGTGCAACCTCGCCGGGACCGGCGATGGCGCCGGAAGGGTTGTGAGGCGAGTTCAGGAGAATGGCGCGCGTGTTGCCGCTCACCGCCGCTTCAAGCTTCGTGAAATCAATGGCAAAGCCGTTTTCGCGTTGGAGCGGCACGGTCGCCACCGTGCCGCCGCAACTGCCGACCACGCCGTCGAACATCGTGTAGGGCGGCGACAGCAGAATGACTTCATCGCCCGGATCGACGATGCATCGCATGGCGGTGTAGAGCGCGTTCTGGGCTCCGGCACAAACGACGACCTCATTGATGCCGACATCGCGGCCCAACCGCCGGCCCTCGCTCTCCGCAATAGCCTCGCGCAACGGCCTGATACCGCCGGCCGGCGTGTAGTGCGTATGCCCCTCGCGAAGAGCTTCGATAGCGCGCTCGGTGATTGCCGGCGGCGTGTCGAAATCGGGATCGCCAACCGAGAGAACGATAACATCCTCGCCTGCCTGCCGTTCCCTGAGGGCACGTGTGTGTACGCTCCAACCATCCACCGAACCGGGTGAAATGCCCGGCAGAATGCTCGACAGTGGCAGGCCGGTTTCAGGATCGCGGGGTCGTTCTCTCATGGTCGCTCGCCTTGAATCAGGGTCCGGAGGACGGGACGGTTCCGGCGCAAGATGAGCGGCACTCATGCGGCTGTGTCAATGAAAACATGCTCGTGCGACCGTGAACTTCATTCATCGCGGATATTCCGGTTCCGAAGGCCTCCGGCACCAAATTCTCAGACAGTTGCGGGGCGCCGTGGATTTCACGCACGAGCTTGCTCACAAGCGCTGCCGCAAAGTTCTGAAATTCATTGACTTCAATAGCAAACGCGCCGTGTCCGCCAATAACATGACGGCGGTAGTGCCTCGTCACGCCAACTGCAGGCGAAAAGCCCTGCGGATCGGGGCGCGATGAAAGTATCGGCAGTCCGTTAATCGTAATCCCCTCGCCCACCGCATCGTCGCGCGCGTCCCACACTGCACGGCCATCGCTGTTCGGCCCGTCGCCTGAAACATCAATGACCTGCCGCAAACCTCTGAAGAGATTAGTTTTCAGGGACGCGCGCGAAAAATCGATGACGGCAGATATAGATGTCGCGGGCGCACTGCTCACCGGGATTTCGGAGAGTTTGGCGGTGAACGCGGCTGCATCTTCCCACGCGCGCAGGAGTGTCCAGCCGACAACTATCTTCTGATACGTTTCACCGGCATACTCCACGTAGACGACGGCGATGCGGCCGAACGGACCGGTAGAGATCGCCCGCAGCACCTCGCCATGCACCAGCGCCTGCATGTAACCTTCGCGCTGCAGCTCCGCCTCATGCGGATCGACGCTTGACGACACATCGACTGCCAGAACCAGTTCAAGGTCGACATCTTCCGCGTGCCCGCGTGTTGCCGGAAGTGCCAGAAACAGCGCCAGCGCAAATGCAATGCCCCAAATACACGGGACACGGCGCGCGCTCATGCCCTTCTCCCGGACACTGGCATCGGGACATGGCAAACAGGAAGCGCACGGTTTATGCATGGTTCAGGGTTTCGCCACGTTCAAGGAGTGCAGACCGACATGAAGGTATCGCCGGCCGCGATGAAGTCGATGAAACTCTACGATCAGATCGAGCGCATTCACAATGAACTTCATGCGCTGGGGATCGATCGCGAATCGCCTCTCGCGCCGGAGGACCTCACGCCGTTCGATCAGTTTCACTATCACGGCACTGCCGCCGTAGACGAGGCGGTTGCGGAACTTGGGCTCGACAGCTATTCGCGCGTCCTCGAGGTGGGATCGGGCATTGGCGGTCCCGCCCGCCATGTGACCGAGCGAGCGGGTTGCCACGTCACCGCACTTGAGCTGCAACCCGACCTCAGCGAAACGGCCGAGGAACTCACCGGGCGCTGCGGCCTTGCAAAAAACATCGATCATGTTTGTGGCGACATACTCGATGGCGGCATGGCGGGCCGCGATTTCGACTCCCTCATATCGTTCCTCGTTTTCCTGCATATCCCCGACCGGATGGATCTGTTCGGCGCCTGCCTCAATGCCCTGAAACCGGGCGGGCGGATTTACATTGAGGATCTGACCAGGAATGCCGAGCCGAGCGAGGCGGAGTGGGAAGACCTTCGAGGCAAGATCATGTGCCCCTACCTTCCAACCCATGAAGACTATGTCTCCCAACTGCGCGAAGCGGGATTTGAGAATATACACGCGCAAGATATGAGTGCCTCGTGGACGGCGTTTACGGCGGAGCGGTATCAGGCGTTTCTTGTGCGCCGACCCTTGAGCGTGGAGTTGCACGGCGAGGAGGTCACCGGCGGCCTGGAGGAATTCTACCGCATTGCCTGCAACCTGTTCGACCGCCAGGTTTTCGGCGGCATTCGAGTATGGGGAACGAAGCCGTAAGTATTGACCCGACCCCTTCTAAACCTATAGATCGATGTCGCCCGTTGAACGACCAATTGAGAAAGAACCGGACATGAGCAAGCACGGATACGAAGCCGGCCGATTGAACCTCCCATTTGTCGGTCACTGCACATTTGGCAAGAACGAACCGTGCCTCGACTGGGACGCGATCGAAGCGGATTGCGCCATCCTCGGCGCCCCGTTTGACTTCGGCACGCAGTACCGCTCCGGCGCCCGCTTCGGACCGCGCGCCATCCGCGAAGCCTCCACGCTCTTCTCCTTCGGCCACGGCGGCGCCTACGACCACGAGGACGATGTTATCTATCTGCCGTCGGAGAAAGTGCGCATCGTCGATATCGGAGATGCGGACATCGTCCATACCGACACGATCAAGAGCCACGAGAACATTGAGCTCGGCGTACGCAAGATCCTTGCCGCCGGTGCACTCCCGGTAATCCTGGGCGGGGACCATTCGGTAAACATTCCCTGTGTCCGCGCTTTCGACGATCAGGAGCCTGTACATATCGTGCAGATCGATGCGCATCTCGATTTTGTCGATGAACGCCACGGCGTTCGCTACGGCCACGGCAACCCGCTGCGCCGCGCTTCCGAGCACAGCCATGTGACGGGTATGTCGCAACTCGGCATTCGCAACGTGTCCTCGACCGCGCGCGAAGGCTACGAGTATGCGCGCTCCGTCGGATCCGACATCTTGTCCGTACGTCAGGTTCGCGCCCTGGGGACAGAGGCCCTTCTGGAGCGTATTCCCTCAGGCGTGCGCTATTACGTGACCATAGACATCGACGGGTTCGATCCCTCCATCGCCCCGGGAACCGGGACGCCGAGCCACGGCGGCTTTCTCTATTATGAAGTGTTGGAGCTTATGCAGGGACTCACACGGCGCGGCGACATTGTCGGAATTGATCTCGTGGAGGTTGCTCCCGATTACGACCACACAGGATCGACGGCTTTTCTGGCGGCTCAAATCCTGATGAACACGCTTGGATTCATATTCGAGGCAAGAAGCACCTGATAAATTTCGACCTGCGGTTTATGGAGGCAACACACCGTTTCAAAACATTAAATCTTCCTAACATTAGCCGTCAGGGCGTCGACACGGCAGAAATTGGACGCTAGTCTCTCCTCACTGAATTCTGTCGGCCGAGCAGGGCTAATCGTCGCTCCGTTTGCGACCGTGGGTCACGCGACGTCGACATGAAACCCGCACTCCACTGTGAAAAGGGAGGAGACTATGCTTACCCGTTCGAGGATCCGGTTTTTCAACCGTACTGCTCTGGCCGCACTTGCATTGCTGGTGCTCGCAATGCCCACCGTAACATCGGCCGATGAGAACAAACGCGTTACAATCATCAATTCAACAAGCATCGACTTGAGAGAGTTTTACGCAACCAACGTCAAGGCGGAATCGTGGGGCCGCGACCATCTCGGCCAGTATCTTATTCAGCCTGGAGACAGTATGGAAGTGCATTTGGACGATGGCACCGGCCAATGCCAATTCGATTTCAAGGCTATATTTGAAGGTGGCGAAGAACTGGAACAGCGCGGTGTGGATATCTGCGAAATCGGCACCTGGACCTACCGCGACTAAACCTTCAGGTTTTTCCGAGTTTTCCGAGGCCCGGCATATTGCCGGGCCTTTTCTTTTGTTCAAAGGGTCTCAGGAGTGGTTTGATCCCGGCGCAAATGCGCGGGCCAGACAATTTAGCGTTCGTATGGAAGAGGTCTAGATTGCCTGTGCCGCAAGCGAGATTGAGCAGCCTTCAGCCGGCCACTTGACAAAGACACCGCAAACCGCACACAGGTTTCCAGGTACTTTGAAACCCAGGTCCCGGCTCCCTTATGAAGCGCACCGTTGGAAACTACCGACACGCCGCGCTTTGCGCCGGCACAGCAGTGCCGTTCGCCTTCATCCTTGTTGCGCTTGCCACGGACTGGACCCAACTGTGGGGCGCCGTTGGCATCCGCTCCTTCTCCCCGCCCTTCATGGACCTTCGGTCGATACCCGGGGCTGTCGACGCGCTGACGCTCGGTCTCAATCCGTTCGTTGAAAACCCCGGCGACCCCTGGAACAGACCCTTCACCTATCCAAGGGTCTGGATTGCCGCTGCGTCCACCCTCAATCTTTCGCAAGAGGGTGTTGTCTGGATCGGCCTCCTGTTTGCAGCGATGTTTCTTGTCTGTGTTTACGGGCTATTGCGCAATTTGAAAGGCGGATACGAAGCCATTTTCATATTCTGCGCACTCTATTCAAACAGCACGCTGCTGGCACTTGAGCGAGGCAACAACGACCTCTTTATATTCACGCTGGCCTGCCTGGCGGCCTGTTGGGCCGGTACGCGGCTGCTGGCACTCGCTACCTGCGCCACAATATTAAAACTCTATCCTCTGGTTACCGTCGCCGCGTCCTTCTGGGACCCACGCACCAACCGGATGTTGTGGTGTGCGAGCGTGGCGTTGCTCGCCGTTTACATCGCGCTGTCGCTGAACGATATCCTGCTTATACGGGAGGCCTCGGAGTTTTCGAGCCTGCCCTCTTACGGCATAACAAGCATGGCCTCCACGGCACCGCTCGTGTCGGAATTGCCACCAACCACCGCCAACGCGCTTCTCTTCGCCGCGCTTGCGGTTGCAGGTGGCCTCAGTTTCCTGCTCGGATGGCGCACGGGCACACGCACCGGCGCGCGCGCCGATGAACATATTTCACGGCTGTTCGTTTTCGGAGCATCGATCTATACGGCCACCTTCATCGCCGGATTCAACTGGGATTACAGGCTCATTTTCCTGATCCTTGCAATCCCTTACCTGTGTGTGTTCTGGAATGATCGCGCCCATCGTCTGGCCGCGCGGGCAACGCTTGTCGCAAGCATTGTCTCAATGAATCACATGCCACTGATATCGGCATTTGGCGATGCCGGGAACGGTGCCGCCAGCCTGGCAAAGTGCGCCGCCTTCGCAGGCTGCCTCTACTTCCTGCCTTCCGCCATTCACGCGCTGCGTGGTCCCTCCACAACTCACTCCGAAAGTGTCACGTCTTGAACTGTCCGGACGCAACGCGGAAAAATGTATCGGTCATCATGGCGGCCGTCGATGAAACGCGCTCGCTCGAGGAGACCGTCGAGCGGATAATGCGGGACAATACCCCTGACGTCCTTGAAATACTGATCACCGCCGCGCCGTTTGCAACGCCCGGCTGCCGAGATGCCATCGGGCGGATGCGTTCAATGTATCCTGAGGTCGTGCAAGTGCATGAACAGTCCAGGCTCATGCATGTCGGCGGCGCCTACCAGGAGTGCTTTGACCTGGTGCGCGGTGACTTTACCATCATCATGTCCAGCGACCTTGAAACACCGCCGGCTCTCATAAGTGGGATGATTGCCCGCGCACGCGCCGGCGGCACCGATATCGTCACCGCCGACCGCTGGGCCCGCACGGGCGGTTTTGCGGGCTATGCGCCGGTCAAGCTTATTTTCAACTATCTGTTTCAGACCTTCCTTCGCGTGCTCTACGGAACCCGATTGCAGGATCTGACGTACGGATTTCGCCTCTACCGCACTCAGGTTCTACAGAACATCCGGTGGGACGAGTTGCGTCACCCGTTTTTTCTGGAGGCCCTCTTGAAACCGCTACGCCTAGGCTGCCGCATCACCACCCTGCCGGCCGACTGGACACCACGCACGCAAGGCCGCTCGAGCGTCAGGTTTTCAGATTTTCTCCGTTACCTGGTCGTCGGCCTGAAGATCAGGTTCATGCCCCGGCGGCGCATGTTAAGAAGCGGTGCCGTCAGTCTCAGCGGCGAAGCTGCCGAATAGCCCTACTCCGTGCGGGGCCGGAATGTTGCCCCCGGCAGCGGCCGGGATGAAACCGGCATGTCTTCGACCACAGGTTGCCATGTCCCCGCTTCACGGCACGATTGAACATGCCGTGCGATCTCTTCCATGGTGGCGAACCACACATCGCCTTTCTCAATCATATCCTCGATCATTGACGCAATCCGGTCACAGCGCGCAAGACGGCCTGAAACCGAGGGATGCCAGACCGCGACCCAAAGGCCGCCATGCTTCCATTGCGCTTCGAACTCCGCCCAGAAAACGGCCATCGCTTCGTCCGGCGCCTTGGTCGGCATCCGCGCGCCGAGCTCCGGCAGATAGGTATACTGAGGCCAGTCGTCGAGCCCCCAGTGCGACGGCAGTTCGACAATTTCGCCGGACTTTGCGCGCAGCACGTAAGGCACATCGTCACCCATCAGCGATGCGTCATAGAGAAAACCCTCCTTTACAAGGAGATCCGCCGAGTGCTCGGAGAAATGATAGACCGGTGCGCGCCAACCGCGCGGCCTCTGGCCCGTCATGCGCTCAATGGTCTCTATGCCGCGCTCCAACCAGTGGTGCTCATCTTCCGCACATAGCTGCTCGTTGGGGCTTTCATGAATATAGCCGTGATGGGCAATCTCATGGCCGCTCTTTAGAATGTACTCGACCAGATCCGGATAGGTCTCCATGCACCAGGCAGGAAAGAAGAATGTCTGGCGTATGCCGAAATGGTCGAACATGTCGACAATGCGCTTTACGGAAATGCGGTCATAGCGCAGGAAGGACTGCGCGGCGGCCATCCTGTGTGCTTTGTCAGGATGGGCGAGATGCAGGATGCTGTCCGCATCGATATCGAAGGAGATGCAGACCGCAACGCGGGCACCATCCGGCCAGGGCACCGGATTGTTGATCATCTTCAGCATGTCGGCTCCAGGTGTTCTTGCGCGCACGGCAGACGAATGAATTGGCCGCCCGTCGCGGCACGGTCACGAAGTAGCTTTCCGTACGTATTTGCTCAGAAATGCTCTCACGCCGCCAGCCGGTTGCAGAGTGGCACTGCGAGCACTACCAGCCTCGCATACTGAGCGCTGCAGTTTACCGAAATCTGCCCGCGGCACACGCTTCAGGCGTTTCGAACTCCGCACCCGCAGTCGGGCGTTGTTCAGAAACGCTTTTGACTGCTTAGCGACCATCTGAATTCTTCTCTCAGATTGCTTCGCGGTAACGTTCAGGCCGAATAAATCGGCAGAAAAGCTCGCGCCCAAGGCAAGCCAGTTCTCGTAGGACCAGTCGATGTCATGCGCTTTGTGAGTGATGACGGGTTCGTCTATGCGGCCGATCTTCCGACCTTCCTTCGCAAACACCAACGGCACAACGTAGTCCCACCAGGGCAGGCCCAGATAATAGCCATCCGCATCCAGCAGATGGATGTCGGCGGCGTTGAACATGAACACGTCAAACCCGTTCAGGAAGGGACCTAAACTGTTTCCCTCCTTGTCCAGATCGACGCGCGAGGCATACAGCAAGTCGCAATGCGCCAGATCATCGCCCGACAAGAGACCCGGTTCGCGCAAAGAAATGTCGGAGTTTGCGATGGTCACAATGTCATTCGGCGAGAGCCCCATTTTCGCCACCGTGCGGCAAAGCATGCTCAGCGGCAGATAGTCTTTCCCGTAGCGCGGTTCAAACTCTACCGGGATAGCCTCGACCCAGTCCGGCAGCAAGGGGCCGAGAACCGCCTGCTCGCGCGGGTGGTTGATCGTGCATATCCGGTCCGATGAAGCTCTCCAGGACTGCAGGCATTCAAGCTGCCGTTCGATATTGCGAGGTGCCATTGATGTGATGTGCATGCGGACCAGCGCAGCCCGTTCCGCCGGCCGCGGAAGGAGCGCGGATGCCAGGCGTCTGAACACGGAGGTCCAGCTGCCACCGTTGTGCGTATACCTGTCTGGATCTGGCGGGCTCAAGATACGGAGTCCAGTTTCATTCGTGACACTTACTCAAATTCGGAATTCGCGAGCGCTGACCGACTGCCGCCGGAGAACTTCCATGCTTTCTGCAACGGCTGCTGGAACCGACCTAGCCCGCACCCGCGTGCTCCCTATACCAGTTCAAATGATCTTGAACCATGCGTGTACGGCAAAACTTTAGGCGGGCATGGCACGCCGCCGCCTCACTCATCGCCACCCGCGTTTTGGTGTCGTGAAGGAGAGTGCGCATCGCCGCGGCAAGTGCGGCATGGTCCCCCCTTGGGACCAGAATTCCGGTTTCCCCGTCGCGCACCACTTCTGGAATGCCGTCGGCATCGAAGGCTACAACAGGCGTGCCGCAAGCCATTGCCTCGGCAATGACCAGCCCGAATGCTTCCGCCCGTGCGACATGGAGATAGAGATCCGCGGCCTGGAAGTAAGTTGCCAGCTTTTCATGCGGCATACGCGGCAGATGGTGGATCGTCAGGTTTCCGGCACGCTGAGTAGCGCCCGAGCTTCCGACAACCGCCAAATGCATTGCCGCACCACCCTGCGTTTCGCCCAGCAGCTGCGCCACCGCCAGGGCGCCATTAAGATCCTTGAACGGATTGCCCTGGAAGCTGCTGGCTGCCGTTACAATCAAAAACCCGTCGCGCGGCACATCGAGGCCCACTCGCGCCTCACGCTTCGAAGCGGGGCGAAACCGCTCGAGGTCAATGCCGTGTGGGATAACACGCGCCTCGACGATCGCCGGTGTCAGAATGCTGTCGCGCATGCGCGAAAGCAGCCATTCACTCGGGCTTGAAACGTACAGGCGGCATTGTTTGAGTATCTTCGCCTTGTTTCGCCAGTTCCACGCGGTTGCGTCCCGTTCCATTGCGGGTGGAATAGTGAGATCGGGGCAAGCGCCGCACCCGGTCTGCCATTTCGGACAGCCCATGGAATATGCGCAGTGTCCACTTGAAAGCCAGGCGTCATGGAGGGTCAGGAACACCGGGATATTGCGGGACAGGGGCGCCAGGGCACGCAGGTCGAAATAGCCGCCATGCAGATTGTGGCAGTGCAAAATGTCGGGAACCTGACCTGACGCCTGCAATGTCTGATAGGACAATGGAAACTGGAAATCTTCGACCCCCAGCCGCCGGCACAAAGACTTGACCACGGTGCGCTTCAACACCGCAAGGGATTTGCCATAGGCTCCGTAGTCGATATTGGTGTTGTCGTGAAACCAGACGACACGGGCGTCATTGGTCTTTTTATCGCCGACCAGTAACCAGGAATCTTCCCCTTGCGCTTCGAACCCTTTGAACAGATCCCATGCAATCTGCTCGGCGCCGCCCCCAGCATCGGACGCGTTAAGCGAAAGGATTTTCATCGAAGCGCGCGTCCGATCCGTTTGTTGGCCCTCGCGACTGTGACTTGCCGATGCGAACCGGTCAACGTTCCATGCGCAAACTCAATACCGGCGCCCGGCTGAGGGGCTGCCGGAGATGGCCCGATCAGGCCGGCTCGAACTGGAGGGCGCAGATAGGCAGGCCAAGTTTGCGTGTCTCAGACGTGCCTGGCGTTGAAAGCGGTGGAACCACGACGGTCAACCGCTGCTCCGCACCGCTTGCAAACAGCTGCGAGGATACAGGCACCGATATCCGGTCTCCGTCTATGATGGGATCGGGCAATGCGTTGTCATTCCAGAACAGACCGATGGGCAGCCGCTCGCGCAGATTTCTGAACCCCGCGGTGCGGATTGTCATGCGGCAGTCGGCCGGCGGCTGGTCGACAACGAATTGGCAGGCCGGCTGCGTCCAGAAAAACGTCGTGCCGTTGTGCGTTTCAACACCGTGGCAGCCCGCGGCTCCGAGCGCGGCAACATCCAGTCCATGGCCGCGCCACACCGGCAGCCGTTCGAAGCGGCGTTTAGCACCCCCGGCCATGTAATCCGCACGGGCACACTCCGCGCCCCTCATCCAGAAATCGATAAACGCGCGAAGCCGGCGATCATCGTCATTACGCCACACGATGACGCGCAGCTGCGCCATATACAGCATCGCATAGGCACTCCACTGGCGACCCCGGGCGCCAAGGAGATACGGAGACACCAGTCTGAACCAGGTGAGTGACAGCCCGGCAATCTCGCTCCACCGGCGCACCGGCCGCTCCGATAAAATGCGGCGAAGGACGGCGCCGGTCGCCTTTTTCAGTGCAGCTCTGGTTGCGCTGTCTCCAGACGCTCCATGCATGGCGAGAAGGGCATGGGCAAAGTAGCGCTCGGCCATCTCCGCGTCGCCTTCATCGCAGAACCGGCACTCGTTGTATGCATACTTCCACACATTGGAAAACAGCTCTCCGAAGGTGGAGGTGTTGATGTGGTTTATCCCTCCCTTGTCGAGATATCCGATGGGATTTCCCGACGCATGAAGCCTCGCGGCAAGAAGCACTTCGGAAAACTGTTCGTACGGCCCCTCAAAACCTCCCGCATCCAGATAGGCCTCACGCGATATGAAAAACCCGCGAAGCCGCAGCCGATTCCATGAGTCACCATCGATCCAGGAGGCAAGATCTCTGTCGGCCAGCCGCTGTTCCATGACCGCGAACGAGTTGGGATTGATGTGCCCCCACCGCACGCTGGCACCGGCGGTATTGGTATTTTCCATATAGTCCAGCGTGGTTTCGAGGCAGTCGGGCTCGGCAATGCAATGGTCTTCTGAAAAAAACAGAATGTCGCCCGTCGAAACCTTGACGGCAGGCGCGATCAATTCGAACGGCTTGTTCGTCTCAAAGCACAGGAGGCGGTCCTGCGGACGCAGATAGGAGCGAATTTCGTCCGCCTGCGACGACTGTTCGCCGGTCGTGACGGCGATCACTTCAAACCGGTCGCCCTCCAGGGTCTGCTGCTGCGTCCAAGATGCCAGATGATCCGCCCGGCCGCGCTCATCGCCGAACACCAAAATGACCGAAATGAAGGGAAGCTTTGCCATTGCGGGGTTTTGGGCGTTCTCTTTGCGGGTGTCCGGGCGGGGTGCAATCGATGGAAACAGTTTCGCGGCCAGGTCCCGCCAGCGCGATGCCGTAGGCTTCGAACAGTAGCATTCGGCGCCGGCGGGCGTAAGCACGCCTGTGCAGTTATTCCTTGGGGACAGCCACGGGCTAACGCCCGCAACGCGCGAATGACCCGTTCAGCACGAGGGTGTCACCCATGTCTTAGGGACAAACTGTTACCTATGTCTCCGGGTCGGACACCGTACCGGCGACCAGCTTCACTCTGAGGTTTTTCAATCTTGGCCGGTGGAGAGTTCATGTTTTTCATGCGCCACATTTGCAGCTAGACCGTTTCATGTTCGTACGAAAGTCGGATGACCTCGCGTCTCTAACGGCTGGGAGGGAGTATCGAAATCTCTGGAGCTTTCACGAATGGGACCGGCCGGGAAGCGATATTTTCCTGCGCGCGTATCTCCAAAACAATTACTTTTACCTATGCCGCAACCAAAATGTCAGCTCCCCAAAAATTTGGCGTCTGGGCACGGCTGTATTTCTTTTCTGCCATCGAGAGCACAAGCACTGCGCACGAATGAACTGGCCGATATTGCTGAGCTTTTCACCGAACGGTACCCAAAGGCTAACTCCGGCTCACGCATGTAATTCAGTTGACGAGGCATCGCATATCGCTTCTACTGTCCGTACCGGGACTTTTTTCATTCGTGTGCAAATGTTGATCGCGCTTGAAGGTGGCAATACTGGAACTGCGTGATCGATTCGCCATTAAGTTTTGACGAATTCTTTGCAACTCTCGCCGAGTTGCGGGCGAGTCGGAGAGGTGACACGGAGCAGCGGGGGCGCGATGCAGGGTTCGGCGATTGAGATTACCCGACCCTCGCTTCCAAATGGCGGCGGTGCGATTAAAGGGGTCGGCGAGACCTTTCAGCCTCAAGAGTTCACCGGCACCGCAGCTTTAAGCATCCCCATCCCTACCTCATCGTGCCGTGGTTTCGAGCCGCAGCTGAGCGTCGATTACAGCTCTGGAAGCGGCGGCGGTGTCTTTGGCCTTGGCTGGGCTCTCTCCGCTCCCGGCATTGCCCGTAAAACGTCGAAAGGAATCCCTAGATACGACGACTCAGATACATTCATCCTCTCAGGTGCCGAGGATCTTGTGCCGGTCGAGGGCGGCTCGCGCAGCGTAAAGGTTGGATCAGTCGACTATCTGGTTCTGGCTTACCGCCCGCGCATTGAAGGCCTGTTCGCCAAGATCGAACGCTTTGTTGTGAACGGAAGTAGTGATTCCTACTGGCGCGTTATCACCAGGGATAACGTTACCAGTATATACGGCGCCTCGTTGCATTCTCGAATTTGCGACCCTGAACAACCAGACCACGTTTTCCAGTGGCTTCTGGAGGAAACCTACGACGATAAAGGTAACCGAGCGGTCTACGAGTATATGCGCGAGACTGCCGCGGACATTCCCGATGACCTGTGCGAGCAAAGCCGGTGTCACGGCGCCAATCGGTATCTCAAGTGCATCAAGTACGCTAACGGCATCGCGCTGACGGCGGAACAGCGGCGCAATCTTGAGCTTCTAAAGTATGGCACCGAGCCGTCCAAGAAATCCGCCGAATGGGAAAAGCAGACGCAGGTGCAAGGCCGAAAACTAGGCATTCCCGAAACAGATTGGCACCTGGAAGTGGTTTTCGACTACGGGGAGCACAAAGTCGATCCGGATGGAAATCTGCCTTATCAACCACGTGAAGATTCGGCCCGCCCGACGCGGCGTGCGGATCCATTCTCGACCTATCACGCCGGCTTTGAAATCCGCACCCGTTGGCTGTGCCGCAACATCTTGATGTTCCATAATTTTGCGGAACTGGAGGCTGACGGCCCGGTTCTTGTCCACGCCACCTGCTTCAAGTACCGAACATCATCAACTGTGACGGTTCTGGAGTCTGTCGTTTCGGCCGGTTACCGTTACGAGAAGGGACGGTATGTAGCGCGCAAACTGCCCCCTCTGAGTTTCGGCTACACGCCCTTTGAGCCGACCGCCGGCGAGTTCGCGCCATTTTTGACGGGAGACCGGAAGCGGCTGCCGGGTGCCGACTCGTCAGGCTATCAGTTGGTCGATCTCTTCGGCGATGGTGCGCCAGGCGTTCTTTACAGTGATGGGGCGAGCACTCTTTACTGGGGCCCGGAAGCTGCATGCGAAGCTGTTGGAGCACCTGTCGCACGCTACTCATCGGCTGCACAGCCGAACACGTTCCCGGTCCACCGCGACATTGGAACGCCTAACCAACGCTTAATGGACCTGACCGGGAACGGCCAACTTGACCTGGTGGTCAGTTCATCTGGCGGGGCTGGGTACTATCAGGTTAAGCCCGACAAAAACTGGGAAGGGTTCCGTGCGCTGCCTGCCGTGCCCACGGGCTTTGGGGATCCGGACGGACAGCTGATTGACCTTACCGGAGACGGGCTTTCAGATCTCGTGCGTATCGAGCATGACCGTGTCCTCGTCTATCCAGGCCGTGGGCGCGACGGCTTTGGCGGCGCCGAAGCGTGCCCGCGCCGCACCGGACTTCCTTCGCCGGCGCAAACACCGAGGAGCGAAGTGGTTCGCTTTGCCGATATGTTCGGTACGGGTGGCAATCATCTGGTGCAGATTACAAGTCGGCGTGTGAAGTGCTGGCCGCACCTTGGTTATGGCAAGTTCGCCGAGCCGATCCTCTTCGGGCATGCTCCCGAGTTGCCCGATACATTCGATGCCGCGCGCCTCTATCTCGTCGACCTTGACGGTTCGGGCACGGCGGACATCGTCTACGCGCACGCGAACCATGTAGAGATCTGGCTCAACAAAAGCGGCAACGCTTTCTCGAAGGAACCGCTGAGCGTTGTGCTTCCCGCGCCGTGTTCACGCGGCGATCAGATTAGCTTCTCGGACGTGCTTGGAACCGGCACGACAGCTCTTGTATTCAGCGATGATCGGGCAAAGACACGGCACTGGTACATTGATCTTAGCCAGGGCCGCAAGGCGCATCTTCTGAATACGATCGACAACAATCTCGGCGCGACTTCGAAGATCACGTATGCCAGTTCCACCCGGTTTTCACTTCGCCACAAGCGGGACGGACGCCCCTGGCTGACGCGGCTGCCGTTTCCGGTGCAAGTGGTGGAGAAGATCGAAAGCTTCGACCATTTCTCCGATGCCAGGCTGGTGCGGAGTTACTCTTACCGGCACGGCTACTACGACGGTGATGAACGCGAGTTCCGCGGCTTCGGAATGGTCGAGCGCAAAGACGCGGAAACGCTTTCGGCTTCGGCTGAGGCGACCGACGTGCCGCCGGTTGTGACAAGGACCTGGTATCACACCGGTGTGGTATCCGAGGACCCCGTCTCCTGCGGCTACAGGTCGGAGTACTACGCCGGCGACGGCGGTGCTGCTCCCTTGGAAGATAGTCCTCTTGGAATGCAGTTCCGCGATGGTGACAGCGAAACCCGGCGTTATGCCCATCGCGCCCTGCATGGACGCATCCTTCGGGAGGAGGTTTACGGCGAAGACAACGATGGAAGTGTCGAACCGCATCCCTACACCGCCACGGAGTCCAGCTATGCCGTGCGCCAGTTCCAACGCCGCCGCGATGGACTGGCTCCGGTGCTTTACGTGGTCTTGGTTGAGACGATCTCTTATCACTACGAGTGCCGGGGTGACGATCCGCGCGTGCAGCATGTACTCACGCTCGAGGCCGATGCTCAAGGAAACACGCTGAAGCAGGCAACCATCGCCTATGGCCGCCGCAGCCCGGACGATAGCTTGCCGACACCATCAGATCGGGACGTGCAGGCCGAAACTCACGTCACCTACTCCGAAAACAAATTCACCAATACGATCGAACATCCAAATGTTCTCCGTGCGGCCGTTTCTTGTGAGACCGTAACTTTCGAGCTGACCGGCTACACGCCGACCGGAAAACAGGGCCGGTTTCAGAACTCCGATTTCGTGAAACTGGATGGGAAACGACTGACACACGACTTCGATGCAGCAATTGATTATCAAGATTCACCGACCAGCGGCAAACGGTTGCGTCGCGTTATCGAGCATGTACGCACGCTCTACCGGCCCGATGACCTGGGGGCAGCCAAAGGAAACGATCCGCTCGCCTTACTGCCATTGGGCACGGTCGAAAGCCTCGCATTGCCGGGCGAAACCTTCAAACTGGCATTCACGCCTGGCTTGATAACGAAGGTGTTTCAGCGCGGTGGAAAAACGCTTGAGGGGCCGAAGCCGACGGCGGTGCTTGGCGGACAGGGGAGCGGCCTTGGCGGGTATGTTTCGGGGAAGGCGCTCAAAGCAAAATGCGTGAAGTTCTGCGAAAAGGACAAAAGCGACGCCTGGTGGATGCCCGCCGGCCGTAGTTTCCTGTCTCCGAACGGGGGAGATGACGCCAAACACGAGCTTGCTTGCGCCCGCACGCATTTCTTTCTGCCACACCGCCACCGCAATCCGTTCCACACCGCCAACGCGAGCCCGGAAAGCACCCTCACATACGACGCATACAAACTGCTGTTGCTGGAAAGCCGGGACGCGTTGGGCAATCGCGTCACTGCAGGCGAGCGTCTGCCGGACGAGAACATCGAAAACGGCAATGATTATCATGTGCTACAGCCGGCGATGGTCACGGATCCTAACGGCAACCGCACCAAGGTAGCCTACGATGCGCTGGGCATGGTTGTTGGCACGGCGGTGATGGGGAAGCGGCCCCCTGCGCTCGCCGAGGGAGATGCGCTTGAAGGATTTGAACCGCACCTGTCTCAGAGTCAGATAGATGAATTCTACGACAGCGATGCCCCCCACTCGCTTGCGTCAGATCTCCTGAACAAAGCCGGCACGCGGTTTGTTTATGATCGCGACAGGTTTCGCCGCACTCGCGCTAAACACCCGAAGGATTCAACGAAATGGCAGCCGGCATTTGCCGCGACTCTGGCGCGCGAACAACACGTCATAGAGCCCCCGAAGAAAGGAGACGCCAGATTTCAAATCGGATTTTCCTATTCCGATGGCTTCGGGCGCCAAATTCAGCAGAGAACTCAGTCCGGATCCAACAAACATGGTTGGGCGGCCAGCAAAGACGATCTCAGATGGGTCTGCAGCGGCAAGAGCGTCTTCAACAACAAGGGCCAGGCGGTTCGGCGCTATGAGCCGTTCTCCGCCGAGACGCACCGGTACGAGACGGCACGCCGGGCGGGGGTAAGCTCGATAGTATTTTACGATCCGCTCGGACGGGTTGTGGCGACGCTGCATCCCGAACACAGCTGGGAGAAGGCGGTGACCACTCCCTGGCGACAGGAAACCTGGGACGCCAGCGATACCGTGCTGTTGGACGACCCCAAAAACGATCGCGATGTCGGCAAATACATCCGCGGCCTGCCCGAGAAGGAATATCTGCCGAGCTGGCACACTCAGAACAACGACGGCACTCCTGAGCAACAGTCAACCGCGCGCCATGCGGCTATCCACGCCGGGACACCGACAATCCACCATGCAGACACTCTCAGCCGGACGTTCCTAACGGTAGCGCACAACAAGTACGAGTACCGAAACTCACCGAAATCCAAGAAGACTTGTGAGCGCTTCACGGCCACACGGGTTGTTTTCGATGTTGAAGGCAATCAGCGCGAGCTCGTGGATGCAAAAGACCATGTGTCGTTTCGTTACGACTACGACATGCTGGGCAACCGAATTCACGAGTACAGCACAGATGCGGGCGAGCGCTGGATGCTGCACGACGTCGCCGGCAATCCGCTTTGTTCCTGGGACAGCCGCGGTCATATATCCCGCACGGAGTACGATCCTCTGCGCCGGCCGTTGAGGACCTTCGTTGCCGGCCTCGACGGCTCCAAACCAAATGAGGAAGTGCTGGCCGAACGTCTGGTTTACGGCGAAGGGCACCCGGATGCAGAGCAGCTTAATCTCAAGGGCCGTGCGTTTCTTCATCTGGATCAGGCAGGCGCGCTTGAGAACGAAAGGTTTGACTTCAAGGGTAATCCGCTACGCGTCTCGCGCCGGATCGCCCGCGAATTCAGGACGGCGCCCGACTGGAGCGCGGCCGATACGATTTTGTCAGCGGCCGGTGGCCACAAGATCGATTTCGAACGGCTTAAAGATGCGATCCGGGAACTGACGGACGACAAATCCTATACCAGCAGCACAATCTTCGACGCGCTTAACCGGCCGCGAGAACTGACCGCCCCGGACAAGAGCATCATCCGCTATTGCTACAACCGCGCCAGCCGGCTTGAAAGTATCGACGCCAACCTGCAGGGCGTCAGGAAAGTTGGCAAACCGGTATGGACGTCCTTTGTCAGAGGCATCGCGTATGACGCGAAAGGCCAGCGCACATCGGTCGGCTACGGCAATGGCGCCAGTACTGTCTATAAGTATGACGACAATTCGTTTCGGCTGATCAACCTAAAGACGACGCGCCCCGTTTTCGCCGATGAGCGAGACGGCGGCGCTTCGACAGTTCAGGATTTGCACTATACGTACGACGCCGCGGGCAACATCACGCATATCCGCGACGATGCGCAACAAAGCGTCTACTTCCGCAACCAGTGCGTCGAGCCGCATGCTGCCTACACCTACGATGCCCTGCACCGGCTGATCGAAGCCACTGGGCGGCAACATCTCGGACAGACTGAAAGTGGCGATCTCCTTGCGGCAACGCCAGGCAACGCCAGCGATAGTCCGCGTGTCGGGCTGCTGCACCGCGGCGATGGCAAGGCCATGGGCCGTTATCGTCAGGAATATCACTACGATGAGCGCGGCAATATTCTGCGCATGGTCCATCGCAGCGGCGATGCCACGCAGCCTGACTGGACGCGCACCAATACTTATGGCGGTCCGGGAAACCGCCTGACGAAATCTCAAATCGGGGAGGGTACGCCGAAGGATTTCAGCTACGACGCCCATGGCAACATGACCGGCATGGCACATCTGTCGCTGATGCAGTGGGATCACCGCGACCAGCTTCAGGTGACGGCACAGCAGGTGGTGAGCGATGGCGGCACACCCGAGAAGACCTGGTACGTCTACGATTCCGCCGGGCAGCGGGTGCGCAAGATCACCGAGCGCCAGGCGGCCGCCGGGAAGAAGGGGACGCGCAAGGCGGAGCGTATTTATCTCGGCGGCTTCGAGATATGCCGCAGGTTCAGAGCAGACGGTGAAACGGTCACCCTGCACGCCGAGACACTGCACATCATGGACGGCGGCGAGCGCATCGCGCTTGTCGAGAGGCGGACCAAGGGCAAAGCACCGACAAAGACTCTCATTCGCTATCAGTTCGGCAATCATCTGGACTCAGCGAGCCTAGAACTGGACGAGGATGCGAGGGTGCTTTCATACGAGGAATTCACGCCTTTCGGCGGCACGTCCTATCAGGCCGTGCGGCACCAGACCGACCCGCCGAAACGCAACCGCTATTCGGGCAAGGAACGCGATGAGACGACGGGGCTCTACTACTACGGCGCGCGATACTACGCGCCGTGGCTCGGGCGCTGGACGAGCCCCGACCCGGCGGGCACCGTGGACGGCTTGAACCTCTACGAGTTTGTACGAGGCAATCCAGTGTGTCGGGTTGATGTTGAGGGCCAGCAATTTCGTTATGTGTCAATGGCGGACCACGGAACCGTAAATGTCGAAAATCGCCAAGTAAACTACGGTCCAGCGTATGGACTGGACCAAATGGAAGAAGGAACTTTGGAAGCACACTATGGAACTGAAGTCACAAGCCGAATATCCGCATACAACAGATCGCATGCAACATATGTAAATGCCGCTGAGGCTGCCGGGCGACAACTTACCGAACAGGAATCACACCGGAAAGAACAAGGGGAAAATGCACCAAGCTCGTCTTTAAACCACATAATCGCATCCGGTACCGGGCAGAACGTTATGAATCGGGAAACGTTGCGGTTCCGCCGAGGCGTAGACAATCCCGACAGAAACAGGGGATTTGCTCAGCAAATCCATGCTGTCGTGCGAATGCAAAGATATTCCAGAGCAATCATAAATGAGCGTGCGGGAGAGACTATTCGACTAATCCCAGAAAACAAACGCGCATTCGGTGTTCCGGAAAATGCGCGAGGACCACTTGTTTTAGACCAAGAGAATAATCTACCAAAGGCGCGCAATCAGGTAATGAGGCACACAATATATGCATTTCAAGGTAGTGATACAGATAAACGATACTCGTCATACAAAGATGTACTAAAAATGACGTTCGACTCGCCGGGAAACATGAGAATTGGTGATGAGTATGGGAACAATTTAGCGTCTACCGGTTTTGATGCACCACTTGATGCTTACGGTAACATGACAGAAAGAGCTGAAAGATTACTTGCGGTTCATATGGAAAATCTACCAGAAGATATCCGTGTAAACAAAGGAGTCTTTACGACGGAGCAGAACAACAGAGAAGTTTCCAGCAGTCGACACCGCCCACCAGTGCATTCGAACAAAAAGCAGAAAAAGTGACTTGGTTCGAAGACCGAGTGTTGCGAACGACTGATTACACAGCTTGACCTGGGGAGGTCACAACAAATGGCAAATGATAGCAGCAGCAAGGCATCAACCAATTCCGCGAACGGGCAGTTGGTCGGCCAGCACATCGGCCAAAACGCACCGCACTTCAAGCGGTTCGCCGACCAGTTCGAGATCTTTCCGACGCCGGTCGTCCATGCGGATCACCATGAGACGCACAGTTCCGCGCTCAGTCCGGCGGCCTATTTTGTCGACCTGATCCGTCTGGTGTCAAAGCACATTCCCAAACACGATCTGCGGCATCGCCGGCCGGACCTCTGGAGGATGCCCCTCGACCGGGCACATACGGAGGAACTGGTTCCCTATCTTCAAATCGTCAACAAGACGATGACGACGCATTTCGGGGGGCGGGCGAAGGCGTTCGACCGGCTCGCGAATGCCCGGTTTCCCTTCGACCAGCCGGTCAATCTGCCGCTCGCACAGATTCGCACTTATCTGGGCCATTTCGATGTCGAACTCATCGACATCTATGAAACCCTCGGCCTGTCCAAAATCCACCCTGCCTGGGTCGTCGAAGCTCTTGGCCTGTCCACGCAGAATGAGTTGACGCGCCTGGGTAAAGTGAATTCAAGGTGGAAGTGGCTCAGCTCGGAGTTTGGCGGCCTCAAGATATCGTCGGCGTCGAGCCTGGGTGGCGTCGATCTGAGCTCTGTTTTCATGAAGCAAACCGGGCTGACGCCCGATGAGCTTGCAGAACTTGTGCAGATTTTCGAGCTCTCCTTCAGCGCGGAGACGGACGGCGACGGTAACGCCATACCTCAACGCATGGAAAAGCTCGACAAGGCCATGCTCGACCGGCTGAACCGGTTCCTGCGGCTTGCCAAGCGGCTCGACTGGTCGTTCAGCGATCTGGACTGGGGACTTCGTTCGGTCAATGTCGATCTTGCAAGGAAATGGGGCCGTAAGAAGCGCAAGGGCGCCGCGCCGATGGGGGCCGAAATCACGGCGGACACGCTCGCGGAGCTGGCGCATCTCAAGCGGATCTGTGACAGATACAAACTGCCCGTGGATGAGGCCTGCTGTTTCCTGCAAAACGTGAACACGAACCCGGGAATCGCCACGGCGAACAAGGTCGGCGCGAAATCGCTGTTCGACCGGGTATTCAATACTCCGCCGTTCCACCATCCCAATGCGACGGAGGCAATACCGGAATATCGACCCTATCTCGACACCGAGGGGGCAGCGATGTCCTGGAGCTTCGCGCACCTGGATGTTTCCGAAAAGAAGGTACCTGAAAAAAACGCCAAGGACGCCGACCAGCCTGACCAGGGCAACAAGGACGCGGACCGGCTGGACCAGGGCATTCGCAGCAGCCTGCAGGCAGCTCTCGGCGTAAGCAGCGACGATCTTCAGGCGATTGTCGATCATCTCGGCGACAGCGGGCACCTCGATATCTCGAACATCCAGCTCGACGTTCCAACGCTGACACAGCTCTACCGGCTCAGCCGACTGGCGCATGCGCTGGATATGGAGATTCCGGAATGTTTGATTCTGCTTAAATGTATCACCGGCAGGGCCAGGCACCATCTCGCCTCCCCGGTGGTTTTTGAGCTGGACGACCTGGAGACCGTCATCTACTGGGCCGGCTGGCTGAGCAAAGCCGGTTTGCGTCCACATCAGCTGGAGTACCTGACAACGGGGAAATTGAGCCCGCAAGCGCGACGGTTCGTCGATATCGGCCCTTCGCCTAAGGAGCTTGCCGAGCTAATGCCTGGCCTCAAGCCCTGGCCGGTGCTGCCGAAGTCCTTCACCGGGACCGGGTTTTCACCTGACGAGGCTCACGGAATCTGCGAAGCCCTGAAGGCAGCCGGGTTCGTCGACGACCATGGCCTGTGCCGGAAGTCCATTTCACGCCATCTGGTGATCGAGGCGCTGGCGACTTACTTCCGCAACAGTGAAGACAGTGACCTCGCTGCCGTCGTTGAGTCCCTTGTGACCGTGCTTGAGGGCGACATCAAACTGGCCCTGCGATCGGGCACGACCGAGCCGCGCGCCGATTCCGAAACCGGCTCGATTGCCAAAGCCATACTGAAGCAGCTCGAAGAGCGCGACGTTCTCGGAGATGATCTCGTCTTTGCCGCGGGCTCGGAGCCGCTGTTCCGCACACCGTCCGATCCTACAGCGCTCCTGCCCGAAAGCCGTGACCCGGAAGAGGAGAGCAGGCTCGCCATCGTCAGGAAGCTTCTTTCCGGCAAGGCGAAAAACGTTCGCGCAATCGTTGACACCATCAATCACGTTCCGGAGCATCAAAGCGACCTGACGATGCACCGGCTCGCCGGAGCCTTCCACCAGGCGCCCGACCTCATCATGGAAGTGCTGGAGCCGCTAGGCCTCGGGAAGCGCAAGGTAGCGGGAGTTATCACCGACGCGCAGCGCCAGAATGTTGCGCGGCTGCTTTACTTCGCGAAGACGCTGGATCTGGCACCCGAAGACCTCGGGGCCATGCTTGGCGACCTGGAGTTGACATCATCCAAAATTGTCAACGGGCTCAAGCCGCCTCAACCCCCGGTGCTGACCGAAGAATGGAGTGCGGCCCTGGCGGAAATGCTGTCGGGACCGCCGCAAACCGCCCTCATGGTGGAGCAATCGCAGCCCGATATATGGACAATCGGTCCATCTACGGGATGGAAGCCCTCAGGCACCCTCCCGGACCTTTCCTCCGCTGTGAGCACACTCGATCCGTTGGAGCACCAAGACTATCAGCGTGACGGGGGCGACGAGATACGATGCATCGCGGCGTCGCCCGACGGTCAAGATCTTTACATGGTTCTGCTCGAAAGCATCGTGTTCCGCTGCCGAGACGTCAACGCACCAGGCAGCCAGTGGGAAAGGCTTCCTGCCATTCCGGCCGGGACCATAGACGCTCTCACGTTTGTCGATAACACTCTTTGGGTCAGTGCCGCGGGCGGAGAGGTTTACTGGTGGAAAAAAGGGCGCAATGCCAAACTCCGTTGGGAGAAATATCGTACGACGCTGGGTGGACCCGGCGGGAGCAGCTCCCTCAAGATCGCGTTGTATGATGGGGAGCCCATCTTCGGAACAAGCTCCGGCGGTACGTACTATCTCGAATGGCGGCGGCCGTACTGGCGCGCTCACCAAATCGGCCAAGGCTTGCCAAGAGTGGACCTTGCCAGTGACTACGTGCACTATGCGCGGGTCTGGAACCTTTGGGGAACACCGGACGGCCGATCGGTTTTCTCTCTGGTGGGCAGGAGGCCTGCTCTCTATCGTCTCGGCTACACATCTGGCGATGGGCTGTGGACCCAGATGTCATACCGTCTGGCGCCGGAAGACATAGAACAATTGGTTTTGGCATCAGATGGCCGGAACTTCTTCACTGTCAGGGCGGGCACCGGCAACGTATTCCGATACAAGGTCGGCCACGGAAAAATGGCGGTCTCGGAACCGCTTGCCAGTGAAATACAGCACCAGGGTGCCCGGACGCTCCTGCCAATGCGCGATGGCAAGAGCTTGATGGTCGGTACCGATCACGGGCTCTTTCAGGTTGTCAATGAGGGCACGGACTGGGAGCGTGTGCGTTGGGAGAAACTCAGCGATCTCATCGTGGACACCCTCGTTGCTTCTCCCGACGGCGCAAGTTTCTTTGCGGTTGCGGATGAAATTCACCGCTTCGACATTTCGATGGACAGGAAGTTCGAAGTGCGAAGGCAAGGAGACGGTTTCAAGATCTCTCGTGTCCGCGCCGCCGCACTGGACAGCATCGACACTCTGCGGACGTTCCAAGAGTTTTTCGAGCTTGTGAAGCGGTTCAAAGAGAACCATGCGGAAACCACGAACACAGCCGACAAGCTCGGCCGCTATCTGCTGCACGAAAACAGCTCCACATTGCGGGCGCTCAGCGGCTGGAAAGAAAGCCAGGTCGAAACACTGCTGAAGCATTTCGACATGATGTCTGGCGTGGACGGAACCGAATCCGCCAAGGGTTCGGTAAACGCCCCGGATCCCCGGAAGCGATGCGCCCAACTGACGAAAATGCGTCACTGCTTCGATCTTGCGGCCAAGTTCGGTGTGGACATGACCATGCTGACCCGGCTGTGCAGCCTTCACCACGAGGCGGCACGGAAGGGGCCTCGGAGTGACAATACGAATGCGTCTCAAAAGAATTCCCTCGCCGCCTATTCCGAGGCGGCCCAAAGCCTTCTAGGCGTGCTGAGGTCGAAGTACTCCAAGGAGCAGTGGGCGAAAACCTTCGATCCGATCCGCGACCGCCTCAACGAACTCGAGCGCGACGCGCTGGCGGCACTGTTTCTGCGCGACCTGCAGGTGAAGTTTCCCGTCACCGAGGATTTCCCCGACAGGAAATTCGAAACGCTGCAGGATCTGTCCGGATATCTGCTGATCGATGTTGAAATGAGCGGCTGCACCGAGACGTCTTTCGTCAAGGAAGCGATCGGCTGCCTGCAGGTTTATATCGAGCGCTGCCGCATGAATATCGAGGAAGGCGTCTCGTTGCCACCGGACGAGATCCCCGAGACCCTGTGGGCCTGGATGGGGCACTTCCGCATGTGGGAGGCCAACCGCAAGGTCTTCTTCTATCCGGAGAACTACATCGAGCCGACCCAGCGCAAGCAGGCGACACCCTTGTTCAAGGAACTGCAGAGCGAGCTTCAGCAGGGCGATGTGACCGACGAGGCCGTGACCGATGCCTACATCAACTATTTCGACAAGCTCGACGAGCTGGCGAGCCTGGAGATCATCGACAGCCATGTCGCTTCCGTAACGAACCCGAATTCGGGCGAGGATGAGGAGACCATATTCGTCATCGGCAGGACGAGCGGCACGCCGCCCGTCTATTACGTCCGCAGCGCGACCCTCGACCGTTCAGAGCAGCGGTTTACCGGTTGGCGTCCCTGGGAGAAAATCGACCTCACCGTTCCAGCCAACAAGATTGTGGCGCTTTATGCGCACAACCGTCTCTACATTTTCTGGATCGAAACCACGACAACAAAGCGAGCGCATCAGGGAGCGCAAGACAAACTCGCCAAGCACATTTCAACAACCGGCACGGTGAAATACTCGTACCAGAAAGTCAGCGGCGCGTGGCTGCCGCCGCAGACGCACCCCGACTGCGAAAAGCTCGTCGCGTCGCACGACGAACCCAGCGGAGCAGGGACAAACACGGTAGTTCTGCCAGCGATTACCGGGTTATCCGCACCACCTGACAAACCGGTAGCAAGCCTGATCGTGAAATGGGACTGGTCGCTCAGTCTGGAGCCTTCGGCCTGGATTGCGGACACATGGCAGAATGCCGAACGCAATTTTATGCCGACAATGACCCCGTTGTCCGATGATGTTCGCGACTGGAACGAGCTGAAGGGAAGTGCAGCACCAACCTCACCGGGTGCTATCCAGGCACTTGGCAACCGGTATGTTCAGTCGACGGTGACGTCTTTGGATGGCCGGACTCTTTTCGTCGCAGTGGTTGACGGAGTATGGCAGGCCACAAAAGGCCTCGATGGTGGCATCGAGTATTGGCAGCAAGTCGGCGCAAAGCTGGCGAGTAAGACAGTCCTTGCGCTGGTCATGCATCCCGACGGAAAGACCCTTTTTGCGAGCACCGTGAACGAGGGAGTTTGGCGTTACCACAAAGGTGCCGACGATATCTATGCGGAATGGGAGCAACTTGGCACTACGCTGTCGCAATCGACTGTAAGAAGTCTTGCGATGTCTCCAGATGGTGGGATGCTTTTTGCCGGTGCGTATAGCGTCGGTGTTTGGCGCATCAAATTAGACTCGAATAGTGACATTGCGGAATGGCACAGCATCGGCGATCAAATTCGCCAAAAGCTGGTTGTGAGTCTTGCAATTACCCCGGATGGGAAGACGCTATACGCTGGCGGGGAGAGGGCCGGAGTCTTGTCTGGAGAGCTGGATGAAGATGGAAATATACCGAAATGGACGCAGGTCGGCCAAAGGTTGAAAGCTAGTGCAGTTGGCCCGCTTGCCATGTCGCCGGATGGAAGAATGCTCTTTGCCGGGACAAGACAGCAGGGGGTTTGGCGCAAACGGCTAGATGACGATGCTGATTGGCAGCAACTGATAGGCGCAACAGGATCACCCGGCGCCGTCTCGTTGGCGGTGACCTCCGATGGACGGCAGCTTTTCGCCGGGACGCAATCATATGGCGCCCATCGAATTCAGTTTGATGTCGACGGAGCTTTTCAAGATTGGCAACGGATCGGTAAAAGATTCAAAAATTTGGGGTTTTTTGGGCTTGCATTGAGCCCTGACGATGCGACGCTTTTCGCCGGCACCGAGGACGACGGTTACTTTTGCGTTGTACTGAGCGACACGAGCCTCTTTCTGGGCGGAAGTCGGCCCCTTTTACTCCGCTACATTTCCGGATCAGGGAAGCAAGCTCAGTACTCCTGTGAGCCGTTGACCACCGGCGCAGTACATGACCTCCGGCATAAACTCGTGACCGGTGGCTTGGAGCAGCTCTTATCCATACCGTCGCAACGGACGTGTAGGCCACCGCGGGTGGATATGTCCAAGGTTACATTTCTGTCGCCGGACAAAAATATTACGGAAATTGACCAGAAGGATCTGTTGGATTTAGACCTCAGCGATCCCTACGCGATCTATTTTCGCGAGATCTTCTTCCATATTCCGTTTCTCATTGCCGATGCGCTGCAGCGCAACCAGCAATTCGAGCATGCGAGGAAATGGTATCAGTTCATCCTCGACCCGACGCGGCCGGGCAGGAGCCAAAGTACGATCAAGGACAATAAAAGGGTTGATGCGCCGGACAGCGACGGCATGTGGCGGTTTCTGCCGTTTCGCGAGGAACCGATCAAGACCCTCACTCAGGTCTTGAAGAAGAAAAGCCTTCGTGACGAACTGGCCAAGGACCCGTTCGACCCGCACGCCATTGCCGCGACGCGGCTCGGCGCCTACGAGAAGGCCGTCGCGATGAAATATCTCGACAACCTTCTGGACTGGGGAGACATGTTGTTTGCCCAGGACAACTGGGAGGCCATCAACCAGGCAACGATCCTCTATGTCAGGGCGCTCAACCTTCTCGGCTCCAAACCGCCGCCGCAGCGCGCGCCGGTGGTGCGTCAGGACAAGCAGCAGACCGCAGGAGATGTGGCGGACGGCCCTGACCACAAGCCAAACCATCCCGTTCTTGACGAAATTGTCGCCCCTACAAACGATGCGAAACAACTCAAGCCGTCGTGGGAGGACAATCCCTTCTTCGATGTGTCGGACTTTTTCTCCCTGCCGGAGAACCATGAGTTCGCCGCCTATTGGGAGAGGGCACAGGATCGCCTCTACAAGATCCGCCACTGCATGAACATCAAGGGCATCGTGCGGCAGCTTGCACTGTTCCAGCCGCCGATCGATCCGGCACAGCTGGTGCGGGCCATGGCGGCGGGCGGAAGTCTTGCAAGCGCCGCATCGCAGTTACAACCCGCGGTTCCGCACTACCGGTTCTCCGTCATGCTGCAACAGGCAAAGGCGATGACCGAGACGGTCATCCAGCTTGGATCGGCACTGCTCTCGGCGCTGGAGAAACAGGATGCAGAAGCTCTCAATCTTCTGCACACGACCCAGGAGCAGGCGACCCTGAAACTGTCGCGCACTGTCAAGGAAGCGCAGATCAAGGATGCCGAACATACGGTTGCCGCGCTGACGGAAAGCCTCAATGGCGCGCAGATGCGTATCGATCACTATCAAGGCCTGATGGAGACCAATCTTCTGCCGAGCGAAAGGGCCAGCCTGGCGCTCACGGCTGGGGGGATCGAGGCGCAACAACTGGCGCACGTGGTGCGGTTCGAAGCGGTCATCGCGCACCTGATACCGACGGTTTTCGGATTTGCGGACGGCGACTTCCAGCCCGGATCGAGTATCAGCGAGGCGGCGACCTTGAGCGACGCAATGGCGGGCATTCTCGGGCAACAGGCCGCAAGCATCGCAACGATGTCGCAGTATGAGCGGCGCGCCGAGGACTGGGATCTGCAAAGGTCGATGGCGGAATTCGAACTCAGCCAGATCAATTCCCACATCGAGGCGGCGGGCATACGCCTTGAGATCGCCAAACGCGAAATTGAACTGCACGAGGCAACGACAAAACAAGCTCAGGAGAAGAAAGACTTTTTCGAAAGTAAATACACAAACAAAGAGCTCTACCAGTGGATGGCCGGGCGTTTGTCCATGGTCTACTTCCAGACCTACAAGCTCGCCCTCGAACTGGCCCGATCGGCTGAGCGGGCCTATCAGTACGAATGCAACACGGACCAAACGTTCGTTGACGCGACGCAGTGGGACAGCGGCAGGAAGGGCCTGCAGGCGGGCGAGGCGCTCATGCTTGGCCTCCATCAATTGGAGAAAGCCCACCTTGACGGCGACGAGCGTGAGCTCGAAATCGAAAAGACCATCTCGCTGATGCAACTCAGGCCAACGCAGCTGAGCAAACTGAAGAGCACCGGCAGTTGCTCGTTTGAGTTCGATGAACTTCTTTTCGACCAGGATTTTCCGGGCCACTACAACCGCCGGATCAAAACGGTCTCGGTATCGATTCCAGCCGTTGTTGGCCCCTACCAGAATATCCAGGCAACCCTGATCCAGACGCGCGACCGGGTGCTGACGAAAGCGGACGCCGACGCCGCCGGTAAGCTGCTGACGAACAAGGTCGAGGAAATAGGTGCCGGCGTTTTGCGCTCCAACTGGCGGCGCAGCCAGCAAATCGCGATCTCCAAGGGTGTCGATGACAGCGGTATGTTCCAGCTCAACTTTGAAGATGAGCGTTATCTGCCGTTCGAGGGCACCGGGGCGCTCTCAAACTGGACACTCACGCTGCCGAAGGCCGCCAACCGTAGCCTCGATTTCTCGAGCATTTCCGACGTTGTCATTCACCTGAGGTACACCGCATTGGACGGCGGCGCTGCATTCCGCGGCAAGGTGATAGCCCACGATGAAATGAAGAAGTACTCGGGGCACAGCCTGGTGAGTTTGCGCCAGAAATGCGCGGGCGACTGGCAGAATTTTGCTCCGGCGCCACCGAAGGACACGCCTGAGGATGGAGAGCCGCAACGGAAGAAATCCAAGCCGCTGGCGTTCTCTTTGAATGCGGATCGCCTTGCGCTCAACTGTTCAGCCAAGAAGTTCGCCGGGCACCTGGCCATTCAACCGCTCTGGGCCGACGGCTCCCGTCACAAGAATCCGGGCCTGAGTATAGCGTTGACCGATCAGAAAAAGCCCAAGCCCCTGACGATTGCCTGGACCGACAATGGCCTCGGCATCTGCGAACTTCCGGGCAGCGTCGGCGAAGATCTCAAAGCGGAGATCACGGCGGACGACCCGTCAATCCTCAAGGGGCTTATCGACATTGCCCTGATCGTCGATTTTGAGGGAACGTTGACGTGGAACTGAGAGGGACGGGCTTCAGTCAACACCCGTCGGTACGAAGGGAGGGTATCAATTCTCTCCGGCCTCCGAAGGTCGGACCGGCGATCAAGCGAAGGTTTATGGGCGCGAGTTTCGAAAAACTTTTTTGAGATTTGACTTGTCTCCACGCATTACTCGAGCACTCCAAGATGTTCGCGTGTAGCCAAACCGTTCACTGCGCAAGCTGATCCCAAACGACGGTCGCTGCCTGAGGCCAAGGCAATCCAGCCGCCGATACAGGATGACACGGATCGTCGATATGCGCGCCCTACTCTCGTACGAGACGGTCGGCTGACCTAAGCAACGCCAATAGAGGCTCCTGTAATACCATCGGCGATCACCTTTGACCTTTGTGCGCCCACTTTCTCATTCCGATTGACGTGATGCGCTGTGGATCGTCGATCAGCGTGCTCCAAGCCTCGCATCCTGCATCGAGTATGTCGCCGTAGGTGGGGAATACGCGATTGGACAACCAGTTCTGGCGCAGATACTGCCAGATGTTTTCGACCGGGATCAATTCCGGTGAGCGCGATGGCAGCAGGATGATGG
>JAJFHE010000034.1 GCA_021775755.1 Hyphomicrobiales bacterium | reverse complement strand
ACAGGCTTCGACCTTCGGTTCGAACCTCTCCGTCGTCGAGGCGCGTCAGGACTTCACGTCGAACCTGGTCTCAACGCTTGAGACCGGCGCGGCCAACCTGACGCTCGCCGACACCAATGAGGAAGGCGCCAATCTGCTGGCCTTGCAGACACGCCAGCAGCTCTCGTCCGTCGCCCTGTCGCTTGCGTCAAGCGCCGAACAGAACGTGCTGCGCCTCTTCTAGAGCTCACGAATAAGGCTCCACATAACAAAAACAACTCCTCTCAAGCTACTTGACACCTCGCGGGGGATCTTCGGATCCTCCGCTTTTTTGTGCGTGACATCCGAACCAAAGCCTTGCCCCCGCCCTTTGGGAGCCGCATTATCCGGGGTTACGGGATTTGATCCGCACACGCCCGCTTGTGCACAATGCGCCGGCGGGTTCAAGCTGACAAAGGAGAGATTATGACGCTTATATACATTCTGCTCGGTCTGGCAGCTGCCGCCGTGCTTTACGCCATAATGATCTACAACAAGCTTGTCAGCCTGCGCGAGCGTGTAAGCGAGGCGTGGAGCGGCATCGAAGTTCACATGAAGGAACGCTACAACCTGATCCCCAACCTGGTGGAAACGGTGAAGGGCTACGCCAAGCATGAGGCCGAGACGCTTGAACGGGTGGTGGAGGCGCGTGCTCAGGCGTTTTCCAATGACGGGTCGCCGGCAGCTCAGGCGCAGTCCGAGAACGTCCTGACGGGGGCGCTCAAGTCACTCTTCGCCCTGGCGGAGAGCTATCCCGATCTCAAGGCGAACGAGGGCTTTCGCGACCTTCAGGCGGAGCTTTCCAAAATCGAAGAGAAGATCCAGTCGGCGCGGCGCTTCTATAACGGCAATGTGCGCAACAACAACACGCTGATCGATCAGTTTCCAAGCAACCTCGTGGCGCGTTTCGGTGCTTTCATAAAGGCCGAGTTTTTCGAGCTCGACGAGGCGGATGAAGCGGCCCGGCGGCCGGTGGAAGTGAGCTTCGACTAGCGGGATCTGAAGACATGATGCGGCGAACGAGACTTTCCGTCCTCAGGTGTGTTCGGCTGGCTGCCGTCTGCGTCTTTGCGGCGGCGATCTTTAGCTTAGGCGCTGTCGCGACGGTGCCGGCGTTCGCAGAAGAGCGCATAGTCGATTTCGACAGCGTTATTACGGTTGAGCCGGATGCGTCGCTGGTGGTGCGCGAAACCATTGTCGTCGCGGCGGAAGGCCTCCAAATCAAGCGCGGAATATACCGCGACTTTCCGACCATCTACACCGACCGACACGGGGTGCGGACGGTTGTGCGTTTCGATGTCGAAAGCGTGCGCCGCAACAATCAGGAAGAGGCCTATCACACGGAAAGCCGGTCAAATGGCGTGCGGCTCTATATCGGCTCGGCGGACGTGTTCATTCCCTCCGGCCAGCATATCTACGAAATTGTCTATCGCACCAACCGGCAGATCAGCCACTACGACGATTTCGACGAACTTTACTGGAATGTCACCGGCAACGGCTGGGTGTTCCCGATGGAACGCGTGCGGGCGCGTCTGCGCATACCCGATGGGGCGCAGGTCATTCAAACCTTCGCCTATACCGGGCGTTCCGGCGCCGACGGCCAGGACTACGTGACCGGAACCCACGGCGAGGGCGATCCGTGGTTCGAAACGACGCGGCGGCTTGAAGCGTATGAAGGGGTGACGATCGCCGTCTCCTGGCCGCCGGGTTTCGTAACCCGGCCGAGCGCTGCGGAGAATATGCTCGAGTTCATTCGCGCCAATCTCCAGATTGCAGCCGGCATCCTCGGCGTTGTGGCGATCTTCCTCTTTTACTTCCTGAACTGGTGGCGCGTCGGCCGCGATCCCGATGGCGGCGCAATCATCGCCCGCTACACACCGCCGGACGACATGTCGCCGGCGGCGGCACGCTACGTCACGCGCATGGGGTTCGACGACAACGCTTTCACCGCCGCCGTAGTCAATATGGCGGTCAAAGGCTATGTCACCATTTCGCAGGACGAAGACGACGTCTACACGCTGAGGGAAATCGGCACCGAGGAGCGCCTGACCAAAGGTGAACGGGCGCTCGCACGAAAGCTGTTCCGCGGCAGCCGCGAGGAAATCGAACTCAAGCAGAAGAACCATAAGGCACTCAGCGGCGGCAAGAGCGCTCTCGAAGACGCGTTGCAAACCGAGTACGAAACCACGCATTTTCTGCATAACCGAAAACATTTCTTCATCGGTGCCGGCATTTCCCTGTTTGTCTGCATACTTGTAATTTTCGCCGCGCAGGCACCGCTCGAAACCGGTTTTATCGGCGTTTGGCTCAGCATATGGTCGGTCGGCGTCAGTGTTCTCGTAATGCGGGCGTGGAACGCTTGGCGTGTCGCGTTTCAAGGCGGCGGCTTCAAGAATTATGCGGTGGCAATCGTACCGTCGCTGTTTGCCTTACCGTTCGTCGGCGGCTGGTTCATCGGTGCCGGGTTCCTGGCCGCCACAACATCGATCCCGACGGTTGTGTTTATCGCCGTCATCATGGGCATCAACCTGACGTTCTATAATCTTCTGAAGGCGCCGACGCGGCTGGGGCGCGATCTTCTCGACCGTATCGAGGGCTTCAAACTGTTTCTCGGCGTCACCGAGCGGGACCGGTTGAATTTCCACAACCCGCCGGACCGCACACCGGAGCTTTTCGAGAAGTTTCTGCCCTATGCGCTGGCACTCGGCGTCGAACAGGCGTGGAGTGAACAGTTTGCCAGCGTGCTCGCCGCCATCCGACCGGAAGCGGAAGGCGATGGCATCGGCTATCATCCGCATTGGTATTCCGGGCACTCGTTTGACGGTAATTTCGGTTCCATGGCGAGCTCTCTGGGCTCCGGCATGTCGGGGGCCATCGCCGCCGCCTCCACGGCACCCGGCTCCAGCGGCGGTTCGGGCGGTTTCTCCGGAGGCGGCGGTTCGTCGGGCGGCGGCGGTGGTGGCGGCGGCGGCGGCGGCTGGTGAAGGTTCGCACTGCCAGATGATTGTTTCCAGCACTGCCGACATACCAGCCGGCGGCTTTGATTTCACCATTATCGGGTCGGGATTTGCCGGTCTCTATCTGGCGGAGACACTGGAACGGGCGGAGCTGACTTCGCTCGTCATCGAACAGGGACCACTCGACCAACCGCTGAACGAGGGCAAGGGATATTACGAGATCGATGTCACCGGTCTCGACTATCTGCCTCTCAGTGAACGGCTTGCAGCGTTCGGAGGCACGTCGGGACACTGGGCCGGTATGTCGAGGCCCCTGGCGCCCAGCGTTTTTGAGGAGCGCTCGTTTCTCAAATGCCCCGGCTGGCCGATCACCTACGGCGAGTTTGCTTCGCATCTCGATGCGGCGAAACGCTGGCTCCATCATACCTGGGGGCCATCGGATGCGACCTATGACGAACCGCGCGAGGGATTTCTGCCGGGCGCAACCGCTGGCCTTGAAGTGCACAACTTCGTCGCCGCCAAGCCGGTACGCCGGCTCAACGGCGAACTCAAACCCTGGATCAGGACCAGCAAGGCCGTGCATCTCCTGCCCTCACACAGGGTTGTGGATCTACGGCTTGACGAGGGCGGTGCACGTGTCGGCGAAATTGACGTCGTGCAGATCGATGCCTCGACGTCTCAACGTCTGAGCGTCAACAACCTGCTCCTTACCAGCGGCGGCATTGAGAACGCACGGCTGATGCTTGCCTCGGGACGCAAGCTCGGCCCCGGCAATCCGTTCAGCAGCAAATATGGCAGAACCGGGCTGGCTTTTATGGAGCACCCGAAATATGTCGGCCTTGAAATTTATTTCGACGAGCGGTTTCCGTTTCGTGAAACCGGCTGGCACGATGTGCCCGGCGGTATGATCGGTCTCAAGGGCTATACGATCGAAGAGCGGCTCTTGCGGGAGTTCAAGCTGCCGAGGTTCGCCGTGTTTCCGTGGGGCGGTGCGGATGAAGGTGCCGATGTCGGCGACGGCATCCGCGCGCTCGACCGCGTGCTTCATGGCAGCGCGAAGCGCTATCGCCGAAGCCTGCCGGAGTTTGAGTTCGAGCAGACGCCGAGAGACACGAGCTACATTGCCTTATCGGAGCGCACCGACAGACATGGCCAGCCGTTGGCGCGCATGCACTGGACCATGGAAGAAGACCAGTTGCGCGCCTTTTGGAAGTCATTTGAGGTTTTTGCCGCGTTGTTCTCGCAAACCGGCAGCGTGAGGATCCGGCCGAGGTTCGCGGATTTCGACACGTTCGCACAGACCGCGGAAACGCGAATTCAGCACCACCATATGGGAACCACCGCGATGTCGCATGACGCCACGACCGGCGTCGTCGACACAAACTGCAAGGTTCACGGGGTCGGCAATCTGCATGTCGCCGGCTGTTCGGTGTTCCCGACGGCTGACTATGTCAATCCGACCTTGAATATAGTGGCGCTCGCCGACAGACTTGCGCGGCACCTGATAACGACACACCGCTGAGGAGGAAACACCGGCATGGCAATGAAACGGCGCACGGCCTTGTTGGGCGCGCTGGCGCTTGCCGGCGCGGGCACTGGCTTGCTCGTCAGCCGCTGGAACCCCTTCTCTGTGTTTGGCACAGGCGAGCGCTGTTCGTTCCTGAAGCTTGCCTGGCGCGCGCGCTCCACCGCCGACTATCAGGCGCGGCGCACAACGCTCGTCGACGGCTGGGTGTTATCGGAAAGCGAAGCTGAGTTGCTGACACTTCTGCGTGGCGGCGACGGGGAGTCCACACAAGAGTGCCGGCTCGATAGTCATTGAGGAGCGGCCAGACGCCCACCGTGCCGGTTTCCATGCGCGGACAAAAAAAGAGGGCGGTGTCTTAAAGACACCGCCCGCAGTGCAGCATAACATCCGGAAAGAAACGAGTGCGCCGAAACGCACTGGGGATTGCTCCTCACAGAAGCTCGCGTCCCGTTGCCGTTCTGCGAGCTTAGTTACCCTAGCGCCCACGCATGCAGAGTGATTTGATTTCGATCAAAGTGCTGAAATTTTTTTTCAACCTCAGCAGACAAGCGGCTGGCAGTTCTTCAATTCAAATTCCTCGTCCGGGTGCAGCCTGGAAAAATCAAAACTGCGCCCGTCCCGGCAGTGCACGCGGCCCGATACGGTCGGCACGCCGCCGACTTCCATTTCGCGCACATTGAGTACGAATTCGATGTCGCATTGCTCCTGTTTGAGGATCTGCGCCTGGAGGAAAACTTCCCAGGTGGTTTCGGCGTGCGGCGCAGAAACCGGCATCGCGGCAAGCAACACAACAGCGCCGAACAGAGCGGCTCGCAAATAGATCATGTGACCTCAACTTCGGTTCAGGGTTTTACGTGTCAGCTTTCGTGGGCGCCGCGATGTTCGCGGATGGCGGCGCGGATGCGCTCCCAGTTCTCCACTTCATCGGCACGGCCCGCTGTTTGCGCTTCGCGCTCGCGGCGGCTGGCTTCAACCTCCGCCTTTTCGCCAAACGACTGCATGAGCTGCCACGCATATTCATGTGCATCGGACTTGCGCATTTCAGCTCCTCCATTGCCTATGAGCATGAGACCAGCGTGCCGCAATTCCGGCGTCGGGTTGTTGATCTACCTCAAGAATCTGCACCGGAAGCCAGTCGACGCTGCAATGTCGGAAACACCAAAGTCATTGCGACTCATATATGGGATATGCAACATTAAATGTTGGAATTACCACATTTGCCTGCATGGGATGGTACGCACCCGTACAGCCTGAGGGACTTGGCCATGGACTTCATTTTCATGCTGACCCGCGATGACCGGACGGTTCCAGATTGTCTGGAAGTTTTCGATGTAGTTGCGGATCTTGGCATTCCCTTTGTCGGATTCAAGGACGTGGGCGCCGACACCGCGACGCTTGGTGAATTGACGCGACGCATTCATGCCTCGGGCGCGCGTGCCTGCATGGAGGTGGTGAGCACGACGTCGCAGCGCATTCGCGAATCGATGTTCACGGCGCGGGAGCTTGGCGTCGACAGGGTGCTCGGTGGTCAGGATGCGGCCTATGCGGCGGAAATTCTGAGTCCCGCCGGCATCGATTACTACCCGTTCCCGGGCGCCCCGAGAGGCCATCCGACAGAACTCGGCGGCTGCGAGGACGCCATCGCACGCGATTGCCGCGCGGCACGCGATGCCGGCTGCGCGGGCGTCGACCTGCTTGCCTACCGCGCCGTTGAGGCCGATCCGGTGGCACTTGCCAAGGCGGCGCGCCGCGCGCTGGGCGATGGCTATCTGATCGTTGCGGGCAGCATCGACTCTCCGCAACGCATGCGCACGATGGCCGATGCCGGCGCCGATGCATTCACAATCGGTACCGCGGTGTTTGAAGAGACGATCTTTCCCGGCCAGGCAGGCCCGCGCGCCCAGTGCCGTGCGGTGCTCGAAGCGTGTGCCGCATAAGCATTGCGGGAACGTCCAGCGTATGGCCAGACAATCCAAATCACGGCGGCACGAGGTCATTCTGCGGCGCGCGCAAAGCGATGTGACGGTTCGCATTTCCGAGCTTGCCGAGGCATTCTCCGTAACGGCCGAGACCATCCGGCGCGACCTTGACGAACTTGCAATGGCGGGCCTTCTGACCCGCACCTATGGCGGCGCCTCGATGCGCTCGCTCAATGCAGAACCTGGACTTGAGGTGCGCCGCCAAACGCTCATCGATGAGCGCCGCCGCATCGCCCGTGCGGCGACAGCCCTGGTCGATGCGGGCGATGTATTGATGATCGACGCCGGTTCGACAACCGTGCATTTCGCCGAAGAACTTGCAGGCTTCGGCAGCGAGCTAACTATCCTCACCAACTGCCTGCCGGTGGCTCGCCTGCTCGGCCATAATGAACTCTTCGACGTTATTTTGTGTCCCGGCAAGCTGCGCACGACCGAAGATGCGGTGTACGGTTATGAAACTCTCGACTTTCTCGACCGGTTTCACGCCACCAAGGCATTCATCGGGGCAAGTGGCGTGAGCGTTGAAGGCGTCAGCGATGTCGACTTGCGCGCCTCATGGGTCAAGCGGCGAATGATCGAGCGTGCCGGGCAGACGGTGCTGATGGCGGATGCATCGAAATTCGGCGAGAACCTGTTCCGCACGGTGTGCGAACTGGAAAGCATCGATCATCTTGTGACCGACCGTGTGCCGCCGGAGACACTGGCGAAGCCACTTGCCGCAAAGGCCGTGAATGTGCATGTGACCATGGCCGACCTCTCTCAAGGGATTGAAAACACACCCTGATCCATTGGCACCTTGCTGGATCGGTCTATATAAGGAAACATCCGGCGGGTGGATGCAGCAAAAATGCGCCACACCGCCAACCAACAGGTTCCGCCATGATCGTTTGCCAGTGTAATGTCATCGATACAACCATGATTGAGGCAGCGTTCAGGGATTCGCTCGATACGATGGCGGCGACGGAAATCTCGCCTGAGGTAGTGTTCAAGGAATGCGGCAAGGAACCGAACTGCGGCAATTGCCGAAGCCTGTTCTGCGCCGTCCTCGACGAATTGCGGGCGCGCGGCGGCACAACAGTTCAAAAAGGGTAGCACGAACCACCGGCCCTGCTCTATTGGAATTGTTCTAAACTATTGCGGACGCCGGTGCGGCTGGAGTACAACGGGTCAAGATAGAAATCAGGCGCTTCGTGAGCGCCATCCGGCAGCAGACCGGCGAGGAGCATGACATGAAGGGCAATGACAGGGTTATCGAGTATCTCAACAAGGCGCTGCGCAGCGAGTTGACGGCAGTCAATCAGTACTGGCTGCACTACCGGCTGCTCGACGACTGGGGCTTCGGCAAACTTGCCAAGAAGGAGCGCGAAGAATCCGTTGAGGAAATGCAGCACGCCGACACGTTGATCGAGCGTATCATTTTTCTTGAAGGACACCCGAACCTGCAGACGCTCGAGGCCCTGCGCATCGGTCAGAACGTCAAGGAGATCCTTGAGTGCGATCTGGCCGCCGAACACGATGCCCGCAACCTTTACATGGAAGCCCGCAAGGCCTGCCGCGAAGAGGAAGACTATGTCTCCATGGAACTCTTCGAAGGTCTGTTAAAGGATGAGGAAGGCCATATCGACTTTCTCGAAACGCAGCTTGATCTGCTCGAGAATATCGGCGCGCAGAACTACGGACAGCTTCAGGCCGTTGCCGCCGACGACGCCGAATAGAGCCCGGCCGGAACACTCACCGAGTTGGCATGACATGGCGAGACCACGCCGTTGTCGTAGCTTCTATCCGCGTGGTGTGAAAGCGTCTAAATTTTTCGTGCCAGAAGCAGCCCGTCCGCAATGCCCAAAAGGCAGGTCTCGACGCGGGCGTCGGCACCGATTTTCAGCGCCAGTTCACGCAGCAGCTGCGCGGTTTCACTGCTTGGCGCCGTTTGGGCGGCTTCACCACTCCAGATGATGTTGTCGAGCGCGATCAGGCCGTCGCGGCGCACCAGCGACAGGCAGCTCTCGTAATAGGCTTCGTAGTTTCCCTTGTCGGCGTCGATATAAGCGAAATCGAACGTGCCGCCCTCACCCGCCTCCTCAAGCGCACGCAGGGTTTCAAGCGCCGGTGCGATGCGCAGGTCGATACGCTCGTCGACGCCCGCGCGGCGCCAATGATCGCGTGCCACCGATGTCCATTCCTCGCTCACGTCGCACGCAACGAGGCGCCCGCCCGGCGCCATGGCCGAGGCGATTGCCAGCCCGCTGTAGCCGGTGAACACACCGATCTCCAGCGCCTTGCGCACGCCCATTGCCCGCACCAGGATAGACAGCAGAACGGTCTGGTCGTGCCCGGTCTGCATCTCCGCTTCCGGCAGCGCCGCCGTATACGCGGCAAGGTCGCTTTGGGTGTCGCTTCTCTTTGTCGTAACGTCATCGATGTAGGTTTGAACAGCTTCGGGAAACAGCGATTTTGTTGTCATGAGCGTGACTCCTGCGGGCGGTCTGCGGCTGCGTTTCATGACCTATAGCAAGACTGCGGGGCGGCGCCTAAACCTTGTTTTGATCGGGCCTGCCTGTTTTTGCATCCGTGTTGATTGCAGTCGCGCCCTAGTCGCCGCTTTTCGTTATTTCCAATCCCCTGGATTGAATCGCAGCTGTTCTATCCGCTGATCTCATCACTCACAGTAGTGTGCCAGCCTTCAGCCGGTTCCGACACCGATTGGGCTGACTAATCCAGAACGAACACCCGGGCTCTCGCGTGGCTCTCGGCGGCCTGCTGACGCGCACGCAGGTCTTCGCTTGCCGGGTCGAAACCCGTGTTTGAGAAAACTGTACCAGGCGCGGGCTAGGCTCAGATCCGCGTTCGGCCCCCTGAAGATCTTATTGGCGTCGGCGTTGTCCTGACCGTAATCTTGCCAGCAGCGCAGATCGCCCGGGCCGTCAAAATCAAACGGGAAGTGGTGCTCCGCCGACGCGAAACGGCGGCCCTGAGAGGCCGCCGCGTTCGATTCGCCGATATGCGCTCCGTCAGGCAGCGACGGTTTGCAACGTCGCTTCCGGTTCGGTTTGGCTGACAGCGACAACAAGAAACACGGCCGCCGAAAGCGCCCAGTAATATCCGGCATCGAGGCCAGAGAACCCGAAGGCGAAAGGTGCGAGCGCAAATGCGACGGCAGCCACAAAATCAATTCCAAGGTGCACTTTAAAAGGCACAACCGGAATAGCTGAATAGGCGTAGCCGGTGAGCATGCTGTAACCGATCACGGCAACACCGGCGACGATCGATAGCCAGAACGCAATCGGCGATGAGGCGCCGATGCCGAGAATGAAGGGAAATACAATGAGGCCACCAGCTGCGGCATAGTCAATGAGACCGTGGATCCTGGGAGTAAGGAAGCGGATTTTCATGGTCGTCTCCTTTAAGATTAAATTTATACGATACTGATCTGTATCGATATAGAAAAGTAGACCGATCGGTAGCGATTAGCAATGCCCGGTACTTCACTTTTCCGTGTAATCCCACAACATAACGCCTTTTCAGCAATTTATCCTCGTAACGAACTCTTGCCGTAACCCGAACAATCCCGTACGAATAGATACAGTTCTGTACCTTAGGATTCGAACTTATGAAACGAGATCAAAAGCGGGCACAGCTTGTCGAGATAGCCATGAAATTGTTCGACCGCTACGGCTATCATGCCACTGGAGTCGACCGGATTATCGCCGAGTCGGGCATCGCAAAGACCACTCTCTACCGCCATTTTCCATCGAAAGAAGACCTCATCGTCACGTGCCTCGCGAAGCGGGATGAGCGGTTTCGCGACGAGATGCGCGAGTGCGTTGAAGCGACCGGCCACGACCCCCGCGAACGCCTTCTTGCGACATTCGATTATCTGCAGACATGGTTTGACAGCCCGGCGTTCCACGGCTGTCCGTTCGTCTGCGCTGCGGGTGAGTATTGTGAACAAAACCATCCGGTCTTTCAGCAGGCCATACTGCACAAGCGGCTGGTGATTGCATACTTCGAAGAACTTGCACACGCCGCAGGCTTCACAGACGCAAAGAACGTCGCGCGGGAGATCAATCTGCTCCACGAAGGGGCCGTCGCGGCGGCGCAGGTGCTTGGCCATGAAGGGGTTGCCGCACACGCAAAACAAACGGCCAGGCGGCTGCTCGCGGCGTGATGGATTACTAATGTGCCCTTCCAGATCATGCTGCACTCAAACACGCTCCAGTTCGAACCACCCGCGTCGGCTGTCCCGTCTGGAGGGAAACGACAGAACCTCTCCTGAATGTTACTGGCATCCCATGAACGGGTGTTCAATGCTGTAGGGAAGACTTTGTGCGGAGGATTTCCAAATGGGCGAAACAGTGCGCTTACTTCATCACCCGACATCGCAGCCGTGCCGGGCGGTCCACCAGTTCATGCTCGAGGTTGGCATTCCGTTTGAGGAAGAAGTCGTCAACCTCATGGACGGCGACAACGAAAAGCAGAGTTTCAAGGACGAATACAATCCAACCGGACAGGTGCCGATCCTGTGCGACGGCGACTTTGTCGTGTGGGAAAGCGCTGCCATCGGTTTTTATCTGAACGAAAAATACGATGCACCCGGCAACTGGTTCGGCGCCACACCTCAGCAACGCGCAATCATACAGCAGTATCTGCACTGGCATTCGACGTTGCTGCGACGGGGAGCCGGGGCATTCTTTTACACACACTTCGCTGAATGCATCTGGGGCGATCGCGACTATTCGAAGGAAATCGAGAAAGGAAGGCACACGCTCGATGAGTCGCTTGGGTATCTCGAGACCTGGCTCACGAAGAGCGAATACCTGTGCGGCGACGAGATCAGTTTCGCCGACCTGATGGGCTATCACGAGCTTGTATCGCACGTGGCCGGCGCCATCCTCGGCGAGGCGGACTGGAAAGAATTTCCGAAGGTCAAACAGTGGTTCGACAAGATCACCGCGCGGCCCCACGCGTCCACCGTCAACGCGATGATCATGCAGGTCGGACAGATGCGCCAGGACGGCCAGATGATCCCGATGACGCGCAAAACCTCCCTGGCAAAGGGAACGGAGATTACCCCGGGCGTTCCCAGTTAGGGGCCATACCGCCTATCGCAACGGCCGCCTATCGCAACGGCCGCTTATCGCAACGGCCGCTTATCTTGGCGGTCGGCCTTCGTCCGCCAAAGCTTGCCACTGCGCATGGCTGATGCGCCTGCCGCGATAGGCCGGGTTCTGCAGGGGCCAGACGTCGGCGATCCAGCGCTCGACCGTTTCGAACAGGTGATTATCGAGCCCCTCGTCTACACGTGACTGGCGCACCCACATTGTGACCTCGGCATCGTATCGCGACTTTGCGGTCGGATAGATATACATGCAGCCCATAACTTCCGTTTCATCAAGGTCGACAACGGTGTAGGCGAAGGAAGTTCGCAGGTTGAACTCGGTTTCGTGCCAGCCGAGCTCCGCAATGTTTTGCTCGAGCGTCAAACCGAGGGGCCAGTGACCGCCGGGTCTGAACACGGTGCGCAGACGTTCCTCGCTGGCGATTACCGCGTCGAAATCCTTCTCTGCATCTTTAACGCAGAGCTTGCGCAGCCGCATGCGCGGCGTCTCGAGAACTTCGGGAACATCGAAACCGCCGGGCACAAGGGGTGGATTGTACAAGGATCTCTCTCCTGTGAGACATGGTGATCATTCAGAACATATGACATTGTGCCGTCAAATCAGACAACGATTACATAAGGCGAAAAACACCGTTTGGAGGCCCGCCAATGAAGCTGATCGGCAACTATCTTTCTCCCTATGTGCGGCGCGTGGCGATTTCGCTCAATGCACTCGACATGGCCTTCGAGCTACACGATGTGCGCGTGTTCGATGCACCCGATGAAGTGCGTGAGTACAATCCGGTGGTGCGCATTCCAACGCTCGTGCTCGACGATGGAACAGTAATGATCGAGAGCTACGCCATGCTCGATGAGATCGACCAGATTGCGGGACCACAGCGCGCGTTGACACCGGCATCAGGCGAACAGCGGCGCGGCATCATGCAAGTCACAGCGTTCGCGGTCTCCGCCATGGAGAAAGCACAGTGGGCATTTTACGAAGGCCGGTTCCGCCCGGCCGAAAAGATCGAGGACAGCTGGATCGCCCATAATGATGCGCAGACACTTGCCGCGCTCGGCGTGCTCGACGGACTTGCGCACGATGCCGGCACAACCGGCTGGCTCGGCGGTTCAGATAAACTGACGCAGGCCGACATTTCTTCGGTCGTCGCTTTCGGGTTTGCCGAGACCGTTCGGCCGGATCTAAATGTTGCGCGCGAAGTGCCGCATCTTGCCGGGCATGCCGCGCGGTGCGAGGCACTGCCTGTCTTCGCATCAGCGCCGCTGCCTTAGCCGCAATATCCAATACCTATGTCGACACTATTGACATTCTCCGCAAAGAATGGCGGATGCGCCAATGCGCTAAACTGGTCCAAAGAGACCGGACACGCAGCGGCATAGGAAGAGGGAACGGCAGCCCATGCCCGTGCTATTGGGAATCGATACAGGCGGCACCTATACGGACGCCGTTTTGCTCGATGAGACACGCGCGTCCGGCGATCAGGTGCTGGCAAGCGCCAAGGCGCTGACGACACGCCATGATCTGGCGGTCGGCATCGGCGAAGCGATGGACCGCGTGATCGCCGAAGCCGCGATCGGACCGGGCGACATATCGCTGGTGTCCCTTTCAACGACGCTTGCCACCAATGCGCTGGTCGAAGGTCAGGGCGAGAGCGTTTGTCTGGTGTTTATCGGGTTCGGCAAAGAAGATCTCGAGCGCGCCGGATTGCGCGAAGCGCTGAAACACGATCCCGTCATCCAGGCACGCGGTGGCCATACCGCCATGGGCGATGAACAGGCGCCGCTCGACATTGACTCGATCTCTTTAGCCCTTGATGGCCTCGACAAACGCGTCGCCGGTTTCGCCGTTGCAAGCCACTTTGCAGTGCGCAATGCGTCTCACGAAGCCGCGGTGCGCGACCTTATTACCGAGCGCTTCTCTTTGCCGGTCACCTGCTCGCATGAACTTTCCGCCAAACTCGGCGGCCCGAAGCGCGCGCTGACAAGCGTCCTCAACGCGCGGCTGATTGGCCTGCTGCACCGGCTCATGACATCGGCGGAAGTGCTCCTTGCCGGTCGCGGTATTTCCGCACCCTTGATGGTGGTGCGCGGCGACGGCGCGCTGGTGTCGGCGGAGTTTGCAAAATCGCGGCCCATCGAAACGATTCTCTCGGGACCGGCGGCCAGCCTGATCGGTGCCGCCTGGCTGACGGGCGAGAAAAACTCAATCATTTCAGATATCGGCGGCACGACCACCGACATTGCAATTTTGAAGGACGGCAGGCCGCGCCTCGACGGCGACGGCGCAAGCGTCGGCGGCTGGCGCACCATGGTGGAAGCCGTGGCGATGTTTACACATGGGCTCGGCGGCGACAGCGAGGTGCATGTCGCTTCGGATGGTTTTGCTCCGGCATTGAGCCTTGGGCCGCGCCGGCTTGTGCCGCTAAGCCTTTTGGCCACGCAACACCCCGGCCTCGTGCACGACACGTTAAAGCGCCAGCTCCAGATCGAGCATCCAAGGGAGCTCGACGGACGGTTTGTCATGTTGTCAGGCGGTGCGAGCCAGGCGGATGCGCGCGGAGACAACGAGCTGCAGTTGCTTGAGAAGCTCGCGGACGGACCGATGGCCGCGGACAGACTGGTTACGAGCCGCCTGCAGATCGGCACCCTCAACAGGCTGGTGGCACAGGGCGCGGTAATGCTGTGCGGGCTGACACCGAGCGATGCCGCCCATGTCACGGGCCTGCATGTGACGTGGGACGCCGCCGCGGCACGCGCCGGTGCCGATCTCTTCGCGCGCAAGCGGAACGCGGCTGGCGACCCTATCGCCGCCAACGGCGAGGCCTTCAGTCAGCGGATCATCGACAAGCTGGTACGGCGCTCGGCGGAACTGGTGCTCGACGCGGCGTTCGCGGAAGACGGGTTTGAACGCCGCGAGCCGAGCCTTTCGTTTCTTGCCGCCGCCGCCATTGACCGGCACCGCGGGCTGGTGCGTGCCGATATCGGCCTCACCGTGCCGCTTGTGGCGCTCGGCGCGGCGGCACCGACCTATTATCCGGGCGTCGCCGAACTCGTTGGCACGGCGTCGGTCATCCCGCACCATGCCGGCGTCGCCAACGCGGTGGGCGCGGTTGTCGGGCGCATCGAAATGTCGGCCTTCGGCACCGTGACGCAGCCGGCGGAAGGCCGCTACCGCGTGCATATCGACGAGGAGCCGCGCGATTTTCCAAGTGCCGAGGACGCCATCGCATTCGCGCTCGATCTCTTGTCGAACGAAGCCCGCAGCTCTGCCGCCGCCGCTGGCGCGGAAGCCATCGAAGTGCGCACGGAGCGTGAAGATGTGGTGGTGCGGGTCGAAGGCAAGGACATGTTCATTGAAGCCAAGCTTGGCGCCACCGCGACCGGGCGACCGCGGCTTGAAATGCATTGAGCGCCCCGAACGGTATGTGATCATGACCGCAAAACGTCTCCTCATCGTCGCTCACGTTCCCTCGCCCAATACGGTAGCGCTCTGCGACGCCGTGGTGCGCGGAGCGCGGGGCGCGGGCGCCGATACGGTCGACATTCTCGCGCAAAGCCCGTTCGACACGCAGCCCGAACACGTGCTTAACGCCGGGGCCGTTGTGCTCGGCACAACGGAAAACCTCGGTTACATGAGCGGCGCCCTGAAGGACTTCTTCGACCGTTGCTACTATCCCTGTCTGGACCACACACAGGGTCTGGCTTATGCGCTCTATATCCGCGCCGGACAGGATGGCACCGGTACGCGGCGCGGCGTTGAAACCATCGTTACGGGATTGCGCTGGCGTGCCGTGCAGGATCCGCTGATTTGCCGCGGAGAATACCGCGACGAATTCGTACCGCAGTGCGAGGAACTCGGCATGTACATGGCCGCCGGCCTCGATGCCGGGATATTTTAAGCGTCGGGTTCAGTCTTTCTTTGCGGCGCGGGCGCGTTCGACATATTTCGCGGTGATGCCCGAGAGGCCCTTCTCCGCATAGGCACGGCACTGGGTTTCCTTGAATATCGCGGCGCGGTCGTACTCCTCGATATCGTAATATTCGCGCTCTCCGACACATCGGATCTCGCGCACGGTGCGCTCGTCAAGCCCGAGGCGCTCTGCAATCTGGCGGTCCGACAAGGCGGGCGAGCGCTGATCGGGCGGCAGGTGTTCTGGATAGTTCACCTGGATCGACTGAGACAGCGCCAGCACATCGTCCTTATGTTTTTCGTAGATTTCGGGATCGACAAAGAAAAATGACATAGGTCTGGTTCCGGCTGGTTACCTGAGGTCGTGTTTGGGCCGCGCGACAGGGCACACACGCATGCATTCAAAACACTGGCCCTGGCTGACATTGGAATAGGTCATCGACCACAATGTGCGCGTGAAACCGGAAGAATTGATGATCATGCGCCGTTTGGCGTCATCCTTTTCTTCCAGCGTCGCCTGCAGTGCCTGCTGGAAGCCGGGCGCCCAATAGGTCTGGGCGCGGGTCGTGCAGCGGGCGCGGTCATAGCGGGTCTCGGTGATGCGGCCATCCTTGATGCAACCGCCGAGACAGCCACCCTCGTCTATCGGGCAGGTTGCCAGGCAGGGCGTCGTGCCGTGCTCGTCCCACATGTCAACGCAGGCGGGCGCCGGGCATACCGGGTCTTCGAGCGGCCCGTCGGCAGGCAGCGGCAGCGTGGTGATAAGTGCGGAATAGTACATGAAGCCGTGATCGCGGTTGAGCACCGGCCCGGCAATCGATTTCGACCCGCACCCGGCAAGTTCGGCCGCAAAGGCAACGCTCACAAACGGCTGACGGCCACGGTCGACGCCTGCCGGCACCATGAGCGCGTAATAGCCGTAATTGCGTTCAATTTGATTTGCGACCCGCAGCCCCAGCGCATTGATGCGATCGCTTGTCGAACTCGTCTCCATGAACGAGGCATGCGGGCTTTTCCAGTCGGCCGCGCGCGGCTGCGCGCCGCCCACCACGAATACCGATTTTGCCCCGGGCAGCAGGTCGCCCGGACGGTGGCCTTCGGGCGCCGCGCCAAAGGCGTTCGCGTCGGCAACGCCCGCGACCAGCGCACCGCCCTTTGCGGCAAAGGCGAGCAGTTCGCCCTTGATGTTGTCGGCGCTCATCCGTTCAGCGGGCGCGGTCATTTCAGTTTCCTTTCCGCGCGCCCGACCGGGCAGACGCGCATGCACTCAAAACACTGCGCCACGCTGTCCTTGAAGTAACCCATGGAGCCGATTGAGCGGCCGACGAAGTCGGAGTTCACCATCATGGCGCGAGTGTCGTCGTCGTCTTCAGCGATCATTTCGTTGAGGGCGTTCTGAAAGCTGTTAATGCCGAAATTCATCGCCCGCGTGGCGCAGCGCTCGCGGTTGTAGTAGGCGCTTGCGATCTCGCCGTCCTCACCGATCGACCCGTCAAGACAGCCGCCCTCGTCGGCCGGGCAGGCGGCCATGCAGGGCGTGCGGCCAATCGAACGGTAAGTCGCAACACACATCTTGTGCGGACAGACATTCTGTTCCAGCAGCGGATCGTGCACGAGCGGCAAGGTCGTAAAGGCGGCCGAATAATAGAGCAGTCCGTATTTCGGATTGAGAATGATGTTGGCGGCCAGCGAGCGCGTGCCGAGGCCGGCGAACACGGCCGCAAGCATCATCGACGTTGGCGGCTGATGACCGCCAATCGGCAGCGACGGCGCCTGCATCGCATAGAAACCGTATTGCGTTTCAATGTGATTGGCGACGACATGGATGGCGCGGTCATTGGCGAAATCATAGCCGTTGACCTCGATGATGCGGGAATCCGGCGAGCGCCAGGCGCCCGCGGTCGGACCGCGGGAACCAACCACAACGACCGCCTTGCAGCCCGGCAAAGTGTCATAAGGGCGATAGCCCTCAGGTGCGTAATCGTCCCAGGCATGTGGATCGGCGATGCCGCACACATCGCCACCGGCCTTGAGCGCAAGTGCCTTGATAATTTCGGTTGCCGTCTCCGGGGCGGGAGGCGGCGGGTGCGCTTCCGCAACACCTGACTGGTGTTCCTCACTCATGGCAAAATCGTAAGAAATTGAGTTTGATCGGTCAATCAAATTCTTGATAGACTAATCAAATGCAAAGGACGCCATCATGACGGCGCCGGTCGAAGCGCCCGGAAAAGGGACCTTCAAGGCTGCCAACCACGCCCGGCGCCGGGCGGAGATCCTGGATGCCGCCGCTGCGGTCTTTGCCGAAGTCGGTTATATGCGCGCCAGCACCTCTGCGATCGCCGCACGCCTCGGCATGCGCCAGAGCAATCTCTACTATTACTTCAGCTCAAAAGACGAAGCGCTGGCGGAAATCTGCATTGTGGCGCTTGACGGCTATATCCGCCGGATGACCGCCATTCTCGATGGCGAGGGAAATTTCGAGGAAAAGCTGCGCCTCACGTTGCGCGCGCATTTGCACATCCTGACACAGCGGCCGGAGCACTATGTTACGTTTCTCACCTGCCGCCATGATCTGCCCGACGGTGCTCGCCGCGAGGTCGGCAAGATCACCCGCGCCTATGAAGCGCTGGTCGAACGCCTTATGGCCGAGGGCGTCGCGAACGGAGAAGTCAGTGCGCGGTGCGATGTGAAATTTGCGGCATCAAGTCTGTTTGCGCTGTGCCACAATCCGGCGATCTATCGCGACGGCGTTGCCGAAGATAACCTCGATCGCCTTGCCGACACTATTGCCGATCTGTTCCTCAATGGCGTCGTGCAGCGGTAAATTCGCTCACAGGGAGATACGTTCAACCGATGGAAACCGTATTCGATCTTCTGCGCATGTCGGCTGAACGAACGCCCGATCATGTCGCCATTGTGGACGACGTCACCGACCGGGCACCGACGTTCCGCGAGCTCGTAAAGGAAACCGAAGCGCTGGCCGCCGGATTTACCGAAGCCGGTCTCAAACCGGGCGATCGGTGTGCAACCGTCCTTCCGAACTGCTACGAACATTGTCTGTCGCTTCTGGCGATCTGCCGGCTGGGCGCGGTGCCGGCGTTGATCAATGCGCGGCTCAAGCCGGCCGACATCGCAACGCTCGTCGCCGATGGCGCGATGAAAGGCGCCGTCATTCCGGCAAGCGCGGAGCTTGCCGACAGTGTTGCCGGCGCGCTGCCGGACGGAGCGCCGATATGGAGCGTCGGTGGCGCCGTGCCGGGAACGAAGGATATCGCCGGCTGCCGGGGCGATGCGAACGCATTGCCGCCGCCGCGACCGCACGAGGAGGACCTCGCGTTCATATTCTATACCTCCGGCACCACCGGCCTGCCGAAGGGCGTGGAAACGCCGCAGCGTACCACTCTGTCACGCCTCATATGGCTGTCCACACAGGTCGGCATCACGTTTGGCACCCACAACCGGGTGCTGGGCCTCACACCTTTGAGCCACTGCATCGGGTTCTGGGGAAACTTTCTCATCTCGCTTGCCTATAACGGCACCTACTACGTGCTGTCGCAATTCGACCCGGCACTGGCTGTGGAGATGGTGGAACGCCATCGCATTACGCTGATGTTCACGGTGCCGACGATCTTTTTCGCAATGACGAAAGTGCCCAACTACGCGCCGGAGAAGATGGCATCGCTTGAGTTTTCACTCTATGGCGGTGCGTCCATCGTGCCGCAGTTGCTCGATCAGATGGACCAGGAGTGGGGCGGCCGCGTGATTCACATTTACGGCACGACGGAAACCATGAATTCGCTCTACCACCCCGACCCCGTGGGCAGGCCGGCGCGGTTGCGGCCCGGGTTTTACGCCAACGTCCGGCTTGTCCGCTTCGACTCAACGCCCGACGATATTGTTTCGCCCGGCGAAGAAGGCGAGCTTATCGTCGATGCCAGTGCCGACACGATCTTCACCGGCTACCTTAACCGGCCCGATGTGACGGCGGAAAAGCTGCGCGATGGCTGGTACTACACGGGCGATGTGTGTCTGGCGAGCGAAGACGGCGACATGGATCTGATTGGCCGTGTCGACGATGTCATCCGCACCGGCGGCGAAAACGTCCACCCCGAAGAGGTCGAGGCGATCCTGCAGGACCATGCGGGCGTGTCGGAAGTGTCGGTCATCGGCACACCGGACGACTACTGGGGTCAGATTGTCGTCGCTTGCGTGGTTGCCGCGCGCGAGGATGTCGGTGCCGATACACTCGATGCGTTTTGTCAGCAAAGCACGCTCGCCAACTACAAGCGCCCGAAGCGCTACATGTTCGTCGACGCCCTGCCCAAGAGTGCCGCCAACAAGGTGCTCCGGCGGGTACTGCGCGAACAAGCGTCAGAGTCTCCCGGTGCCAATAACTCTTGAGCCATGAACGGAGAAAACTGAATGATCGGACCTGGTCTTACAAGTGCGCTGGTGACTGGTGGATCAGGAGGCATCGGCTCACAGATCGTGCGGCTGCTGCGGGCCGATGACGTTGCGGTTACAGCAGTGTCGCCTGAAACGGAGAAGCTCGCCGCACTCGCGCAAGATACCGGAGCGGAGTGCGTGGAAGTCGACATCGCCGACGCCGCCGCCGTGGACACATTGTGCGACGGTCGCGCGTTCGACATCGTGATCAACTGCGCCGCGGTGCTCGGCGCGGAAACAAAGCTTCATGAAACGCCGCCGGAAATGGCTCATGACCTTATTACCGTTAATCTCGTCGGCACCCTCAACTGCCTGCGCGCGACCCTGCCAGGCATGATCGAACGCAACCGCGGGCACATCGTGAATTTCGGCTCGACCGCCGGCAGCTATCCGATATCCGGCGAACCGTTTTACGCCGCGACCAAGGCGGGCATTCACATGCTGACCCAGAATTTGCGGCTCGACCTGCATGGCAGCGACATTCGGGTGTCGGAGATCCTTCCCGGCCGCGTCGCTAGCGGCATGCATGCGGAGATGGTCGGCGGCGACCGGGACGAAGCGCAGCGACGCTATTACGACGGCTACGAATGCCTCGAACCCGTCGATATCGCCAACTGCGTGCACTATGTTCTCTGCGCACCGGCGCATGTCGACATCACCCAGATAGAGATCATGCCGACGCGGCAAGTGTTCGGCGGCGCGAGCTTTCACCGTGGCTGATACGGCGATTTTTGCCGCTTGAACACGGACCGGCCTTGCGCCACTGTGCGCCCATGAAAATTACGGAAATCCGAACCACACCGATCTTTCTGCCCTACAAGATCCGCTATCACTGGGCGCAGGGCACCATCGACGGCGCGGAGCTCATCCTTGTCGAGGTGCACACCGACGAAGGCATCACCGGCTATGGCGAGAGCGTCGGGTCGCCGTCGGCGGGCGCCATTGAGGCGCATCTCGCAAAGGCCGCCGGATACTGCATCGGGCACGACCCGTTCGAAAACTCCGGACTTATGCACCTTGTCTATCAGGCGCTGTTTCAGGCGATGGGCACTTGCAGCTCGCCGCGCTATGCGGGCCAGGTTCTCGCCGGTCTGGAGATGGCACTGTGGGATGTCATGGGCAAGGCCACGGGCAAACCGGCACACCAGCTTCTTGGCGGTGCGCGGCGCAATCATGTGCAGTATTTCGGGTTTCCGCAGGGCGACACAGCCGAAGAGCTTGCAGCCGGCGCCAAGGCTCTGGCGGATGACGGCTGCGAGGTGATTTACGTCAAGGTCGGCCGCGGTGATGCGCTCGATCTTGAAATTGTCGCCAAGGTGCGCGAAGCGATCGGCAACCGGCGGCTTCGCCTCGACCCGAACGAGCACTGGGATCCACTGACCGCCGGACGCATGATCCCGCAAGTCGCCGCCTATGGCATAGAATTCATAGAGCAGCCGACATCGAGTGAAAGCATCAACGCCTTGTTGCAGGTAAAGGGCTCAAGCGCCGTGGCGATTGCCGCCGATCAGTCGGCATTCACACCCAGTGACGTGTTCGAAGTGTGCCGCAGGCGCGCCGCCGACATGATCGTGCTCGGCCTGCACGAGACCGGCGGCCTGACCCGGTTCTGCAAGGCGGCGCATATCGCGGAGGCCGCCGGCATCAACATTTGCCTGCACGGTCTCTATGAGAGCGGCATCACGACTTGCGCCAGCATTCAGGCGGCAGCGGCAATCGCCAATCTTGACGACGGCAATCAGTATATGAACCACTTCCTCGTGGAGGACATCGTCGCCGCGCCGGATCTTGCGCTGAACAATGGCCAGTTGCCGGTCTTCACCGGCCCCGGCCTTGGATTTGAACTCGACGAGGATGCCGTGGCGCGTGCGGCAGAAGCGCATCGTAAGCAATTCAGTGCCTAGGGTCAGGAACCCCTGGCGCATAACCGAAGAAGTCAAACGACAACACTTGAGGGACACACATGGCAAAGGCACGCAAAGTCATCATCACCTGCGCGGTAACGGGCTCAATCCACACGCCCTCCATGTCACCGCATATTCCAGTGACGCCCGACGAAATCGCCGAAGCCGCGATCGGCGCCTATGAAGCGGGCGCCTCGATCATCCATCTGCACGCGCGCGACCCTGAAAACGGCCGCCCGACGCAAGCCCCTGAAGTCTTCAATCAGTTTCTGCCGCGCATCAAACAGTCGACCAAGGCAGTGGTCAACATCACAACCGGCGGCGGTCTCGGCATGACTGTTGAGGAGCGCATGCGCCCGGCGGTCGAGTTCGCGCCGGAGGTTGCCTCGCTCAACATGGGCTCGATGAATTTCGGCATTTTCCCGATGCTCGACCGGTTCAAGGACTTCGAGCACGAATGGGAACGCCAGCACCTCGAAAACAGCCGCGACAATGTTTTCAAGAACACGTTCAAGGATATCGAAACGATCCTCACGACGTGCCGCGGTAACAACACGCGCTTTGAGTTCGAGTGCTATGACATCGGGCATCTTTACACGCTGGCGCATTTTCTGGAGCGCGGCATCGTCGAGCCGCCGCTGTTCGTGCAAAGCGTGTTCGGCATTCTCGGCGGCATCGGCCAGCACCCTGAAGACCTCATGCACATGCGCCGCACCGCCGACCGCCTGTTCGGCGATCAGTACCAGTGGTCGATTTTGGGTGCGGGACGCAATCAGATCCCGCTCGCCACTATCGGTGCGTCGATGGGCTCCAACGTGCGCGTCGGCATAGAGGATTCGCTGTGGCTTGGCCCCGGCAAGCTCGCCGAAAGCAATGCCGCCCAGGTTACCAAAATGCGTCAGGTGCTCGAAGGGCTGTCGCTTGATGTCGCCACGCCCGATGAAGCGCGCGAGATGCTGAAGCTCAAGGGTGGCGACGACGTGAAATTCTAGCGTCATGGCTCAGGTTTCCATCCGCGAAATCCGCGAAGCCGATGTCGACGCGGTGTTCGAGCTGCTGCGCGATCTGGCGCATCATGTCGGCGAAGGAGAGAAATTCGACAGCAGCCGCGAGGATGTCCGCCGCGATGCTTTTGGGCCGGAGCGCCACTATGCAACGCTGGTGGCGGAGATCGATGGCCGGGTGGCCGGCCTCGTGGTCTGGTTCTTCACCTACACGACCTATAGCGGCAAACGCTGTCTCTTCGTGAACGACCTCATTGTCGCGGACTGGGCGCGCGGCTATGCGCTCGGACGCCGCTTGATGGCACGGGTTGCCGCCATTGCCCGGGAGCACGCGTGCGCGCGCGTGGACCTGCATGTGCATGTCGACAACGATGCGCGCGGCTTCTATGAGCGTATCGGCATGGCGCAGAGCAACGAGGTGCCCTATGTGCTGACGGGTGAGGCATTGCAGGCGTTGGCGGAGAGCGGCGAGACGTAGTCCTGGAACATCATGCGCGGACGTTATCCGACCATCTCCACCCACCAGTTCCATGCCGCGGGAGATCACCGGGTCTTCGCCCGGTAATGACGAAGAGACGTTCGGCGTACAGGCCGTTCACGCGTTCGCTCCTTCGCAAAGTGTATGGTCGGCGAGCGTCTCGATCGCCCGACAGGTTCCGACCGTACCGCCGGCACAATGGTCGATCATACGTTCCAGTTCTCGTTTCAGCCGTGTGAGCTGCTCGATTTTCGCCTCCACATCGCGCGAGTGGTCCGCGGCAAATCTGTCGGCATCGGCGCAGGTGCGCTCTGGATGTTGCGCGAGATCAATCAATCCGCGAATGGCATCGAGCGAAAATCCAAGCTCGCGGCTGTGGCGCACGAAGTTGAGCCGGCGTACCGTTGCACAACCGCCCCCGCACCGGACACCCGACGCCGGGGATCCTTTGATCGACCGCTCGGAGGAAACTGGAATGCCCGATGAAGCGACACTGGAAGGCGGCTGCCTGTGCGGATCGATCCGCTATCTCATCAACCGCGAGCCGCGCGTCGTCAGCCATTGTCACTGCAGTTTGTGCCGGCGCGTCAGCGGCGCGGGGTTCCTCACCTGGCTCACGGCGAAGAAGGAAACGGTGACCGTTACCGGAAATCCGGTCTGGTATCCGTCAAGCGCATGGGCAGAACGCGGTTTCTGCGCCGCCTGCGGCACCCACGTGCTTGCCCGTTCAGATCATTATCGGCGCTATTGGGACATCACCGCCGGCAGCCTCGACGAGCCTCAGCGCATCAGCCCCGAACGGCACGTCTTCGCCGGCGACAAAGTTACCTGGATCGACATCACAGATACTCTGCCGGCCCATGTGGGCGATGCGACGTCGCCCCTCTGCCGCCAACCGGCCTGACCAAACGCGAAAAGCCGGACTGAGAAAACCGACCGGCGACCTAGGCGTTTACTCTGTGCCAAAGCCCGTTTCCATCGGGCCGGCAATCAGATTAAGTTGGGGCGATTTCACACTTGGCCGGAGCTGCCTTCATGATCATGTATTCGCGCGAACTCACCGTAAACTGGGGTGAGTCGGACCCGTTCGGGCTGGTCTATTTCCCGCTCATGCTGGCGTGGTTCAACGACACGGAACATGACCTCCTGCGCGCCATCGGGTTCCCGACCAACAAGATGATCGCCGAAAAGCGGTGCGCCTTCGTTATGGGCGATGTGCATTTCAAGTTCATCGGACCGGCGGCCTACGGCGACCGCGTGCGTACAATCATTCAGCTGTCGAAGATGAGCACATCGACACTGCATTGGGACTGTAAGGCGGAGCATTCGTCCTCCGGCGAGCTGATCACCATGGGCCGCGCCATCCGGATCTATGCCCAGATCCAGGAAGACGGCAACATCCGGTCGATCCCGATCCCCGAAGACATCCGCGATGCGCTGTCAAAGCCCGGCGCCCTGGTCGATATGGCAAGCGAGCACCCGGAAGCGGACTAGAGGTCGGGCGGTGTACTCATAAAGGATGCCTGCCGAATGGCTCTTGGGCCTGTCCGCTGTGCCCTCGAAAACGGGCATAACTCCACATGGGCTGGAATGACCGGTTGAACTGGCCCCCGAAAACGGACATGCAGAGGGGTGTTGCCAATCACGGTCTGGTTGTGATTCAAGCTGCAAAAGGAGCTTGGAGCCGCGCCACGAACTCACCAACGGTGAGTGGGCCTTTATCTGGCCCGCGATCACCTTGAGCGGTTTTCCACCCCGACCACGCACTGCCGCCGGATCGCAACCAGATACGAGAGGCTCGCGGCAGACTGTCTAGCCTTTGTGAAGCTGGCCTCAGCCTGTCTCGGATTGCGCAATCATGAATCCACGTCTTAGTTCTCGTCCATCTTGAGCGCGGAGATGAAGGCTTCCTGGGGGATTGCGACCCTGCCGAACTGGCGCATTTTCTTCTTGCCGGCCTTCTGCTTGTCGAGAAGCTTGCGTTTGCGCGTAATGTCGCCGCCATAGCATTTCGCGGTGACGTCCTTGCGCATGGCACCGAGCGTTTCACGCGCGATGATGCGCCCGCCGATAGCCGCCTGGATCGGGATCTTGAAGAGGTGGCGCGGGATCAGCTCCTTGAGCTTCTCGCACATAACGCGGCCGCGCTGCTCGGCGCGCCCGGCATGAACGATGGTGGCGAGCGCGTCGACCGGCTCCTCGTTGACGAGCACCGACATGTGCACGAGATTGCCGGGCTCGTAGCCGGTGATCTGATAGTCGAAGCTCGCATAGCCGCGTGAGATCGACTTGAGTCGGTCGTAGAAATCGAACACCACTTCGTTCAAAGGAAGATGATAAACGACCATGGCGCGAGTGCCGGCATAGGTGAGCTGTTGTTGCCGCCCGCGCCGGTCTTCGCACAGCTTGAGCACGGCGCCGAGATATTCGTCCGGCACGAGGATGGTGGCGTCGATCCAGGGTTCTTCGATATGTTCGATGCGCACCGGGTCGGGCAGATCGACAGGATTGTGGATCTCCAGCATATCGCCCTTCGTCAGGTAAACATGATAGATGACGCTCGGCGCGGTGGTGATGAGTTCGATGTCGAATTCGCGCTCGATGCGCTCGCGTATAATCTCCAGATGCAAAAGCCCGAGAAACCCGCAGCGAAAGCCAAAGCCGAGCGCGGCTGAGGTTTCCATCTCGTAGTGGAAGCTTGCATCATTGAGGCGCAACCGCCCCATGGCCTCGCGCATCGCCTCGAACTCGGCTGAATCGAGCGGAAAGAATCCGCAGAACACGACCGGCTGGGCGGGGCGGAAACCCTCCAGCGGCTCAGGCGTCGGTCGCTTTTCCTCCGTGACCGTGTCGCCGACAGCCGTATCCGCCACCTGCTTGATGGCGGCGGTAAAATAGCCGATCTCGCCCGGTCCGAGCTTGTCGGTCTTCTGTTGCTTGGGCCTGAATATACCGACCTGGTCGATCTGATAAGCCGCCCCCGTCGACATCATTTTGATCTTCTGGCCTTTCTTGAACTCGCCATCGATGATGCGCACGAGCACGACGACGCCGAGATAGGCGTCGTACCAGCTGTCGACGAGAAGCGCCTTCAAGGGCGCTGCAGCATCGCCTGCGGGCGCCGGCAGGCGGGCGACAATGGCTTCAAGCACGTCCTCGATGCCCAGCCCGGTCTTGGCGGAGATCTCAAGCGCGTCCGACGCGTCAATACCGATGACATCTTCGATTTGCGCGCGGATGCGTTCGGGCTCGGCGGCGGGCAGGTCGATTTTGTTGAGGACGGACACGATCTCGTGGTTGTTCTCGATCGCCTTGTAGACATTGGCGAGCGTCTGAGCCTCGACGCCCTGGCTCGCGTCGACGACGAGCAGTGAGCCTTCACAGGCTGCAAGCGAGCGGCTCACCTCATAGGCGAAATCGACATGGCCCGGTGTGTCGATCAGGTTGAGGACATAAGCTTCGCCATCGGAAGCCTTGTACTCAAGCCGCACGGTCTGCGCCTTGATGGTGATGCCACGCTCGCGCTCAAGCTCCATGGAATCGAGCACCTGCTCGCGCATTTCACGCGCGGTGAGGCCGCCGCAGTGCTGTATCAGCCGGTCGGCAAGGGTCGATTTGCCGTGGTCGATATGCGCGACGATGGAGAAATTGCGGATGTGGTCCAATGCGGTCATCGCGCGGCTTTTAACCCGGATGGGGCCTTGATGTCACGCGATGTCATTCATGTTTTGCCTGGGCGATGATCCAGTCGCGGAACGCCGCCGCCTTGGGATTTTCAAGGGCGCCCTGCGGATAGACCACGTAGTAGGCGTAAAGGGCGGAAAGCTGCAGGTCGAAGGGCCGCACGAGACGGCCGGCGGCGATATCGTCTTCCACGAGCGCGCTTCGGCCAAGCGCCACGCCGTCGCCCTGGACGGCGGCCTGCACGCACAGGTCGGAGGACTCGTATGTGGGACCGCGCAACGCATCGGTGTTTTCGATGCCGGCGGCCGTCAGCCACATTTTCCAGTCGACGAAGAACACATCGTGGATCAGCGAATGATGGCGCAGATCGTCGGGGCAGCGCAGCGGCTTGTCGCCTTCAAGCAGCGCCGGGCTGCAGACGGGATAGAGGTCCTCGCCCATCAGGTAGTCGGATTTGAGATTGGCATAGGTGCCCTGTCCGTAGCGCACGGCAATGTCAATGTCGTCATGGATGAAATCGACAAGCCCGTCCGATGTCGACAGGCGCACGTCGATATCGGGGAAATGGGCACGGAAGTCGTGCAGCTTCGGCAGCAGCCATTTGCTGGCGAAGGAATCGAGCGCCGACACCATGAGAGCACCCGCCGTGGTCTGCAGGCGCGCGCGTTCGGTAGCGCGCCACAGGCGGTCGAGCACGGCGCGGACTTCTTCCGCATAGGCCTCCCCCGACCCGGTCAGTTTCACCGAACGGGTGGTGCGGCGGAACAGCGTCTGGCCAAGCTCGTCTTCCAGCTGGCGTACGGCGCGGCTCACCGCGCCATGGGTCACGAACAGCTCATCGGCGGCCTTGGAGAAACTTTCGTGTCGCGCCGCCGCCTCAAAGGCGCGCAGCGCGTTCATGGGCGGCAGGCGGCGCAACATGGCGATACTCTATTTGTGATTAATACTCACAAATCTAGCGAAAATAGATCGTTTGTCAATCGCCCCGCAAACCGCCATCTATGCACCAGAAACAAAGGAGAAAAACGATGAGCACCGCACCTTACGATCACACCGTTCATACGCATTCTGTGACGAAACCTCATATTTTCGAAGTTCTGCAGGCGGCCATCAATACCCCCTATATCTGGGCCGCACGGGCCGCTCAACGGCGCGAACTGCGCGAGCTTCTGGCCCAGGACGAACGCATCATCCGCGACGTCGGACTAAAGCGCGAAGACGTGGCCCGCGAAGCCTTCAAGGCGTTCTGGCGGGAGTAACCGCCGGCCGGTGCAGCGTTACACACAAACAGGACAGGGGCCGCATTGCGCGGCCCCTGCTCCATCACCTCTGACTTTCAGTGCTTGGAATTGCTGTGTGCCGTCTTGATTACAGGGACATAGTACCTGTGATTGCAGTGATTGCAGGGACACTGTACCTAATTAGAAAACGTGTGCGACAGTCGCTGTGTCACGATGGCCAAGAACTGTGGGCGACTTGACAGAGACAGGACAGAATTAGACTGGCAGAATTAGGCATCGCATCCCCGGGAATTAGACTGCTGTTAGTTAGGTACATGTCCCTGGATTTCACAAATATCGCGCCCTCGAAATTCGGATGCCCTGTCCCGAGGACCCCCGCAAGGTGTGCATCGGATCTCCGATGGAAGTAGTTCGGCTCATTGGACTTAACGTGACCGTTCCTCTTCGAAAAACTCCTGCACACAATCGTTCCAGTCGTCTGCATATGCGGGATCCATTGACTGTCGTGATTCCTGAGGCCACATAGATCCCAACATCACCGGCAGGTCATCGGACTCCTTCATAAAATCTTGAAACAGGTGCGCCAAATACCAGAACGCGGCCCGGTATGCCCATTCGGACGGTAACGTGGCATCGTCGGGAACCTCTTCCGCGAAGGGCGCCGACGCCAGACCTTTTTGCTCCGCCGCGTACTGAAGCACTTGTGCACGAAAAAACTCGTGCCATTTCTCCTGTTCCGCCGGGTTCTTCAGGGTTCCATCCTCGTTCGCCTCCATGTGCCGGCGCACTTCCGCCAGATCCTCGGGGCCGTTCATGAGGGTCAGCTGGCGTGCGGCAAACTTTCTCGCCACTTTCAGGGTTTGCAGTGATGTCACTTCATTCTGAGTCATTACATATTGCTCCTACGGAATCGTCGGGTGCACCATGCCCCTTGAGGGGTCGAACACATACGGTTCGTCGTTTATGCCGGCATTGCGGATCTGACCATTCCTGACCTGAACCCAGATCTGACGGCCATCGGGAAGAAGTCGGGCATACCAGTTGCTCCCGCCAAGACTATCGGTTCCAAGAAAGTTGTTTCTTGTCACCGTCCCTTCGAGAAGTTGCCGACTTTCAACTGTGTCGCGTTCGATATGTCCATGACTTTTTCGGAAAATGTGGGGCGCTTTATCCTCCCTTATTGTTGCTGAATGTTCAATTTCATCTTCGTCGCCGTCTTGAGGTCGGCTGGTGCCGCCTTCCTCGTCATCCTCCGGACCATCCGGCGGCACGGACGCTACCGCATCGCGGTCACCAAGACTGGATGCTGGTTGTGCTTCCTCGTCCTCCCTCCCCTCATCGTCGTCTTCTCCACCGGCAGCGGCGATTGAGAACATGATGCTGCCGCGCAAATTACAGGGACACAATACTTAATTAGCAGGCGTGTGCGACAGTCTCTGTGTCACAATGGGCAAGAGCTGTGTTCCACATGACAGAGACTGAACTGAATTTGATTGCTCGAATTAAATATCGTGTCGCCGGAATTCCAGACACAGATTGCAACCCGCAATGTGAAGGTCGGTGCGTTGTATCGGAAGGGTCAGGCCACCTGCAGATGCCGCACTGGGCACGTCGCCACAATCAGGTTGAACCCCGCTCCCATTTTCTCAGAAGACTCGCCTTCAATTCCTCGGCGTTCAAAATGCTATGCTCAAGATTATCGCCATGCTCGTAGCCGACAATCTGGAGCAATAGAGGAAACTGTCGGTGCATTTCTCTGCGAAAAAACTTTTCGCCATCTTCCTCAACAAGATTGGAGACAAGATGCAAGTACGGATCTTTTGACGGTCGACACGTTGTGTAATGCGGACCAAAAGCTTCATTATCCTTGAACCAGAAATCTTCTTTTGACGCGCCCCGTATAAGTTCCCCGGCTCTATGTAGATCATCAAGCCTTATGCCAAATAGCAAGATTGAGCGTAATAGTTCTGTAGGTGACATTTCTAGATCCTTTTTATCAGGGATTTGTGTCCATAAACATTGCCGGGCCTCGACGTGTCAGGGATCTGGTATCGGCATAAAACATGATGGAACATATACGGTCGTGCATATGCTCGGGCAATGAAGCCCTAATCTCTTCGATCAGGCTTCCAAGGCCGAGTTCACGCAACTCTTCATCTCTAAGTGCAGAAGTTCTGTTCCCCCCGGCGCCAAATCCTCGTTCTCGGGCGAACCTCGTAAGTCTGGAATGAACGACGGCGAGATCAAAATCACTCAACCCCCTTCCGTCATCAAACAGATGTCCTGAGAAATTTCCAACTTCCCTGTTAAATGCTCGTCCCATCACGGAGCTGCCGCGCATGACGATCATGGCTCGCCCGAAGCCGGCGTCGGCGAGGCCATCGGCCATCACCCGCGACACGACATTGACCTGCTCGATGTTATCGAAGCCGAGTGGCACGCCGCCATGCACGATCTCGCGGTGGCGCAGAAAATCTTTATCTCCCTCATTACCTTCGGCGAACCGTGACCTGCTAACCGACCCGGTCTCGCCTGCATCGAAGTCGCTTCGGCGTTCAAGTTCTTCACGCGACCGTCGACGGTCATTTCGGTCGCGGTCGCCATTGCCGTCCTGGCCGCCACCACCGCTGTCGTCATCGGCAGGTCTCTGCCGGTCGGTTCTCTCAGCACCGGCATCGCGGTCCTGGCTCCTGCCGCGGCTACCGCCACGCCCTGAGTCTCGGCCTGCGACCATGTTGAGTCTGCCGTTGCCCGCAGCAGATCCGGCCTCGCCGGTTCGAGTTCTGTTACCGGCAAGTTCGATCAGCTCGTTGAGCCGGGCACGGCTGATTCTGCCGCCACGAGTAAGTGCTGCTAGCAGGCGCCGCATGAACCGCCCGGCGCTTCCTGCTGTCCGGAGTCCCGTGCCGAGAAGCGGAACGGCCCCCACAGCGGCGAGCCCAAAGTCGGCACCATCACCGAGCGCATCGAGTATGCGCCCCTCACGGATAGCCTCAATGGTAGCGATGACGGCGATACCTGCTTCGTAAGCAGAGATGCCTTCTGCAATGCCCGGCACGTTTTCGATGAACAGCCCGCCCACTGCCTGAACGTCTTCCACTGTACTGTTTCTGTTCAGGCCAGCGCCTTCGGAGATCAGCCGGCGTATTTCGGGCGAAGCTGTCGGATCTTCCAAGAGAAAGGGCAGCATCCGGTGCAGTTCGGCGGAGAGCTGCTGCCGCGCGGCGGCAGGGTCGCTACCACTGGCGATCTCGTTCAGATAGGCTTGGAGCAGTGCCTGCAGGCCGGGAAGACCGGCAAGGGTGGTGTCGAGCCGGGCCGCCACTTCCAGTGCGTTTTCACGCGTAGCATTGACGGCACTCATGACAGCGAGCGACAGGTCGATATCGAGCCCGGCCCTGTCGAACACCTCTGCCTGTTCTTCGGCGCTCAGGTTCTCCGCCGACCCGAAGACCGCGGTGACGCGCTGTTGCGCGATCCGCGACAACTGCGCTTCGCCGGTCTTCGTGCCGCCGTGAAGCGCATCCGCATCGGCGCCGAACTTTGCCCAGCGCTGCAGGACACCATCGAGGATTTCCTGACGCTCGGCGGCGGTTATGTCCGGGTCCGTCAGATCGAGATACGCGTCACGCAACACCTCCTGCAGCGCCCCGCCGCCGGCCTGCCCCTGCAACAAGGAGAGGTTCTCAAGCGTGTCTCCCGGCGCCGCGCGGGCCAGGGCGTCGAGCGCAATCGCCTCGTCGGGGGAAAGTCCGAACTGCTGGCCGAAGCGCACAACGGCCTCGCGGCCGTCCGAGCGGTCGGCGGCAAGAAACGAGGTGGCGCGCCGCGCCCGGCTATCGACGGATTCCACGGTTCCCCGCGGGATGTCCGCCTGCCCTTCGATGAACTCCGCAAGACTTGACGCATCGGCCTGCGCCGCCGCAACGCGGTCGGCGCGGGAAGGCGCCCGAACTACATTCCCGACTTGCGGCCCCTGC